>NZ_JBWKOG010000005.1:0-576137 GCF_059415965.1 Roseateles sp. GW821-FHT09G09 | reverse complement strand
GAACAGGACCGTGAAACGACTCAGCGCCGATGATAGTGCGGATTCCCGTGTGAAAGTAGGTCATCGTCAGGCTAATACACCGCCAAACCCCTCGATCAGCAATGATCGAGGGGTTTTGTCTTTTGCGGCTCCGGATTCAATGAGCGGGCTTCAACAGGCGAATATCGTCGTCGACGTCTGGCGCAGGGCACCCGCTCGTACCAATGCTTGTACCAATTGGACCATCCATTCAAGAAGTGGCTTCTCATCGGCAAGGCGCGCCCACGTGCTGATAAGAATGGGGGTCTCACTGAGCCACGTCATCAAATCATCGATCGAACTCTCTTGCGTTTCGAGCATGTGGAAGACCGTTAGCGCCTTGGCCGCATGAACGGCGTGTCGTGCGGGTTCACGCTGGAAGTACTCCAGTCTTTCTCGTGCAGCGATCAATGCCCCACGCAGATCTCGAAATGGCGAGCCATGGCCAGGAATGATGAGTTGCGGGTCGAGACTTTCGATGATGTCGAGCGTTGCCCCGACGTCCGCGAATGCGTCGTCGCCGTCAAGTTCCGGAAAGACGATGCCGAAGCCACGCTCCCAGAGCGCGTCAGCTGAGATGAGCGTTCGACCTGCGGGTTCGAAGAGGATCACGGAATGAGGGTCGTGTCCGGGTGCCGCATGAATTTGCCATTCAAGCTCTCCCTGCCGTAGCGTATCCCCCGGAATCAGTTTGCCCGTGGGATTGAAACGCTCGCACCGTTGCCCGGTCGCGCGATAAGACAGTGCCGGCTCGTCCCAGCGCTCGACCGCGGAGAATTCGCCGGGCGGTATCAGAATGGCGCAGCGATATTCCTGTGAAACAGCGGCGTTTCCACCGCAGTGGTCGGAATGCAGATGGGTGTTGGCAATGAGTCGGATCGCCTCTTTCGGTCTGAGTGCGCCAGCGAGTAATGCCAGTGTCTGCTCGCGATGGGTGGAATAGCCCGTGTCGACCAGTACAGCACCCTCAGCCGCCGTGGAGCCATGCAGAAGGATATTGTTGGATGAAAGCCATCCTCGCTCGAGTACCGTGATGTTATCCGGGAGGGGAGGATGGCTCATCGTCGCAAGAATCGTTTCAGCACTGCCCCGTCATTGGCGCAGCTCGCGCCTCAGGATCTTGCCAACATTCGTCTTCGGCAACTCATCCCTGAACTCGATGTATTTAGGACGCTTGTAGCCGGTTAATTGCTTATGGCAATAGGCGGAAAGATCCTCCTCGGCCAGCGCCGGATCCTTCTTGATCACGAAGAGTTTTACCGCTTCACCTGAATGCTGATCCGGCACCCCGATCGCCGCGCATTCAAGCACCCCGGGATGCAAATTCACAACCTGCTCGATCTCGGTCGGATAAACGTTGAAGCCGCTGACCAGGATCATGTCCTTCTTGCGATCGACAATGCGCGTGAAGCCCTCGGCGTCCATGACGCCGATGTCGCCAGTCTTGAAGAAGCCGTCCGGGCCGATGGCTTGTGCAGTGTCTTCCGGACGATTCCAGTAGCCAGCCATCACCTGCGGCCCGCGGATGCAGATTTCACCGCGCTGTCCGAGCGGTACGTCATTGCCGTCGTCGTCGCGGATGGCGATCTCCGTGTTCGGCACCGGAAGGCCGATCGACCCGTTGAACTGCGACAGATCCAGCCGATTGACCGTGGCGACCGGCGAGGTTTCCGAGAGCCCATAACCCTCGACCACGGGGCAGCCCGTGATGCGCGCCCACTTCTCTGCCGTGGCTTGCTGAACGGCCATGCCCCCTCCGTTCGAAATCACCAACTCGCTGAAGTCGAGCTTGGCGAATGCGGGGTCATTCGCCAACGCATTGAACAGCGTGTTGACTGCCGGGAACATGTTCACCCGGTAGTTGCGCAGCGTGGCGATCAGGCCCGGAATGTCGCGCGGGTTGGGGATCAGCAGATTCATGATCCCCATGCGAGCGCCCAGCATGTAGCAGGCCGTCAGCGCGAAAATGTGATACAGCGGCAGCGCACAGACAATGGTCAGGGGCTTGTCGCCAAGCTTGTTGAGCATCGGCGCGAACCATGCCTCGCTCTGCAGGATGTTGGCGACGACATTGCGATGCAGCAGCGTGGCGCCTTTGGATAGCCCAGTGGTGCCACCGGTGTACTGCAGGAAGGCTGGATCCTCCGCGCCGATCTGCACCGGCTTGAGTGACATGCCGGCCCCATCCGCCAGTGCCTTGTTGAAGCGCGTGACCGTGCGGCCGCCCGTGAGCGGCAGCCGGAACTCTGGCACCATCTTCTTCACATGTCGGATGACGAAGTTGATCAGCGGCCGCCGCCACCAGCCCAGCATGTCGCCCAACCCGGTGAGTACCACGTGTTTGACCTGCGTCCGGTCGATGACCTCCGACAAGGTCTTGGCGAAGTTCTCCAGCACGATGATCGCTTCGGCGCCGGAATCTTTCAGCTGATGCTCGAGCTCGCGAGGCGTGTACAGCGGATTGACGTTCACGACCACATACCCGGCGCGCAGGATGGCGGCGATCGTCACCATGTACTGCAGGACGTTCGGCATCATGATGGCGACGCGTGCGCCGCGCGCCAAGCCGCGCTGCTGCAGCCAGGCGCCAAGCGCGGTCGAGAGTTCGTCCACCTGCGCGAAGCTCAGGCGTTGGTCCATGCAAGCGGCTGCATCGCGCCGCGCGTGCTTGCGGAATGCCTCTTCCAGCAAGGCGACCAGCGAGGGATAGACGTCGACGGGGATCTCAGCGGGGACGCCCGGCGGATAGTTCTTCAGCCAGGGCTTGTCGGTGTGCGTTGCAGTCATGTCTCCTCGTCGCGTTCTTGATGTGTGGGAGGGGCGAGCCCCGGAGGAACTGCCGATGCTGGCTGCTGGCACGGTCTCGTCGTAGCGGGGATGCCCTAGGCCGACTCGTCACGTGAGGGACAAGGCGGGCGTCCCGAGGCGCGGCACGCGGGCAGTCGGTAGTTTCCGAAGCGGGGGCGATCTTGAGCCGGCCCCTACACTCGACGCTTTGCCTTGGAGCCCGGATGAACGGCAGGCTGCAGCGCCTCACTTCCCTGTTTCGCTGGATCGTCGGCCCACTGCTGGCCTTGTGGGCGGGCGGCCACTGGAGTGTCGGGGTCGGCCTCGCCGTGCTGGCGGTGTTCGTGCTCGGCCCGCCGCTGACGATGCTGCCGCACTTCCTCGTCTTGCGCGTCGTCCCGCCGGCACCGGGACTGCCCACCGCCCCGCTCGGCGACCTGCTGGAGGCCTGGTGGCGAGAGGTCGTCGTGGTGACGAAGGTGTTCAGCTGGCAGCAGCCCTGGGCGGAGCACCGGGAGCCCGATTTCCTGCCCGACGACACGCAGGCGAAAGGTCGGCGCGGCATCGTGTTCCTGCATGGCTACAGCTGCAACCGTGGGTTGTGGAACGGCTGGATGAAGGCCTTGCGCGCGCGAGGCATCCCCTTCATCGCCGTCACGCAGGAGCCGGCATTCGGCTCGATCGACCGCTACGCGCCACAGATCGACGCCGCGATGCGCGCGCTGCAGGAGCGCACCGGTCAGGCCCCGCTGATCGTCGCCCACAGCATGGGGGGCTTGAGCGCCCGCGCCTGGTGGCGCAGCCAGGGTCACGCCTTCGATCGGATCCATCGCATCCTGACGCTGGGCACGCCGCATCACGGCACCCTGCTGGCAAAGCTTGGCACCACCGAAAACGCCCGTCAGATGCGCGGCGATTCGGAATGGCTGAACCAGATGGCGCGTGATGAGCCGGCGCCGTTCGCCAGCCATTTCGATTGCCTCTATGGGCACTGCGACCAGATCGTGTTCCCGGCGGAAACGGCGATCCTGCCGGGAGCCCGCGTCCTGCACCTCCCGGCGCGGGGACATCTGCAGCTGGTGTTCGAGCCCCAGGCCTTCGAACGGGCGATGCTGCTGCTGGATGAGCCCGCCCAGGGCTCCCCCGAAAAGAGGAGCCGGGCGGGTTGAGTCAGGCGGTGATCAGGCGTCGGCCTTCAACACGCCGCGGCGGATCTGGTCGAGCTCGATGCTCTCGAACAGCGCCTTGAAGTTGCCTTCGCCGAAGCCCTCATTGCCCTTGCGCTGGATGATCTCGAAGAAGATCGGGCCGATCACTTCCTTGGTGAAGATCTGCAGCAGCAGCTCGTGCGGTGCGCCCTGGTGCGCGGCGCCGTCGATCAGGATGCGCAGTCGGCGCAGCTCGTCGAGGTTCTCGTTGTGCTCGGGCAGGCGTTTCGCGATCAGGTCGTAGTAGGTCTCGATCGTGTCCTGGAAGACCACGCCGGTCCCGCGCATGCCTTCGATGCTGGCGTAGATGTCGTCGGTGCCCAGCGCCACGTGCTGGATGCCTTCGCCGTGGTACAGGTCCAGGTACTCGGCGATCTGGCTCTTGTCGTCGCTGCTCTCGTTGATCGGGATACGGATCTTGCCGCAGGGGCTGGTCATCGCCTTGGATTTCAAGCCGGTCAGCTTGCCTTCGATGTCGAAGTAGCGGACCTCGCGGAAGTTGAACAGCCGCTCATAGAACTCCGCCCATTCCTTCATGCGGCCACGGAAGACGTTGTGGGTCAGATGGTCGATGTAGGTCAGGCCATGGCCCTTGGGCGTCGATTGCACCGGCTTGCCTTCGGCGTCGAGCAGCGGCACGAAGTCCACGTCGTAGATGCTGATGTTGCCGATCTCGCCGGCGGCCGCGCCGTTCTTGCCTTGCCAGCGGTCGACGAAGTAGATCAGCGAGTCGCCGATGCCCTTGATCGCCGGGATGTTCAGCTCCATGGGGCCGGCCTTGTTGTCGAAGCCCCAGGCGCCCAGCTCCAGCGCGCGGCGATAGGCGAAGGCAGCGTCCTTGACGCGGAACGCGATCGCGCAGATCGACGGGCCGTGCAGGCGCGCGAAGCGTTGCGCGAAGGCATCCTGCTCGGCGTTGATGATGAAGTTGACGTCGCCCTGGCGATACAGCGTCACGTTCTTGTGGCGATGGCGCGCGACGGCGACGAAGCCCATCGAGGTGAACAGCGCGCCGAGCGCGGCGGGATCGGGCGCGGCGAATTCGATGAATTCGAAACCGTCGGTGCCCATCGGGTTGTCCCAGGGGGTGAATGCCATGTTGGTCTCCGATACCCGGTCAAGGGGATCTGGTCAGGAATGCGATGGCGTCACTGTAGAAGGTGGGAGGCGCAGGAATTCTGCGATCCACGTCGCCCCCAACGGGCGGCGCGCAGGAATCCTGCAAGAATCCCGACATGGACAAGCAGATCGAGCTTGATGCGATCGACCGACGCATCCTCCACGCCCTTCAGGCCGATGGCCGCATGACCTACGACGCGTTGGCGGCACAGGTCAACCTGTCGTCGTCCGCGGTGCTGCGGCGCGTCCGGCGGCTGGAGGAAGGCGGCGTGATCACCGCCTATGTGGCCTTGGTCAATCCTGAGCGCGTGGGACTCGGGCTCACGGCCTACATCAATGTCCGGCTCGAGAAGCACACCGAGAGCCACAAGCGCACGCCGATGGACCTGTTCCGCGCGGCGGTCCAGACCTGGCCCGAAGTGGTGGAATGCGCCGCCCTGACGGGGGAGATGGACTACCTGCTGCGCGTGCTCGTCGAAGACATGAGCCACTACGCCCGCTTCATCAGCGACACGCTGCTGCGCCACCCCAGCGTGCAGGACTGCAAGACGAGTTTCGTCCTGGACCGTTTGAAGAACACCACGGCGCTGCCGGTCTGACAGAGGCCTTCAGCGGCGTTCCAGCACCACCGCCAATTCGAACCATCCCCGTTCGTGGGGACGTTGCGGGTAGGGCGGCGCAGGCCACTTCCAAAGGGCGAGCGGGAACAGCGCGCGCACCGCGTTGATGTCGCAGTGGTACGGCGGGCCGATCACCTGGCCGTGCTCGGACTCTTCGCGCCGGGCCTGCATGAACAGCGCCAGCAGCCGCCCGCCGGGCTTGAGCCAGCGCTGCAACTGCTCGGCGTAGGTGGTCCATTGATCGGGGTGCAGCGCGCAGAGACAGGTCTGCTCATAGACCAGGTCGAGCGGCTGGTCCGGACGCCAGGCCAGCACGTCCGCCTGCTCGACCCGTCCGGGCAGATGCGCGTCCCTGAGCTGGGCGCGGGCGCTCTCGACGGCCGCCGGCGTGTAGTCGAGCCCGGTCACGTCAAGTCCCGCCTGGGCCAGGACAGCCAACTCGTGGCCTCGACCGCAGCCCGGCACCCCGATGCGCTGGCCCTTGCCGAGCAGGCCTTCGCTCAACCAGACCGCCAGCTGCGGATGCGGCGCGCCGCGGTCCCAGCCGGTCTGACCGGTCTCGAACCGCTGTTGCCAGAACGCTTGATCGGGGCCGGCCATGCTGTCTCCTCGCGGTGTCCGCGTCGTGTGAAGCGGACAGCGTAACGCCGCGCGCGCGTCAGACGACGCCGTCGACCTCGTGGACCAGCTTCAGCGTGTGGGCCGGAGAAAGGCTCATCAGCTCGCCGATCTCGATGAGGTCGTCCGGCACGGCCGGATTCTCCCAGCTCTGCGCGGTGTGTCGCGCCAGGCGGACCGCCAGCATCACGCTGCGGACCTGCGGGTCGTGGACCTTCTTGTCGTCGACGATGTGGGCGAGCAGTTCCGGCAGGTGCCAGGTGCGCATCAGCGCCTGTTCCAGGTCGCCGAGCTCCACGTTGAGCACCGCGCGCTGCGCCGCGACGCTGCGCAGCGCCGGATCGGCCTCCTGACGGCGCTGGATCTCGAGTGCCAGATCGGGCGCCTCGCACCACAGCAGCATTTCGGAGAAGTCGTGCAACAGCGCGGCACTGTGGATGACGGCCGCGTCCGGATCCGCGCGGTGCGCGGCGAAGCCCAGCGCGAAGCGGGCGGCGCGCTCGGCGCGATGCAGCACCCGCTGCACGCCGGCCAGCGCGTCCGGCCGGTCCGCCAGCCGCTGCTCGACCGTCGGCTGTACGCCGAAGGCCTTGAAGAAGGGGGTGATGCCCATCAGCACCAGCGCGGCCGTGACCGTCTCGGTGTCGGTCAGCAGCCGGCTGGAGCGCTGCGAGGCGGCATGCGCCAGCAGCTTGAGCGTCATCAGCGGATCCTTGCTCAGGAACTCGCCGAGCAGGTGCGCGTCGACCGCGTCCTCATTCGCGCGCCAGAGCTCCAGCTGCTCGGCCGTGCTGGCCAGCACCGGAATCTCCATGTCGCGGAAGCGGGCCGTCCAGGCCGCCAGATCCGGCAAGGGCCGGGTCAGCGGCTGAAACGACGTCTGCAGACTGCCCGGCCCGTTCCCGGATGGGGCAGACGCAGCGGGCGGAGCGCTCTGGGTCATGAAGGGGGGTCGACGCGTGGGCGGCGATGCACGGTGAACGTTGTTCATCGTATATCGGCTCGGCGCCCGCGAGCTTGATCCCCAGCGCGGCCACGGCGACCGCGAGCCAGACCGGCATCACAGCCGTTGCACACCCGCGAGGGTGCCCTGCAGTTGGCCGTCGACGTAGATCCGGCCGGCGCCGTCGGCGTCGGCATGGAACTCCAGCCCGGCGGCCGGTGCTTCCCGACCTGCCGCCGGCGCGACATGCCACGCCCAGCTGATCAGGCGCCCGCCGGCGCTGAGCAGCAGGATCGCCAGCCAGCCGCGGAGGCTCTGCTGGCGGACCAGGCCATGCATGCGGCCCGGCATCAAGGTGATCTCTTGCATTTCTTGTCTCCCTGGGCGGCCTGCGCCGGACCGGGAGGACATCCCGTTCCGTCGGAGGCGGCCCGTTCAAGGACTGGGGTCGTCGTGCCGCTGAAGCGCCCGCTTCAGGGCCTGCTGTTCCTGCTGGCGGCGACCGCCGGCGGAGGGGCCGTGACGGCCCGCGGAACGACCGTGGCTGAGGGCCACGAAGGGATTGCGCGGCTTGCGCGGTGTGATGGCGAGACGCGGACGGGGAGTGGTGAACTGGGCCATGGCAGCCTCCTTCAGATAGACGGACGGACGGACGGAAAAGGGGTCGAACGGCATGAGCGCCTCGGTCCCGGGACGGCGCCTGACTGCGCGGCCGTTGCGGCGGGGGCTCAAAAGTTGCGCAGATGATAAACATCTGATTATCAAGCGCAAGTGATTTTGCCCGGGCGTTGTCCCAGGGCGACGGGACGCGCGCAGGCCGCCGCCGGCCGGATCGGCGTGGCGTGGTCAGGGGGCGGGAGCGGGGGAGCGGGAAGTGCGGCGGAAGCGCGTCAGCGCTTCTTGCTCTTCAGCGGCGCGATGCTCCGCTGCAGCTTGTGCCAGTCGTCGACGTCGGAGGCTGCAGGCGCTGCAGTCTTGGGGGCTAGCACCGGGGGCGCGTTCGGCGCGGGCGGCGTGAGCACCTCGCCCAGGAGGTCCAGCAGGCGCGTGCGCGCCCGTTGCGGATGCCGACGGTAGTAGGTGAGCACCAGGCCGACGATGAAACGCTCATCGTCGTCCTGCGGCATGCTGGAGGAGCTGTCCGCGGAGGCCGGCCGGCTTGCGCTTGATAAAGCCGTGTTGCCCTGCGAGGTACCGCCGACCGCCGGTGCGGCGCTGCCGAGCGGACCGTGCTCCTGGTCCATCCAGCCGTTGGGCTTGTGGGTCAGCTGTTCGAACTGCCGGGCCAGGCGTTCCCCGATCTGCCGCGAACGGCTCTTGATCTGGCTCCAGTAGCTGGGCTGGATCTGCAAGCGCTCGGCGAAGCGGCGCTCAAGGCCGCGCAAGGCGGCGGCATCGGGATGTTTGATCGTCGCGGCAACAAACTCGTCGAACAAGCGCATCGCGTTGTCCAGGCGGATCTGCGCGACGTCTCGGTGGGCGGAACACATCCCCCGATGATAAAGCTTCGTTC
Source organism: Roseateles sp. GW821-FHT09G09 (assembly GCF_059415965.1). Lineage (NCBI taxonomy): Bacteria > Pseudomonadati > Pseudomonadota > Betaproteobacteria > Burkholderiales > Sphaerotilaceae > Roseateles > Roseateles sp. GW821-FHT09G09. The sequence continues at coordinate 567,311 of NZ_JBWKOG010000005.1, read as the reverse complement.
ACAAACGGCCGGCCCCGCCCCCGGGGCTCGCACCGTGCCCATCGGCGTGGTAGCGCTACGGCGGGGGGACTCGAACCACCGCGGGTGGCTATTCCTCCTCCTTCAGGTGGTAGCCGGCCGCCAGTTGCGCCTGCGTATTGGGGGGCACCGCCTCGTAGTGGGACAGCACCATCGTGTAGCGCCCCTGGCCGCTGGTCATCGCGTTGAGGCGGTTCTGGTAGGCGCTCAACTCCGCCAGCGGCACCAGCCCGTCGACGCCGATCTGCCCCGGCACGCTGCCCCGCGTCCCGAGCACCTGGCCGCGCCGCGCCGCCAGGTCGCCGGTGATGTCGCCGGTGGCGCTTTCCGGCGCGCTGATCTCGACCTGCACGATCGGCTCCAGCACCACCGGCCGGGCCTCGCGCACCGCCGCGATCAGCGCCCGCTTGCCCGCCGTGATGAAGGCGACTTCCTTGGAGTCCACCGAATGGTGCTTCCCGTCGAAGACCGTCACCCGCAGGTCGACGACCGGGTACCCGGCCACGACGCCCTGCGCCAGCGCCTGCCGCACGCCCTTCTCGACGGCCGGCATGAACTGGCCGGGGATGGTGCCGCCCTTGACCTCGTCGCGGAACTCGAAGCCCGCGCCGCGCGCCAGCGGCTCGATGCGCAGCCACACCTCGCCGAACTGCCCCGCGCCGCCGGTCTGCTTCTTGTGGCGGTAATGGCCCTCGGCTGTCGCCGAGATCGTCTCGCGGTAGGCGATCCGCGGCGGCTGGGTCTGGACGTCGAACTTGTAGGACTCCTTGAGCCGATCGAGCAGCACCCGCAGGTGCAGTTCGCCGAGCCCGTAGACCAGCGTCTCGCCGCCCTGCGGGCCGAGGCCTTCCTCCTGGCTGCCGCCGCGTTCCAGGCGCAGGCAGGGGTCTTCCTCGACCAGGCGCGTCAGCACCTCCCACAGGCGCTGCTCGTCGCCGTGCCGGCTGGGCCGGATCGCCACGCCGTGCACCGGCGTCGGCAGCGCGATCGGCGCCAGGTGCAGGTGCTCGTCCTCCTGCGCGTCGTGCAGCACCGCGTCGTAGTGCAGCTCGTCGATCTTGGCCAGCGCGCACAGGTCGCCGGGCAGCGCCTGCTCGATCTCCACGTGTTCCTTGCCCTGCAGCATGAACAGGTGGGCGACCCGCACCGCCTTGCGCGCATGGCCGACGAAGAGCTGGGCGTTCTTCTTGAGCGTGCCCTGATGGATGCGCAGCATCGCGAGCTTGCCGAGGTAGGGATCGGACTGGATCTTGAAGACGTGCGCGACCACGTGCTGCGCCGGATCCATCGCGACGATCAGCGGCTCCGCCTCGTCGCCTTCGCGCCGCATGAACTGCGGCGGGTTGGCCTCGTAGGGGTTGGGCAGCAGCTTCTCGATCACGTCGAGCAGCTCCGCGACGCCCGCCCCGGTGCGCGCGGACACGAAGCACACGGGGATCAGGTGCCCCTCGCGGAAGGCCTGCTCCAACGGGGCGTGCAGCTCGGTGGCGGGCACGTCGCCGTCGTTGAGGTAGCGGTCGACGAAGTCCGGATCGACCTCGACCACCTGCTCCACCAGCGCCCGGTGGGCTGCCTCGACCGAGCCGAAATCGCTCTCGCCGCTGCAGCCGAAGAAGCAGTCCTGCACGCGCGCGCCGCCCGCGGCGGGCAGGTTCAGCGGCAGGCATTCGCGGCCGAAGGCGTCCTGCAGCTGGGCGAGCAGGGCCTGGGCATCGACGCCCGGCGCATCGATCCGGTTGACCACGATCAGGCGCGTCAGGCCGCGTCCCGCCGCCGCGTCCATCATCCGGCGCACCATCAGCTCGAGGCCGTTCTGCGCGTTGACGACGACGGCGACCGATTCGACCGCTTCCAGCGCCGGCAGCGCCTGCCCGATGAAATCGGGCGCGCCGGGCGTGTCGAGCAGGTGGATGCGCAGGCCCTCGTGCGCGATGTGCATCTGCGAGACCTGCAGCGAGTGCAGCATCCGTTTCTCGAGCGGATCGTGGTCGCTGACCGTGCTGCCTTTCTCGATGCTGCCGGCGGTCTTGATGGCGCCGGCCTTCAGCAGCAGGGCCTCCGCCAGCGAGGTCTTGCCGGCGCCGGCCGGACCGGCCAGCGCCAGGGTGCGGATCGCCGCGATGCCGGGATGCCGGGGCAGCGCGGCGCCGCCTGGACTGCCGGCGGGAGCGCCTTCCGGGTCGGGGGAGGGACTGGGGGACATGGCTCGCTCCTCTCAGGAGAGTTGGACGTGGGTCTGGAGCCGGATTGCGGTCAGGGTAGAGGAAGCGCAGGGCCTGCACAAGCAGGGCCATCCGGCCCGGGGGCGGGCGCGCACGGCGATTGCCGGCGTGGGGCATGGCATCGGCGGGGCCGATTTCAAACGCTTGCAACGCCGTCGCGGCGTCGGCCTAGACTCGTCGCCTTCACGGCGTCGTGACGCCGGCGCGGGCGGCCGGACTCCTGGCCAAGCCTCGCGATCAGCACAAGGAGAACGGGCATGAGCGTGGCGGAATGGATGTCGGCATTGGCGGTCGCGTTGGCGGCCACGGCGTGCGGCGGCGGCGGCAGCGGCGGCGGCGACGACACCGCCGCGCCGACCCAACCCGGCGGCGGTGCTGGGGCGCCCACCATGCAGACGCTCAACAGCACGCTCGATCGTCCCTGGGGCCTCGTGCAGCTGCCCGACGGCCGGATGCTGGTGACGCAGAAGGGCGGCACGATCGTGCGGCTCTCCGCGGCCGGCAAGACCGAGGCGACGATCACCGGCCTGCCCAAGGTGCTGGACAGCGGGCAGGGCGGGCTGCTCGGCATTGCGATCGATCCGGACTTCGCGACGGCGGGCAGCAACTGGGTCTACTTCTCCTACTCGGAAGCGGGCACCGGCGCCGAGTCCGGCAAGGCCGGTACCTCCGTCGCACGCGGCCGTCTCGAGGGCGACGCGCTCACCGGCGTGCAGGTGATCTTCCGCCAGTCGCCCAAGGTCGACGGCACGGGCCACTATGGCTCGCGGCTGGTCTTCGCGCGCGACAAGACGCTCTACATCACGACCGGCGAGCGCATGAAGGGCAGCCCGTCGCAGGACCTGCAGCAGACGCTGGGCAAGGTGATCCGCGTGAACCGGGACGGCAGCATCCCGGCGGACAACCCGAGCTTCGCCGCGGGCGCCAGGCCGGGCATCTGGAGCTACGGCCACCGCAACATCCAGGGCGCCGCGCTGCATCCGCAGACCGGCGAGCTGTGGATCACCGAGCACGGCCCGCAAGGCGGCGACGAGGTCAACATCGCGCGCGCCGGCCAGAACTACGGCTGGCCGATCAAGAGCTACGGCTGCGAGTACGGCTCGCCGGTCGGCGACGCCTGCCGCATCGGCGGAGGCACGCACGCGCCGACCTACGTCGAACCGCTGACCACCTGGACGCCGATCTCGGTCGCGCCGGCGGGGCTGGCCTTCTACACGGGCAGCATGTTCCCGGAGTGGCGCGGGCAGTTGATCTCGGGCTCGCTGGCCGGGACGGCGCTGTGGCGCCTCACGCTGAACGGCGACACGGTGACGGGCAAGGAGAAGATGTTCGGGGATCTGGGCGAGCGCTTCCGCGACGTGATCCAGGCGCGCGACGGCGCGCTGCTGACGGTGACCGATGGTGGCAAGCTGATGCGCGTGTCCCGCTGAGGCGCGGACCGCCTGTCGCTTACGCCAGCTGCTTCCAGTACAGCGCCGTGCCGTGCAGCTCCCCGCGCGGGTTCGTGGTGAAGAACGGGATCTCGCCGGCGCGCTGGAAGCCTTGCGACTGGTAGAAGGTTTCCGCGGCCGACCGGACTTCGGTATCGAGGGTCAGCAGGCTGAGGCCCGCTTCCCGCGCGGTCCGCTCCAGCACGTCCATCAGCTGGACGGCCACGCCGCGGCGCCGCGCGTCGCGATGGACCATCAGCTTCATCACGTCCGCCCGATGACGCTGATTGGGCTTGCCGCAGATCGACAGCTGCACCGTGCCGAGCGCGCGATCGCCGTCTCGCGCCACCCACAGCCGGTGGCGCGGGCCGAGCTGACCGAACACACTTTCCCAGTACTCGCGCATCTGCGCCTCGTCCACGTCCTCGAGGAATCCCAGCGAGCCGCCGCCGTCGACGACGTCGAAGAACAGCTCGCCGAGTGCCGGCATCCAGTCGCGGTCGGTGCCGCGCAGTTCGATCAGGTCCATGAGGGTTCCTTGGGTTGCCGGTGCAACGAAGAGACGGTGGGGTCGGCTGCGACGGCTGCGACGGCTGCGATGCTGGCGACGCGCAGCGGCTTGCCGAGGCACACCGCTTCCTCGCGACCGACATAGCTGCCGTAGTTCGGGATCTCGGTGTAGCCGTGCCGCCGATAGAAGCGCAGCGCGCGGTCGTTGACGCGTCGCGTTTCCAGCCACAGCGCGCGATAGCCCATGGCGAGGGCTTCCTGCTCCAACGCGAACAGCAGTGCGGCGCCGACGCCGCGGGTGCCGTCGCGGGCGAACATCCGCTTGAGCTCGGCCACCGGCGCTGCGCCGGCCTGCGCGAGCGGGCGGACCGCGCCGCAGCCGAGGAGGGCGCCAGCTTCGCCCCGCGCGACCAGGAACAAGGACCGCCCCGCCGGCATCGACGCGGCCTCGAATCCGCTGGCGCCGGAATCGCCGCTGAGCGATGCCAACCGCTGGCTGAGCTGATGCATCAACAGCACCGCGTCAGGATGCGTGACGGAGACGGCTTCCAGCTGCGGCCGGGCGGGGAGCGCATCGGCATGGTCAGTCGCAGGCATTTGTGGCATCGTTCAGTCTTCATTGAAACCGTCGATCAAATACTAACCAATGGTTAGCAAATCCACAAGCGGCAGCCGCGCGCCGATGCCGGATCCGCGTCCGAGCGGTCCGAAGGGCCTGCACAACACCTCCGGCGTCGTGCAGGACGGGCCGGACGGCGCGGCGCAGGGGCGACCGTCGGCGAAGCCCCAGCCGCGGGTGCGGCAGAAGGTGGTCAAGCCGGAGGGCCCCCTCAAGCGCCAGGCGCAGCGCAAGGCGTTGAACGAGGGACAACTCGACGGCGACGCGGCGCTGGACCTCGGCGCCGATGCCGGCGTGCCGCCGACCGCTTCCCAGCAACGGCGCGCGGCGCACAAGCTCGCGCTGGAGGCCGGCATCCTGGCTGCCGCGCGCGAACTCTTCGTCGAACGCGGCGCGGACGCCCTGACGCTGCGCGAAGTCGGCGCGGCCGTGGGCTACTCGCACGCGACGCTCTACAGCTTCTTCCACGACAAGGGCGAGCTGCTCGCGCGCCTGGCCGAGGACAGCCTGCGGACGCTGCTCACCCGCCTGCAGGGCGCGGCGGACGGCGCGGCCTCAGGCGGCGAGGCCGCCGCGGTCGCGCGCGCCTTCGTGAACTGGGGACTGCAGCACCCGCACGACTACCGCCTGCTGATGCTCGACACGCCGGTGACCCTGCGCGAGTCGCTGATCGCGGGCCTGGACGGGCTGATCGCCTCGGCGGCCCTGCCCGCCGCGCGTGCGGCAGCGCTCTGGGCCGGACTGCACGGCCTGGTGATGCTGGAGCAGGGCGGGCTCGCCGCGCTGGGCGGCGTCGCGGCGCGAGCGAAGCGCATCGAGGCGTTGCTCGCGGGGATGCTGGAAGCGCGCTGAAGAACGCATCGCCCAGGAAGGGCGCTGCCCGCGGAAGGGGCGCAGGCCCCGCGGACGCCTGCGCGTCCGGGGCCAGGTCTCAGACCAGATGGGGCAGACGCTTGTAGTACATCGCGGCCGCCTGCAACTGACCCTCGGCGCCGTGGCAGTGATCGGGGATCTGGCCGGCGCGCTGCCAGCCGAGGTGCGCGAACACCGCTTCCGCCTGGGAATCGGCGCAGGTCTCGAGCTGCAGCAGGAAGCGGCCTTGCGTCGCCGCCGCGCATTCCAGTCGCGACATCAGCTGTCCGGCCACGCCGCGGCTGCGTTCCTGGCTGTGCACCATCAGCCGTTGGACTTCCCCACGGTGGTGCGCATTGGCCAGCGGACACAGCGACAGCTGGACGGCGCCCAGCAGACGGCCGGGACCTTCGGCCTCGCAGGCGATCCACAGCATGTGGTGCTGGCCCAGACGCGCGAACACGCCGTGCCAGTAGTCGAGCGCCTGGTAGCGCGACAGCGGGGCCAGGAAACCCAGCGTGGCGCCCAGGTGGACGTTGTCGATGAGCAGGGTCGTCAGGGCGGGGAGCCACTGCAGGTCGCGGGAGGTCAGCTTGACGATCTCCATCGGCGCGCGCTGCAGGTGCTGCGACGCGGCGGCATCGCTGGCCAGCGGATTGAGGGCGCGAGGGGCTCGGGCGTGGACGGCCGTGGGGCTGAGGGCGACATGCATGGGCGGGAACTCCAGGTCTTGGTACGACGGTGTCCCGACCGATCGCGGGGCGGGCGGCGGGACCTGGAAAACCCTGACGCAAACGTCATGCCAGTTGGTGGCCGGCACTTGTCGACTGGGCGATTGCCGCGCGACGGCGGCGAACGCGGCGCGTTCAGGCCGGAACGGCCACGCTGAGCTCGGCCTCGAGCCCCGGTTCGGCGCACAGGCGCCCCTTGCCCTGGCGCTTGGCGGCATACAGCGCCGCCTCGGCGCGGTGCAGCAGGTCTTCGATGTTGCGATCGCCGTTGCGCAGCTTGGCCCAGCCGGCGGAGTAGCCCAGCGGGAAGCCGAGCTCGCGCGGCGCCAGCTCGAGCAGCGCATCGCGTTGCCGCCGGTCGAGCGCGGGCGGCCCCACCAGGTCGGAGCGCGCCATCAGCACGGCGAAGCGCTGGCCGTCGATGCGCGCGACGACGTCGCCCAGGCGCTTCTGCTCGTCCAGGCAGCGGCCGAACAGCGCGATGGCCTGATCGCCCTTGGCCTCGCCATGCGTCGTGTTGATCGCCTTGCAGCCGTCGACGTCCATCACGATCAGCATCAGCGGCTCGCTGTAGCGGCGCGCCATCGAGATCATGTCCACCGAGCGCTGCTGGAAGGCGCGGCGGTTGGCCAGTCCGGTGGCCGCGTCGATCTGGGTGAGGCGGCGCAGTTCGGCCTCGCTCTCGCCGCGCCAGGCCACGAGGATCGCGACCGCGGCCGCCAGCACGCAGACGTTCGCGACGACCGCGAACATCATGTTGAGCGGATGCGGCGCGTCGAAGCTGGGCAGGTGCGCCGTGTCGAAGCCGGCCAGGTAGGCGCGCGCCAGGTTGAGCACGGCCAGCAGGCCGAGGCTGACGGTGAACAGCAGCCGCCAGCGCAGGTTGCCAACCGGGCCGCGCTTGACGGGCTGCATCAGGCTCGCGCCGAGCGCGAGCATCTGCAAGCCGATGCAGCCGTTGGACCAGGCCAGGCGCAGCGCGTAGTTGTCCCAGCCGGCGCCGTAGCCGACCATGACCAGCACCGGCATGCCGTACTGGAAGAGCCGGCCGAGCCGGCCGGGCAGCCAGCGGTCGGCGGCCATCCACAGCAGCGTCACGCTGACGCTGAGCAGCCCCAGCGCCACGATCGCCGTCAGGCGCATGCCGTCGGGCGGCAGCAGCAACAAGGCCCAGCCGGTGGCCTGCGCGGCCGCGCTCAGCTGCGCGCGCCGGGCGGCGATGCTGTCGCACCAGCCGAGCAGCAGCGGCAGCAGCAGCGCCAGCGCCAGGGACTGGATCAGCATCAGGCTGAACAGCGTCGGGACGTCGAAACGCATACGCGCGGCGCCCGCCGGCGAGGCGGGCTGGAGCTGGTCATGACAGGGCATTGTGGCCGTAAAGTCGCGCTCCGATGACCCCTGCCGACCCCACCTTCCCCGTTGCCCGGCCCGAGGGCTTGCCGTTCGCCTACGCGGGCGGTTATGCCCCGCAATGCGCCGGCATCCACGCGCTGGTCCGCGATGCCGACGGGCATGTCCGTGCACGACTTGCGGCGGCGTTGCCGGGCAGTCCGACGTGGCTGCATCTCGCCGAAGGCGGGACCCGCCTGCATGTGCTGCTGGAAGACGGTCATGAACTGGCGACCTTGGCCGTCGACGCGGCGGACGGTGCGCTGACGCTGCTGTCCCGGCATGCGACCGGCGGAACCTTGCCGGTGCATCTGGCACTGGATGAGCGGGCGCGCCACGCGTGGATCGCGCATTACGGCGACGGCACGCTGCGCCGGGCGGCGATCGGCGCGGACGGATCGCTCCGGGCACCCGATCGCGTCGTCGCACCGCGTATCGACACCGCCTCCGCCATCGATACCCCGCCCGCCGCCGCCGCCGGCACCGCTGCGCCAACGCCAACGCCAACGCCCGCGCCAACGCATGCGCACATGGTGCGCCGCCATCCGCGATGGCCGCTGATGCTGGCGAGCGACCTCGGGCGTGACCTGCTGAGGGTGTGGCGACTCGACGGGCATGACACGGCGCCGCTGGAACTCAACGGCCTCGCGCTGCCGAGTGGCTCCGGCCCACGCCATTTCGTCTTCCATCCGCGGGCCGAGGGACAGGCCTATCTGCTCAACGAGCAGGCCAACGCGCTCGACTGGCTGGGCCTGGACGAGGACGGCGGGTTGACGCATCGGCTGCGGCTCAGCAGCCTGCCTCCCGGATTCGAAGGCCTGAGTTACGCCTCGGACCTGCTCATCGCGCCGGACGGTCGCCGGCTGTTCGCGCTGAACCGGCTGCACGACGCGATCGCCGTCTTCGACCTCGACGAGGACGGCCGTCCGGCGTGGCGCGGCGAGACCTGGTCGCAGGGGAGCTACCCGCGCAGCGCGACCTTCAGTCCGGACGGCCGGGCGTTGTGGGTCTGCCTGCAACGCAGTCATCAGATCGGCGTGTTCCACCTCGACGGGGACGAACTGCCGCGTTTCGATGGCCGCTTCATCGCCATGCCGGGCGCGGCCTGCGTCGTGTTCCGTTGAACCGCTGAAAGCTGCTGAACGCAGAACGTCAGACCGCCCAAGCGCCTAGCGCTCAGCCGAACTGCCGGCGGTACCGTGACGGCGCCGGCAGCCCCATCAACCGGAAGTGCCGCCGCATCGACTCCGGCGAGCCCAGTCCGGAGAGATCCGCGACCGCTTCGACGTCGAGCGACTCGCGCGTCTCGAGCAGCTCCTTCGCGATGGCGACCCGCTCGCGCGTCAGCCATTCGAGCGGCGCCAGCCCGGTGGCCTCCTTGAAGCGGCGTTGCAGCGTGCGGGCGCTCATCAAGGCGCGGCGCGCCATCGACGCGACGGTGTGCGCCTCGCGGGGATGCGCGCGCAGCCAGTCCTGCAGCACGGCGATGGGGCTGGATTCCTCCGTGGGCATCGGCCGCGGCACGAACTGCGCCTGACCGCCCTCGCGGTGCGGGGACATCACCAGCCGCTGCGCCACCGCGTTGGCGACGCGCGGCCCGTGATCGCGGCGCACGAGGTGCATGAGCATGTCGAGTCCGGCCGCGGACCCCGCCGAGGTGACGAGTCGGCCTTCGTCGACGTAGAGCGCGGACGGATCGACGTCGATCAGCGGGAACGCCTGCGCGAGCCGCTCGGCATATCGCCAGTGCGTGGTGGCGCGTTTCCCGTCGAGCAGTCCCGCGTGCGCGAGCACGAAGACGCCCGAGCAGATCGTGCACAGCCGCGCGCCGCGCGCGTGGGCGGCGCGCACGGCCTTGAGCAGCGCCTCGGGCGGTCGCTCGGCGGCGTCCCGCCAACCGGGGATGACGACGGTATCGGCGCGCCGCAGCATCGCCAGCGTGTGCGGTGCCTCGATGCGCACGCCGCCGGTGCCGCGCAAGGGCCCCGGCTCCGCGGCGCAGATCGCGTGCCGGTACCAGTCGACGCCGAGCTCCGGACGTTCGAGCGCGAAGAGCTCGACCGCGCAGCCGAACTCGAACATGCAGAGCCGGTCGTAAGCCAGGATGGCGACAAGATGAGGCATGGCGCGATCTTACCGATCCACGGCATTCCGGCCACTCGTCGAGGAAGGGGACCTTCGCGACACTGGCCGCCATCGACCCACTCCGCTGAAGGAACGCCCGATGAGCTCGAACCTCTCCGCTGTTGCCGCCGTCCCCGCCGCGCCGAGCGCGCAGGCACTTGTGCATTTCGAACAGGCCTTCGCCTTCGAGACCGACTGCTGGGACGTGCACGACGCGTTCTCACGCGGGGTCGAGGACTTTGTGCTGTTGGACGTGCGCAGCCACGAGCTCTACGGCCGCGGCCATGTGCCCGGCGCCGTGAGCCTGCCGCACGGGAAGATCACCGAGGGCAAGATGGCCACGTACCCGATGGACACGCTGTTCGTCGTCTATTGCGCCGGCCCGCATTGCAACGGCGCGCACCGCGGCGCCATCCGGCTCGCCCGGCTCGGGCGGCCGGTGAAGCTGATGATCGGCGGATTGACCGGCTGGGTCGACGAGGGGTTCGCCGTCGAGACCGGCGCCGGTACGGACACCGGCACCGGCACCGACCGCGCGCTCACAGCTGGTTGAGCACCGGGCGCCACAGCGCGCTGAGCTTGCGGTAGCCCGACGAGGTCGGATGGATCTCGTTGATCCAGTCGGCCGTCGGCCCCGTGTCCTGGGTCGAAGCCGGGGTGAGCGTGCCCTGCGTGTTGACCACGTGCACCGAGCCGTCGGGGATGGTGGCCGCGATCTGGAAGAGCAGCGCCTTCAGTCTCCGGAGCATCAGGGCGGCGACGGCGGCCCATTCGGCCTCCGGGACGCCGAACTTCACGAGCGATGGCTGCAGCCACGGGCCCTTGCCGAAGCCGGCGCCTGATGGACGGGGCACGGCCAGGTCGTAGGTGTGCAGAACGACGGGGATGCCGCGGTTCACGCTCTTGTCCCGCTCGCGGAGCATCTGCTTCACGACCGCCGTCAGGTAGGTGCTGAAGGTCGCCCAGCCCGCGTTGGACAGGAAGCGGTCCTCCGCGAGGCCCTGGCCCCACTCGTCACGGGTGGCCAGCAGTCGACGCTCACGGGGATGCGCCGGGTCGACTGCCGCGGCATCGATGAGGTCGTTGCCGCCGCCCGACAGCAGCAGCCCGCTCCAGGGCTGGCGCATCGGGCCGTTGAGGTAGCTGAGGAACCGTCGCTCGCGGGTGGCGTCCACCATCCGCTGGAGGACCGCGCCGGGCGAGGCGAAGTTGACCGCGCAGGCGGCGATGTCGGTCGCCATGCCGTCGAAGAGATTCGAGGACTTCAGCGGCAGCGCGCCCAGCGAGAACCACGAATCGCCCTGGGCGAGGAACTGCAGGTTGAAGTCGGAGAGCGGCGCCGGGTTCTCCTTGTGTTCGACTTCATCGGGCGTGTAGACGGTGATGACAGTCATGCGCGGCTCCTCGCTGGAGGCCGGTGTCGAAGCGAACCGGACCATCCAGGCTAGCGAGGACGTCGTCGCCCGTCATCCGCCGCCTGTCCCTGGATGACGCGGCGTGCGGAGTGCCCGCCCGGTTGCGGCGCCCACGGGCGCCACTCAATGAGAGGACACAAACGCCTCGTCGACCTGCTCCGGGATGGCGAACGAGGCCTTCAATCGCGCGACCTCCGCCTGCGGCGCCCGTCCGAAGAGCCGGCGGAACTCGCGGCTGAACTGTGAGGCGCTCTCGTAGCCGACACGGTCCGCGGCCGCCGCGGCCGTCATGCCCTGGTGCAGCATCAGCAGCCGGGCTCGATGCAGGCGCGTCGACTTGAGGTACTGCATCGGGGTGGTCTGCGTGAGTGCCTTGAAATGCGCGTGGAAGGCGGCCAGCCCGAGCCCCGCCTCGCGTGCCAGGCGTGAGACGTCGAGACGCTCGGCGTAATCCGCATGGATGCGCTTGAGCGCCAATGCGATGCGGCCCAGGTGTCCGCGCTCGCCGAGCACGCTCCGCAGGGTCGCGCCCTGCGCGCCGCAGAGGACGCGGAAGTACAACTCGCGCAGCAACGCCGGTCCGAGCACTGCCGTCTCCATTGGATCCGCCATCGCTTCGAGGAAGCGCAGCAGGGTGCCCTCGATCCGGTCATCCATGGGCGACGCTTCCAGTCCCAGCGGCGCCGCCGGTCCAGGCGGCGTGTCCTCGCGGTCCATGCCGCTCTGGTCGATCGCCAGCGCGACCTCCGCGGCCAGCGCCGGATCGAGCCGCAGGTACGCGGCCAGCAGCGGCGCTGCTTCGCTTGCGTCGGTCTCCATCGTGAACGGCACCGGCACGGCGACCACCAGATAGTGGCGCGCGTCGTAGACGAGCGTGCGGTCGCCGATGAAGCCGCGCTTGCGGCCCTGGCAGACGAAGACGATGCCCGGCTCGTAGAGCACCGGCGTGCTGTCGAGCGGGCGGTTGCTGCGCAGCCATCGGACCGATGCGATCGGGCTCACGGTGTAGCCCTCGGTCGGCGCGAGCCGGAGCAGCAGGTCGCGGATCTGGCGCTGGCGGGTGGTGTCGGACATGGGATGTCGAGGATTCTCGACGCTCCGAGGGTCGGCTCGTTCCCGCGTGGAGGAATAGGCAAGACCGGTGGGGCCCTGGACCTGCGCAAGCGGGTCGCCAGTTCCTAGCATTCCCTCATGAACACGACCCACCCCTCTCCCTCTCCGTCGTCGTCCTCGTCCTCGTCCTCGTCCTCGTCCTCGTCGTCGTCGTCGGAGCGATCCACCAGGACCTTCCTCATCACCGGCGTCAGCAGCGGCTTCGGCCGCGCGATCGCGGACCGCGCGCTGGCGCAAGGCCACGTCGTGGTCGGCACCGTGCGCAACACCGAGGCGGCGCGCGACTTCGAACAACGGTGCCCCGGCCGGGCGCACGCGCGCCAGCACGACGTGACGTCGCTCGAGCTCGCCGCGCCGCTGGTGGCGGGCATCGAAGCGGACATCGGCCCGATCGACGTCCTCATCAACAACGCGGGCTACGGCCACGAAGGCATCCTGGAGGAGAGCCCGATGGAGGAGCTGCTGCGCCAGTTCCAGGTCAACGTCTTCGGCGCGGTCGCGATGATGAAGGCGGTGCTGCCGTTCATGCGAGGCCGTCGCGCGGGGCGCATCTTCAACACGACGTCCATGGGCGGCTTCATCACGATGCCGGGCATCACCTACTACTGCGGGAGCAAGTTCGCGCTGGAAGGCCTCTCGGAAGCGCTGGGCAAGGAAGTCGAGGGCCTGGGCATCACCGTCACGGCGATCGCGCCGGGGTCCTTCCGGACCGATTGGGCGGGCCGGTCGATGGTGCGGTCGGCGCGCGGCATCGCCGACTACGACGCGATCTTCGACCCGGTCCGCGCGCGGCGTCAGGCCGTCAGCGGTCGCCAGCTGGGCGATCCGGCGCTGGCGGCGGGCGTGATCGTGGACCTCGCCGTCGGCGAGGCCCCACCGCCCGCGCATCTGCTGCTGGGCAGCGACGCGCTCGGGTTGGTGCAACAGAAGCTGGCCTCGATGAGCGCATCGATCGAGGCCTGGCGCGAGGTGACCGTCAGCACCGATGCGCCGATCGCATGAGGCGTCCGGCAGCGCTCACGCGCCCCGCTCGCCGGCGCGTGCAGCGCGGCCTCCACCGAGGAGGGCCGTCACTTCACCGGGATCACCGTTCCCCGGTCCACCGGCACCGCCGTCACGCTGTTCTGCGGCGAGCCTTCGATCACGCGGTCCGAGTAGGTCAGGTAGACCAACGTGTTGCGCTTGGCATCGACCATGCGGACGACGCGCAGCCGCTTGAACACCAGCGAAGAGCGTTCGGAGAACACCTCCTCCTGTTGGGGCAGCGGCTTAGGGAAGCTGATCGGGCCGACGGCGCGGCAGGCGATCGACGCTTCGGACTTGTCTTCCGCCAGGCCGAGACCGCCCTTGATGCCGCCGGTCTTCGCGCGCGACACGTAGCAGGTCACGCCGTTGACGGCGGGATCGTCGTAGGCGTCGACGACGATCTTGTGGTTCGGGCCGATGAACTTGAACACCGTGCTCACTTCGCCGATCTCCTCGGCGCTCGCGGCCAGGGATACGGAGGCGACGAGCGCCAGCGCGGCGGCGGCGACGGACAGGATCGCCGCGCGACGCAACGGACGGGAACGGCGGGAAATGCTGGAAGGGCCGGAGGGAAAAACGCTACGCATGCTGGGGGCTCCTTGGATCCGCCGTTGTAGCACGCGCCGTGTCGACGAACTGCGAAGGGATCCAGCGGTCCCGCAGGCTCAGGAACGGCAGCTCCACCAGCCGGTACAACAGCCAGCCGCCCAGCACGCAGGCCGCCGCGATCACCGGCACCGTCCAGCCCGACGCCCGCATCAGGCCGAGCGCCGCCAGCGGCTTGACCAGCGCGTAGGCGATCGGCTTGTGGGTCAGGTACAGCGCATACGACCAGCGCGCCAGCGCATTCGCACCGGGGACCTGCACGCGCGCCATCGGACCTTGCGGCGCGAGCGCGGCCAGCACCATCAGGCCGAAGCTCCAGGCCAGCGCGCTGTAGCCCCAGCTGCTCATCGCCCGGCCGTAACCGTCGTCGTCGATGTAATAGAAGTGCAGCATCAGCGTCAGCATGCCGAGGCTCGCCGCGGCGCCAGCCGCGAGCAGCGTCTTCGCACGTCGCATCAGCGCGGTCCAGGCGTCCGCATGGCCGTGCTTCAGCAGCGCCACGGCGACGCCGGGCAGGAACTCGTCCAGCCGCGCGAGGCTGCCGTAGTACAGGTGCGGGTAGTAGCCGAGCGACGGATCCTGCGTGCCATACCGGCGCCACAGGTGGTCGCGCCAGAGGACGGCCGCCAGCGTCAGCACGCCGATCAGCGACCAGGCCAGCGCGCGGCGTCGCCGCTTGAGCGCGGCGCCCAGCATCAGGGCCGCGGGCAGCATCAGGTAGAACTGCTCCTCGATGCACAGCGACCACGCATGGGAGAAGGCCGTCCCCGGCGTCAGCGCGATGTTCTGGGTGAAGGTCAGGAAGCGCCACAGCGGCGGCGGCTCGCGGCCGCCCATGACCTGCGGGAACAGCCAGTAGAGCGCCAGCACCACGTAGAAGTTGGGCAGGGTGCGCAGCAGCCGCCGACCGTAGAAGCGCGGCAGCGAGAGCTGGCCCCCGCGCTTCATCCCGCCCAGCAGCTGGTTGGCGATCAGGTAGCCGCTGAGCACGAAGAACAGGTCGACGCCCGTCCAGCCGATGCGGCTGAGCCAGCCGAAGGTCGGCGCGCCGCTGACGAAGACCTGGTAGTGGTACGCGAAGACCAGCAGGATGGCGGCGGCGCGCAGCGCGTCCAGGCCGTGCTGGCGCGGTGAACCCGTGGCGGGCAGGGCAGGGGAGGACATGGGGCAGGGTCCGGCCTCGAGGCCGTGTCGTGTGGGCGGCGGCGATTCTCGGCGCGCTGCCCGACGCCGGGCGGGATCGTGCGACGAAATCGTCGAGTCGGACGACGACATCCCAGTGGAAGGCGCGTTACGGGCGTTACGGGCCTTGCACGCATTCCGCGCGTTATGCGCGTTATGCGCGGTGCCGCTCGCGGCTGTCCGCCGGCGCCTGCTCGCGCTCGGTCATGCCGTAGTCGCGCAGCACCGCGGCGACGCGCAGCCGGTAGTCGGCGAAGACGCCGGCCCGGCCCTCCGATTGCGCGCCGCGATGCGCCTCGATGCGACGCCACTCGCGCACCGCGTCCTCATCGCGCCAGAAGGACAGCGACAGCAGCTTGCCCGGATCCGTCAGGCTCTGGAAGCGCTCGATGCTGAGGAAACCGTCGACCTCCTGCAGCAGCGGCTTGAGCTCCGCGGCGAGTGCGAGGTAGCGGTCGCGCCCGTCGGCGCTGGGGATGACTTCGAAGATGACGGCGATCATGGGTGGGATTCCTCGTCCAGGAATTGCGGAATGTCCATGTTGGGCAGCGACAGCGGCGCGCCCGGCTGCGGCGGTCGCAGCGTCGGCTGCTCGCCGAGCCAGGTCAGCGCCGCCTGGATGCTGCTCAGTGCCAGGCCTTGCCCGGGACAGCGGTGCGCGCCGTCGCCGAAGGGATGCGGGGTGCCGGCGAGGGGAACGCTCACCGGCGTGGCCGGATCCTGCCGCACGTCGAAGCGCCGGGTCACGCGCACGGCGCCGCCTTCGCGGGCGATGCGCAGCAGGTCCTCCCGCGCGGGCATGCGACCCGTCGAACGCCAGTCCAGCAACGCATGCCCGAGCAGCGCGGCGCCGGCCTCGTGGCTCTGCCAGATCAGCGCCAGCCGGTTGGCGGTGAACGCGGCGCGGTCAGTCCAACGCGTCGGCGCCGCATGGCGCAGCAAGGTCCATTGCAGCGGCGCATCCGGCGACCGGCGCTCCGCGTCGTCGAGGGCGTCCAGCAGCGCGACGACGGCCTCGCCCCCCGCGCGCACGGCGTCGGGCTCCGCAGTCGCGCCCAGGCCCGCGGCCATCGCGCGCAGGCTGGCCTGCAGCCGTCGTTGCGCGTCGACATCGGGCAGCTCGATGCCGAGCAGGCTGGCGACCGTCGCAGCCGGCACGGACCAGGACCAGTGCGACCAGCCGCCACCCAGCGCGATCGCGGCCTGCCGCCGCGCATGGGCGCGGACCTCGTCCTCCGACAACGCCTGCAGCGCGCGCGTCAACGCGAGCTTCTCCGGGGGATGGGCGGGATCGTCGCGCTGTCGCAGCCACCGCGCGAAGGCGTTGGCCAGCGGCCCGCCGTGCGCGCGCAAGGGCGGCGGCAGCGGCTCGCCGGGCGGGCGCATGCGCAGGTCGGGATCGAGCAGCGGTGACATCGACGACATCGACGGCGCGGCGGCAGGCGCGTCGGCGCTGGGCCGCGAATGGAAGGGGCAAGCGGACATGAGGGAAGCCTCTGAGGTCAGTGGCGGAAGGTCGGCATGGGGGAATCTTCGCGATGGATCGCCGGGAACGCTTCGCTTAGCATCGAAGCATGATTGACGCCCCCACCGCCGACGAGGCGCTGGCCCACATCGCCGCCAGCATGGCCGAACCGGTGCGTGCGCGCATGCTCTGCTGCCTGATGGACGGCCACGCACGCACCGCGACCGAACTGGCCGCCGTCGGCGACGTCGCCGCGTCGACCGCCAGCGCGCACCTGGCCAAGCTGCTCGGCCAGGGCCTGGTCGGCTGCATGGCGCAAGGCAGGCACCGCTACTACCGGCTCGCCGGGCCCGAGGTCGGACTGGCGCTGGAGGCCATGCTCGTGCTGGCCGGCCTGCCGCGTCCGCGCTTCGAGCCCAGCACGCCGCCCGCGCTGCGCCAGGCGCGGCGCTGCTACGACCACCTCGCCGGCCATTGGGGCGTGCGCCTGCACGACCACGCGCTGCGCCTGCACTGGATGACGCCCGATCCCGACGAGGTCCGCGGCTACCGCTTCACCGACACGGGCCTGGACGCGCTGCGCGGGCTCGGTGTGGATGTCGCCGCCGCCGCCGGCGCGCGCCGACGTCGCCTGGCCTGCGCCTGCATGGACTGGAGCGAGCGTCGGCCGCACCTGGGCGGCGCGCTCGGCGCGGCCTGGCTGCAGGCGATGCTGGCGCAGGACTGGCTCGATCCCGATCCCGGCAGCCGCGCATTGCGCGTGACGCGCCGCGGACAGACCCGACTCGAACGACTTCTGGAGGACACGACGACATGAGCACCTCGATCCACGTGGGCATCGGCGGCTGGAACTTCGAGCCCTGGCGCGAGACCTTCTATCCCAAGGACCTGCCCGTCTCGCGCGAGCTGGAATACGCCAGCCGCAAGCTGAGCGCCATCGAGGTCAACGGCACCTACTACTCGACCTTCAAGCCGGCTACCTTCGCCAAGTGGCGCGACACGGCGCCGGAGAACTTCGTCTTCTCGCTCAAGGCCAACCGCTTCACCACCAACCGGCGCGTGCTGGCCGAAGCCGGTGAATCGGTGATGCGCTTCATCGACAGCGGCGTCGCGGAACTCGGGCCCAAGCTCGGGCCCATCGTCTGGCAGTTCGCGACGACCAAGCGCTTCGATCCGGTCGACTTCGGCGCCTTCCTGAAGCTGCTGCCGGCAGCCTCGGCCGGCGTTCCGCTGCGGCACGCGCTCGACGTCCGGCATGAGAGCTTCCGCTCGCCGGAGTTCCTGGCGATGGCACGCGACCATGGCGCCGGCGTCGTGTTCACCGAGTCGGACGACTACCCGCCCATTCCGGACCTCACCGCCGACTTCGTTTACACGCGGGTGATGCGCACGCGCTCGGAGCTCGTCTGCGGGGTGACGGAGGAGGAGCTCGACGGCCTCGCCGCCAGCGCCTCGCGCTGGGAGTCCGGCGGTCAGCCCGACGGCCTGCCGCTGGTCGAGGCCGACCGTGCGCCGCCCAAGCGGGCACGCGACGTGTTCGTCTTCTTCATCAGCGGCGCGAAGGAACGCGCGCCGGCCGCGGCGATGGCGTTGATCGAACGCCTGTCCTGAGCATGCCCGCGCTCGTTGCTCCGTTGTCCGCCACGGTCCAGCAGTGGCTTGTCGCGGCGGGCGACATCGTGCGACGCGGCCAGCCCGTCGTGCGACTCGAAGCGATGAAGATGGAGCACGAGGTGTCGGCGACGGCCGACGGGTGCGTCGAAGAGCTCTTTGCCGCCGAGGGCGAACTCGTGCGCGAGGGCGACGCGTTGATGGCCTGGCGCATGACTCCTCCCGCGGCGATCGTGGGAGCAGAGCCGATAGCAGAGCCAGTAGCAGAACCGGCAGCGGAGGCCGGGAGCGCTCGAAACGACAAGACCGATGAATCGTCGACGACATGCGAGCGTGCCGACATTCGCGCCTGGCGCGAGCGTCACGCGCTGGTGGCCGACGAGGCCCGGCCTGACGCGATCGCGAAACGGCATGCGCAGGGACAGCGCACCGCGCGCGAGAACGTCGATGCCGTCTGCGATCCGGGCAGCTTCACCGAGTACGGCGCGCTCGCGATCGCCGCCCAGGCCGCGCGCCGGCCGGTCGACGAGCTGCGCGCCCAGACACCGGCCGATGGTGTCGTGACCGGCGTCGCACGCCTGCGCGGTCGCCCGATCGCCGTGATGGCCTACGACGCCACCGTGCTGGCCGGCACGCAGGGCTTCCGCAGCCATCAGAAGACCGACCGCCTGATCGAACTCGCCGAACGCCGCCAACTGCCGTTCGTGCTGTTCGCGGAGGGCGGCGGCGGCCGGCCCGGCGACACCGACATGCCGGTGGTTGCGGGCCTGCACGTCGCGACCTTCGCGCGCCTGGCCGCGCTGGCCGGGCAGGTGCCGACGATCGGCGTCGCGGCAGGGCGCTGCTTCGCCGGCAACGCCGCGCTGCTCGCCTGCTGCGACCTGGTGGTCGCCACTCGCGACAGCAACATCGGACTCGGCGGTCCCGCGATGATCGAAGGCGGCGGCCTCGGCCGCTTCGAGCCTGCGCAGATCGGCCCCGCGCCCGGACTCGCCCGGGCGGGCGTCGTCGACGCGCTGGTCGACGATGAGCCGCAAGCCGCTGCGCTCGTGCGCGCCTTGATGGCCTGGATGTGTCGGCTGCCCGCGGCCGCGGCAGTGGCGACGGTCGAGCCGGATCAGGCTCCGCTTGACGACGCGATTCCAGAGGCCCGGCAGCGCGCCTACCCGGTGCGCGAGATCCTGGCGCGGCTCTTCGACGAGGGTTCGCTGATCGAGCTTGGGCGCGGCAGCGGCGACAGCGTGATCACCGCCGCGGCCTTCTTCCAAGGTCAGGCGGTGGCCGTCGTGGCGAGCGACTGCGCCGTGCTCGGCGGCGCGGTCGACGGCGCCGCGTCCCGCAAGCTGGCGCGCTTCTGGCGGCTGTGCGAGCGCCTCGGTCTGCCGGTGGTGAGCCTGATCGACAGCCCGGGATTCATGGTCGGCCCAGCAGCCGAATCCACCGGGCAGCTGCGCGAGGCCGGCGAGCTGTTTCGCGCCGCAGCGGCCCTGACGGTGCCGCTGGTCGCGGTGGTGATGCGTCGCGCGTTCGGCCTGGGCGCGATGGCCCTGGCCGGCGGCAGCCTGCACCGCCCGATCGGCTGCGCCTCGTGGCCGAGCGGCGAATTCGGCGCGATGGGGCTGGAAGGCGCGGTGCGGCTCGGTTATCGCAAGGAGCTGGCCGCCGTGCCCGAGGGGCCGGAGCGGCAGGCCCTGTTCGAGCGGCTGCTCGCCGCGCAGGTGGCGCGCGGCCAGGCGCTGGCGATCGCCGAGACGCTGGAGATCGACGCCGTGATCGCACCGCACCAGACGCGCGCCTGGATCGCTGCGCTGATCGGCCCGTGGGCGGGCGACACGCCGACGGGCCACATGCCGGCGCACGCGGTGACAGATCGGCCGTCGCCCCCGTGATCCCGTGGGTTTGACGCGTTTGTAACGAGCAACGCCCGCGATGTAGGGGGACAGTCGGCCGGCCTCGATCACTACACTCCAGCGTCATGGCGTCGATCCACATCCCCACGCTGATGTTGGCGCTGCTGAGCGGTTTCGCGATGCTCGGCGTCCAGCTGTGGGCGGCGCAGCGCAGCCGCCTGCGCTACCTGGACCTCGGCGTGTGGACCTGGGGCTCGTGGACGCTGCTGGCCGGCTTCGCGATGCTCTCCGCGCGCATCGTGCTGCCGGTCTGGATCTCGGCCTTGTTCGGCAACGGGCTGATCGCACTGGGCATCGTGTTCTACAACGAGGCCATCCACCGGCACGTGCTGGGGCGTGCGCTGCCGCGCTGGATGTGGTGGGGCGCGCCGGCCGTGGCCTGGGGATTGACGGCGTGGATGCTAGCCTGGCCGCTGGCGCTGCGCACGAGCGCGATCTCCCTGGTCTTCGCGGTCCTGCTGATGCCGGCGATCTTCCTGCTGCTGGGGCCGGGCTGGCGCGGCGAGTCCTCGTTGCGCGCGGTCGGCGTCACGCTGGTCGCCGCGGCGGCGAGCCTGATGCTGCGCAGCCTGCACGCGCTGACGAATCCGGAGGAATACCTCGACCTCATGCAGAGCAGCCTGGGTCAGGGGCTGACCTTCCTGTTCAGCTTCATCTCGCTGATCGGCGCGGGCTTCGGTTTCGTGCTGGCCAACTTCGAGCGCATCGCGCGACGCATGGAGGAGGTGGCCTCGACGGACGGGCTCACCGGCTGTCTGAACCGCATGACCGCCGACGCGCTGCTGCGGCACGAGCTGGAGCGGGGCCGGCGCGAAGGCACGCCGCTGGCCTTCGTGCTGCTGGACCTGGACCATTTCAAGGACGTCAACGACTGCCACGGGCATCACGCCGGCGACGACGCGCTGCGCGCCTTCGCGGCCGAGGTGCGGGCGCGCTTGCGCGCGTCGGACGTCGTGGGCCGCTGGGGCGGCGAGGAATTCGGGCTCGTGCTGCCGGCCACCGATGGATCAGGCGCCATGAGCCTGGTCGAGCAGATCCGCGAGGCGGTGGCGACGCTGCGCTTGTGCGACGGCGACGGGCGCGACTTCACGCTGACGGTGTCCGCCGGCATCGCGGTGGCGGAGCCGGGCGGCCAGTTGACCGCCGACCAGCTGTTCATGCGCGCCGACCGCGCGCTGTATCGCGCCAAGGACGGCGGTCGCAACAACGTGCAGGTGCACGACAGCAACTGGGAACTGAGCACGCAAAGCCCGGCCTGAGCGCCGGACCCGACCTTCCGGCGCTCAGCAGTTCTCGTACTTCCAGTTCCGCCGCTTGCCTTCGGCCATCCATTCGACGGCCTGCGCCAGGCGGCGCTCGCGCGTTTCCGCCTTCTTCGCCTCGACGATCCAGTCGATGTAGTCGCGTTTCTGACCGGGCGGGAAGGACGCGAAGGTCTTGTGCGCCGCCGGATTCTCGCGGAGCGCGGCGGCCAGATCGTCGGGGACGTCCGGCGGCGGCCGGGGCGTGGCCGCGCGTGCGGGGCGGGCCTTCACGCCGTCCTCGATGAGCTGCATCGCGCGCTTCAGGATGGCCTTCTGCTCGGCCTTGGGCGGCAGGTCCTTGAGCGAACTCAGCTTGCCGAAGTCGCCCATCGCGCCGTCCTTGGCGTGGTCGGCGCCGACGGCCGCCTCGCCGTGCCAGAAGCCGATCGAGCAGTGCGCCTTGAAGGCGGCCATGCCGGTCAAAATCTTGTCGCGGTAGGTGAAGTTGGGGAAGCCCCACTTGATCGTCTCGACCACGTCGGGGCAGTGCGTGTGCACCGTCGCGCGCCAGTGGCGCAACAGGGGCTGCGCGAACGGGGCGGCGCGATCGATGTAGGCATCGACGCGGGGATCGAGGATCGGCATGGCGTGCGAGCGTAGCGCCTCCGGGGTCGTTCGACCATCGTGGTCTATGCTCGACCCATGCATGTGAAGCGCTCCAACTCCCTCCTTGCCCGCCTGCCGGCGGCCCTGCCCCTCTGGTCGCTGGCGGCGCCGCTGGCCGCGATCCTCGCGTTGGTGGGCCTGACGGCCGGTGCCACTTCGACGCTGGTGCTGGGCGTGGTGAGCGTGCTGCTGATCGCCGCGGTGCTTGCGGCGGTGCACCATGCCGAGGTCGTCGCGCACCGCGTGGGCGAGCCCTACGGATCGCTGGTGCTGGCGGTGGCCGTGACCATCATCGAGGTCGCGCTGATCGTGTCGCTGATGCTGGCCGGCGGCGAGTCGACCAACGCGCTGGCGCGGGACACCGTGTTCTCCGCGATCATGATCGTCTGCAACGGCGTGCTGGGGCTGTGCATCCTGGTCGGCGGCTGGAAGCATCAGGAGCTGGCCTTCCGCGTCGAGGGCACGAGCCCGACGCTGGCGGTGCTGGCCGCGCTGTCGGTGCTGACGCTGGTGCTGCCGGCATTCACGACGAGCTCGGCCGGGCCGACGTTCACGACCACGCAGCTGCTGTTCGCGGGCGGCGTGTCGCTGGTGCTCTACGGGGCCTTCGTGTTCGTGCAGGCGGTGCGGCACCGCGACTATTTCCTGCCGGTGGCCGGCGTCGACGACCAGGACACCCATGCCGCGCCGCCGAGCTGGCGCGTGGCCGGTACCAGCCTGGCGCTGCTGCTGGTGTGCCTGGTCGGCGTGGTCGGGCTGGCGAAGCTGCTGGCGCCGACGATCGAGCGCGGCGTGCAGGCGATCGGCGCGCCGCCGTCGCTGGTGGGCGTGATCGTGGCGATGCTGGTGCTGCTGCCGGAGACGGTGGCGGCGGTGCGCGCGGCGCTGCACAACCGGCTGCAGACCAGCCTGAACCTGGCGCTGGGCTCCGGCCTGGCGAGCATCGGCCTGACGATCCCGACGGTGGCGGTGCTGTCGCCGCTGTTCCCTCACTCGCTGGTGCTGGGGCTGACGCCGCTGAGCATGGTGTTGCTGTTCCTCACCTTCATCGTCGGCGGCCTGACGCTCGGCGGCGGTCGCGCGACGGTGCTGCAGGGCGCGGTGCACATGGTGGTGTTCGTGGTGTTCCTGTTCCTGGCGGTGTTCCCCTGAGCCTGCTCAGCGCGGCCACGCCGCCGCCTTCTCCCCGTACTCCCACGTGAACGGCACGCCGGTCTCGCCGAGCACCCGCCGCACGATCGCCGGATAGAGCCGCTCGGCCATCACGTCGTTGGACAGCAGCACGACGCAGGCGCGGCGTCGTTCGACGCACACCATCGTGTTGCCGGTCTGGTCGTCGTGGCCGCCCTTGAAGTAGCCGCGCCCTTGCGGGCCGTCGAAGACGACGACGCCGATCCCCGTGGCGAGGTCCGCCCGGCGCTGCGTCGCGGGCAGCTCCGGCTGCAAGGTCGGAAACTGCGAGGCGGTCGTGATCGGCGCCTGCGGGCGCATCATCTCCCCCCGGCCCTTCGACGAGAGTCCGTCGCCGCGGACGAGCCCCGCGGCGAAGCGCGCGAAGTCGTCGATCGTCGTGTCCATCGAGCCTGCCGCGCGCACGCGGCTGCGCGGATCGTGCGGGACCCAGCGACGCGCTTCCATCACGCCGTCGGCCAGGTTCAGCGCGAAGTCCGCGCGCCACTTCATGCCCGTCATCGTCATGCCGAAGCGGTCGAAGACGCGGCGCTGCATCTCCTGCCCGAGGTCCAGCTTCAAGCGTCCCTGTTCGAGCACGAACTGCAGCAGGATCAGCCCCTCGCCGGAGTACGCGTAACGGCTCCCCGGATCGAAGTGGAAGCGCAGCTTCCCGTCCGGTTCCAGGAACGCGAAGTTGCCGAAACCGCTGCGATGCGAAAGCAGCAGGCGCGGCGTCAGCGCGCGCCATCGTTCGTCGCCGCGCAGGTCCTGCCACGGGCCGTAGCGCGAATCCTTCGGATAGTCCGGCAACGGCCGGTCCAGCAAGGTCGCGATCGAGGCGTCCAGATCGACCTTGCCCTCGTCGACGAGCTGCATGACGGTGTAGGCGAAGACCGCCTTGGTCAGCGAGGCGCCGTACATCACGGTGCCGGTCTGCAGCGCCTGGCCGTCCGCATTCCGATGGCCGTAGCTGCGCACCGTACGGATCTTTCCGTCCTCGATCACGGCGAGCGCCAGGCCCTTCACGTCGCCCGAGCTGATCGACGCCCGGATCAACGACTCCGCGCCATCGACGTCCGGCGCGGTCGAGTTGACCGGGGACCGCGCGCAGCCGCCCAGCGACAGGGCCAACCCCATCGCGGCGCAGGTGATGAGCGTGGCGAACACCGCGGCGGGTCCGCGCGGGCTTTGCGATAACCTGTCTGTCACGGCAATCTCCTCCAGGTGAATGACATGGCGTTGAGCCTCCACTTCCATCCGCTGTCGTCGTTCTGTCACAAGGCCTTGATCGCCTTGAATGAACTGGACATCGAGGTCGAGCGCCGTTTCCTCAATCTCGGCGACCCGGTCGAGCGGGCCGAGTTTCTCGCACATTGGCCGACCGGCAAGATGCCGCTGCTGATCGACGGGGACCGGGTCGTCCCCGAGACCAGCGTGATCATCGAGTACCTCGCCCGGCACCACGCGCGGCCGGACCAGCAGCTGGTGCCGGCGGATGGCGACGCGGCGCTGGAGGTCCGGCTGATGGATCGATTGCTGGATCTCTACGTGATGCTCCCCATGCAGGCGATCGTCGGGGACCGGTTGCGCGCGGAGGAGGACCGCGATCCGATCGCGGTGAGCGAGGCGCGCGACACCTTGGCAATGGCCTATGGGATGCTCGACGATCGCCTCGCCGATCGCACGTGGGCCGCGGGCGAGCACTTCAGCATGGCCGACTGCGCGGCGGCGCCCTCGCTGTTCTACGCGACCACGCTGGTGCCGTTCGCGTCATCGCAGCAGCGGCTTGCGACCTACTACGCGCGGTTGATGCAGCGCTCCTCGGTCGTGCGCACGCTCGACGAGGCCCGGCCGTTCTTCAAGTTCTATCCGTATCGGGAAGCTCTGCCGGCTGAGTACCGGCCAGAAGACACCTGAGCCCGTCTGACACAGCCTACGCCGCCTACGCCGCCTACGCCGCCTGATACCGCCTGGCGTCGCCCGACGCCGAGGCTACTCCTCGATCCACCGCATCGCCGGCTCCGCGATCGCGAGCTGCAAGGCGCTGCCGGGCGCGAGCTCGGCGTCCTCGTGCCGACGCCACATCGTCAGCGTCTGACCGCCCGGCCCCTCCAGCTCGCAGGCCACCCGCTGCTGGCCCGGATAGCTCGCCCGCAGCGTCGCGGTGAATCGCAGCGCCTCACGCGACATCTCGGCACCGGCCGGTCCATCGGCCAGCACCAGCGCCTCCACCGGCGCGATCCAGTGACCGGCGTCGCGGCGCCAGGCGCCGTCCAGCGTCTTCGCATCCAGCCGGTTGAAGATCCCCAGGAAGTCGGCCACCCGCCGGTTCGCCGGCGCGCGGCGCAGCTCGCGCGGCGACGCGCATTGCGCGATCACGCCGTCGAACATGACCGCCACGCGGTCGGCGATCTCGAAGGCCTCCTCGCGGTCGTGCGTGACGATCACGCAGCTCTGGCCGAGCTCGCGCTGCAGCCGCCGGAACTGCCGCCGCAGGGGCAGGCGGAAGTGCTCGTCGAGCGCCGAGAACGGCTCGTCCATCAGCAGCAGCATCGGCCGCGTCGCCAGCGCCCGCGCAAGAGCCACGCGCTGCCGCTGTCCGCCCGACAGCGCCTGCGGCAGCCGGTCCGCGAGCGCGCGCAGGTCGATGAGGTCGAGCAACTCGTCCGCCCGCGTGTCGGCGAGCGCCGCTTCCTCACCCCGCGCGAGCGGACCGAAGCGGATGTTCTCGCGCACCGACAGGTTGGGGAACAGCGCGTAGTGCTGGAACACCATGCCGATGTCGCGGCGCTGCGGCGGCAGCGTCTGCACCTGCTGGCCGGACATCGCGATCGTGCCCCGGTCCAGCGGCTGCAGTCCCGCGATCGATCGCAGCAGCGTCGTCTTGCCGCAGCCCGATGCGCCGAGCAGCGCGACGACCTCGCCGCGCGCCAGCGTCAGGTCGATGCCGCGCAGGACCGGCCGCCCGCCCAGCGCCAGCTCGGCACCGCGGACCGCGAGTTGCGCCGTCAGGTCGATGTCGGGAGAAGTCGAAGGGGCGGTTGAAGGCGCGGTCGAGGTCATCGCAGGGAGATCGTTGAGGTGGGGCCGGCGCGCGGGGTCATGGTCTGATCCGCGCTCATTGGGGCGATGCGCCCGTGGTCCAGCGCCGGGTGAGCGCTGCCACCGCCGCGACGATCGCGCCGACACCGACGAAGGCCAGCACCATCAGCGCCGCAGCCTGGTGACCGTTGGCGTTGCGCAGGCTGTTCATCAAGGGCTGAAGCAGCTCCAGCTGGCCGCCCAGCAGCAGGTTCGCGATCGCGAATTCCATCGCCGCCGTGACCCATGCGAGCAGGAACGCGGCAAGCAGCGCCGGCGCCAGCATCGGCAGCAGCACGCGTCGCACGGTGTGGCCATCGCTCGCGCCGAGCGTGCGGCCAGCCTCGATCAACGAGGCCGCGTTCAACTGCGCGAGCGCCGATTGCAGCGTCTTGTGGATGAGGGGGAACAGCGTCGGCGCGACCACCGCCACGTAGACCAGCGGGAGCGGCAGCCAGCCGCCCCAGCGGCCGACGAACAGCTCCAGCGCGCTGATCGCGATCACCACCGGCGCGATCGCGAAGGGCAGCAGCGCAATGAGGTCCAGCGTGCGCTGCAGCCGACGCGCGGCCGGGCCGTCGTCGAGCTGCACCGCGAGGGCCGCGGGAATCGTCGCCAGCGCGCCGCAGACCAGCGCCAGGGTCGCGCTCGCCAAGGCGAGCAGCGTCGTGCGCAGCACCGCGCCTTGCACGCGCGGATCGACGACGGCATCGACGATCCAGCGCAGCGTCGGGTCCTCCGGCCACCAGTGACGATCCCACCGTCCGGTGAGGCCGTAGACCAGCAAGGCCGTCATCGGCAGGAGCACCACGACCAGCAGCGCCGCCAGTGCGAGCGCCGAGATCACCGGGCGGTTCGCGGTGGAGGTCGACGCGGCGCTCATGCACGTCCCTGCCTGAGCCGCGCCGCCAGCCATCGCGTGAGGGCGAGCACCACCGCGAGCATCACGAACAGCACCAGCGCCAGCAGCGCCGACAGCTCGGGCTGCGCGAAGATGTCGCCGCTCACGAGCGAGGCGATGCGCACTGCGAGCACGTGGGCGGCCGTGCCGCTCAGCGCGAACGGCGTGGCGAACGCGGCGGCCGCGTTGGCGAAGAGCAGGCCGAAGATTTCCACCAGACTGGGCAGCAGCAGCGGCAGCCCGACCCGGCGCCAATACAGCACCGGCCCGGCGCCAAGCGTGGCTGCCGCGTCCTGGAGCGCGCCGTCCAGCATCTTCACCGGCGCGATGAGCAGCAGCGTCGCCAGCGGCGCCTGGAAGCAGACGTAGGCCAGCAGCAGGCCGTCGAGGCCTTGCAGGTCGATCCACGGCGCAAGCCCCGCGGCCTGCATCGTCGCGGTCACGACGCCCTGTGCGCCGAAGAGCAGCAGCAGCGCCACCGCGAGCGGCACACCCGAGAAATTGGCGCCCAGGCTCGCGAGCAGCGTCACCGGGGATTCGAGGCGAGGGACGCGCAGCAGCGCGATCGCCGCGCCGAGTCCGAGGGCCAGGCCGATCAGCGCCGACAGCGTGCCCAGCCACAGCGTGTTCCAGGCCGCTTCGAGGTAATAGGTGTCGGCGGTCAACTCGCCGACGGCGCAGCCGCCGGCCTGGCCGATGCAGTCGCCCAGCAGGGCGACGGCGCGCCAGCCAAAGGGCAGCAGCAGGGCGGCGGCCGTCAGCAGGAGCAGCGGGCCGGCGAGCCGCGTGGCGGTCCGCGCAGTCAGGCTCATGCGCGCGCGCCTCCGGACGCCGCGGCGATGCCCAGTCGCTCCAGGATCCAGGCCGCGATGTCCGTCTGCCGTTCCGGCATCGCCAGGCCCACCGCGCCGTCATGTGGCACCCAGACCAGCGGGACCTCGCGCTCCACCGGCAGCGGACCGCCGTGCATGCGGTCCGCGTTCATGCCGTGGTCGCTGGTCAGCAGCAGGTCGAAGCCGTCGGCGTGCCAGCGCGGCAGCAGCTGCGCGAGCAGCATGTCGAGCTTGCGCGCGCTCATCGCGTACGGGGTCGATTCACCGCCGTGCAGGTGACCGGCGAGGTCCGGTCCCATCGGATGGATGAAGAGCAGCGACGGCCCCTGCAGCGGCAGGTGCGCGCGACGCAGCGCCTCGGCATCGGCGAGCAGGTGGCTGTCGGGGTAGTCGTCCTCCCAGTACCAGCGTGCGGCCTGGATCCCGCAGCCCGCCGGCACCGCGTCGCGATGGCGCAGCGGGTCGAAGACCTCGCCGGCCAGCAACTCGTAGAACCAGTGATAGGCGGCGACCGCGGCCGGCACGCCTTGCGCGTCCAACTGCTGGAACAGGTGGTGCGAGAGCGCCTGTCCGGCCTGGCCGTTGCCGAGGATGCCGTGCGTCAACGGCGGCTCGCCGTTGATCACCGTCGCGTACAGCGGGCGCGACAGGCTTGGCAGCTCGCAGCGCAGCGAACGCCACTGCGCGCGGCCCGCGTCGTTGAGCGCCTGCAGGTAGCCCATGTAGTCGCGCGCGGTGTCGGCGCGCAGGCCGTCGGCCAGCAGCACGACGAGCTTGCGCGCGGGATCCGCCGCCTGAGCAATCGCGGCCGCTGCCTCGGCGGCGGCATCGATCGACGACGAGGAGGCCGGCAGGGAAGCCGGCGGGGCGCTGGAGATCGATGTGGCCGCAGCCGCATCCGCATCCGCGGCCGAAGGCGTTCCGGCGCTCGTCGACGCGCCGGGGAACGGAGGCGGCAGAGGTCCGGTGCTCGGGGTCATCGCGCGGCTCCCAGCACCTCGCGCTGCCACGCGCGAGGGAGTTTCTTGACCTCTTCGGTCCACACGGCCGGCTTCAGCGCGCGCGCCTTCGCATACTGCGCCTCGGGCACCAGCAGCGCCTTCAGGTCGGCCGGCAGCGGCAGCTGCGCGATCCGGATCGGCCGCGCGTGGCCGCGCGCGAGGTTCATCTGACCGGCGTCGCTGAAGATGTATTCCCTCGCCAGCATCGCCGCGTTGGGATGCGGCGCCCAGCGGTTGAGGAGGGTTGTGTAGCCGCTGGTGATCGAGCCGTCGGACGGGATCAGCACCTCGTAGTCCGCCGCGTTGGGCAGCTTCGCGCGGTAGGAGAGGGCGTTGAAATCCCACAGCAGGAACACGTCGGCCTCGGCGCGCTCCATCAGCGCGGGCGTCGCGTTGGTGCCGATCAGCCGCTTGTCCTTGGCGATCCGCGCGAAGGCCGCCAGCGCCGGCTGCAGCATCGTCTCGTCGCCGCCGAGCGCCACCGCCGCCGCCAGCACCGCCGCGTTGGACTGCGCTGCGCGGCCGACCTCGCCGATCATCACGCGCGCCTTGGACGCGAACAGCGCCTGCCAGCTGCGCGGCACGTCCGGGAGCCGCTTGCGGTTGACCGCGAACGCGATCGTGCCGGTGTACGCGAGCGCCCAGTGACCGTCGGCATCCTTCGCCCAGTCCGGCACCTGCGCCCAGGTCGTCGGCTTGTACGGCTGCGTGATGCCGCGCGCCTTCGCGATCGCGCCGAACTCGAAGCCGACGTCGCCGAGGTCCGCGCTCGCATTGGATTTCTCGGCCTCGATCTTGGCGATCTCCTCGGCGCTGCTCATGTCGGTGTCGACATGCGCCAGGCCGTAGAGCCGCTGCAGATCGGCCCAGGTCGCGCGCCAGTTGGCCCAATCGTCGGGCATGCCCAGGCTGCTCACGCGGCCCTCCTTGCGCGCGGCGGTCATCAACGCGTCCAGCGCGATCGACGCCGGCTGGCCGCCCTGCGCGTGGGCGCCAAACGCAAAAAGCCCGAACGAGGCGGGCAGGAAGGTGGGCAGGGCGGCGGGCACCAGGGCCGGCAGCGAAGCGGGCAGGGTCCGCAGCAGGCTGCGTCGGGACAAGGTCATGCGGTCTTCTCCTTGGCCGGGAAGCGCAGGCCCGACAGCGTCAGTTCCTTCGTCACCTTGGCCTTTCCATTCACGTCGCACAGCGCGAAGCGCAGGCGAAGATCATCCTCCCCTTCGGTGACAGGCTCGACATCGAGCACGCCGAAGTTCAATTCCGCCATCACCGCCGAGCGCCGGTTGCGGTTGGGCGTGGGAATGTCCCAGACCTCGGTCAGACCGCTGGAGGTCGCGTCCCACAGCGGGTAGCCGCCGGCGACGTCCACGCTGGAGAGCTCCGCGTAGTGCATGTCGCCGCTGAGGAAGACGACGCCTTCCGCGCGTGTCGTGCGGATCAGCTCGATCAGCCGGTCGCGTTCCCGCGGGAAGTTGGCCCAACCCTCCCAGCCGCTGCCGTCGGCCGCGAACTGCACGCTGGAGCCGATCAGGCGCACATCCGCCGGCACGCGCAGCTGCGCCTCGAGCCACGTCCACTGCGCCTCGCCCAGCAGCGTGGCCTCGGGCCGCGCATCGGGCACGTACCAGCCGGTCATCGGCTGTCCGCTGAGCTTGGCCCGCAGCACCATCGCCGCGTAGCTCGACTTCAGCGACGGATCCGCCGTCAGCATCGTGCGGTTGAAGCGCAGGTCCGGCAGGATCACCTGGATGCGCTTGCCGAGGGCTTCGAAGAGGTAGCTCTGATAGATCCCGTCCGCGCGCCGGCGCGGCGAGTCGGCCGACTCGTTCCACGCATCGCAGAACAGCTGCTGCGAGAGCTGCTTGAGCGGGTAGTCCGCGCCTTCGTCGTCGTCGCCAAAATCGTGGTCGTCCCAGATCGCGACGTGGCGCGTCGAGCGCCGGAACGCCTGCAGCGGTTCGACCGCCATGAACTCGGCGTAGCGCTGGCGCAGCGTCGCTTCGTCGCGGGCGTCCGCGTACAGGTTGTCGCCGAGGAAGACGAACAGGTCCGGCTTCGCTGCCCCGATCGCGCGCCAGATCGGCTGCGGCTTGGATTGCTTCGCGCAGGAACCGAAGGCGACGCGGAAGCGCCGGGGCGTCTCCGCATCGACCTTCGTGTTCAGATCGACAGTCGGGGCCGCCGGTTCCGTCGTGGCGCAGCCCACCAACGGTACCGCGATCGGCGCCGTCAGCGAACCCGCCAGCAACTGACGGCGTGTCAACCGGGCGCCCGCAAGCGGAGCGCCCTTCACGGCATCGACGTCCCCGGCCATGGCCTCAGAACTTCCCGGTCAGCGTCACGAAGAACTGACGGGGCGCGCCCGGCAGCAGCGTGGCGTAGGTGCCCGTGGGGTCGCTGTTGGTGAAGCCGTTCGAGCCGATCGTCGAGATGTAGTGCTTGTCGAACAGGTTGGTCACGCTGCCCTGCAGGCTCAGCTCGCGCAGCATCGAGACGTTCTTCAGCTTGTAGCCGGCGCTGAGGTTCACCAGCGTGCGGTCCGGGACCGAGGCGTCGTTGGTGTACGAGTAGTAGCGCTTGGACATGTAGTCCACGCCGATGGTGCCGAACAGCGCGCCGTCGTCGTAGCCCAGCTGCGACTTGACCATGGTGTCCGGTGCGTCGGCCACGCGCTTGCCGCGGATCGCGATCGTCGTGGTGCCGCTGACGACGTCGTCGCGGTAGGTCGACTTGGACAGGCTGACGCTGTTGTACCAGGTGAGCGCCGAGGCCAGGCGGAAGGACAGCGCCGCTTCCACGCCGGTGGCGCGCACGTCGCCGACGTTGGACAGCACGACCGGGTTGCCCTGGATGCCGGAGCCCTGCTGCACGCTCAGCAGGCGATCCTCGAAGTTGACGAGGTAGGCGCTGACCGAGCCTTCATAGCCGCGGCCGCTGGTGCGCCAGCCGGCCTCGACGGTGTCGGAGGTCTCGGGCTTGAGGCTGCCCTTGATCGCGTCGAAACCGGCGGTGGTCGTCGCGAACGGCGAGGTGCCGGTCGCCGCGCCCTGGTAGGCGCGCATGTTGCGCGCCAGCGTGCCGTAGAGCTCGTTGTTGGCCGACAGGCGATAGTTGATGCCCAGCTGCGGCAGGAAACCCTTCTCCGCGCTGATCGAGCCCGACGGCATGCCGGTGCCCGCCTGGAGCTGGCCATCGATCTTGACCTTCAGCGCCTTGAAGCCGGCGCCGACGGTCAGGTCCTTGGCGACCGACCAGGTGTCGGACAGCGAGAACTGCGAGGTCTTCGTGTTGAACGCGTACTGCCACTGCGTCAGGAACGGGTTGCTCGGGAACTGGTAGACGCTGGTGGCGGCCGAGGCGGCGTAGAAGCGGCGAGCCTGGTCGAAGTCGTTGTCCTCGAACCAGACGCCGGCCTTGATCAGGTGGTCGCCGAGGTCGAACTCGGCGTTGGAGACCACGCCGCCGCGCTTGATGCCGTACTCGGTCGTGCGCACCGAGATCGGCGTGCCGTCCGGCGAGGCCTGGTACGGCGTGAACCACAGGCCCATGCCCTTGTTGTGGTGGTAGTAGGCGGTGGTCTTCCAGGTGATGTTCTGCGCCAGGCGCAGGTCGGCGGAGACGCCGTACAGCTCGTCGTTGCGCAGGCCGGCACCGGCGTAGTACTGGTCGTCGCAGGCGGCCACGTAGGTGCTGCCGTTGTTGCCGCACAGCGTGTTGGAGGCCTTCACCGCGGCGGCGAAGTCCGGGTAGAAGTTGTCGAGCGTGTCGCCCTTGCGCTTGATGAGGTCCAGCGACAGATCCTGGTAGTCCACTTCCTTGCGGCGCGAAGTGTTGATGAAGGCCGACAGGCGGCTGTCACCGATGGCCTTGGTCCACTTCAGGTTCCACTGTTCCTGCTTCTGCTTGCCGTCGCCCTTCCACTTGTCGGCGTCCTGGTTGGTGTAGCTGAGGTAGAAGTCGCCCACCACCGTGCGGCCGCTGTCCACGCGCACGAAGGTGCGGGCGGCGGAGTCGCTGCCGATGGTCTGCGAGGCGCGGAAGCCGAACTTGTCCAGCGGATCGCTCGAATAGAACTGCAGCGTGCCGCCCAGGTTGCTGGACGAGGCCGCTTCCAGCGCGCCGGCGCCTTGCGACAGCGAGGCGCGGCCGACGTTCTCGCTCGAGATCGCGCGGCTGATGTGCAGGCCGTTGAAGTTGCCGTAGGACATGTCGCCCAGCGGCACGTCGTCGAGCGTGAAGCCGAGCTGGTTCTGCGAGAAGCCGCGCACGGTGAAGCGGGTCGACCACTCGTAGTTGCCCAGGCCGTCGGCGGACTGGAAGTTCACGCCCGGCAGGCGGGCCAC
Organism: Roseateles sp. GW821-FHT09G09; assembly: GCF_059415965.1. Lineage (NCBI taxonomy): Bacteria > Pseudomonadati > Pseudomonadota > Betaproteobacteria > Burkholderiales > Sphaerotilaceae > Roseateles > Roseateles sp. GW821-FHT09G09. Next base: position 533,846 of record NZ_JBWKOG010000005.1, on the reverse strand, counting down.
GGTCGCCAGCGGGCTGCTGCCGGCCAGGGCGTTGTCGAACTCGGTCTGGCTCAGGCTCTGCACGGAGCGCAGCTGGCCGCGACCGACGGAGACGGTCACGCGCTCGAGCTCGGAGCGCTCGGACGACGACGCGGCGGCGCTCGTGTCGGCGGACTTCGGCGCGTCGACGGACTGCGCGGCGGCGGGGACAACGTAGGCTAGGCTGAGGGCCAGGACCAGGGCGGTGGGCATCGGGTGCTTCATGGTGGGGACCGGGTGCGTTGGGAATGGCCCGCACTGTCACAACCGTCCACGACAAGACAACGACAAACACGAAAAACCACAGCCCGTCGCGCGGCGGCTGCTGGCTATCCACAACATCACAGAAAAATCCTCAAACTGTCATGAAGGCGCTGCGTGGATCTGGGTGAATGCGAGGTCCATGCAGGGAGAACAAGCGATCCATGTGGTCCCAGGAACGACACGACAAGATCCTCTTGCTGCTGCGAGAGCGGCACCGCCTCACGACGGACGAGGCCGCACGCGAGCTCGGGGTGTCGCGCGAGACGGTGCGACGCGACCTGATCGAGCTGGAGCAGGGCGGCAAGCTCGCCCGCGTGCACGGCGGCGCGGTGCAGTCGGAGGTGCCGGCCGAGGCCAGCTATGCCGAGCGGGCGCAGTCGCGCCGGCGGCAGAAGCAGGCGATCGCTCGGCAGGCGATGGCGCTGGTGAAGCCGGGGATGAGCCTGTTCATCGACGCGGGATCGACGACGCATGCGTTGGCGCAGGCCTTGGCCCAGGCGCAGGCGCTGCGGGTGATCACGAATTCGGTGGCCGTGTGCGATGCGATGGCCGGGCGGCAGGGGCACGAGCTGCTGATGCTCGGTGGCGCGTACGTCCCCGAGACGTCGGGGACCTTCGGCGAGTTCACCGTCGCGGAGATCGCGCGGCATCGCGTGGACATCGCGCTGATCTCGCCAACCGCGCTCGATGCGCGGCAGGGCGCGTCAAGCTACCTGTGGGCGGAAGTCGCCGTCGCGCAGGCGATGCTGGCAAGGGCGAGGCAGCGGGTGCTGCTCGCCGATGCCAGCAAGCTCGGGCAGGGCAGCCGGATGCAGGTCTGCGATTGCGCCCATATCGACGTGCTGGTCACCGACGACGAGGCCGATCCGCAAGAGCTGGATCGGCTGACCCGCGCCGGGGTGGCGCAGGTGGTGTTCTGATCAGAACAGCGCCATGCTGAGCTTGCGGCGGTACTGGTCGACCAGCGGGTCGGAAGGGGCCACGGTGTTGTGGCCCGACAGCTGCAGGCCGCCCGCCTGGGGCGCTCCCGCGGCGCCGTGGCCATGCGCGGGTTGCGCCGGCTTGGTCATGATCTCGAGGATCGAGACATAGGTCTTGCGCGCCAGCTGGTCGTTCCAGGTCTTGTCACGCATGATGATCTCCAGGAGTTCTTCCATCGCGCCGGTGAAATCCCGGCCGGCGAAGAGCCCCTGCGCCAGCGCGAAGCGCGCGTCGAAGTCCCGCTTGTTGTTCGCGATCGCCGATTGCAGCGCGGCCGGATCCAGGCCTTGCTCGGCACGATCCGCCGCGGCGATCCAGGCGGCCAGGGCCTGGAATCTCGGATGCGGCGTGATCGTGTCCGCCGCCTGGTGCGCCACCGGCGCGAACGCCGCCTTGGCGTGCGCCAGCTGGTCGTCCTCCAGCAGCGCGCGGATCAAGTCGAAACGCGCCACCTCGTTGTTCGGGTCGGCCTGCACCGCCGCCTGCAGCTTCTCCAGCGCGCCGTCGGCGTCGCCTTCCTCGAGCAGGGCCTGCGCCTCGGCCAGGTCCTCCTCGGCCTCCAGCGCCTCGCCCGTGGGCACGTGACGGTCGAGGAACTCGCGGATCTGCGCCTCGGGGATCGCGCCGACGAATCCGTCCACCGGCTGTCCGCCGACGAACATCACGCAGAACGGGATCGACCGCACGCCGAAGGCCTGGCTCAGCTGCGTCGCGATCTCCGGCTGGTCGTCGCTGTTGAGCTTGGTCAGCTTCCAGCGACCCGCATACGCCACCTCCAGCTTCTCCAGCATCGGACCCAGCGTGCGGCAGGGGCCGCACCACGGCGCCCAGATGTCGAGCAGCACCGGCTGCTGCATGGAGGCCTGCAGGAGGTCCGCTTCGAAGTTTTGGAGGGTGATGTCGGTCATGGTGGGAGCAAGGACGGAAGCAGGCGGGCGGCGGGCGGGCCCCGTCGGCCGGACGGGAGTCGAACGCCAGGAACGGCAAGAACGGCACCTGAGGCTGCCCGCCTACAATTCAAGGTTTCACGATTTGACAGATCGAGGACCGACCCGTGAGCAGCGCCACCACTCCCGACATCGCCCCCGTCATCGGCGTGGTCATGGGCTCCAGCAGTGACTGGGAGACCATGAAGCACGCCGCCGACATTCTCACCGAGTTCGGCGTGCCGTTCGAGGCGCGGGTCGTTTCCGCCCACCGCATGCCCGACGAGATGTTCGCCTATGCCGAACAGGCCGAAGGCCGCGGCCTGCGGGCGATCATCGCCGGCGCCGGCGGCGCCGCCCACCTGCCGGGCATGCTGGCCGCCAAGACCCTGGTGCCGGTGCTCGGCGTGCCGGTCGCCAGCCGCCACCTGCAGGGCGTGGATTCGCTGCACTCGATCGTGCAGATGCCCAAGGGCATCCCCGTGGCGACCTTCGCCATCGGCAACGCGGGCGCGGGCAACGCCGCCCTGTTCGCCGTGGCCGTGCTGGCCCGCGACAACCCGGCCTTGCGCGACCAGCTGGACGCCTTCCGCAAGCGCCAGACGGCCGCCGCCACCGCGATGACCGAGGAGCTGCGCTGATGCCGCTGCTGCCGGGTGAAGCGACGCTGGGCGTGCTGGGAGGCGGCCAGCTCGGCCGCATGTTCGTCCACGCCGCCCAGGCGCTGGGCTACCGCTGCGTGGTGCTGGACCCGGACGCGGCCAGTCCCGCCGGCGCCGTGGCCCACGAGCACCTGAAGGCCGATTACCTGGACCCGGCGGCGCTCGACGACCTCGCGCGCCGCTGCGAGGCGATCACCACCGAATTCGAGAACGTGCCCGCCCGCGCGCTGGAGCATCTGGCACGGGCGCGCGTCGTCGCGCCCGGCGCGTCGGCCGTCGGGATCTGCCAGGACCGCGCCCGCGAGAAGGCCCACTTCGACGCCAGCGGCGTGCCCTGCGCGCCGTATGCCGTGCTGCGGGGTGGCGCCGATGCCGATTCAGACGCCGATCTGGCCGCCGTGCCCGCGTCGCTGCTCCCCGGCATCCTCAAGACCGCGCGCCTCGGCTACGACGGCAAGGGCCAGCGCCGGGTCGCCGACCGGGCGCAGCTCGCCGCCGCCTTCGATGAACTCGGCCGCGTCGACTGCGTGCTCGAGCAGATGCTGCCGCTGGCGCTGGAACTGAGCGTGCTGGTCGTGCGCGGCGCCGATGGCGAGGTCGTGACCTTCCCGGTCCAGCAGAACCTGCACCGCGACGGCATCCTCGCGGTCACCGAGGTGCCCGCGCCCGATGTCGACGAGGCGCTGCAGGCGCAGGCGCGCCGTTCCGCCGCCGCGATCGCGACCGGCATGGGCTACGTCGGCGTGCTGTGCGTGGAGTTCTTCGTGCTGAAGGACGGCCGCCTGGTCGTCAACGAGATGGCGCCGCGCCCGCACAACTCGGGCCACTACACGATGAACGCCTGCGACGTCTCGCAGTTCGAGATGCAGGTCCGCGCGATGACCGGCCTGCCGCTGCGCGAGCCGCGCCTGCATTCGCCGGTGGTGATGCTGAACCTGCTGGGCGATCTGTGGTTCGACGCGAACGGCCAGGAACGCGCGCCCGACTGGTCCGGCGTGCTGGCGCTGCCCGGCGCCGAGCTGCACCTGTACGGCAAGGCGCAGGCGCGCCACGGCCGCAAGATGGGCCACCTGAACGTGATCGGCGCGACCGCCGAGGACGCCCGCGCCAGCGCCCGTCGCGCCTGCGCGCTCCTCGGCCTGCCCGACACGTGGTGACGACGGGGGACGGCGGGGTGACGGGGTCCGGCTTCCAGGTGCTCGACGGCCAATCGCCCGAGGCGGTGCGTGCCACGGCGCGCGTCCTCGCCGCGGGTGAACTCGCGGGCGTGCCGACGGAGACCGTCTACGGCCTGGCGGCGCGCGCCGACCAGGACGAGGCCGTCGCGAAGATCTTCGCCGCCAAGGGCCGTCCGAGCGACCATCCGCTGATCGTGCACGTGCTCGACGAGCAGGGCGCCCGCGTGTTCGGGCAAGACCTGTCGCCGGTCGCCCACCGGCTGATCGAGGCCTTCTGGCCCGGCCCGCTGACGCTGATCGTCCGGCGCGTGCCCGGCATCGCCGCCGCGGCCGCCGGCGGGCAGGACACGGTGGGACTGCGCTGCCCGTCGCATCCGGTCTTCCGCGCGCTGATGGCCGAGTGCCGCGCCCTCGGCGTCGAGGGCCTGGCCGCGCCGAGCGCAAACCGCTTCGGCCGTGTCAGCCCGACCACCGCCGCACACGTCGCCGACGAGTTCGACCCCGGTCTGACGGTGCTGGACGGCGGCCCCTGCGACGTCGGCATCGAATCGACGATCGTCGACGTCAGCCGCGGCGGCCTGGTGCTGCTGCGGCCCGGCGTGCTGACCCCGGAACAGCTGGAAGCCGCGGCCGGCCTCGCTTTACACGCGCCCGACGCCCAGGCGCCACGCGCCTCGGGCACACTGGCTGCGCATTACGCACCGCGCGCGACGGTCCGCCTGATGGACCTGGAAGCCTTGCGCGCCGCGCTGGCGGACAACCCTCCGGCGGGGCTGGCGGTATATTCCCGCTCGTCCTTCGACGGGACGGGCGCCCCGGCGCTGCACCGGGCCATGCCGGCCCAGGCGCGCGCGGCGGCGCGTCAGCTGTTTGCCGTCCTGCGCGAGCTGGACGCGGCCGGCGCGACGGAGATCTGGATCGAGGCGCCTCCGCAAGAGGCCGCCTGGGATGGGGTGCGGGACCGCTTGTCCCGCGCGGCGGCGGCCTTCGCGCCCCGCTGAGTTTTCGAGATTTGGAGAGTTCATGAAGAGTGTGAAGCGCCACCTGGCCGTGCTGCTGGGTGCGACCGCGATGCTGGCCGCCTGCGGCGGCGGCGGCGAGCAGATCGACCCCTTCCGTCCGACGCGCCTCATCGCCTTCGGCGATGAAACCAGCGCCATCCGCACCGACGGCACCAAGTACACGGTCAACGGGACCGACGCGACCAGCGGCGCCGTGACCTGCACCTTGAACCAGGTGTGGACGCAGCAGCTCGCGGGCCACTTCGGCCTCGTGTTCGGCGAATGCAACCCGGACAAGCTGGCCACGCCGACCGCGCGCATGTACGCCGCCCTCGGCGCCAAGACCGCCGACGTCGCCGCGCAGATCGACCGCCAGTTCGCGCTGGACGGTTTCAACCCGAAGGACCTGGTCACCATCCTGGTCGGCGCCAACGACGTGCTCGAGCTGTACGCGCAGTACCCGGCGCAGGACGCCGGCACGCTGGGCAACGCCGCGCAGGCGCGCGGCGAGGCGCTCGCCGCGCAGGTCAACCGCATCGTCGACGCCAACGGCCGCATCATCCTGTCCACCGTGCAGGACATGGGCCTGTCGCCGTTCGCGATCCGCGAGAAGTCGGTCCACGCCGACACCGACCGCGCCGCGCTGCTCACCGAGCTGTCGCGCCGCTTCAACGCCGGCATGCGCCTGAAGATCCGCAACGACGGCCACTACATCGGCCTCATCCTGACCGATGAGCTGATGGGCACGATGAGCCGTTATCCGACGATCTATTCGGCCTCCAACTCGACGGACGCCGCCTGCCTGGCGAGCTCGCTGCCGCCGGTCTGCACCGACAAGACGCTGGTGGCCAACGCCACCTCCACCTCCCACATGTGGGCCAGCGACCAGTTAGTCGGACCGGTGATGCACACCAACATGGCCTCCCAGGCCGTCAACCGGGCCAGCAACAACCCGTTCTGAGGCCGACCTTCGCGCGCGCATCGCGCGCACCCGGATGACAGAAGTGTTGCAACCGCGCCTCGATGGGGTCAGGTTGTGCGTCCGTCGTCCCCCCGACCCTGGCATGCTGTGGCGTGTCAGGGTTTTCCTTTTGTAAGCGCCGCCGGACGTGCGCTTAAAGTGATCCCTGAGAAAAACGAACGACCGTTCGATTTAGTGCCGACCGCGATCGCCGGGACGGTGCAGACGACGGAGACAACCCCTGGAGAAGTCCGAATGAACAGCCAATTCAAACTGGCCAGCCTGACTCTGGCTGCCGTGGCCATGCTGAGCGCCTGCGGCGGCGGCAGCGATGCGTCGAGCGACGATCCCCCGCCGGCGCGCGGCACCCTGGAACTGGGCCTGAAGGCCGGCGCGGCGACCGCCGCCCAGATCGACGCGGGCACCGCGGCGAAGGGCGTGCAGGCGATCAGCGGCAAGGCCGCCTGCGACGTGGACGTGCGCTACGTCTACTACTGGACGCGTGATCCCCAGGGCCTGCCGGCCACCGCCTCCGCCGCCGTGCTGGTGCCGGCCGGCACCGGCGCCGCCTGCACGGGCAACCGCCCGGTGGTGCTCTATGCCCACGGCACGACGACGGACCAGGCCTACAACATCGCCGACATCCAGAACAACGCCGAAGGCTCGCTGGTCGCGGCGTTCTACGCCGCCCAGGGCTTCATTGTCGTGGCGCCGAACTACCTCGGCTACGACCGTTCGGGCCTGCAGTACACGACCTACCTGAACGCCGAGCAGTCGGCGATCGAGATGGTCGACGCGATGCGCGCCGCCCGGACCCACCTGGCCGCCGAGAGCGCGGTGAAGCCGTCGGCCAAGCTGCTGCTGGCCGGCTACTCGCAAGGCGGCCACGTGGCGATGGCGACGCAGAAGGTGATGGAGCGCGACTACGCGACCGAGTTCCCCGTCACCGCCGCCGCGCCGATGTCCGGCCCGTACAACCTGGTGGGCTTCAGCGACCAGATCGTCAACACCGGCCCGGTCAACGCCGGCGCGACGCTGTTCCTGCCGCTGATGCTGACCAGCTACCAGAAGGCCTACGGCAACATCTACGCGGCGCCGACCGACGTGTACGCGGCCCAGTTCGCGGCGACCGCGGAAACGCTGTTCCCGTCGAAGAAGTCGATCACCACGCTGATCCAGGAAGGCAAGCTGCCGAACGACCCGACGTTCACCAACCTGTTCGGCACGGGCGGCCTGCTGAACCCCGCGTTCAAGACGGCGTATCCGACCTCGAACTTCCGCAAGGCGCTGCAGACCAACACGCTGCTGGGCTGGACGCCGAAGGCGCCGGTCGCGCTGTGCGGCGGCTCGGGCGACCCGACCGTGTTCTTCACCAACACGCTGCAGGCGCAGGCCGACTTCGCGTCGCGCAACAAGCTGTACCCGGCGTCCAACCTGGAAAGCGCGGCCTCGATGGCCTGGGCCGGCCAGGTGACGGCGGCCACGATCGCGGGCGGCTTCGCGCAGGCCAAGGCGGCCACGTCCGCCGCGGCGGGCGGCGGTGCGGCCGGTGCGGCAGCGGTGCAGGGCGCCTATCACGGCACCCTGGTCCCGCCGTTCTGCAATGCGCTGGCACGCGGCTTCTTCCAATCGGTCCTGGCTGCTCAGCCGTAATCGCCGACGACCAGCACGGAGACATCATTCATGAAGAAGAACATCACCCTCATCCTGGCCGCTTCGCTGATGGCACTGGCGGGCGCCGCCCGGGCCGAAGAGCCGGCGGTCGGCACGCACTCGGTCTACCTCGGGCTCGCGCACATCGACGTGAACAGCAAGGCCGGTCCGCTGGAAGGCGGAAGCCGCCAATTCCCGGCGCCGGGCGCGCAGATCCGCGTCGGTGACGCGACCACCACGGGCTTCGGCTACACCTACCGCTTCCTGCCGCGCTGGAGTGGCGAGATCGCGCTGGGCGTCCCGCCGTCGCACAAGATCTACGGCAATGGCGTGCTCGCCAACGCCGGCCAGATCGCGGTCGTGCGCCAGATGCCGCCGACGGTGTTCGTGAACTACCACCTCGGCGAATGGATCCCGAAGGTCCATCCCTTCGTCGGCGTGGGCGTGAACTACACCTACTTCGAGAAGAAGCGCAGCACGCCCACCGGCGACGCGATCAGCGGCGGCCCGACCCGCATCACGCTGGAGAACTCGTGGGGCGCCGCCGCCCACGCGGGCTTCACCGTGGCCTACACGAAGCAGTGGTCGCTGAACGCGACGGTCGCCTACGCGGACGTGCGCAGCAAGATGCGCTCGTACACGACGACCAAGGACGGTGTGGAAGAGCTGCACACGGACATCAACTTCCGTCCGGTGGTGTACACGCTGTCGCTGGGTTACTCGTTCTGATCGGACTCCTGATCGAACACGGGCCCCGCGGGGCCGGGGGATCTCCCCGCCTCGCGACGTCCCGGGCCACTACACTTCGGACATGAGCGTGTTGCTGGCCCTGGATAGCTCGACCGAACACATGGCTCTGGCCCTCGTGGGCCAGGGCCATGCTGCTTTTGTGGACGCCGATGGCGGGGCGCTGGCCTCCCAGCGGCTGGTCCCGGACGTGATGGCGCTGCTGAAGCAGGCCGGCCTGCCGCTGGCCGCGGTGGATGCCGTCGGCTTCGGCCGCGGACCGGGCGCGTTCACGGGACTGCGGACCGCATGCTCGGTGGCGCAGGGACTCGCGTTCGGCGCCGGCAAGCCCGTGCTGGCCCTCGACAGCCTGATGCTGGTCGCGGAGGACGCGCGGCAGCAACTTGCCGATGCAGGCGATGCAGTGGACGCCTCCGGACCGCTCGACGTGTGGGTCGCGATGGACGCCCGCATGAACCAGATCTACCTGGGCCGCTATCGATGGCACGGCGTGCAGTGGTCGACGGTGCTGGAGCCGCTGTTGACCGATCTCGAGCCGCTGCGCGCGCTGTGGCGCGAGGAGCCGCCGACGATCGTCGCCGGCTCCGCGCTGAGCGCCTTCGAGCTGGAGACCGGCACGGCCCGCCGCTTCCCGACCACCGTCTCGCGTGCCCGCGCGCTGGGCGCGCTCGCGCAGCAGGCCTTCGACGCGGGCCGGGCCGAAGACGCCGCCAACGCGCTGCCGCTGTACGTGCGGGACAAGGTGGCGCTGACCACCGCCGAACGCGAGGCCGCGAAAACCGCCGCCGCAGCAGCACCCGCCGCTGCGGCAGTCGCCGACAGCCACGATGGCCACGATGCCGGGGGAGCGGTCCCGAGATGAGCGCCCAACCCCGAGACCTTGCCTGGCCGCCGTCGCTGCAATCCCTGCAGCCGCTGCGCGCGCTGGACCTCGACGAGGTGATGGCCATCGAGGCCGTCTCCTACAGCCATCCCTGGACGCGCGGCAACTTCATCGATTCGATGGCCGCAGGCTACGCCGGGTTCGTCATGCGTGACGAGCAGGCGAGGCTCTGCGGCTACTTCCTCGCGATGCAGGTGGTCGACGAGATGCACCTGCTCAACATCACCGTGACCGAGGCGCGGCAGGGGCAGGGGCTGGCGCGGCGCATGCTCGACGCGCTGGGCCTGCTGGCGCGGGCGCGCGGCTGCCACCAGGTGTGGCTGGAGGTCCGCGAGAGCAACCTCCGCGCGCGCCGCCTGTACGAGCGCTACGGCTTCGCGCAGAGCGGCCTGCGTCGGGGCTACTACCCCGGCACGGAGGGTCGGGAGGACGCGGTCCTCATGACGCTGCGCCTCACGGAGCCCGCCGCATGAGCTGGAACGAACGTCAACGCGCGATGCTGGAGGCGATGGGCCTCAAGCTGTGGACGCCGACGGGGCCGGGCGACTCGCCCGAGAGCGCGGCTGCACCCGCCGCGCCCGCGATGCGCATGCCAGGGGGCGGGTCGGACGTCATCGTCGTTGAAGCACCCGCGCCGCGCCGCGCGGCGGAGCTGCCGGCGAGGACGCCCGCCGTCGCGCCCTCTGCGGCGCCCACGGCGCCACCTGTTGTGGCGCCCGTGACTGCGGCCGCCGCGGTCGAGGTCGCGCTCACCCAAGCGCTCACCCACGCGCGCGGCCTGGGGCGCGAGGCCATCGCCCGGCTGGACTGGCCCGGCCTGCGCGACGAGGTCGCGTCCTGCCGCGCCTGCGGGCTCTGCGAATCGCGCAGGAACACCGTGTTCGGCGTCGGCAACGAACGCGCGCACTGGATGGTCGTCGGCGAGGCGCCGGGCGAGCAGGAGGACCTGCAGGGCGAGCCCTTCGTCGGCGCCGCCGGCAAGCTGCTTGACAGCATGCTGCGCGCGGTCGGCCTGGGCCGCGGCGAGGGGCCGCCCGAACGGCAGGTCTACATCGCCAACACGCTGAAGTGCCGGCCGCCGCGCAACCGCAATCCGGATCCGTCGGAACTGGCGCAGTGCGAGCCCTTCCTGCAGCGCCAGATCGACCTGATCCAGCCGCGCATCATCCTGGCCATGGGCCGCTTCGCGGTGCAGCAGCTGCTGCGCAGCCAGGAGCCGATCGGCCGGCTGCGCGGGCGCGTCCACACCTACCAGGGCGTGCCGCTGGTGGTCACCTATCACCCGGCTTACCTGCTGCGCAACCTGCCGGACAAGGCGCGGGCGTGGGAGGACCTCTGCCTGGCGCTGAGGACGCTGGAGGAGTCGCCTCCACGTGGTGACGGGGGCGTCGCCGCGGGCGTGCAGCCGGCCACGCCATCGACGGCCGGGACGGACTGAATGAACGCGCCGGTGCCGCCGCTGCCGCCGGCCTGCCCGGCGCCCTCGGCCGACGACCAGGACGCGCAGTTCCGGCTGCTCGCGGACAACGTGCCGGTGCTGATCGCGGTCTTCGACGCGGCCACGCGCACCTGCCGCTTCGCCAACCGCCAGTACGCGCGCAGCTTCGGCCTGGACGAGGTCAGCGTGCTGGGCCGCACCTTCGCGCAGATCATCGGCGAGGAGGCCTCGCAGGAAATCGAGCCCCACGTGCAGCGCGTGCTGCGCGAGCGGGTCAGCGTCAGCTACGAACGCCGGCTGGAGCGTCGCGACGGCAGCCCGCGCTGGATCGAGGTCAACCTGATCCCGTACGTGCCGCCCGGCGCGGACGAGGTGCAGTCGAGCTTCGTGCTGATCTCCGACATCACCCGCTTCCGCGAGGCCGAGCTGGCCGTGCGCGACTCCGAGGAGCGGATGGGCAAGTTCATGCAGGCGTCGATGGAGGGCATCGTCTTCCACCGCGACGGCGTCATGACCGACGTCAACCCGCCGCTGTGCGAGCTGGTGGGCTACGCGCTCGAGGAACTGGTGGGGCGGTCCGCCCTGTCGATGATCGCGCCGGACCAGGTCGACACCGTGCGCGACGTGATGATGACCGGCCGGGAGACGCGCTACCCGACCGCGATCCTGCATCGCAGCGGCGAACGCATCGACGTCGAATTCATCGTGCGGACCCTGTGGCGCAACGGCGAGCGCCTGCGGATGACCATCGTCCGCGACCTGCGTCCGCACCTGGAGGCGCTGGCGCGCATCCAGCACCTGGCGCAGCACGATCCGCTGACCGGGCTGCTGAACCGCGCGACCTTCATGGAACGGCTGCGCGAGCGGCTGTCCAAGGGCAACGCGCGGCGCGCGGCGCTGCTGTTCATCGACCTCGACAACTTCAAGCGGGTCAACGATTCGCTGGGCCACCTCGAGGGCGACCGCGTGCTGCGCACCGTCTCCGAGCGTCTGCGCGGCGGACTGCGCGGCAGCGATCTGGTGGCGCGTTTCGGCGGCGACGAGTTCGTCGTGTTGCTCGAGGACGTGCATCAGCGCAAGGACGTGCAGACGGTGCTCAACGCCCTGTTGAGCGTGGTCGAGGTGCCGGTGCAGGCGGACGGCCGCGACCTGTCGGTGACGCCGTCGATCGGCGTGGCCATGTATCCGGAGCACGGCGACTCGCCCGAGGAACTGCTGCAGCACGCCGACACCGCGATGTACCTCGCGAAGACCGCGGGGCGGGCGACCTACCAGTTCTTCGAGCACGCGATGGCCGAGAACGCCTACGCGGACCTGGTGCTCGAGACCGAGCTGGCGCAGGCGCTGACGGCCGACCAGTTCGTGCTCTTCTATCAACCGCAGGTCGACGCGCGCACCGGCGAGCTGGTCGGCGCGGAGGCGCTGCTGCGCTGGCGACATCCCGAGCGCGGTCTGCTGACGCCGGACGCGTTCATCGTCGTCGCCGAGCGCCACCGCCTGATGCTGCCGCTGGGCGAGTGGGTGATGTACGAGGCGGCGCGGCAGACGCGCGCCTGGCATGAGCGCGGCGTCGCCGCGATTCCGATCGCGGTGAACCTGTCGAGCATGCAGTTCCGGCTGGCCAGCTTCTCGAAGTCGGTGGCCCATGTGCTCAAGACGGCGGGCGTGCCCGGCGAGTGGCTGGAGCTCGAGCTGACCGAACGCATGCTCACCGAGGAGATCGACCGCCTGCCAGAGCTGCTGCAGACCTTGCGCTCGCAAGGACTGGCGATCTCGATCGACGACTTCGGCACCGGCTACACGGCGCTGAACCAGCTGACGCGGCTGCCGCTGGACAAGCTCAAGATCGACCAGAGCTTCGTCGCCGTGCTCCCGGACGATCGCGGCGCGGCCGCGATCACGCGCGCCATGGTGCAGATGGCCAAGGGCCTGGGCCTGCGGGTCGGGGCCGAAGGCGTGCGCAACGCGCGGCAATGGCACCTGCTGGCCGAGTGGGGATGCGACGAGCTGCAGGGCGAGGTGATCGCGCCGGCGATGCCCGCAGGGGAATTCGAAGCCTGGCTGGCCGCGCGTGGCAAGCCGATGCTTCCCGGAATCGACACATGACTTCAAAGACAACAGATTCCGCCCGCCTGAATGGCGTGGCGTCCGCGCCGAACGGCGCTTCCGGTGCCGGGCATCGCGCTTCGGGCGATGCTTCGGGCCGTGCTTCGGGCCATGCCACCGATCCGGCCATGGCCGCGCTCCTGCGCGACGAGATCGCCGCCGCTGGCGGCTGGTTGCCCTTCGACCGCTACATGAGCCTGGCGCTGTACGCGCCCGGCGTCGGCTACTACGCCAACGCGCGGCGCAAGTTCGGCACGATGCCGCAGCAGGGCTCGGACTTCGTGACGGCGCCGGAGCTGTCGCCGCTGTTCGGCCGGGCGCTGGCGAAGCAGGTCGCGCAGGCGCTGGCGGTCAGCGGCACGGACACGGTGATCGAGTTCGGCGCCGGCAGCGGCGCGCTGGCGGCGCAACTGCTGGAGACGCTGGACGCGGCCGGGACGCCGGTGGCGCGGTATTTCATCGTCGACCTGTCCCGCACGCTGCGCGAACGGCAGGCCGAACGGCTGGCGCGCTTCGCGCCGAGGGTCGAGTGGCTGGACCGCTGGCCCGACGAGATCCACGGCGTGCTGGTCGCCAACGAGCTGCTGGATGCGATCCCGGTCGAGCTGCTGCGCTGGGACGGCGAACACTGGTTGCAGCGCGGCGTGACGATGGACGACCAGGGCGCGCTGTCCTTCGAGGACCGGCCCGGCGAGGCGCGTCTACCGACACCGCCCGAACACGATGTGGGCTTCGTGCCCGGCACCGTGACGGAGATCCATCCGCAGGCCGAGGCTTTCGTGCGCACGCTCGCGGAGCGCCTGAAGCGTGGCGCGGCGTTCTTCATCGACTACGGTTTCCCGGAGTCGGAGTATTACCACCCGCAGCGTACCGGCGGCACCTTGATGTGCCACCACCTGCACCGGTCCGACCCCGATCCGCTGGCCTTGCCCGGGCAGAAGGACATCACGGCGCATGTGAACTTCACCGGCATCGCGCTGGCGGGGCAGGACGCCGGGCTGATGGTGCTGGGCTACACGAGCCAGGCCAACTTCCTGATCAATTGCGGCCTGGTCGACCTGATGAGCGGCGCCGATCTCGCGCAGCGCGGCATGGCGCACCGGCTCATCGCCGAGCACGAGATGGGCGAGCTGTTCAAGGTCATCGGCTTCGCGCCGGGCGAGGGATTCGACGCGCTGGGGTTCAGCGCGGGGGATCGGTCGCACACCTTGTGAGCGCCGCGCGACAACGGGAGTGACTCATGCTGATGGGAATTCGAGCGAGCCTGACTGACATCAGTTAGCCGCGGGTCCCGAAGGCGTTCGAGCCTCCGCGGGCATTGTTCAATCACCTCTCCATTCGAAGGTGCCGCATCGGCGCGAAGCAGCGAATGAAGCGAGGTGTCATGCAGCCAGAAGAATTTCGAATCGAGGTCCAGTCGAGGATCGCCGGGCGAAAGCCGATCGACTTGAACAAGCATCACGCCCGTTTGATCGCGGCGCAGGAAGCTCGCAGCTTCGTCGCCGAATGGAAGGCGGAGAAGATCTACCCTTTCCCCGACGTCGAACCCGCGACCCAGCTCGAGTTGATCGAGCGGCAGGTCTTCGACATCGTCGCCCTCCATGTCGCCCGCTTTCTCCCAGACTTCGAAGGTTCAGCGCCGCGGAGCAAGGCTCTCCACCTCCGGATGCTCCGGCAGGCCATCGAAAGGGGTCCTGAGGATCTTCAACTGATCCTGACCGAGGTGTTGAATCTCCCCCTCCGACAGCAGGAAGAGCTTGCCGAACTGTTGCGAGAGGGCTCGCTGTCTTCGATCATCAACGGGACGAAGGTCGTCTCTGACCGGCTCAAGTTCTTGAACGGCCTTGAAGCGATCCTCTTCGACAGGGGGCCGAAGCAACGCTTGAAGGAGCGGTCACAACTTCATCGGATCCTCGCCAAGAATCCCTGGATTTTCGGGGAGGAGTTCCATCTCTCCGTCAGCGACATGTCGCTGACGGAGGTGCTTCGCAAGCACAAGTCGATGTTGGGCGACGAGATCGTGATCGACGCACCGGTCAAGCATGTTTGCCAGACGCGCGGCATCGTCGACCTGATGCTGTCGAGGCAGATCCGGCGCCATCGCGTCAATGATCTGACCCATCTCGTCGTGGAACTCAAGGCGCCTACCGTCAAGATCGGTCGCGACGAAATTTCTCAGATCGTCGGCTACGCCGCCTCGGTGACCGCTGACCAGCGGTTCCGGAACGTCGAAACCCGATGGGAGTTCTGGGTCATCGGCGACGATGTCGACACGGTCGGCAGGTTCACGATTGGAGACAACGCCACGACTGGCCTGATTCACAAGAATTCGAATGTCTCGATCTACATCAAGACGTGGGCCCAGGTGCTTGACGACAACCGGTGCCGCATGCAGTTCTTCCAGGAGCGGCTGGCCTACCAGGCTGACAAGGGCGCAGCGCTCAAGCATCTGCATGAGCGTTACGCGGACTATCTGGAGGGCGTCCTCGACGTCGACGTCGACGATCGCGAGCTGCACATTCACGTCGAACCGACATCTTCTGAGGCAGCGGCTCTGAAGTCCCAGGAGTAGAGGCGCTCAGGCTTCAGTGCGATCGATCGTTCTCACACGCGCTGAGCGCCGCCTTGCGCGCCTCATGGATCGCCTGTCCGATGGCCGGCCCCTTCTTGCCGGCGGCCAGCGCGGCCGCGGAGATCGCCGCCTGATCGACCGACTGCACCGCGCGCAGGTCATGCAGCAGCGCCGGGCGCTGCGGGTAGGGACGCTCGCGCAAGCCCGCGCGGCCGCGGGCGTCGCATTCGCAGGCCAGCAGCAGCTGCGCGAAGCGCTCCGGCCGGCGCATCGCATCGCATCGCTCGATCAGGCGCAGGCGCGCCTCGACGCTGAAGTCCAGGCTCTGATGCACGTGCGTGTGCTCGCGCGCGACCAGCTCCGCCAGCTCCTTGCAGTCCGAAGGCACGCGCCAGCGCTGTGACAGCGCTGCCGCCAGCTCGACACCGCGCGATTCGTGCTTCAGGTGGCGCGGCCACTCTTCCTTCGGCGTCATGCCCTTGCCGAGGTCGTGGCACAGCGAGGCGTAACGCACCGGCAGCGGCGCCTCGACGCGCGCGCATTCCTCCAGCACCATCAGCACGTGGACCCCGGTGTCGATCTCCGGGTGGTGAGCCTCCGGTTGCGGCACGCCGAACAGGCGTTCCAGCTCCGGCGCGATGCGCGCGAGCGCGCCGCTGTCGCGCAGGATCTCGATCATCCGCGCGGGGTGGCCCTCCATCAAGCCGCGGGAGATTTCCTGCCAGACGCGTTCGGCGACCAGCGCGTCGGCCTCGCCGGCGGCGACCATCTCGCGCATCAGCGCCATCGTCTCCGGCGCCACCGTGAAGTCGCCGAAACGCGCCGCGAAACGCGCCAGCCGCAGGATGCGCACCGGATCCTCCGCGAAGGCCTCCGACACGTGGCGCAGCACCTTGGCCTCCAGGTCGCGTCGCCCCCCGTAAGGGTCGACGATCGTCCCGTCCTCCCCCTGGGCCATGGCGTTGATCGTCAGGTCCCGGCGTGCCAGGTCCTGTTCAAGCGTGACATCGGGGTCCGTATGGAACTGGAACCCGTGGTAGCCGGCGGCGGTCTTCCGCTCCGTCCGGGCCAATGCCACCTCTTCATGGGTCACCGGGTCGAGGAACACCGGAAAATCCTTGCCGACAGGCACAAATCCCTTGTCGATCAAGGACTTGGGCGTGGCGCCGACGACCACCCAGTCGCGGTCCTGCACGGGCAGGCCCAGGAGCGCGTCCCGGACGGCCCCGCCAACGAGATACATCTGATCACTCATGTTGCGGCGCAGCATCCCTGATTAAGGGGATACCTCAAGTAGGCTATCTATCCGTATATTCACCAATGCCACCTGCACACCAGTGCCTGTTCAAACGGGCCAGCTACCGAGAGAGACACGTAGTCAGGCAGGCCGGCATAGCAGTAGGGAGTATCTTGAATGAAGTCTGTTCTTCTCCTCCTGCTGGGCGGAATTGGTCTCGCCGCCCAAGCGCAGGAGCAGCAAGCGCCGGACACGAACTCCGTGCACGTCGCTGCTGACACCAGTTTCACCCGGCAGAGCCAGCCCGCCCCCGCGCAGCTGGCCGATGTCAACGAACAGGAAGGCGTGGACACCGTGGTCCCGTCGTTCGTTTCCGAGCCCACCAACCAGGCCATGATGCTGGGCGGCCTTCTCGCCGCCGGTTTCATGGTCCGCCGCCGCCGCGACAACTGACGTCTCGCCGGCCCACCTCGCCGCTTTCCGCCGCCTGCCCGCACAGGCGGTCGAAGGCGGTTTTTCATTTCAGGGCTTCAGCACCGGCACCGGTCCGCTGACGTCGCGGTAGGGCTCCTCGAAATCGAGGAAGTCCTTCTCCGCCATCGCATCGGCGATCCACTCGCGCACGCCCGGCGCGGCTTCCACGGCGTCCGTGTAGGCTTTCAGTGGCGCCGGCAGCGGCAGTCCGTAGCGGGTCACCCGCATCACGACCGGCGCGAAGAAGGCATCCGCCGCACCGAACTCGCCGAACAGGAAGGGCCCGCCGCTCTGCGTCAGCGCGTCGGTCCACAGTTCGACGACGCGGGCGAGGTCCTTGCGCAGGCCCGCCTCGGTCTGCAGCAGCCGCGCCCCGACCGTGGACAGGTCCGCGTCGATGTTCATCATGCAATGGCTGCGCAACTGGCCGAAGCCGCTGTGCATCTCGGCGCAGAGGCAACGCGCCCGTGCGCGGCGGCGCGCATCGCGCGGCCAGACGGCCTTGTCGGGGAAGCGGTCGGCCAGGTACTCGACGATCGCCAGCGAATCCCAGACCGCCAGGCCGTCGTCCACCAGCACCGGGACCTTGCCGGCCGGCGTCACCGCGCCGATCTCGCGATAGAACGCCGAGTCCGGCGTGAAGTCGAAGCGGACCTTCCGCTCCTGGAAGTCGATGCCCAGCGCCTTCATCAGCACCCAGGGGCGCATCGACCAGGACGAGTAGTTCTTGTTGCCGATGATCAGCTGCATGCGGGAAGCTTTCTGCAAAAGGGGGGCGGGGTCAGTTCGTGCCGTTGGCCGGGATGTCCGGCGCGGCGGCCGCGGCCGGCCCGATGACGCTGCCGAGCCGGTCGCGCAGCAGGATGCCGCGCTCGCGGCCCATCAGCTGCGCGTAGATCGTCGCGTTGGACAGCACCTTGCGCACGTAGTCGCGGGTCTCCCAGATCGGGATGTTCTCGGTCCAGATCGCGGCGTCGAGCTGCGGACCGTCGCGCCAGCGGCGCGGCCGGTTCGGGCCGGCGTTGTACGCCGCCGCCGCCATCGCCTGCGAACCCTCGAAGCTGTCCATCACCAGCTTCAGGTAGCCGGTGCCCAGGCGCAGGTTGGTGTCGCGGTCATGCAGCATGTCGGGCCGGAAGTCGACGCCCAGCTTCCTGGCCGTCCACTTCGCGGTGGCCGGCATCACCTGCATCAGGCCCCCGGCGCCGACGTGCGAGCGCGCATCCATCATGAAGCGCGACTCCTGCCGGATCAGGCCGTAGACATAGGCCGGGTCCAGGCCCACCGCCGTCGACTGCTTCAGCACGTCCGCGCGGTACGGCATCGGGAAGCGCTGGGCGAGGTCGATCTCGGTCCTGGTCCGCTCGCTGGTCTGGATGCAGCGCTCCCAGAGCTCGCGCTCGCAGGCCGCCTGCGCGATCGACAGCAGCTCGCGATCCGACAGGCCCCGCAGGCTGAAGTTCCATTCGCGCTGGCCCTCGCTGCGCAGGCCCACGGCGAGCAGCATCAGCGCGCGCTGGATCCCGGGATTGGCCAGGCCCTGCGCGCGCTCCGGCGCGGTCAGGTCGGCGGGCGTCGGCGGCAGCGGCAGTCGCAGCTTCAGCTCGTCGGCGGCCAGCTTGCCGTAGAAGCTCAGCGGCGAGGCGATCGCGCGCAGCGTCTCCTGGGCTTCGCGGCGCTGGGCATCGCCGGATGGACCGGTCGGCGCCAGCTGCTGCTGCGCCTTCGCGCGCCAGTACTGCCAGGTGATGTCCTTCTGGTCCGACGGCTTCATCATCCCGATCGCCGACATCAGTTGCTCCGGGCGGCTCGCGCCCGCATCGCCGCGCAACGCGGCGCGCGCCATCCAGCTGATCGTGTCGTCGCTCCACTCGACCGGGCCGAGCCTGGCCTGCAGTTTCATCGCGCGATCGAAATGCTCGTTGGCCTCGTCCTTCAAGCGCAGCGCGGCCTGTCTGCCGTACTGGGCCCAGAGCCACGCGGACAGGTCGTTGGGCAGCTTCGCGGCCCAGCGGCGCACGTCGTCGTCCGCCTTGTCGTAGTCGGTGGCCAGCAGGCGCATCAGCGCCAGCATCGTCAACTCCGCCTTCGCGCGTGGCGAGGCCGCGGCCTTGCGCTTCAGGTAGCGGTCCGGCTTGTCCATCAGCTCGGCCAGCGCGTCCTGGTCCGGCTTGGACAGCAGGGCCCCGGCCTGCTTCACCGCGCGCGGCTTGTTGGTCTCGACGACCAGACGCAGCTTGCGCCAGACGTCCGAGTCCTTGAACTGGCCGTTCTCGTGCAGCGTGGTCGCCAGCATGTGGCAGCCCTCGTCCGCGTCGCGCTGCGCGAACCAGGCGGCGCGCGCGGCGTCGCGGAGCTCGCGCCCCGGCGGATCGGCGAGCAGCGCGTAGCAGGCGACCTCGCGGTCGTCCTGCATCTTGTAGGCGGCGTGGTCGCGTCGGAAGTTGGTCCAGTCGCGGCGGTGTCCCAGCTCCAGCAGCCAGTCGTTGCGCAGCCGGTCTTCGACGTAGGCGCCCGGCCAGCGGGCATAGAACGCGTTGAGTTCGGGCTGTTGGGCCTCGGACAGGCGGGCGTTCAGCTCCCAGTAGTCGAACCACGGGGCGAGCGGGTGCTGCTGGTCGAAGGCGGCCTGGCGCATCGCGGCCAGCCGCGAGCGGTCCCGGACGCGCCAGGCCTCGCGGGCGTCGGTGACCAGGTCCGGCAGCGGCGGCAGCGCGTTGGGCACGACGTTGAAGGTCGTGCTCGACTGCGCGAGGGCGGGCAGCGCCGTGGCCAGGGTGGCGAGCATCGCCGCGCCGAGGGTCCCGAGGGTCCCGAGGGCGCCGACGGTGGCGAGGGCGGTTACAGTGATCCGAGCGAACTTCATGCCGACCTGCGATGAGTGACTCCCCCACGGCCCCCGAAGCCCCCGGCACGACCGGCAAGACCTGGCCCCATGAGCGGAGCGAGTTGCGACGCGCCTTGCTGGCGCGCCGCCGCGAATGGTGGGCCGGTGCCGAGGCGCGTCTGGCGGCCGACCGGTTGGGCGAGCAACTGCTGCCGTTGCTGCGCCAGCTGGAGCCGCTGACCCTCGGCCTCTATTGGCCCCTGGAGGGGGAATTTAACGCAGCGGCCTGGGCCTCGACGCACAAGCTCGGGGGGGAAATGCAACTGGCGCTGCCCTTTGCGCGTAAAGCCGGCGACCGTGGCCCGGCCTCGATGGATTTCCGGCGATGGGACGGCCAGGAGCCGACGGTGAAGGACGAATGCGGCATTCCCAGTTCGACCGGGCCGGTGCTGGTGCCGGAGGTGTTGTTGGTGCCCTGTCTGGGCTACACGCGCGAAGGCTTCCGGCTGGGGTACGGCGGCGGTTATTTCGATCGCTGGATCGAGGCGCACCCCGGGGTCACGACGATCGGCTTGGGTTGGAGTTGCTGTGAAGCTGCTTTCGAGGTGCAGCCGCATGACCAGGCACTGACCGTGGTGCTGACGGAGCGCGAGCTGATCGCGCCCTGACCTTCTTGCACCCTCTCCCGCTTGCGGGAGAGGGAGGGGTGAGGGCCAGCGGCGGTCGACGTACTGAAGCCTCTTGCTCAGCCCGAGTTCTCATCCACCGGCGGATCCGGCTCGCCGATCGCGCGGCGCGTGAGCGCGGCGTGCTCGCCGATCCAGCGCGCGAATTCCACGACCTCGGGCCGCGCCCGGCCATGCTCCGACATCATGAGCCAGTACACCGTCGGACAGTCCGTGCGACCCGCCTCGCCGAAGGGCTCGACCAGCTCGCCGCGCTCCAGCGCCTCATAGATCAAGGGCAGCCGCGCCAACGCCACCGCCTGGCCGGACACCGCCGCCTGGATCTGCTGATACGTGAAGTTCAGGTACATCCAGCGCCGCGGCTGCAGGTCGGGCGCGCCATGCAGCGCCAGCCAGCGCCGCCAGCTCAGGAACAGGCCGCTGGGCCGCTGGTCGTCCTCCTCGGCCAAGGTGTACTGGCGCAGGTCGGCCGCCTGGCTCAGCGGCGGTCCCTGGCCCTCCTGGGCCTGCTTGGCGACCCACGGATTCACGACCGGCGTCAGCATCTCCCCGAACATGCGCTGCGCTGACGGCGCCACCCGGTTCGGCGCGGCGTAGCGCAGCGCGACGTCGAATTCGCTGTCGTCGATCTCGACGAGCTGATCCAGCGCCGAGACGCGGATGTCCATGTCCGGATGCTCGCGCTGGAAGGCCTCCAGCCGCGGGATCAGCCACAGCGAGGCGAACGAGGCGAAGGTCGTCACGTTGACGACGCGCCGGCCGCGCGTCGAGCGGATCTGGCGCACGGTGCTGTCCAGCCGCTCCAGCATCGGCTCCACCGCCGACAGCAGCAGCTTGCCGTCCGGCGCCAGTTCGACGTGGCGCGTGCCGCGCAGGAAGAGCGTCGCGCCCAGTTCCTCCTCCAGCGACCGGATCTGCCGGCTGATGGCGGACTGGGTCAGGTAGAGCTCCTCGGCGGCGGCGCTGAAGCTCAAACGCCGGGCCACCGCCTCGAAGGCACGCAGCGGACCGACGGCGAGCGGGCGATGGCGGGGCGCATTCATGCGTGAATGGTATCAATCGACGCGACAAGACTCATTGGACCAATGTCCGGGTCAACCCTAGGATTGCACCATGTCCACGAGGAAGGCCGCCAGTGCGCGGACCGCCCGGGGGACAAGGAGTCGATCATGAATGTCATGCAAAAGTCATCAATCCAGGTCAGCCGCGACGACGCTGCGTGGACGTTGTCACAGGGCGAGGCCATGAGCCTGCCGATCGGCCCGGGCCGGCGCGAACTGCATGTGCTCGACGGTCGCGTCTGGGTGACGCAGCGCGGCGACCTGAACCTGCCGGCGCAGGACTTCTGGCTGTCGGCCGGTGAAACGCTGGAAGTGGCCAGCGGCACCGAGCTCGTCGTCGAAGCCTGGCCGACCGCCCGCTTCCAACTGATGGTGCCGCCGCAGGCCTGCGCCAAGCAACTGGCGCGCAGCGTCGTCAGCCGGCTGCCTTCTTTCGGGCAACTGTTCGGCCAGCGCCTGGCGAACGCTTGACCGCGGGAGCCGTCGTCGTGACACCCTTCAGCGCCTTGGCCGGTTTCTCGTTCGTGACGGTCCTCGGCTCGGCGCTGGTGCCGGCGCTCTTCTTCGGCGTCCTGGCCTTCGGCTTCGCGTTGGCGGAGCGCAAGGCCGACTCCATCGCCAGCCGCCCCCAGGGCAGCATCAGCGCGGGCGATTCGAGCGTCTCCTCCGGCGGTCGGAAGTAATTCAGGCTGGCGACCTCCTGTCGCCCGCCCTTGCCGGTCTTCTCGTACCGGAACGGCTCGCAGCCGGCATCCACGTAGCGGGACTGGCTGACCGCGTCCGCCTTCAGGTAGAGCTCGTCGCGGCTGAGGATGGCCACGAACAGGCCGTCCACGTACAGCCCGAAGCCGCCGAACATCCGGCGCGCCAGTACCGGCCCGAGCGGCGCCAGCAGCTCCATGCAGTGATTCGCGAAGTCCGCGCCGGCGCCGGTGATGCGGTGGACGGTGCCCGAGGTGGTGGTGCGTGCCATGGCGTCGACTCTAGATCAGCGCTGGCGCCCTGTCCGCGAGGCGGCCACAATGGTCCGCTCCAGGGCCCGCCGGGTCCGCAAGGGAAGGCGAATGGGCTGGATGGATCCGAACGACAAGCTGCCGATCTCCGAAGACCGCCAGGCGCTGCGCGAGCGCCTGATCCGCGAACGCCTGGACCTGCCGGGCCGCCTCGAGCTCGCCGACGTCGTGCAGAGCGTGCTGCGCGTCTGGCTGGTCGGGCGCAAGGAAAAGCGCATCGCCGCCTACTGGCCGATCAAGGGCGAATTCGATCCGCTGCCGGCGCTGTACCGCTGGAGCGAGGTCGATGGTGACCGCCGCATCGGCCTGCCCGTCGTCGATCGCGAGGAAGGCCGGCTGCGCTTCCACGTCTGGTACCCGGGCTGCCCGATGGAAGAGGACGCCACCGGCATCACCAAGCCCAAGGACACCGAGGCCTTCGATCCGCAGTTGCTGCTGCTGCCCTGTGTCGGTTACGGGCCGGGCGGCATCCGCATGGGTTACGGCGGCGGCTTCATGCTGCGCACGATCTCGCAGATCCAGCCGCAGCCGGTGGTCGTCGGCGTCGGCTTCAGCCACGGCTTCCAGCCGACGCTGACCGCCCAGCCCAACGACGTGCGACTCGACGCGATGCTGACCGAGATGGGTGTCGTCTGGGAGAATTCCCGCGCATGAATGCCGCCATGAGTTCCGTTGACGCCCACGCCCTGAACGCCCTCTACACCGCTCACCTCGCGGAGCAGCAGCGCCGCACCGACCACGCGCTGCAGCGCGGCGGTTTCGATGCGCTGCTGATCGCCTCGGGCATCGAGAAGTTCGCCTTCCTCGACGACCGGCCCTACGTCTTCCAGCCGAACCCCCACTTCAAGCTGTGGGTGCCGTTGATCCGTCACCCCGACAGCTGGCTGGTGATCCGCCCCGGGCACAAGCCGCGTCTCATCTACGTGCAGCCCGAGGACTACTGGCACGTGCCGCCGGAAGCGCCGAGCGGCTTCTGGGTCGAGCACTTCGAACTGATCATCGTCCGCAAGCCGGAGGAGGCGTTGCCCTACCTGCAGGTGCCGGGCACGCTGGCGATCGTCGGCGAGGCGGATGCGGCGCTGGGCGACATCGTGCCGAACAACCCGCCCGAGGTGCTGAACCCGCTGCACCACGCGCGCGCCGTGAAGACCGGGTATGAACTGCTGCGCCTGCGCGAGGCGTCCGCGCTGGGCGCGAAGGCGCACCTCGCGTCCCAACGCGCCTTCCGCGAGGGGCTGTCCGAGGCGGCGATCCACAACGCCTACCTCGATGCCTGCGGGTTCGCCGAGCGCGACCTGCCCTACGGCAACATCGTCGCGCTCAACGAGCACGCGGCGGTGCTGCACTACCAGTACCAGGACCAGCGCGCGCCGGCGCAATCGCTGTCCCTGCTGGTGGACGCGGGCGCGCACAGCTGCGGCTACGCGTCGGACATCACCCGTACGACGGGCAACGGCGACGCCACGTTCCAGGCGCTGATCGATGCGATGGAGGCGGCCCAGCTGCGACTGGTCGACCGCGTGCGCGCCGGCGTCGACTACCGCGACATCCACCTGGCCGCGCACCGCGAGACCGCCGGCGTGCTGCGCCAGCTCGGCATCGTGACGATGGACGAGGAGGCGATGCTCGCGCAGGGCGTGACGTCGATCTTCCTGCCGCACGGCATTGGCCACCTGCTGGGGCTGCAGGTCCACGACATCGGCGGTTTCATGGCCGGCGAGGATGGCGGCACGATCGCCAAACCCGAGGGCCATCCGTATCTGCGCCTGACGCGCGTGCTGCAGCCCGGCATGGTCGTGACGATCGAGCCGGGGCTGTACTTCATCCCGATGCTGCTGGACAAGCTGCGCGCCACGCCCGCCGCGGCGAACGTGGACTGGGCGCTGGTGAAGCACCTGAGCGCGTTCGGCGGCGTCCGCATCGAGGACGACGTCGCCTGCCGCGAGACAGGCGCGCCGGAGAACCTCACGCGCGAGGCGTTTGCGGTGTTGAGCTGAGCTGATCAGAACCGGTAGCCGACGCCCACCCCCACCAGCAGCGGATCGATCTTGAACTTCCCGACGTTCGTTCCCTTGGAGCGGACCTCGGTGTCCATCTGGATTTTCTTCACGTCGACGTTGATCGACCACTGCTTGTCGAGCATGACGTCGAAGCCGGCCTGCGCGGCCAGGCCGAAGCTGTTCTTCTTGAGGCTCGGCGCCAGCGCCGTCTGCACCGCGGGTTCGAAGCGGGCGTCTGAGAAGTTCGTGTAGTTGACGCCCGCGCCGACGTAGGGGCGGAAGCTGCCTTCCGGATTGAAGTGGTACTGCAGCGTCAGTGTCGGCGGCAGATGCTTCACCGAGCCGATGCGCGTGCCGTTGCTGTAGAGCTTGTGACGCTGCGGCACCGTCAGGACCAGTTCGGTCGCCCAGTTCGGCGTCAGGAAATAACTGAAGTCGAGCTCCGGGATGGTCTTGCGGCTCAGCGACAGGCCGAGGCCGGTCTTGTCCTTGTCCGCCGGATCGATGTTCACCGCGCGGGCGCGGAACACCCACGGGCTGCTCTGCGCGTGGGCCGATGGCGCCATCGCGGTGGCCAGCGCGGCGAGCGCCACGCCGACGGCGATCGCTGGGCGGAAGAGGGCGGGGGTGGGGATGTGGGACATGCGGTCACTCCGGGTCAATGGGATGACCGGGATTGAACGCGGACCGCTCCGCGAGCACCTTGACCGTTCACAAGGAACGGCGGCGAACCGGAGCGGTTCCCTGCAACGGCGCGTAGCGCTTGCGCCTTATCAAGCTTTCGCAGCGAGACCGAGGCGTTCACACAACGCCAGCGTGAGCGCGCTCTGGTTGAGCGAATAGAAATGCAGCGCCGGCACGCCGCCGGCGATCAGCCGTTCGCACAGCCGCGTGACGACGTCCAGGCCGAAGGCGCGCACCGAGGCGGCGTCGTCCATGTAGCCTTCCATCTTCAGCGCGACCCAGCGCGGGATCTCGATGCCGTCGCGCTGCGCGAACTGCGCGATCCGCGCGAAGTTGTTGATCGGCATGATGCCCGGCACGATCGGCACGTCCACGCCGATCGCCCGCGTCGCATCGACGAAGTGGAAGTAGGCGTCGGGGTTGTAGAAGAACTGCGTGATCGCGCCGCTGGCGCCGGCGCGCACCTTGTCGGCGAAGAACTGCAGGTCGCGGGCCGCGTAGCGCTGCTGCGGGTGGTACTCGGGATAGGCGGCGACCTCGATGTCCCAGTCCGCGCCTTGCGTCTCGCGGATGAAGCGCACCAGCTCGGCCGCGTAGCGGAACTCGCCCGCCGTCGCCGTGCCGCTGGGCAGGTCGCCGCGCAGCGCGACGACGCGCCGGATGTTCTGGGCCCGGTAGGTGGCCAGGATCTCGGCGATGTTCTCGCGCGTCGAGCCCACGCAGGACAGGTGCGGCGCCGCGTCGAAGCCTTGCGACGCGATGTCGGCGACGGTCGACAGCGTCTTCTCGCGCGTCGATCCGCCCGCGCCGTAGGTGACGCTGAAGTACTGCGGATCGACCGCGCGCAGCTCCTGCACGACGGTCTTCAGCTTCTCGGTGCCGACGGGCGTGTTGGGCGGGAAGAATTCGATGCTGACGGGCGTCGTCATGGTTTCTGGACCCAAATGAAGAATTCGGTGTTGCCGTCGCCGCCGGTGACGGGACTTTCGAACCAGCCTTTGACGACGAGGTCGCGCTTCTCGGCGGCCGCCACGGCCTGCTCCTTGAGCACGGCGTATTGCGCCTTGTCCTTGACGATGCCGTTCTTGTTCAAGGCCTTCGGCCCCAGCTCGTACTGCGGCTTGATCAGCAGCAACGCCTGGCCCTGCGGCTTGAGCCAGCCGACCATGTGCTTGAGCGTGCCGATCATCGAGATGAAGCTCAGGTCGCCCACGACCAGATCGAAGGGCGCGTCGGGGACATAGTCCTTCACGTGCATGCCTTCATGGGCGGTCACGCGCGGGTCCGCCTTCAAGGTCTCATGCAGCTGGCTGTGGCCCACATCGATGCCGGTCACGTGCGCCGCGCCCGCCTTGAGCAGCACGTCGGTGAAACCGCCCGCGCTCTGGCCCATGTCCAGCGCCGTGAGGCCCGCCACCGACACGCCGACCTTGGCCAGCGCGCCTTCGAGCTTGAGCCCGCCGCGCGAGACGTAACGCAGCTCGGCGTCGTCGGTCACGCGCAGCGGGGTGGTGTCGGGCAGGTCCTCGCCGCACTTGCGCACGACGGTCCAGCCCTTGGGGCCTTCCCACTCGACCGCACGCGCGTCGATCAGCCGCTGGGCGGCCGAGCGCGTGGGCGCCAGGCCAAGGGAGAGAAGCAGCTGGTCAGCACGCATGGTCGGATCTCGGGTCGGTCAATCAATAGCGGTAGGTATCGGGCTTGTACGGGCCCGACTTCGACACGCCGATGTAGGCGGCCTGCTCGTCCGTCAGCTCGCTGAGCCGCGCGTTCAGCGTCTTCAGCTGCAGGCGGGCGACGTGCTCGTCCAGGTGCTTGGGCAGCACGTAGACCTGGCCCACGGCGTAGGCGTCCTTGTGCGCGAACAGTTCGATCTGGGCGATCGTCTGGTTGGCGAAGCTGGACGACATCACGTAGCTCGGGTGGCCGGTGCCGCAGCCCAGGTTCACCAGACGGCCCTTGGCCAGCAGGATGATCCGTTTGCCGTCGGGGAAGATCACGTGGTCCACCTGCGGCTTGATCTCCTCCCACTCGTACTTCTCGATCGAGGCGATGTCGATCTCGTTGTCGAAGTGGCCGATGTTGCAGACGATGGCGTTGTGCTTCATCGCGGCCATGTGCTCATGGCGGATCACGCCCTTGTTGCCGGTCGTGGTGACGAAGATGTCGGCCTTGTCGGCGGCGTATTCCATCGTCACGACGCGGAAGCCTTCCATCGCGGCCTGCAGCGCGCAGATCGGGTCGATCTCGGTCACCCAGACCTGGGCCGACAACGCGCGCATCGCCTGGGCCGAGCCCTTGCCCACGTCGCCGTAGCCGGCGATCACGGCGATCTTGCCGGCGATCATCACGTCGGTGGCGCGCTTGATGCCGTCCACCAGCGACTCGCGGCAGCCGTACAGGTTGTCGAACTTGCTCTTGGTGACCGAGTCGTTGACGTTGATCGCGCGGAACAGCAGCGTGCCCTTGGCCGACATCTCCTTCAGGCGGTGCACGCCCGTGGTCGTCTCTTCCGTGACGCCGATGATCTCGGCGCTCTTGCGGGTGTACCAGGTGCCGTCCTCGGCGACCTTCTTCCTGATCGCGGCGAAGAGGATGCGCTCTTCCTCGCTGCCCGGGTTGGCCAGCACGGACAGGTCCTTCTCGGCCTTCTGGCCCAGGTGCATCAGCAGCGTCGCGTCGCCGCCGTCGTCCAGGATCATGTTCGGGCCTTCGCCCGGCGTGCCCTTGGCGCCGAAGTCGAAGATGCGGTGCGTGTAGTCCCAGTAGTCTTCCAGCGTCTCGCCCTTGTAGGCGAAGACGGGGGTGCCCGCGGCGACCAGCGCGGCGGCGGCGTGGTCCTGCGTCGAGAAGATGTTGCACGAGGCCCAGCGCACTTCGGCGCCCAGCGCCTGCAGCGTCTCGACCAGCACGGCCGTCTGGATCGTCATGTGCAGCGAGCCGGTGATGCGCGCGCCCTTGAGCGGCTGCGCGGCGGCGTATTCCTCGCGGATGGCCATCAGCGCGGGCATCTCGCTCTCGGCGATCTTGATCTCCTTGCGGCCCCAGTCGGCCAGCGACAGGTCTTTGATCAGGTACTGGTCTTGGGCCAGCGGCTTCAATTGGGCGTTCATGCGGACTCCTGCGAGGAAGGGCCGTCGACGCCAGCGGTCAGGGCATGGGGAGAAGTGCGGAGGGCAATTGCAGGGGCATTTGCCGCTCGGTCCTCACCCGGCCTGCGAAGGGTCGACGGGTGAGCGCGGTTGCCATTGCCGCGGGCGTGTCGCCGCGCGGCGGTTCCGAGCCTGGCCTCGATGGGATGGGAGGTCGCAACGCTCCTCGGAACAGGGCGCGATTGTAGTCAACAATCGCCTCCCATGCGAACGATTCCCCCGCTCAGCGACTGTCCCCGCGCGACCTGGCTGCCCCTGCGCGGCGTGTTGACGGACATCGACGACACCCTGACGGCGGACGGCGCCGTCGCGCCGGCGGCGCTGGAGGCGCTGCGCCGGCTGCACGCGGCCGGGGTGCCGGTCATCGCGATCACGGGGCGGCCCGCCGGCTGGAGCGAAGCCTTCGCGATGACCTGGCCCGTCCGGGGGATCGTCGCGGAAAACGGCGGGGTGCTCCTCCACCGGGAGGCGGAGGCGCTCTCCACGGAATTCGCCCAGGACGACGCCACGCGTCTGGCGAACTTCGCGCGACTGCAGGCCTGCGCGCGGGACATCGTGGCGACCGTTCCGGGGGCCGTGCCCGCGCGCGACAGTGCCGGCCGCCTGACCGACATCGCCATCGATCACAGCGAATTCACGACGCTCGACGATGATGCGATCGCCGCCGTCTGCGACCGCATGCGCACGCACGGGCTGGTGGCGACGGTGAGTTCGATCCACGTCAACGGCTGGATCGGGGACCACAGCAAGTGGACCGCGGCGCAGTGGGCGGTGAAACGGTTGACGGGCCTGGACTTCGATCCGGCCGAGTGGGTGTATGTCGGCGATTCGACGAACGATCAACTGATGTTCGAACGCATGCCGCTGTCGGTGGGCGTGGCCAACATCGCGCGGTTCCTGCCGATGCTGGATCACCCGCCTACCTACGTCACCGCGACCGAGCGCGGCGACGGCTTCGCGGAAGTGGCCCGGGCACTGCTGCTGGCGCGCGGGTAGGCCGGCTCGTCGACGACGGGGCGGTGGGGGCGCGGCTGGCGTCCTTCGACCGGATCCCAGGCATGGCGGCCGACCAGCGCCGAGATCCCCGGCCAGTCATGCCCGCGCGGCAACACGCGGGCCAGCGCCGCATGGCTGACCCGGCCACCGACGGCGACCAGGCGCTCCGCGACCTCGATCCGCCGGCGGCGCAGGCGTGGCAGCAGCCAGCGGTTGGTCGGACGCTCGCGCAACACGCTGGGATGCGGCATGCAGCGGTGTTCCGCCATCAGCAGGTGGCGCAGCAGGATTTCGAGCCCGAACGGGTCGAGGCTGCGCCAATCCGTGCTCAATCGCGCCAGCGCGAAGCGCAGATTGGCCTGCGCGTCGGAATGCGCGACATGGAAGCGGGTCGGGCCGGTCATGAACATCGAGACCTCCGGAGGGCGGGAGCACCGCGCCGCTGCGGCAAGCGCGGCGCCTGTCCTTGATGTCGGCCTGGGGCTCGGACTTCTGAATCCGGGGATGTCCCCCAAAACGTCACGAAACGAAATCCCCCCGGACGGCGGCCGGTTCCCCAAAAGGAAAGGGCCGCGTCAGCGGCCCTTCGGGTGGATTCGGAGCGTCGTCAGATGGCGTCCGGATGACGCGACTTCCAGGCACGCAGGGCCTGTCGGTACGCGTCCATCGCCAGATCGTGCAGATCGAAGATGCACGGATCGCAGCCGTTGCCGCAGCACGCATCGATGTCCGGCTGCGGCGGCGGCACGGGCATCGGATCGCCGCCCGCCTCGAGCGAGGTCGGGACGGCGGCGGTGTCGGACGGGACGTCGGTCATGCGTCGGTCATGCGCCGGTCATGTGTCGACCAAGCGGCGTCGATCAGGTCTGGCGATGCTCCCGCGGTGGGCCGGAGCCTCCCGCGGTCAGGCGCGTCAGCGACGGACCGGCGGCGGGCCCGAGTGGTTCGAGCGCTGCAGGTGACGGAAGGTGATCCGGCCCTTGGTCAGGTCGTACGGCGACATTTCCAGCGAGACGGCATCGCCGGCCAGGATGCGGATGTGATGCTTGCGCATCTTGCCGCCCGTGTAGGCGATGACCTGATGGCCGTTTTCCAGCGTCACGCGGAAGCGCGAGTCCGGCAGGATTTCGTTGACGACACCCTGCATTTCAATCAGTTCTTCCTTGGCCATACGGCTTGCTCCATGCTTGAAGATGAAAAGGGCGCCAGCCGCGGTCTGCCGCAGGCCCTCGCCTCGGAAATCAGCGGCGCGCGGCTCAGTTGCTGCGCGCCCAGGCGGTGCCTTCGGTCTCCGCATAGCGCAATGCGGCGCGGCGGGTCTCGAAGGTCGGCACGAATCGCATGACACGATCAATGCTGGCCATGCCGCGTCCCGACTGGATCGAGACAGCCGCGGCGAATCCGCCGTCGGCATGGGGTTTGGTCATCGGTGAGACAAGGAATCGCCCCACCTCAATGCGTTTGTTATGCATCATTATTTTGAGGTGTGCGCCTTGACAGGCAATCGCAATAAGCAACCGTCTTGGCGCGGTGTGTGAAGGTGTGTCACTTCGATCCGATGATACGAACAGAAGGGGCACGGAAAGTGGCTCCAGAGGTCGGTCGGCCGAAGGGCGAACAGACAAGCTGAAACCAGAAACGCTCAAGCGCACGAACCGGGGGGTGATGCTGGTGCGAGCCGCTCGCAGAAGGGTCCTTGGGAGGGACCGGAGGGGCTGCAGAAGAAGACCTGAAGAGGGTGGTCTTGTGCGAGTCAAGCGGCGATTGTAGCCCAAGCGACGGATTCGCGCATCGGGTTGCGATCACACGGGTGCGGGGAGGCCGACGAGCGGGGCTCGAAGACCGCTTCGGCGGATCGTGCAAGCGCTGTACCGGAACCGGCACGTGCGATCGCCGCCCCGTTCCTAGGATTCATCCGTCCCCCGTACCGGCCCCGGCATCCCGCCGCCGGCCGGCCCTGAATCCCCTGAACCCCTGAACCCCTGAAGGACGGAACTCCATGAGCAAGATCTGGTTCATCACCGGCGCAAACCGCGGCTTTGGTCTCGAGATTGCCAAGGCGGCGCTGGCCGCCGGCGACCGTGTCGTCGCCACCGGGCGCAACGTCGACGCGCTGAAGGCGGCGTATGCCGACCACGGCGAGAACGTGTTGTGCCTCCCGCTGGACGTCAGCCACGAGGCCGAGGCCGCCGACGCGGTCGAACAGGCGGTGGCACGCTTCGGGCGCATCGACGTGCTGGTCAACAACGCCGGTTACGGGCAGCTCGGCCTGTTCGAGGAGATCAGCGCCGCCGACATCGAGCGTCAGTTCGCCACGAACGTCTTCGGCCTGATGCACGTCACCCGCGCGGTGCTGCCGGTGATGCGCCGGCAGCGCGACGGGCACGTCATGAACATCGCCTCGGTCGGCGGCTTCCGTGGCTTCGACGGCGCGACGGTGTACTGCGCGACGAAGTTTGCGGTCGACGGCTTCACCGCGTCGCTGGCGCCCGAGCTCGCCGGCTTCAACATCCGCGTGACGGTCGTCGAGCCGGGCTTCTTCCGCACCGACTTCCTGGATGCCAGCTCGGTCCGTTACGGCACGGCGTCGATCGCGGACTACGCGACGCTGCCCACGCCGCCGTTGTCCACCTACGAGGCCTACAACCACCAGCAGCCCGGCGATCCGGCGAAGCTGGGCCGCGCCTTCGTCGAACTGGCCGCGATGCCGACGCCGCCGCTGCACTTCGTGGCCGGATCGGATGCGCTGGGCATGGCGCGGGAGACTTTCGGGCTGCGGACGGCGGAGATCGAGGCGCACGCCGCTTTGTCCGCATCGCTGGACCGCGACGACCTCTGATCCGCGACGGCGTTGGGTCGAGGTCTGATCGAGGGCGGCTCGACCTCTGAGCGGACCTCCGGCGGCGGTCACCGGGCGCGGATACCATCCCGCCCCGGGACATGTCCGCCGGGGAGGGCGCGATGGATCGAGGCAGCGCGCCCGCATGACGGCGTCGCATTGGGAGCGTCCCGCGGACCGGCGGCGATGGATCGGGTTGAGTGCGGCGCTGCTGGTGCAGGTCGCGTTCCTGTCGATGCTGTGGATGGACCTCGGCTGGCGGGGACGGTCGACCTCCGAGGGACCGCGGTTGACCGAGGTGCGCCTGCTGCCGCTCCCGATGAGCCGCGAGAAGCCGCCCGCGGCCCGGCCTGAGCTTGAGCGACGTCGGTTCGACCGTCCATGGATGCCGGCGCCTGTCGTCGTGGCGCCGCCCGAGGTGACGATCACCGCCGCGCCGGCGTCGATGGCTGTCCAGACAGTCGCGGCGCCCGCCTCACCCGCCTCGGGCGCTTCAGCGCCGCTCGGCAACGGCCGCACGACGCTCAACCTCGCGCTGCCGAAGTCCGGTCCCGCGTCCGATCCGCGCGTGCGCATGGCCGAGCAGATCCGCAACGACGAACGCTCGCACAGCGCGCCGCGCACCATCGAGTCCGCGATCGCCGACGCCGCCGGGACGCTTCCCATCGTGTCGGCGGTCTCGACGAGTGGCTCCGGCTCCAAGGTGATCCGTCAGGGGAGCAAGTGCACGCGGGTCTATGAGAACCGCGTCGCCGCGCTCAACCCGACGGACGACCGCCTCAAGGACGCGCCGGCGATGATGGGGAACTGCTTCGGAAAATGAGGGTCGCGCCGACGCTCAGGCCGTGAACCGCGCCGCCGGCGTGTCGCGCCGCTTCGCCGCATCCCGCGACGGCGGCGCGCCGTAGAGGCGGCTGTACTCGCGGCTGAACTGCGACGGGCTTTCGTACCCGACCGCATGTCCGGCGCGCGCGACTTCGAGGCCTTCGGCGATCAGCAGCCGCCGCGCTTCCTGCAGCCGCAGCTGCTTCTGGTACTGCAACGGGCTCATCGCCGTCAGCGCCCGGAAATGGTGGTGCAGCGACGACGCGCTCATGTGCGCCTCCTTCGCCAGCGACTCGATGCGCAGCGGCTGCGCGTAGTGCGCCTTCAGCCAGCGGATCGCGCGGTGCACGCGTTGCGTCTGGCTGTCGGCGCGCGCGACCTGCGCCAGGCGCTCGCCCTGCTCGCTGCGCAGCACGCGGTAGACGAGCTCGCGCATCGCCATCGGCGCCAGCGCCGCATGGTCCTCCGGATGGTCGAGCAACTGCATCAGACGCGCGGAGGCGTCGAGCATCTCGGACGTCACCGCGCTGACGAACAGACCGCGACCGAGGTCGTCGCCGTCGGCGGTACCGGTGCCGGTGCCGTTGCCATTCGCCGGTTCGGCGGGTGCCCGCGGCGGACCGCTGCGCGCGACCAGCTCCGCGACCTCCTCCGGATCGAAATCCAGTCGCAGGCAGAGGTAGGGGCGTTCCGGCGTCGCCTCGGTCACGCGGCCGCTGACCGGCAGGTCGGTCGTGAACACCATGAAGCGGGCGGCGTCGTAGACGTAGCGCTCCTCGCCGAGCAGGACCTCCTTCGCGCCCTGCGAGATCAGGCACAGCGAGGCCGGTTGCACCGCATGCGCGAGTTCGCCGCCGGGCGCATCGAGCCGGATGATCCAGAGCCGCGGCAGGGCCGTCGGCCAGACGCCTTCGCGCGGCGCATGGCGCGCCAGCAGCGCGCTCAGCGCCTCGGTGTCGGGCATGAGGGCGTTCATGGGAAGCCGCTCATCCCGCGCGCAGCAACTGCTCGATGTCGGCGCGCGGCGGCGTGCCGAAGAGGCGGCGGTACTCGCGGCTGAACTGCGAGGCGCTCTCGTAGCCGACCTGGTGCGCCGCGGCCGCCGCATCCAGGCCTTCGCCGAGCATCAGGCGGCGCGCATGCTGCAGCCGCAGCTGCTTCTGGTACTGCATCGGCGACATGCTCGTCAGCTGCTTGAAGCGCTGATGCAGCGTCGAGGCGCTCATGTGCGCGACCTCGGCCAGCTCGTCGATGCTGATGGCTTCGCTGAAGCGGCGGTTCAGTTCGTCGATCGCGCGCGACAGGCGGCGTGTCGCGCTGTCCTGCTGCGCCAGCGCGCGCAGCCGCGGACCGAGCGGCCCCGTCAGCACGCGATAGAAGATCTCCCGCTGCAGCAGCGGTCCCATGACGCGCTGGTCCGACGGGCTGTCCAGCAGCTGCATCAGGCGCAGCGCGGCGCTGAGCAGCGGCTCCGACACCGGCGCGACGTTCAGCCCCGACTGCGCCGACGGCGATGCGTCGGTGCTCGCCGGGCCGACCTCGAGCATCAGCTCCGCCAGCGTCGCGGTCGAGCAGTCGATGCGCACGCACAGGTAGGGCTTGTCCGGCGTCGCCTCGATGACGCCGCCCTTGGGCAGCATCGGCATCGACACCAGCAGGAAGTGCAGCGGGTCGTAGTACAGCGTCTCGTTGCCGAGCTCCACCTTCTTGCGCCCCTGCAGCACGATGGCCAGGCCGGGCTCGTAGAACGCCGGCGCGGTCTTGGGCATGCTGCAGCTGGCCTTGATCAGGTGCAGGCAGGGGATGGCGGTCGGGCGGGAGCCTTCGCCGTCGATGTGCCGGAGCGTCAGATCCACCATCTGCGCGCGCAGGGCCTGCAGCGCGTCGGGGAAGCCGTCGGCGAGGGGAATCGGAGTGGGGGCGACCATGCATCGGATTGTGCAAGTCCGTCGCGCGCGCCGCCAGCGCCCGCGAGCGCGGCGGACGGGGTTCCGGAGGATCGGGCAAGGATGGGCGAGCATTGCGCTGGTTCCGGAGGGGGGCGGATTTCTAAGCTCTGCCTCATCGCGGCGGCCGTCCGGGTCGTCGCGCTCCCACCGCTTTTGAAGGAGTGCCGCCATGACCCCCATGTCCAGGGAACCGCTCAACAACCTGCCCCAGCTGCCGCGTCGCCGGCTCGGCGCGCATGGACCGGAGGTCTCCGCGCTCGGCCTCGGCTGCATGGGGATGTCCGATTTCTACGGCCCCGCCGACGAGGCCACGTCGATGGCCGTCCTGCACCGCGCGCTGGACCTGGGGATGAACTTCCTCGACACGTCCGACATCTACGGCAACGGCGCCAACGAGCGGCTGCTGTCCGGGCTGCTCGCCAACCGCCGCCGCGAAGTGGTGCTCGCCACCAAGTTCGGCATCGTCCGCAACGCCGACGGGCTCTCGGCCGGCGTCAACGGTCGGCCGCTGAACGTCCACGCGTCCTGCGACGGCAGCCTGCGCCGCCTCGGCGTCAACCACATCGACCTGTACTACCTGCACCGCGTGGACAAGTCGGTGCCGATCGAGGAGACGGTCGGCGCCATGGCCGCGCTGGTGCGCGCCGGCAAGGTGCGTCACATCGGCCTGTCCGAGGCGTCCGCCGAGACCATCCGCCGCGCCCACAAGGTGCATCCGATCGCGGCGGTGCAGTCCGAGTACTCGCTGTGGACCCGCGACGTCGAGGCCGAGGTGCTGCCCACCTGCCGCGAGCTCGGCATCGCCCTGGTGCCGTACAGCCCGCTGGGGCGCGGCTTCCTGACCGGCGCGATCCGCAGCGCCGACCAGTTGGCGGCGAACGACTGGCGGCGCGTCAATCCGCGTTTCCAGGACGGCCACCTGGCGCAGAACCTCGCGCTGGCCGATGCGATCGTCGCGCTGGCCCGCGACCACGGCCTGACGCCGGCGCAACTGGCGCTCGCCTGGTTGCTGGACCGCGGTCCGGACGTCGTGCCCATCCCCGGTACGCGCTCGATCGCGCGGCTGGAGGAGAACGCGATGGCCGCACGCCTGCGGCTCAACGACGTGCTGCGCGAGGACCTGCGGGACCTGCTCGACGAGTTCCCGGTCGCCGGGGACCGTTACCCCGAGGTGTCGATGGCGCTCGTGAACGCGTGACGTCCTTGATTCATTCCTCGAGTCCGAGGAACACGGCCATCCCGTAGTACGCCTCGTCCAGCGCGGCGCGGAAGGCCGCGTCGCGCGGACGCCTGTCGATGAAGCCGAGGTCCGGGACCAGCGTCCCGGCCTCGACCTTCAGGTTGGCCCAGCCGATCATCCGGTCGCCCCAGAGCATCGGCAGCGCGTAGTGGCCCATCGTCCGCTTCGCCGGCGGCGTGTAGGCCTCGAAGCGGTAGGCCCAACCCCACAGCCGCTCGAAGCGGCGGCGGTCCCACACCAGCGGATCGAAAGGCGCGAGGAAGCGCAGCCGTTCCGCCTCGACCTTGTGACCCCGCGACGCGGGGTTCTCGTCGGCCGGCCAGTACCAGGTCTCGCCGTCGACCTTCGCATGGCCCCAGCGGGTCTTCGCTGCCTTCAGCACGTTGCGCGCCTCGACGCGCAGGTGCGGGGCGCCATAGCCCAGCAGCGAGGTCAGGTAGCCGAGGCTGGCCGACGGCAACGGTGCATACAGCGCCACGATCAGGTCGAGCAGCGCGGCCGCCCGGGCGTGGCGGGCCTCAGGGCTGTCGTCTTGCAGCAGGTGCTCGATCGCCTCGTAGACCCGCGTGCCGGAATCGCGCCGCGCCACGCGCAGCAGGCCGCGATAGTGCATGCCGTCGAGCAGGTGCGTGCTCGCGTTGAGCTCGCCGCCCCAGTAGCCCTCGACGCGTCCATGGCTGAAGGCCTGCTGCACGTGCTGCGGATGGGTGCGGCCGCGGGCGCGGATGAACGCGAGCACCTCGGCCGCGCGGGCATTCATGGCGTCGTCCCACGCGCTCTTCGCCACGCGGGGGTGCAGCAAGGCCAGTGTCTCGCGCGGCAGGAAGCCGTAGTTGACGAGGGCGTCCTCCTCCACTGCCAGCTTCGCGTAGCGGGCTTCGAGCTGGCCGGCGCGGTAGTCCTTCACCCGGTGCATCAGGATGAGGTCCTGCGCCCGCGCCGGCGCGCGGATCGGATCGGCCTGCACGAAGCCCAGGCGCTGGATCGCGCGCAGCAGCGTGGTCGGCTTGAAGAAGGTGCGGGCGATGGCGTGACGCCGCAGCGCGTCATGGTCGATCACGGGCATTCGGAAGCAGTGGTCGTCGAAAGCCGTGACGGTACCCCGGCGCGGCGCCGGATGTGGCAGCAGAGCGTGCTTCTCTGACTGCGGAGGCTGCTGGCCCTCACCCCCACCCTCTCCCGCAAGCGGGAGAGGGAGTAAGAGGAGCCAGCGCTACGAGGAGACTCGATCGGACTTCCTCTTCCGCAAGCGGGAGAGGGACCAAGAGGAACCAGCGCTACGAGGAGACTCGGTCGGACTCCCTCTCCCGCTTGCGGGAGAGGGCAGGGGTGAGGGCCAGCGGCGGCGGCAGTACGGGAGCCTCTGCGGCTCACAGCGGTGCGAAGCCGCTCGGCGCCTGCTCGACGGTGTCCATCTGCATCTCGAAGCTGAAGAAGCGGTTGCGCCCGCGCGACTTCGCCGTGTAGAGCGCGTCGTCGGCGCGCCGCAGCAGGCCTTCGACGGAGGTCTCCGCATCCGGCACGCAGGTGGTGATGCCGCCGGACAGCGTGACGTGGGATTCGACCGAGTCCGGATGGCGCATGTTGCAGTTGCGCAGCGTGCGCATCACCGCCCGCGCGAAGGTCATCGCGCCGGAGCGCGGCGTGCCCGGCAGGATCAGCGCGAACTCCTCGCCGCCGTAGCGGGCCGCGCAGTCGCGCGGGCGCCGGCAGGTCTCCTGCAGCAGCAGCGCGACGCGCTGCAGGCAGGCGTCGCCGGCCAGATGACCGAAGTTGTCGTTGTAGCGCTTGAAGTGGTCGATGTCGCACAGCACCAGGGTCAGCGGCGTCTGGTCGCGGCGCGCGCAGGCGATCTCCTGGGCGAGCCGGGCGTCGAAGGCGCGGCGGTTCAGCAGGCGCGTCAGCGCGTCCTCGCCGGAGAGCTTTTCCAGCCGCTCGTTGCTGTGCCGCAGGTCGTCGGAGACCTCCTGCAGCCGCGTCTGCATCCGCCGCAGGCGTTGCATCGCGCGCAGCTTGGCCTGCAGCACGGTGTTGGACACGGGCTTGACCAGGTAATCGTCGCCGCCGGACTCGATGCCCTGCCAGAGGTCCTGGTCGCGGTCGCGGCTGGAGAGGAAGATGATCGGCGTCCAGCCGCCGTTCTCGTGCGCCCGCATCTGGCTGGCGACCCAGTAGCCGTCGTGGTCGGGCATCTCGACGTCGAGCAGCACCAGGTCGGGATGGTCGCCGTCGAAGCGGGCCAGGGCGCTGTCGCCGCCGTCCGCCTCCAGCGTGTGGTGTCCGATCGCCTGCAGCTGGCTGCACAGGAAACCGCGCGTGCTGGCCTGGTCATCCACGACCAGGATGCGCAGCGGAGGGAGCGAGGCAGGCGGCAGCGAGGCGGAAGCGTCCATGGCCGGGCATCGTCGACGGCGGCAACCAGATGTGCCGGAGCCGATTATGCGGGGCCGGTCCCGCCGAGGGCAGTTCGGGTATGCCTCAAGTCGGGGACGAGGGCGGCACGCCGGGTGCCGGGGGCGCGGCCGCGGCCGCGGCCGGCGCGGTCGGCGCAGCCTGACGGCGCTGTTCCGCCGTGTCCATCTGCATCTCGTAGCTGAAGAAGCGGTTCCGGCCGGTGGACTTGGCGTTGTAGAGCGCGTCGTCGGCCCGGATGATCAGGCCTTCGGCGCTGGTGCTCTCGTCGGGCAGGCAGGTCGTGATCCCGCCGGAGAGCGTGATCGTGGCACCGGTCGGCGAATCCGGATGCGGGATCGCGGCCAGTTCCACGGTGCGCATCAGCGCGCGGGCGTAGGTCATGGCGCCGGAGCGCGGCGTGTTGGGCAGCACGAGCGCGAATTCCTCGCCGCCGTAGCGGCCGGCGCAGTCGCTCGGGCGGCGGCAGGTTTCCTTCAGCAACTGGCCGATGCGGCGCAGGCAGGCGTCGCCGGCGACGTGGCCGGCCGCGTCGTTGTAGCGCTTGAAGTGGTCGACGTCGCACAGCATCAGCGTCAGCGGCTTGCCGTCGCGGCGCGCCAGGTCCAGCTCCTGCTGCAGCCGCGCGTCCAGCGCGCGCCGGTTCATCAGGCCGGTCATGGCGTCGACGCTGGAGAGCTCCTCCAGCTGCGCGTTGGCGGCGCGCAGTTCCTCGGACATCTGCACCAGCCGCGCGCGCATCTGCGCCAGGCGCTGCATCGCGCGCAACTTGGCGTGCAGGATCATCGCGGAGGCCGGCTTCACGAGGTAGTCGTCGCCGCCGGACTCGATGCCCTTCCACACGTCCTCGTCCTGGTTGAACTGGGACAGGAAGATGATCGGCGTCCAGCCGCCGGGCTCGGCGGCGCGCATCTCGCGGCAGGTCCAGTAGCCGTCGTGGCCGGGCATCTCCACGTCCAGCAGCACCAGGTCGGGCCGGTAGCGGCGGAACAGCTCCAGCGCCCACTCGGCGCTGTCGGCTTCCAGCACGCGGTGGCCGGCGCGATCCAGTTCCGCGGTCAGCGCCACGCGCGTCGCGCTTTGATCGTCGACGATCAGGATGGTCAGCGGGGACGGCGAGGTCGGCATGGCGTGCATGCGGTCATTCTGCCGCGATGCCCGCCTTCCTCAAACGACCAGGGCCGCGCGAGGCGGCCCTGAGTCGGGGGATCAAGTTTGCGCGCGTGCGGCAAATGACCGGTTTGGAGAGAGGGGGATCACAGCCCGGCCGCTGCGCGCAGCGCCTTCGCCTTGTCCGTCCGTTCCCAGCTGAACTCCGGCTCCTCACGGCCGAAGTGGCCGTAGGCCGCCGTCTTGCCGTAGATCGGGCGCAGCAGGTCCAGCATCTGGATGATGCCCTTGGGGCGCAG
Organism: Roseateles sp. GW821-FHT09G09; assembly: GCF_059415965.1. Classification (NCBI taxonomy): domain Bacteria; kingdom Pseudomonadati; phylum Pseudomonadota; class Betaproteobacteria; order Burkholderiales; family Sphaerotilaceae; genus Roseateles; species Roseateles sp. GW821-FHT09G09. Next base: position 493,652 of record NZ_JBWKOG010000005.1, on the reverse strand, counting down.
GTCGAAGTGCTCGTTGACCAGCGCGGCGATCTGCTCGTCAGGGAGGACGCCGGTGCCTTCGGTGTAAACCGTGACGTTCATCGGACGCGCGACGCCGATCGCGTACGCGACCTGGATCTGGCACTGCTTGGCCAGTCCGGCGGCGACGATGTTCTTCGCCACGTAGCGGGCCGCGTAGGCGGCCGAGCGGTCCACCTTGGTCGGATCCTTGCCCGAGAACGCGCCGCCGCCGTGCGGGCAGGCGCCGCCGTAGGTGTCGACGATGATCTTGCGGCCCGTCAGGCCGCAGTCGCCCTGCGGGCCGCCGATGACGAAGCGGCCGGTCGGGTTGACCAGGTACTTCGTGTCCTGCAGCCACTCCTTGGGCAGCACCGGCTTGATGATCTCCTCGATGACGGCCTCGTAGAACTCGGGCTTCATCTTGTCGCCCAGCGACATCTCCGGCGCATGCTGGGTCGACAGCACGACGGTGTCGATGCTGTGCGGCTTGCCGTCGACGTAGCGCATGGTGACCTGGCTCTTCGCGTCCGGGCGCAGGAAGGGCATGCGGCCGTCCTTGCGCAGCTGGGCCTGGCGCTCGACCAGGCGGTGCGCGTAGTAGATCGGCGCGGGCATCAGTTCCGGCGTCTCGTCGCAGGCGTAGCCGAACATCAGGCCCTGGTCGCCGGCGCCGGTGTTCAGGTGATCGTCGGAGGCCTGGTCGACGCCCTGGGCGATGTCATTGCTCTGCTTGTCGTAGGCGACGAGCACGGCGCACCCCTTGTAGTCGATGCCGTACTCGGTGTTGTCGTAGCCGATGCGCTTGATCGTGTCGCGGGCGACCTGGATGTAGTCGACGTGGGCGTTGGTCGTGATCTCGCCGGCCAGCACCACCAGGCCGGTGTTGCAGAGGGTCTCGGCCGCGACGCGGGAGCGCGGGTCCTGCGCCAGGACGGCGTCGAGGATGGCGTCGGAGATCTGGTCCGCCACCTTGTCGGGGTGGCCTTCAGATACGGATTCCGAGGTGAAGAGGAAATCGCTCGCCAATTTAAACTCCTGTGATTCAGTCTTCGGGCACGGCCTTCTGGCGTTGCCGAGACGGGAGTCAGGCGGCGAACGCTTTAGCGGGATTTATGAGTCGCCCCGCAAGTTGTCCAGATTAACTCGGCGACTGGGGCGGCATTATAGGAAAGACCAAGGCCCGAGCGGGCCCACGGACGGGCGGATGGGAAAACTGGGTACATATGCGCTGATCAGCCTGCTGTGGCTGCTGCACTGGCTGCCGCTGCGCTGGCTGGCCGCCCTCGGATGGGGCCTGGGCGCCCTGCTGCACCGCGTGGCCGGATCGCGGCGGCGCGTCGCGCTGCGCAACGTGGAACTCTGCTTCCCGGACAAGCCCGTGGCCGAACGCCAGGCGCTGGTGCGCGAGCACTTCGGCTGGCTGGGGCGCAGCCTGCTCGAACGCGGCCTGCTCTGGTTCGCGTCGGACCGGCGGCTGCTGAAGCTGATGCGCATCGAGGGCAACATCAAGCTCTCCGAACAGGTCGACCGCCCGGTGATGTGGCTGATGCCGCACTTCGTGGGCCTGGACTGGATCGGGCCGGCGCTGATGCTCAACCAGGCAAGACCCGGCGCCAGCATCTACCAGCGGCAGAGCAACGCGCTCTTCGACGAGGCGCTGCGCAAGGCGCGCTCGCGCTTCGGCACGACCAAGCTGGTCGACCGCCACGAGGGCGTGCGCAGCGTGCTGCGGGCGATCCGCGACGGCTACTCCTTCCTGAACCTGCCCGACATGGACTTCGGCCCGAAGGACTCGGCCTTCATCCCGTTCTTCGGCGTGCCGGCCAACACCCTGCTGGCGCCGGCCAAGATCGCGCAGACGATGAAGATGGTGGTGCAGCCGGTGGTCGTCACGATGCTGCCCAAGGGCGAAGGCATCGTCATCCACGCGCACGAACCGCTGGACGGCTATCCCAGCGGCGACATGGAAGCCGACGCGAACCACTTCCACCGCTGGCTCGAGGACCGGATCCGCGAGCACCCGGCCCAGTATTTCTGGGTCCACAAGCGATTCAAGACCAGACCGCCCGGCGAGCCGTCGCTGTATTCCTGATAATCCGCTCCCATGAAACTGCGCTTCACCAAGATGCAGGGGGCCGGCAACGACTTCGTCGTGCTGGACGCCACGCGCCACCCGATGCCGCTGACCAGCGATCAGCTGCGGCGCGTCGGCGACCGCCGTTTCGGCGTGGGCTGCGACCAGATCCTGGTGATCGAGGCATCGAAGACGCCTGACGTCGACTTCGGCTATCGCATCTTCAACTCGGACGGCTCCGAGGTCGAACAGTGCGGCAACGGCGCGCGCTGCTTCGTGCGCTACGTCGTCGACAAGGGCCTGACCGACAAGCGGACCATCCGCGTGCAGACCCTCAACGCGCTGCTGGAGCTGCGCCTGCAGGACGACGGCCGCGTCACGGTCGACATGGGCGCGCCGGTCTTCGACCTGCCGCGGATCCCGTTCGACCCGAAGGAATCCGCGCCGCGCCACGAGAACGGGTTCGAGCGCTGGCCGCTGGACCTGGGCGACGGCATGACGGCGGATGTCGCCGTGCTGTCCATGGGCAATCCGCACGCGGTGCAGCGGGTCGACGATGTCGACCGGGCGCCGGTGAGCATCGTCGGGCCGCTGGTCGAGCACCATGCGTCGTTCCCGCGCCGTGTCAACGCCGGCTTCCTGCAGGTCGTCAACCGCGGCGAGGTGAAGCTGCGCGTGTTCGAACGCGGCGCCGGCGAGACGCTGGCCTGTGGCACCGGCGCGTGCGCGGCGGTGGTGGCGGGCATCCGGCTGGGCTGGCTGGACGCTGCGGTCGAGGTACACACCCGCGGCGGCGACCTGCGCATCGAATGGGCCGGCATGACGCCGGGCGGTCCGGGGCTGTCCGCCCCGGTCTACATGACGGGGCCGGCACAGACGGTCTTTGAAGGAGAAATCGAACTGTGAGCGGCATCGAAGGCATTACCGAACAAGACATCGCCGACTACTTGGCGAATGACCCGGCGTTCTTCGAACGTCACGCCGAACTGCTGGCCAACGTCCGGATCTCGCATCCGCACGGGCAGCGCGCGGTCTCGCTGCAGGAGCGCCAGGCGGAGTTGCTGCGTGACAAGATCCGCGGCCTCGAGAACAAGATCATCGAGATGATCCGCAACGGGCAGGAGAACGTCGCGATCGCCGACCGGCTGCACCGCTGGACGCTGGCGCTGATGCTGACGCGCGACGACCGCCAGCTGCCGGAAGTGCTGCTGCGCGAGCTGCGCCACCAGTTCCTGATCCCGCAGGCGGGCCTGCGGCTGTGGAACGTGGACGCCGGCCATGCGCTGGCGCCGTTCGCGGCCGAGGTCAGCCCGGACGTGAAGGCCTTCGTGGGCAGCCTGAACCAGCCGTACTGCGGCATCAATTCGGGCTTCGAGGCGGCGCGCTGGCTCGAGGACGACGTGGCCTCGCTGGCGCTGGTGCCGCTGACCACGGGCGCGCCGGCGCAGCCCTTCGGGCTGCTGGTGCTGGGCTCGCCGGATCCGACGCGCTACACGGCCGAGATGGGCACCGAGTTCCTGGCCCGCGTCGGCGAGATCGCCAGCGCGGCGCTCTCGCGCCTGCTGGACGCCGACCCGCACGCCGTTCCTCCGGTCGCTCCCCATGTCGTCGCCCAGCCTGACTGACGAGCAGCAGCGCTACCTGGAACACCTGCGCGTGCAGCGCCGCCTGGCGGAGCGCACGCTGACGCTCTACACGGACGCGCTGCAGCGGCTGACCGGGCTCGCCGCAGCGGAGGACCTGAACCTGCTGCGCCTGTCGGCGCATCAGGCGCGGCGTTTCCTGGCGAAGCTGCACGGAGAGAAGCTCAAGCCGCGCACGCTGGCGCTCATCCTGTCCGCGTGGCGCGGCTGGTACCGCTGGCTGGGCCAGAACGGCCTCGTCGAGGCGAACCCGATCGCCGACCTGCATGCGCCCAAGCAAGGCCGGCCGCTGCCGAAGGCGCTGGGCGTCGACGACGCGGTGCGGCTCGCCGAGCATCAGCAGGACGCGGCCGATCCGGTCGCCGAGGCGCTGGAGCGCTGCATCGTCGAGCTGCTCTACGGCAGCGGGCTGCGGGTCTCCGAACTCGCGGGCCTGGACCAGCGCCATCAGGCCTCGTCGGCCGGCTGGATCGTGCTCGAGGGCGCCGAGGCGCAGGTGCTCGGCAAGGGCTCGAAGCGCCGCGCCGTGCCGCTGGGCGGCCCCTCGATGACGGCGCTGCAAGCCTGGATCGCGGTACGCGGCCAATGGGCCGCGGCGGACGAGCCGGCGCTGCTGGTCGGACCGCGCGGCGGCCGGCTCAGCGCCGACCAGATCCGCAAGCGCCTCAAGCAGCGTGCGCTCGCGGCGGGCATGCCCACGCACGTCCATCCGCACATGCTGCGCCACTCCTTCGCGTCGCACCTGCTGCAGAGCAGCGGCGACCTGCGCGCGGTCCAGGAACTGCTGGGCCACGCCAACATCAGCACCACGCAGATCTACACCCGGCTGGACTTCCAGCACCTGGCCAAGGTCTACGACGCGGCGCACCCCCGCGCCCGCAAGAAATAACCGATCGACAACGATGCTCCGCTCCGTCCTGAACGCTTCGAACGCTCCGTTCCCGTCCCGTCCGCTGCTGTTGTGCTCGGCGCTGTTTGCGGCTCACGCGCAGGCTCAGGCTCAGACGCAAAGCCCGCCGACGAAGTTCTCGACGCCCGTCGAGGTGGAAGAAGCGAACAAGTACGGCGGCGTCACGACGACCGACATGAGCAAGGGCGAGGTCCGCGTGACCATCCATGTGAAGGAGCCGCCGCGGGTCGTCACGGCCACCGACAGCCGGCCTGCCGCATTCGAGCTGAACTGGTCGCCGGTCAAGATGCCCACGGGGCAGAAGACGGCCTTCCTGGGCGCGCACTACATGGTCGCGATCAACGAGGACTGGGGACTCGGCCCGGCTGCGTACGGCGCCGCTAAGGGCGAATTCGGCGGCCTGTTCACGGTCGGCTTCAACGTGCAGCGGCGCTTCCGCATCGCGCAGGACGTGCACCTCGCGGCGAGCCTCTACGCGGGTGCGGGCGGCGGCGTGAGCTCGGACAAGGTGCGGCCGGGCGGCGGGCTGATGCTGAGGCCGGAGCTGTCGCTGCGCGGCGAGTTCGGCAACTGGTACGCCGGCGTCGGCGTGTCGCACATCACCTTCCCGAACGGCAACGGAAACATCAAGGACACCGGTGTCGCGTTCACGCTCGGTCGGATGGACAAGTTCCTGAGCTTCAATCCCAGCGATTCGGGATCGCCGGGACGCGCGGGCGACCGCACCGGCATGGGCTTCGACGAGATCGCGCTGAGCGCGGGTGTCGAGAAGCCGCGCAGCGGCAGCCGCACGCGCGGCGGCGTGCCGCTGACGGGCCGCAAGGGCAAGGCCGGCGGCGACCTGCGGCAGTACTTCGGCGACGGGTCGTCGTGGTGGGGCCTGGAAGCGTCGGGCGCCGCGTCCGGCGGACACGACGGCTACATGGAGATCCTCGCCAACGCCGGCCAGGACTGGGGCATCGGCAGCGAGCGGCTGCGCATCGGCGGCCAGTTCTCCTTCGGCCTGGGCGGCGGCGGCGACATGGACACGGGCAACGGCTGGCTGGTGCGGGTCGGTCCGACGCTGCGCTGGATCACCCCGTGGGGCCCGACCTTGCGGCTGGACGCCGGCTACATGAAGGCGCCGTGGGGGAACTACGACTCCTTCCAGGTGCGCGGTTCGCTGGCGCTGCCGCTGGAGAAGGTGTCGCGCATCCTGGACTCGCCGCCGCTGGAGTCCGGCACGGTGCGCGCGCAGGCGCTGTACCTGAGCATGCCCTACTTCAAGGAATTCAAGTTCAAGGACGGCTCCAAGGACAACGTGACCGGTCTGGGCATCGGCATGACGCGTGACTTCGGCGGCCCGTGGTACGGCGTGGCGCAGGCGGGCAGCGCGGCGCTGGGCAAGGCGGGCGCGTTCTCGTACGGCATGTTCGGTCTCGGCGCGCATTCGCCGAAGTGGAACGGCGTGCGCGTCGGCGCGGAAGCGCTGGTCGGCGCGGCGGGCGGCGGCGGCGTCGCGGTGGGCGGCGGCGCGGTGTCGCAGGGCGAGCTGTGGGCGCAGTGGGAAGGCACCGGCCGCGACCGCCTGCGCGTGAAGGTTGGCGTGGGCCAGTGGAAGGCGCTCGGCGGCGAGAAGCAGAGCACCCCGATGGTCAGCCTGAACGTCGGCTGGGCGTTCGGGACGCTGGGGCCGGCGGCGAAGCGCTGACCGCCCGTCGAGCAGTCGGCGGCCGCCTGACTCGAACGAATCATTGAGTTTTATCGGTCCAACCGATAAATTATCGGTTTTCCGATAATTGACCGATAAAACGATGATCTCCTTCCCGCGGACCGATCTGGCCGAACAGTTGGTGCCCGCGCTGATGGGGAAGTCGCTGTTCGGGGATGCGCACAACGGCCTGTTCTTATCGGCGCCCCGTCGCACCGGCAAGTCCACGTTCCTGCAGAGCGATCTGAAGCCGGCGCTGGAGGCGGCCGGCGTGGTGGTGGTCTACACGGACCTCTGGACCGACACGGGGCGCGATCCTGCGGTCGTGATCGCAGAGGCCATCGGGCGCGCCCTCCAGCCGCAGCTGGGACTGGTCGCCCGCACCGCGAAGAAGGCCGGTCTGGACAAGCTCAGCATGGCGGGGTGGCTGCAGATCGACACCAGCAAGATCGGAACGCTGGAGGGGCTCACCCTCGTCGACGCCTTGCGTGCGTTGCATGAGACCGCGGGCAAGCCGGTCGCATTGATCATCGACGAGGCCCAGCACGCGCTCACCAGCGAGCGGGGCGAGGCGGCGATGACCTCCTTGAAATCCGCACGCGATCAGTTGAACAGCCGTGACGCGGTGAATCTGATGCTGGTGATGTCCGGCTCGGACCGCGACAAGCTCATGCGCCTGGTCAACGCCAATGCCGCGCCGTTCTTCGGATCTCACGTGCAGGCGATGCCGCCGCTGGGCGCCGACTTCATCGCTCACGTGGCGTCCCTGATCGAGGCGCAGCGTCCGTCGCTGGCCCCCGTCGATCAGGATGCGCTTCAGCGGGCCTTCGAGGCGATCGGCCATCGGCCGCAGCTGTTCATGGCGGCGCTCGGAGAGGTGTTGAGTCCGTTGTCGGGCATCCGGGGTCGTTTTGAGGAAGCGCTCCTGAACGCGTCCGGCGAGCATCAGCGCAAGGACGAATCGCAGATGGAGGCGGACTTCCTCGGGCTCAAGCCGATCGAGCAGGTCGTGCTGTGGCGGATGCTGGAGCAGGCCGGCAGGTTCCGTGCGTTCGACTCCGAAGCCCTGCGCTTCTACAGCGAGTTGCTGGCGCAGCCGATCAGTGTGCCCATGGTGCAGAGAGCCCTTGATTCGCTTCGGCAACATTCGCCCGTGCTGGTGTGGAAGTCGGCGCGCGGCGAGTACGCGGTGCAGGATTCGGCCATGCACAGCTGGTTCGATCAGCGCCGCAAGGCCGGGGAGTGGCCGCCCGTACCGCCTCAAGTGCGATGGGGCGGCGACGACGACTGACCCTGCGCCATCGCGGACAATCCGTCCCCATGAAATCCATCCGTCTCCGCGAGGGTAAGGAGCGCTCGCTCCTCCGCCGCCATCCCTGGGTCTTCGAGGGCTCGATCGCGAGGGGCAAGGCCGACGCCGGCGAGACCGTGCGCGTGGAGGCGGCCGACGGCAGCTTCCTGTGCTGGGCCTCGTTCAGTCCGGAGTCGCTGATCCGCGTGCGCGCGTGGAGCTTCGATGAGCAGGAGCGCATCGACGCCGCCTTCTTCGAGCGCCGCATCGCCGCGGCGCTGGCGCTGCGGGCGCGCATGCCGATCGCCTCCGACGCGGTGCGGCTCATCCACGGCGAGGCCGACGGCCTGCCCGGCCTGATCGTCGACCGCTACGGCGACACGCTCAGCGCGCAGTTCCTGTCCGCCGGCACCGAGCGCTGGAAACAGACGATCGCCGACCTGCTGCTCGCGCAGACCGGCCTCACGCGGCTGTACGAGCGCTCCGACGCGAACGTGCGCACGCTTGAAGGCATGGAGCCCGTCACCGGCTGGCTGCGCGGCGAAGGCGCCACCGAGATCGTCATCTCGGAGAACTCTTGGAAGCTGAGCCTCGATGTGGCCGAGGGCCACAAGACGGGCTACTACCTCGACCAGCGCGACAACCGCCGCAAGTTTGGCGAGGCTGTGAAGCAGTACGGCTGCCAGTCGGTGCTGAACTGCTTCAGCTACACCGGCGGCTTCTCGGTCGCCGCGCTGGCAGGCGGCGCGACGGACGTCATCAGCGTCGATTCGTCCGGTCCGGCGCTGGCGCGCGCCACGGCGCACGTCGCGCTCAACGGCTTCGATCCGGCGCATCACACGGCGCTGGATGCCGACGTCAACCACACGCTGCGCGACATGCTCAAGCAGGGCCGCAGCTTCGACGCGATCGTGCTGGACCCGCCGAAGTTCGCGCCGACCGCCGCGCATGCGGAACGCGCCGCGCGGGCGTACAAGGACATCAACCGCCTCGGCCTGATGCTGCTGAAGCCGGGCGGCCTGTTGTTCACCTTCTCGTGCTCGGGCGGCGTGGGGCCGGAGCTGTTCCACAAGATCGTGGCCGGCGCCGGCATCGATGCGGGCGCGGACGGCCTGATCCTCGATCGCGTCGGCGCGACGCCCGACCATCCGCAGACGATCTACTTCCCCGAGGGCGAGTACCTCAAGGGCCTGCTGATCCTCAAGCGCTGAAGCCTCCGGTCTGCCGAGGCCGCTGGCCCTCACCCCCACCCTCTCCCGCAAGCGGGAGAGGGAGCAAGAGGAGCCAGCTCCCTGAGTCGAGCCGGTCGGACCCCTTCTCCCGCAAGCGGGAGAGGGGGCAAGAGGAGCCAGATCCCTGAGTCAAGCCGGTCGAACTCCCTCTCCCGCAAGCGGGAGAGGGGGCAAGAGGAGCCAGCTCCTTGAGTCGAGCCGGTCGGACTCCCTCTCCCGCTTGCGGGAGAGGGCAGGGGTGAGGGCCAGCGGCCGTGTGAGTCTCAGGACCGCGCCGCAGGCAGAGCCAGGCGCGGCTCGAACTTCGCGCGTTTGACGCTGAAGAAGGCCTTCACGTTGCGGACGTTGGCCTGCTGCGTGAACAGCCGCTGCACCAGGGCGTGATACGCCGGCATGTCCGGCACCTGCAGCACCAGCACGAAGTCCGGCCCCGGCGCGACACGCCAGCACTGCTGCACCTCGGGCGCCGCGACGGCGATCGCCTCGAACGCATCGAGATGCTCCGCGCCTTGCCGGTCGAGCGTGATCTCGACCAGCGCCGACAGCCCGGCGCCCAGCTTCTCCGGCGACAGGATGGCGACCTGCTTCTCGATGACGCCGGTCTCCACAAGCCGTCGCACACGACGCAGGCAGGTGGCGGGCGACACATGAGCGCGCTCGGCCAGCGCCTGGTTGGACAGCGAAGCGTCCTGCTGCAGCAGATCCAGCACCCGCAAGTCGATGGCGTCCAATGTGATGGAATATTCCATAGAGAATCTTCAGATGGAATAATCCATCACGATCAGTCAGTGATGACTGATTCTTTCATGAACGATCAAACGTTGAAAGCATCCACCTCGCCAAGCTGCCTAGCATTCCGCCATTCGCAAATTCGTCCGGGCGTCCGGGCAAACTCACGGGGAGACACCACATGTGCGGCATCGTCGGCGCGGTCAGCCAGAAAGACATCGTTCCCATCCTCATCGAGGGCCTGAAGCGGCTCGAGTACCGCGGGTACGACTCGTGCGGGGTGGCGGTTCACCAGGACGGTCAGCTGCGCCGGGCGCGCAGCACCTCGCGGGTGGCGGAGCTGCAGGCGCTGGCGGCGCAGGACGGCGTCGCGGCCGGCACCGGCATCGCGCACACGCGCTGGGCGACGCACGGCGCGCCGGCGGTGCACAACGCGCATCCGCACTTCTCGCACGGCCCGGGCGCCGAGGCGCACCAGCAGCCGGGCCGGGTGGCGCTGGTCCACAACGGCATCATCGAGAACCACGATGAACTGCGCGCCGAGCTGAAGTCGCGCGGCTATGTCTTCCACAGCCAGACCGACACCGAGGTCATCGCCCACCTGGTCGATTTCCACTACCACGGCGACCTGCTGGAAGCGGTGCAGACGGCGGTGGCGCAGCTGCGCGGCGCCTACGGCATCGCGGTGTTCCACAAGGACGAGCCGCACCGCGTGATCGGCGCCCGCGAGGGCTCGCCGATGGTGCTGGGCGTCGGCAAGGACGAGTACGCCGGCGCGAACTTCGTCGCCTCGGACGCGATGGCGCTGGCGGGCGTGACCGACCAGATCGTGTACCTGGAGGAGGGCGACGTCGTCGACCTGCAGCTGGGCCGGTACTGGATCAGCAACAAGGACGCGACGACGGGCCGTTTCGTCAACGTCGAGCGCGAGGTGAAGACGGTGCACGCGCACAGCGGCGCGGCCGAGCTGGGCCCCTACCGGCACTACATGCAGAAGGAGATCTTCGAGCAGCCGGTGGCGATCGCCAACACGCTGGACGCGGTGACGGGCATCAGCCCGGAGCTGTTCGGCGACGGCGCGTTCCGGGTGTTCAAGGACGTCGACTCGGTGCTGATCCTGGCCTGCGGGACCAGCTACTACGCGGGCTCGACGGCGAAGTACTGGCTGGAGAGCATCGCGAAGATCCCGACCAGCGTGGAGATCGCGAGCGAATACCGCTATCGCGACAGCGTGCCGAACCCGCGCACCCTGGTGGTGACGATCAGCCAGAGCGGCGAGACGGCGGACACGCTGGCGGCGCTGAAGCATGCGCGCTCGCTGGGGATGCTGCACACGCTGACGGTGTGCAACGTGTCGACGAGCGCGATGGTCCGGGAGTGCTCGCTGGCCTACATCACGCGGGCGGGTGCGGAGATCGGCGTGGCCTCGACGAAGGCGTTCACGACGCAGCTGGTGGGCTTGTTCCTGCTGACGCTGGCGCTGGCGCAGACGCGCGGGCATCTGACGGAAGCGCAGGAACAGGAGCATCTGAAGGCGCTGCGCCACCTGCCGGTGGCGGTGCAGGCGGTGCTCGCGCTGGAGCCGCAGGTGATCGCGTGGAGCGAGGAATTCGCGCGCAAGGAAAACGCGTTGTTCCTCGGCCGCGGGCTGCATTACCCGATCGCGCTGGAAGGCGCGCTGAAGCTCAAGGAGATCAGCTACATCCACGCCGAGGCCTATCCGGCGGGTGAGTTGAAGCACGGCCCGCTGGCGCTGGTGACGGCGCAGATGCCGGTCGTGACGGTGGCGCCGAACGACACGCTGCTGGAGAAGCTCAAGAGCAACATGCAGGAAGTGCGCGCGCGCGGCGGCGAGCTGTTCGTGTTCGCCGACGGCGATACGAAGATCGACAGCGAACCGGGACTCCACGTCATCCGCATGCCGGAGCACTACGGTGCGCTCAGCCCGATCCTGCACACCGTGCCGTTGCAGCTGCTGGCGTATCACACGGCCTGCGCGCGCGGGACGGACGTGGACAAGCCGCGGAACCTAGCGAAGAGCGTGACGGTGGAGTGAGGCCCGGGCGCTCACCGCCCGGCTGTTCCTCACAATTAAAGTCGTAAACACTCAATTAATGTCGTAAACGATCTGGAACTCTAAAGTCGTAAACGACAACACCTGACCCCTTGGCCGGCCCGTCCCTGTACGGGCTGGCCGCATTTGGGGCTTCCCAACGCGGCCATCCCCCGCTACGGTGCTGCCACGATGAGCAACCGTAGCTACGACTTGATCGAGCCGGTGCAGCCGGATGGGCATGTTATGCCGTCCGTGGCGACAGACGTCGCAGCATCCAAGTCGAACTGGCCAGGCGCGCCCACACGCAGGGGGCGAGGTTGCAGGTGTCGCTCGGCACGGTGGCTGATTACGCCCCAGGTCGAATGGAGCCACGCTCCGCCTCGCACCCACTGACATCCTCAATTGAATAGGGCTCTGCGGGGCCCTTTTGCATTTGATCGTGTCGTCCGCTCCGCCGCTATGCCCCTACGGTGCGGCGCGCCAGCGACGAATCCACGCAGCAATGCCCTTGGCCGGTGGCGCCTCAGTGCTAGCGCGCGGCTCCTCGCAATCCACGGGTGGCGGCGTGTTGGCTCGGGCCCGCCCACTCTCAGGAAGCACACGCACACGTCCGAGACCGCTGACACGAGACTCAACCTGAGACGGGTTCCCGGCAACAGTAATCTCGCCAACGCCACGGACAGTGGCCACGACGCTGGCCGTCACATGAGCGTAGACGTTCCCAGCCCCTCGGACGTCAAGCTGAGCCTCGCGGCAGATTAGACGCTCCGCCTGCACATTGCCTGCACCAGAGATAGTCGCCACTAGGCGGTCCACCTTACCGCTCACCCGCACGTTGCCTGCTCCACGAACCGACAAGCGAATCTCTTGTTGGGCGACTTCGAGGATTTCGAGCTCGCCGGAGCCCTCGACAACGAGCTCATCGAGTTCTGGCAGCGTGAGTCCGACGTAGCCGCGGGTTCCACCTGCCACCGTCTGGCCGTTGACGATCACCGACCCCTTCACGTTCGCCGTCAGCAGGCCCGGGATGTTGACCGCGATGCTGGCGGTATCAACGGTGAGCGTTGAGCCGTTCACCCAGACGTGGAGTCCTTCGAGAGCTTCCTCGTCCTTCGCCGCGAGGTGCACATCCCCTGCAGGCCCAGTCCGAACGAACACATTTGCCGAGCCGTCGAGGACGATTCGGCGGATGTCGCCCAAGGACACTCGTCGGTGCACGAAGTGCGGCCCAACGCGGGCGTTCGTCATCTCTTCCCAGAATTCCATCTGCCTTCCAACCGGGCCGCGCCCTGCACGGCCAACCACCGCACCCTGAAGTCTAGGTTTCGACCAGCGGTGCCCAGGGCTGTAACGCCCCGCGGATGGGTGCTCCAGTGCGGCAATGGACCACGCTCGCACAGTCTCAGTCGGCTCCGAAGGACCGTCGCACCTGGCGGAGCTGCCTCGGCAGAACTACAGCGGTCGCTCCGGCAACCGCACAAATCGACGCGCCAGAGACGGGCGAATAAGTGAGTTGGCTACAGGAGTCTCCTTATCAACGGTTGTGAAAACCATGTTCTTCTGTCTCCTCTTCTGCCCGCAATTCCGAGCCATGCTGGTCGTCCAGCTCACCCACGCCTACGACCGCTGGCTTGGCTTTCTTGCGCTGGTCTACCTGACCAAGTTCAGGCGTCGCGTCGCTGCTGCCGTTCTTTGGGCTGGTTGGCTCCCCTTCGACAAACGCGTCGTTCGCCGCTATACGCCGCAAGCGGTGGTCGGCCGCTGGAGGGGTGTGGGTGGTGGATGCGGGGACCATGAGGGACTGTACAAAATAACAGCCCCTGCTGCATCTTTTCCCGTTTGCCGCCCCCTGCGGCGACGCGTCAGCGGTCCGACGTCCCTCCGAAGTGGCGCATCGTTGATCCGGACAGCGCGTGGAGCTCTGGGCGTTCCCGCACGGCCCGGAGGAGGGTTAGTTTGGCCTGTAGACGGGGATGAAAAGGCGTTTCCGACTTTGTGCTTGCGCGGGGCGAGCACGAGCAGCGCTAAGTCGTTGTCGCAGCTAAAGCGACGTTTCCGACTTTAATTGGCAGGAACACCGGCAACGAGGCGCAGCGCCATCTCCAGCGCGTGCCGCCCGGAAGCGCTGAGCAGGAGCGCGTGACTGTCGCGATCGACGTCGATGAGCGCGCGCGCCTGCAGATCCGCCAGCATCGCGATGGCCTTGGGATTGGCGCGACTGGGGTCCAAGGGAAGTCCGCCCAGCACCTGCAGCTGACCCTCCGACAGCTTCCCGGTGGACGGCACCGGCCTCGTTACTGGATCTGCCATCCGGACTCCGGATTCAAGTAGAGCGCGAGCGTGACACCTCGCAAGTCCTTCAGGTGAAGTTCAGGCATCTGGGACGACGTCGGGTTGTCCGCTGCTCTGGCAATGCGCATGCCGACGCGCCAGACGCTCCCTAGCTCAGGGCCTGCAGCAGCGTCGGCAGGTCGTAGGGCTTCGCGATGACCGGGAAGCCCTCGTCCGTCGCGACCTGCGCAACGTCGCTGTGCCCCGTCACCAGCACCGGCTGGATCAGCGGGCGCATGCGACGCACCTCGCGGACCAGCTTGACCCCGTTCATGCCTTGAGGCATCACGATGTCGCTCACCAGGATGTCGGGATCGAATCCGCGGCTGAGCAGCTGCAGCGCCTCCTCCCCGCTGTCCACCGCCTTCACCACGAATCCGCTGGACTCGAGCAGCTGCTGGGTGGCTTCCCGGACGTCATGGTTGTCGTCGACCAGCAGGATCACCCTGCCGGCCGTGACGACCGTGTCCCCCTGGGGCGCGGTCGCCTGCGCCGCGTCTTCCGCCTGCCGGGAGGGAATCATCAAGCAGATGGTGGTGCCGTCGCCGGGGACGCTGTCCACGCGGATCGCGCCGCCCGAAGCCTCGATGAAGGCCGCGACCTGCGGCATGCCCAGCCCGCTCCCCTTGCCCTGCGGCTTGGTCGTGAAGAAGGGCTCGAAGATCCTGTCGATCACTTCGGCGCTCATGCCCTCGCCGTCGTCGGTCACGCGCAGGACGCAGACGGCGCCTAGCCGCGGGTCCTCCCCGGCCTCCGCCGACATCCGGATCACGCCGCCGGCGGGCATCGCATCTCTCGCGTTGGTCACCAGGTTGGTCAGCGCGATTTCCAGTTCCAGGCCGTCCACGGCGACCCGCCCCAGGTTCGGCTCGGCGCGCAGTTCCACCGTGTGCCGGGCGTCGAGCAGTTGCCGGACGTTGTCCGCGATGCGTTCGAGTTCGATCCTCGTGTCCAGGGGGCGAGCCACGAGCGCCCGACGGGCCGACAACAAGGAGAGCTGGCGCGTCAGCGCTTCCGCCTTGGTGACGCTGCGCCTGATCGCGGCGACATCGGCATCGGCCGCTGCGCCGACACGGCGTTGGAGGATGCTCAAGCGGCCGGTGACCACCTGCAGGATGTTGTTGAGGTCGTGGGCGAGACCGGCGCCCAGTTGACCGACCATCCGCAGCTTCTCGGCCTGGGCGAGCTTCTGCTCCGCCCGTTCCCGTTGATGGACGGCGGCTTGAAGCTCCTCCGTGCGTCGGAGCAGTTTCGTCACCGTGTCCGCGAGGCCGCGCTGGACGCGGCGGAAATGATGGGCCAGCAGGACCAGCACGACCGAGCTCGCGATCAGGCCTTCGACGCGCACCGAGTACCAGGCCAAGGTGTAGCGCGAACCGCTGTAGGTGCTCAGCCACACGCCGCCGGCCTCTGCGGTGAGCACGACGACCAGCCAGATGAAGATGGAGCGCCGATGGAGTCCGCGCAGCCCGATGAGCACGACGGCCAGGACGGCCAGGACCGCCGCGCTGTAGGAGCCGTAGACGCTGAAAAGTCCGAAGGCCTGCCGCCCGCCCTGGTCGACGGTGGCTGCGGCATCGGTCCACTGGGAGGCGAAGCCGGCCATGACCGCCGCCGCCGTGGCGACCAGGGGCGGCCAGTAGGTGAAGGTCCGGGGCTCCTTGCTCGGTTGCATCGCGGACAGCGCCGCCCAGATGATGAAACACGCGAACCCCGCGCGCCACGCGATGAACAGCCAGCTGACCGCGTGCGGTGAACCGAGCAGGGGCCGGTCGGAAAGCACGGCCCCTGGGAAGGCCAGGACATGCAGCACCGCCATCAGCCCCGCGTAGAGGTAGGCGGCGGCGATGACCGAATGCGATCGCGGCTGGCTGGGCGCGGAGATGAGCAGCCAGAACGTCGCCAGGTTGATCATCGCCGCGGCCGCGCCATACATGCCGCTGATGTGGGGCAGCGGGACGAGGGGCTCGGAGGCGTAGGGCAGGACCGCGGCGATGCCCACCAGCAGCGCCACGGCAAGCGTCAGTGCGGCACGGCGCTGCGCGGTGCTCGCGATCTCCTGAACGACCTCCCTGAACGGCATCCCGGTGCTCCGGCCCTGTGTTGACGGCGCGCGATTGTCCCTCGCGCGCCGCATCCCATGGGCCGTCGGGGCGGCAACGTGAGCCGCAGGTCAGCGCCAGCGGCCAGCAGCCAGCAGCACCAGGTACTGCCCCGTCGCGTCAGCCCGTCAGACCGTCAGCCCGTCGACACCGCGATGCGCCGCGGCTGCGCATGCGCCTGCTTCGGGATCCGCAGCGTCAGGACGCCATCCTTCATGCCGGCTTCGATGCGTGCGGCATCGAGTTCGCGGCTCAGCGTGAACGAGCGGCGGTAGCGCGGCACGTTGACCTCCGCCCAGAGGCCGCGCATGCCGTCCGGGCTGGCCACGGCGACCTCGCCTTCGATGACGAGGGTCTCGCCGTCCAGCCGGACATCCAGCTTCTCGCGCGGCACGCCGGGCATGTCGGCCAGCAGCGTGATGCCGGCACCGTCCTCGAGGATCTCGACCGCCGGCTGCGCCGTCGCACGTGCGCCCGGGGTGGGGCGGCGCGTCGACGACGCGTCGTTGGCGGCCACGGCGTCGCGTTCAGCCTCGCTGCGGGTCAGTTGGTTCTGTTGAGTCATGACAAGCTCCTTGCGATGGGTCATCCAGTCATTGCACGTTGATGCGTTGCGGGCGGGCCGCCTCGCGCAGACCGACGCTGACGCGCAGCACGCCGTCGCGGTAGCTGGCCTCGACGCTGCCGGTGTCGGCGTCGTCCGGCAGGGTGACGGCGCGGTTGAACCGGCCATGCCAGCGCTCCGCGGCATAGACCTGCACCGTCTCGGCACTGCGGCGTTCGGTTGGCCGTCGTTCGCCGGAGATCCTCAGTACACCGCGCTCGACCGTCACGTCGATGGTCTGCGCATCCAGGCCGGGCGCGAAGGCGTAGACCTCGACGGACCGCTCGGCCCGCCCGACGTTGATCGGCGGGAAGCTGCCCGCGGCCGCGGCGCGGATGCCGTCAGGGAAGCCCTCCGATGTCAGCGAGCGCGAGAGCGACTGTTGCAACTGGGAGAGTTGCTCCAGCAGGCCGTGAGGACGATGGAATGTCGTATCGAACATGAGAGAACTCCTTTCCGTGGTCGATGAAGGATGTCGACGCGGCACCGCGTCGGTCTTTGAAATCCGCCTTCCCGGCCCGACCGCTCAGCGGTCCTGAGGCGAGGGCCCGGCGTCTGTCTGTCGGCTGGAGGGATCGCGCGCGAAGACGGGGCGCGACGGGCCTTTGAGGCGTCGCAACGTCTCGCGTGCGAGCAGGTAGGCCTGGAGTTGCGACGGGCTCAGGGGGAGCCGCGAACGTCGCGCGGAGCGCTTCGTGGAAACGCCGGAGGTATCGAGCTGCTTGGCCATGATCCAGTCCTCATCCGAATCGATTGATGGCGGGTCGAGACGGATTTAGGAGCTCTGTCCGGGACGTTCAAGGGCATCAAGAATCAGTGAAAACCCTAATGCAGCAAGGTCGCGAACGGCGCCGACAAGGCCAGGATCCAGGCGGGCGCCCACAGGATGAACGGCCCCGGCCCCGGCCCCGGCCCCGGTGACGCGTAGTGCATCCAGCCGGCTTTTTCTAACCTTGTTCGGCGAAGTGGGCGCGGAGCTGGCCCGCCTGCGCCTGGATCGCCAGCACGTCCTCGTCCGCGAGGCGATCGAGGTGGCGGACCTGCGCCCCCAGTCGCGGATGGCGCGCGAAGCGCGCACGGTGCTTCAGCAGGAAGTCCCAGTAGAGGGTGGTGTACGGGCAGGCCTGCGGGCCGACGCGGAGCTCGGGCCGGTACCGGCAGCGTGCGCAGTACTGGCCGCTGCTCATGCGCTCGATGTACTTGCCGCTGGCGACGTAGGGCTTGCTGGTCATCGCGCCGCCATCGGCGTACTGGCTCCGGCCCAGCGTGTTGGGCAACTCCACCCATTCCACCGCGTCCACGTAGACCGAGAGGTACCACTCGTGCACCGCGGCAGGCCGCACGCCCAGCAGCAGCGAGAACAGCCCGGTGACCATCAGCCGCTGGATGTGATGGGCATAGCCCCGTTGCAGCGTCTGCCGCAGCGCATCGGCCAGGCAGACCAGGTCCGTGTCGCCGGTCCAGAAGAAGCGCGGCAGCGGCGCTTCGGCGCCGAGTGCATTGGCCTGCGCCAGCGCCGGCATGCGTGTCCAGTAGAGACCGCGGACGTACTCCCGCCAGCCCAGCACCTGTCGCACGAAGCCCTCCACGCTGGCGAGCGGTGCGTGGCCCGCGCGCCAGGCCTGCTCGGCGCGCGACACCGCCTCCCGCGGACCGATCAGTTTCAGATTCATGGCCGCCGACAGCTGCGCGTGCCACAGCCGCGGCGTGTCCGGCCACAGCGCATCCTGCCAACAGCCGAACTCCGGCAGGCGCTCCGCGATGAAGCGGTCCAAGGCCAGCAGGGCCTGCTCGCGCGTCACCGGCCAGTCGAAGTCGTCCAGCGAGCCGGGGTGGTCGGGGAACGCCCGCGCCACCAGCGCGATGACCTCCCGGGTCACGGCGTCCGGCGCGAAGCCGACCCGCTCCGGCAGGAAGACCGGACCGCCGCGCGGGAAGGGCTGCTGGTTCTCCGCGTCGAAGTTCCAGCGGTCCCCGGCGGGTTCGTCCCCTTCCATCAGGACCTCATGCCGCCGTCGCATCTCTCGGTAGAAGGTTTCCATCCGCAGCTGCCGACGCTCGCCGGCGAAGGCCGAGAACTCGCGGACGGTGCAGAAGAAGTGGCGGTCGTCCCGCAGCTCGAGCGTCCAGCCCGACTGCGCGGCCGCGGCCCGGAGCGCCTTCAGGACACGCCAGTCCCCCGGCGCGGTCATCAGCACGCGCAGCGGCTGCCAGCGCTGCAACGCGCGCGACAACTCGGTGCCCAGACTGCCCGTGTTGTCGGCGTCGTCCAGCGCCACGTAGTCGACGTCCCGACCCAGGCGGCGCAGGAGGTCGGCGTGATGGCGCATGGCCGCGAGAAACAGCGCAATGCGGATCCGGCTGGACCACACGTGCGTCGACTCTTCGCGCACTTCCGCCATCCACACCCGGTCGACGCGCGGGTCGAAGTCGTCGAAGGCGGAGGACTGGGCGTCGAGCTGGTCGCCGAGGACGACGACGAGGGACCGCACGGCGCCCCTCATCGCGCTCATCCCGGTGCGGCCGGCGAGCCCGGGATCGATGCGGGCAGCACGGCCGCAGGAAGCCGCCGCATGCGGCGACGCGAGTCGATCGAGAGAAATCCAGCGGTCGGACGAAGGGACGACGACATAAGCGATGGGCGTGCGGGGAAGCCGGCGTTGCACGCCGGTGAAGCCATGGGGGGCCTTCGCCTGTACGTGCGCCGCGCCGTTTCGGATCACAGCGAGTGGCCCCCTGGAATTCCGTGCGAGCAGAGGCTGCGCATCGTCGACAGTGCGACTGCCGCTCGTTCTCTTCGCTTTGGTGAACCCATTCGTATGCAAAATCCGTCGATACGGATTGGTACCGGTACCAATCCAGTGGGCGTGGGGCACCGGCGAGGCATCGGTCGTCCCCGCACGAGCAACGGACTGGGGTCGAACGGATGAATTTCACGAGGTGGATACCGCGTGGCGCGGCAGCGCGCTCGCTCTCGATGCTGGCGCTGTGCGCCTGCCCGGGCTGGGCGCTGGCGGAACAGCCGCCGGTCGATGCGGCGCTCATCGCGCGCGGCAGGCAGCTGGCGATCGCGGCCGACTGCGCGGCCTGCCACACCACGCCCAAGGGGGGCGCCCCCTTCGCGGGCGGTTACGCGATCGAGTCACCGATGGGCGCCATCGTCGCGACCAACATCACGCCGTCGACGACGCACGGCATCGGTGGGTACACGCTGCCCGAGTTCCAACGCGCGTTGCGCCAGGGCGTGCGCCGCGACGGCCGCCATCTCTACCCGGCGATGCCCTACACCGCGTACACGCAGCTGTCGGACGACGACACCGCGGCGCTCTACGCCTACTTCATGCACGACGTGAAGCCCGTGGACCAGCCGGTGGCCGAGACGCATCTGCCGTTCCCCTTCAGCGTGCGGGCCTCGATGGCGGTGTGGAACGCGCTGTTCCTGAAGGACGAGCGCTTCAGGCCTGACCCCGCCAGGTCCGAAGCGGTCAATCGCGGCGCTTACCTCGCGGGTGCGCTCGCGCACTGCAGCACCTGTCACACGCCCCGCAACCCCTTGATGGCGGAGGACCTCGGCCAGCCGTTCCTGTCGGGCGCCAATGTCGGTCCCTGGTTCGCGCCGAACATCACCTCGGACCCGGTGCACGGCATCGGCGGCTGGAGCGACGACGAGCTGGTGCAGTACCTCAAGACGGGTCAGGTCCATGGCAAGGCGCAGGCGGCCGGCCCGATGGCGGAGGCCATCGAGCACAGCCTGCAGCACCTGCCGGAATCGGACCTGCGCGCCATCGCGGCCTTCCTGAAGCGGACGCCGGCGGTGGCCGACGCCGCCGCGGCGGCCGGCGGCAAGGCGCGTCACGCGTTCGGCGAGGCGTCCCGCGATGAAGTCGCGCTGCGCGGGCTCCAGGACGTCGATCCCGGCTGGCGGGTGTTCAGCGCCAGCTGCGCGCACTGTCATCAGGAGAACGGGACGGGGACCTCGAATGGGGAGTACCCCTCGCTGTTCCACAACAGCGCGACCGGCGGGGACCGCGCCGACAACCTGATCGCGACCATCCTGCACGGCGTGGACCGCACCGTCGCCGGCAAGCCGCATTTCATGCCGGCTTTCGGCGATGCCGCCTCCTTCACCGACCGCCTCGACGACCAGGAGATCGCCGACCTCTCCAACTACGTGCTGGGCCGCTACGGCAACGCCGCGGTGAAGGTCAGCCTGGAGGATGTCCGCGTCGCCCGCGCCGGTGGACCCAAGCCCTTGCTCGCGAAGGCGCAGCCCTTCATGGTGCCGGCCGTCGTGCTGGTGCTGCTGGTGCTGATCGCCCTCGTGCTGCGTCGCCGACGCCGCGTGCAACGCGCCCGGCGTCTGCGCGGCGCCTTCTGAACGGAGCCCTCCATGATCCATGAACACGATCCCTCGCAGACCTTGAGCCGCTCGCTCTCGCGCCGCAGCCTGCTGGAGATGGCCTCGCTGGCCGGGACCGCGCTGGCCCTGGGCGGCGCCGGGCTGCTGGCCGCGCGGGAAGGTCTCGCAGCGACCGCCGCCAGCGCCGCCGGCACCGCTGGCGCGACACCCGCCGCGGCCGCGCTGCCGGTCACCGACTTCCTGCGCCTCTCGGTCTTCCTGACCGGCGGCCAGCCGCTGGATGCGACGCTCGCCGGCCGCTACCAGGTGGCGCTGGCCAAGCGCGATCCGCAGTTCGGCGACAGCGCCCGCGCGCTGCTGGCGCTGATCCGCAGCACCCAGGCCGCGACCGTCGAGCAACTCCTCGACACGCCCGAGTTCCAGGACACGCTGCGCGCGGCGACCACGCGCATCGTCTCGGCGTGGTATCTGGGCATCGTCGGCCAGGACGCCGACGCCGAGCTGATCAGCTACGCCGAAGCGCTGATGTACCGCCCGACCAAGGACGTGCTTGTGGTGCCGACCTACGGCGCCGGCCCCGATTCCTGGGGCGACAAGCCGGGCGTGACCACGCCTGTGACCCCGGCCGCAACCAACGAACGCAAGACCGCATGAGCACACAGTACGACGCCGACCTGATCGTCATCGGGTCCGGGGTGATGGGCGGGCTGATCGCCAGCCGCGTCGCCAAGGCGGGCAAGTCCGTCATCATTCTCGAAGCCGGTCCGCGCGTGCGCCGCGCCGACATCGTCGAGACCTTCCGCAACGCGCCGGTGAAGCTCTCGCTGGCCAACATGAAGCTGCAGGGCGCGGGGTCCCCGTTCCCGAATCCGCCGCACATCCCGTCGACCTACGGCGACTACCTGCGCCAGACCGGGCCGGTGTCCTATCCGACCAAGTACCTGCGCGTGGTCGGGGGCACGACCTGGCACTTCGGCTCGGCGCTGTGGCGGATGATCCCGAACGACTTCAAGCTCAAGTCGCTCTACGGCCGCGGCCGCGACTGGCCCATCGGCTACGACGAGCTCGAGCCCTACTACTGCCAGGCGGAATCGGAGCTGGGCGTGTCCGGCGTCGACGGCCAGGACGAGAGCGGCCACGGCGGCGAGGCCAGCCCGCCGCGCTCCGAGCCCTTCCCGATGAAGCCGCTCAACGAGCCCTACTTCATGAAGCGGGTGGCGGAGATGCTCAAGCCCGGCGGCTACCACCCGGTGATCGAGCCGCATGGCCGCGCGTCGCGCCCCTACGGCAACCGGCCGGTCTGCGCGGGCAACAACAACTGCAACCCGGTCTGCCCGATCGGCGCGAAGTACGATGGCTCCATGCACATCGACGTCGCGGAACGCGCCGGCGCGAAGCTGCTCGACAACGCGGTGGCCTATCGCATCGAGGCGGGTCCGGACGGCAAGATCACGCGCGTGCATTACAAGAAGCCGGACGGCAGCTCGCATGCGCTGACGGCGCGGCACTTCGTGCTGGCGGCTTACGCGATCGAAGGGCCGAAGCTGCTGCTGATGTCGACCTCGGAGAAGTATCCGAACGGCATCGCCAACTCCTCCGACCAGGTGGGCCGCAACCTGATGGGGCACACCGGCATCAGCATGAACATCATGATGAACGAGGATGTCTGGCCGGGGCAGGGCCCGACGGAGCTGCTGGTCTACCTGAACTACCGCGACGGACCGTTCCGCAAGGACATCCCCAGCTACAAGACCAAGTTCCGCAACACCGTGACGACGCAGCAGATCGCGTCGGAGCTGCTGGCCAAGGGCGTGATGGGCGCCAAGCTGGACGAGGAGATCCGCAAGCGCTCGGCGCGCTCGCTGAACGTGGCGGTGGACTTCGAGACCGAGGCGCAGCCGCAGAACCGCATCGTGCCGAGCAAGACGCACAAGGACGCCATCGGCATCCCGGTGCCGGAGATCTACTACAGCGTCAACGACTACTGGAACGCGGGCCGCGACTTCGCGGTCAAGGATCTGGAGCGCATGGCCAAGCTGATGGCAGCGGACGTCCTGAAGATGGACACCAAGCACCAGGACCGCCAGCACATCATGGGCACGACGCTGATGGGCGACGATCCGAAGGACTCGGTGGTGGACCGCGACTGCCGCACGCATGACCATCCCAACTTCTTCATCGCGGGGACGGGCGTGATGCCGTCGGCCTCGTGCATGAACCCGACGCTCACCGGCGCGGCCTTGAGCCTGCGCATCGCGGACACGCTGCTGAAAGAAATCTGACCGGCCAATGAGATCCGCCTGCCGCAGGCTGGCGTGTCCGTCCGGGCCTGCGCGCCCCGATCCTTCCGGGCCGCGCGCCGGCCCCCCAGCGCCCACCGCTGCTTTCAAGCCGTTGCAATCCAAAACCCCAATTTTATGAAAGCGCTTTCAGAATCCGGGTTTCTTGCCTAGGATGGTTGGCGCAGGAGACAAGTCACGGACCTGGACGAGCGACGACAGAGCGCTGGCCGGACCGCGCCCATCGGTGCCCTGCACACACCATCGACACCTCTTGGAGACATGAATGGGATTGCAGAACCGCTTCGACGCGCAGGGACTCCTGCGCGCTACCGCGCTGGGCTTGTTGGTCACTGCCGCCGCGCAGGCCGACGCCAGCGTGACCAACCCGACCATCGGCCGCCTGTTGTGGTCGGAGGAGTTCAACGGGGCCTCGTTGAACACCTCGCTCTGGACGCCGTACGACGGCAACGGCTGCCAGATCAACCTGTGCGGCTACGGCAATGCCGAGCTCGAGTACTACAGCCCGAACAACCTCTCCATCGCCGACGTGCCGTTTGAAGCCGGCACCCGTGCGCTGGCGATCCGCGCGCTGAGGCAGACCATCGGCAGCAACGAGTTCACCTCGGGCAAGCTCGACACCTTCAACAAGGTGCAGGTCAAGTACGGGATGATCGAGATCCGCATGGCGACGCCGCAGCTGCAGACGGGCCTGTGGCCGGCGGCCTGGCTGCTGGGCACCAGCCCGCAGGTCTGGCCGCGCAAGGGCGAGATCGACATCGCCGAGCTGGGCCACAAGTCCTCGGCCTGGGCCGCCGCGGGCGCGCCGGGGCCGGACTACTTCGTCGGCGCCAACGTGATCACGTGGGCGCAAGCGGCCTGCGTGCCGGGCAATGAATCGTGCGCGGCATCGACGGCGTGGCAGACCAAGAACTGGTACAAGCCGACGACCTCGTTCGCGAACCGCTTCGTCAAGTACCGCTTCTACTGGACCGAAAGCCAGATGCGGTTCACCGTCGTCGACAACGACGGCGAGCACGACATGTACGACCAGCCGCTGCCGGTGAACACGGACGCCTTGCGCGCGCCGTACTACTTCCTGCTGAACCTGGCGGTCGGCGGCAATTTCACCGACGCGGCGAATCCCTCGCAGGTGACGGCGCCGCTGCCGGGCACGATGTACGTGGACTACGTCCGCGTGTACGAGCTCGACGGCAAGGGCGAGGTGAAGCTGGGCAACCAGACGGTGCCGGAAGCGGCGGGCAAGTTCGGCGTGTTCACGGACAACACGGCGATCAGCAACAAGCTGGTGGCGGGCAGCACGTCCGACATCTTCCTGTGGAACGGCGCGTCGACCGGCGCGGGCAACATCCAGCCGGCCGAGGGCACCAACGTCATCGCGTGGAGCTACAACACGCCGGGGCAGTGGTTCGGCGGCGGCATCCAGGCGCGCCAGCTGCGTGACCTGACCAACTACCGCAACGGGAATCTGAAGTTCAAGATCAAGATCCCGGCGAACGTGTCGTTCAACATCGGCATCGGCGATACCTACACCAACCAGAACTGGGTCAATTTCCCGGCGAACACGACGGCCTTCGGCCTGGTGCGCAATGGCGAATGGGCGACGGCGACGGTGCCGGTGTCGACGCTGATCGGACCGAAGGTCGCGCTGCAGTCGATCGCGGACATCTTCATGTTCTCGGGCGACAACACCAAGCTGCCGGCGCAGGCCTTCCAGTTCGCGATCGACGACGTGTACCTGGACACGGGAACGACGACGCCGACCGATCCGAACCCGCCCACCACGCCGACCACGCCGGATGGCATCAGCCAGCCGACGGCGACGACGGTGAAGTTCTCGCAGGCGACGGGCACCTGGGCCGACGTGCATTACACGGTCAACGGCGGTGGCCAGCTGAACGTGCGCATGCTCAAGGAAGGCAGCGGCAACGCGTACACGGTGTCAGGTCTGAAGAAGGGCGACATCGTGCGCTTCAACTTCACGTACTGGGATCCGGCGCGCAACGGCGCGTATGACACGGCGCAGCAGAGCTACACGCTGAAGTGAGCGTTTGAACCGGGCGCCTCGGACCCCTCCGAGGCGTTCCATACGAACGATGTCTGGTCATAGAGCCGCCTTCGGGCGGCTTTGTCATTGGGCCTCGGACAAAAGAAATTTTCCGGGCGCTGTAACCTCCGCCGTGGTGGCTACGAATAGAAGGGTGCGGAACGCGCAGGAGCGCTCCGCTTCATCAACCTGAACCTTCTTTCGGAGTGCACCCCATGATCACCAAGACCCAATCCGCCGCCCTGGCCGCTGCCGCCGCCCTGTTCGCCCTGTCCGTCCAGGCGGCGCCCGCCCCGCAGGGCAGCAGCGGACTGGCCGTGGCGGCCAGCGACAAGGTGCATTGCTACGGCGTGCACGAGTGCAAGGGCAACGCGGACTGCAAGACCACGGAGAACGCCTGCAAGGGCCAGAACGCCTGCAAGGGTCACAGCTTCAAGGGCATGGACGCCGCGTCGTGCCTGAGCGCCGGCGGCACGATCGGCGATCTGGCCGCGAAGAAGTGACCCCGTGATGCCCGCGAAGCCCGGACCCGCATCGCGCGTCGCGCAGACCAGCCCGGGCTTCGGCCTGGGTCTGCGCAGCACGCACTATCGAGATTTCCTCGAGGCGCCCCAGCCGGTCGACTGGCTGGAAGTGATCTCGGAGAACTACCTCGTGCCCGGCGGCAAGCCCTTGGCCATGCTGGACGGCATCCGCGCGAAGGTTCCGATGGTGATGCATGGCGTCTCGATGAACCTGGGCGCCGTGGCGGGCCTGGACGCGGACTACCTGCGGCAGCTGGCGTCGCTGGCCCGTCGCGTCGAGCCGCTCTGGGTCTCCGATCACCTCTGCTGGACGGGCGTCCACGGTCGCCATCTGCACGACCTGCTGCCCCTGCCCTACACGGACGAGGCCCTCCGGGTGGTGGTGCGCAACATCGGTCAGGCGCAGGACGCGCTTGGCCGCCGGCTGGTGGTGGAGAACGTCTCCAGCTATCTCGACTACGCGGACTCGAGCCTGACCGAGGCGCAGTTCGTGGCCGAGGTCGCGCGACGTGCCGACTGCCTGCTGCTGGTCGATGTGAACAACATCCATGTGAGCGCGGTGAACCATGGATTCGATGCGCTCGCCTACCTCGATGCGTTGCCCGCCGATCGCGTGCAGCAGATCCACGTCGCCGGCCACAGCGACCACGGCGACCATCTGATCGACACGCACGACCAGCCGGTGGCCGAGCCGGTCTGGCAGTTGTACGCCGAGGCCCTCCGGCGATTCGGCCCGGTGGCGACGATGATCGAACGGGACGACCACATTCCGCCGCTGTCGGAACTGCTGGTGGAACTCGACAAGGCCCGCGTGATCACCGCAACCACCTGGCCCGGCGACGCCGGAAGGAAGGCCGCATGAACGCCATCGAGCAGTCCCTTCAGCCCCTTCAGTCCCTCCGGCGGCTGCAGCCGCTTCAGCCGCTGCAGCCACTTCAACTCCTGGACCTGCAGCAGTCGCTGCAGGCCTACCTGATCGGGCAACCCAGCCAGATCGACACCCAGCTGCGTCGTGGTCCCGGCATCTCCGCGGAGCGACGCTTGGACATCTACCACCATGCCTATCGCGCGCGGCTGCACGAGACGCTGGCGGACAGTTACGGTCATACGCGGCGATACCTCGGCGACGACTGGTTCGAGCGCGAGGCGCTGGCCTTTGTCGAACTCCGCGGCTCGCAGCACTTCAGCTTGCGCTGGTACGGGATGGACTTCGCCCGGTGGCTGTCGCAGCGGTGGCCGGACGACGGAGAGATCGCCGAGCTGGCCGCGCTGGACTGGGCGCTGCGCAGCGCGTTTGACGCCGCCGATGCGCCCCCGCTCACGATGTCCGACCTGGCGTCGCTGGCGCCCGAGGACTGGGCGGACCTGCGACTCCAGCTGCCGCCCAGCTACGCGCGCCTGACGCAGTCCTTCAACACACTCGCGCTGTGGCAGGCGCTCGACGGCGACGAGACGCCCCCGGCCGCGCAGCCGCTGGCGGTGCCGCTGGACCTGCTGATCTGGCGGCGCGGCCATTCCCCGCACTTCAGAAGCCTGGGCTCGCTCGAGTCCCAGGCGCTGAACGCCTTGTCGTCAGGTCGCACGTTCGCCGAAACGTGTGCAGATCTGGCCGAAGCGCAGCCCGAGCTGAACGTCGCCGCGGAACTGGGCCTGCTGCTCCGCCGCTGGGTGGACGAGGAACTGCTCGTGCGTTGAGCAGGCCCCTCAGGGTTAGCCCGCGATCCTTCCGTCGGCGGTAAAGGTCGCAACGCCAGGTTGATTGATCGCGCCGGGGGCCGCTTTGACACTCCGCCCGCATACCGCCACCCATGGCGGACCTGGAGACAAGCATGACCCTCACCCGACGCCAATGGATGGGTGCCGCCGCAGGCACTGCCGCAGCCGCCTGGCTGCCCACCGCGCACGCCCAGGCGGGCGCGCTGAAGATCTCGCACCAGTTCCCCAGCGGGACGCTGACCGAAGGCGACTTCCGCGACCGGCTGTGCCGCCGATTCGCCGCCGAGGTGGAAAAGCGCTCCGGCGGGGCGCTCAAGGCCGCGGTCTATCCGGGCTCGTCGCTGATGAAGACCAACGCCCAGTTCTCGGCCCTGCGCAAGGGCGCGCTGGACATGAGCCTGGTGCCGCTGTCCTATGCCGGCGGCGAGGTGGCCGAGACCAATGCCGGCCTGATGCCGGCGCTGGTGCCCAGCTACGAGCAGGGCGCGGCCTGGAAGACGGCGGAGGTCGGCAAGCTGCTGTCCAAGGTGCTGGACGACAAGGGCGTGATGATCGTGAGTTGGGTCTGGCAGGCGGGCGGCGTGGCCAGCCGCGCGCGGCCGCTGGTGACGCCCGACGATGCCAAGGGCCTGAAGGTGCGCGGCGGCAGCCGCGAGATGGACATGATGCTGAAGCAGGCCGGCGCGTCGGTCATCACGCTGCCGTCCAACGAGATCTACGCGGCCATGCAGACCGGCGCGATGGACGCCGCGATGACGTCGTCCACCAGCTTCATCTCCTTCAAGCTGGAGGAGATCGCCAAGCACCTGACCTCGGGCCGCGAGCGCACCTACTGGTTCATGCTGGAGCCGCTGATGATCTCCAAGGAGGTCTTCAACAAGCTGCCCAAGGCGCAGCAGGACATCGTCATGGGCGTGGGGGCCGAGATGGAGGTCTTCGCCCGCGAGGCCGCCAAGGCCGATGACAAGGCCGCGGCCGCGATCTATGCGAAGGCCGGCGCCAAGGTCTACGACATGGACGAGGCGACGCTGAAGAAGTGGCAGGTCATCGCGCGCGACACCGCGTGGAAGGACTTCGCCGAGAAGAACGAGTCCTGCGCGGCCATCCTCAAGGCCGCCCAGAAGCTGCTGTTAGGCCGGGATGAGCCACGGCTTTGAACTGAAGCCGGCCGTCGCGGGCATCGACCCCGACACGCCGGCCGCCCTGCTGCCGCTCGCCAGGCTGCTGCACGTCATCAACCAGGCGGTGGTCGTGCTGGGCATGCTGGCGCTGCTGGTGGCGTCCATCGTGCTGACCTACAGCGTCGTCTCGCGCTACGTGATGAAGGCGTCCACCGACTGGCAGGACGAGGCGGCGGTCTTCTGCCTGGTCGGGGCGACCTTCCTCAGCGGCGCCTTCGTCCAGTCCTTGCGCGGGCACGTGGGCATCGAGGCCATGGCCGGCCTGCTGCCGCGTTCGGTCAACCGCCTGCGCCTGGCGCTGGTGGACCTGATGTGCACGGCCTTCTGCGCCTTCTTCGCCTGGAAGTCCTGGACGCTGTTCCACGAGGCCTGGGTCGAGGGTCAGACGACCTCGTCGTCCTGGGCGCCGCCGCTGTGGATCCCCTACGGGCTGATGGCGATGGGCATGACGCTGCTGAGCTTGCAACTGCTGGTTCAACTGACCGCCCGCATCAACGGGCTCTTCAAGAAAAACAACTTGGCAAATCAATCGGGAGTGGGCGCATGAGCATGCTCGTCCTCGGCTCGCTGTTCGGCATCGTCACGCTGTTGTTCATGTTCTCGGGCGCGCCGATCGCGTTCGCGCTCGGCAGCGTGGCGGTGCTGTTCATGGCCCTCTTCATGCCGGCGTCCGCGTTGGACACGGTCACGCAGAACGTCTACGAGGAGATGGCCAGCATCACGCTGCTCTCCATTCCGCTCTTCATCCTGAAGGGGGCGGCCATCGGCAAGTCCCGCGCGGGGCAGGACCTGTACGCGGCGATGCACGTCTGGATGGGGCGCATCCCCGGCGGCCTGGGCATCGCCAACGTCTTCGCCTGCGCGCTGTTCGCGGCCATGGCCGGCTCCAGCCCGGCGACCTGCTCGGCCATCGGCAGCGCCGGCATCCCGGAGATGCGCAAGCGGGGCTACTCCCCGGGTTTCGCGGCCGGCATCATCGCGGCCGGCGGCACCTTGGGCATCCTGCTGCCGCCGTCGATCACGATGATCCTGTACGCGGTGGCGGCGGAGCAGTCGCTGGGTCGCTTGTTCCTGGCGGGCATCGCGCCGGGCGTGCTGCTGGTGGTGCTGTTCGCCGTCTACGCGGCGCTGCGCTATCGCAAGGAGTACGCGCTGGCGGAGGCCGAATACAAGCGCACGGGTGCAGCGTCAGCGCTGCTGTCGAAGGAGACCTTCACCACGCGTCAGAAGTTCGAGATGCTGCCGCGCGTCGTGCCCTTCGTGCTGCTGCTGATCGGCGTCATGGTGGCGCTGTACGGCGGCTTCGCGACGCCGTCGGAGACGGCGGGTCTCGGCGCGCTGCTGGCGCTGGGGTTGATCGCGGTGATCTACGGTGTGTGGCGGCCGCGGGACGTGGCGCCCATCCTCACGTCGACCTTGAAGGAGTCGACCATGCTGATGTTCATCATCGGCATGTCGCTGCTGTTCTCGTACGTGATGAGCTACCTGCACATCAGCCAGGCGGTGGCGGAGTGGATCGTCGGCATGCACCTGTCCAAGTGGGTGCTGCTGGCGGCGGTGCTGCTGATGGTCATCCTGCTGGGGTTCTTCCTGCCGCCGGTCAGCATCATCTTGATGACCGCGCCCATCATCCTGCCGCCGCTGAAGGCAGCGGGGTTCGACCTGATCTGGTTCGGGATCCTGATGACGATCGTGATGGAGACGGGGCTGATTCACCCGCCGGTGGGGTTGAACATCTTCGTGATCAAGAACATCGCGCCGGATATCGACCTGAGGGACATCATCTGGGGCGTGCTGCCGTTCGTCGTGCTGATGCTGCTGGCGGTGCTGTTGATTTGCATCTTCCCGAGCATCGCGACGGGGTTGCCGGATTTGGTGATGGGGAAGGTGGTGGCGGGGCATTGAAGATGAACCAACAGTCGTAGTGGGCCTACGTCCACCGCGTGTACCGGGCACATCGACGCGATCGCCGCGTCGATTGTTCGACGACCAATACTGATTTAATATCCAGTCGTGTTCGGGGCTCCATGGCATCACCGTGGTGGCCGCTGAACGGCGAACCTCGGCCGGCATGTGCCACGCGCCCTTGGGCGGGGAGCACTTGTGCCAGCGCCGGGCTGTCTGCCTTGCTTCTCGAAGCAGGCGACGCCAAGGCGACGTGCGAGGTGCAGCCCCCTGTCCCCAATAAAACTTGGGGGGCTGATAGAAGCCGTGAGGCGGACCGCTGGAACGGTGAGGCGGAGCTCGGAGCATCGCGTCGGCGGCCCCGCGGGGCCGAGCAAATCGCGATGAAGGGGCATGTCTCCCTGTCCATGAACGTGCAACTGCACATGAAAGGGATGTTGATGAGATCTGTCGTTCTTCTTTGCGCGGTGCTGGGCGTCGCCACGGAATCACCGTGGTGGCCGCTGAACGGCGAACCTCGGCCACAATGTGCCACGCGCCCTTGGGCGGGGAGCACTTGTGCCAGCGCCGGGCTGTCTGCCTTGCTTCTCGAAGCAGGCGACGCCAAGGCGACGTGCGTTATGCGGGCTGGATGGGGACCTTGTAGTGGCCGGCATGCTGAAAACTCCGCATGAGCAGATCTGCGCTTCATGCGCTCTCGGATAAGGCACACCTATCCCAAGCGTGGTCGGAGTTGGCTGGCCCAAAACGGCGGCTACCGTCTTACCGACGTTTCGACCTGCTAGGCGAGTCGCTTGAATCCTTTGAACGGCGGCGCGACCAAAACCTCAAGGAATTGTCGGCAGACTTGCGAGAGGGGCGATACAGGTTCAACGATTTGGAGCCGGTTTTCGTTCCAAAAGCTAACGGCAAGCAACGGCTTATATGTGTACCTCCGGTTAGAGATCGGCTGGTGCAGCGTGCGATCCTCAATGTCTTGCGCCCACGATCAGGATGGATGGCTAACGGCGTGAGCTATGGATTTGTCCCCGACCGATCTGTGGTCGATGCGGTCGACGTTGCTGTCGCGCTACGTGCAGATGCTCCATGGGTGTTCAAGACAGATATCGCTGCGTTCTTTGACAACATCGACCGGCAGTTGCTTTGGCCTCTGGTCGTTAAGCGAGTACGGCAGTCGTCACTGCTGCCGCTGCTTAAATCCGCAATAAACTGCGAGATCCGCACTTCAAGCGAGGCCGAGCTCGCAAAGTTAAGGAAGATCGGCTTAAGACGCGGCAGAGGCGTGCGCCAGGGAATGCCGCTATCCCCCTATTTCGCGAATGTGATGCTTGAGCCATTCGATTTAGCTTGTGAAAGTGCTGGTCATAGCGCATTGAGATATGCCGACGACCTTGCATTCTTTGCAAAAACAGAAGCTCTTGCACGGGACTGTGAGCGATTCTGCCGAGAGCAGCTTCTGCAACTGGAGCTAAATATTCCCGACTTGGGTGCCGCGAGTAAGAGCCAAATCTATGCCCCGCATGAGGCTGCTGAATTTCTGGGCGTTGAAATAGTGCGGGGCGATGCGGGCTACTCACTCCGCATCTCATCGCGGCAAATGGACTCCATCAAAGGGCGTATCCACGCCCTGGGGAGCCTGAGCGAGCTTCGAGTGCGAAACCTTGACATCACTCGCTTCGGAAATGCGCTCCAGGCGACAGTTAGATCTTTTGCGGCCGCATACGAACATTGTTCGAACTTGCCCGACCTACAGCAGCATCTTGAAGCTTGTCGGGAGAATGCGATCAGGACTGCCGTGAAGTCGCTGGGTGTCAATGTCGATGCGTTGAGTCGCGATGCGCGTTGGTTTCTGGGATTGGAACTGAAGTGATGATCGAACAGTCCGCAGCTCACGCCTAGTGCGGAGGCGACCTGTCCTGGAGACCTGCTCGTGTAGAGCGGCGCTCAAAGCGGTAACGGGGACGTCCGCCTGATCGCAGTCATGCCGAGCGGCTTTGTTCGGCCGCTCCAAGGCTGTGACAAGGATGCGGGCCGGCAGATGCGACCGCGCCACGCAGTTGTTCGCCAGGTGGGCATTCTTCACTAATGGCTCTACACTGTTTTCCTGCGCCCATAGAGGCGAGGGAGGCAGTGTGACGACATCATTCAAAATTTCTCAGTTTCCCTATTCCATCGATTGCGTGATGCTTTCTGAGTACCACGTCTATTGGCTAAATAGAGCCAATAAAGTAAAGAATCCAAAATGCGATCGACATTCAAAACTCATTTTATCGCTGAAGGATCCAGCTAATCGGGACCACGCGACAGCCGTTCGACATTTTTCGCAAGCGGTAGGTGCGGCATTGCGACAGTGGCGACTCCCGCTCTCAGAATTTGTTGTGGTACCTGGGCATTCGGCAGGCTCTCGATCACCCGGCCTGAGCGAGGTAGCCCGGAATGTGTGTTCTAACGATAAGAGGATTCAGTTTAGAGAAGGCTCGCTATCACGGACTAGAACAATCGATAAATTGTCGAATGGCGGTAACCGCGCTCTTGATGTGCACATGCGGAGTTTGCGATACAGTCATCATGCGCTAGCACCAGCCCAGAAAATCATCTTGGATGATATCGCTACAACTGGGAACTCATTGCTGGCAGCACACAGACTCATCATGGCGGAGGCTCCTGGAGCCTCCGCCTTTGCTTTGGTACTTGGTAGGACGGCAGATCATGACTAACTCAGTCGAAGCGCAGCTGGCCGTTGCATCTTTAGGATTGATGAGGTCAAAGCGGAGTAGCCCCGGTGCAATCCGTGCCCTACTTGAAACGTTTGCTCGCACTCAGCCTGAATCCGATTCAATTAATGCATTCTTGGATCATGCAGGAATACCTCCGGCTGAAGTGAATGGGAGTGTTGCCCAAGCTCGCGCAGACATTGAACGTGGTCTAAATGCTGGAATTATTCCTATACTGATCGGTTCTAATGCGTACCCGAGAGCGCTGCAATTAATTTCAGACGCGCCTCCGATTATATACGCACGAGGGAATCTCGAATCCTTCACAAGGCTGCCTGGAATTGCCATAGTGGGCACGCGAAACGCAACGCCTCACGGATTGCGTATTGCCGAACGTATCGCAGCCCATGTTTCCTCTCAAGGCTGGTGTGTGGTTAGCGGACTTGCACTGGGCATTGACGCTGCAGCACATGAAGGGGCCCTCAAGGGAGTCGCTCCCACCATAGCCGTTCTAGCTCACGGTCTAGAAAAGGCGAGTCCCCGCGCCAATGAGCCACTGGCTTTGAGAATTCTTGACCATGGGGGGCTATGGGTTTCTGAACACCCGTTTGGCACTTCGGCTCGTCCCGAATACTTCGTGCAACGAAATCGTATTCAGGTAGGGTTATCTGCAGCCTCTGTGATCGTGGAAGGAGCGCTGAAGAGCGGTTCCATGACGCAGGCTGAATACTGTATCCGGTACAGGCGAGATCTTTTCGCCGTGGTTCCAGATTCTGCTAGCGCCGTCTCTACCCAAAGCGTCCTGCCGCGCATGCTTGTCCGTGATCGCGGCGCCAAGGCAATCCAAACGTTGAGAGACTATCCGACGTTACTTGAGGTTGCCGCGAACCGGGTTGCGGAGCTCCGGCAGGATTGACCCATTTTGAGCGCGGGTTCGGAAAGCTTCTTTCTTTGAGACAGTGGCATACATAGTCCATGTCTTTTCAGGAGTTTACTAAGATCGCCCGGTTATGGAGTGTCGTAGCGCCAAACTTTCAATGTGGCTTAAGCAATGAAAACGCCAAATTCATTATTCAAATTTGTCGCTCCTGAGCGCGTTGACATTCTACAGAATGGGGTGATTCGATTTACGCCACCGATAGATTTTAATGATCCGTTTGAACTCCGCCCTCGAATCACTCATTTAACAAGGGAGTGGGTCGACAAGGGGTCAACTGCATTGGGATCTGATGAGCCAATTGACGATGCCGATCGAGACTTCTCCCTCGCACGTTTTCATAGGCTTGCAGAATATTCTTCGATCGTGTCCGCACGCGCTAGCGAGTACGGAGTGCTCGCGCTAAGCGCTTCTTACGACATTAGCGAAAACCCATCTTTGATTGTTGGACATCAAGGCGATCCAAGAAATAATCTATTGATGTGGGCGCATTACTGTAGTAGCCACAAAGGATTTGTAATTGAGTTTTCTTGCGGTGCTTTTGGCATACGTGCGGAACAGGTTGTCTATCAATCTCAGCGACCGCAGCAAACTTTCGAGGAAATTCAATCCGACGAATTCTCAAACTATCTTGCGAAGAGCCCGGAGTGGGCCTACGAGAATGAGTGGAGAATCATTAGAAAGTTACGTGACGCCGACGTTGACAATGGCCGTGGGATCCACCTCTTTAGGTTCGATCCGGAAGGCGTAAGGTCGATTACTGTTGGTTGTGCCGCATCTCCGAATACTTGGGATGAAATACGTAGAATATTGCGCTGTGGTAAATATAAAAATGCCCAATTATTCCGCGCAAAATTAAGCGATAAATTATTTTCTCTTGAATTCGATGAAACCATTTTGAATGGCAATCGCGAGTGGTCTAATTCGAATCATTCAAATGATGTCGTGATTTCTGTTCAAAAAAGGCCTAGATAAATCTCTGCGATTTTCGATTGTGCAGTCGGACCTACAGATGCACGCTGCTTTTCGAATGGCGTCCGAGCATGTCGGAAAGGTCGATGGATTTCAAGCGCGCATGAGTCCGCGGTACGTATTAAAGAAGATGCGCGCATAGAAGGCTTGCGAGCGATAACGTGCAGCCAGTCGTTTCGAAAGTTTCAAGAAACCCTAACGGGGCTGCGCCAACGGGCTGCAATCGTCGACTCCTTTCAACACCGCGAGGTTTACAACCTTCGCAAACGCCCCCGCTTCCCTTCGCAACCCTCCGCAACTTCATCGTTGCCCGTCGGCCCATCCGCTGCGAACATTGTGAACTTCCCCATTTCACAACCCGCAATGGACTGGCCTACCGCGCTGTCGAGCGCTTCTTCGACGGAGATGCTTCGCAGCGAGCTGGTGCTGCCGCGTCACGCGAACCACTACGGCACCCTGTTCGGCCCTGAAGCGCTCTCCTGGCTCGGCCAGAACGCCCACATGGTCGCCACGCGCTTCTGCCACCAGGACATCGTCATGGTGGCCGTGAAGGACGTGCAGTTCCTCGCCCCCGTCCCGGTAGGCTCGGTCCTCCACATCCACTCCCGCGTCTCCCGCGTCGGTGGCACCTCGATGACCGTCGAGGTCCACGCCCGCATCGACAATGCGGCCCCTTCCGACGTCCTCCGCGCCACCTTCGAGATGGTCGCCGTCGACGGCGGCAAGCCCTGCCGAATCACCCCTCGCACCGCGCCCGCCGGGCAGCCGCTACCCTCGATCCCATCGGGCCAGGCCTGAGCCTGCCCGTCCAGCTTCCCCCCAGATTCCACTTCCAGGAGACATCCCCATGAGCGACACCACGACCGCGAACGCGGCAGGCGCCCCCGCCTTCAAGCCCAAGAAGTCCGTCGCCCTGTCCGGCGTCGCCGCCGGCACCACCGCCCTGTGCACCGTCGGCCGCACCGGCAACGACCTGCACTACCGCGGCTACGACATCCTCGAGCTCGCCGAACGCTGCGAGTTCGAAGAGATCGCCCACCTGCTCGTCCACGGCAAGCTCCCCAACGCCGCCGAACTGCGCGGCTACAAGGCCAAGCTGAAGTCGCTCCGCGGCCTGCCCGCCGCCGTGATGGACGCGCTCGAAACCCTGCCCGCCAGCGCCCACCCGATGGACGTGATGCGCACCGGCGTCTCCGCCCTCGGCTGCTCGCTGCCGGAGAAGGACGACCACAACCTGCCCGGCGCCCGCGACATCGCCGACAGGCTGATGGCCTCCTTCGGCTCGATGCTGCTGTACTGGTACCACTACAGCCACAACGGCCGCTCCATCGAGGTCGAAACCGACGACGAGTCCATCGGCGCCCACTTCCTGCACCTGCTCCACGGCATGACGCCGTCCAAGGGCTGGGAACGCGCGATGCACACCTCGCTGATCCTCTACGCGGAGCACGAGTTCAACGCCTCCACCTTCACCGCCCGCGTCATCGCCGGCACCGGCTCGGACATGCACTCGGCCATCGCCGGCGCCATCGGCGCCCTGCGCGGTCCGAAGCACGGCGGCGCCAACGAGGTCGCCTTCGAGATCCAGAAGCGCTACGACACCCCCGACGAGGCCGAGGCCGACATCCGCCGCCGCGTCGAGGCCAAGGAAGTCGTCATCGGCTTCGGCCATCCCGTCTACACCGTCAGCGACCCCCGCAACGAGGTCATCAAGAAGGTCGCCCACCAGCTGTCCAAGGACGCCGGCTCGACCAAGATGTACGACATCGCGGAACGCCTCGAGAAGACGATGTGGGACGCCAAGAAGATGTTCCCCAACCTGGACTGGTTCAGCGCCGTCAGCTATCACATGATGGGCGTGCCGACCGCCATGTTCACCCCGCTGTTCGTCATCGCCCGCACCAGCGGCTGGGCCGCCCACGTGATCGAGCAACGCCAGGACAACAAGATCATCCGCCCCAGCGCCGTCTACACCGGCCCGGAAGACCAGGTCTTCGTCCCGCTGGCACAGCGCCCTTGAGAAGCCGGTCGACGCCGTCGACCGCGATGACCGCATGAGAGAAGTTTCAGAGATGCCAGCCACGACGCCCGCACCCACCATCGCCTCCGCCATCCCGCTCAACGAGACCTGGCGCAAGCCGCTGGCCGGCACCGCGCTCGACTGGTTCGACGCGCGCGCCGCCGTCGAGGCGCTGCGCCCCGGCGCGTGGGACCGCATGTCCTACACCGCCCGCGTCCACGCCGAGAACCTGGTGCGCCGCTGCGATCCCGCCACCCTCGACGAGAGCCTGCTGCAGCTCGCCGACGGCAAGGCGGATCGCGACTTCCCCTGGTACCCGGCGCGCGTGGTCTGCCACGACATCCTGGGCCAGACCGCCCTGGTGGACCTGGCCGGCCTTCGCGACGCGATCGCTGATCAAGGCGGCGACCCCGCCAAGGTGAACCCGGTCGTGCCGGTGCAGCTGATCGTCGACCACTCGCTGGCCGTCGAGTGCGGCGGCTATGACCCGCAGGCGTTCGAGAAGAACCGCGCGATCGAGGACCGCCGCAACGAGGACCGCTTCCACTTCATCGAGTGGTGCCGCACGGCCTTCCGCAACGTCGACGTGATCCCGCCGGGGAACGGGATCATGCATCAGATCAATCTGGAGCGGATGTCGCCGGTCGTGCACGTGGACCGCGGCGTCGCCTATCCCGATACCTGCGTCGGCACCGACAGCCACACGCCCCACGTCGACGCGCTCGGCGTGATCGCCGTCGGCGTCGGCGGGCTGGAAGCGGAGAACGTGATGCTCGGCCGCGCCTCGTGGATGCGGCTGCCCGACATCGTCGGCGTCGAACTCAGCGGCCATCGCCAACCCGGCATCACCGCCACCGACCTGGTGCTTGCGCTGACCGAGTTCCTGCGCAAGGAGAAGGTCGTCGGCGCCTACCTGGAGTTCTACGGCGAAGGCGTCTCCAGCCTCACGCTCGGTGACCGCGCCACCATCTCCAACATGGCGCCCGAATACGGCGCCACCGCCGCGCTGTTCGCGATCGACGAGCAGACGCTCACCTACCTGCGCCTGACCGGGCGCGAGGAAGCGCAGGTCCAGCTCGTCGAGACCTACGCGAAGGCCGCCGGCCTGTGGTCAGGGGAGGGCAACACGCTGTCCGGCGTGGTCTACCCGCGCATCCTGCGCTTCGACCTGGCCAGCGTCGTGCGCAACATGGCCGGCCCGTCGAACCCGCATCGCCGCCTGCCGACCTCCGCGCTGACGGAGCGCGGCATCGCCGGCCCGTGGACCGAAGAACCCGGCCGCATGCCCGACGGCGCCGTGATCATCGCGGCCATCACCAGCTGCACGAACACGAGCAACCCGCGCAACGTCATCGCCGCGGCGTTGCTCGCGCGCAATGCGCGGCGCCTCGGCCTGACGCGCAAGCCGTGGGTGAAGACCTCGCTCGCGCCCGGCTCGCGCGCGGTCACGCTGTACCTCGAGGAAGCCGGCCTGCTCGGCGACCTGGAGGCGCTGGGCTTCGGCGTCGTCGCCTATGCCTGCACCTCGTGCAACGGCATGTCCGGCGCGCTGGATCCCGCCATCGATCGCGAGATCGTCGAGCGCGACCTCTACGCCACCGCCGTGCTCTCGGGCAACCGCAACTTCGACGGCCGCATCCACCCGCGCGCCAAGCAGGCCTTCCTGGCCTCGCCACCGCTGGTGGTCGCGTACGCGATCGCGGGCACCATTCGCTTCGACATCGAACGCGACGTGCTCGGCGTCGTCGAAGGCCGCGAGATCCGCCTGAAGGACCTCTGGCCCGAGGACGACGAGATCGACGCGCTGGTGCGCAGCAGCGTGAAGCCGGAGCAGTTCCGCAAGGTCTACGAGCCGATGTTCGCGATCACCGCGGCGTCGACCACGAAGACCGAGCCGCTGTATGACTGGCGCGCGCAGTCGACCTACATCCGCCGTCCGCCCTACTGGGAAGGCGCGCTGGCCGGCGAGCGCACGCTGCGCGGCATGCGCGCGCTGGCGGTCCTGCCGGACAACATCACCACCGACCACCTGTCGCCGTCCAACGCGATCATGCTGGACTCGGCCGCCGGGGAATACCTGTTCAAGATGGGCCTGCCCGAGGAGGACTTCAACTCCTACGCCACTCACCGCGGCGATCACCTGACCGCGCAGCGCGCCACCTTCGCCAATCCGACGCTGAAGAACGAGATGGTCCGCGGCGCCGACGGCGAAGTGCTGGCCGGCTCGTTCGCGCGACTGGAGCCCGAGGGTCAGGTCATGCGCATGTGGGAAGCCATCGAGACCTACATGGCGCGCCGCCAGCCGCTGATCATCATCGCCGGCGCGGACTACGGGCAGGGCTCGTCGCGCGACTGGGCCGCCAAGGGCGTGCGCCTGGCCGGTGTGGAGGCCATCGTCGCCGAAGGCTTCGAGCGCATCCACCGCACCAACCTGATCGGCATGGGCGTGCTGCCGCTGGAGTTCCTGCCGGGCACGACGCGCTTGACGCTCGGCCTGGACGGCTCGGAGACCTACGACGTGTCGGGCGAGCTGTCGCCGCGCGCGACGCTGACGGTCATCGTCCACCGCCGCAACGGCGAGCGCATCGAAGTGCCGGTGCGTTGCCGCCTGGACACCGCCGAGGAGGTCGAGGTCTACCAGGCCGGCGGCGTGCTGCAGCGCTTCGCGCAGGACTTCCTGGCGGCGGCCGAGGCCGCGTGAGCAGCGCGGCCTGAACGGCATGGGAAGGGCGTCTGAAGGATCCTTGAAGGACCTTCGGCGCCCGCAACAACGACGGAAGCAGTCATGAGTTTTCTCCCTCAAGTGAAGATCCCCGCGACCTACCTGCGGGGCGGTACCAGCAAGGGCGTGTTCTTCCGCCTCGACGACCTGCCCGAGGCCGCGCGCGTGCCCGGCGCCGCGCGCGACCGGCTGCTGATGCGCGTCATCGGCAGCCCGGATCCCTACGGCAAGCAGATCGACGGCATGGGCGGCGCCACGTCGAGCACCAGCAAGACGGTGATCATTTCGCGCAGCACGCGGCCCGGTCACGACGTCGATTACCTGTTCGGCCAGGTGGCGATCGACACGGCGCTGGTCGACTGGTCCGGCAACTGCGGCAACCTGTCCGCCGCGGTCGGTCCGTTCGCGATCCAGGCGGGTTTCATCGACGCGGCCACGCTGCCGCGCGACGGCATCGCCACCGTGCGCATCTGGCAGGCCAACATCGGCAAGACCATCGTCGCCAAGGTGCCGATGCGCGACGGCCAGGTGCAGGAGAGCGGCGACTTCGAGCTCGACGGCGTGACCTTCCCGGCGGCGGAGGTCGAGCTGGCCTTCCTCGATCCGGGCAATGACGATGCCGATGGCGACGACGCCGGCGGCGCGCTGTTCCCGACCGGGAACGTCGTGGACGTGCTGACGATGCCGGAGGACCTCGTCCCCGGCGGCCAACTGCGCGCGACGCTGATCAACGCGGGCATTCCGGCGGTCTTCGTCGACGCGAAGGACCTGGGCTACTCGGGCACCGAGCTGCAGGACGCGATCAACGGCGACCCCGCCGCGCTGAAGCGGCTGGAGGCGATCCGCGCGCACGCCGCGCTGCACATGGGCCTGATCAAGACGCTGGACGAAGCGAAGACCCGGCAGCACACGCCGAAGCTCGCCTTCGTCGCGCCGCCGTCGACCTACCGCTCGTCGAGCGGCAAGACGGTCGAGGCCGACAGCATCGACGTGCTGGTGCGCGCGATGTCCATGGGCAAGCTGCACCACGCGATGATGGGCACGGCGGCGGTGGCGATCGGCACCGCGGCCGCGATCCCCGGCACGCTGGTGTGCGAGGCCGCGGGCGGCAAGGCGCTGCCGGCGGTGCGCTTCGGCCATCCGTCGGGCACGCTGCGCGTCGGCGCGGAAGCGGTGCAGGAAGGCGGCCCGGACGGCCAATGGCGCGTGACGCAGGCGGTGATGAGCCGCAGCGCGCGCATCCTGATGGAAGGCACCGTGCGCGTGCCCGCCGAGGCGCTGTGATCGGCGCCCGCTGATCTGGCCATCGACATCCGTATCGAATTCGAATTCAGACCATCAAAGAGAACTGACATGACATCGACCCGCAAGACGCTGCGCGCGCTGGTGAACGAACGCCGTGGCGTGCTGGTGCCGGGCGCGTTCAACGCGCTGTCGGCCAAGGTGATCGAGGACCTCGGCTTCGAGGCGATCTACGTGACCGGCGCCGGCGTGACCAACATGTGGTTCGGCCTGCCGGACCAGGGCTTCATGGGCCTGTCCGAGATCGCCGATCACACCGCGCGCATCCGCGACGCGGTGAACCTGCCGCTGATCGTCGACGCCGACACCGGCTTCGGCAACGCGCTCAACGTGCGCCACACGGTGCGCGTGCTGGAACGCGCCGGCGCGGACTGCATCCAGCTCGAGGACCAGGTGGCGCCCAAGCGTTGCGGGCATTTCACTGGCAAGGAGGTCATCTCGACCGAGGAGGCGGTGAGCAAGATCAAGGCGGCGGTGGATGCGCGACGTGATCCGGACTTCCTGATCATGGCCCGCACCGACGCCTGCGCGACGCAGGGTTTCGAGGCCGCGATCGAGCGCGCGCAGCGCTTCGCCGAAGCCGGCGCGGACATCCTGTTCGTCGAGGCGGTCACGAAGGCGGAGGAGATCCGCGCGCTGCCGCAGCGTCTGTCCACGCCGCAGCTGATGAACATGGTCATCGGCGGCAAGACGCCGATCACCGATGCGGGCGAGCTGCAGCAGATGGGCTACGGCGTCGTGCTGTACGCCAACGCCGCGCTGCAAGGCGCGGTGGCCGGGATGCAGAAGGCGCTGGGTGTGCTCAAGACGCAGCGCCGCATCGACGAGGATCCCAACCTGGTGATCCCGTTCGCCGAGCGCCAGCGGCTGGTGAACAAGCCGGAGTGGGATGCGTTGGAGAAGAAGTACACCTGAAGCCTCCCTGCTCACGCCGCGTGAATCCCATTCAAGTTTTCTTGAATTAATATCGTTTTACGTCATGGAGAACGGTCCCTACGCTTCGGGACCTTTCAGCAGTTGTTCTCCCGGGAGGGAGCTTCTCCATGACCACGATCCACAACCTCGGCTTTCCCCGCATCGGCGCCAGGCGCGAACTGAAGTTCGGCCAGGAGGCCTACTGGAAGGGCCAGTCCACGCGCGATGAACTCCTCGCCCTCGGCGCCCGGCTGCGCGCGACGCACTGGGCC
The DNA here is from genome assembly GCF_059415965.1 of Roseateles sp. GW821-FHT09G09. Taxonomy (NCBI): domain Bacteria; kingdom Pseudomonadati; phylum Pseudomonadota; class Betaproteobacteria; order Burkholderiales; family Sphaerotilaceae; genus Roseateles; species Roseateles sp. GW821-FHT09G09. The sequence continues at coordinate 451,103 of NZ_JBWKOG010000005.1, read as the reverse complement.
GCGCAGCAGGCGCTGGACCTCGTGCCTGTCGGCGACTTCTCGTTCTACGACCAGGTGCTGGACATGAGCTTCACGCTCGGCAACCTGCCGCAGCGCGTGCGCGACTTCCACGGCGACACGCTGGACAACTACTTCCGTGTCGCCCGCGGCCGCTCCGCCGAGAGCGCCGAAGCGCACGCGCATTGCTGCGGCGGCGTCGCCGCCGGCGAGATGACCAAGTGGTTCGACACGAACTACCACTTCATCGTTCCCGAGTTCGACGCGTCGACCACCTTCAAGCTCGACGCCTCCCGCCTGCTGGCGCAGCTGGCCGAGGCGAGGACCCAGGGCGTGAAGGCCAAGCCGGTGATCGTCGGCCCGGTGACCTATCTCGCGCTGGGCAAGGCGAAGGATGATTCCGACCGCCTCGCGCTGCTCCCGAAGCTGCTGCCGGTCTACGTGGCGCTGCTCGAGACGCTCGCCGAGCACGGCGTCGAGTGGGTGCAGATCGATGAACCGATCCTCGTCACCGACCTCGAAGCCGGCTGGGCGCAGGCCTTCAAGACCGCCTACGCGGCGCTGTCGGGGTCAGGCGTGAAGCTGCTGCTGGCCACCTACTTCGGCCCGCTGAAGGACAACCTGGCGCTGGCCGCCGGCCTGCCGGTCCAGGGCATCCACCTGGACGCCGTCAACGCCCGCGATGAGGTCTCCGCGCTGACCGCGGCGCTGCCGGCGGACCGCGTGGTGTCGCTGGGGGTGATCAACGGCCGCAACATCTGGAAGAGCGATCTCAACGCGGTGCTCGACTGGCTGGAGCCGGTGGCCGCGACGCTCGGCGAGCGTCTGTGGATCGCGCCCTCGTGCTCGCTGCTGCACGTGCCGGTGGACCTCGCGAGCGAGCAGAAGCTCGATGCCGAGGTGAGATCCTGGCTCGCCTTCGCATTGCAGAAGCTGGCGGAATTGGACTTGCTCGGCCGCGCGCTCAAGGGCGGTCGCGCCTCGGTGCAAGCCGAGCTCGACGCCAACCGCCGCGCGATCGAAGCCCGTCGCCGCTCGCCGCGCGTTAACAACCCGGCGGTGAGGGCCGCGGTCGCGGCGATCGATGCGAAGTCGGGTCAACGTCAGGCCGCCTACGCGCAGCGCGCGGCGAAGCAGGCCGCGCTGCTGAAGCTGCCGGCGTTCCCTACGACGACCATCGGCTCCTTCCCGCAGACCGGCGAGATCCGCCATGCGCGCAGCGAGTACAAGGCCGGCCGCCTCGACGAGGCCGGCTACCAGGCGGCGATGCGCGCCGAGATCGCGCGCAGCGTCAAGGAACAGGAAGCACTGGGGCTCGACGTCTTCGTGCACGGCGAGGCCGAGCGCAACGACATGGTCGAGTACTTCGGCGAGCAGCTCGAGGGCTACGTGTTCACGCAGTTCGGCTGGGTGCAGAGCTACGGCTCGCGCTGCGTGAAGCCGCCGGTGCTGTTCGGCGACATCAGCCGTCCGAAGCCGATGACGGTCGAGTGGACGCGCTACGCGCAGTCGCTGACCGACAAGCCGATGAAGGGCATGCTGACTGGGCCGGTGACGATCCTGAACTGGTCCTTCGTCCGCGACGACCAGCTGCGTTCGGTGTCGTGCAAGCAGCTCGCGCTGGCGATCCGCCAGGAGGTGCTGGACCTGGAGCAGGCCGGCGTGCGCGTGATCCAGATCGACGAGGCCGCGCTGCGCGAGGGCCTGCCGCTGCGCCGGTCGCAGTGGCGCGAGTACCTGGACTGGGCCGTCGAGTCCTTCCGCATCACCGCCAACGGCGTGGCGGACGAGACGCAGATCCACACGCACATGTGCTACTCGGAATTCAACGACATCATCGCGTCGATCGCCGACATGGACGCGGACGTGATCACGATCGAGACCTCGCGCTCGGACATGGAGCTGCTCGACGCGTTCGACGACTTCAAGTACCCGAACGAGATCGGGCCGGGCGTCTACGACATCCATTCGCCCAACATCCCGACGCAGGCGCACATCGTGCACCTGATGCGGAAGGCGGCGGAGCGCATCCCGGCGGAGCGCCTCTGGGTGAATCCGGACTGCGGGCTCAAGACCCGCCAGTGGGCGGAAGTGATCCCGGCGCTGACCAACATGGTCGCCGCCGCGAAGACGCTGCGAGAGTCGGTCTGAATGGCGCCCTCTCCCTCTCACGCTCGCCGGAGAGCAACCGTGTCAAGCCTTCTTTGACTGCCACGTCCGCTGGCCCTCACCCCAACCCTCTCCCGCAAGCGGGAGAGGGGGCAAGAGGGTCCGCTCGGTGCACGCTCACACACTCTCCCGCTTGCGGGAGAGAGGGCAAGAGGGTCTGCTCGGCGCACGCTCACACACTCTCCCGCTTGCGGGAGAGGGGGCAAGGGGGGGCAAGAGGGTCCGCTCGGTGCACGCTCACTCCCTCTCCCGCTTGCGGGAGAGGGCGGGGGTGAGGGCCAGCAGCCTCACGCACGAACTGACGTCAGGGCTTCAGGAAGTCGTTCTCCACCCACGCCGCCGCACTCGCCTCGTTGAACTTGAAGCCGGCCGCCACCCTGACCTGCGCGAGCTGCTCGCCGTCGTCGTTCAGCGCGGTCAGCGTCGCATACGGGTTGTCTTCATCGGGCACGATGTCGAGCAGCACCTGGATGCGCCCGTTCGCCGTGTCCAGCTTGACGCTCTTGTGCAGCCTCGCGTGCAGCTGCTGCTCGTGGCGCCGCAGCACCTCCGAGGCCGTCTTCACCAGCGTGTGGAACGCGGCCGCGTCGAGCGGCTTCGGATTCTTCTTGTCGCGCCCCATGGTCCAGGGCCCGACCAGCGCCGGCTCGGCCTCGCCGATCAGGGTCATGGCCACGGCCCAGCCCTCATCGTCCTCGTTCTTGATGACCTGCGCGGTCCAGCGCTCGTCCTGCCACGTGCGCGGCTCCTGGATGATGGGGCGTTCTTCGTCAGGGAAATTCGTGCTCATGACGATGAAGGTACCACGCGGGCCCGAGCCTCGAAGCAACGCCGAAGCCACGCCGGGTCGTCCTTCGCGACCGGCGACAATCCCTTCATGACCGAGTCCGCCCCGCCGCCGCAAGAGCAACCGCGCAACCCCTTGCACGGCCTGACGCTGGAAACCATCGTGACCGAACTGGCCGCCGAGTACGGCTGGGACGGCCTCGACGAGCGCATCCCGCTGCGCTGCTTCGCCTTCGAGCCGAGCGTCAAGTCCAGCCTGAAGTTCCTGCGCAAGACGCCGTGGGCGCGCGAAAAGGTCGAAGGGCTCTACCTGTTCATGCTGCGGGAGCGGCGGCGGACCACGCGACCCTGAACGGCCATCGTCGTCGACGCGCGACGAACGACGCGCACCGATCAGAGATCGATGATCCCGCGCCTCACCGCGATCGTGACCGCATGCGTGCGATCGCTCGCGACCAGCTTGCCGAGGATGCTCTTCATGTGCGCCTTCACCGTGCCCTCGGCGATGTCCAGCTGGCTGCCGATCCGCTTGTTGGAGCGACCTTCGGCCACCAGCTTCAGCACCGTCGTCTCGCGGCCCGTCAGGTGCTGATCCGCCACGTGCTCGGCGAGCTGCATGGCCAGCGCTGACGGGAAGCGCCGGCCGCCGGCATGCACCGCGCGGATCGTGTCCAGCAGGTCCTTGCGCAGCGTCTCCTTCATCAGATAACCCGCCGCGCCGGCCTGCGCCGCCTCCAGCAACTGCGCCGGCGCGCCGAAGCTGCTGAGCATCACGACGCGCGCCGCCGGGAACTCGCCGCGGATCGCCTTCAGCGCGGCGATGCCGTCCATCGTCCGCATCCGGACGTCCATCAGCGTCACGTCCGGCAGGTACCGCCGGAACGCCTCCAAGGCTTCCGCGCCGTCCTGCGCCTCCGCCACCAGGCGCATGTCGGACTGCAGGCCGATCGCGCCCGCGAGGCCCTCGCGCAGCATCGGATGGTCGTCCACCGTCATCACGCGGATCGGCCGGTCGTTCTTCAGCGGTGTCGTCGTCATCGGGCGTGTCCTCTGTGCGGATCCTCTCCGCGACGACTCTGCCCGTTCGTGGGAGGGGCGGGATCTCTCCTTCGGGAGATGCCCCCGCGTGACGGTGACAGCCGGTGGAAGCCAGGCCGCGCACTGCCTACCCTGTACGAAAGAGGGAGGCGAGGGGGAGCCTATGCGGCATGGCGGCGCGCGCCGACGCTGGCGAACATCGCCCTCACCTCGCCGCATTGGCTCAGGTATCCCTCCCCATTCGGCAACCTCTGCCCCGCCTGAAGGAATCCCTCATGACAACGAACGCCACCCGCCGCACCGTCGCGGCGCTCCTCCTCGCGGGAGGCACCGCGATCAGCGCCGTCGGCGCCCTCGGTGCGCTCCTTGCGGCATCGTCGGCGATGGCCCAATCGACCGCCGCCACCGCCACCGCCGCGACCGCAGCGGCGAAACCTGTCCCCATCGTCGAACGCGACGCCACCGTGAACGGCGTGAAGCTCCATTACCTGACGGCCGGCTCCGGCGACGCGACCCCCATCGTGCTGCTGCACGGCTACGCGCAGACCAGCCGGATGTGGCGCCCGCTGATGCCGCGCCTGGCCACCGACGGCCCGGTGATCGCAGTGGACCTGCGCGGCGCGGGCGGTTCCGGCAAGCCGGACCGACCCGGCGAGAAGAAGCTGCTGGCCCAGGACATCCATGCGCTGACGCAGCAACTCGGCTACAGGAAAGTGAAGATCGTCGGTCACGACATCGGCCTGATGGTCGCCTACGCGTACGCGGCGCAGTACCCGGACGAGGTCGAGAAGATCGCCCTGCTGGATGCCTTCCTGCCGGGCGTCGGCGACTGGACCAAGGTCTGGCTGCTGCGCGACCTGTGGCACTTCCACTTCTACGGCGAGGTCCCCGAGAAGCTGGTCGCCGGCCGCGAGCGCATCTACTTCGAGCACTTCTGGAACGACTTCGCCGCGGACAAGACCAAGTCCATCCCCGAAGCCGATCGCAAGTTCTACGCGGCGGCCTACGGGCAGCCCGGCGGCATGCACGCCGGCTTCGGCTACTTCAAGGCGTTCGAGCAGGACGCCAAGGACTTCGAGGCGATGTCGAAGACCAAGCTGAAGATGCCGATGCTCGTGCTCACCGGCGAGAAGGCCTCGGGCGAGTTCCTGATCGCGCAGGGACGTCTGGTCGCGGAGTCGGTCGACGGCCGCATCGTGAAGGGCGCCGGCCACTGGATCATGGAAGAGTCGCCGGACTACACGATGGACGCGCTCGTCGAGTTCCTGAAGTGAGCCAGATCCTCGAGTGATCCCGATCCGGGCGTGACCCGGCCTCAAACTGGCCCCAGCCCGGCCTCAACCTGCCCTCAACCCGGCGCTCGCGTGGGCAGCACGCGACCCAGCAGCTCGCGCAGCCGCCGCTGAAGGGCCGGTAGGCGCGGCGGCTTGTCGCGCCGGCGGTAGGCCAGTGCGGCAGGGATGCTCAGCAGCACGTCGGTGCCCGCGCCCGGCGCGCTGCGCAGCTCGAAGCTGCCGCCCACGCGGGTCACGCGCTCGCGCATGCCGCTCAGGCCCCAGTGACCCGGGCTGTGGCCGTCGGCCTGCGTCGCGGTCGGAACGCCGACGCCGTCGTCGGCGATCCTGATCGTGAAAGCAGCGTCGGTGTACGCGATGGTGAGCGTGATGCCCGTCGCCTTCGCATGCTGGAACGCGTTGAACAGCCCCTCCCGGCCCACGAGCGCCAGCTCCGCGTGCACGCACGCGTCCAGCAGCCGCGGCGTGCCTTCGACGTCGCAGCGGAACGCCGCGTCATGGAAACCGGAAAGGTCCCGCCCCAGCGCCTCCAGCGTCTGCTCCAGCGTGCCGACGTCGGGCGGCGGCAGGCGCAGGTCGGTGACGCGGTTGCGGCCCTCGATCACCACGGCGTCGGCCTGGTCCAGCACACGCTCCATTTCCGCGCGCGCCGGGGAGTCGTCGGGGATGCCCCACGCCACGCGCTGGAAGCGCAGCAGCAGCCCCTGGAAGCCCTGCAGCAGCGTGTCGTGCAGGTCCTGCGCGATGCGGGTGCGTTCGTCGAGCCGGGCGCTGTAGCGCTCACGCGCCCGCGCTTCGATCTGGCGCAGGCGCATGCGCACGACGAGCGCGATCGCGATCAGGGCCGCCAGCGCGCAGAGGACACGGAAGCCGGTCGACTGGACGAAGGTCGGCGGGATCTCGATGGCCAGCGTGGCAGGCTTGGCGCTCCAGACGCCGTCCTCATTCGTTCCCTGCACTTCGAAGGTGTAGCTGCCCGGACCGAGGTTGGTATAGAAGGCCTGGCGGCGCGAGCCGGCCTCGTGCCAGTTCGTCTCGAGCCCGCGCAACCGGTACTTGAAGCTCGCGCGCTCGGGCATCGCCAGCGACAGCGAGGTGTAGTCGACCTGCAGGTCCTTGGTCCCCGCGACCGCGCGCACGAGGCCGCCGGCGTCGGGTCGAAGCGCCGTGCCGTTCACCAGCACGCGCTGGATGTCGAGTACCGCAGGCGCTGCGCTGCGCGTCAACCGGGCCGGATCCACGGTGACCACGCCGTTGGTCATGGCGAACCAGAGCCGACCGTCGGGCGTCTGCAGCGCCGTGCGCAGCGGCCAGTTGGTCTCCGCCCGGCCGGTCAGGCCATCCTGCGTGTCCAGCTGCGTCAACGGCACCTGGAAGCCCGGCGCCTCCATCGCCCGCCGCAGGTCGGCCGCCGCGATGCGGGTGATGCCGGCCGCGCCGTTCAGCCAGAGCTCGCCCTCGGCGGTCTCGACAATGCCGCTCACGCTGTTGAGCGCGTCCGCCGAGCCGCTGCGCAGGTCGTGGAAACGACCATCGTCGTCCAGACGCTGCACGCCACGGTCGCCGCCGATCCAGACGTGTCCCTTGCCCGCGGTGATCGCCAGCACGCCGCCGACGCGCAGCCCGTCCTTGTCGGCGAAGCGGGTGAGCCGGTCGCCTTCGTCGACGCGCAGGACCTGGCCGTCGACGTAGCCGATCCAGACGCGACCCCGCGGATCCACGGTGATGCTGGAGGCCAGCGAGCCCGACGGGAATCCCTTGTTCCCGGACAACCATTCCCACCGTCCGTCGCTGAAGCGGCGCAGCAGCCCACTGAACTGCGAGGCGACCCAGATCGTGCCCGAGCGGTCTTCGGCCAGATCCTTGATCGTGCCCTTCCAGTTCGGAACGTCCGGGGTGCGTACGACCGTGGACGGCCCGCCGGGATCCAGACGGGAGAGGCCTCTGATCTCGCCCACCCAGACGGTGTCGGCATGGTCGACGAACACCCGGCTGATCGTCGAATTGGGCACGGCGTACTGCCGCAGCTCCTGCTCGCCGCCCGCCGGCGGCAGATGGAAGATGGCGGCGCGTGACGTGAACCAGAGGTCGCCGCGCGGCCCCATGGCCATCGCCAGCGTGGACATGGGAACCGGGAACTGGAACAGGGAGACCCGCGTGGGCCGCAGGCGGTCGAGCCCGCCGTTCGTGGCGATCCAGATCGACCCCTCCCGGTCCTGCAGCAGCCGCATCACCTGCTCGCCGCTCAGGCGCTGGTTCGGCGTCAGGCGCTGGATGGCCGGGAGGCCGAAGGTGTAGGCCTGCATGCCGTCGGTCGCGGTGGTGATGGCCACGGCTGCCGAGGCGGCCGTGGTGGCCGGGACGGCCGATGCGGGCACCAGCGGGAGGAAAGGCGTGGGCGGCGGGGCCAAGGCCTCGGGCGAGAGGTCCCGGCCGACGGCGGGCTCCTCGCCGGGGAAGCGTTCGCGTGTCACCCCGTCGCGTGCACCGGACCAGAAGTAGCCGTCCCGGTCGAACATGGGCATGTAGGTGCTCGCGGCGACGGGGTGGCCGGTGCCGAAGACGTCGCCGGGCACCTGGGGACGCGGCAGCCTGAAGTAGCGCATCTGGAACGGCTCCATCTTGATGACCGCCCAGATCCGTCCGGTCGGATCCACTGCCATGTAATTGGGGGTGGTGCCTGGCGTCTCGACCGGAGAGAAACGGGACTGCCCCGCCGCTTTCACCAGCAGGCCGCGGGTGTTGTTCACCCACAGGTTGCCGTCGCCGTCCAGAAGCACGTTCCAGGTGATGAGATCGGGGGAGGGCTCGGGATAGCCCTCTGCCTTCCCCATCCGTTGCCAGCGGTCGCCGGTTCTCTTGAACAGGCCGCGCGTGCTGGCCACCCAGACGGTGCCGTCCTTCTCCTGTGCGAAGCCGCGCGTGGCGCCTTCGAACCCGCCGGGGCGCATCGGCTCCTGCAGCAGGACGTGGCCGTCGCGGACGTGGGCGAGGCCGCCGCGCATGAAGCCGATCCACAGGCCGTTGTCCGGGGTGGCACGCAGCGAGAGCACGGACCGCTCGGGGAGCTTCTCGCCGGCGAGGGACTCGAAGGTCTCGAAGCGGACGCCGTCGAAGCGCAGCAGGCCGCGATCGGTGCCCAGCCACAGGTAACCGTCGGTGGTCTGCGCCAGGCTGTAGACCGGCCCGACCAGTCCTTCCCGCGGACCCCACGAGGTGTGGTGGAGCTGGTCCAGCGGCGGATGCTTCAGCAGCTCGGCGAGGGGGATGCGCTCCGGCGTCGGCGCCTGGGCGGCCATCGCGGCCATGGCGGCGGCCGGGACGAGGAGCGGCAGCAGCAACGCGAGTCCGGCACGGACGATGGCTCGGAGCAGACGAAGACCGGGTGCTTGCATGTCGGGATGCCGGTGGTGCGGAGCGCGCAACATACCACCCACGGGGCAGGCCGACGTCGCCCGGATGGGAGACGCCGGCACCGCACGCCGGCGCGCGGCCGCTCAGCCTCGGCTGTGCTGCGGCAGCGTGCTGTCCGATGCCGGCCGGCGCCCGGCGCGCCCCGACGCGAAGTCCTCCTGGTGGTGGCCGTTGAGGCGGTCACTGGGGCGCGCATCGCTCCCTTCGGGCAACTCCTCCGGCACTTCCTCCTGCACTTCCTCCGGCACCACGGCGGGGTCGGCGGGATCGGCGTCGGACGATCGCCGGGGCGCACCGCCGCCGTCGTCACCGGTGCGCACGGCGCCGGAATTCGATTCGCCGACGTCGCCCTCGCTGTCGCCCTCGCTGTGGCCTTCCGGCGCATCCGGATCGGTCGATCCGGTCACCGGCTGGTTGTCCCCCACCGGATCGTCGTCTTCATTCTCGGGGCGCGAGGTCGGGGGAGGCGGCGTGCCGCCGGGGGAGGGATGGCTGTTCATGATCACACCTTCGTTGTGCCGGAACCCGGCTCAACGATTCCAGGCAAGCTGGGCGCCGTCGCGCGGGGACAGCCGCGCCAGAACGGCGGTGCTTGGCGTCACGCATCCAGGGAGGCGCTTCACGGCGGCAGGCCCGCCGCCGGGTCGGCGACAGCCCGGTAAGCCGTGCCGATGACGAGCAAACGCAGGGAGAACTTCCCGGCTCGTCGTCAGACGGTTCAGGGCTGGGACTGAGACCGCGGGTGGGGCTCCGCGCTGTCCAGCATGCTGCGCAGGTGCACGTCCATCTGCGGATACGGGATGTCGATGCCGGCGCGATCGAGCGCCGCGAGGACGCGGGCGAGCAGCTCGCCGCGCAGGGTCGTCCATCCGCCGACGTCCTGCGTCCAGACGCGCACCACGAAGTTCAGCGCGCTGTCGGCGTAGCCGGTCATCAGCACCACCGGCGCCGGATGCCCGGACACGCCCGGCGTCTCGCGTGCCGCCGCGCCGAGCACCGCCAGCACCTGGGCCGGGTCCGATCCATAGGCGACGTTGACCGCGATCTCGATGCGGCGGCTGCGGTCGAACAGGGTCCAGTTCGTGAGGTTCCCGCTCAGCAGCAGGCCGTTGGGCACCACCACGTCGGCGCCGTCGAAGGTGCGCAAGATGGTGGCGCGCAGGCCGATCTCGCGCACGGTGCCGGACGTGCCCGCGGCGTCGACCAGGTCCCCCGGCTGGATCGGACGCTCGAACATCAGCACCAGGCCGCAGACGAAGTTGTTGACCACGCCTTGCAGTCCGAATCCGATGCCCACGCCCAAGGCGCCGAACACCAGCGCGAGCTGGCTCACCTTGAAGCCCGCCGCCGACAGCGCCACCAGGAAGCCGAACAGCAGGACGCCGTAGTAGCTCAGCGAGGCGATGCTGTTGCCCACGCCGCGCGGCAGCGCGGCGTGGTGGGGCAGCTCGTCGCGCAGCAGTCGACGGACGGCGCGGGCCACCCACAACGCCAGCCAGCTCGACAGGAGGAACACCAGCACATCGCCCAGATGGATGGAGACCTCGCCCACGTCGACGCCGAGATCCAGCACCCGGGTCCCGATGGCGTGCAACGGGCGGAGCACGCGGAACCGGTCCATGCTGTAGACGAGCCAGCCCAGCCAGGCGGCGAGGACCAGCAGCCGGGTGACCATCACCTCCAGCGTCGGCCCATGCTGCCGGACGAGTTTGCGCTGCGCCAGCTCGGGTTGCCGCACGAGCGCGTGCAGGATGCCGCGCACCGCCGCCACGCCCGCGTAGAGCAGCAGGGCCATGTAGCCGCTGTCGATCACGCCGCTGGTCAGGGTCTCCGCGAGGGAGATGTTCCCGCCGATGTTGGAGGCGACGGAGACCGTGAGCACGGCCAGCACGATCCAGCTGATCCGGCGGACCGCCGCCTGCAGACGGCTTTCGCCGGCGGGGCGGTCACGAGGCGCGCGTCGGAGCAGCCACACGGTGAGCCCCATGGCCAGGACGCTCACGGCCAGCGTGTAGAGGCGGTACAGGCCGACGTCGGCCGGAACGGCCACCCCCAGGCGGTCGGCGATGTAGAGCGCCACCGCGACGTAAGGCCAGACGCCCAGCGCGCGCACCGTGCCCGACGGCAGCAGGCGCAACACCGGGACGAGCGCCAGCACCAGGGCGATTTCCTGCACGAGCAGCGGGGCGTCGGGCTCCAGCACCAGCACGCCCAGCATCGCGAGCAGCAGCCAGGACGAGACGGGGCGACGCAGCGCGCGCGTCACGTGGCCGGGGGCGCCATCATCGGGGGCACGGCGGGCGCGCACCGCCAGCCACAGGATGAGCGGCAGCAGCAGGATCTGGAACAGACGCAGCGCCTGCTGGTTGCCGCCGTCGGCGGCGTGGTAGTCCACCGCGAACTGGCGTTCGATGTCGAAGCCGCGCGCCATCGCGGCGATCGCTCCGGCCGTGCCGGTGCCAGGTCTGAACTCGTGCCACAGCGGCGGCACGTCCGTCCGCAGCAGTTGACGGTCGATCTCGTCGATGGCCGCATCGACCTCGTCACGCCCGGACTGGATGCGGGCCTTCAGCTCGCTCGCGCGCTGCGTCAGGTCGAACTGCCTCGCCAGCACGACGCTCAGCGCCGCTTCGGACGCATCGAATTGCGCCAGCATCGTGTCGACGCGCGCCGAGAGCGCCGGCGGAAGACCGTCGAGCAGGCCCGCCGCGCGCGTGGCCGACCACGCCGCGCGTCGTTGGGCCAACTGGAGGGCGGCCTCCGCGTACGGGGACAGCGCCCGGTCGGACCGCTCTTCCCATCGCGCGAAACGGCGGTCGTCGAAGTCCCAGTGTCGCGCCAGGCTCTCGAGGCGCATGACCGTCAGCGTGCGCAGTGCACCGCCCGCGGCGGCGTTGAGCTTGGCGTTGACCGGCCGCGCGATGGTGTCGAGTTCCCGGCCCAGTCGTTCGGACGGGTCGGCCGCCCCGAGCAGCCGCTTCGCCCGGTCGACGCGCTGCAGGTCTTCGTCGGCGCGCGTCAGGATGTCCGGCGCCGCGACGGGGGCGACCGCGGCGGTCCCCGAGGCCATCGGAGCGGACGGCGCCGGGCTGGCGCCGGCCAGCGTCAGCAGCGGGGCCAGTGCCCCTGCCACCAGGAGCCGTCGGACGTATCGAAGGAAGAGGATGGGCGAGCCGCGCATTTGGCAGGGGATTGTGCATGGGCTGACCGTGCCTGGAGCGCCTCGTGGGCCCCATGCGCCTCATGCGCCTCATGCGCCTCATGCATGACGCCGGACGGCTCAGTGCTCGTCCTTCGTGCGGTCGCTGTCGCTGCGGGTCGTGGCGGCGTCGTCGGTCCTCGACTGGGCTTCATGGCCGCTCTGCCACGCATCCTTGCGCTCCTGCCACAGGTCGGCGCATTCCCCGGTGCTGGTGGGCAGGTTGGAGGTCTGGTCCATCGGATTGCCGGACGTCCCGTCGCCGCGGGCCGCGGCCTTGGCACCCTGCCGCTGCAGCTCCGCGCGCTCCGCGGTGGGCAACGCGCGTTCATCGCCGGGGCGCTGTCGCTTGTCGGGGTGGGGTGGGGTACTGCGCTTCATCATCCGCTCCAGCGTTGATCCTGAACATCATTAGGCGCCCTCGGCGAGGCGTCGGAGGCCGATGATGGCATTCCTCAGCCGGTGAAGCGGTAAGACACCAGCGACTCGCTGTCGCTGTCCGCCACCAGCGCCTTGCCGGCCGGCGGGAACGCGCGCTGCACGCAGTGCTCGCGCGGGCAGACGCGGCAGCCGGGGCCGATGGGGATCGCCTGCTTGGACACCGTGCGCTCGTCGAAGCTCAAGCCCTCCGCGTACACCAGCTCCCGCGCATGCGAGATGTCGCAGCCCAGGCCGATCGCGAACAGCTTGCGCCGCGCCAGGTAGCCGCCGCCGCCGTGCCGCTCGATGGTCCGTGCGATGCCGAAGAAGCGGCTGCCGTCGGGCATCTCCGCGATCTGCGTGAGGAAACGCCCCGGCTGCGCGAAGGCCTCGTGCACGTGCCACAGCGGGCAGGCGCCGCCGTGCCGCGCGAAGTGGAAGCTCGTCGCGCTCTGCCGCTTCGAGATGTTGCCCGCCTGGTCCACGCGGACGAAGTAGAAGGGCACGCCGCGATGGCCGTTGCGCTGCAGCGTCGACAGCCGATGGCAGACCGTCTCCACGCTGACCTGGAAGCGCTGCTGCAGCAGCTCGACGTCGTAGCGCGCGTGGCGCGCCGCGGTCAGGAACTCGCCGTACGGCAGCAGCGTCGCGCCGGCGAAGTAGTGGGCGAAGCCTTGTCGCGCCAGCGCGCGCGTCGCGTCGTCGACGAAGGCGCCGGCCCCGAGTTCCGCCTCGATGGCCTCGGCCTCGGCGATCAGCGCGTACTGCGTCGCAAGCTGGAACGCCTGCTGCGCATCGCTCAGGAAACGCGGCATCCGCAGCAGCTTGCGCCGTGCGTCGTAGTGACGCAGGAAAGCGTCGGACGACGCCTCCCGCGTCTCGCCGTCGTCGCCCACCTCGGTGCGGATGCCGAAGCGCCGCAGCAGCAGCTCCCGCAGCGGCTGCGCGCGATGGCCGGGCACCAGACCGAGCGACTCGGCCAACTGCTCGCCGCGCAGGTCCAGATCGTCGAGATGGTTGTTGCGGCGGTTCAGGTGATCGCGGACGGCCTCGTGCGGCAGCGGCTCGCCGCGGAACGAGGGCGGCGCCCCCGCCGCCTCGCGGCCCTGCTCGCCGTAGAAGCGGTCGATCATCTGCGAGTGCTCGTCCTGCAGCCGAAGGTAGCGTTGATGCAGCGCGACGTAGGACTCGGCCAGTTCCGGCGCCTGCTCCACCAGCCGCGCAACCTGCGCCGGCGCCATCACCGTCGTCGTCAGCGAGCGGTCGCGCAGCGCCGCGTCCAGGTCCGCCAGCAACTGCTGGTCGTGCTCCTCCGAGAACTGTCCGATGCCGCCGCCGAACACCTCCGCCAGCTTGATCAGCACGCTCGCCGTGACCGGCCGCTGGTTGGTCTCGATCTGCGACACGTAGCTGAGCGACAGCGCCAGACGGCTCGCGAGCTCGGCCTGGTTCCACTGCAGCTGCTCGCGCAGCCGGCGGATCCGCGGGCCGATGAACAGCTTGCGGGACGAACTCGGCGGGGGGCTGTGGGGAAGGGCCATGCGATTCACAGGATTCGCTGATTTCACAGAATTCTTGTGGAGTGTTTTGCCGCCGCACCGCTTCACAAGAGGAAGAACTGGTGTCTTGCGAAGTGTGTGGATAGATTCTCTGTGAAATTCAACCCACCGTCGAGTGCGCCGCGAAATCGTCCGTGAATGGTTCGCGAACGGGTCGCGACGATGGCATCGACCTGCTGGAGACCGTGCATGAGCCGCGAAGAGTTGCCCCGTATCCCGTTGCTGATCAACGGCGAATTCGTCCAGTCGCGCAGCACCGACTGGCGCGACGTGATCAACCCGGCGACGCAGCAACGCCTGGCCCGCGTGCCGATGGCCACGCCCGAGGAAGTCGAGGCCGCGATCGCCGCCGCGCAGCAGGCGTTCAAGACCTGGCGCAAGGTGCCCATCGGGCAGCGCGCGCGCATCTTCCTGAAGTACCAGCAACTGATCCGCGACAACATCAAGTCGCTGGCCGCGACGCTGACCGCGGAGCAGGGCAAGACCCTCGCCGATGCCGAAGGCGACGTGTTCCGCGGGCTGGAGGTCGTCGAGCATGCGGCCAACATCGGCTCGCTGCAGATGGGCGAGCGTGCGCACAACGTCGCCGGCGGCGTCGACACCTACACCCTGCTGCAGCCGCTGGGCGTGTGCGCCGGCATCACGCCGTTCAACTTCCCCGCGATGATCCCGCTGTGGATGTTCCCGATGGCCATCGCCTGCGGCAACACCTTCGTGCTGAAGCCGTCCGAGCAGGACCCGATGGTGACGATGCGGCTCGTGGAACTGGCGCTCGAGGCCGGTATCCCCCAGGGCGTGCTGAACGTCGTGCACGGCGGCGAGGACGTCGTCAACGCGCTGTGCGACCACGCCGGTATCCGCGCGATCTCCTTTGTCGGCTCGACGCGCGTCGGCACGCTGGTCCACGACCGCGCGACGAAGGCCGGCAAGCGCGTGCAATGCATGATGGGCGCGAAGAACCACGCCGTCGTGCTGCCCGACGCGCACAAGGAACAGACGCTCAACGCGCTGACCGGCGCGGCGTTCGGCGCGGCGGGGCAGCGCTGCATGGCCGTGTCGGTCGCGGTGCTGGTCGGCGCCGCGCGCGAGTGGCTGCCGGACCTGATCACCAAGGCCAAGGGCCTGAGCGTCGGCGCCGGCGATTCGGCGACGACCGACGTCGGGCCGCTGATTTCCTGCGCGGCGCGCGATCGCGTCGACAGCCTGATCGCGCGCGGCATCGAGGACGGCGCGACGCTGGCGCTCGACGGCCGCCTGCCGCCGCTCAGCGGCCGACTGAAGGAAGGCAACTTCGTCGGTCCGACGATCTTCAGCGGCGTGACGCCCGGCATGACGATCTACGACCAGGAGGTCTTCGGCCCGGTGTTGTGCGTCGCCGAGGCCGCGACGCTGGACGAGGCGATCGCGATGATCAACGCGAATCCGAACGGCAACGGCACCGCCCTGTTCACGCAGTCCGGCGCGGCCGCGCGCCGCTTCGAGGACGAGATCGACATCGGCCAGGTCGGCATCAACGTGCCCATCCCCGTGCCGGTGCCGCTGTTCTCGTTCACCGGCTCGCGCGCGTCCAAGCTCGGCGACCTGGGACCGTACGGCAAGCAGGTCGTCCTCTTCTACACGCAGACCAAGACCGTCACCGCGCGCTGGTTCGACGACGCGTCCACCGGCGGCGTCAACACGACGATCAGCCTCCAGTGAGGCCAAGAGGCCATGAGGCAGTAAGGCGGTGAGGACCTGATGGACTTCGAGCTCGACGAGCAGCAACGCGCCTTCCAGCAGGCGGCGCGCGACTTCGCCCGCGACGAGATGGCACCGCATGCGGCCGGCTGGGACGCGCAGTCCTTCTTCCCGCGCGACACGCTGCGTCATGCGGGTGAGCTCGGCTTCTGCGGGCTCTATGCGCCGGCGGCGACCGGCGGACTCGGGCTGCCGCGGCTGGACGCGAGCATCGTGCTGGAGGAACTGGCCGCGGCCTGCCCGTCGACCACCGCCTTCCTCAGCATCCACAACATGGCGGCGTGGATGGTGAGCACCCATGCGTCGGAGGAGATCGCGCATCGATTCGGACCGGCGTTGTGCAGCGGCGCGAAGCTCGCGTCGTACTGCCTGACGGAGCCGGGGTCGGGGTCCGACGCCGCCTCGCTGCGCACGACGGCGCGGCGCGACGGCGACGACTACGTGATCGACGGCAACAAGGCCTTCATCTCCGGCGCCGGCGCGACCGACGTGCTGGTCGTGATGGCGCGCACCGGCGGCGCGGGCGCGGACGGCATCTCCGCCTTCCTGGTGGAAGGCGATTCGCCCGGCATCCAGTACGGCCGCAAGGAAGAGAAGATGGGCTGGAACAGCCAGCCCACCCGCGCCGTCGCCTTCGACGGCGTGCGCGTGCCGGCGGCGCACCGGCTGGGCGAAGAAGGGCAGGGCTTCCGCATCGCGATGCAGGGGCTGGACGGCGGGCGCATCAACATCGCGACGTGCTCGGTCGGCGCCGCGCAGGGCGCGCTGGCCGCGGCCCAGCGCTACATGCATGAGCGCCACCAGTTCGGCCGGGCGCTGGCGGACATGCAGGTGCTGCAGTTCAAGCTGGCCGACATGGCGACGGAGCTGGTCGCCGCGCGGCAGATGGTGCGGCTGGCGGCGTCCAAGCTGGACGCGAAGTCGCCCGACGCGCAGGTGTACTGCGCCATGGCCAAGCGCCTGGCCACCGACATCGGCTTCAGCGTCTGCAACGAGGCGCTGCAGATCCACGGCGGCTACGGCTACATCCGCGAGTACCCGCTGGAGCGCTACCTGCGCGATGCGCGCGTGCACCAGATCCTCGAAGGCACCAACGAAATCATGCGCGTCATCGTCGCGCGGCGGATGTTGCAGGACCAGGCGCCGGAGGCGATCCGGTGATCAGGACTTCGTGCGGCCGCTGGCCCTCACCCCCCCCTCTCCCGCAAGCGGGAGAGGGAGTTCCACCGCGCCCTGCCTACTTCCTTTCCCGCTTGCGGAAAAGGAAGTGCGCCCCGCTCGCTCCTTTTACTCCCTCTCCCGCTTGCGGGAGAGGGCAGGGGTGAGGGCCAGCGGCCTGTCGAAGTCAGATGACCTTCAACCCCTCGATCCCATCCCCACCTCACTTCCTTGACGCCATGACTGACAACCACGAAACGACGCCCGGCTACGCCGGCCTGCGCCTGGAGCGCCGCGGCCACACCGCGATCGTCACGCTGGCGAATCCGCCTGCCCACACGTGGACGGCGGACAGCCTCGCCGCGCTGACGCGGCTGGTCGGCGATCTCAACCGGGATCGCGAGATCTACGCTCTGGTCATCACCGGTGACGGCGAGAAGTTCTTCAGCGCCGGCGCCGACCTGAAGCTGTTCGCCGACGGCGACAAGGGCGTCGCCGCGACCATGGCCCGTCGCTTCGGCGAGGCGTTCGAGGCGCTGTCGAGCTTCCGCGGCGTCAGCATCGCGGCGATCAACGGCTACGCGATGGGCGGCGGCCTGGAGTGCGCGCTGGCCTGCGACCTGCGCATCGCCGAGTCGCAGGCGGTGATGGCGCTGCCCGAGGCGACCGTCGGCCTCCTGCCCTGCGCTGGCGGCACCCAGTGGCTGAGCTGGACCATCGGCGAGAGCTGGGCCAAGCGCATGGTGCTGCTGGGCGAGCGTGTCGACGCCGAAACGGCGCTGCGCATCGGCCTGGCCGACGACCTCGTGCCGAAGGGCGGTGCGCTGGCAAAGGCGCTCCAGTGGGCCGAGCGCGTGCAGGCGCAGAGCCCCACCAGCGTGACCGCGTGCAAGCGGCTGATCCAGGGCGCACGCGTCGCGCCGCCGCAATCGCAGCTGGCCGCCGAGCGCGAGGCGTTCATCGGGCTCTTCGAGTCCGAAGACCAGCGCGAAGGCGTGCAGGCCTTCCTGGGCAAGCGCAGCCCGCAGTGGCGCAACGCCTGAGGAGCGGCGATGACAGCCCATCAGAACGCCAGTCGGGATACGGATCCGGACGCGCGAACGAGTCAAGCTGAGCACGCGCCAGCCCCGGTGCTGTTCCGCACCGTGGTGACCGCATCGGGCCACCGCTTCGGCCACGCGACGCTGAACGCGCCGGCCAGCCTCAACGCGCTCACCTTGCCGATGGTCGACCTGCTCCAGGCGCAGTTGAGCGCGTGGGCGGACGATCCGCAGGTCGCGGGCGTGGTCCTCGACGGCAACAGCGACAAGGCCTTCTGTGCCGGCGGCGATGTGGTCGGTCTCTACCGCGCGATGCGCGTGGCCGGACCCGGCAAGGTGCCGCGCGACGCCGCCGACTTCTTCGAGCGCGAGTACCGCCTCGACCACACCGTCCATCGTTTCCCGAAGCCGCTGCTGGTCTGGGGCCACGGCATCGTCATGGGCGGCGGCATCGGCCTGATGGCCGGCGCGTCGCACCGCGTCGTGACGCCGCGCAGCAGGCTGGCGATGCCGGAGATCACGCTGGGCCTCTATCCGGATGTGGGCGGGAGCTGGTTCCTCTCGCGGCTGCCGGGACGCACCGGGCTGTTCCTCGCGCTGACCGGCGCGCCGCTCAACGCGGCGGATGCGCTGTGGGCCGGGTTGGCCGATCGCGCCGCACGCGCCGAGGATCACGGCGCCCTGCTCGAGGCCATCGCCCAGGCGCGCTGGGACGGTGAGCGCGCAGCCGACGCCGAGCGGCTCGACGACCTGCTGCGCGCGTTGCCGTCCGCGGACCTCGCGCCTGGCCAGCTCGCACCGCATCGCGCGCGCATCGACGCGCTGATCGGTCCGCACGACACGCTGGCGACGATCGCGCCGCGACTGCGCTCGCTGGCCTGCGAGGCCGATGCCTGGCTGGCCGCCGCCGGAGCGGCCTTCCAGAAGGGATCGCCGACGTCGGCAGCGCTGGCCATCGCCTTGCAGCGCCGCTTGCGGCACGCCTCGCTCGCCGAGGTGTTCCGTCTGGAGTACCAGGCCTCGGTCGGCTGCTGCGTGTTCCCCGACTTCGCCGAGGGCGTGCGCGCGCTGCTGATCGACAAGGACAAGACGCCGCGCTGGCAAGGCGCCTCGCAGGACGAAGGCGGGGCAGCGCATCTGGAGGCGCTGCTCGCGCCGCGCTTCACCGGCGAACATCCCTTGGCCGATCTGCGCTGAGTTCAAGGCAACCCAACCCAACCCAACCCAACCCAACGCAACGCAATGCAAGGCTTCGATGGCATCGCATCGCATTGCCATCGACCCCAAGGGCATCGCACACCGTGCCTGCAATCAAGACAAGGAGACGAGACCATGAACAACGCACCCGGCCAGGCACCTGGAAACGCAACCGCAAACGCAACGACTGCAGAACGCATCGCCTTCATCGGCCTCGGCCACATGGGCGGGCCGATGGCGGCGAACCTCGTGAAGAACGGCTATGCGGTGGCCGCCTTCGACCTGAGCGAAGCGGCGCTGGCCGCGGCGCGCGCGGCGGGCGTCACCGTGGCGCCCTCGGCGGCCGCGGCCGTGGAGGGCGCATCGGTGGTGATCTCGATGCTGCCGGCCAGCAGGCATGTCGAGTCGCTGTTCCTCGGCGACGACGGCCTGATCGCGCGCATCGCCGCCGGCGCGCTGGTGATCGACTGCAGCACCATCGCCCCGGCGAGCTCGCAGCGCGTCGCCCAGGCGGCGCAGGCGCGGGGTCTGGCGATGATCGATGCGCCGGTCTCCGGCGGCACGGCGGGCGCCGCGGCCGGCACGCTGACCTTCATCGTCGGCGGCGATGCGGCGGCCCTGGCGCGGGCCCGGCCCGTGCTGTCCGCGATGGGCAGGAACATCTTCCACATGGGCGCGTCCGGCGCCGGCCAGGTCGCCAAGCTGTGCAACAACATGGCGTTGGGCGTGATCATGGCGGTGACCGGCGAGGCGCTGGCGCTCGGCGTCTCCCACGGCCTGGATCCGCAGGCGCTGTCCGCGATGATGGCCGTCAGCACCGGCCGCAGCTGGGCCACCGAGGTCTGCAATCCCTGGCCCGGCGTGAAGCCCGAAGCGCCCGCGTCGCGCGGCTACAGCGGCGGCTTCGGCAGCGACCTGATGCTCAAGGACCTCGGCCTGGCAGTCGAGGCCGCCCTGCAGGTCGGCGCGGCCGTGCCGCTCGGCGAGCTCGCCCGCAACCTCTATGCGCTCAACAGCCGGGCTGGGCGGGGAGGCCTGGACTTCTCGAGCGTGCAGCAGCTGCTGACGACGCCGTGAGCGCCATCGCCGCGTCGTCGCGCCACAGCGCACGTTGCAAGGCGACCAGTTCATCGGCGCCCGGAGCGCGCTCGCGGGCGCTCCATTCCAGCTCGCCCGCCAGCCACACCCGGCCGCCGCGCAACTGACGCAAGGCGCGCAGCGATGCCAGTGCCTGCGTGCCGCCGTGGTCCTGGGCGCTGATCCGTACCGACAGCTCCCGCTCGCGTGGCAGCCGCTGCGCCGCTTCCTTCAACGCCTCGGAATCGATCGGCGCGTCGATGTGCAGGCCCGCCACCGGCAACTCGCAGGCGAGGGCCAGGTTGCCAGGCAGCAGCGCCGCGCCGGTCGTGAGCATCAGATGCTGATCGACGCCGAGCAGCCGCGCATACGCCCGCCGCAGGGCGTCCTGCCACGCCGGCTGCAAGGCTTCGCCGAGCAGCGGCTCGTCCATCTGCACCCAGGTCACGCCGCGCGCCGCGAGCTTGGTCAGCAGCGTCTCGTAAACGGGGAGCAGCCGGTCCAGCAGGCCCAGCCGGTCGAACCCCGCTTCCACGCTCTTGCCGAGGAACAGCAGGCTCACCGGCCCCAGCAGCGCCACGCAAGGGCTGGCGGGGAGGGCGATGGCTTCGTCGATCTCGGCCAGCAGTGCGCCAGCATCGAGCTGGAAGCGCGTGGCGCTGTCGAAGTCGACAGACCCGATACCGACCAGCCCCAGCATCTGCGTCACCGCGTCGATGCCGGGCCGGGCGCCCACAGTCACGAAGTCCCGGCCCTTGGCCTGCTGCGCCCGCCATACGGCGGCGCGCGACGCCAAGGTCGCCGGAGCGCTCAACCACCGCATGGGTTCATGGATCCTGATCATCTGGCGCGTCGTCTTGCTGAAAGTCGATGCGCATGATCCGGCGTGGCTCGATATGATTCAAACGAAACGTTTTTCGGTTGATCAGCAATTTCATTCATGAACCTGCCGTTGGAATTGAGACACCTCCGCACGCTGTTGGCGGTGCGCGAGGCCGGTAACGTGTCGCGTGCCGCCCAGCTGCTCAACCTCACCCAGTCCGCGCTGTCGCATCAGCTCAAGGGACTCGAGGACCATTACGAGGCCGTGCTCTTCGAGCGCAAGAGCCAGCCGGTTCAGTTCAGCGTGGCGGGCCAGCGCCTGCTGCGCCTGGCCGAGCAGGTGCTGCCGCTGGTGGAGGAGGCCGACCGCGACCTGCGCCGCCTGGCCGCCGGCGCCGCGGGGCAACTGCGGATCGCGGTGGAATGCCACACCTGCTTCGACTGGCTGATGCCGGCGATGGACGCGTTCCGCAGCCGCTGGCCGGAGGTGGAACTGGACATCGTGTCCGGCTTCCATGCGGATCCCGTGGGACTGCTGCACCAGGACCGCGCGGAAGTGGCCATCGTCTCCGAGGTCGACGTGGACGAGGCGGCGGTGGTCGTGCACCCGCTCTTCGAATTCGAGATCGTCGCGCTCCTGCCCAAGGGTCACGTCTTGCTCGCGAAGCCGTGGCTGGAGGCGGCGGACTTCGCCGATCACACGCTGATCACCTATCCGGTGCCGGACGAGATGCTGGACCTCGTGCGCCGCGTGCTGAAGCCCGCGGGCGTGACGCCGCCGCGGCGCACCAGCGAGTTGACGGTGGCGATGCTGCAGCTGGTGGCCAGCGGCCGCGGCCTGGCCGCGCTGCCGCTGTGGGCGGTGGAGAACTACCTCGCGCGGGGCTACGTCGCGCAGCAGCGCATCGGCGAGGGCGGCCTGACCGGCCGGCTGTATGCGGTGAGCACCACCGCGCTGGCCAGCAAGCCCTACCTGGGCGACTTCGTGCGCATCATGCGCGAGACCTCGCTGCTGACGCTGCCGGCGGTCAGTCTGCTCTGAGGGCCGCCTTCGAGGCGGCTGCTGCGGCTGAAGCGGCCGACGCCTTCGACGCGGTCGACGCGATCCTCGCCAGGCTCCCCAGGTCCACCGGCTTCGTGAGGTGCGCATCGAAGCCCGCGGCCGTGGCGCGGCGCTGGTCTTCCTCCTGGCCCCAGCCGGTCAAGGCCACCATGTGGACCGCGTGGCCGATCTCCTCGCGGACGTTCCGGCAGGCCTGGTAGCCGTCGATGCCCGGCAGGCCGATGTCCAGCAGCACGAGGCCCGGCTCGAAGGCGCGGACGTCGTCCACGATGCGCGTGGCGTCGTAGGCCACGCGGACCTCGCCGCCGCACATGGTCAGCAGCATGGCGACGCCGTCGGCGGCGTCCTGGTTGTCGTCGACCACCAGCACGCGGAGTCCGGCCAGATCGGCGTCGCCGTCGTCGCGGTCGGGCAGCGCGGGTGACGCCGCAGGCACGCGCACGGGCAGCCGGATGGCGAATTCGCTGCCATGACCGGCGCCGACGCTGGTCGCCTCGATCGAGCCGCCGTGCAGCGTCATCAGGCTGCGCGACAGCGCCAGGCCGATCCCCATCCCGCCGTGCCGCGAGCTGTCGGACCGCGCCTGCGTGAACAGGTCGAAGATGTTGGGCAGCACGTCCGCGGCGATGCCGACGCCGGAGTCGGTGATGCGGAGCACCTGCTCCGAGCCTTCGCCGGACAGGGCGGGCGCGACGGTCGAGCGGATCGCGATGCGGCCGCCCGCGGGGGTGAACTTCACCGCGTTGTGGAGGACGTTCGAGATGACCTGCGACAGCCGCGTCGGGTCGACCTCGAGCTGCCGCTCCGGGTCATCGAGTTCGACGACGAGGTCGATGCCGCCTGCGGTGATCTGGCCGCGGTGCGCCTCGAGCGCGCTCTCGACCAGCGATCGCAGGCTGACCCATTCGCGCTTGAGCTGCACCTTGCCGGAGCGGATCCGCGAGACATCCAGCAGGTCGTCGATCAGATGGACGACTTGGCCGATCTGCCGCTCCATCATCGGCCGCACCCGCTCGATCAGCTGGATGTCGCCGTTGGCGCGCTTGAGCACCTCGATGCCGCTGCGGATGGGGGCCAGCGGGTTGCGCAGTTCGTGGGCCAGCACGGCGATGAACTCGTCCTTGCGCCGGGCTTCCTCGCGCAATTCGCGCTCGCTCGCCAGCAGGGCTTCCTGCACCTGGTTGCGCTCGATCAGGTCGGCGGCCTGGCGGCCCAGCAGGTCGAGGAAGCGGAGCTCGCGTTCGCTGAGCTCGCGCGGCTCGCGCCAGTGCGTGGAGAACATCCCGATCGGGCGGCCCGAGCGGCTGAGCAGCGGGGTGGACTGGGCGCTGCTGACGCCGGCCGAGCGATGCAGCTCATGGGAGCCGTCCGGATCGGGCAGGGACGGATCGTCGAAGCGCACGAACGACCGTTGCCCGGTGGCGAGCGCGATGCCGCAGGGCGATCCCGACGACGCGTCGACGCTGGCGAAGTGGTCCACCATCGCGGGGAGAAAGCCGCGGGTGGCCAGGAAGGTCAAGGTCTGCGAGGTCTCGTCCAGCAGCTGGATGGTGCCGGCGTTGCCGTCCAGGATCTCGATCGCCGCCTCGAGGATCTCGCCGTACAGGGCCGAGCCGCCATCGGTGCCGATGAGGCGGGCGGCGACGTCGCGCAGCCGCCGGGTGTCGTTGAGCTCGCGGGTGATGACGCGTTCCACCTGGTCGCGCTCGCTCAGCAGCGCGGTGATGCGCTGGTTTTCCCACTCCAGCAGCTCGCGCGTGTCGGCGGCGGCGGCCAGCGCCGCCCGGCGCTGCTCGTCCAGGTCCTGCGCGTCGAGCTGGGTGCCGATGAGCTTGGCGAACAGCTCCAGCGTCTGTTGCAGCACGGGATCGTCGAGCTTGGCCGGCTGCGGGTCGATGGCGCAGAGCGTGCCGAAGAACGCGCCGTCGGCGCGGAAGATCGGGATCGAGACGTAGCTCTCGAAGCCGTATTGCCGGGGGGTCGGGTGATTCCGGAAGTACTCGTCCGTGCTGGCGCTGCCGAAGATGATGGGGCGTCCGTGCTGCCGGATCTCGTCGCAGATCGTCGTGACCAGCTCGAGTTCGTCGCCCGGCTTGAGCCCGAAGGCGATCTCGTCGCGTACGGCGCACGCCGTCCAGGAGCTGTCCGTCACACGGGCGACGGCGGTGAAACGCATCCCCGTGAGACGCGCGGTGGCGTCGAGGATGGTCGGCACGACGGCCATCCGGCCGATCGCGTCGATGTACTGCTGTTCCGTGCCCATGCGCGGATGTTAGCGCTGTCGCCTCCCCAACCGGTCTGCAGGGTCTGTGGGGGTAAGCCCGCAGGCGTCGGGTCGGACGTCGCCGGTCAGGGGCCGGGTCAGGGTCGGGGTCCGGGTCCGGCGGTGGCGCTCATGTGCTCGACGAAGGCCTTCACCTTCGGCGGCACGCGCGCCCCCGCGGCGTAGAGCAGATAGGCGGCGCGCGCATAGGTCCCGGCGGGCGTCCACGCCTCGAGCACGCGGACCAGCCGCCCGGCGTCCAGCCCCGCCTGGGCGGAGAACAAGGGCAGCAGCGCGATCCCCGCGCCATGCGCCGCCGCCGTCGCGAGCGCCAGGCTGTTGCCGATGGCGTGCCGCGGCGCGATCGCCACGACCCGCTGCTCGTCGCCGCGCTTCAGCGGCCAGTTGGCGTCGAACGCGCCGAAGCCCAGGTGGATGCAGCGATGCCGGGCCAACGTCTCGGGACGCTCCGGGGCGCCGTGCGCCGCCAGGTAGGCGGGCGAGGCCACCAGCACATATGGCGTGTCGAACAGCTTGCGCGCGACCAGGTCCTGGGGCGGCTGTGCCGTGATGCGCAGCGCGACGTCGACGCGCTCGGTGACGATGTCCACCGGGCGGTCGTTCAGCGAGAGCTGGAGGTCGACGTCCGGATACGCCTCGGCGAAGGACGCGAGCCGCGGCGCGAGCCACAGCTGCCCGAGCACCACCGGCGCCGAGACGCGCAGCATGCCCGAGGGACGCGCGCCGTAACGCGCGGCGAGCGCATGCACGTTGGTGGCGGCATCGCGGATCAGCGCGCTGTCGCGCAGCACCTGCTCGCCGAGCTCGGTGAGCGCCATCGAGCGCGGTCCGCGGACGAGCAGCTTGGCCTGCAGCGCACGCTCCAGGCGTGCCACGCTCCGGCTCATCGACGAGGGTTCCACGCCGAGCGCGCGAGCGGCCTGCGAGAAGCCGCCGTGCTCGACGACGTGCCAGAAGGCCACCATCTCGTCGAGCAGCAGTTCGTGGCGGTCGGCGTGGCTGCCGCCGTCTTTCACGGGTGGGGACGTGGTCACTCGCGTGGCGCTTCGGGAATGGGCGCCCATGATAGGTCGCACCGACCTTCGTACTCCCTCTCCCGCTTGCGTGAGCGGGAGCGGGAGCGTGCAGGGGTGAGGCCAGCGACGGTGGAAGTGCGGTGGCCGTGTTGCTCCCTCTCCCGCTTGCGGGAGAGGGCAGGGGGTGAGGGCCAGCGTCGCTGTCGCGTCCGAAGACCACCAGCAATCGACTGTTCGACTTGCAGATCTGCTCGTAGATCTCGATACGTCCTCCGCCGTTGTCACGCGCGCCGAACGGTTCGATGTGGTCCGGCATGCCGATGGCCGCATGGACGTCGTAACTCGGAATGCTGACGAGCGGACTGGCGGGGCAGGCCAGCGTGACCGCGAGTGCGTGTACGGCGCTGGATGACCACGGTACGCATGAGCCGTCAGGCGCCGAGTGACATGCCTCTCATGGCGGAGGGCCAGCAGTGCGGGTCCTCCTCATGCTGCTGGCGCAGCCGCTCGAGCAAGGCGCGGGGGCCGTCGTTGCTCGACCGGGCGTCGAGCGCGAGCGAAGCGGACAGTTCATCCACGAGCAACGCCATGCTCCATCGGTCGAAGTAGCGGACCTTCGCCGCGTCATCCAGCAGCAGGACGAGGTCGGAATGGCGCTCGTCCTGGCGAATGCGTTGCAGCGTCGCTTCAACGCTGTCGGCATCGCCTTCAAGCACCTGCGCGAAGGTCGCCGGTGCCACCGCCAGGACGCCGGTCACATCGAGGCGACGATTGTTCAGTTGGGCCCTGGCAACGATCTGTCGGAGCGCTTGGTCCGTGAGACCTTCGGCCATCGTGCTGATGTAGAGAATTCGTCGGAGCATTGCGGGTTGCGTGGCGTCGCGTGGCGTCTCCGGCAGCTTAAGGCGCCATCGCACAGGGCCGCCGCCGCGCGAGTCCGACTCGCGTCAAAACGCACGGGCGACGCGGAGTCGTCGACTATCAAAATCATCATTCATTCAGGCTTGGCCTGGGCGTGCGAACCCGGGAAACCGAAGTCCCAAAAAAAACGGCCCGGCCACTCTCGTGGTCGGGCGCAATCGACTTTCGCCGACCCCGCTCAGGGAGGAAAAGCGGGGACGAGGACACCGCTAGGAAGCGGCATCAACGTGATACGAATTATGCATTTCTATCACTTTGCGTAAAGCCGGCAAAAGCATCAAGGCGAGGTCAGCAAAACACCTACAGGCGCCGGGTGCGGCGTCGGGTCGGCAGGATCATGAGGGCTGCGCCCAGCCCCGCGATCACCAGCGCGCCGGTGCCCGGCTCCGGCACGTTGTTCCCGGGCTGACCCGGGTCGACGGCCGACAAGGCGAGGGTGCCCGCATACGTGGCGATGGACGCGCTGTTGATGCCGGAAGCGACGATGGCGTAGTTGCCCGGGCTGAGCGGCGGCGTGGCGAGCGTCCAGGTCTCGAAGGGATCGCGGGTGAACTCCGCCGCCATCAGCTCACCGGACGGCCCGCGCAGCAGGACGCTGGTGAAATCGATGTCCTGCGCCCCGCCGACCGCGGAAGCCAGCATCAGTTTCACGGCCTGCGGCGTGCCGATCGAGAACGTGAAGGTGTTCGAGAAAGCGCCGGCGTTGGGCGTGCTGACGAAGCCGGCGCTGCCCGCGCTGAGGTCCAGCGGGCCGCCGCTGCCCGATGGGAGGGCGCTGCTGCTGCCCGACAGCGCGATGGTGCCGACGAAGGTCGACAGGGCCGCGCTGCTCGTGCCGTTGGCCGTGAGCGTGTAGTTGCCGGGCGCCAGCAACGCATTGCTGATGATGTGGCCGCTGAAGGGGTCAGGCGTGAACTCGGTGGCGGCGATCGGGCCCGAGGGACCGTTCAGGACGATGCCCGAGAAGTCGAGGCGATGGTCGCCCTGGGTCACCGATGCCAGCAGGATGTTGACCGTGGTCGGCGAGGCGAGCGAGAAGGTGTAGGACTCGGCAAAGTCGCCCGCACCGGGCCTGCCGATGAATCCCCCGGTGCCGGAGGACATGTCGATCGGCGCGGCGGAGGTCGGCATGCCGATGCCTCCGAGGATGAGGGCGGCGGTGAAGGCGAGCGAGGACGGGATGCGCATGGCGGGTTCTCCTGGGTTCCTCCTCGTTGAACGAGATTCCAGGTCGGAACGGGACACGGCCGCGGGGCGGGCGCGTCAAGCGTTCGAGGGACACGGCGGGTCGGGAGACAATCACCGTTTGGACGGCCCCTGATCGGCTGGACAGCCTGTCCCCCCTGCAGCTGGTGCCGTCAGACCGCTCATGACCGACGCTCAATACACGACCTTGCCGCAGTGGCCCAACGCCTATCCGGCCAGCGGCGCCAGCGCCACCCTGAAACGCCTCAACGAGGATTTCATCGTGACCGAACTGCCGCTGCAACTGCCCTCCGGTGAGGGCGAACACATCTGGCTGGACATCGAGAAGAACGGTGCCAACACCGCCTTCATCGCCCTGCAGCTGGCCGATGCCACCGGCGTGGCGGAAAGGGATGTGGGTTATGCCGGCCTCAAGGACCGCTACGCCATCACCCGCCAGTGGTTCAGCATCTATCTGCCCAAGGGCGAGACGCCCGACCTGACCCTGCTTCAGCACCCGGAATTCAAGGTGCTGAGCCAGACCCGCCACGTGAAGAAGCTGCGCCCCGGTGACCTGCAGGGCAACCGGTTCCGCATCGTGCTGCGCGACGTGATCGGCGACCGCGACGCCATCGAGACCAATCTCCAGGCCGTCGCGTCGCAGGGCGTTCCCAACTACTTCGGCGCCCAGCGTTTCGGCCACGACGGCGGCAACGTCGAGCAGGGCCGGGCCATGCTGGCGCGCGAGATCCGCGTGCGCAACCCGAAGAAGAAGGGCATCTACCTGTCGGCGGTGCGCTCCTTCGTCTTCAATGAAGTGCTGGCGCTGCGCATTCAGCAGGGACTGTGGGGCCACACCTTGTCCGGTGACATGATGGACGAGTCGGGCCGACCCACCGGGCCGCTCTGGGGACGCGGCCGCGTGAGCACCACCGATGAAGCGCAGGCCCTGGAAAACGGCGTGGCCGGACGTCACGCCACCTTGTGCGACGGCATGGAACACGCCGGTCTGGATCAGGAGCGCCGCGCCCTGGTGGCGAGCCCGCTGGACATGTCATGGGAATGGCCGCAGGCCGATCAACTGGTGCTCACCTTCTCCTTGCCCGCCGGGAACTACGCCACGTCCGTCCTGAACGAGATCCTCCGCACCACCGAGCCGGAACGGCACACGGAGAGCGAGCCCGCGCCGGTCGAATGAGGATGGACCGCATGCACACCTACGATCCCGCCGCGCCCAACCTGCCCCACAACCCGTTCAACGCCATCGTCGGACCTCGCCCCATCGGGTGGATGTCCACGAAGAGCAAGGCCGGTGTCGTCAATCTGGCGCCGTACAGCTTCTTCACCGCGTTGAACTACACGCCGCCGATCATCGGCTTCTCCAGCATCGGGCGGAAGGACTCGCTGAGGAACGTCGAGGAGACCGGCGAGTTCGTCTGGAATCTCGCCACGCGCGAGTTGGCCGAGGCCATGAACGCGACGTGCGCGCGGGTTCCCCACGGCGTCAATGAATTCGAGCTCGGGAAACTGACCGAGGTCGCCTCGGTCAAGGTGGCGCCGCCGCGCGTCGGAGAGAGCCCCGTCGCCTTCGAGTGCCAGGTGTCCCAGATCATCCAGCTGAGTTCCAAGGACGATGAGCCCGTGGACACCTGGATGATCCTGGGTCAGGTCTTGCTCATGCACATCTCGCCGGCCCTGTTGAAGGACGGGGTGTTCGACACCGCCGCCGCGGGCTTGATCCTGCGGGGCGGCGGTCCCGGCGACTATTTCGAGCTGGGGAACAAGTTCTTCATGGCGAGACCGGACTGAGCGGCAAGACGTGGCAAGCGCGACAAGACGCGGCAAGACGCGACGTCGCCCTGACAGCGACGTCGTCGCCCCCGCCGAGCGCGCTCAGGGCAGCGCGTTGAGCGACGACCTCACGCCGCGCGAGAAGCTCTGCCCGTCGTGGCGGTCCCAGTTGATCGACCACGTCATCACGCCGCGCAGCGTTGGATAGGCCTGCGGCGGCTTGATCGCGCCGCATTGCGACAGCTTCGTCAGGCAGTTGAGCGCCGCCGTGATCGTCGCGACGCTCGCCTGGCCGCTGTTGGCCGAGGACGGCCCCGACGGCAGCCCGAACGCGACCTGGTCCGGCCGCAACCCGCGGAACACGAACGGCCCGGTGCCGTTGTTGGTCGTGAAGCCCTCGATCAGCATCCGGCTGGTGGCGACCAGCATGTCGGCGCTGCCCTCGGCCAGGCCTTGCGTCGCATACGGCGTGTAGACGGCGCCGTTGTTGTAGTACTGGACGTGGAGCACGTTCAGCTCGTCGCGCAGGCCGTCGATGATGGGCAGGTAGGCGCCCCAGATGCCGCTGTAGGCGACGAAGCCGCCCTGCACGTACGGATGCTCCGGCGCCATCGACAGGTAGAAGCCGCTGCCGATGCGCGCCTTCAGCTGCTTCACCGCGCTGACCAGGTTGGCCTGCACCGGCGCGCCGGAGGTGACGCCGGCGCCGCTCTCCAGGTCGATGTCGATGCCGTCGAAGCCGTAGCGCCGCATGATGGCCTCGACGCTGTTGACGAAGTTGGTCACATGCGACGCGTTGTTGAGCGTCACCGTGCCGTTCTGGCCGCCGAAGGACAACACGACCTTCTTGCCCTTGGAGCGCGCGGCCGCCACGTCCGCGATGAAGCGGGCCTCGCCGCCGGCGCTCGGGTCGAGGTTGAAGGCGATGCTGCCGTTGCCCGCGTCGTCCGCGAAGGCGACGACGATCACGTCGTAGTCGGCGGAGACCTCGCTGATCGGGAAGGTCGGACCGGCCGGGTTGGTGAAGTTGTGCCAGTAGCCGATCAGCTGATGCTTGCCGGGCGCGGGTGCCGGGCCGGGCGACGGGGCCGGCGTGGGCGCGGGACCGGGCGCCGGCGTCGGTGCCGGCGAGGGCGCGGGCGCGGGCGGCGTGGGCGCCGGCGACGGGGCGGGCGGCGTCGTGCCGCCGTAGACCGTCCACGGCTGGCCGGTGCCGACCGGGCCGCTGCGGGTCGCGGGGTTGTCGCCCTGCGTCCACCAGTTGGCGCGGTAGATCACGCCCTGGTAGCTGACGATGGCGCCGCCCGAGTACGCCGTGGCGGCATTCCATGCGCCCTGCGGTGCAGGGGCCGGAGCCGGCGTGGTGGGGGCAGGCGCGGGGCTCGGCGTGGGAGCGGGCGACGGGGCGGGCGAGGGCGCCGGGCCGCTCGCCGGACCGACCGGCGTCCACAGCGATGCGTTGGTCGGGTTCCAGCCGGTGCTGGCGTAATCGGTCTGGTTGACGGTGGCCCGGTAGAGCTGGCCGTTGTAGCTCACGACGGTGCCGGCGGTGTAGTACGTGTCGGGCTTCCAGGCCGCGGCGGTCTGGGCGACCGCCTGCAGGGTGAGCACGGCGGCGCCGAGGGCGACGATCAGCCGCAGCGGTGCGGAGGTGGAGGAAGAGGGGCGTCGGACGGAGACGGTCATGGCAGGGGTTCCCAGGTGAGAGGCCGAAGCGGGTCCCGAGCCCGCACCAAAGCCGCCGGCGGCCTGTTCATGGGCGTGCACGGCGAATCCAGCGGTCAGTGGATCTGAATTGGTATTTGTTCGATCCAAGTTTATTGCCACCGCTTGGATACCACTTTCCGAAAAAGCGACGCGGCGGCGGAGCGGGAAAACCCGGATCGTGGTGACAAGGCGTGTATCCCGGCGCCCGCCAGCAGGGCCCCGGACGGGCCTCGTCACAAATCGGCGGGCGTGGCCGGCCAATGGCGAGCCGACCGCAGGGTGTCGATCTCCGGGGTGCCCGTTCGTCGTTTAATGGGACGGCAGTGAGCCGCGCCAACAACCGGAGAACCGCAATGAACTACGTGGATGGATTCGTGATCGCCGTGCCGACCGCCAAGCGCGAGGCCTATCGCCAACTGGCGCAGGACGCCTCCGCGGTGTTCAAGGACCACGGCGCGCTCAGCGTCGTCGAGTGCTGGGGCGACGACGTGCCCGAGGGCAAGGTGACCTCGTTCCCGATGGCCGTGCAGCGCAAGCCCGACGAGACGGTGGTCTTCTCGTGGATCGTCTGGCCGTCGCGCCAGGTGCGCGACGAGGGGATGAAGAAGTCGATGGAGGATCCGCGGATGAACCACGATCCGAAGGACATGCCCTTCGACGGCCAACGCATGATCTTCGGCGGCTTCGACATCATCGTCGAAGCTTGAGCGCGGGCCGCGTTGCCGCACCGGGCCTTGCCGCGCGGGCCTCGTGGTTTCGCGAGATCAGCGCTCAAGCTGGCGCAGGAATCGCCGATATTCCTGGCATGAACATCACCAACACCCCCAGCGTCGCCGCAGCGGTCAGCAATGCGTCCAGCAGCACGCCGAGCACGGTCGGCAATGCCGCCAGCCTGTTGGTGCTCCGCAAGGCCATGGACGTCCAGGAATCCGGCGCGGCCGCGCTGCTCGCGGCTTTGCCTCAACCTGCCCTGGCCACCGAAGGCAATCTCGGGCGCAACCTCAACACCTACGCCTGAGCCGGCCGCCGGTCTTCACAGACCTGTGCGGTCGCCGTGGCCACCACAGGCCGCGGTCACTTGCCGGCGGCGGCCGCCGCGCGCAGCTTGTCCTTCTTGCTCGGCCGCCTGCCCTTGATGCCGCCGGCGGCGGCTTCGGGCGAAGCGATCTCGGTCGGCTCGAAGCCGGCGATGCGTTCGCGCTCGACGCGGCGTCCCTGACGCTTCTCGATCAGCCGGAAGTGCGCCTCCGTGGCGGCGCTGATGAAGCTCACCGCCAGGCCGCTCGCCCCCGCGCGCGCCGTGCGACCGATGCGGTGCGTGTAGTCGTCGGCGGCGCGCGGCAGGTCGTAGTTCACCACCACCGGCAGCCGCGCGATGTCGATGCCGCGCGCACCCAGGTCGGTCGCAACCAGCACCCGGATCCGGCCCGCCTTGAAGTCGGCCAGCGTGCGCGTGCGCGCGCCCTGGCTGGCATCGCCGTGGAAGGCTGCGGCCTCCAGGCCGTTGCGGCGCAGCTTGTCCGCCACGTGGTCGCAGGCGTAGCGCGTCGCGACGAAGACCAGCACGCGCGACCAAGCACCCTGCTCGATCATGTGGCGCAGCAGCGGCGTGCGCTTCGCGGCATCGACCTCGACCGCATGTTCTTCGATCTGCCCTTCGGTCGCCGGCTCGCCGGAGACCTCGATGCGCACCGGGTCGCTCAGCAACTGGTCCGCCAAGGCCTGCACCGCCGCGGGGAAGGTGGCGGAGAACAGCAGGTTCTGCCGGCGCTTCGGCAGCAGCGCCAGCACCCGCGCCAGCTCGTCGGCGAAGCCGGCATCGAGCAGCCGGTCGGCTTCGTCCAGCACCAGGCACTCCACCTCGGAGAGCTTCAGGGCATTCTTCTCGACGAGGTCCAGCAGCCGGCCCGGCGTCGCGACCACGATCTCCGCGCCGCCGCGCAGCGCCATCATCTGCGGATTGATCGACACGCCGCCGTACAGCACCGAGACCTTCAGCGGTTCTTCGAGGAAACGCCCGACCTGGATCACCGTCTCGCCGACCTGCGCGGCGAGTTCGCGCGTGGGCACCAGCACCAGCGCCTGCGTGCGGCGCAGCGCGGGCCGCACGCGGGCATCGAGGCGATGCAGCATCGGGAACACGAAGGCCGCTGTCTTGCCCGAGCCCGTCGCCGCGGAGCCCAGCAGGTCGCGGCCGTCGATGATCGGCGGCATCGCGGCGGCCTGGATCGGCGTCGGCACTTCAAAACCGAGCTCGTCGGCCGCGCGCACGAGGCGCGGCGACAGGCCCAGCGCGGCGAAACTGTCCATGGTGCTCACAGCAGGCGCACCTTCACCGACTTGCCCTTGACCTTGCCGGCGTTGAGCTTGCGCAGCGCCTGGTCGGCGATGCCGCGTTCGACGGCGACGTAGGTCGAGAACTCGTTGACGTTGATCTTGCCGATCTGCGCGCCGTCGAAGCCGAGGTCCTTGGTCAGCGCGCCCAGCACGTCGCCCGGACGGATCTTTTCCTTGCGGCCGCCCAGGATCTGCAGCGTCACCATCGGCGGGCGCAGCGGCTCGGCGCCCGGCTCGGGGGTGAGCTCGCTCAGCGGGTGCCAGGGCGTGACCGTGCCCTGCATCTGGTCGATGCGGCCGACGCGGCCCATCTCGTCGAGGCTGGCGAGGCTGAAGGCCCAGCCTTCCTCGTCCGCGCGGCCGGTGCGGCCGACGCGGTGCGTGTGCACCTCGGCGTCGGGCGTGATGTCCACGTTGATGACGGCTTCCAGCTGCGCGATGTCGAGCCCGCGCGCCGCGACGTCGGTCGCCACCAGCACGCTGCAGCTGCGGTTGGCGAACTGCACCAGCACCTGGTCGCGGTCGCGCTGGTCGAGGTCGCCGTGCAGTTCCAGCGCGACGATGCCCTCGGCCTGCAGCACGGCGACGAGGTCGCGGCACTGCTGCTTGGTGTTGCAGAACGCCAGCGTGCTGGCCGGGCGGAAGTGATTGAGCAGCAGGCCGACGGCATGCAGACGCTCGTTCTCCTTCACCTCGTAGAAGCGCTGGCGGATCTTGCCGGCGGCGTGCTTCTCCTTGAGCGTCACCTCCTGCGGCGCACGCATGAAGCGCGTCGCGATGGACTTCACACCGTCGGGGTAGGTGGCGGAGAACATCAGCGTCTGGCGCGTCTTCGGGCAGTTCGCGATCACCTGGGCGATGTCCTCGGCGAAGCCCATGTCCAGCATGCGATCCGCTTCGTCGAGCACCAGCGTGTTCAGCGCCTCCAGCGTGAGCGTCTCGCGCTGCAGGTGGTCCAGGATGCGGCCCGGCGTGCCGACGACGATGTGCGCGCCGTGGGACAGGCTCGCCAACTGGTTGCGGATGGGCGCGCCGCCGCACAGCGTCAGGATCTTGATGTTGTCCTCGGCGCGGGCGAGGCGGCGGATCTCCTGCGTCACCTGCTCGGCGAGCTCGCGCGTCGGGCACAGCACCAGCGCCTGCACGGCGAAGCGGCGCGGATTCAGGTTGGTCAGCAGCGGCAGCGAGAACGCGGCCGTCTTGCCGCTGCCCGTCTTCGCCTGCGCGATCAGGTCCTTGCCGGCCAGCGCGAGCGGCAGGCTGGCGGCCTGGATGGGCGTCATCGAGAGGTAGCCGAGCTGCTGCAGGTTCGCCCGCATCGCGGGCGGCAGGGGCAGGCTGTCGAAGGAGGTGGCGCTAGGCGCCGCCGGCGGCTGCGAGGCGGCGGGCGCCGAGGCAGCGCCGCCGGTGGGATCGGTGCGGGTCATGCACGATTGTCGCCCAGCGGGTGTGCCATGAAGAAACACAGCATCTGCTCGCTCGCATCGGGCCCCAGCCAGTCGGTGGACGAGCCGCTCTGGTCGCCGCCCGACCAGCCATGCCCGCCGCCCTCGATCAGCCAGAGTTCGGCGTGGACGCGACCTCGCGGCGTGACGTGCGTCCGGCGGGTGTAGGCGCGGGTGCCTTCGCGACCGTTCTCCAGGCGTTGGACGCCGGCCACGCCGGCCGTGGCGTCCGCGTAGATGTGCTCGCCGTTGAGCGGGTGCACGGTCATGTCGCGGGTGCCGTGGAAGACGATGGTCGGCGTGGGGACCGGCGCCTGCGCGGACGCGGCGTCGGCCGGCGGCCGCGTGTCCTGGCCGGCGCGCATCATCGCGATCGCGCCGGTCGCGTCGTCGACCGCGCCGTGCGGCAGGCCCGAGTGCACGCCGACCGAGGCGAACAGCTCCGGGTAGGCGCGGCCGAGGATGACCGCCATTGCGCCGCCGGCCGACAGGCCCGCGACGTGGACCCGGTTCGCATCGACGCGGTGGCTGGCCAGGATGTGTTGCGTCAGCGCCGCGAGCAGGGCGGGTTCGCCCCGGCCGCGTTCCTGGTGATTGGTCTTGAACCAGTTCCAGCAGCCCTGGGGGTTGGCCTGCGTCGACTGCGCCGGATAGAGCACCAGCCAGCCGTTGCGCCGGGCCATTTCGTTCATGCGCGTGCCCAGCGCGAAGTCGTCCGGATCCTGTCCGCAGCCGTGCAGCATCAGCAGCAGCGGGCGCGGTTCGCGGTGGTCGCCCGGCGGGACGTAGAGCTTGTAGTCGATGGCCGCGTGGCCATGGGAGAAGGTGCCGGAGAGGAATTGTTCCTCCGGCAGCGACGTCGGCGGCACGGGGGCACGCGCCGCGCGGGACGGGGGGCGCTCGAACTCAGGTTTCAATTCAGATCCTTCATGGCCAGGCGATCCAGCGGTGGGACGGCCTCTCGGCCGAGAGGAGTCAAGGGGTCTCAGGGAAGCCAATCCCCGGCAAGCCGTTGCGGGTCGAGTTCGTCGCGGATGCCTTCCAGCGTGCCGGTCTTGGGATCGAACGGCAGGTCGATGAACAGGGCGCGGCGGGGCGGAGCGTGCCGGCGCTGGAAGATCAGGGTCCCCAGCTCCGAGCGGTAGGGGCAGATGTAGACGACGTCGAAGGACGAGATCGTGAGTCCCTGGATGTTGGCGAGTCTCGCCTTGACGAACATGTCGCTTCCTTTTCGGCGGTGCCCCGGGCGGGGCGGCGTGGTCGTCAGCGGGTCGGCCAGGCATGCTGGCCGACGCGGCAGTCGAAGGGCCGAAGGCGCGTGTGTCAGTGGCGCGATTGAAGCACGGATCCAGGACAGGAGGGATGAAATTTGGTGGGCGAGGTCCTCGCGTGATTCCGCGTACGTCCGCGGGATCCAGCGTGATCCCCGCGTGATCCCCGCGCGATCCCCGCGTGATCCCCGCGCGATCCCCGCGCGATCCTCGCGTGCCCTCAGCCGAACACCGGCTGCACGAACTCCACGACCTGCGCCGGATCCGCGACGCCGCTCGCGGGTTTCCCGCGCGCCGACTGGACCCGCGCCAGCGACTTGGCGGACTGGTCGCCGAACACGCCGTCGGCCTTCACCGGCTCGCCCGCGTCGGAGAGCGCCAGCTGGAGCAGGCGCACGTCCAGCCCGCGCGTCAGCGGCGAGGTGACCGCCACCGGCCGCGTGCCGGGCGTCGGTCCGGCGTAGCAGCCGGGCGGCGGCTCGGACAAGGTCGCGGGGGAGATCTCCAGCCCGCGCACCACCAGGGGCAAGGCCAGGCCCCATCGATCCTGGTCGATCAGGCGCTGGAAGGCGTCCATGCGGTAGACGGTGGCGCGCAGGTCCTCGCGCGGGCTGGTGGCCAGCCAGTTCATGCGGCGCTTGACGTAGGCCTGGATCCAGCCGCGCTCGCCCCGCTGCGGGAGGCTGCCGTCCTTCTCGGTCGTCTCGTCGCGCAGCCGGTCCCACGAGCCGTGCACGCGGCTGTCGTAGACGACGGCGAACGACAGCGGCAGGCTGAGCCCGAGCTGGCGGCCCGTCTCGACGGCCGGGGTCCAGTAGCGCGTGTCGAAGAACAGGTCCTGCGTCTCGCGCATCACCAGGTCGTCGCCGCAGGCGCGCAGCACGTTGGCGAAGGTCGCGTCCGTGTCGAGGGACAAGTCGCGTGCCGCGGTGCGCGCCAGGAAGGGCGCGAGGCGCTTCGAGAAGCGTGCGCCGGGATTGGCCGCGTACAGCGCGAGCAGGTCGTGCAGCAGGCCCGATCCGAGCGTGGTCTGCGACCGGCCGTAGGTCAGGTGACCGGTGTCGCCGGGGATCAGCGTCACCTGGTCGTAGCGGCCCAGCACGGCGCTGGTCTCGAAGATGTTGACGATGGCCTTGGCCGCCTGCGACTGCGTGGCCGTCAGCACCGGCGAACCGGCGGCTGGTGCCTGGCCGCCCGCGCCCGTGCCCGTGCCCGTGCCCGTGCCCGTGCCCGTGCCCGAGGCCGACGCCGCGATCGTCTTGCCGGCCAGGCCTGCGGACAGCACGCCCATCGTGCCCAGGCCGATGCTGCCTTTGGCGCTGCCAGGGTAGGTCGCCTCGATCGTGAAGAGATCGTGCCCTTGCGCGGTCACCGTCGCGATGCCGCCGCGTTGCTCGAAGGAGCTCCTGATCTCGCTGACCTCGGACGAAGGAACGTCGGTGATGCGTTCGGTGTGTGCCATCGCGGCTCCTCGGAGATTGCCCGGTGGATCGCTTGTAGGGGCATCGCCGAGGGGTCGCATCCTCAATCCGGAGGAGGCCGGTGGGCCGGCTGAGCCCTGTTCACGGGTCCTCGGAGCGGCGCTCCGGATCGCGATCGCGCTCGTAGTGCCGGGCGATCGGGAACGGCGGCAGCCAGGCCTCGCGGCGCACGGTCCAGAGCTCGTAGGTGGGGGTCAGCTGGTCGGGCGCATCCAGCGCGCCCAGGTGGACCTCGATCTCGTCGCCGCTGCGGGCGAAGACGGACGATCCGCAGCGGGGGCAGAAGTGCCGGCCGCGGAACTCGTGGGTGTCGCCCCAGAGGGTGACCGCGTCCTGCGGGTAGATCGCGGACGCATGGAAGAGCGCGCCGTGATGCTTGCGGCAGTCGAGGCAATGGCAGAGGCCGACCCGGTAGGGACGGCCCGTCGCGACGAGGCGGACGTCGCCGCAAAGGCAGCCGCCGGTGAATCGGTCCATGGCGGGATCTCCTTTCGACTGACGAGGCCCGACGACGCTGGACGACGCCCTGGATGACTCAAGGCGCCTTCGACGATTCGCACGCCGCGCGCCGCATGGGGAAGTCTCCGGGCACTCGTCGATGCACGAATCTAACGCTGACGGCGGGCGACCGCCATGCTGGCAGGTCGCACAATGACCTTTTGGCATCTCCAGACAATCCGGCGACATGGATCGATTCGACGCGTTGCAGGCTTTCGCCCGCGTGGTGGAGGCGGGCAGTTTCACCAAGGCGGCGCAGACGCTGCACATGAGCAAGACCACGGTGACGCAGCTGGTGCAGCAGCTGGAGGCGAGGCTGCGCGTCAAGCTGCTGCATCGGACGACGCGGCAGGTCCGCGTGACGCCGGACGGCGCCGCGTATTACGAGCGCGTCGTGCGCGTGCTCGCAGAGCTGGATGACGCGGACACGGCGCTGTCGGATGCGACGAGCACGCCGCGCGGGCGGCTGCGCGTCGACGTGCCGAGCCCGTTCGCGCGCATGGTGATGATGCCGGCGCTGCCGGACTTCCATGCGCGGCATCCGGAGATCCAGCTCGACATGGGCGTCAGCGACCGCATCGTCGACGTGATCGGCGACAACGTTGATGCGGTGCTGCGCGGCGGCGAGGTCACCGTGCCGTCGCTGATCGCGCGGCGCGTCGGGGATCTGCCGCTTGGCGTCTTCGCGTCGCCCGGCTACCTGGAGACCGCGGGCACGCCGGGTCATCCGAGCGAGATCGAGGACCCTCACCACCGCATCGTCGGATTCTTGCGCGCCAGCAAGGGCACGGTGATGTCCATCGAGATGCGCCGCGGCAACGAGGTCGTCGAGGCGCGAGGCCGCTACGTGGTGGCCGCCGACGACGGCAACGCCTACCTGGCGGCGGGCCTCGCCGGGATGGGCGTGCTCTGGCTGCCGCGCTACATGGCCGATCCGCACGCGGCGCGCGGCGAGCTCGTGCCCTTGTTCACCGACTGGGAGATGGACCCGATGCCGATGTACCTCGCCTATCCGCCCAATCGCCACGTCAGCGCGAAGCTGCGCGTCTTCATGGACTGGATCGAGGCGTTGATGGCGCGCCATGCGCCGATGGCGACGGGGCGGTCGTGACACACCCGCTGAGACGCACCCGCTGACGCGGACGCGTCCGGCGCGTGCTCAGGGCGCGGCGTTGGCCGATCCGGAGCCGGCGCTCCGGCGGCTGTCGACCCAGTCATCGACCACCTGCTCGAGCACCGTCAACGGCACGTCGCCGGTCAGCAGCACGACGTTGTGGAACTGCTTGATCTCGAAGCGGTCGCCCAGCTGCTGGCGCGCCTTCTCCCGCAGCGCCTCGATGCGCAACCGGCCCAGCATGTAGGCGCAGGCCTGGCCCGGCCAGGTGACGTAACGGTCGACCTCCTGCGGCGTGATGCCGTAGTCGATGGCCTGCTGGCGGGTCCACTTCATCGCATGCAGGCCGGTGTCGACCACCAGCCGCCGCGCGCGGAACAGCGCGCCGTACAACTGGCCGAGGTGCCCCACCGGATCGCCGTCGTACCAGCCGTTCTCGACCGCCAGCTGTTCCGAGTAGAGCGCCCAGCCCTCCACATAGGCCGAGCCGGCGGAGAACGCCTGGCGGCGGCGGAAGTAGGGCAGGTCCCTGGCCTCCATCTGGATCGCGAGCTGGAAGTGGTGACCGGGGATCGCCTCGTGGTGGACCAGCGTCCGCATGTCGGCGATCTCGTAGGTCGGCCCCGCGAGCGGCGCCCAGAACACGCCCGGCTGCGAGCCGTCGGGCGCCGGGGTCGTGTAGTGCGCGGAGGCGGTGGGCTCGGTCAGCGCGGGCTCGCGGCGGACTTCGACGGGCGCTTTCGGCATCACGTCGAAGATCAGGCGGGCGCGCGCCTCGGCGTCGCGCAGGTAGGCGGTGTAGCGGTCCAGCAATTCGCCCTGCGGCGCGGCGCCCGTGGGCTGGCGGTCGGCGTCCATCTTGCGGAAGCGCTGCTCGATCGTGCCCTCGGCATAACCGAGCTGCCGCAGCAGCCCGTCCATCTCGCCTTCGATGCGGGCGACCTGCTTCAGTCCGATCGCATGGATCTCGGCCGGCGTCAGCTCGGTCGTCGTGTTGGCGCGCAGGCGCGCGGCGTAGAACCTGTCGCCGTCGGGCAGGCGCCAGACGCCGGCGTCGTCGGTCGTCAGCGGCAACTGCGCGCGCATCAGCGCCAGACCGCGTCGCCATGCCGGGACGATGGATCTCGCGACGAGGGTCTCGGCCCGTGCGCGGATGCGTCGGCGGGCGGCGTCGTCCAGGTCGGGCAGACCGGCCATGCGCTCGGTCAGCGAGATCACCAGCGGGTTCGCGGCCGGCGGCACGGCCACGAACTGCTCGATCTGGCCGATCGTCGTCGCGGTGATGAAACGCGGCATCAGCACGCCCTTGGCCTGCGCCGCACGGGCGCGGGCGATGCCCTGGTCCATCAGCGCCGCCAGGCCTTCCATCCGCTTCAGGTAGCTGCGCACGTCGCGCGCGCCGCGCATCGGATGCTCCTGCACGAGGAAGGTGATCGGACCGACGTGCACGCCGGCCATGTGCTCGAAGACGTAGTGGTGATCGAAGAACGCCGCCTCGGCCACGTCCTGCTGCAAGGTCCAGGCCATGAGCGCGGCGGAAGTGCGCTGCGTCGGGGTCATCGCCTCGCGCGGGAACCGGGCGAGTTCGACCAGCGCCTGACGGTCCCGGGCGAGGTCGGCGAGCGCCGAGGCCCGCGAGAGCTCGTCCCATTGGCCGTCCAGTCGGGCCTGCGTGGGGCCGTCGAAGTACTGCATGCGGGTCGCGTGCTCGGGGACGCTCTTCATGCGCGCGGCGGCGGTGCGCTCGGCCCACGCGTCGAAGTCGGCGGCGGCGAAGGAGGTTTTCGCCGTCGCCGCCACGGCGTCGAGGACGGGCACGGCGCTCAGCCAGCCGGCCACGCTGGCCGCGAGCAAGGTCCGGCGCTGGATGGGCAGCGCGGGGGTGGAAAGGGTCATCTTCGTCATGTGCTCTCCCGGGTCGACGAACGGTCGATTGGAACGGGAGGCAGGGTAACGGGCTATTCGTCACTCCCGGCCGGGCCGGAGCGGGTCACTCGGCGCTGAACTCGTAGTCGGCGAACTCGGCGTGGCTCCACTTGATCAGCACGTTCAGCTTGGCGCCGGCGGCGGGGAATGCCGACCGGTCGAACTGGCAGGACAGGCTGACATTGCCGTCCTCGCCGAACAGGCTGAGCTTGCTGCCCTCGCCGCAGGCGAACGGCTGGCCGTCGAGTTCCGGCGCGATGCTGGCCGAGGTGTCGTCATGCCCGCCGGTGAACATCGCGCGGAAGCTGAAGCGCTTGGGCGATGCGCCGGCGGGGAGGGCGCATGTGATCTCGCGCCAGTCCATCATGCGGTCGGTCTCGACACATGCGGCGGCCTTGAGCGAGGTGCCGGGTATTACGGCCGAGGGCGTCTGGGCCCGCGCGGAAGTGCTGAAGTTCGCGGAAAGGCCGCATGCGGTGCAGATGGCGAGCAGCAGGGCGATCGTTCGCATGTCGAGCCTCGATGCATGAAAGCCGGAGATCTTCGCGAGCGTGTGTGACAAGGCGACGCGTGTCACCTTTGATTGTTGTCATCCGGAAATCTTGCGGCGGGACATCGACGTCGATAGACTGCGAAGCTCAAGATCTACATTGAGCGCGGGGTGAGAAAGGTAGTGCCGCCCGAGTCATCGGGTCCCAGCTGGAATGGGAGTTCGCGGTTTCCGCGATAGAGAACCTCGCAATGCGACGGCCCCTTCGGGGGCCGTCTGTCTTTGTGGCCTTCGCGTTTGGCGTCAGGCCTTGACCCTTTGTCCCAGACTGGTCGTTTTCAGGATCTTGAAAAGGGACACCCGTCGCCGCTCCCGTTGGCGTTGACGAATCAACTCCTTCGCATACGCGGATTGCACGTTGAGAAGTAGGCGGCGCCTGCGTTTGAGGTCTCGAAGCACTTGGAAGAAGACGACATAGTGGCGCGGATGGCGGACGTCGCCGTCGTCCATCGCTTCCGACGTCATGAAGTTCAAGGGATCCTCTCCTGCGACTTGGATGGCGCTGCTTCGCAGTTTCCGGATCAGCGCCGGAAGACGATGTTGCGAAAGCTTGAGTCGATCTTCGCAGAGCACGCGCACCTCGCGTCCGTCGTCGAACAACTCGTCCAAGGGAATCTCGTGCCGCGCGCGACCGTCTCGCACCAGCGACCGTGTGAAGCAGTGAGACGAGAAGACCACGACAACGATGACCTCGAAGCCGAGTCCCGGGTCGACCCGGAATGCGAAGGGTTCGAGGTGCGACAGGTCCCAAGCTTTTCCTCCTCGAACGATGTTCCTGAATCGATGGTGAGCACGAAGGGCATCCAGGTGATCGGCAATCGGCACCTCGGTGACGGAAGAATCTTCTCGAACAGGGCGCGGCTCGCCCTCCAGCGTTGAACTGCACATGACTTGGCGGCCCTGGTGATGACGGGCCGGTCATGTTTCCGAGGAAGGACTCCCGTGATCTTGCGCGTGATCAAGGGTTCCGCAGGTCAAGCAGAACGTGCTGCGTTCGTCGTGAGTTCGCGACCTTCAATGTGTGAATCGGTCGCCGCGGGTGACTGAAAAAAGTGGTCGCGTGACTGGACAAAGCCTTGGCCTTTCGGGGGCCGTCTGTCTTTGTGCCTGCCGGCGACGAATCAGCCGTTCACACGAACTGTGCCGCCGCATTCGCCGACGCCCACGCCCACTGGAAGTTGAAGCCCCCCAGGTGACCGGTGACGTCGAGGACCTCGCCGATGAAATAGAGCCCCGGCGACTTCAACGATTCCATCGTCTTGGACGACACCTCCTTGGTGTCGACGCCGCCCAGCGTGACCTCCGCCGTGCGGTAGCCCTCGGTGCCGGCGGGCACGACCTGCCACGCGGACAGGCGCTCGGCGATCTGCTCGAGCTCCGCATGCGCGTACTGCTTGATGGGCTTGGACACGAACCACTGCTCGCCGATCAGCGTCGCCATCTTCTTCGTGAACAGCTCCGCCAGCAGCGTCTTGAGCTCGGCATTGGGCCGGTCGTTGCGTTGCCGCGCGAGCCAGTCCGGCACGTCGATATCGGGCAGCAGGTTGATCTCCACCGCCTGGCCGGGCAGCCAGTACGACGAGATCTGCAGGATCGCCGGGCCACTCAGGCCGCGGTGCGTGAAGAGGATGTTCTCGCGGAAGCTCTTGCCGTTGCAGCTCACCAGGCAATCGACCGAGGTGCCGCTGAGCTCGTTGCACAGGTCCTTGAGCTGGTCCGTGATGGTGAACGGCACCAGCCCGGCGCGAGTCGGCAGCAACGTGTGCCCGAACTGCTTCGCGACCTGGTAGCCGAAGCCGGTCGCGCCCATCGTCGGGATCGAGAGCCCGCCGGTGGCGATCACCAGCGACTGGCAGCGCATCGGGCCCGCGGAGGTCGTGAGCGCGTAGCCCGACTCGGTCTTCGCGATGGTCTCGACGGTGGTGTCGAGCATCGGCGTCACGCCGACCTCGGCGCACTCGGCGAGCAGCATGCGCAGGATGTCGATGGACTTGTTGTCGCAGAACAGCTGGCCGAGCTTCTTCTCGTGGTGCGGGATCTGATGCTTGTTGACCAGCGCGATG
Source organism: Roseateles sp. GW821-FHT09G09 (assembly GCF_059415965.1). Taxonomy (NCBI): domain Bacteria; kingdom Pseudomonadati; phylum Pseudomonadota; class Betaproteobacteria; order Burkholderiales; family Sphaerotilaceae; genus Roseateles; species Roseateles sp. GW821-FHT09G09. The sequence continues at coordinate 407,543 of NZ_JBWKOG010000005.1, read as the reverse complement.
AAGTCCCACTGCGTGTAGCGCGCCAGCGCCGACTTGCAGAAGTGCTTGTTCTCGGACAGGAAGTTGGCCGGCTCGGTGTACAGGTTGGTGAAGTTGCAGTTGCCGCCGCCGGACATCAGGATCTTCTTGCCGGCCTTGTTGGCGTGGTCCACGAGCAGCACGCGCCGGCCGCGCTTGCCCGCGAGCGCGGCGCACATCAGCCCCGCGGCGCCCGCGCCAATGATCACGACATCGGTGTCCTGCACATCCACAACTGCTTCCCTTCGACCCTTGAAAACCCGCGTCTTGAAACCCCGCTTGAACCCGCTCCGCGCCGAGCCGCACGCTGCGGGCAATGGGCGCGGGACTTTAACGCATGCGCTTGTGCCGGGTCTTGCGGACCCCGGCATCGGCGGCTAGACTCGCGCCCTCCTTTCTGACTGCTGCTGCAGAAAAGGTCCTCAGCCGCGGCTTCGCGCCGGCGGTTGTCCCTTTTCGCCTGGTCGAACCAGGTCTCGGGCGCCTTCCGGCCCCGGAGCGCACAGCATCATGTCCCACTCCCTTCGACTCCAGCGCGCGTTTGCGCGCTCGCACATCGACCTGCGCGTCGAGGACGGCGTCTACACCGTCCGCAACGACAGCGCGCAAGCCACCATCCTGTTGCCGGCCTCGTTGCCGCTGGAGGAGAAGGCCGTCAAGCAATTGCTCGCCTTCGCTTCGGTGAAGACGCCCGGCGGCGATGCCGCCGTCTGCGCCGCATGCGCGACGCCCGACTTCCATCCGGGCTCGATCGCCCCGGTCGGCGCGGTGGTCGCGACGCCGACGGACGTCGTCATCCCGGCCGCCATCGGCACCGACATCAACTGCGGTATGCGGCTGGTGACGACCGGTCTCTCGCTGGCGCAGGCGGCGCCTCGTCAGTCAGCGCTGATCGCGCGGCTGAAGGCCGTGCTGCTCGAGAACGCGCGCAACGTCCCGACGCCGACCCGGGCCTTCAAGGCGCTGTTCGACGACGGGCCGCTGGCCTTCCTTGACCGGCTCGCGCCGGAGGGCTTGTGGGCCGGCGTCGACCGCGACCGGCTCGCGGCGGAGGTGGATCGCTGCGTCGGTCTCGACCGGCTCGGCGGGCACTCCCGCCACGCGCCGCATGCGTTCGTCGACGGCCGCGATCGCTTCCGCGATCCGTGTCTCGGCACGCCGGGCGGCGGCAACCATTTCGTGGAACTGCAGGTCGTCGATCGCATCCTTGATCGGCACGCCGCCTATGAGCACGGGCTGCGCGCCGGGGACGTCGTCGTCATGATCCACAGCGGTTCGCGCGACATGGGCTTCCATGTCGGCGCCCGCTGGATGGACCGCGCCCGCGGTGCATGGCCCGCCGGCGTGCGTCATCCGGAGAGCAAGCTGTACGCCCTCGAAGGTCCGCTGGCCGGCGAGTACCTCGAAGCCATGGGCGTTGCCGCCCGCTACGCGTGGGCCAACCGCGTCGTGCTGGCGGAGATGGTGAGGCGGGAACTGGCGGACCTGTTCGGCGCGGACAGCTCGAAGCTGGTCGTGGACGTGCCGCACAACGTCGTGCTCAGCGAGCACGGCCTCAACATCCATCGCAAGGGCTCGACACCGGCCCAAGAGAGGCAGCTCGCGCTGATCCCGGGCTCCATGGGCGACGGCTCATACGTCGCTCGCGGACTCGGTCACCCCGATTGGCTCTGGTCCTGCAGCCACGGCGCGGGTCGACGGATGCGTCGCCAGGAAACGCGGCGCCTGCGGGCGGTCGACCGCAGTGATGCGGACTGGCAATGCGTGACGCTGCGCGAGGAACGCCGCATCGAGGAGGCGCCCGAGGCCTACAAGCCGATCGGGCCCGTCATCGATGCGCAGACGAGCGCCGGGCTGATCGAAGGTGTGGCGAAGCTGCGGCCGTGGGTGACGTTCAAGGCGTGAAGGCGCGCCTCACGCTGCCCCTGACCGCCACCGCGGCCAGCACCGCCGGCACCGCCAGCAGCGCGAGGATCCCCGCGAAGCTCCAGCCCAGGCCCAGCAGCACGCCGCCGATCATCGATCCCAGGATGCTGCCGAAGCGGCCCACGCCGAGCATCCAGCTCACGCCCGTCGCGCGCGCCATCGTCGGATAACACGAGGGCGCGTAGGCGTTGAGCCCTGTCTGCCCGCCGCTCATGCAGAAGCCCACCAGCGCGGACAGCAGGCCCAACCCGTTCACGCCCGCGCCCATCGCCGCCAGCAGCAGCACGCTCAACGCGCCGCCCGCGTAGGCGACGCTGATCACCCGCGTCGGCCCCATGCGGTCCATCAGCCAGCCGACCACGACGCCGCCCGCCGTGCCGCCGATCTGGAACATCGCCGTCACCATCGCCGCCTGCGAGATGCTCAGTCCCTGTTCCTTGAACAGCGTTGGCAACCAACCCGTCAGCAGGTAGATCACGAGCAGGCCCATGAAGTACGTCGTCCACAACGCCAGCGTCTGGCGTCCGTAGCCGGCCGAGAAGAGCAGCCGAACCGGCGTGCGGGCCGCCACCTCCGGCTCCTTCGAGACGAACTGCGTGTGCGCCGCGAAGCGCTCGCCGCAGACGCGGCCAAGCGTCGCGGCGATGCGCGCGCCCGGGACGCCGCGCACCGCCATGAAGCGGCACGACTCCGGCAGCCACGCCATCAGCAAGGGCACCAGCACGAGCGGCAGCGCGCCGCCCACCGCCAGCACCGAGCGCCATCCCCAGTGCGGGATCATCCCGGCCGCCACGAAACCCACCAGCGCCGAACCCAGGTTGAAGCCGGTGAACATCAGCGTCACCATCAGCGAGCGGGAGCGCGCCGGCACGTACTCCGACAGTAGCGTCGTCGTGTTGGGCATCGCTGCGCCCAGGCCGATGCCGGTCAGGAAGCGCAGCACGACCAGCTCCGTCAACCCCTGCGCGCGGGATGCCAGCAAGGTGAAGATCGCGAAGACCAGCACCGAGACCACCAGCACCTTCTTGCGGCCCACCCGGTCCGAGGCCGGCCCGGCGAAGAGCGCGCCGAAGACCAGGCCGATGGGCGCGGCGCTCATGACCATGCCGAAGGCGGCCTTCGAGAGACCCCATTCCTGCAGGATCGAAGGCGCCAGGAAGCCCATGATCGCCACGTCCATGCCGTCCGCGGCCACCACCAGGAAGCACAGGGCCAATGTCAGCCATTGACGCGAGGACATCCCGCGCCCGTCGATGAACGCGCGAACGTCCACGGTCGAAATCGTATTCACCAGAGGTCTCCCGTCGCCGTCAGAACGCGTGGCGGATGCCCATGCCCAGCCCCGTCTGCGAGCCGCCCGCCACCGGCGTGCTGCCCGCCGCCGCGGCCGCGTTGCTGACGCCCAGCGCGAGCGTGCCGTCGTTGTCGATGCGGCCCGCCGTCGCGTAGACCGACGTGCGCTTGGACAGGAAGTAGGTGCCGCGCACGGCCCACAAGGTCGCCTCGTTGGCGCTGTTCTTGTAGTCCAGCTTGAACACCTGGGCGTCGAGTCCCCAGCTCGGGTTGAGCGACCACGTGGCACCGGCGTACCAGAGGTTGCTCTTGGGCGTCGTGGCGCTGGCGTCGTTGCGGCGGGCGATCAGCCCCGCCGCGAGCTTCCAGTCGCCGGTCTTGAACCAGCCCGCCACGGTGCTGCGGCGGTCCTTCATCGCGCTGCTGGTCAGGCCCGCGAACGCGCCGGCGCCGCCGCGGATCTCGTCGACCGCCGCCGCGAGGCCCCACACCGGCGTGTCGTACTTGACCATCGCCGACCATTGCCGGCAGGCGTTCTTGTCGGCCGCGTTCTCGCCGGCGCAGTTGGTGCCCGACGGGCTCGGTCCCGCGTTGACCGCGTCGCGCCCGGGGCTCCAGGTGGCGCCCACGGTGAAGCCGCTGAACTGGCCTCGGTAGGCGATCGCGTTGTCCACGCGCGCATTCGGCAGGTAGCTGTCCAGCGAGCCCGAACCGAACATCGCCGGGCCGAGGATGTCCGCGTCGGTCTGCGACCAGAACAGCATCGAGTACTGCCGTCCAAGGCTGATCGTGCCCCAGCCGCCCTGCAGCCCGACGTAGGCCTGACGACCCCACGCGCGGCCACCCTGGTTGAGCGTGCCGCTGTCGGCCCCGATGCCCATCTCCAGCGTGAACACCGCCTTGAGCCCGTCGCCCAGATCCTCCGTGCCGCGGAACCCCAACCGCGACGGCGCGTAGCCGCCGCTCAGGCCCGGCATGCGGGTCAGGCTCGCGCCGGTGGCGCCGACCTTGTTCAGGTATTCGACCGGCACATCGAGCAGCCCGTAGATCTGCACGTTGGTCGAGCTCGGCGTCTGCGTCTGCGTCTGCGCCTGGGCCGGCGCGTGCGCCAGGCCGCAGAGCGCGACGGTGGTCGTCAGGGTCGCCGCGGAAAGTCTTCTTGTTGTCTTCACGATGTCTCCTCGTCTCTTGGGTTGGGGGAAGGGGAAGCGAGCGGATCGGAGGCGGCCGAGGGGGACGCCACCGAATAAAGGACCCGTGCGTTGCGGGTCGCCTGGAATGCGTCCAGCGTCTCGCCGCGCATCGCGGCGTAGATGTGCAGGTTGGAAACGCCGATCACGGCGCCCAGCTTCTCGAGCAGGAAGAAGATGACGCCGTAGCGGATCAGCCCGAGCCAGTCGCGGCGGCGCACGAGCTCGCGTTCTTCGTCGCTGAGCGCGGCGCGTTCGAACATTGCTTCCTCATCGGCGAGGAAATCGCGCCGGACGGCGGGATCGACCAGCGCATGCAGGAAGCGGTTGAGCCGGTAGGCCGTGACGCTGCGTTCCAGCGTGAATGGATAGGTGCCGGGCAGGGCGGCGACGCCGTCGAGCTGGCGGGCCATGTGCGCGCGGTGGCGGTCGAGCGTCGCGTCCGGCAGTGCCTGCTCCCCAAGTGGCCCCTGGTGCACCGGCTCGAAGATCGCCGTCGCGATGCCGGTCATCGACGGCAGCGTGTACGCGCGGTGCAGGCAACGCACCTGCGCGGCGAGCGCGCCGCGCATCACCAGCCACATGATCACTTCCGAGCCTTCGAAGCCGCCCAGGGTCGCGTACTCGGCGTGCGTCATGTCGGCGAGCGCTTCCGGATCCTGTTCGAGCAGGTCGAGGAAGCGCGCGTCCCACGCCGGGTTGTTGAAGCCGGCGCGCTCGCCGTGCACCTGATGCGACAGGCCGCCGGTCGCGACGATCGCGATGCGGAGGTCCTCGGGGTAACTCTCGATCGCGCGGCGCAGCGCCTGGCCGAGCCGGTAGCAACGCCGCGCGCTCGGGATCGGGAACTGCAGCACGCCCATCTGCAGCGGCACCAGCGCCACCGGCCACGCGGGCTCGTGCGGGCACATCACCGACAGCGGCGAGAAGCAGCCGTGGTCGAGCGCCTTGTCCTGGAAGAAGGACATGTCGAACTCGTCCGCCATCAGCGACTGGCCGATGTGCGCGGCCAGCGCCGGATGGCCGTCCACCGGTGGCAGGTCGCGCGCGCCGCCGCCCTCGTCGGCCACGGCCCAGCGCTCGCCGACCCCCAGCGAGAACGCCGAGTAGTGGTCGAAGAAGAACGAGGTGACGTGGTCGTTGTAGACCATCAACAGCACGTCGGGCCTGTTCGCCGCGAGCCAGTCCTGGACTGGCGCGAAGGCGTCGAAGATCGGCGCCCAGGCGGGGTCCGAGCGCTTGTCGCGATCGAACGCGAAACCGATCGTCGGTGTGTGCGAGGCGGCGATGCCGCCGATGATCCGGGCCATGGGGGTGAGGGCGTTGGAGCGGTGCGTGACCGGACGGTCAGAGGGGCGCGGCCGCGTAGGGATTGAAGAACTCGATGCCGGCCCAGTCCGGGACCGACGAGGTGTAGAGCGCGGGGCCCTTCGTGTAGTTCCCCGCCTGGCTCGCGTCGGCGCCGCTGTTGAGCTTGGCCAGCGACGGATACGGGTACACCGGACGCGACGCGGTCACCGCGCCGCCGGCGTCGGTGCGGCTCGTCGTGATGCCGTCCGGCGTGGTGCCCTTCTCGACCCAGTTCACGGCGGCGGTGACCAGGTCCATCTTGTCGTGGCCCTCGCCGCTGCCGCAGTGCGCAACGCCCGGCACCAGGTACATGCGCAGGAAGCTGTCCATCGTCGACTGGCCGAGCACCTTCTGCATGGCCTCGTAGTACGCGATCGTGCCGAGCGGCGAGATGTGCTGGTCCGCCCAGCCGTGCCAGAGGATCAGCCGGCCGCCCGCGGCCTTGAAGGCGCTCAGGTCCGGGTTGGTCGCGTCGTTGAGCGGATGGCGCGGGCGCAGCTTCGCGTAGAACGCTTCGCTGAAGTCGAGTTCGTCGATCGTCGGCGGCGTCGCGTCGGTGAAGATCACCGAACGGGCGCCGTTGACGAAGTTGTCGCTGCCCAGGCGGGTCGTCGGCGTGTCGTTGGACGGCACGAAGACGCCGGACCAGTTCAGCTCGGAGCCGTACTGCGAGGTTCCCACCAGCACGCGCCGGTGGGTCGAGGCGTCGCGCGGGCCGGCGTAGAACTTGCGCGCCGAGGCCACCTCGGTCGCGGTCAGGCAGGCACTGGTGTCGGTGGCGCCGTCCGGGCACTGGATCGCGGCGGGGTCGTAGCTGCACAGCCGCGGATCGCTCAGCAGACCGTCGGTCTGGCCGTCCTGCGCATCGCAGGCGGCGACGACCGCCTGGTGCAGCACGGCGGCCTTGGCCGGGTACATCACGATGTTGCCGGTGGTCAGGCCGTTGTCGCGGTTGGCCCGCGAGCCCCAGCCGTGCAGCAGCGAGTTCTGTGTCTGGAACAGGAAGGCCGGCGCGCCGACGACGATGCCGTTGTAGTCCGTCGGATAGCGCTGCGCGGCCATCAGCCCTTCACGTCCGCCGTCGGAGCAGCCGACGAAGTAGGCGTACTTCTGCGCCTGGCCGTAGAAGGCCAGGGTCAGCTTCTTCGCGGCGAGGTTGGTGATGTGGACCGCGCGGTAGGCGAAGTCCACGCGGCGCTGCGCATCCTGCGACCAGGTGGCCTCGGCGTTGGTATGGCCCATGTTGGTCGAGGCGAGCACGAAGCCGCCCGCCTGCACCAGCGGACAGCCATAGGCTTGGCCGGGGTCGACCGCCGCGCTGGTCGAGCCGCACAGACCGCCGCAACCGAGGTCGAGCGTGCGCTGCGTCCAGGTCTCCAGCGGCAGCCGCACGCGGAAGCCCACGGCGGGTGCGAGCGTGCCCTCGACCGTGCAGAACTTCGTGTCCTTGCCGTTGATCGCGACGGTGCCTTCCGTCGCGGCGGTGATGGTGCTGCCGACGCCGCCGATGTCGACCAGGTTGGTCGCGGCGAGGCTGGCGCAGGTGGCGGTGGGCTTGACGATGCCGAGCTCGACCGACGCCGGCGGCGTGGTCGTGTCGGCGGGCGATCCGTCGTCGCCGTTGCAGCCGCTCAGCCCGCCAAGGACCGCGGCGAGCAGAAGCCCGAGCGTCCTGGTGATAACCCTAGGTTGTGTCATGCTTGTCTCCTGTCGTTGCTGTGGGGAAGGTCTTCGGTTCCCTGTCTCAGCGCGCGCATGGCCGCTTTGTCGCGGCTTCATCGATGTTCTCGTCGGTCGACTCGATCCGGATCAAGTCGATTCGGGGCGCAGTCTAGGAATCGAGGCCGGCATCTGGCAGATGCCGTGGAGCGTGGCGCGATAACCAGTCGTTATCATTCCGGCGCATGAAGCTCACGAACTTGCGGGCGCTGGTCGCCGCGGTGGAGGAAGGCAGCCTGCGCGCGGCGGCGCGTCGCGTCGGGGTGTCTCAGCCGGCGTTGACGAAGATGGTCCGGGAGCTCGAGCGCGAGCTGGAGACGACGCTGCTGCTGCGGTCGACGACCGGCGTGCTGGCCACGGCGCAGGGCATGGTCCTGTACGAGCGCGCCCTGGCCGCCGACCGTGAGCTCTCCCACGCCCGCGAGCAGATCCAGCAGCTGGGCGGTCGCATGACGGGGTCGCTGACGATAGGCGCGGTGCCGCTGGCGGTGATGCTGCTGGTGCCGGAGGCGCTGCGCACCTTCGGCGCGGAGTTCCCCGACATCCAGTTGCGCATCGTCGAGGAGCTCTACATCGCGCAATTGACGCGCGTGCGCAAGGGCGAGGTCGATATCGCGCTCGGACCGTTGCCCGATCAGCTGCCAAGGGGCGAGTGCATCGTCGAGTCGCTGATGCCGATCGACATGGTGGTCGTGGTGCGCAAGGGGAATGCGCTGGCACGGTCGAAGCAGCTCGCGGACCTGGCCGAGGCGCGCTGGGTCTACACCGGCGCGACCGAGGCGACGGGGCTGGCGCGCACGCTGTTCGAGACGAACGGGCTGCCGCCGCCGCCGGCCGGCGCGGTCGTCAATTCAACGCTGGGGCTGCTGTCCGTGATCGCCAGCGGCAATTGCGTCGGCCTGCTGCCGCGGCAGATCGCGGCGCACCCGTTCGCCGCGCAGTTCCTGCAGGTGGTGCCGGTGAAGGAAGCGCCGCTGCGGCTGACGCTGGGCGCGATGGCGCGCAACGACGCGGCTGTGAAGCCGGCGGTCAGGCACTTCATGGCGCATCTTCACCGTGCGGCGTATGTCATCACGCACGGTCGCGCTTGACGCTTCAGCGCTGCCGCCGCCGCTGGCCCTCACCCCCACCCTCTCCCGCAAGCGAGAGAGGGAGTCCGACCGGCTCCACTCGCAGTGACGGCGCCTCTTTCCCCCTCTCCCGCTTGCGGGAGAGGGAGTCCGACCGGCTCCACTCGCAGTGACGGCGCCTCTTTCCCCCTCTCCCGCTTGCGAGAGAGGGAGTCCGACCGGCTCCACTCGCAATGACGGCGCCTCTTTCCCCCTCTCCCGCTTGCGAGAGAGGGAGTCCGACCGGCTCCACTCGCAGTGACGGCGCCTCTTTCCCCCTCTCCCGCTTGCGGGAGAAGGAGTCCGACCGGCTCCACTCGCAGCGGTGGCCCCTCTTTCTCCCTCTCCCGCTTGCGGGAGAGGGCAGGGGTGAGGGCTGCGGTCGTGGCAGTACGGCCCTACCCGCCATGCCGGATCTGAATAGCAGCTAGTCCAAGCCATAACTTGGACGTCGAGGCGCGGCTCTCCACAATGCACCGCAGTCGACCTGGCAGGGCAGCGCCCTGCCACGGTCGTTCCCAGCAAACCCGAGAGCCCCATGATCATCGACGTCCACGGTCACTACACCACCGCTCCCGCCGCGCTCGGCGCCTGGCGCGACCTGCAGATCGCCGGCCTGAAGGACCCGACGCGGGCCCCGAAGGCCAGCGACCTGAAGATCTCCGACGACGAGCTGCGCGAGTCGATCGAGACCAACCAGTTGAAGAAGATGAAGGAGCGCGGCTCCGACCTGACCATCTTCAGCCCGCGCGCCAGCTTCATGGCGCATCACATCGGCGACTTCCAGACCTCGTCCACCTGGGCCGCGATCTGCAACGAGCTCTGCGCCCGCGTGGCGGCGCTGTTCCCGGAACACTTCGTCGGCGCGGCCATGCTCCCGCAGAGCCCGGGCGTCGACCCGGCGAGCTGCATCCCGGAGCTCGAGAAGTGCGTCAACGACTACGGCTTCGTCGGCATCAACCTCAACCCCGACCCGTCCGGCGGCCATTGGACCAGCCCGCCGCTGACCGACCGCCACTGGTACCCCCTCTACGAGAAGATGGTCGAGCTGGACATCCCCGCGATGATCCACGTCAGCACCAGCTGCAACGCGTGCTTCCACACCACCGGCGCGCACTACCTGAACGCGGACACCACCGCCTTCATGCAGTGCCTGACCGGCGACCTGTTCAAGGACTTCCCGACGCTGAAGTTCCTGATCCCGCACGGCGGCGGCGCGGTGCCGTACCACTGGGGCCGTTTCCGCGGGCTGGCGCAGGAGCTCAAGAAGCCGCTGCTCGACGAGCATCTGCTCAACAACATCTTCTTCGACACCTGCGTCTATCACCAGCCCGGCATCGACCTGCTCACGACCGTGATCCCGGTGAAGAACGTGCTGTTCGCGTCCGAGATGATCGGCGCCGTGCGTGGCATCGATCCCGAGACCGGGCACTACTTCGACGACACCAAGCGCTACATCGCCGCCACGGCACACCTCAACGACGAGGAACGCCACCTGGTCTATGAAGGCAACGCGCGGCGCGTGTTCTCGCGGCTGGACGCGCGGCTGAAGGCGCAGGGCCGCTGAGCGTCGCGGCGTGCGGCGGCGCGAAGTGCATGAGGATTCGCGCTGACGCCGGGCTCCCGTGCTGCGACACTCCTGGGCACGCTTTCTGCTTCGTGCCCGGGATGAGCGCCACACCTGACGACCCCCCACCGCCGCCTGCCCCGATCGTCGCCGAGCCGCTCGCCGACCTGGCGATCCGCTCCCACACGGCCTTCGAGGACGCGCAGGCGATCTTCACCGGGACGCTGTTCGTCTCGCTGGCGCTGATCCTGTTCGCGCAGGTCGGGCTGCTGACCGGCGGCACGGCGGGCGCGGCCTTCGTGCTGCACTACGCCACCGGCGTCAGCCTGGGCAAGCTGTTCTTCCTGATCAACCTGCCGTTCTACTGGTTCGCGTGGACGCGCATGGGCCGCGAATTCACGATCAAGACTTTCCTCTCGATCGCGCTGCTGTCGGTGCTGACCGAGTTCTCGCCCAAGCTCTTCGCCATCGACCGCATCCATCCGGCCTATGCCGCGATCCTTGGCGGGGCGCTGCTGGGCTCCGGCTGCCTCTTCCTGGCGCGGCACCGCGCCAGCCTCGGCGGCGCGACCATCGTGTCGCTCTACCTGCAGAAGGCCAAGGGCTGGCGCGCCGGCAAGGTGCAGATGGCGATGGATTGCGCGATCGTGTTGCTCGCGCTCACCGTCGTCGATGCGGAGCGGGTGGCGTATTCGGTGCTCGCGGCCGTCGTGATGAATCTCTTCATCGCCGTCAACCACAAGCCCGGCCGCTACGCGGTGCTGTGAGGGAAGAACTTCACCGCCACGGCGATCAGCAGGATCAGGCCGATCCAGAACTCGCCCCAGCCGGTGCTGCGCGACTTGAAGCGCAGCGCGAGGTGGGCCAGGCCGCCGAAGAACACCAGCCAGGACGCGATCAGCAACGCGGCCATCGTGACGATGCCGGCCTGGCGGGCGTACAGGCCCCAGTTGACCGGGCTGGTGCTCTGCGAGGGCGGCTCCCGTGTGGATGAGGTCGCCGCCGCGCGCCGCGCGGCGTGCTGGGCCTCGCGATCGGCCTCTCGATCGGCCTGCTGCTGGCGGCGCTGATCCTGGCGGGACGCCCGGGCCGGCGCCTCGCCGCGTCGTTCGGTGCGGGCCGCGTTGATGCGTTCCTGACGCGCCGCCTTCATCTGGGCGGCGGTCTGCTGCAGCACCGGCTCGGGCCGGTCCGCCGGCTGCCACCAGGCGCCGCGTGCGAGCGCCGGGGCTTCGCCGGCCGCGGCCTTCTTGCGGAACAGCTCGCCGAAGGCCGAGCGCTTTTTCGCGGAGCCGCCCGGCAGCGCCAGCGCCTGCTTCAGCAGCGGCGCGCCTTGCTGCCGGTCGACCATCGCGACGAACCGTCCGTAGCCGACCAGCACCTCACGCGTCGCCGGGTGGCCGTGCCAGGTCGCCGCCTCGAGGCCGTCGCGCGTCGCCTTGTGCAAGGCCGCTCGCAGCTTGCGGCGTTCCTCGCGGGACACCGACGGCTTCTCGTTGACGATGACGCCCGTGACCTCCTGGCGTGAGCCAGCACGCATCACACGCTGCTTGTCCGGATGCGGCGTGAAGCCTTCGTCGAGGAGCACATGCCGCGCCTGCCGCAGCAGCGTGCCGACCTTGGCCGCGCCCTCGCCGGAGGCGGAGAAGGTCAGGTCGTCCGCGTAGCGCGTGTAGGTGAAGCCCAGTTTGTCCGCCAGCCCCTGCAGCCGCCGGTCCATCTTGCGGCACAGCACGTTGGTCAGCATCGGGCTGGTCGGCGCGCCTTGCGGCAGCACGCGATCGCGGCCCTTGCCGCCGACGAAGAAGCGTTCGCCGTCGACCTCCAACTCGTCGCAGGGGTTCTCGCTGCAGAGCAGCGCGAGCATCGTCGCGACGCGCTCGTCGTAGCCCAGGCCGCGGAACACGCCCTTGATGCGCGGGAAGGTGATGGTCGGGAAGAAGTCCTGGATGTCGAGGTTGATCACCACCGCGCGGCCGGTGTGCGGCGCGGCGTTGGAGACGATGCCGCGCCCCGGCAGGAAACCGTGCGCGGCCGCATGGCAGGGCACCTTCGCGAGCAGCTGGTCCAGCACCCAGTACTGCGCGCGCTTGAGCCGCGGCATCGGCGCGGAGATGGTGCGCTGGCCGCCGGTCTTCTTCGGCAGCAGGAAGCGGCGGTAGTGCGTGGTGCGGGCGACCTCGCGGTGGAAGCACAGGAACTTGAGCTCGGGCAGCGTCAGGCCCATTGCGCCGGCGAGGTCCAGCGGCGTCGCGAGCGCGGGCAGGCCGTCGAGCAGCGGTCGTGCCGACGCGCGGGCTGCGCCGGTCGCATTGACCGCCGGTGCCTGCAGGCCGCCCGACACGCCGGCGCCGAGGTAGCCGGCATCCGTCTTGCGCGCCGCGTGCCAGCGCAGCGCGCGTTCATGGCGGCGCTGCTCACGGGCTTGCGCGGTGGCCTCGCGGCGTGCGCGCGACTCCGCCATGCGCTGCTCGCGCATGGCCTTCATGGCGGCCTCGGGATCGCTGTGGGTGCGCAGCGTCGCTTGCACTTCGTCGAGCGCGCGCGTGAGTTCGATCTCGCGCTCGATCAACGCGGCTTCGATGCCGGGCTTCCCGTCGCCGGCGGGCCAGAAGCCCAGGCGCTGCATCTCTTCGAGCACGACGGCGTCCTTGGACGACGCGCGGATGCGCTCGATGATCTCGGCGCGGGTCAGGACACGGTCGCTCATGCGGCGCCTCCATCGAGGAGCGCCGAGGCGGATGGCGTCAGCGGGGCAGGGGATGGGGCGTGGGTCGCGGATCCGGACCGCAGCGCGGACCCGGCACCGGAATCCGGGATGAGAAGGAGTGCAGCGCGCTTCTCGTCGAAGAGCCTGGAAGGCTTGAGGGACGGGCGCTGTCCACTCGACGCCGCGCGCCTACCCGTCGCACGATTCGCTTCAGGGAAGCCCCATCGGAATCTGCGACGGGTAGGCTGCGCGGCACAGTGAAGACGGCGCCCGTGACGCATGGAACGGCAGGTGGCAAGGACGGCGAAACACCGCCCGGGTTGCAAGAGCCTGCGCGCTGCACTCAAAAACAGTTTAACCGCGGCGGTCGTCATGCGGCCTCCGTGCGGGTGCCAGGTGTTGCGGCCGTCGATGTCGACGTCGACGTCGACGTCGTGGGCGGCAGCTCGGCCAGCCGCGGCTGCGCCAGCTGGCGCAGGGCCAGCATGTGGGCGCAGGGACCGCGGCGCAGCCGGTTCTGGCGGAAGAAGTTGCACTGGCAACTGCCATCGACGAGCTGCTGGTCGGCGTTGAGGATCAGGCGCGGCGTGAGGACCTGCTCCTTGAGCTTGACCTCGCCGTCGACGACGAGGCGCGTGCCCTGCGGTGCGATGTCGCGCAGCTTGGCGCGCTTGTCGTGGATCAGCCTGAGCGCGCTCGCCTCCTCGGGACTGGCGAAACGCAGCGTTTCCATCGGCAGCGGCTCGCGCGCGAGTTCGCGCCAGGCGTAGCGGTTCGTCGGCAGATCGAAGACCGCGCGGCCGGCCTGCACCCACAGGCTGAGCGCCGCGTCGACGTCCGCCTTCGGCAGGCCGGTCCGCGTGGACAACTCGGCGGACGAGGCGATCCAGTCAGCCTGCAGCGCGCCGGCGACGGAGAGCTTGGTCGCGTCGCTCACCTCGTGCCGCGGCTGCAGCAGGTCGAAGCGGCCGGCATCGGACCAGTCGTTGGCGGTCCAGCCGGAAAGACCTAGCGTGACGGTGATGTCGCCGATGTCCACGACCCAGAAGCTGGGCATGCCGCTGCCCAGCAGGTGGACGCGCACGCGGGTCGCGAGCGCGATCAGCCGCTCCAGCGTCAGCAGGCGACGTCGGCCCCAGACGCGGATCGAGCGCGGCTCGGTCAGCGGCGCGCCGACGATCGCGCTGCGGCGCGCGGTGAGTTCGATGTTCCATGGCTCCAGCACCATGCGCGCCGGCCCTTCGGGCGCCAGCTCGAAGCGCAGCGAGCGCGGACCGGCGCGTTCCTTGTGCTGGCGCAGCACGGCGCAGAGGTTGTGCAGGTCCATCGGATGCAGCTCGACCACGGTCGCCGGCAGCGTCATCGCGCTGGACACCTGCAGGAAGCCGCGCACCCAGCTGTCGGGCAGGTCGATCTTTTCCTCGCGGAAGGCGGGATCGTCGCCGGTGGCGACGGTGAAGCCGGCCGGGTCGATCTGCAGCCGCGTGGCCTTGTAGTCGCGGATCTTCTGGAACTCGTCGTACAGGCTGGCCGAGTAATCGATGTTGGTCGTGCCGCAGACCATGCCGTCGCCTGTTCCGCCGACGCGGTCGAAGACGTCGTGCCTCACGCTGACGGCGCAGTAGGTCGACTCGTCCTGGCTGAAGGCCTCGAACAGCACCCGCTCCGGATGCACCGTGATCACCGGGTCCAGCACGTACCAGGCGTCGCGGTTGTTCCAGAACAGCCATTTGAAGTAGGCCGCCTGCGCCGTGTAGAAAGGCGCCAGCAGCGTGATCTTGCGCTGGCGCAGCGAGCGCAGTTCCTCGGTGATCCCGTCCGCGCGCTGCTTCAGGTCGACGGCCTGCGCCATGAAGCGCGCGAGCATCGATTGCTCGTTCTCGGCCAGCCAGGCGCGGTAGGCGGACTTGTCGCGGCCGCGGTAGCGCAGGTCGCTGACGACGACCGAGTGCAAGGCCGAGAGCGCCTCGCGGAAGGCCAGATGCGCGTGCGAGTCACGCCGCAGCAGGCCGTCGAAGGCGACCGGCGGCCGCAGCGTGTCCGGCGCGAAGCTGAAGGCCTGCGACGTCGCGGTGTCGTCGACGGTGGTGCTGCCGTAGTACTTGTAGCGGAACTGCATCGTCGTCAGGCGGTGGAGGCCGGAGAAGTCGAGGGCGCCGAGGAACCAGAAGGACCGGAAGGACCGGAAGGGCCCGGGGGACTGGGCCTGAGCGGTGCGGCGGGCAAGGCGCCATGCGGCCCTCCCGGCGGCTTCCACTGGAGGAAGGGCAGGGCGATGCCGGGGTGCTTCGCGGCGATGTCGCGCAGGCCGGCGATGTACTGCGGCTTGTCGGTCAGGCTGGCGGTGACGACCTGGCGGGCGAAGATCTCGGCCACGACGGCGGCGGTGCCGGCGTCGTCCGTCTGCGCGCGCAGGAAGGCGGTGATGCGCGACTTGGCCGCGCGACCGCGATGGACCTGGCTGAGCACCGTCAGGAAGTAGGGCGTGAGCGCCCGCAGCCGGCGCGCGAGTTCCGCCTTGTCGTCGGTCGGCAGCTCCAGCAGCCATTGCGTGACGAAGAGCTGCACCTGCGTGCCCGGGTGCTGGCTCAGTCGCGTGAGGCAGAGCGAGGCGTCGGCCGCGCTCATGCGACGCACGAGGCGTGCGCGGCCCAGCGCCTGCACCCAGGCCTTCGGATGATCGACCCAGGCGATGAGCAGCTCGACGGCGAGCGATTCATCCGGCAGCCGCTCGCCGAAGAGCGTGCGGGTGTAGTCGACGGCGTCGTCGAAGTCGGCTTCGGCGAGCGGGAGCAACTGCTCGGCCTGTTCGGGCGTCGGCACCGGCGGCAGCGTGAGGTCGAGCGCCTGCATCGACCAGCGGCGCACGGTCGTGTCGGGGTGGCGCGCGAGCGTGGCGAGCTGCCGCAGCGAGAAGTCGGCCGGCGTCAGCGACATCAGTGCCCAGGCGCCGTATCGCTGGGCGCCCGCGCTGCGCGCCTGCAGGGCGCGCCAGGTTCCGGACGCATCGCGCGCGGGCGCGGCGGGGGCCAGGTCTTGCGTCAGCCACCGCAGCGCGTCGGCATGGGCGCCCTCGCCCGACTCGGTCTGGAACAGCGCGCGGTGCAGGCGGTCGGCGATCAGGCGGGCGAACCCGCCATCGCCGCGCGCGACGCGCAGCAGCGCCGGACCGACGGCAGCGCGGATGCCGGCATGCGCGTGGGTGGCGAGATCGCCGATCAATTCGACCTGACCGCGCAGCACCTCGTCGGGCAGCGCGGCCAGCAGACGCACGCCACAGGCGCGGCGGTCGGGATCGTCGGCGCCGATCAGCTGCTTCATCAGCGCCGGCGGCAGCAGCGTGACGCCAACCGGATGCAGCAGCAGCCAGGTGACGCCGACCCGCACCACCGGCACGGCCGGATGGTCCAGCAGCGGCAGCAGCGCGCCGAGCTGTCGCAGCACGGCGTCGCCGGCCGGCGTGGCGAGCGGGCCTGTCAAGAGTTGCTCGATCAGCGCCGCACCTTCGGCCAGGCCGTGATCGGCAGCGTCGGCGGCCAGCAGCGCGGGCGGCAGTTCGTCGAGCAGCGGCTGCGGCGTCGCCAGCAGCGCCAGGCCGTGGCCCTGCCTGCGCGCGCGGTCCTGGCCGCTGAGCAGCAGCGCCACGATCAGGTCCGGGAAGCCCGCGAAGGCGCCCGGATCGCCGGCGATGTGGAGCAGCGCGAAGTCGCGCGCGGCGTGATGCGTGCTGGCCGCCATCAGCTTGAGCCACGGGATCTGCTCGGCCGGCGTGCCGCGCTCGACGTGGGCGCGGGCGACGGCGAAGCCGGTCTCGGCCGTCGGGGCGTACGGGCTGCGCAGCAGTCGTTCGAGGACGCGGACTGTCTGTCGGCCGAGGAAGTCGGCGTGGTCCTGCAAGGCGCGCGCGACCACCGCGTGGATCAGCGCGCTGCGGCTTTCCATCGCCAGGCGCAGCAGCGCTTCGGGATGGGCGTCCCACATCTCTCGCAGGCCTTCGGCGCGCTCGGGCAGCGCGCGCGTGAGATCGATCGGCTCGCGGGTCCAGACCCGCTTCGCCCGTCCGCGATCACCGCCGCCGGCGCCATGGACGGGTTCGCGGTCATTGTCCCGGTCGCCCCGGTTCGGCACTCGCGCCAGCAGCAGCCGCGTGACCAACAGCCAGTTCGCGCCGGCGGGGTAGTGGCGCACGACCGTCGTCCAGCGACGGTCGACGTACTCGGATCGGTGCTCGATGGCGGCAGCGGGGACTTCGTCGTCACGCAGGCCGAGCAGCAGCTCAACGGCGAGCTCGGACGCATGCGGATGCCCGATCGCGGCGAGCCGGCGCACGCTGCGCAGTCCGCGCAGCCGGAGGTACTCGCGCGTCAGGCGGCCATAGGCGCGAGCGGGCTGGCGCTGGCTTCCGCCGCTGCGGACGATGAG
Source organism: Roseateles sp. GW821-FHT09G09 (assembly GCF_059415965.1). Taxonomy (NCBI): domain Bacteria; kingdom Pseudomonadati; phylum Pseudomonadota; class Betaproteobacteria; order Burkholderiales; family Sphaerotilaceae; genus Roseateles; species Roseateles sp. GW821-FHT09G09. The sequence continues at coordinate 390,239 of NZ_JBWKOG010000005.1, read as the reverse complement.
GTCCCCGGTCGACGGATCGACGTACTGACGCGTGGTCAGGCCGCCCTTGGCCGGACGCGTGTTCTCGAAGCGCGCATGCAGCACGCCGAGCACCTCCGCATCGCGGCGCAGCTCGGCGGTCTTGTAGACGTAGCGCATCGCCTGGAAGGCTTCGGCCTGCACCGGCAGCGCGCGCAGCAGCGACAGCACCCGCTCGCGCGCGGCGGGGCGGGCGAGCGCGATGTCGTACCAGTCCTGCATCAGGTCGGGCCAGTCGAGCCGGCGAGCGTCGAGCGGATCCAACAGCGCCACGACCAGCTTTGGTCCGTCGACTTCCAGCGCGAGCTCTGACGACCACTGGCTGGCGAGCAGCTCGGCATGCGCGGCGAGCTCGTCCGGCGACAGCAGCATCAGCCGCGCCTGATGGGCGAATCGTTTCGTCGCGGGGCTGCGGCCGCGCTCGGCCAGCATCCGCATCGCCTCGGCCGCGCCGGGATCGCCGAGACGGCCGATCGCTGCGGCCAGGCACAGGTCCAGCAGGTCGCTGCCGCTTTCCAGCAAATCGACGAGGCGAGGCACCAGGCCGCGCAACGCGCGTTGCGCGGCGGGATCGGCCTCGGTCCGGTCGCTGCATTCGGCAATGCGCCAGGCGGAACGGGCCTGGCGCTCGGCGGTCTCGAGCTTCCAGCGCGCGGGCGCGAAGCGCGCGACCAGCGCGGCGATGCGCGGTGGCACGGGACCGGCGGACGACGTCGAGGGGGCGGCGGAAGAAACGGAGGAAGAAGCGGAGGAAGAAGCGGAGGAAGAAGCGGAGGAAGAAGCGGAGGAAGAAGCGGAGGAAGAGGCGGTGGAAGAGGCGACGCGCGCGTTGCCGGGCGCGGTCGCGGCGCTCCCCGAGGACGCCCCGTCCGCGTCGTGCTCGGACAGCGCTTCGAAGCCCTGACGGCGGACCAGCGTCTCGCCCGCGGCGAGGCGGCGGCGGATGAAGTCCAGCGCGCGGCGCTCGGCGTCGGCGAGCGGGCAGGGCGTCGCGGTCAGCGACGATTCGCGGCTGTCCTGGCGCACGGTGACGACGTAGCGCGCGCCGCCGTCGCGGCTGGCGGGCAGGTCCAGCTCGACCAGTTCCACCGTGCAGCGCCGCTCGCGCGGATGACCACGTGACAGCGTCGCGGATGCGATCTTCCTCAAGCTCTTCTCCCCCTGGGCCGGACGATTCTAGGGGGAGCGATGCGACGCTCCCCCGCGGCGGAACGACGACTTAGGGGGAGGACGACGACCTAGGGATGGGCGGCTTCCGCGGGGCTGCCTACGCTGCCTTCCACCCGTGTCCACGGTGGGGCCAGCAGATCAGGCCGCCCCAACCCCACCGTGAAGGGAACCGGTCTCCAGGGCCTCCCTAGCCCGGCGTCCCGGCCTGTCGGCGGCGGAATTCCGTCGTCGGCAGGCCGCCGACGCCCCAGTTTTCCAGCTCGACCTCGTCGATGACGACGAAGGTCGTGTGAGGCGGCTTGCCCATCACCTCGAACAGCAGATCGCTGACGCCCTGGATCAGGGCGGCCTTCTGCTCGGGCGTGGTGGCGCTGGCGCCGGGGGCGGTGCCCTCGCGGGTCACCTTGATGTTGACGTAGGGCATGGTGATTCCTTCGTTTGCTGGGACGCGAAGCGATCCTGCTCAGCGGCCGGCGTGCTGGCCGCCGTCGACGTTGAGCAGCTCGCCGGTCACGAAGCCGGCGCGCTCCAGGTACAGCACGGCCTCGACGATGTCGCTGATCTCGCCCATGCGGCCCATCGGATGCAGCGCGGCGAGGAACTCGTGCGTCTCCGGCGCGTGCATCGGCGTCTTGATCACGCCGGGACGCACCGCGTTCACGCGCACGCCGGTCTTGGCGTACTCGATCGCGAGCGAGCGCGTCACCGCGTCCAGGCCGCCCTTGGTCAGACCGGCCAGGCCGGTCGGCACGGCGGCGATCGGCTGGTCGACCAGCGTCGTCGTGATCGTCACGACGTGACCGCGCTTCTGCTGCAGCATCTGCGGCAGCGCCAGCTGCGTGACGTGGAAGAAGCCGGCGACGTTGACCGCGATCGCGTCCTGGAAGTCCTGCGGCGTGTACTCGACGAAGGGCTTGGCGATGAAGATGCCGGCGTTGTTGATCAGCGTGTCGATGCGGCCGAAGCGGTCGAGCGCGGTCTGCACGACGCGTTGCGCCACGAGGCGGTCGCCGATGTGGCCGGGCACGGCGACGATGTCCGCGTCGTCGCCCTGCTGGATGTGGCGGGAGTTGGCGACGACGGCGTAGCCCTGTGCGCGATACGCGGCAACGAGTGCGGCGCCGATGCCTTGCGAGGCGCCGGTGACGATGGCGACCTTCCGGGCGGACGTGCTGGGGATGTTGGACATGGAGATGCTCCTGTTCATGCGGGATCCGGAGGATCCGGGTGGGTGGATCACGCCGTGGCGATCGGAGAAACGTCCGGCGTTGGACGCAAGGTTAGGAGCCGTCCCTCCCGGGCGGTAGCCGCTATCCTGTCTCAATGGCTGATCAAAAACGCACAGGGTTCCGAGGCGGCGTCGACTGGGAGGACTTGCGGGTCTTCCTCGCGCTCGGCCGGCATGGGAGCCTGTCGGCGGCGGCACGGGCGCTCTCGGTGAATCACGCCACGATCTCGCGGCGCATCCAGGCGCTGGAGGACAGCCTCGGCGAGAAGCTCGTCGATCGCCGACCGGACGGCTACGCGCTGACGGCGGCGGGACGGCGTGCCCTCGCGGCGGCGGGCGACATGGAGTCCGCCGCGCAGTCGCTCGCGCGCGGAGGCGACGACGACGGCGCGGTGCGCGGACTGGTGCGGGTGAACGCGCCGCCGGCGCTGTCGCAGGGTTTCCTGATCGACCGGCTGGCGCGGCTCGCAGCGCTGCATCCGGGATTGGATCTGGACCTTGCGACGGACCTGCGCGCGGTGAGCCTCGATCGTCACAAGGCGGACATCGCTGTTCGTCTGACGCGACCCAGGGATGGCGACTTCATCGTGAAGCCGCTGGGCACGATGGGCTTCGGGTTCTACGGCACGCCGACGGTCTGCGAAGCCGTCGAGGCCGGCGCCGATCCCGTGTTCGTCGGCTTCGACGAAGAGAACGCCGACATGCCCGACGCGCTGTGGCTGGCGCAGCGCTTCCCGCGCTCACGCGTCGCGTTCCGCGCCAACAACCACATGTCGCAGGCGATCGCGGCGAGGACCGGCGCGGGGCTCGCCGTGCTGCCGCATTACATCGGACGGCAGGTGCCGGGGCTGCGCGCGTGCGCGCTGGAGCCTGTGCGTGAGCCGCGGGACATGTGGCTGCTGATCCGCGGCCAGGACCGCAAGGACCAGGCGATCCGCACGGTGGCGGATCACCTGCAGCAGGCGTTCGAGGAAGAGAAGGCGCTGTTCCTGCCGTGACCCCGTGATCTTGGGATGCCCTGATGCCCTGATGCCCTGATGCCCTGATGCCCTGATGCCGTGAGCGTCCGCGAGTCCGCGAGTCTGAGCGGCTCAGGTCGAGGCGAGTTCCTGCAGATTCAGCAGTCGGCGCACGCCGTCCTCGTCCTCGCGCGTCGCCGGCTGGTAGACCACCATGCCGAGGTCGGGACGCTGATCGACGGAGAAGGCCGAGTACTCGAAGGCGATGAGGCCGACGGTCGGGTGTCGCAGCCGCTTCACGCCTTCGCCGAAGGCCTTCACGTCGTGCTCGCGCCAGTAGCGCTCGAACTCGGGGCTGAGCGCGCTGACCTCGCGCACCAGCGCCTCGACCTTGGCGGTGTCGGCGACGCGCGCCGAGTCCGCGCGGAACGCCGCCACGACGAAACGCGCGACGCTCTCCCAGTCGTCCTGCGCAGCCCGCACGCGCGGGTTGCAGAAGATCAGCTTCACGATGTTGCGCTGCTCCGGCGGCAGCGCGTCGTAGTCGGTGAGCACGGCGGCCGCGGCGCGGTTCCAGCCGACGACGTCCCACAGCGGCGTCTTCACGATCGCCGGGCTCAGCGTGAGCGCGTCCAGCACACGCTGAAGCCGCGGCGTGATGCCGACGGCTTCTGGTGCGCGGAGTTCGGGTGCGCGACCGAAGGCGAGCTGGAAAAGATGCTCGCGCTCCACCTCCGTCAGCAGCAGCGCGGTGGCGATGCGCTCGAGCACGACCTCCGACGGCGCGCCGCCGCGGCCCTGCTCCAGCCAGGTGTACCAGGTGGGGCTCACATGCGCGCGTTGCGCGACCTCCTCGCGACGCAGGCCGGGGGTGCGTCGACGCGCCATCGGCAGGCCGAAGGCGGCGGGGTCGAGCCGCTCGCGGCGATCGCGCAGGTAGACGCCGAGCACCTTGTCCTTCGGCGTCTGCACGGCAACGGCCGCAAGCCCGGAAGGCGGCGGCACGGAGGGAAGGGGAAAGACGTTGTTCATCCTGTTAGCCGCCATACCTGGATAAGGTCACTACTACACCGGGATGGATTCTGCGTCGACGATGCGTCGCATCAACTTTCGAGGGTTTCTCTCATGCGCGTTTTCGTCACTGGAGCCACGGGCTTTGTCGGGTCGGCGGTGGTCGATGAATTGATCGAGGCCGGCCATCAGGTGCTGGGTCTGGCGCGGTCGGACGCGTCCGCGGAAGCGCTCGTGCGCGCGGGCGCCGAGGTGCACCGCGGCACGATCGACGATCTGGACGGCCTGCGTTCAGGCGCGGCGTCGGCTGATGCGGTCATCCACACCGCGTTCGATCACGATTTCTCCCGCTTCGCCGAGAACTGCCGACGCGATGGCGTCGCCATCGAGGCGCTCGGCGAGGCGCTGGCCGGATCGGACCGGCCGCTGCTGGTGACGTCGGGGCTGGCGATGGCGGTGTCGGGTCGGCTGGGTCACGAAGGGGATCCGTGCCTGCCGGTGTCCGACGGCTATCCGCGCGCGTCCGAGCCGACGGCGCTGCTGCTTGCGGCGCGCGGCATCAACGCGGCGACCGTGCGACTTTCACCGACGGTGCATGGCGCGGGCGATCACGGCTTCGTGCCCATCCTCATCGACCTGGCGCGGCGCACAGGCCGCTCTGCCTACATCGGCGACGGCCAGAACGCGTGGAGCGCGGTGCACCGGCGCGATGCGGCGGTGGTGTTCCGTCGGGCGATCGAAGCACCGAGGGCCGGTGCGCGCTGGCACGCGATCGCGGAGGAGCGGATTCCCTTCAAGGACATCGCGACGGCGATCGGCGAGCGACTCGGCGTGCCGGTGGTGAGCCTGTCGCAGGACGAGGCGCCGGCGCATTTCGGCTGGTTCACGAAGTTCGCCGGCTTGAACCTCGCGGCCACGAGCACCGTCACGCGTGAGGCGCTCGGCTGGACGCCGAAGCATCCGACGCTGCCGCAGGATCTGGATGACGCCGGGTACTTCGACTTGGCGCCGGACCGGCAACAGTGATCGGCAGACAGGGGTTGGCCCTCACCCCCACCCTCTCCCGCAAGCGGGAGAGGGAGCCCGACCGCGGTCTCTCTACCCCCTCTCCCGCTTGCGGGAGAGGGCAGGGGTGAGGGGCGCGCGCAGCGCGCGGGGTCTAGGCAGCCATGCGGCGCCTCTTACTCCGACTTGCGGGAGAGGGCAGGGCTGAGGGCCAGCGGCCTCACGCAGGCCTCACTTCGGCTGCTTGACGATGCGCAGGTAAGGCTTGGGCGCCTTCCAGCCTTCCGGGTAGATCGTCTTGGCTTCGTCGTCCGACACCGAGCCCGCGATGATCACGTCGTCGCCGTGCTTCCAGTTCACCGGCGTCGCGACGCGGTGCTTGGCGGTCAGCTGGATGGAGTCCAGCACGCGCAGGATCTCGTCGAAGTTGCGACCCGTGGTCATCGGATAGGTCAGCGTCAGCTTGATCTTCTTGTCCGGACCGACGATGAACACCGAGCGCACCGTCGCGTTCGTCGCCGCCGTGCGACCGTCCGACGTGCCCGGCTCCTCGGCCGGCAGCATGTTGTAGAGCTTGGCCACGGCCAGGTCGGTGTCCCCGATCATCGGGTAGTTCACCGCGGCGCCCTGCGTCTCCTCGATGTCCGCCGCCCACTTGGCGTGGTTCTCGACCGGGTCGATCGACAGGCCGATCAGCTTGGCATTGCGCTTGGTGAACTCGGGCTCGATCTTGGCCATGTAGCCCAGCTCGGTCGTGCACACCGGCGTGAAGTCCTTCGGATGCGAGAACAGGATGGCCCAGCTGTCGCCGATCCAGCTGTGGAAGTCGATCTCCCCCTGCGTGGTCTTGGCGGTGAAGTTCGGGGCGATGTCGTTGATGCGCAGAGACATGGTGGGCTCCAAGGTTGAAGGGGCCGTCGCCCGCGAAGGACGATCAGGCAAGCCGGGCGATTCTCGTCGTCAATCGCGCTGCCGGGGGCGTCCGGCAGGGGGAGCGACATTCTTGTCCTCCGGATCGACGATGGGCAGAGTCTGCCCAATGGCCTTACTCGACCAGCGACTTTACTCATGCGGGAAAAGAATGCCGCGCGGCCCCGCGCAGGCTCACTGACCGAAAGTCCAGTTCGCGCCTATCGTCCACCAGCCTTCCTTGGGCGCGCGGGCGGTCGCGGGACTCTTCGCGAAGCTCAGGTCCAGGGTCCAGCGCTCGTCCACCGTGCGGCGCAGACCGAGCCGCGTCAAGGGCCGCTGGCCGTCGTGGAAATGCTCGGCCAGCGTCTGCCAGGCCGGCGTCATCTGCCACTCGACGGCGACGCCGCGCTGGGTGCGATCGTCGGCGCCTCTCAGCAGCGTGCGTCCCAGGTTCAGATGGATCGCCAGGTCCTCGCGCGGCGTCCAGGTCAAGGGCACCAGCAAGGACTGCTGCGACCGCGGGGTCTGGTCTTGCCATCCCAGCGCGGCGACCAGGCCGATCGCCAGTTGCGGCTGCAGGGCGGTCGCCCACTTGAGTTGCACGCCGTGCACGTGGCGCGGCGAGGCGGCGCGGGCGGTCTCGCGGTCGGCGTTGATCCCGACCTCGACGCCGAGCAGATTGCAGCCGAGACCGGCATGCTGCAGCTGGCGGCGATCGAGGTTGGATCGCTCGGCCCAGAGTTCGAGGTTGCACTGGCCGGCGTCGTCGATCGCGGCGTCGTCGACGGCGTGATGTCCGCCGGCGGCGAAGCAGCGGAGGGGCAGCAGCAGGCCGGTCGCCAGGACCAGCAGGAAGAAACGCATGGGAAGACTCCTGCGCGCACTGTCCCGCACGCCGGTTGAGGCGTGATGACGGCGCGGTTCACGATGGATCGGATCGGATGAGTCGTCGCGTGGCGGCGACGGTTGCCTCGGAAAGGCGATCGATGCGACAGGAGGAAGAAGGCGGCACGACGTGGCGCACCACCGGAGCCGGGTCAGCGCGTCAGTCGTGCGGCGGCCGTTCCGGCTCGCGTCGCGAAGGGACTGGGGGAACTGTCCACGGGGGCTCCTGGGGATGAGAGGCGCGGATTTTGTCACCGGCATGACGGCGAAGGCAATCTCGACCCGCCCACGACATCGAGAAAACTATCGCTCCGATAAAACCGAACTGTTGCTGCGCACACTGAGCGAGTTCTAGACTCGTCCGCGCTCGCACGCTGTGGCGGACAAGCGGACTGTTCCCCAAGGCTCAACTCAGGAGGAAGACATGTCAGGCGAATCGAAGTGCCCGTTCTCGGGCGGAACCCACCACCACACGGTGGCCGGCACCAAGGGCAACCGGGACTGGTGGCCCGAGCAGCTCAATCTCTCCATCCTCTCCCTGCATTCGTCCAAGACGAATCCGATGAGCGAGGATTTCAAATACGCGCATGAGTTCCAGACCCTCGACCTCGACGCCGTCGTCAAGGACCTGAACGCGCTGATGACCGACTCCCAGGACTGGTGGCCCGCCGACTACGGCCACTACGGTCCGTTCTTCATCCGCATGGCCTGGCACTCGGCCGGCACCTACCGCGTGCAGGACGGACGCGGCGGCGCCGGGACCGGCGCGCAGCGCTTCGCGCCGCTCAACAGCTGGCCCGACAACGGCAACCTCGACAAGGCCCGCCGCCTGCTGTGGCCGATCAAGCAGAAGTACGGCCGCAAGCTGTCCTGGGCGGACCTGATGATCCTGGCCGGCAACGTCGCGCTGGAATCGATGGGCTTCAAGACCTTCGGCTTCGCCGGCGGCCGCGCCGACGTCTGGGAACCGGAGACCGACGTCTTCTGGGGGCCGGAGACCACCTGGCTCGGCGATGAGCGGTATGCCGGCGATCGCGACCTCGCGAACCCGCTGGCCGCCGTGCAGATGGGCCTCATCTATGTGAACCCCGAAGGCCCGAACGGCAATCCCGATCCGGCCGCGTCGGCGCGCGACATCCGCGAGACCTTCAAGCGCATGGCCATGAACGACGAGGAGACCGTCGCGCTGGTCGCCGGCGGTCACACCTTCGGCAAGGCGCACGGCGCGGGCGAGGTCCACCACGTCGGCGAGATGCCCGAAGGCGGCGACATCGAGGACCAGGGCCTCGGCTGGAAGAATGCGCTCGGCGAAGGCATGGGCGTGTACACGATCACCAGCGGCATCGAGGGCGCCTGGACGCCGACGCCGATCACCTGGGACAACAGCTACTTCGAGACGCTGTTCGGCTTCGAGTGGGAACTGACCAAGAGCCCCGCCGGCGCGCACCAGTGGACGCCCAAGGGCGGCGCCGGCGCGGGCACGGTGCCCGACGCGCATGACAAGACACGCAAGCACGCGCCGATGATGACGACGGCCGACCTCGCGCTGCGCGTGGACCCGGCCTACGAGAAGATCTCCCGCCGCTTCAAGGACAACCCGGCCGAACTGGCCGATGCGTTCGCGCGCGCCTGGTACAAGCTGACGCACCGCGACATGGGGCCGGTGTCGCGCTACCTCGGCAAGCTGGTGCCCCAGGAAGAACTGATCTGGCAAGACCCGGTACCCAAGGTCGACCATCCGCTGGTCGACGACCAGGACGTCACCGCCTTGAAGGCCAAGCTGCTGGCGAGCGGACTGACCGTGCAGCAGCTGGTGTCGACGGCGTGGGCCTCGGCCTCGACTTTCCGCAGCGGCGACAAGCGCGGCGGCGCCAACGGCGCGCGTATCCGCCTCGCGCCGCAGAAGGAATGGCCGGTGAACCAGCCCAGCGAGCTCGAGAAGGTGCTGAGCAAGCTGGAAACGGTGCGCAAGGAGTTCAACGGCGCGGCGGCCGGCGGCAAGAAGATCTCGCTGGCCGACCTGATCGTGCTGGGCGGCTCCGCCGGCATCGAGGCGGCGGCGAAGCAGGGCGGGCATGATGTCGTCGTGCCGTTCACGGCGGGACGCACCGATGCGTCGCAGGACCAGACCGACGTCGAATCGATGGGCTACCTGGAGCCCGCGGCCGACGGCTTCCGGAACTACATCCGCAAGGACCTGGTCAAGCACACGGCCGAGTTGCTGATCGACAAGGCGCAACTGCTGTCGCTGAGCGCGCCGGAACTGACGGCGCTGGTCGGCGGCATGCGGGTGCTCGACACCAACGTCGGCCACACGAAGCACGGCGTCCTCACGACCCGGCCGGGCACCCTGAGCAACGACTTCTTCGTCAACCTGCTGGACATGCGGACGCGCTGGCAGAAGTCGGCGAGCGAAGAGGGCGTGCTCGAAGGCCAGGACCGCACGTCCGGCGCCGCGAAGTGGACCGCCACGACGGCGGACCTGGTCTTCGGATCGAACTCGCAGCTGCGGGCGCTGGCCGAGGTCTACGCGTCCAAGGACGGCGAGAAGGTGCTGGTCAACGACTTCGTCAAGGCCTGGACCCGGGTGATGAACCTGGATCGCTACGACCTGATCTGAGTGGACGAAGGGGCCGCCTGCCCGGGAGGGTGGGCGGCCCTTTTTTTCGGGAGCTGTAGGCAATTTGGCTACGGTGTAGGCAAATTGGCTACACCAGGTCGGGCTCAACCCGGGGCGCTGACCCTTTGCAACGTTTGGTTCCAGAAATCTTTCCAGACGTTTCCTAAGATACCTGGATGGACGTCCCTTCCAACAAGCCGGCCCACCGGCAGCTCCCTACTTCGATGATCGTCGCCGCCCTCCTGGCGTTGGGTCTGGGTGCGTGCGGCGGCGGAGGCAGCGATGCACCGGCGGCCGACCCCGTCACGACGCCCACCAGTCCCACCGATCCCACGAACCCGACCAACCCCGGGCCGACGGATCCTCCGCTGGTCGCCGGCACCTGCGACCTGCCCAACTTCAAGCAGGACCTGCTCACCCGCATCAACGCGCTGCGCGCCGCGGGCGCCAGCTGCGGCACCTCGGGGAACTTTCCCGCCGTGGCGCCGGTGGTCTGGAACGACAAGCTGACGGCGGCCGCCGACGGGCATGCCCTGGACATGGCGGCGAAGAACTACTTCAGCCACGACAGCCAGGACGGCCGCAGCTTCTCCACCCGCATCACCAACGCGGGCTACACCTGGTCCGCCGTCGGCGAGAACATCGCCGCCGGGCAGGGGACCGTCGAGGCGGTCATGACCTCCTGGCGCAACAGCGCCGGCCATTGCGCCAACCTGATGTCGGCGAGCTTCGTCGACGTCGGCGTCGCCTGCCGTCCGGCGGCCTCCTTGGCCAACACGTACAGCAAGTATTGGGTCATGGACCTGGGCAAGGCGCGCTGAGGCTCAGGCGCGCGCCGGTCGCCGCACCGCCCGCAGCTTGCCGCTGCCCCCGCAGCCGCAATAGAACAGCCCGGCGCCGTCCGACTCCAAGCCGCTGACGCCGACATTCGCCGGCATCGCCAGACGCTCGATCACGGCGCCGTCCGCGGGGTCCACGCGGCGCAACTCGCTCTCGTCGCCCTCCCAGGTGCCGTGCCAGAGTTCGCCGTCCACCCAGGTGACGCCGGTGACGAAACGGTTGGACTCGATGGTGCGTCGCACCGCGCCGGTCTCCGGATCGATCTGCACGATCTTGCGGTCGCGGTACTGGCCGACCCACAGGCTCCCCTCCGCCCAGGTGAGCCCCGAATCGCTGCCTTGCCCCGACGGCGCGGGGATCGTTCCGACGACGCGCCCGCTGGCCGGATCGATCTTCTGGATCTGCGAATCGGCGATCTGATAGAGGTGTCGTCCGTCGAAGGCCGTGCCGGCGTCCGCCGCGCAGGGCAGGGTGCGCTGAACGTCGCCGCTGGCCGGATCGATCGCGAGCAGGCCCAGCGCCGTGGCGGCCCAGACCCGGTCGCCATCGTGGCTCACGCCGTGGACGGCGGGCGCGCCGGGGTAGGGGCCGAACTCGCGGACGATCTCGGCCGCGCGGGCTGCGGGCAAGTGTGCGTTGGACGCCATGCGGGCCTCGGCTTGGGGATCGCAGGCGGCGGAATTGGAAGCAGTCATCGTCATCTCCTGTACGGCGAAACCGTCGCCGCATGGATCGCAATCTATCCAGCCGGCGGCTGAGCGGGGGAGTAACAAGATCGTCGCGATTCCCGTCATCGGCGGCGCCAGCCAGCGCTTCGCGCGGGCCTGGCCGAGTGCGCGCACGCGCCCCGCGGCCCCGAGCTCCGCGAGCGCGCGCTGCACCGTCCGCTGGCTTGCGCCGAGCGCCATCGCCAGCGCCGACGTGGACCAGGCCGCGCCATCCGCCAGCAAGGCCTGCAGGGAGGCGGTCTCGCCTTCCGTCGGCGGTACCAGCAGACTGACCGCGCGCTCGCCGTCCACGCGCAGCGCGAAACCGTCTCGCGTCGCTTCGATGCGGGCGACGGGATCGATCAGCGCGCGAAGGCGGCCCAGCTCGACGCGCAGGCGTGCGCGGTGGGTCTCGTCGGGGTGGCGGGTCCGGAAGGCCCGCAGGATGAGCGTCGCCCGATCCGCGTCGCCGGGCCACGCTTCGGCCAGCACGCGGGCCAGCGCGAACAGCACGGGCCGTCGCGCGAGGTCGACGGCCAGCCCCGCGCTGCGGATCGCGCGCCGGCAGGCGTCGATGACCAGCATCGGGGAGGCGAGCAGCGCCTCGACCTCCTCGAGTCGCAGCGCACGCACCTGTCCGCCATCGATGCGTCGCGCGGCCGGGTGATCGAGCGAGGCGCGCAGATCGTTCGCCTCCGCCGTCAAGGCCGGCACGCCGGAACGCTGCGCGGCGACGAGCGCGCGCTCCACGGCGAGCTTCGCATCGCCGCTTCGCAGCGCACGCATCGCGAGTTCCGCCGCGGCCAGGCCGACCATCGCGCCGAGCAAGGGCGGTGCGCCGTCGACGTCCTCCGTGGGGAGTGCTTCAGCGGCCTCGTCGAGGCGGCCCAGCAGGATCAGGCGACGCGCGGCAATGAGCCGGGCCTGCACCGCATTTGCGCGGTCCTCATGGGCGGCCAGCGTCGCCGCGGCCTGCAGCAGCGGGCGCGTCGGATCGCCGAGATCGCGCATCGCCAGCGCGACCTCCGCTTCGGCCACGATGCAGCGCGCGCGGGCGACGGCCTCCTTCGGTCCGAAGGCCTTGGCGGCTTGGCGCAGTAGCTCGCGAGCGCGGGCGTGTTCGCCGAGCTGCGCCATCGCGATGCCGCGCAGCGCGAGCGCCGGCGCATCGTCGCGCAGGGCCACCCGTTGCAACGCGCTCAACGCATCCCCGGCGGCGAGGAAGCGGGCGGCGGCGGTGATCAGGGCGTCCATGGGCCCGCAGCTTAAGCGCCGGTGACAGCGGCCGACCGGCCTTCCGATCCCCCGGGGTCAGGGAGACCCCTCGTCGGCAGGTGGCGGGGGCCACGCATACACTCGTGCCCCATGGAACTGAAGATCGTCGTCTATTCGAAGTCCGCCTGCCCGCAATGCGACACGGCGAAGAGTCTGCTCAAGGCCCGCGGGATCGAGTATCAGGAGATCCTGATCGACGACGAGGCCGAGCGCCTGGCCTTCTACGAGAAGTGCGGCCCGTCCGTGCGGCAGATGCCGCAGGTCTTCATCAACGACCAGCGCGTCGGCGGTGTGACAGGCCTGCAGGCCGCGCTGAAGCAGCTGGGCCGCTGAAGCAGTCGGACCGCAAGCAGTCGGACCGCAAGCAGTCGGGCCGCTGACGCCGTCGGGCGGCGGCCCGGGGAGCGCCGAAGCGCTCCCGGCGATCACTTCGCCGGCGCGATCCCCAGCAGGCCGTCGCGCGTGCTGCCGCGGACCTTCGGGCCGATCCACACCTTCATCATCATCGGGAAGAAGCTCTCGCCCTGGATGGTGTCGCCGACCTTCTGGCCGTTGACGCTGAACTCCGTCGTCTGCTTCGCGGGGTCGTAGTCGATCGTGACCAGGTCGCCCTTGAGCAGCTTCGCGCGGTTGCCGAAAACGACGCCCAGCTGCGAGGTCTGGATGATGTTCTTCGAGAACTCCTCCGCCGCGTTCTGGCGGATGCGGTCCAGCATCGCGTTGGCCAGGTCGCGCGAGGACACGTCGCGCATCATGTAGAAGGTGATGCGCTTCGCGCCCTTCTCGGCCACGGCGGCTTCCATCGTCGTCTGCTTCTTCGGCAGGTAGAAGGCGACCGCGGTGGAGCGCGTCGACAGGATGCTCGAGGTCGCCGCGCCGTTCAGCTGCAGCGTCTGGTTGTGCAGCAGCGCCGTGTCCTGGAACTTGAAGCCCTCGACTTCCACCTCCGCCGCGAAGGCGAACGAGGACATCGCGGCGAGGCCGATGAACAGGGCATTCCGGACGGAGCGGGTGAAGGTGGAACGTTGCATGGGGAAGTCTCCTCGCAGTGACGCGTCGTGTTGTGGGGTTGAGCCGCGAGCCGACCGGACGCGGTGGCGAAAAGTGGCGTGGCTCATGGCGTCGCGAGTTCGAGCCGATGGTGACGGCGATCGCGGGGCGCGGTGCGGACCGGATTAAAGCGCGGCGGGTTGTGGCGCGTCAGCCCCGGAATCTGGGGCCGTGCCTCTAATCCCGGCTCCGATGTGACGAATGGCACAAGCCCCGGCCAGTTCCGCTGGCACGATGCGCCCCGATTCGAAAATCCAGAACTCCCCGGAGGGATCCCCGTGTCCATCGACCTTCTCCGCGTGCGCCCGTCCGCGCTCGCCGCCGCCCTCGTCTCGCTGGTCGCCATCACCGGCACCGCGCACGCCACCGAGAACAGCCAGGTGCGCGCGCTGCTCGGCGCGCCGTCCTATGAAATCTCGACGCCGCAGTTCCCCGGCGTCTACCTGCAGACCTGGTACCAGCACTATGAGGCCGACAAGCTGCGCGACGCCGACGGCAACACGCCGACGCGCGCGCTGACGATCCCCGGCGTCGGCACGCTGCCGCTGACGGTGAACGGCTCGATCAAGGCCGACGTCTTCGTGCCGCGCCTGACCTGGGTCACCGAGAAGATCGTGATGGACGGCCGCCTGGGCTTCTCCGCCGCGTTCCCGCTGGTCAAGCAGACCAACGACTTCACGCTGACCACCGTGCTGCCGGCGGGCCTGCCGCCCACGGCCGTCGCGCAGATCAACCAGCAGCTCTCGGCCGCCGGCAATGCGCTGTCGGGCACGCGCAGCGGCCTGGCCGATCCGGAACTGGCCGCCTACATCGACTGGCAGCAGGACGAATCGCGCGTCGCGCTCGGCGTCGCGTTCAACCCGCCGATGGGGTCGTACGACGCCAGCCGTGCCGTCAATCCGGGCGCGGGCAAGTACTGGACGTTCAAGCCGCTGCTGGTCGCGTCGCGGGTGTGGGAGAACGGCTTTGCCGTCGGCCTCCGCGCCACGTACTCGATCAACACGCGCAACGACGACACCGGCGTGCGCTCCGGCCAGTACCTGCATGCGGACTGGTCCGGCACCTACAACGTCAATGACCAGTGGAAGGTCGGCGTGCAGGGCTACGTGCTCAAGCAGTTCACCGCCGATCGCGGCGGCGATGCCGGTGCCAACAAGGTCCAGGCGCTGTCGGCCGGTCCGCTGGTCGCCTACCTGGCGGAGAGCGGCGAGTGGGGCGTCGACTTCAAGGTGATGAAGGAGTTCTCGGTGCGCAACCGCCCCGAAGGCACCATCACCTGGCTGCGCCTGAACTACCGCCTGAACTGATCGTCAGAAGTCGTAGATGTGCTCGATGTGGTCGCCGGCGCGGTCGGCGCGCCGGAGCTCGTCGCCCAGTCGCGCGATCGGCAGCGCGATGACCGCACGTTTGGTGCCCGGCCGCGTCAGGATCGGTTGCTCGAAGAGCAGCCGCGCCCCGGTCGGCTGCCACGCCTGCGGGACCAGTTCGCTGACCACGATCTCGCCGCTGTTGCCGGCGACGCTGAGGAAGTCCACGTCCTGCCGCGCGAGCCAGCGGCTGTAGGTCGTGAAGCCCTCGTAGCGGGGAATCGTCGCGAAGATCGGTCCTTGCGTCGATGAGGGCGACGACATCGGCGGGACGATGAAGTCCGGATGCGCGGCGCGCTCGGCCGCGTCGTCCGGCGCCCGGCTCAGCCATACGGCGGTCACCGGTTTCGGCGCGTCGTAGATCGTCTGCGTGCCCAGCTTGATGAGCCGTGCATAGCCTTCCTTGACGAGCAGTTCCGTCGTGAGCAGGTAGCGCCGTTCCCACTTGCGCGCCATGTCCGGGCCGGTCATCGGCACGTCGCGCCACAGCGCTTTCAGCTGCGAGGCGAAGTCGAACTTGTACCAGGGGTCGACGCGGATGAAGTTGACGTAGTCCTGCGCGTACCGGGCCGCGAAGCGCTCTTCCTCCACTGGCCCGCCCGCGCCGCGCAGGCCCTCGGCGATGCGGCCGATCGTGCGTTCGTAGGCGCCCTTGAGCGCGTACTCCACCGTCGTGCTGACTCCTATGACCATCACCATCAGGTGGGAGCCGCCGTTGAATGGGTAGCGCGCGATCTCGCGGTTGATCGCGCCGTACGACTGCCAGAACTGCCCGACGTGCGCGAACAGGGGGAAGCGGCTCGGTGCGTCGCTGCGGCCCAGCCAGGCGGCGTACTCCGCCGGGCTGTGCACCAGGTACCACTCGGGGAAGGTGAGGAAGGTCTGGTCGGGCGTGCGGCGATCCTCGACCGGGGTCTCAGGCTCAGCGGCGCCGACGACGCCACCGAAGGCCACCGTGACCCCGATGGCCAGCATCGATGCGACGGCCCGAGCCCTGGCGATCCAGGCCTGCGACCGCCATGGCGCGCGTCCGTTCATGCGACCTCCGCCGGCTTGATAAAGCAGAACAGCGTGTTCATCGTCGGATCGTTGGCCTGCAGCACGCGATGGCCGCTGTCCTCGAAGCCGGCGTCGCGCAGGCGATCCACCCAGTCCTGTCCGGAGGCGAAGTGGCGCCGCTCCGCGACGTTGCTTTCCCAGGTCTCGCCCAGTCCCGCGTTGAAGACCGTGTGCGCCAGCGACACCAGGGCGCCGAGCTCGGGATCGCGCACGTCGTGATCGCGCACGATGAACGCGCCGCCGGGGCGCATCACGCGATGGACCGAGCGCAGGAAGGGGCCGAGCGTCTCCGGCGTCATGTGATGCAGCCCGATGTAGCAGGTCACCAGGCCGATGCTGCCGGAGGCGATGGCGTCGGGCAACGGGGCGTAGTCGTCCAGCGTGAAGTGCCGGCCGGGCCGCGCGATCCGGCCGCGCTCGACGATGTCGACGGGCGACTGGCTCTGGGGCTTCTCCTCGACGAACACCAGCTCGCCGCGCAGCCGCAGGGCCTTCGCCAGTCCGCCGTGGTATCGCGCCTTGGAGCCGATCTCCAGGTAACCGTCGAATTCGCGCGCCGGCAGCACGGCCAGCGTCTGCCGGGTCATCTCCGCCTTCTGCTTGAACAGCGCCGGGAGCGCGTAGCGCAGTTCCGCCGCGGCCGGCTTGATCGACGGCAGCCGGCGCTGGATGTCGCGGTAGATGCTCTCCTCGTCGCGATGGCGCGCGACGGCGTCCGCGATCAGGTGATGGAAGCGATCCTCCGGCGCGGTGTGGAACACGTTCTGGAGGAAGAGGTAGAAGGCGTCGGACAGGCGCGCATCGCCGAACACGCGGTGGAACTCCGTGCTGCCGGCGGCAGGGGTCGCCGCGGCCTCCGGCGCGCAGGTCGGCCCCGGGCAGTACTTGTCCCAGAGGGCATTGGTGAACCGGTGGTGCGGATCCAGCCGCTGCTTGAGCGCGAAGAGCGCGCGCGCGCCCGGATAGGCGCGGTGGAACTGCTCATGCGTCGCGTGCGGCTGGTAGGGCAGGTAGTAGGACCCGCCCACCGACAGCACCGCGTCGATCAGCTCGCGCGTCCACACGGCGACGCGGCGACGCGCGTTCTCGCGGGTGCGCTGCTTGTGATACAGCACGAAGGCGAAGGTCTCCGTCGGCGCCCAGGCCATCAGCGTGTCGGGATCCGGCATCGCATGGCGGATCGAGATGTTGAGCGCGTTCACGCGATGGCGCCGCAGGATCTCGGCCATCCTGGGCACGAAGTCCGTCAGCCGCTCCACCGGCACGAAGTACTCCTGCAGCACGTAGGTGCGGTGCATGCGCGTCGGCGGTTCCAGCTCGGCCACGTCGTACCCGGCCTCGTAGTTGCGCCAGTGCACCTTGCCGCGCAGGTAGAGCAACGGATCGATCAGCTTCTCGCGGCGCTCCTTGCCGAAGGGCGTCTCCGACATCGACCACAGGAAGTAGCGATGCAGCGGATACGCGCTGCGCAGCGGCTGCAGCCGGTCGGGGACGGTGGCGGGCTTGTCGGTCTCCTTCCAGGTGACCGCGCGCAGCGTGCGGTAGTGGGGGCCGTAGAGGTCGGCGTTGTGGAAGACGGCCGCCGGGTTGCCGCGCACCTGGTCCTTGAAGTAGCGCCAGTAGTCCTCCAGCGGCATGACCGCGTCGTGGCGCTCCACCTTCTGGTTGGTGTCGAGGTCGAGCTCGACCTCCACGATCACGCCCAGCGCCCCGTAGCCGCCGATGGCGCCGCGGAAGATCTCCGCATGGGACTCGCGCGTGGCCTCGACGACGCTGCCGTCGTGGAGCGCGACGCGGATCGCGCGCACCGACAGCACCAGCGGACCGAGTCCGACGTAGCGGCCGTGGCAGTTCACGCTCAGCGCGCCGCCGACGGTGAAGTTGGCGTAGGTCTGCATGATCTTCACCGACAGCCCGTGCGGGTCGATGAAGCGCTGGATGTCGCACCAGCGCGTGCCGGCCTGGACGCGGATCGTGCGCGCCGTCGGCGAGAACGCGATCACGCGGTTCATCGACCGCATGTCGATGTGCAGGCTGCCCGGGCTGGCCGTCTGGCCGCCCATGCTGAAGCGGCCGCCGCCGATGGACACGGGACCGGTGGTGCGGCGCAGCGCCTCCTGGACGTCCTCCACCGATGCGGGCGCGACGATGGCCATGACGCGCACCGGATTCAGACCGGTCACGTCGTTGACGATGTGATGGGAAGACAGGCTCATGGGGCGACGGTGAGGTAGTCGGCGGGACGCCGCGCATCGAAGTGGCGGCCTTCGGGGGCGGAGCGGCGCAGGCCGCATTCGATGCACAGGGCGAGCGGGCCCAGCACCGGCAGCGCCGCGAGCAGCAGCCACCAGGCGGAGCGCCCGCGGTCGTGCAGGCGGCGTCCCCAGACCGAGATCAGCAGGACGGTCGCCGCCAGCGCGGCGGCCCATCCCAGCGGCGTGTCCGCGACCGCGATCGCGATCCACAGCGCGAGCGGCACCAGCGTGCCGTGGCGCAGCCAGAATCCGCCCCGCGTGAGCGTGCCGGCCGTCGAGAACTCCCGCATGGCCGTGTGTGTCGATGGCATCGCCATTCCTCCCAGGCGCGCATCATGCCGCAGGGCGGGCACTGCCCCCGCCCCGCGACACCCGCCCGGGTGAGGGGGCCCTCAGCGCTCGTAGAGCTCCAGCGGCAGCCCGTCCGGATCGGCGAAGAAGGTGAAGCGCTTGCCGGTGAGCGCGTCCACGCGCACCGGCTCCACGGCGATGCCCTGGGCTTCGAGTTCGCGCTTGCCCGACTCGACGTCGTCGACCTCGAAGGCCAGGTGGCGCAGCCCCTGCGCCTCCGGGTAGGACGGCCGCGGCGGCGCGTCGGGGAAGCTGAAGAGCTCGATCTGCGAGCCGTCGGGCAGCGCCAGGTCCAGCTTGTAGGAGCGACGCGCCTCGCGGTAGGTCTCCGCGATCACGCGCAGGCCCAGCACCTCGGTATAGAAGCGCCGGGAGCGCGCGTAGTCGGCGCAGATGATCGCGGTGTGATGGATGCGCAGCAGCATGGTCGTTCCATTCTGCCCTGTCGGTCCCTGGGGTCCTTTCAGTTTGTCCGGTCCGTCCGGTCCGTTCGGCCAGCTGTCGACCATCGCGCGGCCGTCAACGGGGTCCGCCGGTCCGTCGTCGCTCCATCAGTGGGCGCCGGCGCTCACGAGCACGTCGCGGGGCCCGGCCACGAAACGGTAGTCGGGTGCCGGTAGCGGCGAGGCCTCGTCGTCCAGCGCGTAGACATGCAGGTGCACGCCCTCGCCGCCGGCCTCGAACTGGCAATGGCCCCCGAAACTCGTGCCCTTGGCCAGACGGCGGTCCAGGTCGTCGTCGTCGTCGTGGACGTCGGCGTTCACCCAGACGTAGTCCAGTCCCTGCGTGCCGTGCTCGATCGCCGTGGAGCGCACCGGCTGGCCGTGCAGCATCGGGCGCAGCAGTGCGACGCAGCGGTCGTGCTGGGCGGTTTCGTAAGCGGTCATCTCCGGCTTGCGGCTGGTCGAGCCTGACCCGCAGGCGCTCAGCAGGGCGCACAGGATCGCCATCGCGACCACGGCGCGGACCGCGGTCGCAGGGCGCTGGATCGATCGAAGGTCAGTCACGGCTACTCCTGGATCGTCCCGCTGGACCGCAGGACGAGACGCGAAGGCTAGCGGCGTCTCGTCAAGCGCGTGTGAATGGGGTCTCTGGGCGAGATGCGCCCGGACCCAGATCCTGGGGACACCCGCTGTGTGGCGGTCAGCCGTCGGGGCGGTTCCCCGGGCGTTGTTCCCCGGCGCATCGCGCCGTCCTGCAGTTCATCCGCTCCGGCGATCGGTCTGTCGGAGGGGCGACCGTCGCGCGCGCGCTTGCCTAGACTCCGCCCCGACATCCATTTTCGAGGGACTCCTTTCATGACCATCCGCTCCATTCACGCCGCCCGTCCGATCGCCTGGCTGCTCGCCGGCGCCGCCGCCGTCCTGTCCACCGGCTGCGTGATCGCGCCCAACACCTCCGAGGCCAACACCCAGCGCATGGAGGATGTCCGCAAGATGAGCGAACAGGCGACCGCCACCTGCGGTGCCGGCAACGTGAAGGAAGTGAATGCCAAGAGCTTCACCTGCAAGTGAAGCGCAGCCGTGACGGCGGTGGCGAGAGCCTCCGCCGTCGCTGCTGACAGGACCTGGCGCGCGGCCCTTCGAGGGACGCGTATCGTTGCTGCTCACCTTCAACGGGAGACGGCGACATGGGCACCGAGAGACACAACCGGCCGCTGGCCGGCCGCGTGGCCGTGGTCACCGGCGCGAGCCGGGGCGCGGGACGCGGCATCGCGCAGGAACTGGGCGCCGCCGGCGCGACGGTCTACGTGACCGGCCGCAGCACGCGCGCCCAGCCGGCGACGCAGTACGGCCGTCTCCAGGCTCTGAGCGGTATGGCGCGCATTCCTGGCTCGATCGACGACACGGCCGATGAGGTCACCCGATTGGGCGGGCGCGGCATCGCCGTGCGCTGCGACCACACCGACGAGGCGCAGGTGCGCGCGCTGTTCGAGCGCGTGCAGGCGGAGCAGGGCGGGCTCGATCTGCTGGTCAACAACGCCTGGGGCGGCCACGAGGTCTTCAGCGGCGTCTTCGACGCGCCGTTCTGGGAGCGCCCGATGGACGAGTGGGACGCGATGCTGGACCGCGGCGTGCGCAACCACCTGCTCGCGAGCCGCGCCGCCGCACCGATGCTCATCGCGCGGGGCGGCGGACTGATCGTCACGACGACCTTCTGGGATCGCGGCAGGTTCCTCAAGGGCAACCTCGTCTACGACCTCGCGAAGGCGGCGATGACGCGCCTGGCCGGCGCGATGGCGCAGGACCTGCGGGCGCATCGCGTCGCGTCGGTGGCGGTGTCGCCGGGGTGGATGCGGACGGAGTTCGTGCTCGCCGGCCACCACACCGACGAGGACCATTGGCAGCAGCGTCCCGAGCTGGCGGGCACCGAATCGCCGCGGTACGTCGGCCGCGCGGTGGCGGCGCTGGCCGCGGATCCGCGCGTCATGGACCGCACGGGCGGAGTGTTGCGCGTCGGCGACCTCGCCGCCGACTACGGCTTCACCGACATCGACGGCCGCCGCATTCCGCCCTTCGAGATGGAGCCCGCCTGACAGGGGCATCGCCCTTGCGCGATCATCAAGACCCGTCTTGTCGAGTCCAGGATCTGCCGCCATGCCTACCTCCAGCGCGCCCTTCGCCCCGTTCTTCCTCGGCACCCGCTTGCCGCTGATCCAGGCGCCGATGGCCGGCGTGCAGGACGCCCGGCTGGCGCTGGCGGTGAGCAATGCGGGCGGGCTGGGTTCCCTGCCTGCGGCGATGCTCACGCCCGAGGTTCTGCAGAAGGAATTGAAGGCGCTGCGAGACGGCACCGACAAGCCGTTCAACGTCAACTTCTTCGCGCACACGCCGCCGACGGCGGACGACGCGCGCGAAGCGCGCTGGCGCGATCGCCTGGGGGCCTATTACGCCGAGTTCGGCATCGATGCGACGCAGATCAAGGCAGGGCCTGGACGCGCGCCGTTCACCGCGGAGATCGCCGATCTCGTCGAGCCTTTCAAGCCGCCGGTGATGAGCTTCCATTTCGGGCTGCCGTCGCCGGAACTGATTGCTCGCGTGAAGGGCTGGGGCAGCCTGGTGCTGGGCAGCGCGACCACGGTCGACGAGGCCCGCTGGCTCGAAGCGCACGGTGCCGACGGTGTCATCGCGCAAGGCTGGGAGGCGGGCGGCCATCGTGGCCATTTCCTCAGCGACGACCTGACGCGGCAGCCCGGCACGATGGCGCTGCTGCCGCAGATCGTGCGTGCGGTGAGGGTGCCGGTGATCGCGGCAGGCGGCATCGCCGATGTACGCGGCATCCGTGCGGCCTTGGCGCTGGGCGCGTCGGCGGTGCAACTGGGCACGGCGTTCCTGCTGTGCGAGGAAGCGACGACGAGTGCGCCGCATCGGGCGGCGCTGCGCGATCCCGCGAATCACCACACGGCGGTGACCAACCTCTTCACGGGGCGTCCTGCGCGCGGCATCGTGAACCGCTACATGCGCGAGGTCGGTCCGCTGAACGACGCGGCACCGGCGTTCCCGCTGGCGACCTCCAGCGTCGCGCCGCTGCGCGCGAAGGCCGAGGCGCAGGGCAGCGGCGATTTCTCGCCGCTGTGGTCGGGCCAGAATTTCGCCGCGGTGCGCGAGATCGGCGCGGCGGCGCTCGTGAGCGAGCTCAGCGCGGCGTTCTGACGCTTGGCTGGGTGGTACTGCCACCGCCGCTGGCCCTCACCCCCGCCCTCTCCCGCAAGCGGGAGAGGGAGTAAGAGGGTCGCTGGCCTTCACCCCCGCGCTCTCCCCCAATCGGGAGAGGGAGTCAGAGGGCCGCTGGCCTTCACCCCCGCGCTCTCCCGCAAGCGGGAGAGGGAGTCAGAGGGCCACTGGCCTTCACCCCCGCGCTCTTCCCCAAGCGGGAGAGGGAGTCAGAGGGGCGGGCATTTCCACTGCCGAAGGCGCTTGACACGGTTGCTCTCCCGCAAGCGGGAGAGGGGGAAAGAGGAGCCGCTGCTGCGAGTGGAGCCGGTCGGACTCCCTCTCCCGCTTGCGGGAGAGGGTGGGGGTGAGGGCCAGCGGCCTCACGCAGTCAAGGCAACGGCGCCCCGCGCGCCGCCACGTACAGCGCGTACCACTCATTGCGGCTGAGCTTCACCCGGAGCGCGTCGCCGCAAGCGCGGATGCGATCCGGATTCGCCGACCCGATGACCGGCTGGATCCGTGCCGGATGCTTCATCAGCCACGCCAGCAGGATGCCTTCGGTGCTGACGCCGTGTTCCTGAGCCAGCTTCTGGACCAACGCGCGGGCGGCCTCGTCGGCCGGGTCTTGAGCGGTCTCCCCGCTGAAGCGGCCGCGGGCCAGCGCGGCCCATGCCTGCAGCTGGATGCTGTGCTGCTGGCAGTGTTCCAGCGTGCCGGTCCAGGCCAGCGCCCCGGGGCGTGCCGCGGCCTGGCGGTCGTTGAAGCAGGTGCCCGCATCCAGCGGTTCCAGATGGCCGAGGCCCAGTTCCAGCTGGTTGACGACCAGCGGCTGGTCCAGCACACGGCCGAGCCAGGCCATCTGGCCGACGTTCATGTTGGACACGCCGAAGTGGCTCACCTTGCCCGCCGCGCGCAGGCGCTGGAAGGCTTCGGCGATCTCGTCCGGCTGCATCAGCGGATCGGGGCGATGCAGCAGCAGGATGTCCAGACGCTCCGTCCCGAGACGCTTGAGGCTGGCCTCGACCGCCTGGACGATGTAGCCGCCCGACAGGTCGTAGCGGCCCGGGCCCTCCTCGTCGGCGAAGCGGATGCCGCACTTGCTCTGCAGCACGATGCGCTCGCGCAGCGAGGGCTGGCGGCGGAACAGTTCGCCGAAGACCGACTCGGCCTTGCCGCGGGTGTAGATGTCGGCGTGGTCGAACAGCGTGACGCCGATCTCCAGCGCGGCCTCGACGGCGGCTTGCGCATGGTCGACGTGGGCCGCGGTGAACGGGGAGTCGTCCCAGTGTCCGCCCAGGCCCATGCAGCCATAGGCGAGCGGGCTGACGGTCGGGAGGTGCTGCTGCAGCGGAAGGGCGTGGCTCATGGTGGGCGTGCGCGTTCTGGAATGGGGAACGCGCCCGGGTGGGCGCGCGGTGCGGGATTGTGACGCGGCGCGCGGGCGCCGCGTTTCATCGCGGTTACGTCGCCGGCAGGACGTCCACGCGCCAGGCGTTGCCGGCGCGCGAGACCTCCAGATGCGAGTCGAAGCGCACGTCCAGGAATCGCTCGATGACACCGAAGTTGGTGCGGCTGTGCTCGGTCAATTCCGTGCAGGTGAAGGCCGCCGGGCGACCCGATTCCGCCACCGCCAGCGCGAGCGGCAACGCGAGCTGATCCGCCAGATGCGGGCCTGCCGCGCCGCCTGAGGTCTCGTACGCGCGCATCTCCGTGAAGACCGTCCGCGCCACGTCCTCCGCCGACAGTCCGCGCTCGCCGAAGGCGATGAACACCTCGGTCAGATGCTCCTGGACCAGCGTCGTCATCAGCGCGTTCCCCGGGCCTTCGTTCTGCCGCGCGGTGCCGACGCGCAGCTGATGCTTGTCCCAGCCGGTCAGGCGTTCCAGCACTTCCAGTTCGCGATCCGCGACACCACGCGGCAGCCCCGGCGCCAGCACTTCGGCGAAGGCTTCCAGCGGCTCGCCGCGCTCGAGCAGGTCGAACGGGCGCAGGCCGCCGTCGGCCGGCGTGATGACGGCGTCGATCTCACCGCCGCCGGCGGGGAAGAAGCCGTGCCGACGCAGCGTCAGGTCGAGCTTCGCTCCGGTGCGTCGCACCAGCGGCGCGAAGCTGCGCTGCAGGAAATGGAAGGGCGGCGCCATCGGGTTGTGCGTACCGCCGGACAGGCGCAGTCGGCTGGCGCCGTCCGCCAGCATCAGCGGCGGCAGTACGGTCTGCAGCACCAGCGTGCAGCTGCCCGCCGTGCCGACCGCGAAGCGGTAGTCGCCCGCATGCACCTGGCCGGGACGGAATTCCAGCGCCTGCGAGCCGAGCTCCGCGCCGATCACCGTCGCGCCGCAGACCTCCTGCGCGGCCAGCACGCAGGTCAGGTGCTGGCGCATCAGGCCCGGCTTGGGTCGCCTGGCGCGGATGCGCTCGATGCGCAGCGGCGTGCCGGTGCACATCGCCAGCGCGAGCGCCGTGCGCAGGATCTGCCCGCCGCCTTCGCCGAGCGAGCCGTCGAGGTCGATGACCTTGTTCTTGTTGTCCATGATTCCCTCTCGCGATCGGACGCCGCGCGGTTTCCTCGTCCGCGCGGCGCCGTTCGCCACTTTCTCGTTCTCGTTGTCCTCGTTCTCACCCCTTCACACACACCACCTGCTTGAGCGTGTGCACCACCTCCACCAGGTCCTGCTGGGCCGCCATGACCGCGTCGATGTCCTTGTAGGCCATCGGGATCTCGTCGATGACGTCGGCGTCCTTGCGGCACTCGACGCCCTCGGTGGCGGCGCGCTGGTCCTTCAGCGTGAAGCGGCGCTTGGCTTCCGTGCGGCTCATCGTGCGGCCGGCCCCGTGCGAGCAGCTCTCGAAGCTCTCCGGGTTGCCCTTGCCGCGAACGATGTAGCTGCGCGCGCCCATGCTGCCGGGGATGATCCCCATCTGGCCCTGCTTCGCGCTCACCGCACCCTTGCGGGTCACGAACACGTCCTGGCCGAAGTGGGTCTCCTTCTGCACGTAGTTGTGGTGGCAGTTCACCGCCTCGATGTGGCTCTCGAACGTCTTCCCGATCACCTTCTTGGCGGCGCCGATCACGCGGCGCATCATCACCTCGCGGTTGGTCTCCGCGAACTTCTGCGCCCAGCCCACCGCGCGGACGTAATCGCCGAAGTACTTCGCGCCTTCCTCGAAATACGCGAGGTTCGCATCCGGCAGGTTGGCCTGGTGCTGCATCGCGTCCTTCTTTGCCAGCTCGATGAACATGGTGCCGATCGCGTTCCCGACACCGCGCGAACCCGAATGCAGCATGAACCACACGAAGCCCAGTTCATCCAGGCAGACCTCGATGAAGTGGTTCCCCGTCCCGAGCGTGCCCAGGTGCTTGTGGTTGTTGGTGTTCTTCAGCTTGGGGTAGTCGCGGCAGATCTCGGCGAAGTCGGGCTGGAGTTCCGCCCAGGCCGCGTCGACCCTCTCGGGCGGGTTCTCCCAGGCGCCTACGTCGCGGCCCTTGGGCGTGCGCCCGTGCGGCACGGCGGCCTCGATCGCGGAACGCAGCGGACCCAGGTTGTCCGGCAGGTCCTCGGCGCGCAGCGTGGTCTTGCAGGCCATCATCCCGCAGCCGATGTCGACCCCGACCGCGGCCGGGATGATCGCCTTCAGCGTCGGAATCACCGACCCCACCGTCGCGCCGATGCCCAGGTGCACGTCGGGCATCGCCGCGATGTGCTTGAACACGACCGGCAGCTTCGCCGCGTTCATCAGCTGCTTGCGCGCCTCGTCCTCGACGGGCACGCCCTGCGTCCACATCTTCACCGGCACACCGCCGGCGACTTCCATCTCGTTGTAGTTCTTCATGACTCGTTCCATTCAAAAGCGCGGTGACAAGGGATCGGCAAGACGTTGTCTGAGCTACCGGCTTGCGCCGGGCGGGATTCGGACCCGCGACCTCCGCGCCCCGAAGGGCGGGTGCTCTACCGATGTAGTCCTGCCTGCATTCACCGCAAAAACAGGGTGCTGGGACTCGACCGGGCAGTTGCCGCGGTGAACGATGACAAGGGGTGGTGAAACGGTTCCTGCTCTATCCGACTGAGCTACGGACTCCCGAAGGAGCCCGGCGGGACTCGAACCCGCGACCTGGGCAGTGACAATGCTGTAGTTCCACCGGCATTCATCGCTCGCCGCGGCAACCGCATCCGGTGCCGTCGACAGCCATCATTCAATCGTTCAATCGTTCACTGCGGATCCAGTGACACGCGCTCGATCTCGCGAACCCAGTGGCCGACCTCGGTCGCACCGGCGGCGAAGTCGCCGACCATACGGAACACCGCGTCCGAGAAGCCGCCCACGTTCATCACGTCCTTCCGCTCCACCGCCTGCGTCGAGGCGCCGGGCTGGATGTCGATGCAGACCAGTTTCGCCGTCGGGCACCGGGCCTTGATCGCCTCCCACTGGGTCAGGGTCTCGGTCGCGCCGTGACGGCGCGCGTCGATCCACGACTCGTTGTCGGACACGATCACGACCAGGTCCACCGCCGCGCGCTCCTCGTTGAGCTGCCGCAGCGGCGCGCTCACCGAGGTCCCGCCTCCGCCGATCGCCGCGAGCTTCGCCGCGTTGGTCATCACCGAATCGCGAGGATTCAGCTTGACCGGCACGACCCGCTGCTCGAACGGCATCACGCGGCAGCGCGGGTTCTTGCGGACCAGCGCCGCGGCCACCAACGCCGCCACGTCGATGCATCGCACCACCGACGTCGCCGAACCGCGCCCGCCGGTCACCGCCGATGACATCGATCCCGACACGTCCGGGCAGACCACGACGCGGCCCTCGATCGCCGGCACGTTGACCAGCGCGGCCTCCATCGCGTCCTGCAGCGCGTCGCGGATCTCCGCCGGCACCGCCGACGCCGCGTTGAACGCCGTCATCAGCTGGTAAGGCAGCACGCGGGCCGAGGCCACGGCGGCCGGATCGCGCAGCAGCGCAGCGAGTTGCGCCGTCATGCCCGGACGGTCGAACACGCCATGGCGTGCGAACGCGTTCAGGTTCTGACGCACCATCTGCCACGAGCCCTGCGCCGCGATGCGCGCCCAGTGCGCGTCGTTCAGCGGCAGCGCCGTCAGCATCTGGAAGGGCACGGGCGGCAGGTCGTCCGCCGTCGCGCCTTCCGTCTTGCCGGCGAGCAGCGCCCGCTTGAAGCGCTCGTAAGCCTGCGTCGCGGGCGGCAGCGCCGCTTCGTCGTAGGGACGGCCGATCAGCCATGCGAACCACGCTGCGCGCCAGGCCTCCGCCGGCTTCGGGTGGACCATGCGGACCACGTCGGCCAGCGTCGGCTCGTTGCCGATCGATGCCTGCAGCAGGCGTTGCTCGCTCGCGTTCACCAGCCATTGCTGGACCAGCTTCTTCGGACGCGACCCCAGCGACTTGCGACCGATCTGACCCGACCGCAGGATCTGGACGAAGTTGCGCAGCATCTTGCCGTTGTCGATGACGCGGCCGAACACGGGCTGCAGCAGCGCGATGTCGCGTTGCGCCAGCACGGCGGCCAGCAGCGCCGGCATGTCCTTCATGTGGCCGGACTGGCGGGCGTAGACCGCGGTCTTGGCCAGGAAGGCGGTGTCGACGTCCTGCGCCAGCGTCAGCGCATCCTCCAGCTGGGACCGGGCGTCGGCGTGGAAGGTCGACGTCATGCAGCCAGTGACCGCCAGTTGCGCCAGGTGGTGCCGGGTCTTGTAGCCGTAGGCACGGGCGCCGGACTGGTTCACCGCGTCCGCGGCGGGCGCCAGCTTGCCGGGCGTCGTCTTGAAGAGTTGCGTGTTGACCATGTTGTCCTCCCTGGCGGATTCGGATGTCGTTCGGCGATGCCGTCCTGGTGGCGTCGCCGTGTTGTCTTGCCTTCTTCTTTGCAACGCCCGTGCCAGGTCTTGCCCGGCCGTGCCAGGCCGCGGCTCGTGATCCATCAAGTCATTGATCCAAAAGGGAAAATTATTTCGATGGTCGAGAGATCGCGGAGAGATCGCCTCCCTCCATTCATCCACGCTGCGATTCCGGATTGGATGATTGGCTACATGACTAGCGAAAAAGCTAGATCGCCGGGTCGGCCCGGATAAACTGCGGCCCCATGGCGAAGAAGAATGTGGTGATCGGCTACCTGGGATCGCAGCTGGACGGCGGCATGGGCGCCGGTCGCTGGGAGAAGTGGCGGCCGACGGTCTCGCTGGTGTCGCAGCCGGACGTGGTCGTGCACCGGCTGGAGCTCTTCCATGCGCCCCAACACCTGGCCCTCGCGGAACTGCTGCGCACCGACATCGCCAAGATCTCGCCGGAGACGGACGTCCATCTCGTCGAGATGCCGCACGAGGACCCCTGGGACTTCGGCGAGGTCTACGCCACGCTCTACGACTGGGTCTGCGGCTACCGCTTCGATCCCGCGCACGAGCAGTACTGGGCCCACATCACCACCGGCACGCACGTCGCGCAGATCTGCATGTTCCTGATGGTGGAGGCGCGTTTCATCCCGGGCGTGCTGCTGCAGACCTCGCCGCCGCGCAAGTGGAAGGAGGGCGAACCCGGCTCGATGACGCTGATCGACCTGGACCTGTCGCGCTACGACCGCATCGCGCAGCGCTTCCAGGCCGAGCAGCACGACGCCGTCGCCTTCCTGAAGAGCGGCATCGCGACGCGCAACCGCCGCTTCAACGCGTTGATCGAGGAGATCGAGCGCGTGGCCGTGCACTCGCGCGCGCCCATCCTGCTGGCCGGACCGACGGGCGCGGGCAAGTCCTTCCTCGCGCGCCGCATGTACGAGCTGAAGCAGACGCGCCACCAGCTCGCCGGCGCCTTCGTCGAGGTCAACTGCGCCACGCTGCGCGGCGACGGCGCGGCGTCGACGTTGTTCGGGCACAAGAAGGGCTCGTTCACCGGCGCGATGGCCGATCGCGCGGGCCTCCTGCGCACCGCGGACGGCGGGCTGCTGTTCCTGGACGAGATCGGCGAACTCGGCCTCGACGAGCAGGCCATGCTGCTGAAGGCGATCGAGGAGAAGCGCTTCCTGCCCGTCGGCGCCGACCGCGAGGTGGCCAGCGATTTCCAGCTGATCGCCGGCACCAACCGCGACCTGCGCGCCGAGGTGGCCGCGGGGCGTTTCCGCGACGACCTGTTCGCCCGGATCAACCTCTGGACCTACAGCCTGCCGGGCCTGCGCGACCGGCCCGAGGACATCGAGCCCAACGTCGACCACCTGGTGCAGCAGGTCGGTCGCGAGAGCGGCCGTGCCGTGCGCTTCAACGCCGAGGCGAAGACACGGTACCTGGGCTTCGCGCAATCGCCACGGGCGCCGTGGAGCGGCAACTTCCGCGATCTCTCCGCGTCCGTGACCCGGCTGGTGACGCTGGCCGAGGGCGGGCGCATCAGCCTGCCGCTGGTCGAGGCGGAGATCGCGCGTCTGCAGTGGCTGTGGGAGCGCGAGACGGCGAGCGGCGGCATCGGCGGAGACGGCGCTGGCGCGGGTGACGCGCTGCTGGAGGCGCTCATCGACGCGCAGGCGCTCGAGGCCATGGACCTCTTCGACCGCCTGCAGCTCGCCGCCGTGCTGCGCGTGTGCGCGGCGTCGTCGTCGCTGTCGGAGGCGGGGCGTCAGCTCTTCCACGCGAGCCGTCAGGCCCGCAGCGTGGTCAACGACGCGGACCGCCTGCGCAAGTACCTGCTGAAGTTCGGCCTCTCCTGGGATCGCATCGCCGCGGCGCGTTGAACGATGACCGCACCCGCCTTCACGCGCACCTCACCCGTCGCCCGTACGGCAGCCGGGATGCTGCTGCAGGACCGGTCACAATCGCCGCTTCCCCGCCTATGACTTTCGACCGGTCCTCCTCCGCTCCCTGCGCCGCTCCCGTGCCCGCGACGACCCTGCGTCACCGCGCGGCGGCTTGGCTGCTCGCCGCGTGCTGCGCGGCGTTCGGCGCACCGGGCGCGATGGCGGCGGGGACGGCCGGCGCTGCATCGGCCGCCTCCTCGGCTTCCGCGCCGGCCGTCCATCCGGCCCTCGACCCGGGCGCCATCGGCGACCTGTCCGATCCGGTCCGCGCGGTCAGCCAGTACAAGATCGACCTCTGGCAGACCGAACAGGGTCTGCCGCTCAACACCGTCCAGGCCTTGCTCCAGTCCCGCGACGGCGGCCTGTGGATCGGCACGGGCGGCGGGCTGGCGCGCTTCGACGGCAAGCGTTTCGTGGGCTTCGACGCCGCGCAGGCGCCGGACGTCGCTTCGCAGCCGGTGTTCGCGCTGCTGGAGGACCGTCGCGGCCGGCTGTGGATCGGGCTTCCCAACGGCGTGACCGTCTACGAGCACGGCCGTTTCTCGCCGGCCGTCACCCAGGCGCAGGCGGGCGGGCGCCGGATCTGGTCCCTGGTCGAGGACAAGGCCGGTGCGATCTGGGCCGCCGGCGACGGCGGGCTGGTCCGCTGGAAGGACGGCGCGGTCAAGGTCTTCGGCGCCGCGGACGGCCTGCCCGCCGCGCGTCTGCGCAGCGCCGCCTTCGACACCGCCGGCACGCTCTGGATCGGCACCACGGGGGCCGGCCTGTTCGCGATGACGCCGGACGGCAAGTTCAAGGTGTTCGATCCGGCGTCCGGCTTCCCGCATGCGCAGGTGCGCTTCGTGCTGGCCGATCCGGCCGGCGGCATCTGGGCGGCGACGGCGGGCGGCGGACTGGTCCGCATGCCAGGCGTCGACCAGCCGCTGGCGCGTGTCTACACGACCGCCGACGGCCTGCCCAGCGACCACCTGACCGCGCTGACCCGCGACGCCCGCGGCGACCTGTGGGTGGGCAGCTGGGGCGCCGGCGTCAGCCGCTTCCGCGACGGGCGCTTCAGCACGATCTCCACCGGCAACGGTCCGGGCACGGGACTGGCCGGCAACCAGATCTGGTCGCTGATGGCCGACCGCGAGGGCAGCCTCTGGGTGGGCACCTGGGTCGACGGCCTGAACCGCCTGCGCAACCGCGCCTTCACCGTGCTCGGCACGCCCGAGGGCCTCAGCCACGACAACGTCCGGTCGGTCGTCGCCGCGCGCGACGGCTCGATCTGGGCCGCGACCTCCGGCGGCGGACTCAACCGGCTGAAGGACGGCCGCATCGAGACGGTGCGCCGGGCCGACGGGCTTCCGACCGACGAGGTCTCCACGCTGCACGAGGCGCGCGACGGCACGCTCTGGATCGGCACCTACACGGCCGGCGTCGCGCGGCGTCGACCGGACGGCCACATCGACACCTTCGGCGCCGACAGCGGCCTGCCCGGCATCGAGGTCCGCGCGATCTTCGAAGACCGCGCCGGCACGGTGTGGGTCGGCACGCGCTCGGCGCTGGCGCGCTTCAACGGCCACGGCTTCGACGTCGTCACCGCGCCGGGCCTGCCCAACGAGGGCGTCGCCGCGATCCTGCAGGACCGCGCCGGCACGCTCTGGTTCGGCACCACCGGCCAGGGGCTGGTGCGCTGGCGCGACGGCAAGGCGCGGCAGTTCACGACGGCCGACGGCCTGCTGTCCGACTGGATCATCGCGCTCAAGGAGGACGCCCGCGGCGAGCTCTGGATCGGCACGAACGGCGAGGGCATCAACCGCCTGAAGGACGGCCGCATCGGCGCGATCAAGCCGGCGGACGGCCTGTGGGACGGGCTGTCGCAGGTCTTCCTCGAGGACCGCGCGGGGCACTTCTGGATCACCTGCAACCGTGGCTTCTACCGCGTCGCGCGGGACGATCTCGACGGCTTCCTCGACGGGCGGCTCAAGCAGGTGCGCTCGGTCGGCTACGGCCCCGGCGACGCGTTGCGCGCGACCAGCTTCGCCGGCAACCTTCAGTCGGCCGGTGCGATCGATGCCCAGGGGCGCGCCTGGCTGCCGTCGTCGGCGGGCCTGGTGGTGGTCGATCCCGGGCGTTTGCCCGGCGGCGGCGATCCGCCGACGGTGCGCATCCAGCAGATCAAGGTCGACGGTGAAACGCTCGCGCTCGACGGCCGGCCGCTGGCACTGCCGCCGGGGCCGGTGGCGCTGTCGGTGAGTCTCGCGGCGTCGACGCTGCGCGAAGCCGACCGGGTGCGTTTCCGCTTCTGGATGGAAGGCCTGTCGCGCGGCTGGACCGACGTCGGCAACGACCGCGAGCTCACCTTTCCGGCGCTGTCGCACGGCCGGTACACGCTGCGCCTGGCGGTGTCCGGCGACGGTCAGCGCTGGCGCGAGTCGGACACCCCGCTGGCCATCACCGTGCAGCCGCGTTTCCATGAGACCGGCTGGTTCCACGTCCTCGTCGCGGTGGGCGCGATCGGCTTCTTCGCGGGTGCCGTGATGTTCCGGATGCGCCAGCTCCGCGAGCGTCACGTCGAGATGGAGCGCCTGGTGGCGCAACGCACCGAGGAACTCCGGCAGGCCAATGAGCATCTGAAGCAGCTGTCCTTCCTCGACGCGGTCACCGGGCTGCCGAACCGCCGCCGCTTCAATGAAGCCGCCGACGAGGAATGGCGCCGCGCGCGTCGCGCCAATACCTCGCTGGCGCTGGTGATCGCCGACGTCGACGCGTTCAAGCGCTACAACGACCAGATGGGGCACCTGAAGGGCGATGAATGCCTGGGCGCCGTGGGCGCCGTGCTGGGCGCGTCGATCGGGCGCGCGGGCGATCTCGCGGCGCGTTACGGCGGCGAGGAGTTCGTGGTGCTGCTGCCCGGCGCCGACCGCGAGGCCGCCCTCAAGGTGGCCGAGTCCGTCCGCGCCGGCATCGAGTCGCTCGCCATGCCGCATCCGACCTCGCCGGTCTGTCCGGTGGTCACCGTCAGCCTCGGCGTCGCGGCCTGCGTGCCCAGCGACGCGTGCACGCTGGAAAGCCTCATCGCGCAGGCGGATGAGGCGATGTACCTCGCGAAGCGGGAAGGGCGGAACCAGGTCCGCTGATCTGCGTCGACCGAGCGGTCGCCGGGCATGCCGCCGAGCGGTCGCCGGGCACGCCACCGAGCGGTCGCCGGGCATGCCACCGAGCGGTCGCCGGGCATGCCGGTGCCCCCGGTCGCTCAATCTCCTCCTCGCCGCTCGGAATTCGCGCCCGGGGGCACTGGCATGCCCGGCTCCAGCATGAGGCGGGACGGGCGCAAGGATTTCATGCCAGTGAAGCAGGAGCGGGTGTACAACACGGACTCCGCGTTACCCGTGTCCGTGCACGCCGCCTTCGCGCACATCGACCCGGCTCCCCAACGTCCGTCCGAACGTTGCCGACCATGACGACCTCGCAGACCGTCCGCCAGCACAAGGGCCGCACCTACATCCTCGATATCCACGGGCCAGGCCCCGGGCCCTGGCGCGGACGATTCGTCGTCAAGGGCAAGGAGGACGGCCGCCCCGGCGTCACCGCCTGGCATGAGCTGGACGACGAGTTCCTCTCCGCCGACGAGGCCGTGGCCCACGCCGATCGCGTGGCATGTCAATACATCGCCACGTTCGCCGAACAGGCATGACCCCACCTGGCTTCGCTTTGAGATGAGCCCGCACATGTAAAGCTGGCCGGCCTGTGTTTTGCCCCGCCGAGGTCCAACCGTTCGGCCTCAGGGAGAAAAAACATGCCAACGTTGTCCAACTTCAACATCGGCACGCGGCTGGCCGCCGCATTTGCCGTCGTCATTGCCTTGCTGCTGCTCGTGCTGGCCGTGGCCGTCTCGGTGCTGAACCGCACCAGCGGCACGATGGACCGGGTGGTCGAGGACCGCTATGGGCAGATCGCCCTGAGCGACGACATCAAGAACGTCGGCGACCAGGGGGTGATCGTCATCGGCCGGCTGCTGATGGCCACCGACCCGGCGCAGGCCAAGCGCTACATGGACGACTACGCCGCCGTCCGCGCCGCCAACACCGCGAACTTCGCGAAGTTCGAGAAGATGCTCAACACCGACGAGGCCAAGGCGATCTTCGCCGAGCAGTCGGACGCCCGTAAGACCTACGGCGCCGCGGTGCGCAAGCTCTTCGACCTGATCGCCGCCGGCCAGCGCGAGCAGGCCATGGCCGTCTACCAGGGGGACATGGCGCAGTCGCAGGTCCGCTACTACGCGCTGATCGACAAGATGGTCGACCACCAGGCCAAGGCCATGGCGGACGACGTCGTCAAGGCCAAGGAAGACGCGCGGCGCTCCAAGCTGTGGATGACGCTGGTGGCCGCGATCGCGGTGGTGCTGGGCGTGGTGACGGCGATCAGCATCACGCGCTCGATCACGCAGCGCATCCACGGCGCGATCCGGCTGGCCGAGGACGTCGCCAAGGGCGACCTGACGCTGCGCCCGATGCCGCAGAGCACCGACGAGATCGGCCGCCTGATCGGCGCGCTGCAGCACATGGTGCGCAGCCTGCATCGCATCGTCTCCGAGGTGCGCCAGGGCGCGGACACCATCTCGGCGGCGGCCAAGGAGGTCGCGCAGGGCAACGCCGACCTCTCGGCCCGCACCGAGGCGCAGGCCAGCGCGCTGCAGCAGACCGCGTCGGCGATGGAACAGCTGACCGCGGCGGTGCGCATGAGCGCCGACAACGCCGACCAGGCCAATGCGAGCGCGGCGTCCGCCTCCGATGTGGCCAGCGAAGGCGGCAAGGCCGTCGGCGAGGTGGTCGCGACGATGAGCGCCATCTCCGCGTCCTCGCAGCGCATCGGCGAGATCATCGGCACGATCGACGGCATCGCCTTCCAGACCAACATCCTGGCGCTGAACGCGGCGGTGGAGGCGGCACGCGCCGGGGAGCACGGGCGCGGTTTCGCGGTGGTGGCGTCGGAGGTGCGCGCGCTGGCGCAGCGCTCGGCCGGCGCGGCCAAGGAGATCAAGGCGCTGATCGTCGAGTCGACCGAGCAGGTGGGGGCCGGCGGCCGGCTGGTCGAAAGGGCCGGCGAGACCATGTCGCAGGTGGTCTCGGGCATCCGGCAGGTCAGCGGCGTCGTCGCCGAGATCAGCGCCTCCAGCCGCGAGCAGAGCATGGGCATCGAGCAGGTCAACGCCGCCATCATCCAGATGGACGACACCACGCAGAAGAACGCCGCGATGGTGGAGCAGAGCACCGCGTCGGCGAAGGCGCTGCAGGATGAGGCGGCGCATCTGAACAACGCAGTGCGGGCCTTCGTACTTTGACGGCCGGGGTCTTTGCAAACTCACCAGGGAGTTTCAGATGAACGACCGCATACAAGAGGGCGCGCCCGCGGGGGAGTCGTCTACCCGTTGGCGACCCGAGGTGCTCGCCTTCATCGACGCGCATCGCCGCGACGGCCATCGCAGCGCGCGGCTGGATCCGCTCGGCCTCGCGCGCCCGGCCGATCCGACGCTGCTCGATCCGCAGCGCTTCGGCCTGCAACCGGGCGACTGGCTGTCGCCGCGCGGCACGCCGCTGTGGAGCGCCCGCACCGTCGCCGACCTCGACCGCGCGCTGAAGGCGATCTACTGCGGTGGTCTGGCGCTCGATGCCAGCGCGGTGCGCGACGCATCACGGCGCGACTGGCTCCACCACGCGATGGAATCCGCGCCGCCGGGCGCGGGCGGCGCGGCGGAGCGCCTCGCGCTGCTCGACCGGCTGGTCCGCGCCCAGGGTTGGGAAGAGCATGTCGCGCAGGCCTTCCCGCATGCGAAGCGCTTCTCGCTGGAGGGCAACGAAACGCTGATCCCGCTGCTGGACGCGCTCTGCGAGCAGGCGGCCGGCCGCGGCGTGCGGCGCATCTTCCTCGGCATGCCGCACCGCGGCCGGGTCAACGTGCTGGTCAACCTGATGGGTTTCCCGCCGGCGCGCGTGCTGGACTTCTTCGACCCGAAGTCGCCGCATCCCGAGCTGCACACCGATCTCATCTACCACCTCGGCGGCGAGCGCGAACTCGACACGCCGCGCGGCCGCCTGACGCTGACGCTCGCGCACAACCCCTCGCACCTGCAGAGCGTGCATCCCGTGCTCACCGGCCTGGCGCGTGCCTGCCAGGACGCGCTCAGCCGCGAGCACGCGGACCAGGACGGCCGGCGGCTGGTGCTGCCGCTGATGCTGCACGGGGACGCGGCCTTCGCGGGGCAGGGCGTCGTGATGGAGACGCTGATGCTGGGCGGCAAGCCGGGCTACACCGTCGGCGGCACGGTGCACGTGATCATCAACAACCAGGTCGGCTTCACCGAGCCGAACCCGATGAGCGCCTGGCCGGCGCAGTACTGCACCGACGTGACGCGCATGGTCGACGCGCCGGTCCTGCGCGTGAACGCGGACGAGCCCGAGCAGGCCCTGCGGGCCGCGGCGATCGCGCTGGACTGGCGGGCGCGCTTCGGTGCCGACATCGTCATCGACCTGATCGGTTACCGCCGCCTCGGCCATTCGGAGAGCGACGTCCCGGCGCTCACGCGGCCGCGCATCCACGCGCTGATGCAGACGCACCCGACGATCGTCGACCGGTACGCCGACGCGCTGCGCGCCGATCGCGTCCTGCCGCCCGACACCGACATGGCTTCGCACCTCACGCACAGCCGCGTGCGGGCGCACCAGGCCTTCTCCGATCCGGCGATGCCGGACTCGGACGACGCGCCGTCCCCCCTGCGCCGTCCCGGTGAGGTGCCGGCCCTCGACGCGGACGGCGTGCAGGCGCTGATCGATCCGATGACGCGGCTGCCCGATGGCTTCGAGCCGCACGCGATGGTGCGCACGCTCACGGACCACTGGCGGCGCATGGCCGGCCTGGCCGAGCCGCCGCTGCGCGCCGACTGGTGCTTCGCCGAGAACCTCGCCTACGCGACGATCCTGCAAGGCGGGCTCAACGTGCGCATCTCCGGCATGGACGTGCGGCGCGGCACCTTCCTGCATCGGCAGGCGGTGTGGACGTCCCAGGCGAATCCCGTGACGGACGCCTCGGGCGAGGGCGTGCCGACGGAGTTCGTGCCGTTGCGGCAGATCGGGGGGGACCACGGCCACGGCGACGGCGACAGGCAGGGCGCAGGTCCCGGCGATCCCTCACGCGGCCGTTTCGACATCTTCAACTCGCCGCTGTCCGAGGAGGCCGTGCTCGGCTTCGAATACGGCTACAGCGTCGGGGCGCGGCGCACGCTCACGGTGTGGGAGGCGCAGTTCGGCGACTTCGTCAACGGCGCGCAGGTCTTCGTCGACCAGTACATCAGTTCCGGCGAGGAGAAGTGGGGCGACACCTCCTCGCTGGTGATGCTGCTGCCGCATGGCAACGAGGGGATCGGGCCGGATCATTCGAGCGGCTACCTGAGCCGCTTCCTGCAGCTGTGCGGCGAGGACAACCTGCGCGTGGCCTGCCCGTCGACGGCGGCGCAGTGGTTCCATCTGCTGCGCCGGCAGGCCTTCGACACCTTGCGCAAGCCCTTGATCGTGATGTCGCCCAAGGGCACGCTGTACCACGAGCCGGCGTCGCACGCGGAGATCGCCGACCTGACGAGCGGCCGCTTCCAGCCGGTCATCGACGACGCGTCGGTCGAGCGTCCGTCGCAGGTCGAGCGGCTGCTGCTGTGCAGCGGCAAGGTGCATCACGACCTGGATCGCGGGCGCCGTTCGGTGGCGCGGGCGGACCTGGCGCTGGCCCGCATCGAGCAGTTCTATCCCTTCCCGGCGGACGCGCTGACGGCGCTCTTCGCGCGCTACCCGGCCCTCGTCGAGATCACCTGGGTGCAGGAGGAGCATCGGCAGCAGGGCGCGTGGACCTTCATCCGCGAGCAGATGGATGCGGTGCTGCCGCAGCAGGTGCAGCTGCGCTGCGTGGCGCGCCGCGCGAACGGCTCCGGCGCGACGTCCTCCCACACGATCCATCAACTGGAGCAGATGGAACTGGTCGCGCGCGCCCTCGGCGAGGCGTGACGTCGATGTTGACGTCGACGCCGACGCCGACGCCGACGCCTATTGCCCCAAGGTGTCCGTCCGTCGCCGGCTCGAACTGCTGCCTCGTCCCTGGGCCTGCGGCCGGCCGAGCTGGAGGATCTCGATCGCATGACACGCCGCCTCGGTGGCGTAGTTGAGCGCCTCGTTCTCGGTCGCCCACGCGGCGTCCGTGCTCGGATGGACGATGTCGTCGACGCCGTCGGCGTCATCCTGGCCGGGTGCGAGCGCATCCCCGAAGGCGTCCTCGGCCGCCGGTGCCGCGGCGGCGAGCCGGTCCGCCTCAGGGCCGGCCGCATCGTGCCGGCGCCGTCCGGCGTCCAGGAGCTGGAAATGTCCGACGAAGGTGTCGCCGGACGCCGGTGTCGATTCGACGCGGTAGGTGACGCCGCGGTACTGTCCGTCGCGTTGCATGAGGGTTCTCCCGGGTCTGCGATGGTGCAGGAGCGGCAATTCCCACGCCCGGCGGGGCGGCACGATGTCGCGGCGATGAAGGACCCGCACGCGATCCGGCGGACGGCACCGGTGTCGGGACGGACGGCGTCCGGAAGTGCTTCCGAGTTGTGACAACATCCACCGCTTCAGACCTGATTCCGACCGCCGATCTTGGACGCCCTGCTCGCCCGCCTCACGTCGACCCTCCCCGTCGCCCGCAACCTGGAACAGCTGACCCGCCCGCTGCTGGACATGCTGGGCACGGTCACCGGACTGGAATCGACCTACCTCACCACCATCGACCTGCGCGCCGGGGAACAGCATGTGCTGCTCGCCCGCAACGCCGGCACGATGACGATCCCGGAAGGCCTGACGGTCGCCTGGTCGGACACGCTGTGCAAGCGTGCGCTCGATGCCGGCCGCATGGTCACGAACGACGTGGCGACGTGCTGGGGCGACTCCGACGCCGCGCGACGGATAGGCATCCAGACCTATGTGAGCGCCCCGGTGCGCGACGACGGCGGCGAGCTGCTGGGCACGCTGTGCGCGGCCAGCGCTGAACGCCGCGCGATCAACCCGGAGGCGCAGTCGCTGCTGCGGCTGTTCTCGACCCTGGTGAGCCAGTTCCTGCAGCGCGAGCGCCTGGTGGCCGACCTGCGCGCCGCCAACGAGCAGCTGGCGACCTTCGCCCTGACCGATGTGCTGACCGGACTGCCGAACCGCCGCGCGCTCTTCGACGAGCTGCAGCGCGAGCTGGTGCGCGCGACCCGCGACGGCCGCTGCGTGCTGCTGGGCTGCATCGACCTGGACGGCTTCAAGTCGGTCAACGACCAGCTCGGCCACCATCGCGGCGACCTGTTCCTGCGCGAGATCGCCCAGCGCCTGTCGCTGGAGTTGCGCGGCTCGGACATGCTGGCGCGGGTCGGCGGGGATGAGTTCATCGTCGTCGGTCCCGGCGTGAGCCTGGGCGGGCTGCCGCGTTCGCAGGGCCCCGTGGTGGACCGCGGCGAACCGGCCCAGGCCGCGCGCACGCTGGAACAGCGCGCCGCGCTGGCCAGCGTCGGCCGTTTCGACCTCGACGGCCACGCGCTGCAGTACGCGGGCGCGAGCGTGGGCGTCCTGGCGCTCGATCCGGCCGGCCTCAGCGTGGAGCAGGCGCTGCACCTGGCCGATCAGCGCATGTACGACGTCAAGCGCGCGCGTCGCCGCAGCATCGTCATGCCGGCGGTCCTGGCGCAGGCCGCGGACTGATCCGTCGGGCGGTGACCGGCGCCGCCGCGCCGGTGGGCACCGGTCAGGCCGATCAGCGCCGATCAGCACCGGTCAACACGACTCAGCGCGGGCGCCCCAGCAGCACCTTCTCGATGAGCAGGTCCACGTCCACCGGCTTGGCCAGGTGGTCGTCGAATCCGGCGGCGATGGCCGCATCGCGGTCCTGCAGCGTCGCCAGCCCGGTCAGCGCGACGGCATACAGCGGCGTCGCCGTGCCCATCGAACGTTCGCGCGCCCGCAGCCGGCGCACCAGCGAATAGCCGTCCGCGCCGGGCATCGCCACGTCGCTGATGAGCACGTGCGGCGGATGCTCCGACGCCGCCGCGACCTGTTCCCATCCCTGCTCGACCGATCCCGCGGCGCGCACGTCCGCGCCGGCCAGTTCCAGCAGGTGCCGCAACGCGTCGAGCGCATGCGGATCGTCGTCCACCAGCAGCACGCGCAGGCCGCCCAGGTCGGCGTCGACACGGTCGCGCGGCGCCGTCTCATGCGTGTCGGAGACCAGTTCCACCGCCGGGAAGCGCACCATCAGGCGGGTGCCGCGGCCCTCGCCGTCGCTGTGCGCCGTGACCGTGCCGCCGTGTGCCAGCACCAGGTGCCGGACGATGGACAGCCCCAGTCCGAGGCCGCCGTACTCGCGCGTGCGGCTGATGTCGGCCTGCGTGAAGCGGTCGAACAGCCGCGGCAGCAGTTCCACCGCGACGCCGATGCCCGTGTCGACGACGGCCAGTTCGATCGTCGGTCCGATGCGGCTCAGCGACACGGTGATCCGGCCGTCGCGCGGCGTGAACTTGAGGGCGTTGCCGACGAGGTTGGCCACGATCTGCTGCATCCGGCGCTGGTCGCCCTGGATGCGGTGCGGCTGCTGCAGGCCGGTGCCGCTGAGCGTCAGGCCCTTGGCCTCGGCGGCCGGCTGCAGGCCGTCGACGACCGCGCGCACGCAGGCCGCGAGGTCGAGCGGCCGCATCTCCAGCGTGAGGTGGCCGGAGGCGATGCGCGACACGTCCAGCAGGTCGTCGATCAGCTGCGCCTGCGCCTGGCAGTGCTTGAGGATGGTGGCGATCGCGCGCGTCGCGGTCGCCTCGCCCAGCGTGCCGCGTTCCTGCGACTGCTTCAGCACCGAGGCCCAGCCGGAGATGACGTTCAGCGGCGCGCGCAGCTCGTGCGACACCATGCCGAGGAAGTCGTCCTTGGCCGTGTTGGCGCGCTCCGCGTCGTCGCGCGCGTGCTGCGCCGATTCGAGCGCGCAGCGCAGCTCATGGATGTCCTGGAAGGCGATCACCGCGCCGTCGATGCGCTCGTCCGCGGTGCGGTAGGCCCGCACGTTGATCAGCCACCAGCGGCCCTCGGTGTCCTGGTGTTCGTGCTCGACCGGGGCCAGGCCTTGCACGGCGGCCTGCACCAGCTGCTCCAGCTGGCCGACGGCGAAGCGGGAGGTGACCTTCACCGCCGGCTGTCCGATCGCCTGGCCCAGCGCCGCGGGATCGAGCCCGAACAGCTGGGCCACCTGCGGCGAGGCGTGCCGCAGCCGCAGCTGGCGGTCCAGCACCACGACCGGCAGCGGGATGCCCTCGACGAGGTTGCTGAGGTCGTCGTTGGCGAGGTCCAGCTCGTCGTTGCGCGACTTGAGCTCCTCGTTCAGCGAGAGCAGCTCCTGGTTCGCCGATTCGAGTTCCTGCTTGGCGCTCTGCAACTCCTCGTTGGCGCTCTGCAGCTCCTCGTTGGTGCTGAGCATCTCCTCGTTGGCGGTGCGCAGCTCCTCGTTGGCCGATTCGAATTCGACCACCAGCGTGCGCAGCTGCGCCTGGGTCGCCTCGAGCTCGTCGGACAGGGTCGTGACGGTGCGTTCGAGCTCGTCGACGCGCGCGCGGGCACCGCTGGGCGAGAAGGGCGGCGTGGACAGCGCCGACGCGGCGTCGGCGACCGGTTCATCCGGCTGGGGCGCCAGCGTGACCAGGAAGTGCTGCGGCGCCTCGCCCGCCTCCAGCGGCAGGACCTCGAGCACGTAGCGGCGGTCGTTGAAGGCGACGCGCTCGCGCCGCACCGGTTGCCCGGTGCGCTTGGCCTCGACCAGCGCCGTGCGCACGGGCACGTTGAGCGCGACGTTCAGCAGGCGCGGCAGCGCGAGCGTGGCCTCGCCGCTGGCCGGCGCGATGAAGGCCGAGACGTCGCCGCGGAACTGCACCACGTCGCCGCCCTGGCTGACGACGAAACCCGGCGGCACGTAGCGCGCGAGCGCGACGCGATTGGCGGCTTCGCTGACCAGGTCCGGCGGCGGCGCCTGCGGCACGCGGGGGGCGTTGCCGTCGCTGGCCCAGGGGCGCAGCGCATCGATCGGGAACAGCGGCCGGTGGCGGCGCGAGTTCGGCAGCTTGCGGTATAGGTGCGGCGCGCCGGCGTGCTCGAAGCCGTCGGCGACCGACGCGGCCTCGGCGCGGCCCAGCAGCATGAAGCCGTCGTTGCGGCAGGCGTAGTGCAGCACCTCGAAGACATGCTGCTGCGCTTCCTTGCGCAGGTAGATCAGCATGTTGCGGCAGCTGATCAGGCCCATGCCCGAGAACGGCGCATGCGTGAGCAGGTTGTGCCGCGCGAAGACGCACATCTCGCGCAGGTCCTTGGCCACCAGGTAACCGCCGGAGCTCGGCACGAAGGCGGTGTCGCGGAAGGGCTGCGGCACGTTCTCCAGCGCGGCGGCGGTGTAGCGGCCGGCGCGCGCGGTCTCGATCGAGGACTCGTTCAGGTCGGTGCCGAAGATCTGCACGCGGCGGTGGATGCCCTCGGCGTTCATCGCCTCCTTGAGCAGCATCGCGATCGTGTAGACCTCCTCGCCGGTCGAGCAGGCGGGCACCCAGACGCGGATCGGGTCGTGGCGCAGCGCCAGCAGCTTGGGCAGCACGACCTGGCGCAGCACGTTGACGAACTCCGCGTCGCGGAAGAACGCGGTGACGCCGATCAGCACGTCGTCGCGCAGCGCGGCGGCCTCGTAGGGGTCGGTGCGCAGGAACTGGAGGTAGGCCCCGACGTCGCGGTCCTTCTGCAGCAGCACGCGGCGCAGGAAGCGGCGGCGCAGGTTGACGTCCTTGACGTAGCCCAGGTTGACGCCGGCCTTCTGCTGGACGATGGCCAGCGCGGTCTCCAGCGCGTCCACGTCCTGCGCGACGCCGGCGGAACCGGGCAGGTCGCTCTCGTGGTGCGGCTGGCCGAAGCGGCGCAGCAGCGCGGCCGGGATGTCCTCCGGGGGCAGGACCTCGTCCACCAGGCCGGTATTGATCGCCGCGACCGGCATGCCGTCGTGCGCGGCGGTGTTGGGCGTCTGCGCGATCGCGAAGCCGCCGGTGGCCTTCAGGTCGACCAGGCCCGCCGCGCCGTCCTGGCCGGTGCCCGAGAGGATGACCACCGCGCCGTCGAGGTCGGGGTCCTGCGCCAGCGAGGCCAGGAAGGCGTCGATCGGCAGGTGCAGCCCGGGCGTGCGGCGGGTCAGGCGGAAGTGCCCGTCCAGCGCCATGACGCCGGCGTTCTCCGGCATCACGTAGACGCGGCCGTGTTCGACCTTGGTGAGGTGCTCGAGGCGCTCCACCGGGAGCGTCGTGCGGTCGCGCAGCACCTCGGGCAGGCGGGTCTCCTCGTTGGGGTCGAGGTGGGTGATGACCAGGACCGCGAAGCCCGGTTCGTTCGGTAGCGCACCCAGCACGGTGCCGAGCGCGTCGATGCTGCCGGCGGAGCCGCCGAGTACCACCACCCGCAGGGGCTGTCGCTCCTCTGTGTCCACCCAGGGTCCCGTTGTCGTGATTGAAAAGCTGCGGGGGAGTCTACCCCCGTCGGAAGACAGGGTCCGCGCGGGGACTCTGTTTCCGGCGACGCGCCGCGAAAGGGATACTGCCTCGCTTCCCCCTCTCCGAACGCCGCCTCCCGGTCCACGCCATGTCATCGTCGATGTCCCCCGCGCCCTGGCAACACACGCATGTCTTCGACGAAGGCAATCCGCTTGCCGCACGCAACACGCGATGGGCCGTGCTGCTGACGGTCGTGATGATGGTCGCGGAGATCGTCGGCGGCTACGTCTTCAACTCGATGGCGCTGCTGGCCGACGGCTGGCACATGAGCTCGCACGCGGTGGCGCTGGGCGTGTCGCTGCTGGCCTACGGCGCGGCGCGACGCTGGGCGAAGGACGGGCGCTTCGCCTTCGGCACCTGGAAGATCGAGATCCTCGGCGGCTACAGCAGCGCGCTGCTGCTGGTCGGCGTCGCGGGGCTGATGCTGTGGCAGTCGGTCGAACGACTGTTCGCGCCGACGCCCATCCATTACGACGAAGCGATCGCGGTCGCCGCCATCGGACTGGTCGTCAACCTGGCCTGCGCGTGGCTGCTGCGCGGCGAGCATCACCACCACGGACATGACCACGCACACGGTCATGGTCATGGTCATGGTCACAGCCATGGGCATGGGCATGACCACGGGCACGCATCCGCACACGCTCACGCCGATGGACATGCGCATGA
Organism: Roseateles sp. GW821-FHT09G09; assembly: GCF_059415965.1. Lineage (NCBI taxonomy): Bacteria > Pseudomonadati > Pseudomonadota > Betaproteobacteria > Burkholderiales > Sphaerotilaceae > Roseateles > Roseateles sp. GW821-FHT09G09. The sequence continues at coordinate 345,831 of NZ_JBWKOG010000005.1, read as the reverse complement.
TCGCGACGGCGGCCACGGTCACGACGGTCATGCCGACCTGAACCTCCGTGCCGCCTACATGCATGTGCTGGCCGACGCGGCGACCTCGGTGCTGGCGATCGTGGCGCTGCTGGGCGGCCGACTATGGGGCGCGGACTGGCTGGACCCGGTGATGGGCATCGCCGGCGCGGTGCTGGTGGCGGCGTGGGCGCGCGGGCTGCTGCGCGACACCGGTCGCGTGCTGCTGGACGCCGAGATGGACGCGCCCGTCGTCGACGAAATCCGCGAGGTCGTGGCCGCCGCGCCGTGGCCCGCGGTGATCGCCGACCTGCACGTGTGGCGCGTCGGTCGCGCGCAGTACGCCTGCATCGTCTCGCTGGTCACCGACAGCCCCGAGGCGCGGCCCGACGAGGTGCGCCGCCTGCTGGCCGTCCATGAGGAACTTGTTCACGTCACCGTCGAGATCAACCGGCCCGACCGCGCGACTGTCTGATCCGCGCCGCGGACCTCGCCGGACGTCCTCCGGCGCGCCGCCACAATCGCGGCCCATGAAAACCAACTACCTCCTCGCCGCCATCCTGGTCAGCAGCCTGATCGGCGCCTTCGTGGCCAACCGTTCGATGAAGACCGCCTGCGCGGCGGTCTCCGGCGCGATCGCGCTGTATGCGCTGCTGCGCCAGGTGATCTGAGCGCCCACCCCTCGCATCCCTCGCACCCCGCGGACCTGCCGTCCCCATCAGATCCATCAGATCGAAGTGATCGATCTGATGGATCGCGGTGCGGCTTCACACGCGCTTGACGCACGAGTCCATCCCGCTGACCGCCTGGCCGACCACCGCAGCCTTTCGTCACACCCCCTCCGGCATCCCCCCACGTCCACCCTATGGTGGGATGGCACTTGGGCCGACCCCCGTTGATAGTGGGAACTCGTCAGGAGAGGACCATGCGACCACGTTTCGCGTCACCCGCCGGGGAACCCGGCCACCCGTTCAGCAAGGCCATGCAGCACATCCTGCGGCAGACCGAGGTGTTGCTGCAACGGCGCATTCCGTTCAGCCCGTCCGGCTGGCCGATCGAGGATCCGCCCGCGCTGGAAGGCCTGGAGGTCACCGAGTCCACCTGGGACGAATGGACCGAGGCGATGGCGCATCAGAGCCGCGGCGCATGACCTGACCCCTCCTGGGCCTTGCGCTCGAGCGGCGCCCACACTGCGATCCCTGCGATCCCTGCGATCCCTGCGCTCCCCCCTTGCGCTCCCCCTGCGCTCACACTGCGCTCAAACCGCGCGCTGATCGCCCGGGCCGGTGCCGCCCTCGCGCGAACTTGAGCCGGCAAAGCGGCGAAGAACTCCCCCAGTTCCTTCCCTCGGTGACGCAGTTCACCGAGTCCGCGACGACCGCTGAGTTCGCCGCGCTCATCGCCGCATGCCGGGAGGTGGCCGCGGCGAAGAATCCGTTCACCCCAACGAACGAGAGCGCTTCGCCATGCACGTCAAGTCCAACGCTTCTCCGTCGCCGGCCGTGCACGCCGGCGCTCCGGCGCCCGCGGGCGCCGCCAAGGGCGCCAAGAGCGCCAATGGCGGCGCGCCCGATTTCGCCCGGATGCTGAACGACGCGAAGGCCGGAGCGCCGGCCTCCGCCGCGACCGCACCGATGGCCGCACCGATGGCCGCCCCGATGGCCGCCGCGCCGGCTGCCGCCGGCACGTCCACCGCCACGCCTGCCATGCTCTCCCTCGACACGGCCTCGCTGGCCGCGCGCGGCTGAGCGCCGCCGGGAGTCCCCCTTGAGCAGCGTGCCCCTCCTGTCCAGTCTGGTCGCCCTGGCGACGTCCTCCGACGGCGCGCACGAGAGCGGCCGCGCCGCTGCCTCGGGCGGGTCGTCGGGATCCTCGCGCGGCGGCGGCCCCAGCCTGACGCTCGGTCCCGTGCTCGGCGTGACGGCGACCATCAGCGCCAAGGGCCTGCAGGCGCTGGCGAGCGACGCGGCGGACGCGGTCGAGACCGCCGCCGACGTCGTCACGGACACGGTCGGCGATGTCGCCGGCGGCGTCGGCAACGTGCTCGGCAATGTCGTCGGCTACGGCGTGATGGCCGCGCTGGGCGGCGTCGCCGTGCTCGACGAGCTGGTGTGAGGACGGGGCCATGCGCATCCGACCCGCACGGTGGCCGCGCGCGTCCACCGGGTTCCTCCGGCTCCTCGGCATCGCCGCGCTGACGGCCCTCGGCGGCTGCAGCGCGCTGAGTCCGCTCCCGGCCTGGGAGTTGCTGAAGGGCGCCGGCACTGCGACCTCGACGGCGCTGGCGACGGCCGCGCCGGCCAAGGCCAGCAACACCGTCCATCACGGCGACGCGCCGGTGCGCGCGCTGTGCATCGAATTCAACCGCAACGCGCCGCTCGAGGACCTGGTTCCGGCGATGCAGGCGGAGCTGAAGGGCCAGGGCGTGGACAGCCGCGTGTACGAACCCGGCACGGGGCTGCAGCAATGCGAGGTCTGGCTGCGGTATGTCGCGACGATCGAATGGGGCGTGCCGCCGATGGCCGGCGGCTACCGCGCCAACCTCAGCGCCGCGTCGCTGAGCCTGCACCGGTCCGACGGGACGCTGCTGTCGACCAGCAGCTACGTCGCCGAGGAGAACTTCGGCCTGGCCCGCTGGGCCGGGACGCGCAACAAGATCGCGCCGGTCGTGAAGGCGCTGATCACCGGCTTCCAGAGCTGAGGGAGAGGGATGTGATGTCGACAGAAGAATCCCGCCGCGCGAGGGCGCGGGCAAGGGCACCGGCAAGAGCACCGGCAAGAGCGCCGAAGACCGCTGCCGTCGCTGCCATTGCGGCCATTGCGCTCGGCGCGCTCGGCGCCTGCGGCGTGCTGGGAGCGCTCGGCGGATGCGCCGGCACGTCGCCGACGGTGGCCGGTCCGATGATGGTCACGCCGCCGCAGGCGCCGATGTACATCGAGCGGCCCAACAACGGCGCGATCTACCAGCCGAGCATGGCGACCACCTCGCTGTTCTCGGGCGAGAAGCGTCCGAGCGCGATCGGCGACACCCTGAAGGTGGACATCCAGGAGACGCTGAAGGCAAGCCAGAAGCAGACGACCGACACGAGCCGCGACAACAAGCTCGCGGTGCACGGGCCGGGCGGCCAGAGCAGGATCGGCGCGGTGGAGCGGCTGCTCAACATCGACGCGACGGCCGCGGGCAGCGATTCGTTCAAGGGCTCGGGCACGACCGAGACGGACAACAGTTTCACCACCACGGTGGCGGTGAGCGTCATCAACGTGCTGCCCAACGGCAACCTGCTGGTGGCGGGCGAGCGCAACGTGGGCCTGAACAAGGGCGTGAACACGCTGCGTTTCTCGGGCATCGTGAATCCGCGCGACATCCGCCCGGGCAACCTCGTGTCCTCGCGCGACGTGGTGAACGCGAGCCTGGAGAGCGTCGCGCAGGGCGACGTGTCGGAGGCCTCGTCGCGCAGCTGGCTGCAGCGCGTGCTCGCCAGGAGCCTGTCCATCTGGTGACCCGCTGATCGACGCGCGGTCAACCCGCAAACCGGGCCGGGGCCACGGGCCTTATCGACCGATCGGGATCGGCGGTCCGCTTCTATAACCCACGATTCGCCGTCAAGGCATCCGCGAACCTTCCGCATGAGAGGCGGCGGGCGGAGCCTTGTCCGGCGAGTTTCACGCAGAACACACCATGAGCACGAGAGGGACGCGGACGCCGACGCATGACGGCGCACCGGACGCGACGAGCGACGACTGGCTGGCCGACGGCCAGATCCGGACGTATCGGCGCGGCCAGAAGATCATCGAGGCCGGGACGCCGCTGGCCGAGTGGATCGCGATCAGCGGCGGCGCGGCGTTCCTCGCGGCGAAGGTCGCGGCGGACACGCGCGTGGCCGTGGCGGCGCTGTGGCTGGGCGACGTGATCGGGGCGGATTCGCCGCTGGGCAAGCTGGCGGCGCGTTACGACGTGACGGCGCTGGTCGACGTGACGACGATCCACATCCCGATGCCGCGAATGAAGGATGCGAGCGTGCCCGAGCGCGACGCGGCGACGGGCGAGCTCTATGCGGCGACGGCGTCGCGGCTGCAGGACCAGATCACGATGCGACTGGCCGGCAACGGCTTCCAGCGACTGATCAGCGTGCTGGCGACGCTGGCGGCGGCGCTGAGCAGCTCGCAGCGCGCGGGCACGGCGGGCAACAGCCTGGCGCTGCCGGTGTCGCAGGCGTGCATCGGGCAGTTGTCGGGGCTGTCGCGCCGGCAGACGTGGATCTACCTGGGCCAGCTGGCGGAACGCGGCTGGGGCCGGACCTCGCGCACCAAGGTCACGCTCGAGGGCCTGAACGCGTGGCTGAGCCTGATGGGCGAGGTCGAGTCCCGCGGGCTCGACTGCATCGCGACGGTGGATCAGTGCGACATGACCTTGTCGCAGCTTGCCAGTGCGCGGACGCCGATGAAGTGACCCGGCGGCGCCGGATCAGCTCGCCTCGAAGCTGATCGCCGCGGCCTTCTTCGCTGCCATCGTCGGACCGAAGCTGTTGAGGTTGCGCAGGATCAGGGTGTGGTGGTCGATGATCTGCGGCGCCGTGAGGTCGCCGTAGGCGATCGTCGTGTGGCCGTCCTCGACCAGCGTGACGTCGTAGCCCGAGCTCAGTGCGCGGCGCGTGGACGTGTCGACGCAGAAGTCGCTCTGCGCGCCGCAGACGACCAGGTGTGTCACGCCGAAGCCCTTCAGCACAGCGTCCAGCTCCGTCTTGTGGAACGAGTCCGGCGAGGTCTTGAACACGCGACGGTCGTCCGGCTTCACGTGCAGGCGATCGTCGATCTGCCAGCCTTCGCTGCCGTGGCGCAGCGGCTCGTAGCCGTCCTCCTCGTGCTGGACGAAGACCACCGGCGTGCCGGTGTCCCGCGCCTGCGCGATCAGGCCGTTGATGCGACCGATCACGGCGTCGACCTCGTGGCAGGCGTACTCGCCGACACAGAGCGCGCGTTGCAGATCGATGATGAGCAGGGCAGTGGCCATGGCGTGCGGCACCTCAGAACTTGTAGTTCAACACCACCCGCATCGCGCGGTTGTCGCCGCGGATGTTGTTGGGCTTGTCGAGGTTGAGGTTGTCGCCGCCCAGCCGGTTGGGCGTTGCCCCCGGCTGTGGCGCGTTGCCGATCCAGTCGTCGAAGCCGCCGTAGTTGTCCGCGCCGAGCACGTTCAGCACGTCCAGCCGCAGCGCGACCTGGTGGAGGCCGTACTTGAAGGCCTTGCCGATGCTGATGTCGACCTGCCGGAAGCTGGGCGAATCGCCTTCCACCAGGAAACACTGCGGCGTGCCGCCGATGCAGTTCGTCAGGCGCCGCGGGAAGCCGCTCGCATAGGTGCCCTTGGCCGAGAACGTCAGTCCCCACGGCAGCAGCTTGTCCGTCATGAACGCGCCCACCAGCCGGTGCCGGTCCACCAGCGTGCTCGGATTCCAGCCGCGACCCGCGCGGCCGTAGGTCCAGTCGAAGGTGTCGTTGCTCCACTGCAGGTTGGTCGTCTTCGCGTCGCTGTAGGTGTAGGCCAGCGTGGCCGTCCAGCCGGAGGACTCGGTGTAGGGCTTGTCTGCCTTCACGAACACCGAGTCGGTGCGCGTGCGGCCGATCGAGTCGCCCAGCACCACCTGTCCGAAGCCCGGTGGCCCGCCCCACAGCGGGTCGATCGACGACTGCTGGGCGAAGCCGCCGTTGGCGTCGCGGTTGCCGCTGAACCAGACGAACTGGTTCTTCGCCTCGATGCGGCTGAGTGCGATCTCGCCGTTCCACGTCTTTGACAACGCCTGCCGCAGCCCGATGCTGAACTGGTCCGCGTAGGGCATCTTCAAGTCGTTGCGGATCAGCCAGATCTCGCCGCCGGTCGCCTGGTTCTTCTGCAGCTCGTCGAGCGCATGGTTGGCCATCGTGCGGTCGTAGCTGCGGCCGTAGCCGCCGAAGACCACCGTGTTGCGATTGCCGGAGACGTCGTAGGAGAACCCGACCCGCGGCGCGATCGCGTTCTTGAAGGCCTTGCGGGAGCTGCCGCTGCTGATGTACTGCGACACGTCGATGCCGCCCTTGGCCAGCGACTGCGCGTAGGTCTGGTCCGTCGGCGGGACGATGCCGTAGCGCTCGCCGTCCGGCGCCAGCAGCGCCGCGATGCGGTCGGCCGGCGTCGCGTAGCCGTTGTTGAGCATGTTGTCCTCGTAGTCCCAACGGACGCCGAGGTTGAGCTCAAGCTTGGGCGTGACGCTCCAGTCGTCCTGCAGGTACAGTCCCCACTGCTTGTTCTTGAAGCTGGCGCCGGAGGCCGCCGCCGCGCGCCGGATGTTGCACTGCGCGCTGGTGCTGCCGTTGTTGGAGACGTTGGTGCCCAGGCAGTTGGTGCCGTCCCAGTAGGGCAGGCCGGTGACGTTGTCGATCAGCACCTCCACCGCGTCGACCGAGTTGGCCGTGCCGCTCAGGTCGTAGCGCATGTCCTTGAGCTTCACGCCGCCCTTGAGCACGTGGCCGTCGAAGCCGGTGTAGGTCAGTTCCTCCGACACGAAGGTGCCGCGCTGCTGGCGGCGCTGCGCATCCGGCGAGCCGCCGTCCAGGATCACGTCCTGCGAGGCCGTCAGCACCTGCGGCGACGCCGTCGACACCTTGTAGCGGACCAGCGGCGTGTCCGACGCCGACTTGGGATTCCACAGGTAGTCCTCGTAGCCGATGCGCGCCTCGCTGAGCCAGTCGTCGCGCGACCACTCGTGCTTGAGGTCGATGCGGGTCTCGTCGTTGCGGCGCTCCTTGTCGTTGCCCGGCAGCGAGAGGTTGCGGTCCTCGGCGATGCGGTCGGTCTCGCGGCGCAGCCGCGCGCTGAGGGTCAGGCGATGCTCGTCGTTGAGCTGCGCGTCGAGCTTGCCGAAGAACAGGTCCTCGTGGAACGGGTCGACCTGGCTGCCGCGCCGCGCCAGCAGCTCCGGCACGATGCCGGCGTTCGGCAGCTTCTCGAAGTTCTGGCCGGCAATCTGGCGCGAGTCCTCGATCCGCTTGGCGTCGTAGGCGACGAAGAAATGCAGCTTGTCCTTGACGATGGGACCGCCCACGCTGCCGCCGTACTCGTACTTCTCCGACGACGGCCGCGGGATGCCCTGGGCCTCGCGCTCCTTCTCGAGCGCGTTCATCGACCGCCAGTTGGTGCCGGTGCGGTCGCCGTAGAGCTCGCCATGGAACTCGTTGGTACCGGACTTCGTCACTGCCGTGATCGCGGCGCTGCTGACCTGGTCGAACTCGGCCTTGTAGTTCTGCGTCAGCACCTTGTATTCGGAGATCGCCGACTGCGGAAACGGATTGCCGCGCGTGTCCGACTGGCCGCTGACGCCGCCGCGCAGGATGTTGTTCTTCTGGCCCACGCCGTCGATGAAGACGTTGAGATGGTCGAAGTCCTGCGCGCCCGACTGCACCCGGCTCAGGCCGCTGGAATCGGTCGAGAACGCGACGCCTGGCGCGAGGTCCGCCGCGCTCAGGAAATTGCGGGTGTTCTGCGGCAGCGCCTCGATCATGCGCTGCGACACGACGGTGCCCAGCTGCGAGTCCTTGACGCCCTGCCGGCTCGCGTTGCCTTCGACGGTGACCGTGCCGAGCTGGATCGCGTCCGGCGTGGCGGCCGCGGGCGCGGCACCGAGATCGAGCGAGGCGCTCTCGCCGACGGACAGCGTGATGCGCTCGGTGCGAATTGGCTTGCCGTCGGCGGCGGCGACGCTGATGACGTAGTCGCCCGGCGCGAGGCCGATGAGCGCGTAACGGCCATCGGCGCGCGTGCTCGTCCGGTAGCGGGCGCCGTTGGCGCTGTTGGTGGCCGTGATGGCCAGCCCGCCAGGCGGAACGCCGGCCGGCGCGTTGACGAGGCCGCGCACGGTCGCGCGGCTCACCTGCGCCTGCGCGGACGGGGCGAGCCCGGCGGCCAAAGCGATCACGACGGCCAGTGCGAGCGCGGAGCGGGTTGCGAAGGGGGTGGTGGGGGAGAAGGGAAGGCGACGTGATTCGGTCGTCGGCCGGGGGCGCGGCGCGGTCATCGACCGCGCGTCAGGTGGAAGGACCGGCCTTGGCGCGGCGCATCTGCTCCGCGAAGACCTGTTCCATCGCCTTCTTTTCAGGCAGGACGTACACGATGCCACCGCGCTTGCCAAAGGTCGGCCACAGCGTCTGCTCGAAGAATTTCACCGGCATGTTGATGCAGCCGAAGCTGATGCGGTTGTCCTTGGGCGTCGGCGACGCGAGCCGCTCCAGTCGACGCTCCGCGGGGTTGGTCGGGCGCACGCGGTGCATGGACACGGCGGCGTCGTAGTCGACCCAGAGCACGTCCTCGTGCCCGGCGTTCTTGCCGGGCTGCGCGACGAAACGGCCGGCCGGCGTGGTGCGCTCGTTCGGGCGCACTTCGGCGATGGGCCTCAGGCCGATGCCCGCGACGCTATCGTCGCCGGCGGCGTAGCCCAGCAGCACCGGCGTGGTCGCCTGGAGCTTGCCGTCAGGGCTGAACACCAGCACCTGGGCCTGGCGCTTGTCGAGGATCGCGAACGGTCGACCGTTGTGATCCCAGCCCGACATCACCCATTGGGCGAGCTGGCGGGCCTGCTTGGAAACCTTGGTCTTGCCGAAATCGGCCGTGCCGGTCCGCAACACTGGCGCGGGGGCGTGGACGACCGGCTGGACCGGCGCTGAAGGGGTGTGACGGGCCACGACGGGCGGAGCCGGCCGCAGCTGCTTCATGAGGAAGGTCGCCGCCGGCCAGGCCAGCAGCGCGCCGGCCAGGCCCAGCGCCAGTCCCTGCACCGCCCATCCCGCGCGTTCCCGCAGGTGCTCCGGGATCCATTCCGATACCCCCTTCGAGGGCGGCTTCGGGGGAGGATCGCTGAAGAAGTACCCGCTGGAGGCGCGCAGCATGGTGGGCTTTCAGGGAGAGGTCAGATCCGGGCGTGGCGGCGGAAGGCGCTCACCGATCAGTTGCGGTCGGCGCGCGGAGCCGGCGTGCCGGCGCTGGTCGGTTCGGTCGGCAGCGGATCCTGCTGCGACTGCGGCTGCTGGTTCTGCCACTGGTCCGTCGAGGACGGCTGCGTCTGTTGCGACTGGGCTTCAGGCGTCGTCTGGTTCTGTTGGGTGGTGGCCGTGTTCGACTGGTCGGCCGGCGTCATGCTCTGGTCGGCAGGCGCCTGCTGCTCGGTCTGGGTGGCGGGGTACTGTTCCTGCGTGGCTTGCGTGGTCGGCGTCTGGGTCGACTCGGTCGAGTTCTCGACCTGCGCATAGGCCAGGCCCAGCACGCTGGCGAAGGCGGTCAGGGCGACGGCACCGGTCACGAGGGATTTGGTTGCGTTCATTTGAGTCTCTCCTTTGGGCTTGAGGGGCCGATCGGTGGAGATCGGTTAGGACCAACTTTGGACCGTCGGAGGGGAGTCGGAAGTGGGCTGATGTCGCGAGGCTTTGTAGGACAACCGGCAGGTTGCACCCCGATACATCCGCGTGTTCATCGGGGCAAACGGCGATCCCTGGGAAGTTGCCGGGTCCGATGCGCGGCCGCCTCGCGCCCAAGAAAAAACCGGACGGCCCCTGAAGGGCGGTCCGGTGAAGAAGGCGCTGATGGACGCCTTCGGAGACGGGAGATCTCCGAACAATAGGCATTCACCCCGATCGCATAAATGCTGCGCCGCGCAACGCACCGTTGTGGGGACCTCAACAATCCGACCTGGTGCCGGGTCGTCCCCGATGCCGCCTGGGGATCCCACCGCCTCCAGGGGGTGTTGTGCGGTGATCGCCCGAACTCCCGTTCGCACATTCGGTTACCGCCCGTCCCGTCATCGCTCCCGGTTGTCGGTTTCGTGCGATAGATGTCCGCTCGCTAGGTGGGGTTGTCAATGGATGTCAGTGACATGCGTCAAGATCGCGCCCGCCGCGAGCGTTCTGCGCCAACTTTTTCAGCCCGTCACCAGAAATCGGTTTCCTAACGGTTTCTTGATGCCGAAAGGGACGAGGGACGACGGAACACGGGACGCGGCCGAACGGTGCCGTTGGAGGGTTCGGTGCCGTTCGTCATCAGCGGGCCGCGTCGCGGCCGCCTTTCATTGTTTGAGGAGGACCCATGTCTACTGTGCTGACCGATCAGGGCGGCGGATCCGCCGGCTCGAGCTGGCTGGACAAGGAGCGCACGATCGCCGCTCCTGGTTTCAACCGCTGGCTGGTGCCGCCGAGCGCGCTCGCCATCCACCTGTGCATCGGGATGGCCTACGGCTTCTCGGTGTTCTGGCTGCCGCTGTCCAAGATGCTGCAGACCGCCGGCACCGGCGCCGCCTGCGGCAAGGACGTGGGCTTCTTCGCCCAGCTGTTCACCACCCAGTGCGACTGGAGCGTCGCGACCCTGGGCTGGATGTACACGCTGTTCTTCGTGTTCCTGGGTTGCGCGGCCGCGATCTGGGGCGGCTGGCTGGAGCGCGCCGGTCCCCGCAAGGCCGGCCTGGTGTCGGCCGTCTGCTGGTGCGGCGGCATGCTGATCTCTGCGATCGGCATCCACACCCACCAGTTCTGGATGATGATCCTCGGCTCCGGCGTGATCGGCGGCATCGGTCTGGGCCTGGGCTACATCTCGCCCGTGTCGACGCTGATCAAGTGGTTCCCCGACCGCCGCGGCATGGCGACCGGCATGGCCATCATGGGCTTCGGCGGCGGCGCGATGATCGGTTCGCCGCTGGCCGTCGAACTGATGAAGCACTTCGCCACCCCCACCGACGCGGGCGTGATGCAGACCTTCGTCGTGATGGCCGTCGTGTACTTCGTGTTCATGGTCGCCGGCGCGCTGGGCTACCGCGTGCCGCCCACCGGCTGGAAGCCTGAGGGCTGGACCCCGCCGGCCGCGCAGGCTACCAACACCATGATCACGCAGCGCCACGTGCATGTGAAGAAGGTGTGGGGCATCCCGCAGTTCTGGCTGGTGTGGATCGTGTTGTGCATGAACGTGTCCGCCGGCATCGGCGTGATCGGCATGGCCAGCCCGATGCTGCAGGAGATCTTCGGCGGCTCGCTGATCGGCGTGGAAGCCAGGTTCGCCGAGCTCGACAAGACGCAGCTGGCGGCCATCGCGGCCATCGCCGGCGGCTTCACCGCGCTGCTGAGCCTGTTCAACATCGGCGGCCGCTTCGTGTGGGCGTCGCTGTCGGACAAGCTGGGCCGCAAGCTGACCTACACCGTGTTCTTCGTGCTGGGCGGCCTGCTGTACGCCAGCCTGCCGAGCAGCGCGGCCGCGGGCCACAAGCTGGCCTTCGTGGGCGCGGTCTGCATCATCCTGTCGATGTACGGCGGCGGCTTCGCCACCGTGCCGGCCTACCTGGGCGACCTCTTCGGCACGCAGATGGTGGGCGCGATCCACGGCCGCCTGCTGACCGCCTGGGCCACCGCCGGCATCCTGGGCCCCATCGTCGTGAACTACATGCGCGACTACCAGTTGGGCCTGGGCATCCCGCGCGAGCAGGTCTACAACCAGACGATGTACATCCTGGTGGGCATGCTGGTCGTCGGCCTGCTGGCCAACCTGGCCATCCGTCCGGTCGCCGACAAGCACTTCATGACCGACGCCGAACTGGCCGTCGAGAAGAAGCTGGCGCACGAGAAGGCCGCCGCCGCCGAAGTGGGCAGCGGCCCGGGCGCCGGCCGCGCCACGCCGACCGTGCTGGTCGCGCTGGCCTGGCTGGCCGTGGGCATCCCGCTGGCATGGGGCATCTATCGCACGCTGCTGAGCGCCGCGAAGTTCTTCTCTTGACCCTCACGGCACGGCGCTGACTGCCAGCGCCGATACTGTGAACACGATGGCAGGCCTCGGTCTGCCATTCTTCCTTCTTAGCGAGGGGCGGGCCGAGCGCCGGGCCGCCCCAAGCCGGCCCGCCACCCCCACGGGGGGTGGTTTGAACGGGCCGTGGCCCGATCAAACCGGGGGTGAACATGAGCGACCAGAAGATCCATTTCTACAAGGGACCGGCCGGCGGCTGGGGCGCGCTGAGGAGCGTCGCGAAGCACCTGCAGCAGCAGGGCGTCGCGGTGAAGGGCGCCAAGACGCTGCTGTCGGCCAACCAGGCCGACGGCTTCGACTGCCCGGGCTGCGCATGGCCCGACCGGGATCACCGCTCGACCTTCGAGTTCTGCGAGAACGGCGCCAAGGCGATCGCCGCCGAAGCGACCGCGCACCGCGCCACGGCCGAGGTGCTGGGCGGGCACACCGTCAGCGAACTGGCCGAGTGGTCCGACTACGACCTCGAGAACATGGGCCGCATCACCGAGCCGCTGGTCTACGACCGCGCCACGGACCGCTACCAGCCGATCGCCTGGGACGACGCCTTCGAGCTGATCGCCGCGCGCCTGAACGCGCTGAAGGATCCCAACGAGGCGATGTTCTACACCTCGGGCCGCGCCAGCAACGAGGCCGCGTTCCTCTACCAGCTGTTCGTGCGCGAGTTCGGCACCAACAACTTCCCCGACTGCTCGAACATGTGCCACGAGCCCAGCGGCCAGGGCCTGAAGCCGACGATCGGCATCGGCAAGGGCACGGTGACGCTGCACGACTTCGAGCAGGCGGACGCGATCTTCATCTTCGGCCAGAACCCGGGCACCAACCACCCGCGCATGCTGGGCGAACTGCGCGAGGCGTCCAAGCGCGGCTGCAAGATCGTCAGCTTCAACCCGCTGCGCGAGCGCGGGCTGGAGCGCTTCGCCGATCCGCAGGACAAGCTGGAGATGGCGACGCTGGGCAGCACGCCCATCTCGACCAACTACTTCCAACTGCGCATCGGCGGCGACATGGCTGTGATGAAGGCGCTGTGCAAGCGCGTCTTCGAGCTGGACGATGCGGCGGTGGCCGCCGGCGGCGAGCGCGTGCTGGACCTGGGCTTCATCGCCGAGCACACCCACGGCATCGAGGAATTCGAAGCCAGTATCCGGGCCGAAAGCTGGGAAGCGCTGGAAGCGGAATCCGGCCTGTCGCAGGAGCAGCTCTGCGCCGCCGGCGACCTGTACGCGCAGGCCAGGCGCGTGATCATCTGCTGGGGCATGGGCATCACCCAGCACCAGCATTCGGTCGCGACGATCCAGCACATCGCGGCGCTGCTGATGCTGCGCGGCAACCTGGGTCGCGAAGGCGCGGGCGCCTGCCCGGTGCGCGGCCATTCCAACGTGCAGGGCGACCGCACGATGGGCATCTACGAGAAGCCGCCCAAGTCGCTGCTGGACCGCCTGGGCCAGGTCTTCGGCTTCGAGCCGCCGCGCGAGAACGGCTACGGCACCGTCGAGGCCATCCAGGCGATGCTCGACGGCAAGGGCAAGGTGTTCTTCGCGCTGGGCGGCAACTTCGCCTCGGCGACGCCGGACACGATCGCGACCTGGAAGGCGCTGCGCTCGACCGACCTGACCGTCCACGTGACGACCAAGTTCAACCGCAGCCACACCATCCACGGCAAGGAGGCGCTGGTGCTGCCCTGCCTGGGCCGCACCGAGATCGACATGCAGGCCGGCGGCCCGCAGGGCGTGACGGTGGAGGACTCGATGAGCATGGTCCACCTGTCCAGCGGCATGAACGCGCCGGCGTCGGAGCACCTGCTGTCCGAGCCGATGATCGTGGCGCGCCTGGCGGCCGCGACGCTGAAGGGCCGGTCGAAGACGCCGTGGATGTGGCTGGTGGAGGACTACTCGCGCATCCGCGACAAGATCGAGGAGGTCTTCGACGACTTCGCCGGCTTCAACGAGAAGATCAAGACGCCGGGCGGCTTCCGCCTGCGCAACACCGCCTCGGAGCGTGTCTGGAACACGCCCACCGGCAAGGCCAACTTCATCGCCTACGCGCTGCCGACGGACACGCCGCTGCATCAGGCGCGCGCGCGGATGCGCGACGAGAAGACGGTGGTGTTCAACCTGGCGACGGTGCGGTCCCACGACCAGTACAACACGACGATCTACGGCAACGACGACCGCTACCGCGGCGTCTGGGGCCATCGCCGCGTGGTGTTCATCAACAAGGAAGACCTGCGGGCGATCGGCATGAAGGCGGGCCAGTGGGTCGACATCACCAGCGTCTACAGCGACGGCGACACGCGTCGCGCGGAGAAGTTCGTGCTGATCGAGTACGACATCCCGCGCGGCTGCCTGGCCAGCTACTTCCCGGAGACCAACGCGCTGGTGCCGCTGAGCAGCGTGTCCATCGGCGCCGGCACGCCGACGTCGAAGTCCATCCCGGTGGTGCTGACGCTGCGCGAGCAGGATGCGCCGCTGCCGCAGGACCAGGCCCGCTCGGTGGCGGGCGTGAGCGCCTGAGGACGCGACCATGAGCGCTGCCGACGCGCCCGCCGCCGAGGCCCGAGACGACCTCGACCGTCAGGTCGAGGAGGTCGAGGAGGTCGAGGAAGTCGAGGAAGTCGAGCAAGAGGTGGAGCACGAGGTCGATGACGACGGCGACGGCGACGTGGCCGCGCAGGCGCGCTTCGCGTTGGAGACGCTGGCGGAGCTGGACGGCGGCAATGGCGTTTCGCTGCCGCGTCTGGCCAAGCGCACGGGGCTGCGCGTCAGCGTGCTGCTGCGGCTTTACACCTTGATGAGCGATGCGCGCGTCGGCGACGCGCAGGGACCCGGCTGGGTGCGCCTGCACGTGGACGAGGACGGGCGCTGGATCGCCCGCATCACGCCGGCGGGTCGCGGCGACGACGTGGACGATGCGGTCGCGGAGACAGCGTCATGAGCGACACCCTGAACGATGCCTGCGCGCTGCCCGACGATGACGACGCACCGCTGCCCTCCGCGCTGATCGCGGTGCGGCCGGAGCGGCTCGGCGCCGCGCGCGCGGCGGACGAGGAGTTCGTCGCCGAGGAAGTGCCGATCGCGCTCGAGTACAACGGCCTGTCGCACGCCGTGATGCTGGCGACGCCGCTCGATCTCGAGGACTTCGCGCTTGGCTTCTCGTTGACCGAAGGATTGCTGGCGACGCCAGCCGACCTGCTCGATGTGGAAGTGCGGACGCGACCCAACGGCGTCGCGCTGCAGCTGCGTGTTACCGCGCGCTGCGAGGCGCTGCTGAAAGAACGCCGCCGCAGCATGGCCGGCCGCACGGGTTGCGGTCTCTGCGGCACCGACAACCTCGACCAGGTCTTCCGCGTGCCGGATCGGCCCGTGCCGGCGTTGCCCGCAGGGCTCGCAGACGCCGACGCCCTCGTGCCCGCGCTGTCGCGCGCCATGCGCGAGCTCGCCGCCGCGCAGCCGCTGCAGCAGCGCACCGGCGGCATCCACGCTGCCGCGTGGTGCAGCCCCGACGGCGAAGTCATCCTCGCGCGCGAGGACGTGGGCCGCCACAACGCGCTCGACAAGCTGATCGGCGCCATGGCCAAGGCCGGGATCGACGCCTCGCATGGCTTCGCCGCCGTCACCAGCCGGGCGAGCTTCGAGATGGTCCAGAAGGCGGCGATCGCCGGCATGCCGATGCTGGCCGCGGTCAGCGCGCCCACGCACCTGGCGATCCGCACGGCACAGTCCTGCGGACTGCGGCTCGCAGGCTTCGTCCGCGAAGGGCGGGCGACGCTCTACGCCTGAGGCTTCAGCACTTCCGCGGCAGCTGGCCCTCACCCCCACCCTCTCCCGCAAGCGGGAGAGGGAGTCCGACAGGCGTCCTTCCTCCCCCTGTTCCCGCTTGGCGGAGAGCCGCGCCGACACCTTCTTTCTCCCTCTCCCGCTTGCGGGTGAGAGCAGGGATGAGGGGCGCGCGCAGCGCGCGGGGTCCAGGCAGTCATGCAGCGCTTCTTACTCCCTCTCCCGCTTGCGGGAGAGGGCAGGGGTGAGGGGCGCGCGCAGCGCGCGGGGTCCAGGCAGTCATGCAGCGCTTCTTGCTCCCTCTCCCGCTTGCGGGAGAGGGCAGGGGTGAGGGGCGCGCGCAGCGCGAGGGGTCCAGGCAGTCATGCAGCGCTTCTTGCTCCCTCTCCCGCTTGCGGGAGAGGGCAGGGGTGAGGGCCAGCGGCGGTGGCAGTACTGAAGCGTTCAGTCGAGCGTCTGCCGGTATCTGAGCAGCGCGATCGTTCCCGCGACCAGCAGGAAGACCAGCATCGGCCACAGCTCCGGCACCAGTTGCTCGAACGAATTCCCCTTCAGCATGATCCCGCGCACGATGCGCAGGAAGTGCGTCAGCGGCAGCGCCTCGCCGATGACCTGCGCCCAGCGCGGCATGCCGCGGAACGGGAACATGAATCCCGACAGCAGCATCGACGGCAGGAAGAAGAAGAACGTCGCCTGCAGCGCCTGCAACTGGTTCTTCGCCAGCGTGGAGAAGGTGAAGCCCACCGCGAGGTTGGCGAGCATGAACACGCCGATCATCGTCAGCAGCAGCGTGAAGCTGCCCGCCATCGGGATCTGGAACAGCAGCGCCGCCGCTAGCAGGATCACCCCCAGCTGCACGTAGCCCAGCACGATGTAGGGCAGGATCTTGCCGATCATGACCTCCAGCGGACGCACGGGTGTCGCGAGCAGGTTCTCCATCGTGCCGCGCTCGCGCTCGCGCGTCATCGCGAGTCCCGTGAGCATCACCATCGTCATCGTCAGGATCGTGCCGATCAGCCCCGGCACGATGTTGTAGCGGGAGAGTCCCTCGGGGTTGTAGCGTCGATGGATGCGCCATTCGAAGGGCATCGCGGGCGAGGCGCCCACCGGCCCCGCCGTGGTCGAGGACGTCGAGAGTGCCGTCGCGCCCGCGGCGGCGTTCGGACGCGCGGCGCCGACCAGGTCGCGGCGCAGCGCTTGCGCGCCGAGCTGCGCCAGCGCCGCCAGCGCATTGCTCGACGCGGACGGATCCGTCGCGTCGACGCTCACCAGCACCGCCGGCTGCTCGCCGCGGATGACGCGCCGGCTGAAGTCCGGCGGGATGACGATGAGGAATTGCACCTCGCCGTCCTCCACCATCGTGTCGCCTTCCCGCTCCGACGCCGGCCGGGCCTGGACGCGGAAGTAGCCGCTCTGCGCTAGCGCCGCGACCAGGCTGCGCGCCATCGGCCCGCGGTCCTGCGTCACGACCGCCGTGGGCAATCCCTTTGGATCGGTGTTGATCGCGTAGCCGAAGAGCAGCAGCTGCAGGATGGGCACCCCCACCGCCATCGCGAAGGTGGGCCGGTCGCGCAGCATCTGCTGGACCTCCTTGATGAAGATCGCCAGCACGCGCGCGAGGCTGAAGCGGCTCGTCTTCATCGCCCGCCCTCGAAGTTGTCGGGTGTCTTGCTGATCAGGCTGATGAAGACGTCTTCGAGGTTGGCTTCGGCACGTTCCCAGCGCAGACCAGCGCTTGCGCCACGGTCGTCGCGATGCGGTGCGATGGCGCGCTCCAACGCCGCCTCGTCCTGGCCGGCGACGTGCAGGCTGTTGCCGAACGCGGCGACGCTGAGCACGCCCTCGGCGCCGTTGAGTGCCGTCGACAGCTCGGCCAGGCGCCTGGGATCCTCCGCATGCAGCGCCCAGACGGTGAGCTTGGCCTGCTCGATGATCTCGCGCTGCGTGCCGCGCGCGAGCAGCTTGCCGTAGGCGATGTAGGCGAGCTCATGGCAGCGCTCGGCCTCGTCCATGTAGTGCGTCGAGACCAGCACCGTGATGCCGTCCGCCGCCAGGCGATGGATCTCGTCCCAGAAGTCGCGCCGCGCCTTCGGGTCGACCCCGGCGGTGGGTTCGTCGAGCAGCAGCAGCTTCGGCTCGTGCAGCAGGCAGGCGGCGAGCGCCATCCGTTGTTTCCAGCCGCCCGACAGCGCGCCGGCCAACTGGTCCTGACGCGTCTTCAGTCCGAGCCGGTCCAGCGCCTCGTCGACGCGGCGCTCACGGTTGTCGAGTTCGAAGAGCCGTCCGATGAAATCGAGGTTCTGCCGGATCGACAAGTCCTCGTACAGGCCGAAGCGCTGCGTCATGTAGCCGACCTGCCGCTTGATCTCGCCGGCGCGCCTGCGCATGTCGAGCCCGAGGCAGGTGCCTTCGCCCTCGTCCGGCGTCAGCAGGCCGCAGAGCATGCGGATGGTCGTCGTCTTGCCGCTGCCGTTGGGGCCGAGGAAGCCGCAGATGCGGCCGCGTCCGAGCTGCAGGTCGATATGGTCCACAACGGTCCGCTGACCGTAGCGCTTGGTCAGGCCTCGGACGTCGATGGCGAGCTCGCTGGCGTTGTCGCTCATGGACGTCCCGGCGACGAGGCGGGAGAGGCGGGAGAGGCGGGCGAGGCGCCCGCCACGGGCCGGACCTCGAGCGGCTGACCGGGATGCAGCCGGAGCGCCTGCGCCGGATCCGGCCTGGCTTCGACCAGGAACACCAACCGCGATCGCTGGCTGTTGGAATAGATGACCGGCGGCGTGTATTCCGGCTGCGGCGAGATGTAGCTGACGCGCGCCGCGATCGGCGCGCCGCAGCCATCGCAGCTGAGCTGAACCGTCTGCCCCTGGCGCAGCGAGGCAAGCTCGGGCTCCGGCACGTAGAAGCGCGCCTTGCGCTGCGTCGGCGGCAGCAGCGACACGACGGGCTGCCCGGCGTTCACGTATTCGCCGACGCGGTAGAAGGTGTCGTCGACCAGGCCGGCGGCCGGCGCGCTCTGGCGTGTCTGCGATTCGCGCCACTGCTGCTGGGCGAGCGCCGCCGACGCCGCGTCCGTGTTGGCGCGGGCGGCCGCCTGCTGGTCGTTGCGCGCCGGCAGTTCCGCCACGCGCAGCGAGGACTCGAGCTCCCGCACCCGTTGGCGAGCCTGCGCGGCGGTGGCGCGCGCATCGTCCAGCCGCGAGGCGGAGATGAAACCCTGACCGATCAGTTGCTGCTGCCGCGCGAGGTCGGAGTCCGCCAATGTCGATTGCGCACGCGCCTGCGCGAGCTGGGCGCGGCTCATCGCGATCTCGTCGGGGCGACGGCCCTTGGCGACGTCGGCCTGCTCGGCCTTGGCCGCCGCCAGCCGCGCGTCGGCCTCGGCCCGCGCGGCGCTCACCGGCGTGACGTCGATGCTGAAAAGCGGCACGCCCGCGTTCACGGTGTCGCCGCGCTGGACTTGCAGATCGACGAGCTGTCCGGCGACCGGCGCCGCGACGTAGACCGGATCGCCCTCCGCATAGCCGGACCAGGCCGGCGGCGGCTCGTCCCCGCAGGCGCCCAGCAGCGCGACGGAGATCATGGCGAGCAGACACAGGCGGCGCGGCATCTTCGGCATCGACGCGTTCTCCGGTGACGAGGTGACAGGGATTATTGCCGCGGGCCAGTCGTCGCCCCCCGGTAACGCGACCGCCGTTCCGGCGCCTGTCGGCCCGCGACGTCCCCTCCGGCACCAGGGGCAAGCCGGGTGCCCCGCCGCGTTTCCATGACGGTCGACATTACATTATTCATGTCGATCAACATTTAAAAAGCCTCGCGGCGCCTCGCGCCCCTGCTCAAGGACACCATCATGGACTTCAAGAACACCGTCGCCTTCGTCACCGGCGCCAACCGCGGCCTGGGCAAGAGCTTCGTCAAGGCGCTCCAGGCCGCCGGCGTGACGAAGATCTACGCCGCCGCGCGCGACCCGTCATCGATCGATCTGCCCGGCGTCGTGCCGGTGAAGCTCGATGTGACGCAGCAGGACCAGATCGACGCCGCCGTGCGCGCCGCGGGCGACGTCACGCTGCTGATCAACAACGCGGGCATCTCGCGCGGCTCGCCGCTGCTGGCCGACCACGCGCTGGCGGCGCTGCGCGACGAGTTCGAGACCAACGTCGTCGGCCCGCTGGCGCTCACGCGCGCGTTCGCGCCGGTGCTGAAGGCGCAGGGCGGCGGCGCGGTGGTGAACGTGCTGTCGGTGCTGAGCTGGCTCAACCTGACCGGCGCCGCCACCTACAGCGTGTCGAAGGCGGCGACCTGGTCGGTCACCAACGGCCTGCGCCAGGAGCTGAAGGGGCAGGGCACGTCGGTGCTGGGCCTGCACGTCGGCTTCATGGACACGGACATGACCGCCCGCCTCGACGCGCCCAAGGCCGATCCGCTCGACGTCGCGCAGCAGGTGCTGGACGCGCTGGCCGCCGGTCGCGACGAGGTCTACGCCGACGAGCTGACCCGCGGCGTCAAGGCTGGCCTCTCGGCCGAGCAGGGCAGCTACCGCGGCGGGGTCTGAGCGGGCTCAAGGCCAGGCGCGCAGCAGCCAGTCGTTCAGCGTCTTGACGCGGTCCGGATCGGCGCCGAGCGTGCCGGCCTTCCAGACCGCGTACTGCAGCTTCTGCTCGGCGGTGCTGCGATAGTCCGTGGAGGCCATGACGTAGACGCCGGGCGACTTGAGCGTCAGCGGCTGCTTCGTCCGGTCCAGGCAGAACGAGAAGCCCGCCGTGGGTTCGGCTTCGCCGAGGTCCATGTTGTTCGGGTCGCAGCGGCGCCAGACAGCCGGATCGGTGACCGTGTAGAGCTGGTTGAACTGCTTGAACGCGCCGTTGAGCAGCTTCAGCGTGAGACCGGCCTGCAGCTTGTCGAGGCGGCGGAACGGCGAGGTCTGCGTCGCCTGCGTCGAGACCGCCTCCATGAAGTTGATCGGGTTCAGGTGCTTGACCACGGCCGCCTTGCTGAAGCGTCCGCGGTTGTTGATGATGGAGCGCGTGTCCGTCGGCACCCACAGCGGGATGCTGTTGTTGACGAACTGCGCCGACTTGATGCGCGCCTGCAGCAGGCGGATGTCGCTCATCAGCGCCGCCGTGGACTGCGCCGGCGTCGCGTCGCCCAGCGTCTGCGACAGCAGCGAGTCGAAGCCGGTCAGATAGGGCCAGTCCACCGAGAAGTTCACCCAGTCGCTCTGCGCGCCCGGGTTCAGCGTGACCTGCATCTGGTACCACGCGTTGGTCCGCGTGTAGGAACCGAGCTTGTTGCCGGTCTCCCAGGCCAGCAGCCACTCGCGGGTGATCTTGCCGGCGGCGTCGGTGTCCTGCTGGTAGACCATGTGCGGCGCCAGGAAGAAGGCGCTGACGGTGTTGAACGGCCAGCCGCGCTGCTCGCCCCGGCCGGCCCAGGTCCTGGCGGTCGCGTCGTAGTTGCCGATGAACCAGCGCTGGTCGCCTTCGAGGCCGTAGCGCTGGGCCCATTCCCATTGCTGGACGAGGTTCCACTGGAGCGCGTTGCCGACCACCCGCTCGATGAAGGCGTTGGTCGTGAAGGCGGCGGGTTCCGAGGCGATGCGCGCGGACGAGGCGGACTTCATCAGCTGCGCCGCGCCGACCTGCGCGCCGTACTGGCCCGTGGCCGCGACGTGGTTGCCGCGGCCGCCGCCGAGGAAGGCATAGAGCTCGAAGCCGGAGGGCTGGAGCATGGACTGGATCTCGTTGCGCTGCTGCGGGGTCAGGTGGCTCCAGTCGCCGAAGCGGCCCGAGCGGTGCGACTCGAACCAGGCGGCGATCTTCTTCGAGGTGGCCAGCGGATCGAGGCGCCGGTTCTCGGCGCTGAAGGTCGCGCCGGTCTCGAAGGAGCCCGCCGGGTTGGCGCCCGTCGGCCAGATGTCCAGCGGATGCATCGCCGGCAGGTAGGAGTTCCAGTCCGGGAACTGGATGGGCAGCGGCACCTCGCGGGTGTTGAGCGTCGCGTCGGCGTCCATCACCTTGTCCACGTCGGCCTGGGTCAGCGCGAGCGCCGTGCCGTCGAGCGGCTTGCCGAACAGCGCCTTGACCGCGTCCGTGGGCGAGTCCAGCACCGCGTCCAGGCCGGCGCCGGCGGACCATTCCGCGATGGGCTTGCTGTCAAGACCTGGCCCCGGCTGGTAGGGCGGATTCCACGGCGCGGCCTGCGCGACGTGCGCCATGTCGCGCAGCGCATAGCGCAGGTAGGCGGCGATCTGCCCGCCTTCGGCCTCGGTCAGTCCGTGGAAGCGCGAGCGCTGGACGATCGCGTTGTTGGAATAGTTGAAGTACTGCAGGTCTCGGCCGTCCGAGGCATGGCACGAGGCGCACGCGGCGCGGAGCTGGTGGTTCACCAGCGTCGACTTCATCAGGCGGTTCTCCGCCTTCCACAGCTTCTCGCCGGCGGCGACGTCGGCGGTCAGCGTGCGGCCGGCCACCTTCTCGGCGTTGATGTCGGCGCGCTGCACCGCGTTGGTCGCGAGGCTCTGTCCCTGCGCGTTGCGGAACTGCAGGTCGATGACGCGGTAGCCGTTGGATTCGCCGTCGCTGCCGTTGAAGCGGAACTGCACCAGGTTCACGCCGCTGACCAGGCGCGCGCGGGTGGTCGCGTCCAGCGTGAGCGCCATGCGGGCGGTGTAGAGGCCGCCGCCGCGCTGCAGGCCGCCCTGCACGCGCTCGGCATCGGCGAGCGTCATCGTGGCGTCGGTGATGTCGACCCAGGGGATCGCGCCGGCATTTGCCGCGGCGGTGCCGCCGAGGATGCGCAGGCTCGCCTTGATGGTGGCCGGCTTCTCGAGGGTGGCCTCGTACTCGGGCGGACCGAAGAAGCCGCAGCGATGGCAGCGCAGCCACAGCTCGGTGGCGGCGCCGGCGCCGCTGGCGTCGAGCGTCAGGTTGGCGGTGGCGACGGTGGGCGCGCTGGGGAGGCCTGCGCCCAGCAACTCCAGCGGCAGGCTCAGCGGGGTCGTGGCGGTCGGGCCGCTGGGGGGCGCCGGCGACGGGGCTGGCGCGGGAGAGGGCGCTGGCGCAGGGGACGGTGCCGGAGCGGCGGGATCCGTCGGCGTGGTCGGCGTTGTGGGCGTTGTGGGCGTTGTGGGCGGCGGAGGCGCCTCGGCGACCGGCGGGTTGGCTTGCGGCCGGGACTCGTCGCCGTTCCCGCCGCCGCAGGCGCTCAGCGCCGCGAGCAGGGCGCCGGCCAGCGCGGCGCGGCTCGAACTGACGGCAGCGCGACGCAGCCATTCGGTGGAGGTGGGACGGGGGGCGGGCGCCATGGGGAATCCTCTCGGCGCTGCGGCCGGCGTGTTCGGTCCCGGCGCGCGGGTCGCGCGTCAGGGCAGCGCATTAAAGGGGTCCGCGACAGGGCGCGTCAATCGATCGCGCCCCTCTGACATCGACCGTTACCCGTGTTGCCGAATCCGTCGATTCGCACACCACAGGCCTACCTCCAGCGAGGGAGGTGAAGCCTCTCGCAAGCGGGTAATGCGTGACCCGGCGCATGACCCGGTGCTGACCCGGTGCTGACCCGACGCATGATCCGGCACCATGAAAAAAGCCCCGCGGCGCGAGCACGCCGGCGGGGCTTTCAGAAGAGGACGGGTTCCGCCGTCAGCCGACCAGGCCCAAGGCCCTCGGCAGCGCCAGCGACAGCGTCGGCCAGTAGGTCACGACCATCAGGAAGCCCAGCATCGTGAGCAGCCACGGCCACACGGCGACGGTGAGTTCGGTGATCCCCATCTTCGTGATCCCCGAGGCCACGTAGAGGTTCAAGCCCACCGGCGGATGGCAGAGGCCGACCTCCATGTTCACCGCCATCAGGATGCCCAGGTGCACCGGATCGACGCCGAGCTTGGCCGCCACCGGGAACAGGATGGGCGCCATGATCAGCACGATCGCTGCGGGGTCCATGAAGTTGCCCGCGCCCAGCAGGATCAGGTTGACCAGCAGCAGGAAGACGAACAGTCCGAAGCCCTGCGCCGACATCCACGCGGCCATCGTCTGCGGGATCTGCTCCGAGGCCATCAGGAAGCTGAACAGCACCGCGTTGGTGATGATGTACAGCAGCATCGAGCTCATCGCCGCGGCCTTGAGCAGCACCTTGGGCACGTCCTTCAGGCCCATGTCCTTGTAGACGAAGACCGAGATGATGAAGGCGTACACCGCGGCCACCGCGGCGGCCTCGGTCGGCGTGAACTTGCCGCTGTAGATGCCGCCGATGACGACGACGATCAGCATCAGGCCCCAGAAGCTGTCGCGGAAGGCCTTGAAGCGTTCGCCCCAGGTGGCCTTGACCATGCGCGGGTAGTCGTACTTCTTGGCGCGGTACCAGGTCGTGATGCCCAGCAGGATCGACAGGCACACGCCCGGCACGACGCCGGCCATGAACAGCTGGCCGACGGACGCGGTGCCGACGACCTCGCCGTGCGGACCCGTCGCCGACATGCCGGCCGTGGCGATGGAGAACATCACCAGGTTGATCGACGGCGGGAACAGGATGCCCAGCGCGCCGGACGTCGTGATCACCCCCGCCCCGAACTGCTTCGGATAACCCTGCTTGGTCATCGCCGGCAGGATGATGGAGCCGACCGCGACGACCGTCGCCACCGACGAGCCCGAGATCGCCGCGAACATCGCGCAGGCCAGCACGCCGGCCAGGCCCAGGCCGCCGTACCAGTGGCCGATCATGGTCGTGGCGAAGTGGATGATCCGCCGCGCCACCCCGCCGTGCGTCAGGAAGTTGCCCGCCAGGATGAAGAACGGGACGGCCATGATCTCGAACTTCTCGATGCCGGTGAACAGCTTGAGCGCGACCGATTCGATCGGCACGTTCGTCATCGTGAAGAGGTAGGTCAGGACCGTCAGGCCCAGCGAGATCGAGATCGGCATGCCGGTGAGCATCAGCACCACCAGCAGCGAGAAGATGATCAGCGTGTTCATGCGCGGTCTCCCTTCGAGCCGTTCGACGTCGAGGCCTTCGCGGCTTCCTCGGCGGTCCTCACCGACGCGACGGCGGCGACGTCGTCCTCGATGCCTTCGACATGGCCGTGGTCCGCGTGCGGCGCTTCACCGGTGCGGATGAAGGTCCAGCACACCTGCAGGAAGCGGAAGCACATCAGGTAGGACCCGAGCGGCACGCAGGAGTAGGCGATCCAGGTGGGGATCTCCAGGTCGGGCGAGGTCGGACCTTCGAACAGGTCGGGGTTGTTGATGCCCAGCGCGTGCGTGAATGCGTAGTGCGCGCCGTTCTCCCACACGAAGGTCGCGCCCAGCGTGCCCACCGTCGCGGTGAAGAGGGCGCCGGCCAGCAGGCTGAAGATCACCAGGTACTTCGCGTGCGCGGGCTTGAGCTTGCGCACCACCACGTCGACGCCGACGTGGGTGCCGGCGCGCACGCCGTAGGCCGCGCCGAACTTGGCCATCCACACGAACATGTAGATGCACAGCTCCTGCGCCCAGCTCACGTCGATGCGGATGACGTAGTCCTGCACGGCCGGCACGCCGGCCAGGAAGCGGTGCAGCACGGCCATCGCGATGACCAGCGTCGCCGCGCCCATGAGGAACGCGATCAGCGTTTCCTCCAATCGATCCAGCCACTTCAAGGACATGGCGGTCTCCTTCAGGCAAAGAAAAGCCGCGCCGCCTAAGCAGGGCGCGGCTGAGGAAGGGCGGTGAGCGATTTACTTCGTCGGCGGGACGAAACCGGCGGCTTTGTAGGCAGCCTCAACGGTGGCCTTGCCCACGCGCGACTCCATCTCCTTGTGGACCGGCATCAGCGCCAGCTTCCACTCGTTCACTTCCGCTGGGGTCAGCGTGTAGATGGTCGTCTTGCCGCTGGCCTTGATCTTCTCGAAGGCCTGCTGGTTCTCGGTCTGCGCGATCGCGTTGGCGTAGGTGGTCGCGTCCTTGACGCTGCTGTCGACCACGGCCTTCAGATCGGCCGGCAGGCCGTCGTAGAACTTCTTGTTGATGATCAGCGCGTAGGCCAGGTGGCCGTGGTTGCTGATCGTCGTGTGCTTCTGCACCTCGTAGGTCTTCTGCGTGTAGAAGTTGGACGGTACGCCTTCGGTGCCGTCGACCACGCCGGACTGCAGCGCCTGGTACAGCTCCGAGAAGGCCATCACCTGCGGGATCGCGCCCAGCGCGCGCATCTGGGCGTCCAGCACCTTGGAGGACTGGATCCGCATCTTCAGGCCCTTGAAGTCCGCCACGTGATGCAGCGGCTTGTTGGCGCTCATGATGTGGAAGCCGTTGTCCCAGAAGGCCAGGCCCTTGATGCCCTTGGGCTCGAGCTTCTTGAACAGCTCCATGCCCAAGGTCTGCGTCGTGTTGCGGAACGAGGCGTCGTCCTTGAACAGGAAGGGCAGGTCGAAGACCTCGAATTCCTTGACGCCCAGCGGGCCGAACTTGGCCAGCGACGGGGCCAGCATCTGGACCGAGCCCAGCTGCAGCGCCTCCAGCTCTTCCTTGTCCTTGTAGAGCTGGCTGTTGGGATAGACCTCGACCTTGAGCTTGCCCTTGCTGCGTTCCTCCGCGAGTTCCTTGAAGCGCTGCGCGCCCTTGCCCTTGGGGGTGTCGGGGGCGACGACGTGGCTCAGCTTGATGACGATCGGGGCCTGCGCGAAGGCGGATCCCATGGTGGCCACGCCGGCAATGGCGAGAGCGGCCGACAGCAGCAGGCGGCGGGGGAATTGGGTGGACATGCGGTCTCCTGGTGTTCTTCGGAATCCGCTGCACGGGCGCGCAACATGGGAGGTCGCGCGGCAGGGGGCGGAATGTGACGGATTGTGGAAATCCGGTTCCCGCGCCGCCAGTTGTGGACTTCCACATTGGGGAAACACGTATCCCGCGGGGCCCGTCGTGCGCTCTGCGCAGCGCCTAGACTGCCGCCATGGCCGCGTCCCGACGTCTCCTCCACCTGATCAAGCGCGCGAGCTGGGCGCTGCCGCTGGTGCTCGCGCTGGCCTTCGCGGCGTCGGTCGGCGTGTGGCTGCGATTCAGCGACATGCGCGACCTGGAGGAAGAGCGGCTGACGCTGATCGCCGACGCGCTGTCGCTGGAGGCGCGCATCTCGGACTGGCTCAACGCGGAGCACGCGGCGGTGGATCGCCTGGCGCAGCAGCTGCCGGGCAACGTCGACGACCAGATCCTGCTGAACCATCGCGCGGTGGCTGAAGGCTTGCGGCGCTTGTGGGTCAGCGTGACGGTGCTCGACGCCAACAACCGCGTCATCGCGCATGTGCCGCAGCAGACGCCGCAGGCGCTGGCGCCGTCGCGGGAGCGCAGCGGCGTGAGCCTCGACGAAGGCGGGCTGACCGCGCACTGGAGTTCACCGCGGCCGCAGGGCGGCCGGCTGGTCGTGCGCTTCGCGCCGAGCGCGCTGCTGCGGCAGACGCTGCCGTGGTGGCTCGCGCAGAAGTACGACGTGCGCCTGGTCGACGGACTGGGGCAGCGGCTGGCGCAGACGGGCGACGCGCTCGCGCTGCCCGACACGCAGAGCTACCGCGTCAGCGTCGATCCGGCAATGCGCGAGACGTGGTTGGAACTCAACACCCGCGTGCCGCACCGGCCGTGGTGGTACACGCTGGCGGCGGCGCTGATGGGCGTGTTCCTGCTGCTGTCCGCATTGGCCAGCGGCATGCTGCGCCGGCAGATGCGCGAGGTGCGGCGGGCCGAAGGCGAGGCGCGCACCGAGGCGGCCTGGCGCCGCGCGGTCGAGGATTCGCTGACGGTGGGCCTGCGCGGTCGCGACCTGGACGGCCGGCTGACGCATGTGAACCGCGCCTTCTGCGATCTGGTGGGCTACAGCGCCGAGGACCTGCTGGGCCAGTTGCCGCCGATGCCGTACTGGCTGCCCGACGAGATGGCGGACAGCCTGCGCCGGCACCAGCGCAACATGGCCGGCGGTGCGCCGCGCGAGGGGTACGAGGCGCGCTGGATGCACCGCGACGGGCACGAGCTGGACGTGATGATCTTCGAGGCGCCGCTGGTGGACGCGAACGGCGTGCAGATCGGATGGATGGGGTCGATCGTGGACATCAGCGCGCGCAAGCAGACCGAGGAGCGCGACCGTCGCCGCACCGAGGCGCTGGCACACCAGGCGCGGCTGAGCACGCTGGGCGAGGTGGCGTCGGCGCTGGCGCATCAGCTGAACCAGCCGCTGGCGGCGATCGCGGGCTACAACGCGGGGGCGCTGCGTTCGCTGGAACGCGCGGGCCAGACCGACGAGATCGTGATGGAGGCGCTGCGCCGCCTGGGCGAGCAGGCGCAGGAGGCCGGGCGCATCGTGCAGCGCATCCGCGCCTTCCTGACGCGGCGCGCGCCGCAGCCGGAACGCTGCGCGGTGCCGGAGCTCGCGTCGCGGGTGCTGGCGCTGCTCAAGCGCGACCTGCGCGGCGTGCTCGTCGAGGTGGCGATGCCCTCCGGCCTGCCGGATGTGCAGGCCGATGCCGTGCTCATCGAGCAGGTGCTGATCAACCTGGTGCGCAACGCGCTCGACGAACTGCACGGCAAGCCGGGATCGCAGGTGCGGATCGCGGCGCAGCGTGTCGGCGATCGTTTCGTCCGGGTGGATGTCGACGACAACGGGCCGGGGCTCCAAGGCCGCGGCATCGATCAATTGACGACGGCGTTCTATTCGACGAAGTCCGAAGGCATGGGGATGGGGCTGGCGATCTGCCGTTCGGTGATCGAGGCGCACCATGGCGGCATGGAAGCCGGCGCGAGCGCGCTGGGCGGCGCGAGGATCAGTTTCACGCTGCCGCTGTGTCCGGGGCAGGGCGCCTGCGACGACAGCGAGCACGCCGCCGTCGTGGGCACGGGCGCGGGCACGAATGCGGGCACGAATGCGGGCACGAATGCGGGCACGAATGCGGGCACCCTTGCCGGCACCGGCAAGGGCGTCATCGGACAACACAAGGAGGGCGCGCGATGAGCGACCCACAGGCGACGGTCCACCTGGTGGACGACGAAGCGGCGGTGCGGGACGCGCTGGCTTTCCTGATGCGGACGCACGGGCTGCGGGTGGAGCCGCACGCGAGCGGTCCCGCGTTGTTCGAGGCGCTGGCCCGCGCAATCGACCCGCACGGCTGCATCGTGCTGGACGTCCGGATGGAGCCGCTCTCCGGGCTGCAGGTGCATGACGAGCTGATCGCGCGCGGCGTGCCGCTGCCGGTGATCTTCCTGAGCGGCCACGGTGACATCCCGATGGCGGTGGACGCGATGCAGAAGGGCGCGCTCGACTTCGTCGAGAAGCCGTTCAACGACCAGGCGCTGGTCAACAAGGTGCAGCGCGCGATCGCCACGGACATCCACCGCTGGCGCGAGTCGCGCGCGCACGCGGACGTCGCCGGCAAGCTCGCCAGCCTGACCGACCGCGAGCGCGAGGTCGCGGTGCTGGTCGCGGCCGGCAAGCTCAACAAGCAGGTCGCCGACGAACTCGGCATCGCGATCCGCACGGTGGAGGTCCACCGCGCGAGGGCGTTCACCAAGCTCGGCCTGCGCTCCGCGGCGGAGCTGGCGACGATGCTGGAGCGGTTCGAGGTGAAACGTGGCCCTTGATTTGCGAATCAAGGCAGTTGCGTCGACGGGCTTCGGCGACAAGGCCTTGAACATGAGCAAGGTATCCGGAGTCGCCAGTTGATTCGGCGTCCAGAAGAATCGCCTGAATTGCTGCCTCGTTGTTGAGGCGCTCGACGACGTCGTAGGTCAGTAGGAATTCGGGCATGCGGCCAGCGTAGACCGCATGTCCTCAAGCCGCACTGATCACAAGCGACACGTTGCTTCCGCCGAATGCGAAGGAATTGCTGACCATTGACTTGGATGAGTCGAACGCTCGCGGCTCGCGGATCAGGTCGGCGATTTCCTCGAGCTCGCTCTTGCCGATGTGCGCGCTCGCCGGGAGTTCCCCGCGGCGCATCGCCTGCACGCAGGCGACCAGTTCCAGCGCGCCGCCGGCGCCGATCAGGTGGCCGTGCAGCGCCTTGGTCGCGCTGACCGGCACGCCGCGCACGCCGAAGACGCGCGACAGCGATTCGGCCTCGACCGTGTCGCCGACATCCGTCGCCGTGCCGTGCGCGTTCACGTAGCCGACCTGCGACGCCTCGATGCCGGCATCCGCCAGCGCGGCGCGCAGCGCGCGTTCCTGGCCGTCGGCGTCGGGCCGCGACAGGTGCACCGCGTCCACGCTATGCCCGTAGCCGGCCAGCACGGCAAGCGCCGACGCGCCGCGTGCGCGGGCGTGGCTCTCCGTCTCCAGCACCAGCGCCGCCGCGCCCTCGCCCAGCACCAGGCCCTTGCGTGCATCGTCGAACGGCCGGCAGCTGCGCGACGGATCTTCCGGATCCGCTGGCGCCATCACGCCCATCGCCTGCCAGGCCGCCACCGACCCCGGGTTCAGCATCGCCTCCGAGCCCCCGACCAGCGCCACGTCCGCGCGGCCCTGGCGCAGCAGCATCAGCGCCTCGCCGATCGCCTGCGCCGACGAGGCGCACGCGTTGGAGATCGTCAGCATCGCCGCCTTCAGCCCGTACTTCATCGCCAGGTGCGACGCGGCCGAGTTGCTCATCACCCGCACCACCGTGTACGGATGGATGCGCGGCGTCTCCTTCGTCAGGTGCTCGCCGTAGGACTGCTGCAGCGCGTTCGAGCCGCCCAGTCCCGTCCCCCAGGCCACCGCCGAACGCTCCGGCGTCGCGGACGTCGCCGGCAGGCCGGACTGCGTCCAGGCCTCGCGCGCCGCGTGCAGCGCCATCAGGCTGTGGCGGTCGTGCAGGTTGCGCTGCGCCGGCGGCATGTCCTGTCCCAGCGGCAGCGTCACCGCCGCCGCCGCGAACGGCACCACGCCGCGTGTCGGTTCTCCCGGCTGCAGCGTGATCCCCGACCGCCCCTGCGCCAGCGCCAACGCCAGCGAGTCCGCGTCCGGGCCGAGCGCGCTGCACGCGCCGATGCCGGTGATCCATACCGCTTCCGGGCTCATGCCGGCACCGGCGCTCAGGCGGCGACGGCCGCGGGCGTGCCGCCGGCGTCGGCCTTGGCGGCCAGTTGCTCGTCCACGATCGCGGCCAGGCCGACGATCGTCGGCTGCTTCATCGCGGTGTCGTGGTCGATCTCGATGTGGAACTTGTCCTCCACCGCGAACATGAAGTCGACCAGCATCAGCGAGTCCAGTCCCAGTTCGGCGAAGGTGACGTCGTTCTTCAGTTCGTCGTCGGTCATGCCCAGCTCGTGGCAGGCGAGTTGACGGAGTTGATCAAGCGTGTTGCTCATGGCGGAGGTCCTCGGTCGTGGTCAAAGGGGAATGGCGCTCGGACAGTGCCTCGACGGGCACCAGGCGCTGCAGGAACTGACGCGCCGCCTGGGTGACGGCGCCGCGTTCGTTGTCCAATGTCAACATGTGATAGCTGTGATGGAACCAGTGCACCTCGGGCGTCGTGGCCAGACGGCGCTGCAGCTCCAGCACCGAACGAGGACCGCTGACGTCGTCCTCGCTCGCATGCAGGACGACGGCGGGCGCGTCGATCTCGTGCAGGCGGCGGCGCACGAGGCGGATCATCCGGGACGCCTGATACAGCGACGCGGCCGGCAGCCGGTCCGCGCCGGCCGCGGAGACGTGGCTCGCATTCATCGCCTGCGCGACCCACTCGCGCAGCCGTTCGTTCTTGATGCCGTAGGGCGGCGTCTCGCGGAAGGCCAGCCACTGGCGCAGCGGCGGCACGTAGGCCAGCGGCAGCAGGCGGCGCCATGGCGAGACGTTCCAGCCGTCGAAGTGCAGGCTGGTGGACAGCAGCATCAACGCCGCCGCCGGCCGCTTCAGCGCCAGGGCCAGCGCCAGCACGGCGCCCATCGACAGGCCGCCGACGGCCACGCGGGCGTGTTTCGCGGCCAGCGCGTCGAAGTGCGCGGCCGCCATCTCGACCCATTGTTCGAAGGGCGGGACCGCGCGGCGGACGGGCTTGTCCGCGGCCGGCGCGCCGGCGACCGGGGGCACGACGCCGTAGCCGTCCAGCGCGGGCGCTTCCACGGCGTAGCCGGCGTCGCGCAGCGCGCGGGCCAGCGGCATCATCTCCAGCGGGTTGGCGCACAGGCCGTGCAGGAGCAGCACGGCGGGGCGCGGATCCGGCTGGGCGGGGAAGTCGGGATGGGCGGTGTTCGGCATGGACGGCAGTCTGTCCAAGCTCGCTGTTGCGGACTTGACGACAAGCTGTCCGGAACCTGTCGGCGCCGTTGCCCTCAGGTTTCTGACAGGTGACCGATTGGCCCGTGCAAGGGTCTAGCCTTATGCTGACGCTCCATGCGAATCCTCCTGGTCGAAGACGATGAGTTCCTGGCGGAGTCCACCGCCCGGGCGCTGCGCTCGCAGTCCTGGGTCGTGGACGTCAGCGCCCGCGGCGAACCCGTGCCGCTGTCCTTGCGCGAGGACCGTTATGACCTGCTCATCCTGGACATCGGTCTGGCCGGCATCGACGGCTTCGAGACGCTGCGGCGCGTGCGCGCGCAGGGCAGCACGACGCCGGTCCTGCTGCTGACGGCGCGCGACGCCGTCGAGGACCGCGTGCGCGGCCTGGAAGGTGGCGCTGACGACTACCTGGTCAAGCCCTTCGCGCTGAGCGAGCTGATCGCCCGCGCCCGCGCGCTGGTGCGCCGCAGCCAGGCCCGCACCGGCAACGAGTTGAGACTCTCCTCGCTGCGCATGGACATGGAGGCGCGCCGCGCCTACATCGCCGAGGAGCCGCTGGCCTTGTCGGCCCGCGAGTGGGACGTGCTGGGTTTCCTGCTGGCGCGCGCCGGCAAGGTGGTCGCCAAGGAGCAGATCGCCTCGGCCAGCAACGGCTGGGAGCAGGGCGTCAGCGACAACGCGATCGAGGTCTGCGTCTCGCGCCTGCGCGCCAAGATCGAGCCCGCCGGCCTGCAGCTGCGCACCGTGCGCGGCCTGGGCTACCTGCTGGAAGAGATGCCGTCCCCGCCGGCGGCCAAGGCCTGACCCCCGCGGCATGACCGAGTCGTCCCAGCCCGGCGGCGGCCGGACCTTCAGCCTCAAGCAGCGGCTGCTCATCTGGCTGATGTTCCCCGTGCTGGTCGCGGTGCCCGCGGCCGGCTTCATGCTGTACCGGGTCATGCACGACACGGCGATCTCCTGGCTCGACCAGGCGCTGGGCGACACGGCCCTCGCGGTGGCCAGCCTGCTGCGCGAGCGCGACGGGCAGGTCGTCGTCGACGTGTCGGGGCCGACCGACCGGGCGCTGCGTTTCGACCGCACCGATCGCGTGTACTACCTGGTGCTCGATCCCTCGGGCGAGGTCGTGCTGGGCGACGCGCAGCTGGCGCGACTGAAGCTGCCCAAGCGCAAGCCCAACGAATGGTTCTTCACCCTGGCGACGCTGGACGGCGAATCGCTGCGGGCGGCGGCGCTCGGCGCCACCTGCGGCAACGGACGCGTCTGCCAGATCCTGGTCGCCGAGACGCTGAACAAGCGCGATGCGCTGCAGCAGCAGCTGCTGGTGGTCGTCGGACTGCTGATCGGCGGCATGGCCGTGCTGCTGGCCGGCGCCGGCTGGTGGGCCACCTACCGCGGCCTGAGACCGCTGGCGCAGCTGAGCGAGGAGCTCGAGCAGCGCGACCTGTCGCGCCTGGAGCCGCTGCAGCCCGACGTGCCCGCCGAGTTGCGACCCTTGATCGCGGCGTTCAACCGCCTCTTCGAAAGGCTGCGGCGGGCGTCGTCGGCGCAGCAGGACTTCCTGGCGAACGCGGCGCATCAGCTGCGCACGCCGTTGACCTCGCTCCGCACCGAGATCGACCTGGCCCTGCTGGAGCCGCACGATCCGCAGATGGAGCCGGTGCTCAAGCGGCTGCAGGGGTCGGTGGACCGCAGCGCGCGGCTGGCGACGCAGATGCTGTCGATCGCGCGTGCCGAGGCCGAGCCCGGCGGCCGCGAGCAGCCGGTGAACCTGCGCGACATTGCCGCGCAGGTCGCGGAGGACTGGGTGCCGCGTGCGCTGCAGGCCGGTGCGGACATCGAGTTCGAACTGGAGAGCGCGCCCATGCTGGGGCAGAGCTTCCT
The DNA here is from genome assembly GCF_059415965.1 of Roseateles sp. GW821-FHT09G09. NCBI lineage: Bacteria > Pseudomonadati > Pseudomonadota > Betaproteobacteria > Burkholderiales > Sphaerotilaceae > Roseateles > Roseateles sp. GW821-FHT09G09. The sequence continues at coordinate 312,177 of NZ_JBWKOG010000005.1, read as the reverse complement.
GTTGCGGGAGTTGCTGTCCAACGTGCTGCACAACAGCCTGAACTACGCCGGGCCGAATCCGCACATCACGGTGCGTACCGGCAGCGACGGCGAGTGGTCCCGCATGGAGGTCGAGGACAACGGCCCCGGCATCCCGCCGCAGGACCGCGAGCGCGCGCTGCGCCGCTTCGAGCGCGGCAGCGAGTCCAAGGGCACGGGCAGCGGCCTGGGCCTGGCGATCGCGCTGGACATCGCGCAGCGGCATCGCGGGAAGCTGGAGCTGCTCGACGCGACCGCGGGGCAGGGCCTGCGGGTGCGGTTGAGCGTGCCGAGAGAACAGCCGCAGGGCTGAGGTTCAGGCGCTTGACCTTCCCTTCCTCTGGCACGGCTTGCAAAGCAAAACGCCCGGCACAAGCCGGGCGTTTTGCTTGAGGCCGCAAGGCCTCCATCGATGCAGCGCGACCTTCAGGTCTTACTGCGCCGAAGCGACCTGGAGGCTGTCGGACGAGGTATCGCGGCGGCCGGTCACGTAGACCGTCGGCAGCTGCTGACGCTTGGCCGAGATCACCACCGGATCGAGCGTGACGATCTGGGCGCGCATTTCGCGTTGACCTTCTGCGTGGGCCATGCCCAGACCCAGCACCACGGCGGCGACTGCGCCGAAAGCGACGGCCTTGATGCTGCGGCTGGTGGCGGATTCGATGTCGAGGCGGTGGGTCATGTCGTTCTCCTGGATCGGTGGGCTGTGTCGATGGATGGAGTGTCGTCATCGACGCCCCGCGTTTCGAGCAGCAGGAGACGAAGCCGCAGCGCAGCGGCGTGAACTGCATGGGCGGCGGATGAGCGGAGGTGAGGAGGGCGGAGATTCGCTCTGCAGCGGATGGGTGCGTTTCGGCGGATGAACCTCGGGGACGGCAGCGTGGTCAGGGCGCAGCGAAGGACTGTTTGGCAGCGGAAGCGGACCAGGGACATCAAGCGTCGTAGAACGACTCGGGATGCACCTCCACTTCAGCAAGCGCAATTGCCCGCTTGAGCTCTGAAAGCGAGAACGCCACGTCCCGGTCGCCGTGGAGCACCACCTGCATACCTAGGTCCTCGTCTGCACGGAACGTGACGACAGGTAGAGACGGGTTGCTGGGCCGGCCCGTCACTTCGACGTGCATCCCATCGCCGACTGCGGAGAAGCACTGAAGTTGAAGCACAGCCACGTATTCCGGGTCGGATGTATGCATGCCCAGAGCTTAGCCCTGACTGCCGGCTGAACTCACCCGCAGAACCACTTGGGGGTGAGGCCGGACGTCCGCTTCCAGCCTAAAAGCGGTCCCGGCCTTGCTTTGCGATTGAGCCTCGCGTCTCCGGCCGCCGAACATGCAGTCGCCTGGCGCGTGGCGGGTCTCCTCCCTCCGAGTGCGGTTGTCCGCTGAGAGCTCCAAGCGACGTCAGGACCAATTGATGGGCGTCGCCTGGGCCGTCGTACCGGCGGCGGGCTGCTTCTACGTGGGTCTGGTGTGAGCACTGCACGGCATTGACCGCGGCTGGTGAGAAGTGGCTTACGTCCGGGGCTCGAAGACAATGGAGAGAGACGCCGGGCAAGACGCTCGACCATCACCGATCCCCTCGCCCTTGTCCCAGCCACAACTATCACCCTCCGCCTTCCTTCCACGCCGCGAATTGGCCGGAAACGAACGCGACACCTTCATTGCCCGGCGAGAGCGCCTCTTCACTGCCTGCACGCCGCAGGAGCAGCATCTGCTCGTCGCGTGGGCGTGTTGGTATGAGCGGAACAATCCGGAACTGCTCACGCGTCCCAATGCGTTCAGCCGCGCTCAGCAGATCCGGAGCGCTGAGATATTTCTCCCGCTGCTGCGGTTGGCGCTCAAGCAGAAGGCGGAAAAGCCGCCAGGCGCGCTCGTTCGTGGCCTGGCGACCATCGGCGACCTGATCGACCGATGGGAGGCGCGCCGCAGCAGGTTCGCCCAGCAGCGATTTTTCCGGCATGTCCAGGCAGCGTTGCGCGAGGCTTCCCCCGAGGCGGCGATGGGCGCCGTCCACGTGCTGCGGACGCTCCCGGTGCATGTGGGCGTCGGACACCCGCGGGGTGGTCCCGATTCCGACTTCGCCAAGGGGCTGGTCGAGCTCACTGCTGAATGCGCGAGGGACCGCAGGTCTCCGGCTGCGCGTCGTCTCGCTGCGCTGCTGCGCTGCTCGCAGTGGTCCACCGAGTTCTCGACGCCCCTTCACCGCCCACGCGACCTGGGACTGCTCAGGTGGCATCTGCTGCTGGCGCGTATCCAGGAAGATCCCGCTGGTGCAGGCACGGCCTACGACGAGATGAGCGATAGAGACACGACGGCCTATCCCTTGAGTGACATGGACTTGTTCGGGGAACCGATGCTGAGCCAGGAACTGGCGACGGCGCTGTTTGTCTCTCGGCCGGAAGCCGCGGCGACGCTGATGCAACGATCGCTGTTTAGCAGCATGTCCACCGTCAAGCGGCCCGCCAAGGAAGACGATGCTGCAGGAGACATCCGGCGCGTTCTTGATGAGGCGGGCGAGACGCTCGCCGAGTGGGTGCTGACCGACGGCGCGTTGTCACCGATCGCGGCCTTGTCGGCATTGCGTGCTTTGTTCCGCGACGGTGACCCATCGAAGTCCTACTGGCCCATGCTGCCGCGACGGACGGCCGAGCTGCTGCGGGACTTGGCGCCGGCGAACCGGCATCTTGAAGTCAATGGGTGGATGAACGTCGCCCTGTACGAGCCCGCTGGCAGCGCGCTCGGCCAGGAGGCCGTTGCTTGGCTGGGCCGACGCGCGCAGGAGCTTTTGAGCAAAACCGACGGTCTGCCTTTTGCAGCCGGCTCTTCGCTCATCGATTTCCTCGAGAACACCGTGGAGCGGCTTGACGATTCGGTGTTGAGCGGGCGGAACTGGCGACTGCCGGCGCCGGCGGACCACACGATATACCGGATCGTCGACGCGGGCTTGGACGAGCTGTTCGCGCGGCGTTCGACCGACCACCCGGAGCGATCGCTGCGGGATCGCGCCAGCCTGATCCGCAATGCGCCGCATGAACACCTGATCCGCAAACACCACCGTCTGTTTCGACATGAATTCGCGGGGAAAGCGCGAGCGTTTCCGAAGGATGCGGGACTGGCGCTGAAACGGATCGCGCAATACAGCGAATTCAGCCAGATCGACGACCGGATCTATCGACAGGACCTATGCAAGGAAACCTTCAAGGAGTTGCTGCCGCCGCTGGAAGCGATTTCTCCGAAGGATGCAGCCGTTGCTCGCGCAGGGAAAAACTGGGATCCGCGTGAAGAGCCTTTCGAGGACTTCGATGACTGACACAAGTGCTGCGCCGCTGGGATCCGGGCCGGAGGCCCAGCAAGACGCCGAACGCCCGGTCTTGGAGGGGCGCATACAGCCTCAGTCAGAAGCCGACATCCGCTCTGCAGCGATTACGGTCTTTCGGCCCGGATCCAGATCTGACCGCAGCAAACCCCAAAGCAGTCGACCGCATGTGCGGGAGTACGAGTCGTAGATCAGTCAATCAAGGCGCCCAGCCCGCAGCTGTTCACGCTCGTTTACCTCGACCTGGCGGCTTAGGCAAACTTGACCTGGCCCTTCTTCACAACCCGCCCGGTCCCGTTGGCAGCGGGCCTGGCATCAACACCTCGCCGTTCGGGCCCCAGTCGACCTGGGTGATGCCTGGCTCCATCGCTTCCAGCCGGCGCCGTTCCAGCTCGTAGGCGCTGGGCATGGCGCAGGGGTCGAAGGCCAGCGCGGCCTGCAGATCGGCGAGCAGCTGCGCCTCACTCCAGGGTTTGGGGATGAAGCGGAACACCCCGGCGCGATTCACTGCGGCCAGCAGGGTGCCGAAGTCGGTCGCGGCGCTGAGCATCAGGCGCACCGCGCGCGGGTCCAGTTCGCGGGCGCGGGCGAGCAGGCTGACGCCGTCCAGCCCCGGCATGCGGTAGTCGCTGATCAGCACATCGAAGCGCTCGTGCTGCAGGCGCTGCAGGGCCTGCAGCGGATCGCTGCACAGCGCGACACTGAACTGCTGCGGTATGAACTGGCGCTGCAGCAGGCGGCGCAGGGCCTGCAGCACCGGCATCTCGTCGTCGACGATGAGCAGGCGCTTCATGATCCGCTCTCCCGCGGCGACTGCACGGACAGCAGCAGGCTCAGGCCATGCTTGCGCTCGAAGCCCCGGATGCGCTCGATCAAGTCGTCGCTGAGACGCTGGCCGGCCGACAGCAGCAGCACGCCCTCGGGCGACATGAAGTCCTTGGCCAGGACTTGGCCGGCGCGCAGCTCCGCAGTGGCCAGCCGCAGCATGGCCGGCTTGCGCCTGGGCGGCGCGGTCGAGAACAGGCTCACGAAGGCATCGACGACGCCGGGGTCGAACTGGCTGCCGCGCCCGGCGATCACCGCTTGACGGGCCTCGGAGGGACTCAGGGCCTGGCCGTCGAGATGGCCGCTGCGCAGGTCCTCGTAGGCGTCGGCCACCGCCAGGATGCGAGCACCAAGCGGGATCGCCGTGCCGCGCAGGCCGTCGGGGAATCCCTGCCCGTCCCAGCGCTCGTGGTGGGCGCGGATCAGCGGCGCCACGCCCTGCATGTCGTCGTTGGCCAGGAGCGCCTGCTCGCCGAGCACCGGGTGCAGCCGGTATCGGCGCAGCTCATCGCGTTCGAGCTTGTTCAGCGGCCGCGCCAGCACTGCGTCGCTGAGGCCGATGTGACCGATGTCGTGCAGCAGTGCGGCGATGGGCAGATCGTGCGCCGTGTTGGCGTCCAGCGTCATCACCTGCGCGATGCGCCGCGTCAGATCGGCGACCTGGCGGGCATGGCCGACCTGGGCGCGGTCGCGCAGCTCGATCAGCGCGGTGAAGGCCTTGATCGAGGTCAGGTAGTTGCGCTTGGGCCTGTCGTTGGCCGCGGCCAGTTGCTCGGTCCGCAAGGCAACGCGGACCTCCAGATTCGCGTTCAGCGTCTTCAGCTCGTCGTTCTGCTGTTGCGTCAGGCACTCCAACGCCCGCTTGTCGGCTTCGAGCTGCTGGATCTCGGCGACTTGCCTCAGGGTCAGCAGCAACTCGTCGTCGTTCCAGGGCTTGGCGATGTAGCGGTGCACGCGGCCGTGGTTGATGGCGGCGATGGTCGAGCCCAGATCAGCCTGGCCGGTCAGCAGCAGGCGCGCGGTCTGCGGCCAGCCCTGGCCGACCCGTTCGAGCAGCTGCACGCCGTCCATGCCCGGCATGCGCATGTCTGACAGCACGGCGTTGACGGGCTCGCTGGCGAGCAGGGCCAGCGCCTCCTCGGCATTGCCGGCGGTCAGGATGCGCCAGCCGGTGCTGCGGAACAGCCGCCGCAACACGGCCAGGATGTTGGGCTCGTCGTCGACGGCGAGCAGGGTCCAGGGCGTGGGTTCAGCGCTCATGCTGCAGCCCCGGAAGTGCCCGGACGCCGCACCGGCAGCGTGACGCGAAAGCACGAGCCCCGGCCCGGTTCGCTGCGCACGTCGATGCGGCCCTGGTGCTTCTGCACGATGCCATAGGCCAGCGACAGGCCCAGGCCGGTGCCGCGACCGACCGGCTTGGTAGTGAAGAAGGGGTCGAAGACTCGCGCCAGGTGCTCGGGCGCGATGCCGCAGCCATCGTCCTCGACCTCAACCCAGACCTTGTCGCCGGCGTCGGCGCTGCGCACGACGATCAGGCCACGTTCCGGGCCGATTGCATGGGCCGCGTTGACGAGCAGGTTCAGGAATACCTGGTTCAGCTCCGAGGGCAGGCATTCGACGTCGGGCAGCTCGCCGTACTCGCGCTTCACGTCGGCCCGGTACTTGATCTCATTGGCGACGATGTTCAGTGTCGAGTCGATGCCCTGGTGCAGCGAGGCCCAGACCCATTCCTGGTGGGTGTCGACGCGCGAGAAATCCTTCAGGTCCTGGACGATCTGGCGCACCCGGGAGAGGCCCTCCTTGGACTCGCCCATCAGCATGGGGATGTCCTGCTTCAGATAGTCCAGTTCGACCCGTTCGCGCAAGGCCGCGAGCCGCTCCGCGACGGCGCTGCCGGCCAGCGCCGCCTCGGCCTGCTCGTAGGCCTCAAGCATCTCGAACAGACGCACGAGATACGCCTGCAGCGTGCCGAAGTTGGAGAACACATAGCCGATCGGGTTGTTGATCTCGTGCGCCACGCCGGCGGCGAGTTGCCCGATCGAGGCCAGCCGTTCGGACTGCAGCAACTGGTCCTGCGTGCTGCGCAGGCTGTCGTTCAGCGCTCGCAGCTCCTGGTTGGCGCGCTGCAAAGAGAGGAGTTCGGCGTCGGTCATGGGGGTCCTTCAGTGAAGCAGCGCCTCGCAGATGGCCTCGAACTGGGCCTCGGTGTGCGCAAACACCCGCTGGCAGGCGGCGTCGTCCAGGCCGCATGCGGCCCAGACCGGCAGTGCCAGGCTCGGCACCGCCTCGTCGGCATCGCCGGTCAATCCCAGCGCATGGGCGATGGCATCGGCGACATGAGCGATGCCGGTCAGCGTCAGCCCGGGGGCGGCCGATGGTGCGTGGTGCTCGCGGATGGCGTCGACGACGGCCGGTGAGAAGTTCCAATGCCCGGCGATCAGCCCGCCGACCTCGGCGTGATCGATGCCGAGCACGCCGCGCTCGGCATCATCGGCGGGGCAGTCCTGCTCGTGCCGCCAGCGTCCGACCTCGGCGTAGGCCGGCGCAAACGCACTGGCCAGGGCCAGCCGCCCGATGTCATGCAGCAGGCCGACAGTGAAGGCCAGGTCGGCGTCGTCGCGCCCCAGTTCGCTGGCAAGCGCCTGCGCGCACAGCGCACTGCCCAGCGAGTGGCGCCAGAAGGCATCGTGATCGAAATCAGCGGGGTGGCCGAAGCTGCCGGCCAGGCCAGCGGCAGTCACGACCCCGCGCACGGTGCGCAGGCCCAGCACGCCGATCGCCTCGGCCACCGACCCAACCCGCCTGCCACGACCGTAGAAGGACGAGTTCGCCAAGCGCAGGGTCTTGGCGGCCAGGGCCTGGTCCTGGGAGATCTTGGTGGCGAACTGCTCGGCACTGAGCCCTTCCTCCCCCAGCGACTCGACCAGTTCGAGCACCAGCGAGGGTAGCGGCGGCAGGTCGCGCAGCGCGGCAAGCAACTCGTCGCGGGTGATGGCTCGCAAGGCCGTGCTCATCGCGGCGACTCCTGGCGATACCGACGCATCGGATGCAGCAGCGGGTGCACCCGCCCGTCGCGCAGGCTGTGACGAAACAGCTGCGCCAGCGCAGTCGGCTCCACCGGCGTTTTCTCGGGGGTTTCTGGACTGTTCATTTCGGAGCCTCGGTTTGCGGCAGCAGCACGAGCAGGCGGCCGCGCGCATTGCCGTCCAACAGACGGCTGATCGCCCACCAGCGGCGCCCGGCCAGCGTCACCAGCATGGCGACGCCGTCCAGCGCTTGCCGCAGGTTGGGCGGCAACTGCTCGCCGGCCGGCTCACCCAGCCGATCGACGGCCAGACCGCACAGCGCGCGAGCCGGCGCATTGGCGAACACCAGCAGGCCTTCGTCGTCGATGCCGAACGCGGGCACCGGCACGGCATCCAGCAGCTCCTGCGCCGCCTCGCGACTGCCGACCTCGCGCAGGTTGCGCTCGCGCTGGGCGCTCAGCAGCGTCCGCAGGCGCCGGTTCAGCTGGGCCAATTCCTGGTTGGCGGCCTGCACCTCCTGGCCGAGGCGGCGGTTCTGGTCGGCCATCTCCTTGATCGTGAAGGCCTCGCGCAGATGAGCGCGCAGTTGTTCGTCGTCCCAGGGCTTGGCGAGAAACTTGTAAATCGCCCCTTCATTGATCGCGTCGGTGATCGACTGCAGCTCGGTGTAGCCCGACAGCACCAGGCGGATGGTCTCCGGGTAGAGCTGGCGGATGCGGCGCAGCAGCTCGACCCCGGTCATGCCCGGCATGCGCTGGTCGGACAGGATCACGTCGACCTCGTGCCGTGCCATCTGCTCAAGCGCCTGCTCGGCGCTGGTGCTGCTGAGCACCAGCCAGCCTTCGGCGCGCAGCAGCCGTCGCAGCGCGGCGAGGATGTTCTCCTCGTCGTCGACCAACAGCAGGGTGCGCTGCCGCGAACGCCGGCCGATCAGCGCTGCATCAATCTGCCGGCCCTCGCGCAACATGGTTTCGATGGCCTCCGCCGGCACCGCGGCGCTGAACCAGTAGCCCTGCATCTGGTCGCAGCGGTTGGCGGCCAGCAGCGCTGCCTGGCCTTCGCTTTCGACGCCCTCGGCGAGCACCTTCATCTGCAGCTGCTGGGCCATGGTGATGATGGCGCGCGTGATCGACACCGCTTCCGCCGGGGCGCTGACGTCGGGCACCAGGGAGCGGTCGATCTTGACCACGTCCACCGGCAGCCGGCGCAGATAGCTGAGGCTGGAATAGCCGGTGCCGAAGTCATCGAGCGAGACCTCGACGCCGAGGGCGCGAAGCGCGCTCAGGTGCTGCACCGCCTGGTCGAAGTTGGCGATCAGCATGCTCTCGGTGACCTCGACGCCGAACCGCCGCGGGTCCAGCCCGCTGGCCGCGAGCAGGGCCTCGATGCGCCGCGCCAGGTCCGGCTGCAGCAGCTGGCGCGCCGACAGATTGACCGCCATGCGCAACGGCGGAAGCCCGGCGCGCTGCCAATGCGCCGCCTGCTCGATGGCGTGGCGCAGCACCCAGTCACCGATGGGCACGATCAGGCCGGTTTCCTCGGCGATGGGGATGAAACGGTCGGGCGCAATGCGGCCCAGGGTCGGGTGCTGCCAGCGCAGCAAGGCCTCGACGCCGACGATGCGGCCATGGCCCAGGTCGAGTTGCGGCTGGTAGTGCAGTTCGAGCTGTTCGTCGCGCAGCGCATGGCGCAACGCGGTCTCCAGCGTCAGCCGTTCGGGGTCGTCGTCATGCGGCGCACCGGCATAGGCGCTGACCTGGTTGCGGCCCAGCAGCTTGGCCTGGTGCAGCGCGGCGTTGACGCGGCGCAGCAGGGTGTCGGCGTGGTCGCCGTCGGCCGGCGCCATGGCAGTCCCGATGCTGCAGGTCAGGTGGATCTCGTGGCCTTCGATCGTCATCGGCCGGGCGATGCTGTCGAGCAGTGCCTGCCCCATGTGCGTCGCCGCGTCCGCAGGAGCGGGCATCACGACCACGAACTCATCGCCGCCGCGGCGCGCCACTAGGTCGACGCTGCGCACGGTGGCGGCGATGCGCCGAGCGACTTCGCGCAGCGCGGCGTCGCCGACATGGGGGCCGAGCCCGTCGTTGATGCGCTTGAAGCGGTCGAGCTCCAGCATCAGCACCGCGGTTTCGGCGCTGGTATGCAGGATCGCGTCCAGGCGCTCTACGAGTAACTGGCGGTTCGGCAAGCCCGTCAGTTCGTCGAACTGCAGCAGTTGCTGGATGCGGCGTTCGGCGGCGCGTCGTTCGCGCAGGTCGTCGATGCAGACATGGGCGAAGAAGGTGTCGCCGCTGGTCACCAGACTGACGGAGACATCGGCCGGAATCTCATGGCCCTCGTGGTGACGCAGGCTGGTCTCGAACCGCAGCGCGCCGCGTTCGCACAGCTCGCGCCAGCGCTGCGGCCACTGCCCCTCGTTGACCTGGGTGTCGATGTCGGGCACCCGCAGCCGCAACAGTTCGGCGTGCTCCAGGCCGAGAAGCCGGCAGGCCGCGGCATTGGCATCGAGAACGGCACCGTCGGGGCCGACCTGGAGCAGGGCGTCGTTGGCTTGCTCGACCGCGTGGCGAGTTAGCAGCAATTGCTGCTGCGCCTGCTCGCGTTCGCTGACGTCGCGTGCGGAAGGGATCAGCCAGAGCACGCGTCCGTCGGGGCCGAACAGCGGCAGCAAAGAGAAATCCATGGCCAGCATGGAGCCGCTGGCACTGGCGATACGCACATCGAAGCGCGAGGCTTCGCCGCGTGTCGCGCTGGCCAATGCCTCCTGCACGCGCTGCTGGGACAACGCGCAGCCCTGCCACCAGGGCGTGGCCTCGAAGCGCTGGCCGAGCACCTGTTCCGGCGTGCGGCCGATGGCCTGCAGCGCGGCCTGGTTGGCATAGCGCAGCCTGCCGTCGACATCGAGCAGGCCGGCAAAGACCGAGGGGCCCAGCCTGTCCATCACCTCGTGCAGGGACAGATTGGGGCCGGATGCGGGATGGCTGGCCGGCACCAGCGTCAGCGCGGCATGGCGATGCGGCATACGCGAGGCAGGGTGGGTTGGGGCATGCCTTCACTCTGCGCGGCGGCATGCACCGCTGGCGTGATCAGTTGCCGCCGCCGGCGACCGGATCAGATGGGTGCAGGCGTCGGCTGCCCAGCGCGCACGGCGTCGTCGACCAGGCGCGCCAGGGTGCGCATGGCGCGTTCGAGCGTGCCGTCCCATTGCTGCCCGCAGGTCAGCCGGATGTGGTGCTGGAACTCGGCGCGCGCCGAGAACATCGGGCCCGGGGCCAGGCTGATGCGCTCCGCCAGCGCGGCCTGGTGCAGCGCCATCGCATTGACGCCGACCGGCAGCTCCACCCAGACGAAGTAGCCGCCCGCCGGCCGCAGCACCTTGCTGCCATCGGGAAAGTGCCGGCTCACGGCGTCGAACAGACTGTTCCGCTGCGACCGCAGCGCCTCGCGCAGGCCGCGCAGATGGCGATCGTAGCCGCCCTCCTGCAGGTACTCGGCCAACGCCGCCTGCACCGGGATCGAACCGGACAGGCTGGTCATCAGCTTCAGGCGTTCGACCTCGCGCACCCGCCGCCCGGGCGCCGCCCAGCCGACGCGGTAGCCCGGCGCCAGGCATTTCGAGAACGACGAGCAGTGCATCACCAGGCCACGTCGGTCGAAGGCCTTGGCCGGCAGCGGCGCCGTCTTGCCTTCGTAGAGCTCGGCGTAGACGTCGTCTTCGATCAGCGGCACCTCGTGGCGGGCCAGCAGCTCGACGAGGTCGCGCTTCTTCGCCTCGGGCATCAGGCTGCCGAGCGGGTTCTGGAAGCTCGTCATCAGCCAGCAGGCCTTCGGGCGGTGGAGCTCGAGGACCTGTGCCAGACGGCTCAGGTCGATGCCCTCGCGCATATGCGTCGGCACCTCGATGGCGCGCAAGCCCAGGCGCTGCAGCGCCTGCAGCGCCATGTAAAAGGTCGGTGACTCCACCACCACTGCGTCACCCGGCCGCGTCACGGCGTTTAGGCAGAGGTTCAGCGCCTCCATCGCGCCATGGGTCAGCACGATCTCATCGGTGGCGATGGCCATGCCCTGCAGCAGGTAACGCTTGGCGATCTCGCGCTTGAGCCGCAGATTGCCCGGCGGCAGGTCCTCAACCATGCTCCAGGGGTCGAGCCGGCGCGTGCTGGAGACCAGCGCGCGGCGCAGCCGATCCAGGGGATACAAGGTCGGGCTGGGGAACGCGGAACCGAAGGGCACGATATCGCGCGCTCGTGCCGCGCCAAGACAGGCGTAGATCAGGTCGTTGACCTCGACCGGCTGCGATCCGGCATGCGGCTCCGAGGTCTTGGGCTCGGCGAGCAGCACGCCGCTCGCACGGGCGGCGACGTAGTAGCCGGAGCGCGGCTCCGCACGGACCAGGCCGCGCGACTCGAGCAGGTAATAGGCTTGGAAGACGGTGCTCGGGCTCAGGCCCCGACTGGCGCAGGTCTGGCGCACCGAGGGCAGCCGATCGCCAGGCCGCAGCACCCCGGCGGCGATCTGCTGCTCAAGTTCGCGAGCCAGCAGTTCGAACTTCGCGGTGGTGGTGGTTGGCGGGCGATCACGCATAGTGACGGCACCGCGCCTCGGGCGACTGCCGGCTGGGTGAAGTGGCGTGCAGTCAGTCTAGGGCTTGGGGGCGGTGATGCAAGCGCCGGAGGTCGGCAAGGCAGCGATGGTTGGCATGAGCAAGGCCAGCATCAAGTTCGAATAGTGCGCTGGCCGCGTCACAAACGCCTGCCGTCGAACGTCTGGTGGGCAGACACTGGAACCTGTCGTGTCGCTCCCGGCCCCACCGCCTCCCGCCAAGTTCACCCTATCGCCATGGACACCGCATGGAAGATGCCACCGGAATCTTTGATCGCCTGCGCCCGCACCTGCAAGGCATCGCCTACCGCATGCTGGGCTCCACCGCCGAGGCCGAAGAGGTCGTCCAGGACGCATGGCTGCGCTGGCACGACGCCGATCAGGCGGCGATCACCAATACCGAGGCATGGCTGGTCGCAATCGCCACGCGAATCGCGATCGACAGGCTGCGTGCAGCCAAGGTGCGGCGCGAGCATTACGTCGGCTTCTGGCTGCCCGAACCGCAGCTGGCTGACTCGCCGCGTTCTCCCGAACAGGTCCTTGAACATGCCGACGATCTGTCGATGGCGTTCCTGACTTTGTTGGAACGGCTGGCGCCGGAGGCGCGTGCCGCCTTCCTGATGCGCGAAATCTTCGATGCCGACTATGCCGAGCTGGCCCAGACGATCGGCAAGAGCGAGGTGGCGTGCCGTCAGTTGGTGAGCCGCGCGAAAGCGCAGCTGCGCGACGCACGACCGCGCTACGCCGTGGCGCCCGAAGCGCACCTGCGCGTCATGCGCCAGTTCGCCGAAGCGCTCTCGCAGGGAGACTTCAAGGCGCTCAAGTCCATGCTGGCCGAGGAGGCCGAGTTGATTGGCGACGGCGGCGGCAAGGTGCCGAGCTTCGGCAAACCGCTACGCGGAGGACAGCGCATTGCGCAGCTGTTCTATGCGACGTCGCTGCGGTTCAAGGCCTTGGTTCGGATCGAGCTCGCGGTCATCAACGGCCAATGGGGCGTGTTGCGCTTCATCGACGGCGTGCTCGAGTCAGCCCAGGCCTACGAGACCGACGGCGAACTGATTGTGCGCATCCACGTGCAGCGCAACCCGGACCAGCTGGTGCGCATCGCGGCGGCTCGCGCGCCGTCCTGAACCGGCTCGTCACAAGCGCGGCTGCTCGCGCGTCTTCAGGGGGTGTGTCCTCAACCCTGATCGAAAGCGATCCGCCACCATGACCCAACGCCTCAACTATGCCGAACAGTCGTCGGAGTACTTCAAGAAATTCGCCGCCTTCAGCGCCTCGCTGAACGGCAGTTCGATCGAGCAAGGCCTGCGCCACCTCGTCGAGATCCGCGCGTCGCAGCTCAACGCCTGCGGCCTGTGCGTTGACATACACGTCAAGCGGGCGACGATCCACGGCGAGCGCGCGCTGCGCCTGCATCACCTGGCAATCTGGCGTGAGTCGCCGCTGTTCGCGCCGCGCTCGCGTGGACCGAGGCGCTGACGAAGCTGCCTGAGCATGGCGTGCCCGACGAGCTGTTCGAGCGGGTGCGTACGCAACTCTCGGAGAAAGAGGTCTCGGACCTGACCCTCATCGTGATGTCGATCAATGCGTGGAACCGTGCCAACGTGGCCTTCAAGACCGTGCCCGGCGCGTCTGACGCGGCCTTCGGGTTTGACAAGGCCAACCTCCAATGAGCGCGCCGAATCCCATGAAGATCGTCGTCATCGGCGGGAGCGGCCGGATCGGCGCCAAGGTTGTCACCATGCGCCTTGCCCGCGGACACGAGGTCGAGAGCGGGAGGAGGTCGACAGGCCTGTTTCACGGGGCTCGGCGGCGGCAGGGGAGCGATTCTGGCTGAGACGAACAACGCCGTGAGCGTCAAAGGGCGGGCTCAAACGCCGGACGCGGATGCCTGCCATTCCAGTTGGCGGAGCCCCGCGAGCACGAAGGCCCGCGTGCCCGGCGCCTGCAGGCCCTCGGTCACCTCGACATCGTTGGTCGTGCTCGACTTCAACCAGGCGGCCAGCGCCGTGTGGACCACGGACAGTTCGGTCTCCCGCAGCAGGAGATCGAACAGGGGCCGACCCGCCGCCGGATCGGCGAGCTGTAGCAGCGCGCCGGCAGCTTCGCTACGGCACTCCTCGTCCTGACTGGCCAGTTGCTCGATCAACAGGGATCGCGAGCCATCGTCGAGCAGGCGAGCCTGCGCACGCAGGACGGAAGCGACAGCGACACCGCGACGCAGCGCGTCCTGCAGTGCCGGCATCGCCGCCTTCGTGGCGACAGAAGCCAGCGTTTCGACGATACGTTGCACCTCTTCGTCGTGGGTCGCCTGTGCCAACACGGCGACCAGGGCTTCGCTGGTTCGGGCGTCAGGCGTCTTCATCAGAGACAGCATCGCGCCGTCTCGAAGAGAGTGCGTCCCCAGCAGCAGCGGCGCCAGCAGTGCGGCACCGGCGGGATCGCGGAATTCGCCGAGCGCATGCGTATGACGCGGGTTCACGCCTTCGCAGGCCGTTGCGGCGCTGATCAGCGACGGCAGCAGATCGGCGCCCTGAGCGGCCATCGCCTGGCAGACGTCGTTCACGTACTGGTGACTGATGCGTGGCAGCAACTCCAGCAGCAGGGCGTGGACACGTGGGCCTCGCAGGTTCGCGCAGGCGCTCGCCACCGCACTGGCGTTCCAGTGGTGCGGATCGTCCGCCAGGGCCTTCGAGAAGCCTTCCCAGCCCTGTTCGTCGCCCAGCCGCACCAGCGCCTCGGCCACCCCGATCGCATCACCCGGCTTCACTTCGCCCAGCAGCTTGCGCAGGGGGACCACCGCCGCTTCGGGATCGGACGTGGCCAGCTGGAGGGCCGCCGCGCGGCGCACTGGCAGCGACGCCGAGGAGAGGCCGACGCGCGGCCAGTGTTGATCGCCTGGACCGACCAGACGGGCCAGCTCGTCAGCAAGCTCGCTGGCGTCGCGCGGCGTCTTCGCTTGTTCGAGCGCGGCCACCAGGTCGGGCGCGGCCTCCAAGGCCTTCAACTGCCCCAGCGCCTTCGCCGTCACGTGGGCGCCAAGGCGTCGCAGAGGCCCGATCGCCCGCGCGTCGCCCAACTGCCCGAGCGCGGCCACCACGGCATCGCGCCACACCAGCGGTGCGCTGGCACCGATGTCATCCAGCCGCTGGCACAGGATCGTGACCGCGGCCTCATCGCCGACCCGGCCCAGCGCGTCGATGCAGGTGCGGCGCACTCGCGCGTCGTCGTCGTCCAGACCCTGCATCAACCGCTCGCGCTGGGGCGTCTCGGCCTTGTCGACCACCGTGGCGCAGAGGGTTTCGATGACCGTGGAGAAGTCCTTCTTCTTCGCCTTCTCCTCACGACGCAGCGCGCCGATGGCGTCCAGCAGATCGCTCACCCAGCTGCCGTCGGCGCGACGCCGGATCGCTTCCGCCGCTGCGACGCGGACGCTGGGGCTGCGGTGCGCCAGCGCTTTCAGCAAGGGCACGCGGACCTCGGAGCTGGACAGCCGTCCCAAGCTCGCCAGGCCCGTGGCGATGTCTTCCGCGCTTCGGGACTTGAGCAGGCGAAGGTAGAACGGCAGCGCCTCGTTGGTGGGTTCCCGCAGCAAGGCGTGTTTCGCTGCCGCCGCCACGGACGGATGCTCATCCTCCGTGGCCGGGATGAGCAGCGCAGGCGCGCGCCGGGCCAGACGCTCCAGCGCGGGGTGCGCCAGATAGGGCTCCGAACCGGAACGAAGGAACGCGATGATCGCTTCGCCCGCTGGTGCAGACCCGGCACGCGACAGCGCTTCGAGCGCCAGGAGCGCGTCCACGTCGTTGTCGGCGACGCGCAGGGTGTCGGCAAGGGCGGCGGTCAGGGCTTGTTCGTTCATCGGGATGGGGCGTCGTTGTCGGAATGGCTTCTTGGGGGCCAGATCTTGCCACCCATTTGACTCCCAGCGATGCGCGCCGATCCGGGCACGAACGGGACCAGCGCCATCCGGTCCCGTCCCTGGCGCTTGGAGGCGTAGAGGGCCTCGTCGGCCTGCTTGAGCCAGTGCGACAGTTCCGCGTCGGGCTGGCCGGACAAGGTCGCGCCGATGCTCAGCGACACCGGCTCAGGCGTCACGAACATCTCGCGCGCCTGCCGAGAGAACGCCTCGCGCAAGTTCTGGCCCAGCGCATGCGCGGCGGCATCGGAGACGCCTTGCAGCAGGATCACGAATTCGTCCCCGCCCAGTCGCGCGGCCAGCGCGCCTGGGGGCAGTGCGCCGCGGATGAGGTCGCTCAGCGTCATCAGCAGGCGATCCCCGGCGGCGTGGCCGTGCAGATCGTTGACCTGCTTGAAGTGGTCGATGTCGATCAGCAGCAGGGCGCAGGGGTTGGCCGGGGAAGCCTGGTCCAGCAGCGCCGGGGCGCGCAGATAGAGCGCGCGTCGGTTGTCCAGATTGGTCAGCGGGTCGCGTGCGGCGATCTCGGCGATGCGCTCCCCGCGGCGATGTCGCTCGGTGCCGGTCATGGACATCGCGAGCAGCATGATCGCCATCACGCCTTCCACCAGTGACACCAGGATCACCGTGCCGCGGAAGCCCGCGAGGCTGACGAAGGCGTCCGGCGCCATGGCCGAGGCGGCCTTGGCGAGGTAGAACAGGCCGTGTGCCAGCAGGACGAAGCGCAGTTGCGCCGCGCCCGGGCTCAACATGCCGCCGTGAGGGCGCAGCAGCAGGCCCGCGCGCAGGGTGATGACGGCAATCAGCAGGGACTGGATGCCCAGCATCGCCTTGGACCACCAGGGCCCGTCGGGCAGAAGCAGCATCGCGAGCCAGACGACGACCAGCAACCACCAGGCGCGTGGCAGCCGGGTGCGCGTGAATCGCGCGACGCCGGCCAGGAACATCCAGTGGGCGCCGATCAGCAAGCCATTCGGAAACCAGATTCCGAACAGCATATGGCCGCTGGAACGCAGCAGGGCCAGCACGCTGCCCACGGCGATGATGGCGAAGCCCGTGCTCCAGAGCTGCAGCGAACGTTCGCGCACGCTGCCCCATTCCGCGGCCAAGTACAGCGCCGAGGCGGCGGCCATGGCCGCGGTGAGGACGAGCAGGGTGAAGGGTCAAGAACCATGGACAACGGATGAGCGGGTGCGTGCAGGATCCAATTGTTGGCCATGGGAACGCAGCGTTGGATGGACTGGGGCTGCGAAGGAGAACTCGTTGCTCATCTGCTGCCCGTGGTCGGGACGGAGGGACGCTTTGGAGCGGGGGCGGAAACGGACCTTAAAAGCAGAACGCCCGGCGCGAGCCGGGCGTTCTGCTGGGGGAATGATCCTTGGGCTTCAGCCGATGGATGTCCCCATCGATGCCGCGCAACCTTCGGGATTCACAGCGCCGAGGCGACCTGGGCGCCATCGGCCGAGTTGTCGCGGCGGCCGGTGACGTAGACCGTCGGCAGTTGCTGGCGCTTCACGGTGATCACCACCGGATCCAGAGCGACGATTTGAGCGCGCGCTTCGCGCTGGCCTTCTGCGTGCGCGATGCCCAGGCCCATCACCACCGCAGCGACCGCCCCAAAAGCGACCGCCTTGATGGTGCGGCTGGTGGCGGATTCGATGTTGAAGCGGTGGGTCATGTCGTTCTCCTGGATCGGTGGGCTGTGTCGATGGATGGAGTGTCGTCATCGACGCCCCGCGTTTCGAGCACCAGGAGACGAAGACGCAGCGCGGCGGCGTGAACTGCATGGGCGGCGGATGAGCGGATGTAAGGAGGGCGCGGATTCGGATTTGCGGCGGGTGCGTGCGCGTTTCCGCGGTTGGACCTCAGGCTCAGCAGCGTGATCACGGCTCCGCGAGGGACTGCTTGGCAGCGGAAGCGGACGTTGCGCCTACGATGGTGGAATGAGCAAACGCCTGTTCCTCACCTCCGCGCTCAACACCCTGGCTGCGGCCCTATCGACCCTCCGCCGAGCGGGCTACACAGTCACACTGACGACCGAAGGGTATCGAGCGGAAAGCGCCACTACCAGCCTGTTGGCCGAAGACCTAATGCAGCTTCTCAGCTTGGCGCGTTTGCTCGACGTGCGAGGTGCGGCTTGGCCGCCCACTGACGAGGAGGTGCAGGCGTTTGTGAATCTCGAAGGCGAGGTCTAAGGGGGTGCGTTGACACTCCGAGCACTTGTCCCGCGACTGGTTCCATCACCCTCCACTATCTGAGCCATGTGCGTCCGCTCCAAACCTGACGTCGCAACGGCTTTGCAACGAATGCAGACTTTCAAGCGCAAGGCGGACGTGATTCCGCGCCGGCTGTATTATTTTGCGGATGGCAGATCGCGCGTGGATAGTCGATTCGGTAGGTGCAGCGGCCTTTAGTCGGCTGGCAGACGGTTTGACTGGCTCTGCTCTTCAATCGCTGTTGCTTGAAGTGATGCATGCACGAGCCGAGGCGCGATGCGCGAGCGAACTGGTCGATCAGTATGTCCGCGACCCCTTTTGCGCACCGTCGGCGATTGACCTCCGTGCAATGCTTGCCATCGACGCTCAATTGCTGGTGGCCGCCGAGCGCTTCGAGGCGGTCGAACTGTCACCGGTGGCTCCCATGGGGGCCTGTTCGGTTGTTGGTCCCTCTCATCAGAACCGCGTCCTGTCAGCGTTGCGGTCGACCGAGGTCGTATCGGACCCGACGAATGTTCTCGCGTTGGAGTGTTCGCTGCGAATGCGGGCATCCTCGGCGGCTGATGTTCACCTGGCCACAAGCCACCGCGTCCTGCGAGCCCAACCCTTTCCGAGGCAACCAGGATACGCCCAACACTTTCGTCTGTTCGCCCTCGGAAGCGGGGGCGTTGAACGCAAGGATCACGCGTTCACGGTCGAGGCGGTGGTGCTGCATGTGCGCACGATGCTTGCAGGTTTGCTTCGGCTCGAACAGTTGGGCTACTCACTGCACCGGCCTCGCGTGGAGGTGCTCGTGTCGGCGGAAAAGCGGCAACTCGGGTCCCGGATTGCCGACATCCTGAGCGCCGACCTGCAGCCTCTAGAGCATCCTTATTACTCGGGCGGACTTCGCTATCGAATATGGGTGCCGGCACCCGACGGAGGTGAGCTTCCGCTGGCCGATGGTGGAGTCTTCGACTGGCTTGGCCAACTCTCCTCCAATCGCCGCGCCGTCTTCATCGGAAGCGGACTGGGTTCGCAATTGATTGCGCTGCGCTTTGCGCGCCAGTCGCTGGGGTGAGAGAAGCCCGCGCGATGAAGTGATCTGACCCGAGGTCGTCTTTCATTGAGGGCCGCTACGGCGGAAATCGATCGTCCGCCGCGCCAACCACCAACTTCCGCTCCCAGCCTGAAGCCGCGGCTGCATCGCAGCGGAAGCGGACCAAGTTGAAGTAGGCTCCGCCCCCATGGACTACCACCTGTCGGTCAACGAAGCTCTGGCACGCCTCCCTGAGCTGGAAGGTCTGGACATCCGCATTGAGGGGGTCCTGAGTTTCGACTTTGAAGACGTGTGTGTGAGTCACTTCCCAGCCGACGAGCGAGCCGATGGGTATCGGTCCTCGATTTGGCTATGGGTCGGGACTGGCTCACTTGGATTCGACCGAGAAGCCTGTCGTCGTCTCAACGGGAGGCGGGTGATGGTCGAAGGCTCACTGTCCGCCGCGACTCCCACCATGGGCTGTGGACACATGGGCCTGTGGCCGGCGGAGCTGCTCGTCAGGACTCTGAATCGTGCCTGATGTCCGTCCGCTTCCAGCCTAAAGCGCGCATTGAGAGTCTTGGTTGAATTGCGGCGTTCGCTGTGTCGTGCAGCTCGCTCAGCGCCACACGAGCCAGGGGACCAAGGCCCTTCGACCGCAGCAGCTGGGCATCGATCCGGCCCCAGGATTCCCTCCTGGAAATCCGGTCGACACCGCGTGATCATGTCGCCATGAGCATCCGCATCGTCCAACTCGGTGTCACACCGCGCCTGCCCGACGAGGGCCCTCGTCTTGGCACCGTCCGTCGCCCGCCGCGCGGGATCCGCAAGGAGGACTACGGGCGTCTGGACTACTACGACAGCTGGCTGCCATTGCTCTCGCCCAGCGCGGAGCTGATGGCGCAAGGCCGGGCGGCCGAGGACGACAAGCAATGGACCGCCTTCGCCCGCGCGTATCGCAAGGAGATGAGCGAGTCCGCGCCATCGCAGTTGCTGGACACGCTGGCGGTTCTGTCGCACACGTCCAATCTGTCGATGGGCTGCTATTGCGACAATCCGGAGCGTTGCCATCGCAGCCTGCTCACGCACTTGCTGGCTGAGCGCGGCGCTGCAATGCGAAACGAGTGAGGTCAGCGAGCCGCGTCGAACGCGATCGCGTCGAACATCCGCTGCAGCTTCTCGACCCGCGAGGGTGCCAGGAATTGCCTGGCCCACGCGAGACGCCCGAGCAGCGGTGAACGCAGTGCCGGATCAACCGTGCCGCTTGCGCTCGACCTGCCGAGCCGGTGCAGCTCTGCCTTCAAGCGATCGAAGTCCTCCCGCGCGAGGTTCGGCTTCGCATTGACGACGACGCCGGTTACCTGCTGCCGGCCGCCCTTGGGCATCGCGTGCGTCTTGTCGCGTCGCAGCCAGAAGCCCTCGTCTTCGACGATCGCCTGCACCCAGGCGCGGAACTCACGTTGATCGCGGCGCAGTGTTGCGGGGCCGGAGAACACGAGGTCATCCGCATACCGCGTGTAGCGCGCGCCGAAGCGATGGGCGAGCCCGTCCAGCCGCATGTCAAGCGGGAATGCGCAGAGATTGGCCAGCGCCGGCGATGTCGGCGCGCCCTGCGGCAGATGCGGCGAGGCGAGCCGCTTCGCGCCGTCGAAGTCGATCGAGCCGTCCTCGCGCAGGCGCTCTCGCACCGCGACCGGCGTGCGCGCCGTGCAAAGCGTCGTCAGCCGTTCGACGACGGCGTCGGAGAAGCCCAGCGTCCGGAACGTCGCCGCGATCCGAGCGCGTCCGATGCTGGGGAAGAAGTCGCGCAGGTCGAAGCGGATGACGAAGTCCTGATCGGCGTGCACGGTCGCATTCGTCGCGACGTTGCGGCCCGGCACTAATCCGTGAGCGGCTTCGTGGCAGGGGAGCGTGTTCAGGAGGCCGTCGAGCAGACGCCGCTGGATGGCCTTCAGGCGCGGCAATGGCGCTTCGAGCAGCCGCAGGCCGCCGCGGCGTTTCGGCACGAGCAGGCATCGATAGTGAGGCGTCGGCGTGACATGCGGGCGCTGCGGCGTGGCAATGGACTCCCGGTACTGCCGCGCGGGACCGGCGAAGCGATCGAGCTCGTCGAGCGTCAGGCCGAGCCACGCCGCCAGGTCGGCCTCCGTCGGCCAGTCCGGCAGCGCCAGGTGTTCCAGCGCGAAAGGCAAGGGCCGCATCCGCGAGGGTCGCAGCAGCAGGCGCCGCACCGTCGGTCGCGGAAAGCGTTCGCGATCGAAGCCTTCGTGGAAGGCCCCGATCTCCAGCAGCGCTTCGGCGAGGCTGCTCACCGAATGCGCCCGCCACACCGGCGTCGTCCATCGCGCGAGCGCCACGCACAGCGGCTTCAGCCAGGGCCGCGCCTCGGCGCCGAGGCATTGCTCGGCACGCGCCTGCAGCGCCTCGGCCTCACGGGCACGCGGTGACTCGTCGTCCGCCTGCAGCGCGCGGGCGAGCGCCAGCGCGATCCAGCGGGGATAGGTCAACGGCGCGGCAACGGTCATCGGCGGCGGGCGGTCCTTGTCGACGCCGCAATGGCGGCGACGGGGGAGGCAAGAGGTGACCCCCGATGCGCCGCCAACTGACGGGTCCTGCTGATACAGCTCCGCGCGGCAGCGCGGTTGAGTATCGGCGCCGGATGACTGACTGTGGAAAGCGCCGCGGGGAACCCCCGCGGCCGGAGGCGCGAACGCTTCCGAAGGCTTGGCGGCGACCGGAGGTTGGCGACGATTATGGGCGCTTGCCGTGACGCTCAAGCGGCGTCGGGACGGTGTGAAGCCTCAAAGCTCGACCTCGACCGCGTGCTTCGTGCCTCGTGCCTCGTGCCTCGTGCCTCAGGCCGCGCTCAGCACCGCCTGCTTCGCCGCATTCGCCTGCAGCGGGATGTATTCCGCGTCCGACTCGGTGCGCTTGGCCTCGCAGCTTGCGACCAGCTGCTTCTGCCATTGCGAATGGCGTTCGAACAGCTCCGCGATCCAGTCGACGAACACGCGCAGCTTGGTGCTCAGGTGCCGGTTCGGCGGGTACACGACGTACAGCGGCAGCGGGTCCGATTCCCAGTCGCAGAGGAAGGGCACCAGCTCGCCCGAGTCGATGTGCGGCTTGATCATGAAGTAGGGCGCCTGGATCACGCCCAGCCCCGTCAGGCCCGCGGTCATGTACGCGTTGCCGTCGTTCACCGAGACCTTGTAGTGGCCGTAGATCTCGTAGCGCTGGCCGTTCTTGCTGTAGTCGAACGGGAAACGCTTGCCGGTGCGCGTCGAGAAATAGCTGACCACGTGGTGCTGGTCGGACTCCAGGTCCAGCGGATGCTGCGGCAGGCCGTGCTGCTGGATGTAGGCCGGCGACGCGCAGCAGCCGTAACCCCAGTCGCCGATGCGGCGCGCGACCAGCGACTGGTCGGTGATCTCGCCGCCGCGCACGACGCAGTCGACGCTGTCGCCGATCAGGTCCACCGGCCGGTCCGACACGCCGAGGTCGATCTGGATGTCCGGATGTCTTGCATAGAACTCCGGAAGTGCAGGAATCAGCAGCAAGCGCGCCACACTCGACGCCACATCCACGCGGATGCGCCCCTTCGGCGCCGCGCGCGCATGCGACACCGACCCCTCGAGTTCCTCGATGTCCGACAGCAGCCGCGTCACCCGCTCGTAATACGCGGCGCCGTCCGGCGTCACGCTGACGCGCCGCGTCGTGCGGTTCAGCAGCTTGACCTTGAGGTGGTCCTCCAGCGACTGGATCAACCGCGTCACCGCGGTCTTGGGCAGGTCCAGCGATTCCGCCGCCCGCGTGAACGTTCCGGCTTCCACGACGCGTGCGAAAGCCTGCATGGCATTGAGCTTGTCCATCCTTGACCCCTGACGGCGGTCATCACCGCCACTGCTCCGTCAACACAACCCGGCGCGTCTGCGCGCGCGCGAGGTCGCCATCCTGCCCGATCGATTGTTTCGTCGATGAAACGCTGATTCGCGCTCCAGGCTGTTTATCGGACGGCGTCCAGTCTCCAAACTTCGCTGCATTGCAACATGAACCGGTCTGCCCCCACGGGGAGCAGGCCTTTGGCCCTGCCATGGATGCGCTGCCGCTGACCTCCTGCCACGACGACCTCCTGCCCGCCGGCGACGGCGTGGTGCCGGTGCGCGTGTACAAGGGCGCGGCGCGTCGCAAGGACGCACCCGTCGTCATGCATCTGCACGGTGGCGCCTTCACCCGCGGCGACCTGGACAGCGGCGAGCTGGTCTCCCGCCTGCTGGCGGACGCGGGCGCGGTCGTCGTCGACGTCGACTACCCGACCGGCGAGGCCACCGTGTTCCCGACCGCGCTGAAGACGCTGGACGCGCTGCTGTCCGGCGTGCACAAGGCGCGCGCCAAGCTGTCGGGCAAGGGCGCGCCGCTGATCGTCGCCGGCGAAGAAGCCGGCGGCAACCTCGCCGCCGCGCTGGCCCTGATGGCGCGCGACCAGGGCCACCGCAAGCTGTCCGGCCAGATCCTGATCGGGCCCATGCTCAATCCCTGCATGGGCACCGCCTCGCTGCGCCAGGCCGACGCCGGCTACGGCGAGTGCCGCTGGATGCACGGCTGGCGCGCCTACCTCGGCGAATGCGAGGACGGCGATCACCCCTACGCCGCGCCGGCCAACACCGGCCGCCTGTCGGGCCTGGTGCCGGCGCTGGTGGTCAGCGCCGAGGACGACCCGATGCGCGACGAGGCGCTGGCCTATGCCCGCGCGATGAAGCGCGCCGGCGTCGACGTGCAGCAGGCGCTGATCGCCGGCCCCAGCGGCTGGCCCTGCAGCCTGATGAAGCTGCCCTCGCTGTCCGCCCTCCAGCTGCCCTGGGCGAGCGCCCTGCGCCAGAAGCTGGCCGATTTCCTGTCCCTGATCCCACCGGCCGGCAAGCGCCGACTGCAACCCGCCTGACCTCAAGAGCCCGCCAAGAACTCCCAACGTCTACCCCCGTCACCGGAGCACCCACCATGAACAAGAAGATCTTTGCCACCTCGCTCACCGCCGTCGCCGCGGTCGTCGGGGCCCTCGTCGTCGGCCTGCACAGCCAGCAGGCGGTCGCCAACCAACCGTCGGGCGCGCCGCAGGCGATTCCCGTCTCCGTCGCCACCGTCGCGAGCCAGGAAGTGGCCGCGTGGGACGAGTTCTCGGGCCGCCTGGAAGCCGTGGAGCGCGTCGATGTGCGCGCCCGCGTGTCCGGCGCCGTGCAGTCGGTGCATTTCCGGGAAGGGGCGCTGGTCAAGGCCGGCGAACTGCTGATCACCATCGATCCCGCGCCCTACCAGGCCGAGGTCGACCGCGCCGAAGCGCAGGTGCTGGCCGCGCAGGCCCGCGTCAGCTATTCGAAGAGCGAGCTGGAGCGCTCCACCCGCCTGTGGAGCGAGCGCGCCATCGCGCAGCGCGAGCTCGACGAGCGCAGCAACGCCGCCAATGAAGCCAACGCCAACCTGCGCGCCGCGCAGGCCGCGCTGCAGTCGGCGAAGCTGAACCTTGGCTACACGCAGGTGAAGGCGCCGGTGGCCGGTCGCGTCGGCAAGCTGGAAGTGACGCAGGGCAACCTCGTGGCCGCCGGTCCGGGCGCGCCGGTGCTGACGACGCTGGTGTCGGTCAGCCCGATCTACGCCAGCTTCGATGCCGACGAAGGCACCGTCGCCCGCGCGCTGAACGAGCTGCACGGCAACGCCAGGATCGCCTCCGGCGCCCTGTCGAGCATCCCCGTCCAGATCGGCACGGCCGCGACCGCGGACACGCCGTTCAACGGCAAGCTGCAACTGATCGACAACCAGGTCGACGCCCGCAGCGGCACGGTGCGCGTGCGCGCGGTGCTGGACAACAAGGACGGCGCGCTGATCCCGGGCCAGTTCGCCCGCATCCGCCTGGGCCAGGCCAAGAAGAGCGCGGCCGTGCTCGTCAACGAGCGCGCGGTCGGCACCGACCAGAACAAGCGCTTCGTGATGGTGGTCGGCGCGGACAACACGCTGAGCTACCGCGAGGTCCTGCTGGGCGCCAACGTCGACGGCCTGCGTGTCGTGACGTCGGGCCTGAAGGCCAACGAACGCGTGGTCGTCAACGGCCTGCAGCGTGTCCGCCCCGGTGCGCTGGTCGCTCCGACCATCGTCCCGATGAACGCCAAGGCCGAGATCCAGGCCAAGGACGGCGCTCCCAAGGCGGACAAGACCTGACCTGAACCCGAAGGGACGGGCAAGACCCGTCCCCATGGGGCGACGGACAGCCTCCGGGGCGGCGCGACGCTGCCCCGCGGGGGGACCTTTGCCGTTTTCTCCAGTCGACTTGAAAGACTGACATGAATCTCTCCAAATTCTTCATCGACCGCCCGATCTTCGCGGGCGTGCTGTCGGTGCTGATCTTCGTCTCCGGGCTGCTCGCCGTGCGCGTGCTGCCGATCTCGGAATACCCGGAAGTCGTGCCGCCGCAGGTGGTCGTCCGCGCGCAGTACCCCGGCGCCAATCCCAAGGTCATCGCGGAAGCCGTGGCCACGCCGCTCGAGGAATCGATCAACGGCGTCGAAGGCATGCTCTACATGGGCAGCCAGGCGACCACCGACGGCCTGATGACGCTGACGGTCACCTTCAAGCTGGGCACCGACCCGGACAAGGCCCAGCAGCTGGTGCAGAACCGCGTCTCGCAGGCCGAGCCGCGCCTGCCCGAGGAGGTCCGCCGACTCGGCCTGACCACGGTCAAGAGCAGCCCCGACCTGACCATGGTCGTGCACTTGCTGTCGCCCAACGACCGCTACGACATGACCTACCTCCGCAACTACGCGGTGCTGAACGTCAAGGACCGCCTGGCGCGTATCCAGGGCGTGGGCCAGGTGCAGTTGTTCGGCTCGGGGGACTACTCGATGCGCGTCTGGCTGGACCCGCAGAAGGTCGCCGAGCACGGCCTGTCGGCCAGCGACGTCGTCCAGGCGATCCGCGAGCAGAACGTGCAGGCGGCCGCCGGTGTCGTCGGCGCTTCGCCGGGCCTGCAGGGCATCGACCTGCAGCTGCCGATCAACGCGCAAGGCCGTCTGAACAACGAGCAGGAATTCGGCGACATCATCGTCAAGTCCGGTGCCAACGGCCAGGTGACGCGTCTGCGCGACCTGGGCCGCATCGAGCTGGGCGCCGCCGAATACGCGCTGCGCTCGCTGCTGGACAACAAGTCCGCGGTGGCGATCCCGATCTTCCAGGCCCCGGGCTCGAACGCGATCGAGATCTCGAACAACGTGCGCGCCACGATGGCCGAGCTCAAGAAGGCCATGCCCGAAGGCGTGGACTACTCCATCGTCTACGACCCGACGCAGTTCGTGCGGGCGTCCATCGAGTCCGTCGTCCACACGCTGCTGGAAGCGGTGGCGCTGGTCGTGCTGGTCGTGATCCTGTTCCTGCAGACCTGGCGCGCGTCCATCATCCCGCTGCTGGCGGTGCCGGTGTCCATCATCGGCACCTTCGCGGTGATGCATCTCTTCGGTTTCTCGATCAACGCGCTGTCGCTGTTCGGCCTCGTGCTGGCGATCGGCATCGTGGTGGACGACGCGATCGTGGTCGTGGAGAACGTCGAGCGCAACATCGAGGCGGGCCTGAGTCCGCGTGAGGCGACCTACCGCGCGATGCGCGAAGTGTCGGGTCCCATCATCGCGATCGCGCTGGTGCTGGTCGCGGTGTTCGTGCCGCTGGCCTTCATCACCGGCCTGACGGGCCAGTTCTACAAGCAGTTCGCGCTGACGATCGCGATGTCGACGGTGATCTCGGCGGTCAACTCGCTGACGCTGTCCCCCGCGCTGGCCGCGATGCTGCTCAAGGGCCACGACGCGCCCAAGGACTGGCTGACCCGCGCGATGGACAAGGTGCTGGGCCGCTTCTTCGGCGGCTTCAACCGGCTGTTCAACCGCGGCGCCAAGGCCTACAGCAACGGCGTGACCCGGGCAATCTCGCGCAAGGTGATCATGCTGATCGTCTACGCCGCCCTGCTGGGCCTGACGGTGGGCCTGTTCAAGGCGGTGCCGAGCGGCTTCGTTCCGGGCCAGGACAAGCAGTACCTGATCGGCTTCGCGCAGCTGCCGGACGGCGCCACGCTGGACCGCACCGAAGACGTGATCCGCCGCATGAGCGAGATTGCGATGAAGACGCCGGGCGTGGAGCACGCCATCTCGTTCCCGGGCCTGTCGATCAACGGCTTCACCAACAGCTCGAACTCGGGCATCGTGTTCGCGTCGCTGAAGTCCTTCGACGAGCGCACCGGCAAGGGCCTGTCCGCCGGCGAGATCGCCGCCAAGATGAACGCCGACTTCGGTCAGCTGCAGGACGCCTTCGTCGTGATGTTCCCGCCCCCGCCGGTGCAGGGCCTGGGCACCACCGGCGGCTTCAAGTTCCAGCTGGAAGACCGCGGCGGCCTTGGCTACGAGGCGCTCGACGGCGCGGTGAAGGCCTTCATGGCCAAGGCGCAGAAGGCGCCGGAACTGGCGGGTCTGTTCAGCAGCTACCAGGTCAACGTGCCGCAGCTGTACGCGAACCTGGACCGCACCAAGGCACGCCAGCTGGGCGTGGCGGTGACGGACGTGTTCGACACGATGCAGATCTACCTGGGCTCGCTGTACGTCAACGACTTCAACAAGTTCGGCCGCACCTACACGGTCCGCGTGCAGGCGGACGCCGCCTACCGCGCCCGTGCCGAGGACGTGGGCCTGCTGAAGGTGCGTTCGGCCTCGGGCGAGATGGTGCCGCTGTCGGCGCTGATGAAGGTCGAGCCGAGCTTCGGCCCGGAACGCGCGATGCGCTACAACGGCTTCCTGTCGGCCGACATCAACGGCGGCGCGGCGCCCGGCTACTCGACCGGCCAGGCGCAGGACGCGGTCGCGCGCATCGCCGCGGAGACGCTGCCCCCGGGCATCAGCTACGAGTGGACCGAGCTGACCTACCAGGAGATCCTGGCCGGCAATTCGGGCGTGTGGGTGTTCCCGCTGGCCATCCTGCTGGTGTTCCTGGTGCTGGCCGCGCAGTACGAGAGCCTGTCGCTGCCGGTGGCGATCATCCTGATCGTGCCGATGGGGCTGATGGCGGCGATGACCGGCGTGTGGCTGAGCCACGGGGACAACAACGTCTTCACGCAGATCGGGTTGATCGTGCTGGTGGGCTTGTCGGCGAAGAACGCGATCCTGATCGTGGAGTTCGCCCGGGAGCTGGAATTCGCCGGCAGGACGCCGCTGCAGGCGGCCATCGAGGCGAGCCGGCTGCGTCTGCGTCCGATCCTGATGACGTCGATGGCATTCGTGATGGGCGTGCTGCCGCTGGTGCTGGCCACCGGCGCGGGCGCCGAGATGCGCAACGCGATGGGCGTGGCGGTGTTCGCCGGGATGATCGGCGTGACGGCCTTCGGCCTGTTCCTGACGCCGGTGTTCTACGTGGTGGTGCGCCGCCTGACCGGCAACCGGCCGCTCAAGCAGCACGGCGAGGTGCCGCATGACGTCGAGGCGTTCGTGCAGCCCGCGCAGGGCGAGGGCCACGATTTCGGCGCGGGCGGCAACGCCCGTCCGCATCCCGCCGCGCCGCGCCACGAGCACGAATAAAGGATTCGAGCCATGAAAACGAAACTGATGATGACAACGCTGCTGGCGGCCCTGGTGCTGGCCGGTTGCGCGACACCGCCGCCGATCGACGAATCGCGCATTCCGGCGACGCCGACGGCCTTCAAGTCGCAGGCGACCGCGGCCGCGACCGCGACGGTAGGCGAGGCGCGCTGGGCGGTGGCCCCGCCGGCCGATGCCGAGCCGCGCGGCGACTGGTGGCTGGCGTTCGGCGATGCGACGCTGAACGATCTGATCCGCCGCTCGCTGGTCGGCAACAACGACCTGCAAGGCGCGGCGGCGCGACTGGCGCAAGCGCGTGCGCTGCTGCGCAGCACGAATGCGGATCGCCTGCCGCAGGTTGGCGCCAGCGCCGGTGCCACACGCGGCACGGTGGCGGGCCAGGGCCCGGCCGCCACGACGGTCTACAACGCCGGCCTGGGCGCGAGCTGGGAGGTCGATCTCTCCGGCCGCCTGTCGGAGGCGACGCGTGCGGCCTCGCTGGATGCGCAGTCGCGTGAAGCGCTGCTGCAATCCACGCGGCTGATGGTGCAGGCGGACGTGGCGCAGACCTACCTGGCGCTGCGTTTCGCCGATCAGGAACGCCGGCTGGTGCGCGACACCGTCGCGGCCTACCGCGAGACGCTGGCGCTGACGCAGCGTCGTTATCAGGCGGGCGACGTCGCCGAGCTGGACCTGGCGCGCGTGCAGACGGAAGTCGCCGCGACCGAGGCCGAGGCGATCAGCCTCGACCGCCGCCGCGCCGAGCTGGAGAACGCGCTGTCGGTGCTGCTGGGCGAGCCCGCGTCGGGCTTCAAGGTGGCGGAAGACACGGCGCTCGCGCCGCTGCCGTCGATTCCATCGGGTCTGCCGAGCACGGTGCTGGCGCGTCGCCCGGACGTGGCTGCGTCGCAGCGCAGCCTGCTGGCGGCGCAGTCGCGGGTGGGCGTGGCGCAGGCCGCGTGGTTCCCGAGCCTGACGCTGACGGCCAACGGCGGCTACGCGTCGCCGGAGCTGAGCGACGTGTTCCGCTGGTCGGCGCGCGCGTGGTCGGTCGATGCGCTGCTGTCGCTGCCGATCTTCGACGGCGGCCGCCGCAAGGCGGGCGTGGAGTCGGCGAAGGCGGGCCTGGACCTCGCGATGGCCAGCTACCGCCAGCAACTGCTGCAGGCGCTGCGCGAGGTCGAGGATTCGCTGGTCGGTCTGCAGACCTTGTCGCAGCAGGCGGAAGTGCAGGGGCAGGCGGTCCAGTCGTCGACGCGTGCGACGGCGCTGTCGGACTCGCGCTACCGCAACGGGCTGGTGAGTCAGCTCGACCTGCTCGACGCGCGCCGCAGCGAGCTGCGCAACCGCCGCGCGGCGCTGCAGGTGCAGGCCGCGCAGTACCAGGCGACGGTCGGACTCGTCCGCGCCCTGGGCGGCGGCTGGACCACGCCAGCCTGAGCCCCGGCCGGGCAAGACCCGGCCCCTTTCAAATGCGACCGGACCTTTACCGGTGCCCCTTTGGGCGTGCAGGGATGCACGCCCTTTTTTTCGTTGTTCGCTGATTGCAGTGGGTGCTCTGACGCGTTGTCGTAGGCAACCGCGCCTCCTCCACGAGTGGAGGTCATTGTTCTTGCCGGGCGCGACGCTAACGTTGGTGTCACCCAAGAAGACCTTGGAGCGCACGCAGCGCGTGTCGACGGTGGCTTAGGACTGCGCCGAAGCCTGCTCCAGAAAGCGGAAAGCCTCCTTGCGGAGGCCTTCACACTCTTTTCACCGGGTCGCGCCCTTTCGGGTTGTCTAACCGGCGCGTCAGGGGTGGAAATTTACTCCAGCGAGCGCGTGGGGACAAGCCTGGATGCATCCTCAGAGTCAAATGTTCGAACGGGTCATCTCCAAACCTCGTCTCGATAGCTACCGGGGCTACTGGAAAGTCGACGCCGACACGGCCGTCGGCCTCTACATGTGGAATGGAGAGGTCTGTGGCGAGCTGTCCAAGCTTCTTTCCTACCTTGAGATCGCCCTGCGCAACAGCATCCATTGCGAGCTCAGCCTGAATGCCAGCATGGGCGCCAGTTCAAGTTGCCATTGGTGGGACATCCATGCGGGGTCGTTGAAAGCTGAAGCGAAAAATCAGATCAGGCGGGTTCGCGACAATGCGCCCCAGGCCGTGCTCTCTCCGGATGAAATCGTGTCCAGGTTGACCTTTGGGTTCTGGCCCAGGATCCTCACCTGGGTGTCGAAGCAGTTCCCCACGCTTCTGTCCAGGATCCTTCCGGACCATCCGCTGAGCCGGCACGGTGCGTCGCCCAACTGGTTCCACCGCCACGCCCGTCATGCGGCTTGCCTGGAGTTCCTCGAGTTCAGTGATGTGCGCAACCGGATCGCGCACCACGAGCCGCTTTGGAAGTTCTCCGACATCGTCGACACCTCACCGGCAGTTCCAGCTCCGGCCATCCTGATCTGCTCGCGCTCTGTCGATGAGCCCTCCACCTTCGCTCGATTTGCTCGACTGCTGGCCTTGTTGGATCGGACGGTTCATGCGCTGTCGCCCGCACTTCAGGCCAGTCTCGTGGCTTCGAGCTGGCGCGTGCGGCTGGACTTTCTGCTCTCGCCTCGCGGCGTGCAGCGCTACAAGGAGGGACGCCATGTCCCCGAACCGCAGGCCATGAGTTCCAACGCGTTGCGCCAGCAACTGGCTTCCGTGATGCAGCGGAATCGACCGGTCAGGCTATACGACCACGGCGGCGAAGGGATGTTCGTGCCGGTCTAGGTCTGGGAGACGCGCGTCGCAGGTCTGCTGCCTAGAATCTGCTCAACCGAAAGGAAGCATGAAAACGGTCTGGATCATCGACGGCGCCTACCTGTTCAACGTGGGTCGCGGCCGTCCGTTCGATTACCTGAAGCTCAAGAACGAGCTCGTGCAGCGCAACGGTGGTCCGTTCTACGAGAGCTACTACCTGAACTCCACGCGCGACCTGGCGACGGATCAGCAGAGCGCGTTCCACACGTGGCTCAAGGCAGCGCCGCCGCGAGGTCCGAAGATCCGCGTCCAGCTGTACGAGATGAAGAACTTGCATCTTCAATGTCCGGATTGCGGCGTCCAGTTCGACCGTGAAGTGCAGAAGGGCGTGGACGTCGCGATCGCGACGCTGCTGATCAAACTCGCGGTGCAGAACGTCTACGACCGGTTGATCCTGTCGGCGGGCGACGGCGACTTTGAAGACGCGATCTCCTACGTCAAGTCCGATCTCAAGAAGGAAGTCTGGGTCAGTGGCCTGCAGGCCAATCTGTCGACCGACCTCCAGTCCTACGCGGACGAGGTGGTGTGGATGGACGATCTCTATCCGACCATCGCCAGGTGACGGTCGCGGTCGGGGCGCCCAACCCATGAATCCGTGAGTTGATGTCCGGAGGGCCTCAACTCATCGCGTCGCCACATCAGCGTTGGGCCGGCCCCCTCACAGTCCGGCCCTGACGACGCCCCCGTCGATCGGAGTGCTGACATGCAACGTCGCCCGCTTCTCCTCGGTCTTCTGGGCCTGCTCGCGACACTGGGCGCCCGGAATTCGTTCGCCCTTTACGACGCGGCGCCGAACCCGCTGCTCGGCCACCTGGCCGGGTCCTGGCGCGGGACGCTGACCTACCGGGACTGGGGCAAGGCCGAGCGTCTGGTCACCCTGCCTTGCCGCATGCACGCGGCGCTGCTGACGCCTTCGGGCCTGAGCCTCTACTTCGTTTTCGATGACGGTCCGGGGAAGACGGTGTATTCCTACGACCGCTGGCTGTTCGACTTCACCAAAGGCAGGATGGTGTGGGCATCGGGCGACGGCAAGGGGACGGAGACGTCCTATCGCATCGTCTCCACATCCCGGTCCGATGAAGGCGATGCCGTGGTGCTCGTCAACACGGCGGAAGGCAAGACCTACCGACAGACACTGCAGGTGTCCATGCGTTCCTTGAAGCTGGAGAAGGTGGAGATCGCGGAAGACGGCCGGGAGGTGTTTCGAAACGGCTACGACCTGAGCCGGGCCGACGCGTGATGTCCCGGATCCGCCCCGGTCTTCATCTTGACCACAATGGGGCCATGCGCGCTTCGTGGACAGACTGGATCCCCCCTCGCGAGGTCGTGCGCATCTACGCGCTGGCGTGGCTGCCGGTGCTGCTGATCTACCTGGTCGCCGTCGAGACCGACGGGGTCTGGACGCGCGGCTTCAATCTGTGGAGCGCCGTGCACGGCACACTGCGCAACATGGGGCCGCAGTTCGTGCTGCTGCTGCTCCTCTGGCCGGTGACGGGCTGGATGGAAGCTCGGCGAATCGGCGCCGGGCGACAGATCGCGGCCCATGCCGCGGTGTCGGTGCTCTTCGTGCTGACGTGGTACGCGCTGCTGTGGCTGTGGATCGTCGCCGAGGCCGGCGTGGCGGGCGCGGAGCGCGCGCGTGCGAACTGGTTCATCTGGCAACTGGAATTCGGCATGCTGGCCTACGCCGCGGCCGCCGGCGGTTTCAGCGCCTACCGCGCCGTGCGCCGCGCCATGGCACAGGCCGAGGTCGCCGCGCAGGCGCAGACGCTGCTGGCCCGAAGCGAACTGGCCGCATTGCGCAACAGGCTCAATCCGCACTTCCTGTTCAACACGCTGCACAGCATCCTCGCCTTGGTGCGCAAGGATGCCCGCCGCGCGGAAGACGCGCTGTTCATGTTCAGCGAGATGCTCCGCTATCTGCTGGACACCGAGCGCAGCGGGGAAGACCAGGTGCTGCTGCGCGACGAGCTCGCCTTCACGGAGCAATACCTGTCGCTGGAGGCCATCCGCCTCGGTGATAGGCTGCATGTCGACTGGCAGGTGGACGCTGCGGCGCTCAGCGCGACCGTGCCGGCCCTGTCGCTGCAACCGCTGGTGGAGAACAGCATCAAGCACGCCTTCAATCCGCGAAGCGCGCCGGGCACGCTGCGCGTGTCGGTGCGCCGCACGCCGCAGACGCTGGACATCGTCGTGGCCGACGACGGTCCCGGCGTCGCACTTCCCGTTGCCGGCGGTCTGCCCGAGGGGCGGGGACTGGGCCTGCGCACGGTGGCACGGCGGTTGGCGCTGCGGTGGGGCGATGCCGCCCGGCTCGAGGTGACATCGACGCCCGGCGCGGGCTTCGAGGTGGCGATGAGGATGCCGGCATGAGCATCCGAGCCCTGATCTGCGAAGACGAGCCGCTGGCCCGCGAGACGCTGCGCGACTTCATCGCGGCGTCGCCGGATCTGCTGCTGGTGGGCGAGGCGACCAACGGCCGCGAGGGCTTGACGCTGATCCGCGCGCTCGCGCCGGACCTCGTGTTCATGGACATCCAGATGCCGGAACTGACGGGTCTCGAGGTGGTGCGCGAGCTGCTCGCGGCCGGGGAGCACATGCCGCCGCTGATCTTCACCACCGCCTACGACCAGCACGCGGTCGCGGCCTTCGAGCTGCACGCGCTCGACTACCTCCTCAAGCCGTTCACGGCGGCGCGCTTCGATGCCGCGGTGAAGCGGGCCTTGATCACGTCCGCCGCGATGGCCGAGCGTGGCGCGGCCGCCGTGGCGGCGCTTGGCGGCGGGCTAGGTGCGCCGCTGTCGCGCATCCTGGTCCGTGATCGCGGCCGCATCTTTCCGCTGGCGCTGGACGAGATCGAGCATCTGCGCGCCGATCTCAAGTACACGCAGATCATGGCGCGCGGCGAGAGCTTTCTCGTTCGCATGCCGCTGAACGAGCTCGAAGCCCGGCTGGACGCGACGCGATTCCTGCGCGTGCATCGGAATGCCATCGTCAACCTCGATTTCGTCGCGTCGATGCGGCCCGGCGAACAGAGTCAGCTCCACATCCTGATGCGGGACGGCACCGAGCTGTTGGCCAACCGCGAGGCCAGCAAGCGGCTCAGGGACATGGCGATCTGAGCGCGGTCTGTCGTCGCCCATCTGAATGACTTGAGGTCGATCGTCGAATCAGTCCTCACCGCAGGTTCGCGAGCAGGCTTTGCGGATGGTGCTGGAGCCCCGCGGGGAGTACCCGTCCCTGTGGGCTGCGATGCAGTCCATGGCACCGAAGATCGGCTGCGTGCCGCAGACGCAGGTAGAGGACGCGCAGGTGTCCAGATGGCCCAGCAGCTCACCTTCGAAGGGTTGCCCTTCGCTCAGGCCGCAGCCGAGCACGGCGTGACCCCGGCGACAGCCCGCAAGTCGTTGGCTCGCCATCTCGCGGGCGGCGAGTGGGCGCTGGAAGACGCGTCATCGCGGCCAGCCGAACCGACCTCCAGTCCGACGCGGACGAGGTCGTGTGGATGGACGATCTCTATCCGACGATCGCCAGGTAAGGCGCCAAGGACGTTTGCCCTTATCCCTTTTTGGCATACAGGGGCATATGTCTTTTTCGTATTCCAAGTACCGATTTTCCGATAATTCCGCCTTGACGCGCCGGACCGGTCAGCTGGATGTATCTGATACGTACCATACGGCTGGACAGACGAGTTCACCCTCTTGTGGGGGAGTGGTTGGCCATTGCGACCATGCCTATAGTTCGTTCGTCTGGTTTGAGTCAGACATAACTGAACGTTTCCAAGGAGGAATAAAATGATGAATGAAATTCGTGAACTGTCGGTCGAAGAACTGGAACTCGTCGGCGGCGGATGGAAGAAGGTACTGGAATTCTTCGCTGCAGAAGCGGCGCCGTACATCGGCGGAGCAATCGCGGACTACAACAACTCCGGCGCGGCGGCTGAATTCCAGACCGGCAGTGGCAGCGGCGCCGGCACCTTCGGTTAAAAGCGCTGAGGGCCCTTCGGGGCCCTTTCAACGACATGTCCCGACTCATTGAATTTTTGCGGCGGCTGATCGCCCACGAGCGGTGGTTCCTCTTTGCGACGTTGACCGCACCGGTTGCCTGGTTGGTCGCCGCAGGTATTGCGCTGCCGTTCATTCTGGTCGCACAGCCGGAATCCTTGCCAGATCGCGTCGGCTGGCCTCGGATACTTTCCGGCCTGTTTTTTGCGCCGGTGCTGGAGAATCTCATCATGATTGCGATGATCGGAGTGGCGCGGCACTTCTGCCGCGCCTGGCTTTCGGTTGCCATCATGGTATGCATCATGGCACTGGTGCACGCAATAGCGGCCTCGTGGATGGCCATCGCGGCCTCCGTGGCATTTCTTGTCTACGGTGCCAGTTATGTGGCCTGGTACCCGTCCGGCGGTCGGCGCGCTTATTGGATTACTGTGCTGCAACACGCCATATTCAATCTGCCAGCGACATTGGCGGGGACCCTTTTCCGCTGAATATCGGCGGATTCAGGCCAACGCGGCCCATTCAGAATCCACAAAATGAGCAGTTCCTTGTTTCGCACCGCGGTGTTGAAGGAGCAAGGCTCTCGCCGCTATGGCGAGATCGTCCTGACCCACCAGGTCGGGCACAGCCTGCTGGTTGCATTGTTCGTCGCGATGGCGTGTGGCCTGATCCTCTTCTTCGCGACCTGCGACTACCAGCGAAAGGCGCAGGTAGCGGGGGCCGTTGTGCCGGCCGCCGGCCTGATCCGTTTGACACCGACACAGAACGGCATCGTCAGCCGCCGGATGGTGCAGGAGGGTCAGGTCGTGCGCGCCGGAGACGTCCTGTTCGCACTCGTCAGCCAGCGCAACAGCGCCACGGGAGGTGATGCGGAGAAGGCGATAGCCGCCCTCCTTCAGTCGCGGCGACAGAGCTTCGACGGCGAGCGCGAGCAACTTCGGGAACAGTCGGGCCAGCGCATCGAGACCTTGGCCCGCCGTTCCGACGATCTGGCCAACGATGTCGCCCGCGTCGACGCGCAGATGACTTTGCAACTGCGGCGAGTCGCCCTGGCGGAAGAGACATTGGAGCGGCACACCAAACTGCAGACCCAGGGTTTTGTTTCATCGGCCCAGGTTCAGGACAAGCAGGGCGAGCTGCTGGACCAGCGGCAGCGTCTCGGTGACCTCGAGCGCGCCCGGGCGTCGCAGGAACGGGATCTGGCTTCCGCCCGGTCCGAGCTGAAGGACCAGCGCATCCAGGCTCGACGCGACCAGGCGGCCGCCTCTCGCAGCATCGCCTCGCTTGATCAGGAGCTGACCGAGAACGACGTGCGACGCGAATCCGTCATTCGCGCGCCGCAGGATGGCGTGGTCGCCGCAGTCAACGCTGAAGTGGGTTTCGCGGTCACTGCGGGACAGGTGCTGGGCTCGATCGTTCCGCGCGGCTCGCCGTTGATCGCGGAGTTGTACGTGCCCTCGCGGGCTGCCGGATTCATCAAGCCGGGCATGGACGTGATGGTTCGATATCAGTCGTACCCCTATCAGAAGTTCGGGCAGCACCGTGGGCGCGTCAATGCGGTCTCACAAACGGCGCTGCGGCCCGACGAAATCAGCGCGTCCGCGACGAGTGCTCCGCAGGGCGGCGA
Organism: Roseateles sp. GW821-FHT09G09; assembly: GCF_059415965.1. Lineage (NCBI taxonomy): Bacteria > Pseudomonadati > Pseudomonadota > Betaproteobacteria > Burkholderiales > Sphaerotilaceae > Roseateles > Roseateles sp. GW821-FHT09G09. The sequence continues at coordinate 275,235 of NZ_JBWKOG010000005.1, read as the reverse complement.
GCCGCTGTATCGCGTTCGCGTCGAACTTGATTCTCAGGTGGTGACCGCGTACGGCGCGCCGTATCCGCTCAGGTCCGGCATGGCCCTCGACGCCCATGTGCTGCTGGAGAAGCGTCGGCTGTATGAGTGGGTGTTGGAGCCGCTGCTCACCATCACCGGTCGTCTCTGAGAGAAGAAGTCAAGATGATGTCAGTGCCAAGCCAAGCGCCGTCTCCGCGTTTCTGGGGAAGCCGTCGCCTGCCAGTTCATCTGCAATCGGAAGCTGCCGAATGTGGATTGGCCTGCCTGGCGATGGTGTGCAGCTATTGGGGGCACCGGATCGACCTGACGACGATGAGGCGCCGTTTCTCGGTGTCACTCAAAGGTGCAACGCTCAAGGCCCTGGTGGCCATGGCTCAGGCTCTCGGGTTGCAGGCGCGACCGCTGAAGCTTGATGTACAGCATCTGTCCGGTTTGAGGCTGCCGTGCATCCTCCACTGGGACATGGACCACTTCGTGGTGCTGAAGAAGGTCGGGCGATCGGGCGTGATGATCCACGACCCTTCTGTCGGCGAACGTCGCGTGACGATGGCCGCCTTGTCGAATCACTTCACCGGGATCGCGCTGGAGTTGACCCCCAGTTCGACTTTCCAATCCCGACGCGACGAGCAACGCTTCACGCTCGCGTCGTTGATGGGTCGTGTGGTGGGCCTTCGCCGTGGATTGGCGCAGATCATCCTGCTCGCGGTCTCGCTGCAGGTCTGTGCCCTGGTCACGCCGTTCTACATGCAGTGGATCGTTGACGAGGCCCTCATCGCCGCGGACCGTGACCTCATCACCGTGCTCGGCATGGGGTTCCTGGTCCTGGTGCTGATGCAGACCGCGATCGGCGCGGTACGTTCATGGGTGACGACCGTCCTCGCCACCAATCTGAACTTCCAGTGGTTGGGGAACGCCTTCGCCCATCTGATGAAGCTGCCGTTGCCTTACTTCGAGAAGCGGCACCTGGGCGACATCGTGTCTCGTTTCGGCTCGATCCAGACGATTCAACGCAGCTTGACCACCCAGTTCGTCGAAGGCATCGTCGACGGGCTGCTCGTCTTCGGCACGCTGGTCGTCATGCTGCTCTACAGCGTGCAACTGACAGTCGTCGCGCTGGGCGCAGTGGCGATCTATGCCGTTCTGCGCTGGACGATCTTCCAGGCCTTGCGCGAAGCGACGGCCGAACAGATTGTCCATGCCGCGCGTCAGCAGACCCACTTTCTCGAGTCTGCACGTGGCGTTCAAAGCGTGAGGCTCTTTGGCCGTGCGGAGGAGCGCCGCATTGGCTGGATGAACGCGCTTGCGGAGCAGTTCAACGCCGATCTGCGCATCGCCAAACTGTCGATCTCCTATCAAACCGCCAATACGCTGCTGTTCAATGCTGAACGGATCATCGTGATCTGGCTGGCGGCGCTGGCAGTGCTCGACACGCGCTTCTCGGTGGGCATGCTCCTGGCTTTCATCAGCTACAAGGACCAGTTCAGCCAACGCATGGCCTCCCTGATCGACAAGCTCTTCGAGCTGAGGATGCTGCGCCTGCATGGTGAGCGCGTGGCCGATATCGTCCTGACCGACCCCGAAGACAGTACGCACGACATCGAGCTGGATCCCGAGCGCATCGAACCGACGCTGGAGGTCCGCAATGTCTCCTTCCGCTACGCGGATGGCGAGCCTGACGTGCTGAAGGACTGCAATCTCATCATTCCAGCAGGGCAATGTCTGGCAATCACCGGGGCCTCGGGCTGTGGCAAGACGACCTTGGTCAAGATCCTGCTGGGTCTGCTCAGGCCCACGGAAGGAGAGATCCTTGTGGGCGGCGTGAAGCTTGAGAGCCTGGGACTGCACAACTATCGGCGGATCATCGGAACCGTCATGCAGGAAGACCAGCTGTTCTCCGGATCGATCGCCGACAACATCACCTTCTTCGACCCCAAGCCGAATCAGGAGCGTGTGCAGACATGTACGCAGCTTGCTGCGGTCCACGACGAGATCGCGTCAATGCCGATGGGCTACAACACCTTGGTCGGCGACATAGGCACAGGCTTGTCTGGTGGACAGAAGCAGCGAATCCTGCTGGCTCGAGCGCTCTACAGGGACCCCAAGCTGCTGGTCCTCGACGAGGCCACCAGCCATCTGGACGTCGGCAACGAACAGACCGTGAATGCGGCGATCAAGCGGATTGCACTGACGCGTATCCTGGTGGCTCACCGACCGGAGACCATCGCAATGGCGCAGCGGGTCGTTGTGCTTCAAGGTGGTCGCATCGCCCGCGATCTGACGACGGAATTTCAACTGCAGGTGCCCACGAACGGTGCCGAGGCCGCCGACGCTGGCCGCGTGAACCGATAATCGCTCAGCAATGCCCACCCGCCCGCGCCCTCAACCGGCGCCAGCCCGCGCGCATGAGCCACGTCCCGATACCCGCCAGCAGCAGCACGATCACGAACGCTCCGCCGGCTCCCGCCGGCGCGCCTGCGCCTTCCGCGGCGCCGATCAGCGGCTTGAGCGCGTTGTAGCCCGCCACCACCGCCGCGATCCACAGGACCGCGCCGCCCAGGAACTGCCCGATCGCCACCAGCTTGTTCATCCCGTCACTCCGTCCACGTCGGACACTGCCATGCGTGCAGCCTAACGGGCCTCGCGGCGGCTTCGCTCAAAGCCCCTCGGTGAGGAACGGCATCACCGCCGCCAGCAGGGCGTCCGGCGCTTCCTCCGGGATGTAGTGACCGCAGGGCAGCGGCCCGCCGTCGACGTCCACCGCGACGCGTCGCCATTCCTTCAGCGGGTCGAAGCACTTCGCCACCACGCCCTGCGCGCCCCAGTACACGCGCAGCGGCATCGCCAGCTTCGCGCCGGCGTCGCGGTCCGCGCGGTCGTGGTCGAGGTCGATGCCCGCCGCCGCCCGGTAGTCCTCGCACATGCCGTGCGCGGTGCCGGGCAGCGCCAGCGCGCGCTGGTACTCGGCGAACGCGCGCGGATCGAAGGCCGACAGGCCCGCGTGCCGCCGGCCCATCACGTCCAGCGCATACGCCGCCGGATCGGCCTCGATGAGCCGTTCCGGCATCGGTGCCGGCTGGATCAGGAAGAACCAGTGCCAGTACGCCCGCGCGAAGGCCTCGGTCGTCTGCTCGTACATCGCCAGCGTCGGCGCGATGTCCAGCAGCGCGAGCCGCTCGACCGCCGCCGGATGATCCGCCGCCATCCGATGCGCGACACGCGCGCCGCGATCGTGCGCCAGCACGCGGAAGCCGGCATGACCCAGCGCCCCCATCACGCGGACGAGGTCCTGCGCCATGCGGCGCTTGCTGTAGTTGCCGTGGTCCTCATCGCCTGCGGGCTTCGAGGAATCACCATAGCCGCGCAGGTCCGGCATCACGACGGTGAAGCGCGCCGCCAGCGCCGGCAGCACGCGGTGCCAGATCACCAGCGTCTGCGGATGCCCGTGCATCAGCAGCAGCGGCGGACCTTCGCCGCACACGCGCGCATGGATGCGCACGCCGGGCTCGGTCTCGACGAACAGGCGTCGCGTCGACGCAGGGAACAGGGCATCGGCCGGATGCGGCTCGACGGTGACCTCCGCCGAGAAGGCGGAGAAGCCGACGGACGTGGCGGTGGAGGAGGGCGCGCTCATGCGCCGATGCTAGGCGCGTCGTCCCCGCCCCCGCTGTCGGGAACGAGACACATCGCCCGCGAACGCCGCTCCCACGCCGCGAGCGCGACCAGCACCGTGCAGGCGAAGGCGCTGGTCGCGACCGGCGGCCAGTCGTGCACGAACGGCCCCGCCGCTGCCAGCACGATCACCGCCACGCCATGCGACCACGGCCAGCGGCCGACGACCGCCCGCTTGAACAGCCCCACGCCGATCACGTAGATCGCCACGCCGCCGAGCAGGCACAGCGCCGTCTTCAGGTCGGTGTGGCCGTCCGGATGCGCCAGCACGAACTCGTCCGCCGCCGCGTTGACGATGATCCCCGCCACGATCGGCAGGTGGATGTAGGTGTAGGCCAGCCGCGCCAGCCGCCCCGGGTCGTCGCTGTGGGTGATGCGACCCGTCGCGAAGTCGTTGGTCGTGTCGAAGTACAGCCACCACAGCGCGATGCTCCCGGCGAAGGACACCAGGAAGGCCAGCAGGCTCATGGCCGTCAGCGGTGTCTCCGCGAAGGTCGCGCCCGTCACCAGCAACGACTCGCCCAGCGCGATGATCACGAAGAGCGCGCAGCGCTCGGCCAGGTGACCGCCGGAGATCGTCCAGTCCGCCGTCGTCGAGCGCCCCAACCCCGGCACGAAGAAACCGGCCGACGGCCCGACGACCTCGATCGCCAGCGCCGCCACCCACAGCGGCACGCGCAGCGACGGGCTCAACGCGCCGGCGATCCACAACACCGCGGACACCACCAGCCACGCGCCGATGCGCTGGAAATTGCGCACCAGCCCGGCCTCCGCGCCGCGCGCCGCCCAGAGGAAGAACAAGGTCCGCCCGACCTGGATCGCGGTGAACGAGGCCGCGAACATCAGCGCGCGCTCGCCGAAGGCCTGCGGCAGCGAGACCGACATCAGCAGCCCCGCCAGCATCATCGCGAACAGGCAGATCCGCACCGGCAGGCGCTCCGGATCCAGCCAGTTGGTCACCCACGAGGTGAAGATCCACACCCACCAGACCGCCGCCATCAGGAAACCGGTCTGCAGCGCGCCGCCCAGCGTGACGCCGTCATGCGCGAAATGGCCGATCAGCGTGTGCGACAGCTGCGTGACGGCGAAGACGAAGACGAGGTCGAAGAACAGCTCGACGAAGCTGACTTTCGCGTGGCCGTGCGGGTCGGGCTGGCGCAGGAGGGGGATCGAGGGCATCCCCGGACTGTCGCATGCCGGCACCGCCGGACCTCCGGGACCGATGCCGGCTTGACGGCAATCGCACGGCCCTCCCCATAATCGCCTGCAATCCCCACCGGCCCCGCCGCCGCCACGGCCGGTCGAGCGCGCGTCCTCCGCGCGCTCCAGGGTCCCACGCTTCCGCGGCCCGCCAGAGACCGCCCCGCCCGAGACGTCGCCATGCGTGCCTTCGCCGAGCCGATCCATCGCACCAGCCTCGGTCGCGGCGTGGCGCTGCTGATGGCAGCGCTGGTGGCGATGGCCGTGATCGTGACGCTGCTGGTCTGGCGCGCCCGGTCGACCATCGACGACCTGCACCGCGCCGACCACATCAACACCGTCCTCTCGGCGCTGACGCTGCTCAACGAGGACCTGCTCAATGCCGAAACCGGCCAGCGCGGCTACCTGCTGACGCAGCGCGCCGGCTACCTGCAGCCCTACCGGGATGCGGTGCGCAACCTCGACCGGCGCCTGGCGGACCTGTGCGCCTGCGACGACGACCCCACCCACGCGCCCAAGCTCGCCCGCATCCAGGAGCTGGTCCAGCTCAAGATGACGGAGATGAGCCAGACGATCCGGCTGCACGATTCGGGCCGTCACGAGGAGGCGCTGGAGCTGGTGCACGGCGACCAGGGCCTGCATCACATGGATGAACTGCGGGACGTGCTGGGCGAGCTGACCTCGTCGCTGCGCACGGAGCGCGCGGCGATCAGCGAGCGGCTGTGGCGCGAGGCCACCCATTCCGAGCTGCTGATGCTGGCCGGCCTGGCGGTGCTGGCGCTGTTCACGGTGATGGCGACCTCGCAGGTGATGCTGCGCTCGCGCGAGCTGCTGCGGACGCAGAAGCTGCTGCGCGGCATCGCCGACAACGTGCCGGCGCTGATCAGCCATTACGACGGACGGGGCCGTCTGCGCTTCGCCAACGCGGAGGTCGGCCGCGTCTTCCAAGCCGACCCGCAGTCGCTGATCGGCAAGACGCTGGAAGCGGTACGCGGCGAAGAGAACGCCGCGCAGATGCGGCCCTTCGTCGCGCGCGTGCTCGACGGCGAGGCGGTGGCCTTCGACGCGGAGCAGGTCATCGACGGCGAGACGCTGCACTTCCACCAGAGCTTCGTGCCGGAGCTGGCCCGGGGCCGCGTCGAGGGCTTCTACGCCTGCTCCATGGACATCACCGAGCGCAAGCGCGCCGAGGCCGCGATCGCCGCCAGCGAGCGCCGGATGAAGGCGATCACCGACAACCTGCCGGTCTTCATCTGCTACATCGACGCGGAGCGCAAGCTGCGCTACACCAACGAGACGATACGCAGCTGGTTCGGGCTCGACCCGCAGGCGGCGCTGGGGCTGCACATCGACGACGTCTTCGGCGTCGCGAGCACCAGCCAGCGCAGCGCGCAACTGGCGCTGGCGCTGAGCGGCGAGCGCGTCGAGTTCGAGATCACCTCGACCATGCTCGGCAAGCAGCGGCACCTGCGCTCGATCTACGTGCCGGACATGGGGCCGGACGGGCGCGTGACGGGCATCTTCACGCTGTCCATCGACATCACCGCGATGAAGCAGGCCGAGGCGCAACTCGCGCGGCTGGCCAGTTCGGATGCGCTCACGGGACTGCCGAACCGGCGCGAGTTCGACCAGGCGCTGGCCGGCGCGCTCGCCCGGCAACGCCGTCAGGCGCGGGAGGGGCGGATGCTGGCGCTGCTGTTCCTGGACATCGACCACTTCAAGACGATCAACGACACGCACGGGCACGGCGTCGGCGACATCGTGCTGCGCGACTTCGCCACCGTGTTGCGACGCAGCGTGCGGGGCAGCGATCACGTGGCGCGCCTGGCGGGGGACGAGTTCGTCGCGGTGCTCGAGGGCTTGAACCGGCCCGAGGAGGCCGAGCAGGTCGCCGCCAAGATCGTGGAGGCCGTGCGGGCCACGCGGCCCGCGGGCGTCGCGATCACGACCAGCATCGGCATCGCCAGCGTCGCCGATGGCGACGTGCCGTCGATGGACCTGATCGCGCTCGCCGACCGCGCGCTGTACCAGGCCAAGCACCAGGGGCGCGACGGCTGGGCGGCCGTGGGATGGCCCGGGCCGGACCAGCGGCGCTGACCGCGCTACCCGAGGCGCACCCAGGACCACAGCCAGGACGACACCAACGGCGGCATCCGCAGCGGCACCTGCAGCGGCACCTGCAGCGGCACCGGCACCCGAGGCGGTGATCGGCGATGATGACCGGATGAAGCACTCCCGATTCCTCCCGGGTGTCCTCATCGCCGCTGTGCTGGGCCTGGGACTCTCCGCCGTCTCCGCGGTCTCCACCGCTTCCGCGGCGTTCGCGCAGACGGCCGCAGCGCCGCCGACCGGCGCCGGCGCCGGACACGGCGCCGAACCCGGCGCCTCGCGCCCGTTGCGCCCGCTGACCAACGACATCGGCGAACGCATCCAGGCCTGCACGCTGTGCCACGGCGCGCAAGGCCGCGCGACGTCGCAGGGCTACTTCCCGCGGCTGGCGGGCAAGCCGTCGGGCTACCTCTACAACCAGCTGCAGAGCTTCCGCGACGGCCGTCGCCATCACGCGCTGATGGCCGGGCTGCTGCGCAACATGAGCGACGACTACCTGCGCGAGATCGCCGGCTACTTCGCGGCGCTCGACGTGCCTTATCCGGCGCCGGGACCGTCGGGCCTGAACGCGGAGCAGCAGGCGCGCGCGGAGCGGCTGATCCTGCAGGGCGATCCGGCGCGCAAGGTGCCGGCCTGCACGGCCTGCCACGGCCCGTCGATGGCGGGGCGCGCGCCGGCGATCCCCGGTCTGATCGGGCTGCCGCGCGACTACCTGGTCGGGCAGCTCGGCGCATGGCGCAACGGGCTGCGCCGCGCCCACACGCCCGATTGCATGGCCGACGTGGCCAAGGCGCTGTCGACCGACGACATCGCCGTCGTCGCGAGCTGGCTCGCGGCGAGACCCGCCGGCGCACACCCGGAGCCGCCGTCCACGACGCCCTTGCCGGTGCAGTGTGGAGGGCTGGCGCCATGAGCGGAGCTCCGACCTCCAAGCCGACCCTCGGGGACACCGCCAGCAAGACCGGCGAGACGTCTCACGCGGCGCCGATGAGGACCTTCGTCCGCCTGCTGCTGGGCATCGCGATCGCCCTCCCGCTGATGGCCGTGCTGCTGCTGGCCGGCGCGTGGGGGCGGGAGCTGTGGCTGTCCGGGCGGCCGGCCCAGTCCGGCGCGGAAGACACCAGTCCCGCGTTGATCGCCCGCGGCGCCTACCTGGCGCGGATCGCCAACTGCGCCGGCTGCCACAGCCCGCGCGGCGGCGCGCCGCTGGCCGGCGGCATGCCGCTCGGGACGCCGTTCGGCACGCTGTTCAGCAGCAACCTCACGCCCGACGCCGAGACCGGCCTCGGCCGCTGGAGCGCCGACGACTTCTGGCGCGCGATGCATCACGGCCGCAGCCGCGACGGGCGGTTGCTCTATCCGGCCTTCCCGTACACCAGCTACACGGCGATGACGCGCGAGGACGCCGATGCGATCTTCGCGTGGCTGCGGCAGCAGCCGGCGGTGACGCAGACCGCGCCGCCCCATCAGCTGGGCTGGCCGTACCGCTGGCAGTCCGCGCTGGCGGTGTGGCGGCTCATGTACTTCACGCCGGGCGATGCGCCGTCGCGTGACGACCCGGGCATCGATCGCAGCGCCGATCTTGGCATCGGTCGCGGTGCCGATCGTGACGCCGGTGCCGGTGGCGGTGCCGTCCAGGACGTCGCCGGCGAGGCGGCGCTCGCGCGAGGGCGCTACCTCGTCCAGGCGGTCGGCCACTGCGCCGAATGCCACGCGCCGCGCAACCGGCTCGGCGCGCTCAGGGATGCGGCGGGCCTGCGTGGCGGCTGGGTCGGCGTGCAGGGCTGGATCGCGCCGTCGCTGGCCGATCCGCATGCGGCGGGCGTGCAGGACTGGTCCGAGGCGGAGGTTCGGTCGTGGCTGCGATCCGGCTGGTCGCCGAGGGGCGCGGCGCTCGGCCCGATGGCCGACGTGGTCGCGGAAAGCCTTCAGCACCTGAGCGACGCCGACGCGCAGGCGATGGCCGTGTACCTGCACGGCCTGCCGCGCGAGGGATCCGAGGCGGCCGAGTTCAAGCCGGCCTCGTCGACGCAACTGGACCTCGGTCGTCAGGTATACGCCAAGCACTGCGCCGATTGCCACGGCGACCAGGGGCAGGGCCGGCTGATCGACGGCCAGCCGGCCTATCCGCCGTTGGCGGGCAACCGCACGGTGACGTTGGAGGCACCGCAGAACGTGCTGCAGATGCTGGCCGACGGCGGCTATGCGCCGACGACGCCGGGCCATCCGCGTCCGTACGGCATGCCGCCGCTGCGGCAGGTGCTCACGGAAGCCGAGATGGCCGCCGTCGCGACGGTGATCCGGCAGAGCTGGGGGAACAAGGCGTCGGCGGTGACGGAGCAGGAAGTGCTGCGGTTGAAATAAGAGGGACTGGGGGCGCAAAAGTGCTCGAACAGCGTTCCCGGCTCGCGCAGCGGGCGCGCCATATGGGGACGGGCCCCCTTTGATTTCAAGATCTTGAAGCCCGGCTTCTCGGTCCTAGGTGGGGATGCATGGCGGACACGTCCCGCCGCGATCCACCCGCAGGAAGCCAAGGAGCCCCGCATGTACCGTCAACTGTTCGCCCGTGAGCTGTTCAACGACCTCGACCGCTTCCAGCGCGAGATGAGCGGCCTGTTCGAATCCACCGCCGGCCGCGCCCCGTCGCGCGGCGGCTATCCGGCTCTGAACGTCGGCCTGTCGCCGGAAGCGGTGGAGGTCTATGCCTTCGCCCCCGGCCTGGATCCCGCCACCATCGCCGTCGACCTGGAGCGCGGCGTGTTGAGCCTGTCCGGCGAACGTGCAACCTCGCTGGCCGCGACCAGCGAAGGCGCCGCAGCGACCGCTGGTGCCGCCGAAGGCGGGACCGCCGCCCCCGCCGCACCTTCCGCGAAGGCCGCCGGCAAGACCGTCGTCCATCAGCGTGAACGCTTCGCCGGGAAGTTCCGTCGCGTGGTCAGCCTGCCCGACGACATCGATCCGGAACAGGTCTCGGCCTCCTACAAGGACGGCGTGCTGCGCGTCAGCGTCAAGCGCCGCCCCGCGCCGCAGCCGCGCCGCATCGACATCCATTGAGTCCCGGACGCGCCCTTCCGTTTCCGTCGTCCCCGTCGTCCCTCATACCGAACAAGATCCGAAAGCACCCCATGACCACTGCCGTCCAGACCCCCGCCGCCAATGCGGCCGAGCCAGTGAAGACCAACGCCTCGACCGCCGCTCAGGCCGAGCGTCGTCGCGATGACTATGCGATCCAACCCGCGGTCGATGTGATCGAGGACGCGCAAGGGCTGACGCTCTTCGCCGACCTGCCGGGCGTGCCCCGCGAGCAGCTGCAACTGCGTGTCGACAAGGACCGTCTGATCATCGAAGCCGAGATGCAGCTCGACCTGCCCGACGGCCTCAAGGCCGGCCACGTCGAGGTGTCCCGCCAGTTCTACCGCCGCGCGTTCACGCTGAGCAAGGAGTTGGACGCGGAGCAGATCGGCGCCGAGCTGAGCAACGGCGTGCTGCGCGTGCGCATTCCCAAGGCGGCGCATGCGCAGCCGCGCAAGATCGAAGTCAAGCTGAGCTGATCGGGAGGCCGCTGGCCCTCACCCCCGCCCTCTCCCGCAAGCGGGAGAGGGAGCCAGAGGGCCGCAGCGCTTCCACCGCCGTCGGCGCTTGACACGGTTGCCCTCCCGCAGGCGGGAGAGGGAGTCAGAGGGCCGCAGCGTTTCTACTGCCGTAAGCGTTTGACACGGTTGCTCTCCCGCAAGCGGGAGAGGGAGCAAGAGGCGGCATTACTGCAGGCGCGACAGGGTCACGTCCGGCTCCGGTGGCGCGGCCATCGCGGCGAAGGCCGCATCGGCGGCCTCGCCCGCGCGGGCGGCGTCGTCCAGGCTCACCTGCAGCCGGCGACGCATCCACGGCCGCAGGTCCTCCAGCGGACCGACGTCGGGCAGCAGGCTCCAGTCCTGCAGGGCCTGCACCGCGTGCGGCACCGGCTCCTGGCCGACGAGCGCCCGCTGCAGCCGTCTGGCCGATTCCGGCAGCTCGGCCAGGAAGTCGGCGTCCAGGTCCTTCGCGCGGCGCATCAGGCTCTGCCGCATCATCGAGAGATGCGCCATCAGCCGGTAGCCGTGGTCGAGCACCGTGTTGAGTTCCTGCAGCGGCGGGCGCACGCGGCGCGGTTCGGCCGCGCTGCGCGTCAGCGCCGCGGACAAGGCGGCCAGCGCGTCGTAGGCCTGGCGCCGCGCCATGCGCTGCGTCAGCGCGCCGGCCGGCGTCATCGCCGCGGTCATCGCCTGCATCGCGTACTGCTGCAGCGCGCCGCGCGCCCGCTTGAGCGCGCGCGGCAGGTTGCGCCGCTCCCAGGCCGGCAGCACGTAGCTGAAGGCCCAGGCCAGGATCGCGCCCAGCACCGTGTCCGCGAGGCGCTCCGAGATCGCGATGCCGTGCGTCGGATCCGCCAGGTGCGATTGCAGCAGCGCCATCACCGTGGCCGCGATCGCGGTGATCAGGTAGCGGCGCGTGACGAACGCGTGCGCGATGCCGACCGCGATCTGCAGCACGACGATCCACAGCGTCTGGTTCGGGATCAGCGACAGCGCCAGCATCAGGCCGCAGCCGATCGCCGTGCCGAGCACCCGCATGTTGCGGCGTTCCAGCGTCTGGTCGAGGCTGCCGCGCAGCACCACCGCCACCGACAGCACCAGCCAGTGCGGATGCGAGGCCCAGGGCAGCGCGAGCGCGATGAAGTAGGCCGCCGACAAAGCCAGCGCGCTGCGCAGCGCGTGGCGCAACACGGGCGAGTCCAGATGCAGCTGCGCCTTCAGCAGGCCGATCGGCCAGCCCACCGGCGTCACGAAGCTGCGCAGCTCGCCGGCGTCCAGCGGCAGCGGCGGCAAGGGCAGGGCGGCGTCGAGCGCGCGGCCCATCGCCAGCACCTCGCCGTCCAGGTGGGACAGCCGGTCCTGCAGCACGAGCTGCAGGCGCGTGCGCGGATCCTGCGGCGGCAGGTCCGGCCATGGCGTCGGCCGGACGGTGTTCATCGCCGGCGCGCGCTCATCGAGCAGCGCGTCGCGGTACTCGTCCAGCAGCACGGAGAGCGCCCGCAGGCGGCCGACCAGCGCCGTCCGCATGTGCTGACCGACCGGGTCCTCGCCCAGCAGCTCCAGATCGAGGCGGCTCGCCAGCATCAGGTCGCGCAACTCGACGATGTGCAGCAGCACCGCCGCGCTGCGCGGATCGGTCTTCGCGCGCGGGAAGACCTGGTCGCGCGCCGTCTGCAGCAGTTCCGCCAGCTGGGCTTCGTTGCCCAGCCAGTCGCGCATCGCATGCGCCGCGCCGCCACTGCCCAGCAGCTCGGCGCGCGCGCTCAGCAGCTGCGCCAGGCCGTGCAGCGCGTCGGCCAGCGCGAGCCGGTGGAAGCGCCGCTGCAGCACCGCGCTGGAGATCACGCTCCACACGAGGTACAGCGCGATGCCCGCCGCGCCGCTGGCCAGCACGATGTGCAGCGGCTGGTGCGGCCACGCGAGCGCGAACACCATCGCCAGGATGGGCGCGAAGGACACGGGGCCGGCGCGCGGGCCCCAGCTCAGCAGCATGGCGCTGCCGAAGGCGAGCGCCGCGACCAGCGCGCCCATCGCGGCGTGATACGGATGCAGGACCGCGACCAGCCCCACGGCCAGCAGCGTCATGCCGCCGGCGGTGAGCACGCGGTTGCGGTTGCGCCGGACGCTGCCCGGCAGATCGGCCAGACTGGCGCAGATGGCGCAGGCCATCGCCAGCTGCGAGGCGATGTGCGACAACTCGGCCGGAGCCGCGCGCGACACGATCACCTGGACCAGCATCACCCCGAGGGCGACGCTGAGGCCGTTCCACCAGTGCGCCGGCCAGTGACGCCAGCGACCGGCCGCCATCAGGCTTCCCGGACGCGCTGGTTCAGATGGGCCAGGGCCTCTTCGACCTGGTCGACCAGCACCAGGCACAGGTCGCCCGGCTGCAGGCGTTCCAGCGCGCGGTCGATCGCGACGAACTCGCCGCGGATCTCCTCGATGTGCTTGGTCCGCGTCGCGCCCTTCAGGCCCTGCTGCAGCAGCGCCAGGACCTCGCCGTCCTCGCGGCCGCGCTGGCAGGCGTCCTGGAACAGGATGGCCTCGTCGAAGGCCTCGCCCAGGATCTGGGTCTGGATGCGGATGTCCTCGTCGCGGCGGTCGCCGGCGCCGGAGATCACCACCGAGCGCTTGTTGGCCGGCAGCGCCTGCACCGCCTGCACCAGCGCGCGCATCGCGTCGCCGTTGTGGCCGTAGTCGGCGATGACCGTCGCGCCGCGATAGTCCATCACGTTGAAGCGGCCCGGCACGCTGTCCGGATCGCTCATGAAGCTCGCCAGCCCGCGCCGGATCGTGTCCCAGTCCAGGCCCACGCCCCAGGCCGCCGCCACCGAGGCCATCGCGTTCTCGTTCTGGAACGGGATCGCGCCGCCGCGGGTGAAGGGGATGTCACGCAGCGGGATCGACTCGCGCCAGGCGCCCTGCGCCGCGACCAGCGCGTCGCCGTCGATGTAGACGCAGCGCTTGCCCTGCGCGCGGTGCGTCGCCATCAGCGGATGGTGGCGGTCGCTCGCGAAGAAGATCACCTGGCCGGGGCAGACCTCGGCCATCCTGGCCACGACCGGGTCGGCGGCGTTCAGCACCGCGTAGCCGTTGGGGGCCACGTTCTGCACGATCACGCGCTTGACCAGCGCCAGTTCCTCGACGGTGTTGAGGAAGTTCATGCCGAGGTGGTCGCCCTCGCCCAGGTTGGTCACCACCGCCACCTGGCAGCGGTCGAAGCCCAGGCCCTCGCGCAGCACGCCGCCGCGCGCGGTTTCGAAGACCGCGGCCTCGACGTCCGGATGCATCAGCACGTTGCGCGCGCTCTTCGGGCCGGAGCAGTCGCCGCTGTCGGTCTGGCGGCCGTCGACGTAGACGCCGTCGGTGTTGGTCATGCCTACGCGCAGGCCCTGCGTCGCGAACATGTGGGCGACCAGGCGCGACGTCGTCGTCTTGCCGTTGGTGCCGGTCACCGCGACGATGGGGATGCGGCCGTCCTCGCTCGCGCCGCCACGGTGGCCGCCGTAGATGCTGGAGATGATGGCCTCGCCCACGTCGCGGCCCTTGCCGTAGGACGGGCTCAGGTGCATGCGCAGGCCCGGGGCGGCGTTGACCTCGACGATGCCGCCGTTCTGTTCCTCGAGCGGCCTGAGCACGCTCTCGGCCACGACGTCGACGCCGCAGACGTGCAGGCCGACGACCGTCGCAGCGGCGATCGCGCGCGCGGCGACTTCCGGATGCACGTCGTCGGTCACGTCGGTCGCGGTGCCGCCGGTGGACAGGTTGGCGTTGTTGCGCAGGATCACGCGCTGGCCCTTGTCCGGCACGGATTCCGGGGTCAGGCCTTGCAGGTCCAGGCGCGCCATCGCGATGTCGTCCAGGCGGATCCGGGTCAGCGAAGTCGCGTGGCCGTCGCCGCGGCGCGGGTCCTCGTTGACCTTGTCGACCAGCTGGCGCACCGTGTGCACGCCGTCGCCGGTGACGTTGGGCGGATCGCGGCGGGCCGCGGCCACCAGCTTGTCGCCGACGACCAGCAGCCGGTAGTCGCTGCCGGGCAGGAACTTCTCGACCATCACCGTGCCGATCTCGTCCGCGGCCTTGTAGGCGATCTCCATGTGCTCGCGCGAGGCCACGTTGACCGTCACGCCCTTGCCCTGGTTGCCGTCCAGCGGCTTGACCACGACCGGCAGGCCGATCTCGAGCGCCAGCTCCCAGGCCTCGTCGACCGTTTCCACCGGCGCGCCGATGGGCACCGGCACGCCGGCCGACTGAAGCAGGCGCTTGGACAGGTCCTTGTCCTGCGCGATCGATTCGGAGACGGCGCTGGTCGCGTCCACCTCGGCGGCCCAGATGCGGCGTTGCTTCACGCCCCAGCCCAGCTGCACCAGCGAGCCCTGCGTCAGGCGCCGGAACGGGATGCCGCGCTTGCAGGCGGCGTCGACGATGGAACCGGTCGAGGGGCCGAGGCGGATGTCCTCGTCGGTCTCGCGCAGCGCCTTGACGGCGGCGTCGGCGTCGAAGGCGGCGCCCGACTGCGCGGCGTTGATCAGCTCGACGGCCTTGTCGAAGGCGGCGCGGCCGACGTCTTCCTCGCTGTACTCGACGACGACCTGGTAGGTGCCGGCTTCCGAGGTGGTGTGCGTGTGGCTGTAGGTCACCGGGCAGCCGGCCTGCGCCTGCAGCGCCAGGGCGGCCTGCTCCAGCACGTGGGCCAGGGTGATCGGCGTCTTGGCGGCGCTGGCCGGCCGCAGCGGGCCGATGCCGGGGAAGCGTTCGCGCAGGCGGGCCTCGAAGCCGGCCATGTCCGCGATGGTGCGTTCCGTGTCGCTGCAATGCACGACCGCTTCGATCGCGGTGTGGCGGCTCCACATGTTGGGACCGCGGAGGGCACGTGTGCGGGAGACTTCCATCTGTCGTCTTTCGGGTTCGACTGTTCTTTGAAGCGGCTTGCCGTGTGCAGCGTGTACAGCGTGTGCGGCGTGTGCGGCGTGATCGCGCTTCGGTTGGCTTACTGCGGCAGGTCCGGCACGAAGGTGTCCAGCCCGGCCGAGATCAGCTCGGGCGAGATGCCCATGGCCCAGCCGGTCGCGACCGCGGCCAGCACCGCGTCGGTCGCGATCTCCTGGCCGACCGCGCGGAAGCGGGCCTGCAGCGATTCGACGTTGGCGCCGGAGGTTTCCGACGTGCCCTGCGCCAGCATCGCGGCGCCGCCGCGCAGGAACACGCCGCGGCCTTCCTTGCCGCGGTGTTCCGTCAGCGCGGCGTTGCCGGCGTCCAGCGCATAGAGGATCACTTCGCCGTCGGAGAGCTCGGCCATCTCGGCCACCTTGGCCTCGTCGGCGTTCAGCACGGCGACGCCGTCGGACAGCACGACGTCGACCTGGGTGCGCAACACCTTGAAGAGCTGGTCCTCGGTCTGGATGTCGTGGTTGTCGAGCTCGGCCACGCGGCCGAGGTCGGTGACGACGCCGACCTGGCAGCGGTCGTAGGCCAGGCCGTCGCCGAGGATGGTGCCCGCGCCGTTCTCGACCACGATGGCGTCGACGGCGCGGTTCATCAGCAGGCGGTGGCTGGCGGCCCAGGTCGCGCTGGGCTTGCGCTCCACGCGGCGGGTGCCCAGGAACAGGCCGGCGCCGCAGGCCAGGCCGACATGGCGGCCGTTCAGGTGCAGCAGCCAGCCGACCAGGCGCGCGATCTGCGCCGTGCCGCGCGAGCCGGCCACGCCCACGATGGGGATGCGGCCGCTCTCGTCCTCGGCGAACAGGTGGTCGATGATGGCCTGGCCCACCGGCTGGGGCATGCCCTCGGCCGGCTTCAGGTGCATCAGCAGGCCGGGGCCGGCGTTGACCTCGACGATGGCGCCGCCGGTCTCGGACAGCGGCTTGGAGATGTCGCTGCAGACCAGGTCGACGCCGGCGATGTCCAGGCCGACGGTGCGCACCGCCAGCGAGACGGCGTGCGCCACTTCCGGATGGATCTGCGCGGTGCAGTCGATCGCGACGTTGCCGTTGCGCTGGATCAGCACGCGCTGGCCGGCTTCGGGCACGCCGTCGCCGGTCAGGCCCTGGCGCTGCAGGTCCAGCAGCACGACCGGGTCGCCGGTGATGTCGATGCGGTTGAGCGGGAAGTCCTCGGTCGTGCCGCGGCGCGGGTCGGTGTTGATCTGCAGGTCGATCAGTTGGACGACGGTGTGGGTGCCGTCGCCGGTGACCCAGGCCTCCTCGCCGCGGGCGGCGGCGACCACCTGGCCGCCGACGACCAGCAGCCGGTGCTCCATCCCGGGGATGTAGCGCTCGACCAGCACTTCGGAGCCTTCCTTGTCGGCGACGTGGAAGGCGGCCTCGACGTCGGCCTCATGGCGCAGGTCCAGCGTGACGCCGCGGCCGTGGTTGCCGTCGGACGGCTTCACGACGACCGGCAGGCCCAGGTCCTGGGCGACTTCCCAGGCCTCGGCGGCGGTCTTGACCGCCCGGCCGGCCGGCACCGGCACGCCGACCGACTTCAGCAATTCCTTGGTCAGGTCCTTGTCGCGCGCGATGCCCTCGGCGATCGCGCTGGTCATGTCGGTCTCGGCCGTCCAGATGCGGCGCTGGCGCGCGCCGTAGCCGAGCTGCACCAGGTTGCCGTCGTTCAGGCGGATGTGGGGGATGCGGCGGTCGGTGGCCGCGGCCACGATGGCGGCGGTCGACGGGCCGAGGTAGCAGTCGTCGAGCTTGTCGCGGATGGCGGTGACGGCGGCATCGACGTCGAAGTCGTCGCCGTTGATCGTCGCCATCAGGAGCGCGTGGCCCTGCTCCAGCGCGCAGCGGGCGACCTGCTCGTCGCGGGCGCGGAAGACCATGCGGTACACGCCGTGGCGCGAGGTGGAGCGCGTCTGGCCGAAACCGGTCGGCATGCCGGCCAGGTTGAGCAGCTCGATGACGATGTGCTCCAGCACATGGCCCATCCAGGTGCCCTCGGTGAGGCGCTGCAGGAAGCCGCCGCGCTCGCCGACGCCGCAGTGGTGCTCTTCCAGCGCCGGCAGGCGCCTGCACAGGCGTTCGGTGAAACCGGGGATGAGGTGGGAGGGGTGTTCTTCCAGGCCACCCAGGTCCAGCCAGGTTTCCAGCACCGGACGGTAGGTCCACATGTTGGGGCCGCGCAGGTAGTTGATGCGCAGGAGCTTGATGTCGTCGTGTCGGCTCATGAGGGGTGGAAACGTGGAAGGGGGCCGCCCGGCGGACCACCGGACAATGATGCGAAGCACAATTGTGCGCTTAAGCGAAAATTGTGCGAAACATGCCACGACCTGGGTGGACCGGGTCTTGCCCCAGGAAGGGGCGGTGGCAGAAAACTCCCGGGGAAGTCGCCCGGGAATCTCCCGAGAAATCTCCCGAGAAATCTCCCGAGAAATCGCCCGAGAAATCTCGTGTTCCGCAGATCGCCAAGAAGAATCACAAATGCAGCATTCACATCCTGTCGCGTTGGCCGGTGCCGGCGGTGTTCCGACCCTGGGGGGCTTCGAAACACGCCTGCGGCGTGGCGAGAACGTCCGGGCCTCGCTCGAGGTTGACCTGGACGGCCGCCTGCGCTTCTCGGCGGGCGGTCTGCGACTCACGGATCAGCGGCTGCTGGCGCTGGAGGCCCCGGCGGAGGGCCACGGCGACCCGGTCTTCCGGGAATGGCCGCTGACGCCCGACCTGAAGCTGGTGCTGTCCGACCACGCCGGGCTGGGCGCGCTGGAGCTGGTGGACGCCCGCGGCCGGCTGGCGCAGTGGCGTTTCACGATGAAGGCCAACCTGCAGGCGCAGCGCTTCCTGGACGCCTTCAACCGCCGCGACGAGGTCGAGGCCCGCCTGGACGAGGAGCCCGAGCTCTGCCCGAGCTGCCAGGCCGTGCTGCCCGAGGACAGCGAGGAGTGCCCCTCCTGCGCCCGCGAGCTGCACACGCCGCCGTCGACCTGGGTGCTGCTGCGGTTGTGGCGCTTCGCCGGGCCGTACCGGGGTCAGCTCTTGCTGGGCTTCCTGCTGATGCTGGGCGCGACCGGCGCGACGCTGGTGGCGCCTTATCTGGCGATGCCGCTGATGGACGACGTGCTGATCCCGTTCCAGCAGGGCAAGCAGATCGACACCATGCTGGTGGTCATGTACCTGGGCGGGCTGTTCGGGGCGGCGATCGTGTCCTGGATCCTGGGCTGGGCGAAGACCTACATCCTGGCGCTGGTGTCGGAGCGCATCGCCGCCGACCTGCGCACGGCCACCTTCGACCATCTGCTGGGCCTGTCGCTGGAGTACTTCGGCTCCAAGCGCACCGGCGACCTGATGAGCCGCATCGGCTCGGAGACCGACCGGATCAGCGTGTTCCTGTCGCTGCATGCGCTGGACTTCATCACCGACTGCCTGATGCTGGCGATGATCACGGCGATCCTGTTCCACACGAATCCGTGGCTGGCGCTGGCCACGCTGGTGCCGCTGCCCTTCATCGCGTGGCTGATCCACCTGGTGCGGGACAAGCTGCGCACCGGTTTCGAGAAGATCGACCGCGTCTGGGGCGAGGTGACCTCGGTGCTGGCGGACACCATCCCCGGCATCCGCGTGGTCAAGGCCTTCGCGCAGGAGCGCCGCGAGGCCGAGCGCTTCCGCAATGCCAACAAGCACAACCTGGTGGTCAACGACCGGCTGAACAAGACCTGGAGCCTGTTCACGCCCAGCGTCTCGCTGCTGACCGAGATCGGCCTGCTGGTCGTCTGGGCCTTCGGCATCTGGCTGATCGCGCATTCGCAGATCACGGTCGGTACGCTGACCGCCTTCCTGGCCTACATCGGGCGCTTCTACGGGCGGCTGGATTCGATGAGCCGGATCGTGTCGGTGACGCAGAAGGCGGCCTCGGGCGCGAAGCGGATCTTCGACATCCTGGACCACCATTCCAACGTGCCGGAGCCGACCCAGCCGGTGGTGCTGGACAAGGTGCAGGGCGAGCTGTCGCTGCAGGACATCGGTTTCCGCTATGGCAACCGGACGGTGATCCGCGACCTCAACCTGGTGATCAAGCCGGGCGAGATGATCGGGCTGGTCGGCCACAGCGGCTCGGGCAAGAGCACGATGGTCAACCTGATCTGCCGCTTCTACGACGTGACGGAGGGGGCGATCAAGCTCGACGGCGTCGACCTGCGGCGTTTCAAGCTGTCGGACTTCCGCCGGCACATCGGGCTGGTGCTGCAGGAGCCCTTCCTGTTCTTCGGCACGATCGCGGAGAACATTGCCTACGGCAAGCCGGACGCGACGCGCGACGAGATCGTCGCCGCGGCCCGCGCCGCGCATGCGCATGAATTCATCCTGCGGCTGCCGCAGGGCTATGACTCGCTGGTGGGCGAGCGGGGTCAGGGCTTGTCCGGCGGCGAGCGCCAGCGGATCTCGATCGCCCGCGCGCTGCTGATCGATCCGCGCATCCTGATCATGGACGAGGCGACCTCGGCCGTGGACACGGAAACCGAGAAGGAGATCCAGAAGGCGCTGGACAACCTGGTGCGGGGCCGCACGACGATTGCGATCGCCCACCGGCTGTCGACGCTGCGCAAGGCCGACCGGCTGGTGGTCATGGACCGCGGCGAGATCGTCGAGGTCGGGCCGCATGACGAGCTGATCGCCAAGCAGGGCGCCTACTGGCGCCTGTGGGAGGCGCAGGTCCGCCGCGTCGATGCGGAGGAGCAGGACAACGTCGTTGTCGTCGCGCCCAACGTCAACGTCCACACGGCCACGCAGGCCTGATCGCGCCGAGGTCCCTTCATGAACAACATCCAGACCCTGGCGCGCAACGCCTTCGGCCGGCTGATGCTGGTGGACGACGCCGGCCAGACCCACGACAACGTCACGCCCGTGCGGGCGCACCCGCTGAGCGCGCCGGACGAGGGACTCTCGCTGGTCGGCACCGACGGGCATGAGATCGCCTGGATCGACCGGCTCGCCGACCTGCCGCAGGCGCAGCGCGAGCTGCTGCAGGACGAGCTCGCGCATCGCGAGATGACGCCGACGGTGCTGAAGCTGCTGGACGTCTCGACCTTCTCGACGCCGTCGCAGTGGACCGTCGAGACCGATCGCGGCACGACCGCGTTCATCCTCAAGAGCGAGGAAGACATCCGGCGGATCGGGGAAGGGCGGCTGCTCATCGCCAGCTCCCACGGGCTGCACTTCCTGGTGCCCGATCGCTTCGCGCTGGATCGGCACTCGCGCAAGCTGCTTGAGCGCTTCCTCTGACGGAGACCGAGCGCAGCCTCGGGAATCCGGGCCGCCCCCGGCTCATACGCTCGGCAGGCTCCGCTAAATCGCCGGGGGCGGCCCGGCTTCCCGAGGCCCGATCCACCGGGCGTACCTCCTGATCCTGCTGATCCTCCAGATCCTTCTGATCGCGCCACCCTTCTTACTCCCTCTCCCGCTTGCGGGAGAGGGTAGGGGTGAGGGCTAGCGGCGGTGGCAGTACTGGAACCCTCTTAAGCATTTATGCGATAGCCGAGACGCGACGGACCTGCCCTACAATTGACGTTTACGTAAACGTAATACGAACAGCCCAGCGGGCGCCCCGGAGTGGCGTCCGCGGAGGCGGTCGAGGAGACAAACCCATGAGCCTGCCCGGTCTGAACTTCCATCTCGGTGAAGACATCGACGCGCTGCGCGATGCGGTGCGCGAGTTCGCCCAAGCCGAGATCGCCCCCCGCGCCGCGGAGATCGATCGCAGCGACCAGTTCCCGATGGACCTGTGGCGCAAGATGGGCGACGTCGGCGTCCTGGGCATCACCGTGCCCGAGGAATACGGCGGCGCCGCGATGGGCTACCTCGCCCACATGGTGGCCATGGAGGAGATCAGCCGCGCCAGCGCCTCGGTGGGCCTGAGCTACGGCGCCCACTCCAACCTGTGCGTCAACCAGATCAAGCGCAACGGCACCGACGCCCAGAAGCAGAAGTACCTGCCCAAGCTGATCTCGGGCGAGCACGTCGGTGCGCTGGCGATGAGCGAACCCGGCGCCGGCTCCGACGTCGTGTCGATGAAGCTGCGCGCCGAGGACAAGGGCGGCTACTACGTCCTCAACGGCAACAAGATGTGGATCACCAACGGTCCCGACGCGGACACGCTGGTCGTCTACGCCAAGACCGAACCCGAACTCGGCGCCCGCGGCATGACCGCCTTCCTGATCGAGAAGGGCATGAAGGGCTTCTCGATCGCGCAGAAGCTGGACAAGCTCGGCATGCGCGGCAGCCACACCGGCGAGCTGGTGTTCCAGGACGTCGAGGTCCCGGCCGAGAACGTGCTGGGCCAGGTCGGCGGCGGCACCAAGGTGCTGATGTCGGGCCTGGATTACGAGCGTGCCGTGCTGGCCGCCGGTCCGATCGGCATCATGCAGGCGGTGATGGACAACGTCGTCCCCTACATCCACGACCGCAAGCAGTTCGGCCAGTCGATCGGCGAGTTCCAGCTGATCCAGGGCAAGGTCGCCGACATGTACACCGTGCTGCAGGCCGCCCGCGCGTTCTGCTACACGGTCGGCAAGAACCTCGATGCGCTGGACGGCTCGCACGTCCGCCAGGTGCGCAAGGATTGCGCGTCCGTCATCCTCTGGTGCGCCGAGAAGGCCACCTGGATGGCCGGCGAAGGCATCCAGATCTTCGGCGGCAACGGCTACATCAACGAGTACCCGCTGGGCCGCCTCTGGCGTGACGCGAAGCTCTACGAAATCGGCGCGGGCACGTCCGAGATCCGCCGCATGCTGATCGGCCGCGAGCTCTTCGCCGAGACAATGTGACCCCCCCTACCGGCTTCGCCGGCCCCCCGAGGGGGCGCACCCGATGGCCTGGCAGAGCCAGTTCCATGGGGGCTGCTTGGTTGGAAAGCCGCATTCGCTACTGTCACGCCATGTGACGCGACAATGCTGGTCATGAGCACGACGAACGAACTGCAAGACCTGCTGGACAACAACAAGCGCTGGGCCACCGCGACTGAAGAACAGTCGCCCGGCTTCTTCTCGCGCTTGCTGAAGCAGCAGACGCCGCAATACCTCTGGATCGGCTGCGCCGACAGCCGCGTCCCGGCCAATGAGCTGGTGGACCTGCTGCCGGGCGAGCTCTTCGTTCACCGCAACGTGGCGAACGTCGTGGTCCATTCGGACCTGAACTGCCTGTCGGTCATGCAGTTCGCCGTGGACCAGTTGAAGGTCCAGCACATCATCATCGTGGGCCACAGCAACTGCGGCGGCGTGCGCGCCGCGCTGGAAGACCTGCGCGTCGGCCTGGTGGACAACTGGCTGCGCCACGTCCAGGACGTGCGCAACCACCATCAGGAATGGCTGGACCAGGTCGTCCCCGACCAGCGCGCCAATGCGCTGTGCGAGCTCAACGTGCTGGAGCAGGCCCGCAACGCCTGCCAGACGACCGTGGTCCAGGACGCCTGGGCGCGCGGCCAGTCGGTCGCCGTGCACGGCTGGGTCTACGGTCTGCACAACGGTCTGCTGAAGGACCTGAGCATCACCGTCGGCAAGGCCGAGGACGTCGGCCCCGCCTACCGCAGCGCGCTCGAGGCGCTGCACCGCCGCTACGAGGCGGCGATGGGCCGCTGAGCCCGCGCGGCCGCCGAGCGCAACCCAGCGATCACGACCGGGACGGAGCAAGACACCGATGTTCCCTCACGAGCTCAACGATCCGCGGGCCTTCGAGATCGCGCAGGCGATGCTCGAAGGCTTCGACAAGCACTACCGCCTGTTCCGCGCGGCGTCCGCGACCGCCAAGCAGCGCTTCGAGCAGGCCGATTGGCACGGCCAGCAGCGCGCGCAGCGCGAGCGCATCGAGTTCTACGACCTGCGCGTCGACGAGGCCGTCCTGGAACTGGAACAGCGCTTCCACACCAGCGCGCTGCCCAGCGAGGTCTGGCAGCAGGTCAAGCTGCACTACATCGGACTGCTGACCAAGCACCTGCGGCCGGAGCTCGCCGAGACCTTCTTCAACTCGGTCACGACGCGCATCCTCCACCACAGCTACTTCCACA
Source organism: Roseateles sp. GW821-FHT09G09 (assembly GCF_059415965.1). Lineage (NCBI taxonomy): Bacteria > Pseudomonadati > Pseudomonadota > Betaproteobacteria > Burkholderiales > Sphaerotilaceae > Roseateles > Roseateles sp. GW821-FHT09G09. The sequence goes on along the minus strand of NZ_JBWKOG010000005.1, from coordinate 251,674 downwards.
ACGAGTTCATCTTCGTCCGGCCGGCGATCTCCACCGAGTTCATCGAGAACGAGGAGCCCGCCGCCCAGCCGACCTACCGCTGCTACTACCCCTCGCAGGACACGCTGCGCGACACCTTCATGCGCTTCGTCTGGAACTTCCAGCTGGCGCTGGAGTTCGAGGACCTCGGCCGCGACATCGACCTGGTGCTGGCGGCCGTCGGCCAGGAACTCGGCGCCTTCCGCTGGCGGACCAACTTCCAGGTGCAGGTGCTGTCCTCGCTGTTCTTCCGCAACAAGGGCGCGTATATCGTCGGCAAGATCATCAACGGCTTCACCGAGACGCCGTTCGCGCTGCCGATCCTGCACAAGGAATCGACCGACGGCCAGACGGAGCGGCAGCTCTACATCGACGCGGCGCTGTTCGGCGAGGACGAGCTGCAGATGCTGTTCAGCTTCGCGCGGGCCTACTTCCTCGTCGACATGGAAGTGCCCAGCGCCTACGTGCAGTTCCTGCGCTCGCTGATGCCGCGCAAGCCGCGCTCGGAGATCTACGCGACGCTGGGGCTGCAGAAGCAGGGCAAGAACCTCTTCTACCGGGACTTCCTCAACCACCTGCGCCACAGCAGCGACAAGTTCCGCATCGCGCCCGGCATCAAGGGCATGGTGATGCTGGTCTTCGACCTGCCGTCCTACCCGTTCGTGTTCAAGGTCATCAAGGACTTCTACCCGCCGCAGAAGGACACGACGCGCGAGCAGATCCAGTCCAAGTACCTGCTGGTGAAGCAGCACGACCGCGTCGGACGCATGGCCGACACGCTGGAGTACACGCGGGTCGCGTTCCCGCGCAACCGCTTCGAGGACGAGCTGGTGGCCGAGCTGAAGCACTTCTGCCCCTCGCTGCTGGAGGAGACCGGCGACGACCTGGTCATCAAGCACCTCTACATCGAGCGCCGCATGGTGCCGCTCAACATCTACCTGCAGGAAGCGTCGCCGGCGCAGCTGGCGCACGCGGTGGTTGAGTACGGCAACGCGATCAAGGACCTGGTGGCGGCCAACATCTTCCCCGGCGACATGCTGTGGAAGAACTTCGGCGTGACGCGCCACGGCAAGGTCGTGTTCTACGACTACGACGAGATCGAGTACCTGACCGACTGCAACTTCCGCAAGGTGCCCGAAGCCCGCAACGAGGAAGACGAGATGTCGGGCGAGGTCTGGTACACGGTCAACAAGCACGACGTGTTCCCGGAAACCTTCGGCCCGTTCCTGCTCGGCCATCCCGGCGTGCGCGACGTCTTCATGGCGCACCACGCCGACCTGCTCGATGCCGCGTTCTGGCAGACCCACAAGGAGCGCATCCTGGCGGGTCACGTCGAGGACGTGTTCCCGTACGACCCGCACAAGCGCTTCCACGTCCGCGACGTCGCACCGGCGCTGAAGGTGCCGGAGTCGCAGGACCGCGAGCTTCCCATCCACTGAACACACAGGCTTTCTAGAAGGAGACCCCCATGTCCGATTCCATCGTCATCGTTTCCGCCGCCCGCACGCCGATCGGCGGCCTGCTGGGCGACTTCGCCGGTCTGGCCGCGTGGGAGCTGGGCGCCGTCGCCATCAAGGCGGCCGTCGAGCGCGCCGGCATCCCGACCGACTCGATCGAGGAAGCCTTCCTCGGCAACTGCCTGATGGCCGGCCAGGGTCAGGCCCCGGCGCGTCAGGCCGTGCTGAAGGCGGGCCTGCCGCAATCGGTGGGCGCGGTGACGCTGTCCAAGATGTGCGGCGCCGGCATGCGCGCGACGATGTTCGCGCATGACACGCTGAAGGCGGAGAGCGCCGACATCCTGATCGCCGGCGGCATGGAGTCCATGACCAACGCGCCGCACCTGATGTTCGCGCGCAAGGGCGTGAAGTACGGCGCCGCGCAGATGTACGACCACATGGCGCTGGACGGCCTGGAAGACGCGTACGAGCGCGGCAAGGCCATGGGCGTCTTCGCCGAGCAGTGCGTCGACAAGTACGCCTTCACGCGCGAGGCGCAGGACCAGTTCGCGATCGCGTCGACGGAGCGCGCCAAGCGTGCGAACGAGGACGGCAGCTTCGCGTGGGAGATCGCGCCGGTGACCATCGCCGGCCGGGGCGGCGACACGGTGATCTCGCGCGACGAGCAGCCGTTCAAGGCCAAGCTGGACAAGATCCCGACGCTGAAGCCGGCGTTCAAGAAGGACGGCTCGATCACGGCCGCAACCTCGTCGTCGATCTCCGACGGCGCCGCCGCGATGGTGCTGATGCGCGAGTCCACCGCGAAGAAGCTCGGCGTGACGCCGATCGCCCGCATCGTCGGCACGGCGGTGCATGCGAACGCGCCGGAGTGGTTCACGACCGCGCCGGTCGGCGCGATCCAGAAGCTGCTGGCCAAGAACAACTGGGACGCGAAGAGCGTCGACCTGTGGGAAGTCAACGAGGCCTTCGCCGCGGTCACCATGGCGGCGATGGCCGAGTTCAAGCTGCCGCACGAGATCGTCAACGTCAATGGCGGCGCCGTGGCGCTGGGTCACCCGATCGGCGCGTCGGGCGCCCGCATCCTGGTCACGCTGCTGGGCGCGCTGAAGCACCGCGGCCTGAAGCGCGGCGTCGCGGCGCTGTGCATCGGCGGCGGCGAAGCGACCGCCGTCGGCGTCGAACTGATCTGAGGACGGACCGGATGACGCAAGTCCTCATCATCGGCGCGTCGCGGGGCATCGGCCTCGAGCTCGTGAAGCAGCACCGCGAGCGCGGCGACACCGTCGTCGCCACCGCGCGGGACGACGCCAGCCTCGAGAAGCTGAAGGCGCTCGGCGCGACCGCGATCAAGCTCGAGGTGTCCGACGTGGTCAGCATCGCCGGCCTGGCCTGGCAGCTCGACGGCTACCAGTTCAACCGCGTCCTGTACGTGGCCGGCCTCTACGGTCCGAAGACGATCGGCCTGCAGCCGCCGAGCGCGGCCGACTTCGACGCCGTCATGCACACCAACGTGCTGGGCCCGATGCGCGTGCTGCCGCAGCTGCTGGACGCGCTCGCGCCGGACGCGCGCATCGGCATCCTGTCCTCGCGGATGGGCTCGCTGACGCTGCGCGCGAACTCGGCGGGCTGGGTGTATCGCGCGTCGAAGGCGGCGGTGAACTCGGTGATGAAGGACCTCTCGCTGACGCTCGACGGCCGCGCGATCTGCGTCAGCCTGCACCCGGGCTGGGTCAAGACCGACATGGGCGGCCAGGAGGCCGACATCGACGTCGCCACCAGCGCGTCCAGCCTGCGCGCGGTGCTCGACGGCCTGAAGCCGGGCGACAACGGCGGCTTCTTCAACTACGACGGCAGCCCGCTGCCCTGGTAACGCTGCCGCCCGGAAGACCGAGCGCGCGCCTCCCTCTTTCCCCCTCTCCCGCTTGCGGGAGAGGGCAGGGGTGAGGGCAGCGGTCGTCCGATACGCGCTGACCACAGATCGAGATTCAGGGAGAGAACGATGAAGCGTTGGGCTCGCGTGACGCTGAAGATCCTGGGCGGTCTGCTGCTGGGCGTGGTCACGCTCGCGGCGGCCTGGGCGGCGTTCAACAACCGGCTGGTCGACGACGCGCCGCGTCCGGTGCCGGACGCGTTGCGCGTGCCGGCCATGACGCTGCCGCCGGAGCGCAACGCGTTCTTCGCGCTGATCGGCCTGACGTCCGCCGGCGACGATCCGCAGGCGGCGGGTCTTCAGCGCTGGGCCGTGATCGACGCCGGCGCGATCGATGTGCGCGAGCCGCCGGCGCCGCGGAAATGGCCGTCGTCGGCGCCGCGCAGCCCCGCCGTCGACGCTTGGCAATGCGACGCGCAGACGCAGGATTGCGTCGCCGTCTGGACGCGCGAGGCCGTCGGCCTGCGCGCGTTGATCGACGCCCATGCCGAGCTCGGCGGTCGCTGCGAAGCGCTCGCGCGGCCCGGCATGGTCCTCGAGGAACCGATGGTCACGCCGCGCGCGGAACTCAAGACCGCCGGCGACAGCTACTCGCGGCGCGCGAGCGGATCGACCTGGCACGGATCGGTGAGCTGTCTGCGCTGGCTGGAGATCCGCGCCGCGCTGGCGGGGCAGTCGGGTGACACCGCCGCGATGCTGGGCTTCACCAGACAGGCCGAAGCCCTGACGGGCGCGATGCTCGCCGGCACGCGCACGCTGATCGGCATCGGCGTCTCGGGCGCGATGGCCCGCATCCACTGGCGTGTCGTCACTGATCTGGCTGCGCGTTATCCGGCAGCCGGAGCCGAGCTGAGCGCCATGCTGCGGCCGTTGCCGGCGCAGGCGCTCGACGCCTCCCACTGGATCCGCAGCGAATCCCAGTTCGGCCGGGAATCCGTCCGGGAGTTCGCTTGCTACGACGAAGGGGTGAATCCCTACGCCGCGCCGTCGGTCACGCCGATGCGCTGCGAGCCGCAGTTCTTTTCAATGCCCCACGCGACGCAGCACCTCATGGACGCGCAGTGGGCGCAGGCGCAGGAAAAGGCCGGCGAAGGGCCGCTGAACCTGCTCGACTGGCAGCCGGCTCCGGCCGCGAACTGGGTGCTCGGCGTGCCGTGGCGCAACTCGATCGGCGGCATGCTGGTGTCGGCCGCAGCGACCGGTTACCCGACCTATGCGCGCAGACAGGCCACGCTGCTGCTGCTCAACGAAGCCGCCCGCCTCGCGCTGGCGGCCGGCGCGGTCGAGCCCGCGAAGCGTTCGGCCTGGCTGTCGCATCAACCGATGGACGCCCGCGTGCGCGAGCGTCTCGCCATCGACGGCGATCACGTCGTCGCGCGCCTGTGGGCGCCCGTGTCCAGCCAGGACACGCTCCGCTACCGCATTCCCTCCGGCGCCACGAGCGCCGCCACCGTCACGGGATCCAACCCGGATCCCGCTCCGTCCAAAAGCTGACCAAGAGCTGACCAAGAGCTGACCATGCTGCTTTCCGAAGACCACCGCGCCGTTCAGGACGCCGTCCGCGCCTACGTGCAAGACCAGATCGCGCCGAAGGCGGCCGCGTGGGACAAGTCCCACCAGTTCCCGGCGGAGGAGCTCAAGGGCCTGGCCGCGCTGGGCTGCTACGGCGTGGCCGTGCCGACCGAGTACGACGGCGCGGGCCTGGACTACCTGGCGCTGGCGATCATCCTGGAAGAGATCGGCGCCGGCGACGGCGCGACCTCCACCGTCGTGAGCGTCAACAACTGCCCGGTGTGCAGCATCCTGATGGCCTTCGGCAACGAGGACCAGAAGCAGCGCTTCCTCAAGCCGCTGGCGCGCGGCGACATGCTGGGCGCGTTCTGCCTGACCGAGCCTCACGTGGGCTCCGAAGCCGGCGGATTGAAGACCACCGCCGTCCTCGACGGCGACGCCTACGTGCTCAACGGCGTCAAGCAGTTCATCACCAGCGGCAAGAACGGCGACGTCGCCATCGTCATGGCGGTGACCGACAAGGCGGCGGGCAAGAAGGGCATCTCGGCCTTCCTCGTCCCGACGACCACGCCCGGCTACGTCGTGGCGCGCATCGAGGACAAAATGGGCCAGCACGCCAGCGACACGGCGCAGATCCTGTTCGAGAACTGCCGCGTGCCCGTCGCCAACCGGCTGGGCGAGGAAGGGCAGGGGCTCAAGATCGCGCTGTCCGGGCTGGAAGGCGGCCGCATCGGCATCGCGTCGCAGTCGGTGGGCATGGCGCGCGCGGCCTTCGAGGCGGCGCTGCGCTACAGCAAGGAACGCGTCGCCTTCGGCGTGCCGATCTTCGAGCACCAGGCCATGCAGCACAAGCTCGCCGACATGGCCACGCAGATCGAGGCCGCGCGCCAGCTGATCTGGCATGCCGCCGCGCTGAAGGACGCCGGCCAGCCCTGCCTGAAGGAAGCGGCGATGGCCAAGCTCTTCGCCAGCGAGATGGCGGAGCGCGTCTGCTCCGCCGCGATCCAGGTCCACGGCGGCTACGGTTATGTCAGCGATTTCCCGGTCGAGCGGATCTACCGCGATGTCCGCGTGACGCAGATCTACGAAGGTACGTCCGAGGTGCAGAAGATCCTGATCGGCCGCGCGCTGGCCTGAGCGGGCCGGCGGGCCGGCCAGCCAGCCAGCCCGAGCCGGCTCATTCGCTTTCCTGGACCAGACGCGCGTTGAGAGCTTGCACCGGCCGCGCGTTCTTGCCGACCAGCTGGCGGAACGCGGCGATCTGGCGGGACGACAGCGTCACCGCTTCCTTCAAGACCATCCAGTGCACGCCCTCCGAGCAGGGCGGCGTGGTCAGCGAGCCGGCGAAGTCGTAATAACCCAGCGACTTCGGCAGCAGGGCGGCGAGGTCCAGCGACAGGTCCTCCACGGTGATCGTCTCGCCCACGCGCGGCAGGTGCTGGAACACCGGTTCCCACGCCGCATTCGAACGCCCCGCGCGGATCAGCACCGCCACCACGCCGAGTTTCCCCGCCGCGTTCTTGTGGACGAAGTGCGCCACCATCGGCTCCGACTTGCCGTCGATGTGTTCCTCGCTGGGCGTGTGGAAGTGGAACTGCAGCAGTTCGTAGGTCTGGCCGCCGACCTCCAGCGTGTTGCCGGCGGGCAGGTTCACCTGCACCGTGTGACCGTTGTTCCAGATCGTCGGCGCGGCGTTGCCGTAACGGAAGTCGAGGCGCGGCAGGGCGGTCTTCACCGGCTTGACGATGTTGATCGGGCTCTGCTGGTGGCCGGAGGCGCACTCGGCGAACGAGGGGTCGATCGCGCCCCAGTGGGCGGCGCCTTTCTCGCCCGTGTAGGCCCATGGGGGCGCGGCGGTCGCGGGCAGGGTGCAGGACAGGAGACCGGCCGACAGGACGGCGAACAGGGCGCGTGCGTGAAGGGTCATGAGGAGCTCGAGGGGCTGATGGCGTGGAACGGCCAAGGACGGCTCCCGACAAAGGGTGTCCGACGGCGGCCGCAGGGCGGCGTTCGTGTCGTGATCACAACGTCATGAACGCGTCGGTCTGAGTGCATCCACAGCGAACATTCGTTCGGCGGCGCGAAGCCTCCGCGTCGTGCGCGATTCACGCTTTCGGACGCTCTCAGCGTTTTCCCGCCCCTCTTCAGTCGGCTTGCTCCCGCGCGGCCCGCCAAGTACATTCCGGCGCCGATGGCGACAAGACCTGACCCCGGCGCGGGGATCCGGCACCGCCGTCGATCAGGGAGAAATTCATGTTGTCGACGATCCGGCGGCGCCTGCCCGCCATGGGAAATCTGCTCGCACCGATGCTGGTGCTGATGGGCGCGGTGATGCTGACGGGATGCGGGGGCGCCGTGAAGGACGTCCTGACCGACACCCGGGACCTGTACCAGCTCGACAAGGGCAATGCCGACTGCACGGTCGACCAGCCGACCGGGACCTGCCAGGACGTCAAGATCCTGGCGTCCAAGCGGCACACCTTCAACAACGACTTCCGCCCGCAATGGGTGGAGAAGCCGGACACGGCCGGCGGGAGCCGCGTCATCGACCATGTCTACCGGGACCCGCTGCCCAATGGCGACATGCAGCTGAGCGTCGGTTTCAATGCCAGGTATCGCCCGGGCGTGTACACCGGCACCATCGAGCTGTCCGCCCTCAGCCTGGACCCGTTCACCGATTGGCTGCCGACGAAGATCCGTTACCGGCTGGAGATCGGCAGCGGCGGCACCACGAACCTGACCACCCTGCCCGCCGTGATTGCGGGAGGGGGCGACTGGGCAAGCTTCGGTGGCAACGGTGCGCGCACCGGCCATGTGCCGGTGTCGCTGGACGCGACGAAGTTCAATGCGCGCTGGACGCGCTGGATCGTCGGCCCGGGGACCGTGTTCGGAGAGGGGGTTCAACTGGGCCAGGGGCTGATCGCGGTGCCCGACCTGGCCACCGGCGGCGGTGCCGTGACCAGCAATGCGACGGTGATCTCGCTCAAGGACGGCACCGACCTGTGGAAGGGTTTGCTGCCGGAGAACCCGACCCAGGTGATCGGACAGGGCACGCGCTTGTACTGGGGCGCCGCGAGCGGTCGGGTGATGGTGACGTCGACGACCGCGGCGACGCTGCTCGGCGATCACACGTCCAAGGGCAACACGCCGGTGGCGGCGGGCTGGACCTTCGCGGGCGGACGGCTGCTGATGCCGACGGATCCGGAGGTGAACTACCTGTCCGCACTGGACGTGGCCGATGTCAAGACGCCGGTGTGGACGACGACCTTGTCCGATCGGATCACGGGCGTGAACTTCATTGCCTGGGGCGCCACCGCCGACACGAACGCTGGCCTGGCCTACGTGAGCGCGGGCGGCGTGTACCGGGCGCTGCGTCTGAGTGACGGCACGATCCAGGCGGAGGCGCAGGTGCCGACGCGGGAGAACATCGGCATCGGTCAGGTCTCGACCTTCCAGGCGCCGGTGCTGCCGGACGATGGCGTGAGCGCCATCCTGCTGAGCCATCGTGATCTGGCGCGGGGGAGCATCGAGCAGAACCACCTGACGGTCGTGGATCGCGCCAGCGGCGCGCAGCGCTGGGACGTGTCGGGTCAGTTCATGGACCACCCGGTGACGGCGCGCGGTGTGGTGTATGCCTCCAACCAGCTCACCAAGTCGGTGGAGGCGCGCAGCCTGGCCGACGGCACGCTGCTGTGGACCTGGGCCATGCCGGCGACGGACGGCTACTGGCAGCGGCAGATGGTCCTGACGGACACCCACCTGTTCGTGTCAACCGACAAGCAGACCGTCGCGATCGATCTGGCGACGCGCACCGCGGCGTGGCAGGCGCCGGTGGGCGGCTGGCTCGGCCTGACGCCGGAAGGCGTGCTGGTGGTGTTCTCGTCGGAGGGCGGCACGAACCAGCTGTCGGCGGTGAGAGCCTTCAACCTGCGTTGAGCGCCATAACGACAGGGATTGCCGGCGGGCGGTGATTCGCGCGTCATTCCTCGTCGATGTTCAGCCCCGATTGCCACACCGGCAGGGCTGCGTCGAACATCGACGGCGCGCTTCCCAGCGCTTTCGGATCCCGGGCCAGCTTGATCCAGGTCAATGTGTCATGGTGGCTGCCCGGCAGCAGGTCACGGCTGCGCTCCTGCATCAACCAGCCGTGCAGCACGGCGTACTGGTCCGGGTGACGCTGCGCAGTCCAGCCCAACGCGACGAGGTCGCCATAACCTTCCTCGCGACGCACGGACTTCATCGACAGGTAGGCGCGCTGCAGGTCCGGGCTCAGGCCGTCCGGCACCGGCGTGGCCGAGAAGCCGGCCGGCAGGTGGAACCAGGCGCCTTCCAGGTAGCGGCGGCAATGGCCGAGCTCATGCGCCGCCATCAGTTCGAGTGCGCTGTCCTCCAAGCCCGCCGGCAGGCGCTGCGTCGCCGCCTCGCCCTCGGGGTTGCCGCGCAGGCTGAGGACGAACTTGCAGCGGCCGTCCTTGAAGCCCAGCGCCAGCGGCGCGGCTTCGGGCGCGTCCTGCGGCTGCACGACGACGTCGACCGGCATGCCCGAGGTCCTGGCGTGCTGAAGCACCGGGGTCATGCCCGCGATCCAGCGCTGTTCCAGCGCCGTCAGGCCGGCGGCGTGAGCGGTCGTCGAGACGACGGTGAGGGCGGCGGCGAGCGCGGCAAGCGCGGCGAAAGACTTCTTCATCACGGCTCGGGTCCTGCAAGCAAGAAAGCAGAGCACCGATAGTGACGGGACCTGCGGCCGTTGTGGGCGCGCGGCTCCGCATGCGAGCCGGGGTCGCGTGACAGGCTGCCGCTGGAACGCGGCGAGTTGTAAACCGGGCCGGAGGGTCGCGTGACGGGTTGCGGGCTCTCGGCCCCGTCGGCAGCCGGGCGCTCAGCCCAGCGCCGTGTCCAGCACCATCATCAGCGCGAAGCCGAGCATCAACCCCTGCGTCGCCCAGCGCTCATGGCCCTTGCGGTGCGACTCGGGGATGATCTCGTGGCTGATGACGAACAGCATCGCGCCGGCCGCGAAACCCAGGCCCCAGGGCAGCAGCAGCGGCCACGCGGACACCACCCACGCCCCCAGCACCGCGCCGACCGGCTCGATCAGCCCCGACGCCGCGCCCAGCAGCAGCGCCTTGCGCCGCGAATAGCCCACCGACATCAGCGCCACCGCGATCACGAAGCCCTCGGGCAGATCCTGGATCGCGATGGCCAGGCTCAGGCTGGCCGCCGCGACCGGATCGTTCGCCGCGAAGGCCACGCCCATCGCGAGGCCCTCGGGCAGGTTGTGCAGCGTGACGGCGATCACGAACAGCGTCGTGCGCCGCAACCGCGTCGGGTCCATGCCCTCGCGGCCCTTGATGAAGTGCTCGTGCGGCAGCCAGCGGTCCATCGCCATCAGCGCCCACGCGCCGAGCAGCACCGCCAGCGCGACCTGCGTCGCCGCACCCGTCGGCGTCGAATGCGCGCGCGCGGCCTCGAGGCCGGGAATGATCAGCGAGAACGAACAGGCCGCCAGCATCACGCCGGCGCCGAAGCCCATCAGCGCGTCCTGCCCGCGTGCGGACAGACTGCGCGTGCCCAGCGCGGGCAGCGTGCCGAAGGCCGTCGCCGCTGCGGCGAGCAGGCCCGCCTGCAGGGCCATCCCGATCACCGAGCCGTGTCCGACGCTGCCGGCCGGCGTGATCCACAGCCAGCCCTGCCGCAACAGCAGGACCGCGCCGATCAGGAGGATCGCAAGACCGAAGGCCTGGCGCAGCCGATGCCGGCGCGCCAAGGTCCTGTCAGGGTGGGCGATCGCGTCAGAGTCCGCCATCGGTGAGTTTCGCGGGATCCAGCATCTGCTGGAGGGTGGCGCGATCGAAGTCGGTCATCTCCTCGGCGACGTCGAGGATGGGCCGCTTCTCCGCATAGGCGCGCTTGGCGATCGCGGCGGCCTTCAGGTAGCCGATCTCGCGGTTCAGCGCGGTGACCAGGATCGGATTGCGCGCCAGCGCATGCTGCAGCCCGTCGGTGTTGACCTTGAAGTCGCGGATCGCCTGCTCGGCCAGCGCCTTCGACGCCGCCGTCAGCAGTGCCAGGCTGTCGAGCAGGTTGGTTGCGATCAGCGGCAGCATCACGTTGAGCTGGAAGTTGCCCGACTGGCCCGCGATCGTGATCGCCGCGTCATGGCCGATGACCTGCGCGCAGACCATCGTCACCGCCTCCGGGATCACCGGATTCACCTTGCCCGGCATGATCGACGAGCCCGGCTGCAGCGCGTGCAGTTCGATCTCCGCCAGGCCGGCCAGCGGGCCCGAGTTCATCCAGCGCAGGTCGTTGGCGATCTTCATCAGCGCGACGGCCAGGCCCTTCAGCGCGCCGGACAGCGCCACCGCCGTGTCCTGCGCCGACAGCGCGGCGAAGAAGTCCGGCGCCGGCCGGAAGCTCAGGCCGGTGAGCTTGGAAAGTTCCTCGGCGAAACGCTGCGCGAAGTCCGGATGCGCGTTGATGCCGGTGCCCACGGCGGTCCCGCCCTGCGCGAGCTCGCACACCGACGGCAGCAGCGCGCGCAGCTGGGCGCGACGCGCGTCGATCTGCGCGCACCAGCCGCCGAGCTCCTGGCCCAGGCGCAGCGGCATGGCGTCCATCAGGTGGGTGCGGCCGGTCTTCACGTGATGGCCGACGCTCTGGATCTTCTCCTGCAGCGTCTGCACCAGCAGGTCCAGCGCCGGCAGCAGCTCGCCCTGCAGCGCCTGCGCGGCGCTGATGTGCAGCACCGTCGGGATCGAGTCGTTGCTGCTCTGGCCCGCGTTGACGTGGTCGTTCGGGTTGACGGTGACCGGGTTCGCCGCGCCGCTGCCGATCAGCCGCGTGGCCACGGTGGCGATCACCTCGTTGGCGTTCATGTTCGAGCTGGTGCCCGACCCGGTCTGGAAGATCTCCACCGGGAAGTGGCTCATCAGCGCCGGGTCCTGCAACAGCTGCGTCGCGGCGCGGTCGATGGCGTGGCCGATGTCGGCCGGGACCTGTTCGAGCGCGATGTTGGCGCGCGCCGCGGCGGCCTTCTGCAGCACCAGGGCGCGCACGAAGCGCTCGGGCATCGGCTGGCGGCTGATCGCGAAGTTCTCGACGGCACGCTGCGTCTGCGCGCCATACAGCGCGTCGACGGGCACGGCGACTTCGCCCATGGAGTCGCGTTCGATGCGGGTGGCCTTGCTAGCCTGGGTCATGGGGATGCTTCTTTCCTGGTCATTCCTGGAGGGGGCTGCGGCTCAGACGCCAATGGAAGCGCTGCAGGCGCGCGACGAGGGCGGCATCGCCCTGGGCGTCGGCCAGCCGGTGCAGCGCCGCCAGCGGGCGGTTGAGTTGATCCAGGCAGGCACATCGCCAATGCCAGGGTAGCAGCGTGTCGTGAGCGGCGCCGTACAGCAGCCGGAGGGCCTGTTCGTGAGCGGGGATCGCCGGGAGGACGCCGGCCTCGACCAACTGCTCCAGCGCCAGCTGGTGCCGCCGCAGCAGCGCCGGGTCGTCGGGGGCGAGGCCGCAGGTGATCTTCAACGCCATCCAGCGCAGGCATTCCACGCCGGGATGATCGGCGGCGGCGCATCCCCCGTCGACCGCCATGGGAGCGGCACGCGACTCCCCCGTGGGAGGGAGTCCCAGCACGGCGGCGGGTAGGGACGGGCCGCGCGGCGCGGGCATGCGAGAAGGCAGCAAGGGCATGGCGACTCCTGGCGATCGAGGCGTGAACCGGGGATCCGGCGGACACGGGCTGGCAGGGACGCTTGCTTGTGGCGGAACGGGAAGCGGCATCCGGCAAGAGCGGCGCCCGACGCAAGGCAGAAAAGAAAAGAGAGGTCGAGCCGGGGACCGATGCCGATCGGATCACGGCGCAACCTCTCTGCAAGTTGCATTGGTCGCGCGGGGTCGGAACCCGCAGGAGTCTTCTCGTTTGTCTCGATCCTAGATGAGAATTGCTCTCATCTGCAAGCCAGTGTCTGCAAGCGCTTGCAGTGCCTGGGGGCTTTGCGCGAAGCGCCGTCAGACCAGGCGAAGGTCCTTGGGGCGCACACCGGGAAAGACGCGGGCCAGGGCCGCGTTGGACAGGCCGAACTGGCGCTGCCACAGGCCGCCGAGCACGGCGCGGTAGTCGTTGAGCACCGGGTAGTCGCGGTTCTGGAACAGCGTGGTCGCCGTCAACGCGATCTGGTCGCCGGCCACCGGGCCGCCGGACGCGAGGCCGCCGCCCAGCAGCCAGTACACGCTGCCGTGACCGTGGTCGGTGCCGCGGTTGCCGTTCTCGCGGAAGGTGCGGCCGAATTCGCTGATCACCATCACGGTGGTCTGGCGCCACAGGTCCGGTCCGAGCTCATCGGCGATGCCCGCCAGGCCGCGGCCGACTTCCTCGAAGCGGTTGGCCAACTGGCCGGTCGCGCCGCCCTGGTTGACGTGCGTGTCCCAGCCGCCGACATCGATGAAACCGAGGCTGAAACGCCCCCGCATCAGCGTTGCGATGCGGCGCGCCTCGAGCTCGAACCCCTTGGCGGGAATCGCGTTGCGACCGGCGGCGTCGGTCATCGTCTTCATCCGGTCGGGAGACAGGTCGCGCGCCAGTTCCTCGCGCAGGGCAAGCCCTTCCTCGACCGAGGCGCCCAGGCTCTGGCCCTGGTACATGCTGGCGATCAAGGCACGGTTCTTCGCGTCGACGGCGGGGCGCGCGGTCTCGCGCAGGCCGGCGTTGGCGATCCTCACCGGGCCGCGGAAGGCGATGGGCAACTGGTCCGTGAACGACAAGGCCTGCTGCGCGTCCAGCTCGGCCGCGAGGCGGTTCAGGAAACCGGAGTTGTAGTCGCGGGACCCGCCCACCGGCTGGCCCAGCTCGATGCTGTCCTGCGTCTCGAAATGGCTGCGCGAGAGGTCCTCCGTCCCGGCGAACGGGAGGAAACGTGCCTGGCCCGCCTGGGCCAGCGGGTAGAGACTGGCTCGCAAGGCCGGGTGCAGGCCCCAGTCGGCATTCAACGGCAAGGCGGCAGCCGCGTCGGTCGAGGACGGTCTGGCGATCGCGATGCGCGGTCGCTGCTCGTAGTAGAAGCTGCTGCTGGTGGGAATCAGCAGGTTGGCGGCGTCGTAGCCGCCGCGCAGGAACACCAGCAAGAATCGGGGGCGTGCGCCCGAAGCCGGGGACTGCACTGCGGTGCCGGTGCCGGTGCCGGTGCCGGTGGCGAAGAGGCGGGCGTGCGAGATCGTCAGGGACCCCGCCGCCAGCGCTTGCAGAAGATGTCGTCGGTCCATGGTCAGCGATACATGAAGTCAGGACTGGAAAGCCACAGCGTCAGCCATTGCTGGGGCGTGGTGGTCTGCGCGAGGGCCGTGCGCGTCGCGGGTGCCAGCGTGGGCTCGACGCGCAGGCGCAGCGGCTGCAGGTCCGGCAGCGGCACCGGCATGTTCGTGCCCTCGGGCCGGTACAAGGCCACCGCACCACCGCCGATCTGGCGCGCCACCTCGAATCGCAAGGTCATCTGCCCCGGGCTGTTCCAGGCGTCCGCCGTCAGCGGATAGCCGTCCGGCGTCTGCTTGTCGTAAAGGCCCTGTCCGAGGCGACGCAACCAGTTCTGCAGCGGCTGCGCGTTCTGCAGTTCACGTTGCTCGAAGCCCGCGCGCAGGCTCGACAGCAGGTAGACGTGCGGATCCTTGAACCGCGGCGTGTCCGCCGACGCGAACTGCGGTGCGTACAGCATCGGGCGCAGCGTCGCGGGCAGGTCGCCCTTCGTTCTCAGGAAGGCGGCGGCCATCGCGTCGACCACGTCCCGTGGCGGCTGTTCGCCGAGGAAGAACACCGCCAGCTTGCCGCAGACGAAGCGCGCCGTCGCCGGCTGCGCCACCAGCAGGTCCAGCACCTCGTCGAGCTCGTCGGCACCGCGGCCCTTGATCGTGCGGCCGAGCAGCTGCTTGTCGCCGAAATCGTGGCGGCCGGGGTGGAACTCGAACAGGCCGTCGCGCTTGTAGAGCGCCTCGAAGCGCGGCGCGACCTTCGCCGGCTCGGGATCGACGCGCACGCCGAAACCCGTCAGCACGCGCGCCAGCTCCTGCACGTCGCGCTGCGTGTAGCCGCCGTCGACGCCCAGGGTGTGCAGCTCCAGCAGTTCGCGCGCGTAGTTCTCGTTGATCGCACGCACCGCGTTCTGGTCGTTGTCGAGGTAACGCAGCATCGCCGGATGCCGGGCGACCGCGCCCAGCATGGTCCTGAACGAGCCCAGCGCCTGCGGACGCAGCGCGCGGTCCTGGTAGTCGGCCAGCATCAGCCGGATGTCGCGCTTGCCCTGGTGCACGTTGAAGTGGTTGAACCAGAACCACGACAGCTGCTCCAGCAGTTGCTGTTCGGCGTAGAGCTCGCGCAGCAGCTGACGTTCACCGGTCTCGCGCGCGGCGAGGCCCTGGGCGTCCTGATAGGCCTTGCGCGCGGCGACGCGTTCCTCGTCGGTCGCGCCCTTGTTGTCGCCGTTGCGCCGGAAGGATTCGGCGGCCCACACGCGCGAGGACAGGTCGCCCTGGCTGATGCCCATCGCGTCGATGCGGGCCTGGACGGCCTTCGGCAGCGGCGTCTTCGGATCGGCCCGGAGCTGGCGTTCGACATAACGCCCCCAACCGACGCGTTCGATCTCGCCCAGTTGCGATTGCGTGGCGCCCCAGCCGATGCGGTTGGCCGCCCGCAGGCGCTGCGACGCGTCCAACGGGATGTCGGGCGCCGAGGGCAGCCCGCCGCAAGCGGCGAGCGCCGCGGAGGCCGTCGCGCCCAGCAGCAGCGAGCGGCGCCGGAGCGCGAGGGCAGGTGCTGGAGCTGGAGCTGGAGCCGGAGCCGGAGCCGGCACCACCGTCGATGGCGGGATCGGTGTCGAGGGTGACATGCGACAAGCATGCCGCCCGCGTATCGACCGTGTCCAGTGTCCTTTGCGCTACTTCACAGTTGTAGCGCGCCGCACGGTCAGAGTTCAGCCACGCCCTTGACGCGTTCGGGCGCCTTCGTCAGCGGCACGACGGCGATGGGCGCCTCGACCGCGCGACCCTGGAAGCGGTCCAGCAGATCCTTCCACTGCGCGCGCACGGTGACGACGTTCGCGAGCTTCACGTGGCCATAGCCGCGGATGCCTTCGGGCAGTCGCGCGAGCTTGATGGCGACGTCGAGCTTCTCGGCGCTCAGGTGCGCCAGCAGCTCGTCGACCAGCGCTTCGTAGTCGCGGACCAGCTGACGTTCGATGCGGCGCTCTTCGGTCTTGCCGAAGATGTCGAGCACGCCGCCGCGCAGGCCCTTGAACTTCGCCAGCGTCTTCAGCGCCTTGAAGGTCCACGAGCCGAGCTCGACCTTCTTCGCGCGGCCGTCGGCGCCCGGCTTGGAGAGCAGCGGCGGGGCCATGTGGAAGCTCAGGTGATCCCAGTCCTCGAACTGCGCCTTCAGCGCGGCTTCGAACTTGCCGTCGGTGTACAGGCGCGCGACTTCGTATTCGTCCTTGATCGCGAGCAGCTTGGCGTAATAGCGCGCGACGGCCTTGGTCAGGCGCAGGCCCTTGCCGGCTTCGCCGAGCGCGGACTCGGCGGCGCGCACGCGCTGCACCAGCGCCTCGTAGCGCGCGGCATAGGCGGCGTCCTGGTAGTCGGTGAGGAAGGCCTTGCGGCGCGAGATCAGGCCGGGCTGGCCGTCCTTGTCGTCGAGCTGGTCGAAGTTGAACCACTGGACCGCGGCGCCGCTCTGCTCGCCGGCCAGCCGGCGCAGCGCTTCCGGCGCGGCGATCGCGAGGCGGCCCAGCGCGAAGGCGGTCTTGTTGTTCTCGATGGCGACGCCGTTCAACTCGATCGCGCGCATCAGCGCCTCGAAGGACACC
This sequence comes from Roseateles sp. GW821-FHT09G09, assembly GCF_059415965.1. Taxonomy (NCBI): domain Bacteria; kingdom Pseudomonadati; phylum Pseudomonadota; class Betaproteobacteria; order Burkholderiales; family Sphaerotilaceae; genus Roseateles; species Roseateles sp. GW821-FHT09G09. Next base: position 234,908 of record NZ_JBWKOG010000005.1, on the reverse strand, counting down.
GGCACCAGGCCGCGCTGCCAGCAGGCGCCCAGCATGATGATGTTGCTGGGCATCGTGTCGCCCATCAGGCGCTTGGCGATGTCCTGCGCGTCGATGCTGGCGAGCAGGTCCTTGCCCTCGCCGACGGCGTGGCGCATCTTGGCGATCAGCGCATCGGCCTGCAGGCTCGCGTCCGGGTTGCGGACGAAGGCGGCGGTCGGCAGCTCATGCGTGTTGGCCAGGATCACCGTGCGGCCGGCCTTGATGGTGGCCAGCGCGTCGGCGCTCGCGCCGACCACCATGTCGCAGGCCAGCAGCACGTCGGCCTGCTGCGTGTCGATGCGGACCTGGTTGAGCAGGTCCTGCGTCGGCGCGACGCGCACGAAGGACAGCACCGCGCCGCCCTTCTGCGCGAAGCCCATGAAGTCCAGCACCGAGCTCTGCTTGCCTTCCAGGTGCGCGGCCATCGTGACGAGCGCGCCCACCGTCACGACGCCGGTGCCGCCGACGCCGGTGACCAGCATGTCGAAGGGACCCGTCCACGCCCAGGGCGCGGGCGGCCGGATCGCGGCGATCTCGCGCGCCAGGTCCGCCGGCCCGAAGGCCGCGCCGGCGCGCTTCTTCAGCTTGGCGCCGTGCACCGAGACGAAGCTCGGGCAGAAGCCGTTCACGCAGCTGAAGTCCTTGTTGCAGCTGCTCTGCTCGATCACGCGCTTGCGGCCGAAGTCGGTCTCGACCGGCACGACGGACAGGCAGTTGCTCGCCTGGCCGCAGTCGCCGCAGCCTTCGCAGACGGACTCGTTGATGAAGATGCGCTTGTCGGGGTCGGGGAACTCGCCCTTCTTGCGGCGGCGGCGCTTCTCGGCGGCGCAGGTCTGGTCGTAGATCAGCACGGTGACGCCGGCGATCTCGCGCAGCTCGCGCTGCACGGCGTCCAGCTCGGACCGGTCGTGGAAGGTCGTGCCCGCCGGGAAGAGGCCGTGGTGGCCCTCGTACTTCTCGATGTCGTCGGAGACCACGACCAGGCGCTTGACGCCTTCGGCCTCGACCTGTCGCGCGATCTGCGGCACCGAGGTCTGGCCGTCGACCGGCTGGCCGCCGGTCATCGCGACCGCGTCGTTGTAGAGGATCTTGTAGGTGATGTTGGCCTTGGCCGCGATGGCCTGCCGGATCGCCAGGTAGCCCGAGTGGTAGTAGGTGCCGTCGCCCAGGTTCTGGAAGACATGCTTCTCGGTCGTGAAGCGCGAATGCGCGGCCCAGTCGACGCCCTCGGCGCCCATCTGGATCAGGCCCGAGGTGCCGCGCTCCATCCAGCTCGCCATGAAGTGGCAGCCGATGCCGGCCAACGCGCGCGAGCCCTCCGGCAGCTTGGTCGAGGTGTTGTGCGGGCAGCCCGAGCAGAAGTAGGGCTGGCGGCGCACCGCGTCGGCGCTGTTGGACAGCAGGCAGGGCGTCAGGAAATCGACCACCAGATGGCGCCGGTCCAGCGCCGGGTTCAGCCGCGCCAGCCAGTCGGCGACGGTCGGCATGATGCGCGACGGTCGCAGCTCGCCGAGCGCGCTCAGCACCGCGGCCCCGTGTTCATCGGACTTCCCGACCACGCGCGGACGTTGCGCGTCGGGCAGGTGGTAGAGCAGTTCCTTGATCTGACGCTCGACGACCGGCGCCTTCTCCTCGATGACCAGCATGTCGGTCAGGCCCTGCGCGAACTCGCGGATGCGCGTCGGCTCCAGCGGGTACACGAGACCGACCTTGTAGACGCGCACGCCGGCGGCGGCCAGCGCGTTGGGGTCGAGGTCCAGGCGGCGCAGGACTTCCATGAAGTCGTAATGCGCCTTGCCGACCGTGACGATGCCCAGCGACGCGCGCGGGCTGACGACGATGTGCTTGTCGATCGAGTTGACCTTGGCGAAGGCCAGCACCGCGTCGATCTTGTGCGCGAGGCGCGACTCCAGTTCCAGCGACGGCAGGTCGACGGAACGGATGTGCAGATTCGTCGGCGGCGTGTGGTCGACTGGCAGCTCGAAGTCCATCGGCACCGCGTCGAGGTCGACCGTCATGCCCGACTCGACGACTTCGGAGATCGCCTTGAAGCCCACCCACGCGCCCGAGAAGCGCGACAAGGCCCAGCCGTAGAGGCCGAACTCGAGGTACTCGGCGACGTTGCCCGGATGGACCAGCGGCATCGACCAGGCCTGCAGCGCGAGGTCGCTCTGGTGCGGCGTCGACGAGGACACGCAGCCGTGGTCGTCGCCGCAGACGACGAGCACGCCGCCCTGCTTCGCGGTGCCGTAGACATTGCCGTGCTTCAGCGCGTCGCCGGAGCGGTCCACGCCCGGGCCCTTCCCGTACCACATGGCGAACACGCCATCGACGGTGCGCTTCGGGTCCAGCGCCACGCGCTGCACGCCCAGGCAGGCGGTCGCGGCGAGGTCCTCGTTGATCGCGGGCAAGAAGTTGACTTCCGCCTTGTCGAGGAACTTCTTCGCCTTCCACAGCTGCTGGTCGACCATGCCCAGCGGGCTGCCGCGGTAGCCGCTGACGAAGCCGGCGGTCTTCAGGCCCTGGCGCTCGTCCTGCGCCTTCTGCATCAGCAGCAGGCGCACAAGGGCCTGCGTGCCGGTCAGGAACACCGGCCCGGCGCTCGCCGCCAGGTTGTCGGACAGCTGGTAGGGGCGCAGGGCCGGCGCGGCGGCAAGACTGGCTTCGGTCATGGCTTGTCTCCCCAATGGGGCGAGCCGGCCGGCAAGCGCCGGTCGGCTCGGAGGTCTGGAAGGATGAATGAGGGGATTCTTTCCGAGACAATGCGAACTTTCTTCCTCCGTTTACTAGCACGGTGGCAAAGATCGACTGAATCATTCTCGGAAAGCGTCAATATGGAGAACGAACGTTTCGATCGGGCGACCCGCCTGATCCTGGAGGCCTTGCAGGCCGATGCGCGTCAGAGCACGCAGCAGCTGGCGGACAAGGTCGGGCTCTCGGCGACGCCCGTCTGGCGCCGGGTCAAGGAGCTCGAGGAGCGTGGCGTGATCAAGCGCCATGTGGCGCTGGTGGACCGGGAGCAGCTGGGGCTTTCGATCTGCGTCCTGGCGAACGTCAGCCTGGTGCGGCACACGGAGGGGGCGGTCGACGCCTTCGAGGCGATGGTCGCGGGCAGTCCGGAGATCGTCGAATGCCAGGCGATCACCGGCGAGGCGGACTACGTCATCAAGATCGTCGCCCCTGACATGAAGGCGTACGACCAGTTCCTGCAGAGCAAGGTCTTCCGCGTCCCGGGCATTGCCAGCGTGCGCAGCAACGTGGTGCTGCGCGAGGTGAAGTACGAAACCGCGTATCCGGTCTCTTGACCCACCCCGCCAGTTCAACGTGCAGTCAGAAACTGAGAGTGGGGCCGGAATGATGCTGGGGGTTCGCGGACGCGATGCCCCCTGCGTCGTGGAGTGCCCGCGCCTGGCCTCCCGCACGAACGCGCCCGCCGCAGTGCGCGTTCTCCTCAATGGGCATCGCGTTTCCCCCGTGAGATCCTGACGCCATGTTCTCCGTCTACGGCACCTCCGGCAAGATTCTCACCGGCGGCCTGGAGCAGGTCCGTGACCTCGCGCCGGTGCAGGCGGTGGCGCGCACGCGTGCCGTGGCGCCGATCGCGCGGCAGGGCGATCTCACGCCGTCGACGGTGGTGCTTGCGGGCGTGGGGCAGGGGGGTGGCGGTGGGGTCGGCGGCGGGCCGGGATTCGGCCCCTCGGCCTACATCGCGCACGAGGCGCTGGCCGCCTACGCCGGCGACACCACCCGCGTGCCCTTGACGCAGGTGCATCAACTGATGAGCCGCAAGCTGATCAGCGTGATGGCGGGCTCGTCGCTGCGGCAGGCGATGCGGACGATGTCGCGCGCCGGCGTCGCGCAGGCGCCGGTGCTCGGGCCCCAGGGCGAGGTGCGAGGCCTGGTGTCGCGCGGGGATCTCACGCGCGGGCTGGCGGAGGACCTCGAGGAGATGGCCGAGATCATGGTGATCGCGCGGCGGCTGGCCGCGCCCGTGGATGACCTGATGTGGACGCCGGTGCCCGTCGCGCAGCCGGACACGCCGCTGCGGGAAGCCGCCCAGTTGATGCTGGACCTGGGCCTGCCCGGCCTGCCGGTGGGCGACGACAACGGCCGGTTGATCGGCTTCCTCTCGCGCAGCGACCTGCTGCGCGGCATGACGCACGAGCCGCCGCTGGACCTCTGGTCCTGACGACGACGGCCCCAGGAACCCGCCAGGGGGTCAGTACTTGCGCATCCCGCGATCGGCTTCTTCCTGCTCGATCGCCTGCAGCGTGCGCCAGTCGGTGCACACGAACACGCCGTCCTCCACGATGCGGTCCGGCAGCGAACCGTCGCCGCGGGCTACCTTCCCGTCCTTGCAGATCAGGGTGCCGCGGGCCTGGCCCTGGTCCTGCAGCGCCTTGCCGATGACCATCGAATCCCGGGTGTACAGCGTCAGCATCAGCAGCGCGAACAGCACGCCCAGCATCAGCGCCACGCCGACAACGATGTCGCTGACGTCGCGCAGCGCCGAGGGCGGCGCCGGCTGTGCCCCTTGCGCGCGGGGCGCGGCGGCAAAGCTCCGCCCCTCGTCGCGCGAGGCGCTCGAAGGCGAACGCGACGTGGACGGACCGGATCGCGTGTTGGCGCGGGACAGACCGGGCGAAGGACGGGTGGTGGCCATGTTCATGAAACGGATCGCTTTGCCAAAGACAAACACCAGCAAGGACGGACCGATGACGGACGGGATGAAGGCTACAGGCGACTGCCCGGGTCAACTACTTAAATGCGGGGCTCCCCACCAAAAATGCACGGGAGCCCGCGACCCTTTCCGTTGGTTACAGCAGTTGCAGAACTAAGATTTCTGCCTATCCAAAGAGCGCCCCCGGGCGCCCTGAAGCGCCCTAAGAGGTGCAGTGCGCATATCGCGCGAACCCACACGCCGACCCTGCGTCTACCTTCGCGAGTTCCAACATCATGTCCCACGCCGATACCCCTCTCACGACCGCCGCGCATCAAGCGCTGCAGAAGCTGTCGCACGAGTTGCCGGATGCCTGCGAGCGTCTGGACTACGTCAAGCGCATGACCGACCAGGCGGCCAACAAGGTGCTGGGGATCGTCGAGTCGGCGCAGGACGACGCGCAGGCGGTGGCGCGTCAGGGCCGCGAGTTGTCGGAGTCGCTGCAGCGCCTGGCCGCCGCGCCGGACCTGAGCGTCGAGCGCGCCCGCGCGATGATGCGGCTGTGCGCCGCCTATGCGGCCGGCGCCGCCGGTTTCGCCGACCGCGTGAAGGGCCTGCAGACCGAGATCATGATGGCCCAGGACTTCCAGGACCTGTCCGGCCAGGTGATCAACAAGGTGCTGAACATGCTGCGCCCGGCGGAGGAACCGCTGCAACAGCTGCTCGCCACGCAGGATCACGCCGCGCCGACCGCCGCTGCGCAAGAGCAGCTCGCCGGCGTGCAGACGCCGGACAAGGCGCTGCAGCAAGACGACGTCGACGCGATGCTGGCGGAAATGGGCTTCTGAAGCCGCTGAACCGCTGAAGCCGCTCCAGCCGCTCCAGCCGTCCCCGACCTGCCGATGAACGCCGTGGTCCGCGTTCAGGACCAGAGCATGGGATCCACTTCGTAGTACCGACGCAGCTCCGCATACAGCGCGGGATGCGCCTGCGCCAGCGCCCACGGCTGCCCGAAGAAACGTTCGCTTGCGACGGCGAAGAATTCCGCCGGCTCCGTGGCCGCATAGTCGCCCAGCGGATCGGGCTCGCCCGCGGCCAGCCGTGCGCGCAGCAGGTCGAAGCTCTGCTGCATCACCACCGCCCAGCGCGCCTGCCGCGCCCGGTTGCCCAGCCACGGCGCGCCGTTGGCCAGACCCTTGACCTGATCGAGCTGGTGCGCGAACTCGTGCACCGCGACGTTGTGGCCGCGCTCCGGCTGCGCGGCGTCGCGCAGCACGTCGTCCCAGGACAGCACGACCTGGCCCTCGCCCCAGGATTCGCCACTCAGCACCTGCCGGTCCTGCATCTGCAGCGGGCCCTGATGTCTCACGCGGTCGACGATGAACGCCCCTGGATACACCAGCACCGTGTGCAGCTTCGGGTAGTAGCCGCGCGTGCGGCCCAGCAGCGGCAGCGTCGCCAGCGCGGCGATGGTCACGCGGACCTCGTCGGTGATGACCTGGCCGGCGCAGCCGATGAAGGATTTCTCCGCCAGGAAGACCTGCATCTGGCGCTTGAGCCGGAGCTGCAGGTCCGCCGGCAGCCGCGCGACCTGCGGCACGTTGCGACGCAGGATCGCGCGCCACGCGGCGGGGAAGGCCTTCGCGCGCAGCCGGGCGCGGCGGCGCGCCTGCCGCCAGGAGTGGCTCATCAGCCAGAAGCAGATCAGCGCCGCGATCAGCGCGAGCAACAGCAAGGTCATGGCGGGGAGCGCATCGGCGCTTCGCTGCAAGGGGACCAAGATGCGCGCGTTCCGGACGCTTTTCAAGAGCGGGTCAGGTCTTGCTCCCTCGTCTGGAGAATCGCGTCGGAAATCGCTGTCCGAACACGACTGCGGCGCCGGCGCGACGAAGTCCCTCGTCCCGGGCGATTGACGGTCGGTGCGAGGGCGAAGACGCCCGGATCCGCCCTGCGCGACCCGGACAATTTCGGCCTGGACGACCGCGGACTTGAGCGCTGATCAAGGCGCCGGCAGACAAAGGTCGCCGTGAGATGAACCGATGAGCATGAGGGAGGGCGGCACCCGGCCGGAAGGCGCGGTGGCCGTCGAGGCGATTTGAAGTTCTTGGAAGTGCAGGCGACGTCGCTGAGGACGTCGCCGTTCGACGTCAGTCCGCTGCAGCAGTACCGCGCGAAGGTCCAGCAGGAGATGCTGGATGGGCCTCCGCCGTCCGTGGTGCTGCGCCTGTCCCCGTTCATCGGGACGGAAGGGCCGCTCAAGGAGATGTACGCGCAGAACAGCGCCGACGTCACCTACGGCCGGCACCCCCTCGGCCAGGAGGCGCCGCCGATCAGCCGTGTCGGGACGCCGCCGTACTCTCACGGCACCTACACGGCCGCCAACTTCCCGGACCTGCGCGTGCAGGTCGAGCTCGGGCCGACGCTCGTCAGCCACGTCGATCGCGCCGGCGGAACGCCGCGCGTGCTGGACGTCACCGCCTGACCCGTTTTAGCATCGCCTGACACCGTGTGCGATTGGCGCGCGGACCATGCAAGGTGGGGGAGGACAAGATGGGTCAACCAGATCGGCAGGATCAGCGTCTGCGCTGGATGCGACGCGTCATCGCGGCGCCCGTCGCGGTGGGGCTGGTGCTGGGCGGTGCGCCGGCACAGGCGGCCGAGCAGACGATCGAACTGAACTCGCGGGGCGGCTATCAGAGCCACCGGCTGCCGGACGGCGCGACCGATGTGGAGCTCTTGCAGCAGACCGCCGGCGGTTGCCGCTTCGGCCGGACCTGGGGCTTCGACCTGACCAGCAAGGAGATGTGGGTCGACGGCGGCTGCGGCGGCCGGTTCAAGGTCACGGTGGCGGGGGGCGGCACGGGCGGAGCGGGCGACAGCGGCAGCTCGGACAACTCGAGCAACGTCGGCGCGGCGGTGGCCGCCGCGGCGGTGATCGCCGGCATCGCGCTGCTGGCGAGCAAGGACAAAGACAAGGACCGCGACAACGACAACGACTGGCAAGGCGACGCCGGCTGGAACAGCCGGCAGATCCGCGGCAAGGGCGGGCTCTGTCTCGACATCGAGGGCGGCGCGCGTCCCGGCCGCAACCTCATCGTCTACGACTGCAACGGTGGCGGGAACCAGCGCTTCGAGTGGAACCGCAACGGCGAACTGCGCGTGTCCGGCCTGTGCCTGGACGTCGCCAACGGCAACAGCTCGGACGGCGCCCGGGTCATGGCCTACGAGTGCAATGGCGGCGCCAACCAGCGCTGGCGCACGCGCGGCGGGGAGATCCGCAGCGTGGACTCCGGCAAGTGCCTCGACATCGAGAACGGCCGCGCCCGCCCGGGCACGGCCGTCATCATGTACCGCTGCAACGGCGGCGAGAACCAGCGCTGGTCGTGGTGAGCGCGTCGCGGTGACGCCGGCCGCCGCGATCAGCGCGCGACGGTCTCCGTCCGTGCGGCGCGGACCGCCTCGCTGAGCACGTCCAGCACCTGGATCGAGTCGTCCCAGGCCAGGCAGGCGTCGGTGATGCTCTTGCCGTATTCCAGCCCGGACGGATCGTCCTTCCCGGGGCTGAACTTCTGCGCGCCGCCCTTCAGGTGGCTCTCGACCATCACGCCGAAGATGCTGGTGCCGCCGGCGCGGATCTGCGCCGCGATGTCGCGCGCCACGTCCAGCTGGCGCTCATGGTTCTTGCTGCTGTTGGCATGCGAGCAGTCGACCATCAGCCGCGTCTCGAGCTTGGAGGTCGCCAGGTCCGCGCAGGCGGCGGCCACGCTCTGGGCGTCGTAGTTCGGCGCCTTGCCGCCGCGCAGGATCACGTGGCAGTCGCGGTTGCCCTTGGTCTCGACGATCGCGACCTGGCCGTTCTTGTGCACCGACAGGAAGTGGTGCGGCCGCGCCGCCGCCTGGATCGCGTCGGTCGCGATCTTGATGTTGCCGTCGGTGCCGTTCTTGAAGCCGATGGGTGCCGACAGGCCCGAGGCCAGTTCGCGGTGCACCTGGCTCTCGGTGGTGCGGGCGCCGATCGCGCCCCAGCTGATCAGGTCGCCGATGTACTGCGGCGAGATCACGTCCAGGAACTCCGAGCCCGCCGGCATGCCCAGGCGGTTGATCTCCAGCAGCAGCTGGCGCGCGATGCGCAGGCCCTCGTCGATGCGGTAGCTCTCGTCGAGGTAGGGATCGTTGATCAGCCCCTTCCAGCCCACCGTCGTGCGCGGCTTCTCGAAGTAGACGCGCATCACGATCTCCAGCGTGTCGGCGTGCTGCTCGCGCAGCGTCACCAGGCGCTTGGCGTATTCGAGCGCCGCGACCGGATCGTGGATCGAGCACGGCCCGATGATCACGAGCAGGCGGTCGTCCTTGCGCTGCATGATGTCGCGGATGCGCTGGCGCGTGCCGACGACGAGCTGCTCCATGGCCGTGCCACGGATCGGGAAGAAGCGGATGAGGTGTTCAGGAGGCGGCAAGGGCGTGATGTCCAGGATGCGTTCGTCGTCGGTCTGGGAGGTCTTGTCCTGCGGCGAATACCAGCGCTCCGCCTGCGTGGCGCTGGGATAAGGACTGTTCGACTGGGCATTCATGGGAATCACGCTTTCTCGTGGGGGTCGGGTGCGACTGGGGCGTCATCGGGTAGTCACTGGCCCGGCCGAAAAAAAACCGCCGGGCTTGTGGGCCCGGCGGTTTCTTGAGGATTCTTTGGCGCTCTGCTTATGCGTTCGCCTCTCCTCCGCCGGGGCGGTGCGAGAACCAAAAATACGCAAAGTAGAACGCGGGTGCGGAACGCATGGGACCGATAGTGCCTGTGCTCACCGCGGCGCGTCAAGCGCCGCGGGGTGACAGCCGCCCGTGTCGCGCGACGACATCGGGCAAGCCATCCTTCGTGAACGCCGAGGTCAGCGGGGTCAGGCCGTGCCGCCGACGGTCAGGCCGTCGATGCGCAGCGTCGGCTGGCCGACGCCCACCGGCACGCTCTGGCCTTCCTTGCCGCAGACGCCGACACCGGTGTCCAGCTGCATGTCGTTGCCGATCATGCTGACGCGGGTCAGCGCGTCCGGGCCGTTGCCGATGATGGTCGCGCCCTTGACCGGGTACTGGATCTTGCCGTTCTCGACCCAGTAGGCCTCGCTGGCGGAGAACACGAACTTGCCCGAGGTGATGTCCACCTGGCCGCCGCCGAAGTTGGTGGCGTACAGGCCCTTGTCGATGCTGGCGATGATCTCCTTCGGATCCTTGTCGCCGCCCAGCATGTAGGTGTTGGTCATGCGCGGCATCGGCATGTGGGCGTAGCTTTCGCGGCGGCCGTTGCCGGTGGGGGCGACCTTCATCAGGCGCGCGTTCATCGCGTCCTGGATGTAGCCCTTGAGGATGCCGTCCTCGATCAGCACGTTGCGCTGCGAGGCGCAGCCCTCGTCGTCGACGTTGAGCGAACCGCGGCGGTCGGGGATGGTGCCGTCGTCCAGCACCGTCACGCCCTTCGCGGCGACGCGTTCGCCGATGCGGCCCGAGAAGGTGGACGAGCCCTTGCGGTTGAAGTCGCCTTCCAAGCCGTGGCCGACGGCCTCGTGCAGCAGCACGCCGGGCCAGCCCGGGCCGAGCACGACGGTCATCTCGCCGGCCGGGGCCGGGCGCGATTCCAGGTTGGTCAGCGCCGCGCTCACCGCCTGCTCGACGTAGGAGGCGATCATCTCGTCGGTGAAGTAGGCCAGGCCGAAACGCCCGCCGCCGCCGCCGGAACCCACTTCGCGGCGGCCGTTGCTCTCGGCGATGACGGTGACGGACAGGCGCACCAGCGGCCGCACGTCGGCGGCCAGCGTGCCGTCGGCGCGCGCGATCAGCACGACCTCGTGCTCGGCGGCCAGGCCGGCCATCACCTGCGCGATGCGTGGGTCCTTGGCGCGGGCCAGGCGCTCGGTGCGCTCCAGCAGGGCGACCTTCTGCGCGCTGTCCAGGCTGGCGATCGGATCGGCGTCGCCGTAGAGCGCGCGGCTGCCGGAGACGATCGGTTCGGTCGGGACCTTGACGCGACGGCTCTGGCCGGCCGACGCGATCGCGCGCACGGTGCGGGCGGCGTCGAGCAGCGCGGCTTCGGAGATGTCGTCGGAGTAGGCGAACGCCGTCTTCTCGCCGGCGACGGCGCGCACGCCCACGCCCTGGTCGATCGAGAAGCTGCCGCTCTTGACGATGCCTTCCTCCAGGCTCCAGCCCTCCGCGCGGGTGGTCTGGAAGTAGAGGTCGGCGTCGTCGACGCGGTGCTCGGTGATCAGGCGCAGGGCCTGAGAGAGCGACGCATCGGTCAGGCCGAAGGGTTCGAGCAGCTGGGCACGGGCGGTGACCAGGCGGGCGAGGGTGGGTTCGCGCGAAATCATCGGCCGATTGTAGGCATCGCCCGGCGCGCCCGCTCGCGGGCGGGCGGGACCGACCCTCCCGGGGTGATGGTGACCGGCGGCGATGGCCGTGACGACGTCCGGTAGCGTCCGATCGCGCCGGGTAGCGTCCGGTAGTGCCCGGCAGCGCCCGGTAGCAATCGCTTCATCGATCTTTACGGCGACCCCGTCACCGTGTCCGCTTGGACGTTCGTTGTCTCCCCAGCGGCAACGAAAACCGCAGCCAACCTCCCAAGGAGAACCTCGATGAAGCGCATGTCCCTGTCGATTGCCCTCGTGTCCAGCCTGATCGCCGCCTCGGCGTTCGCCCAGACCGCTGCTCCGGCGACTCCGGCCGCGACCGCGACGCCGCGCGTCGACCAGCGCGAAGCGAACCAGCAGCAGCGCATCGCCAACGGCGCGGCTTCCGGTCAGTTGACCGCCAAGGAGACGCAGCATCTGGAGAAGCAGCAGGCCCGCGTCGACAACGCCGAAGCGAAGGCCAAGTCCGACGGCGTCGTCACCGCCAAGGAACGCCGCCAGCTGCAGCGCAAGCAGGACGTCGCCAGCGCCGACATCCGCCGCGCGAAGCACAACAACAAGATCGCGGGTAAGTGAGCCAGACCTGACTTGCTCTCCCGGTGTTCGGGAGAGCGCCCCGTGGCAGGTCCGCTGACTGCCGAGGCCACTGGCCCTCACCCCGCCCCTCTCCCGCAAGCGGGAGAGGGAGTCGGTGCAGCGCGGACTTCGTGGGCTCCCTCATCCGCAAGCGGGAGAGGGAGCAAGAGGAGCCAGCGCTGCGAGTGGAGCCGGTCGGACTCCCTCTCCCGCTTGCGGGAGAGGGCGGGGGTGAGGGCCGGGGTCTCCGCAGGAAGATGAATTCAGGGCGCCTCGCCGGCGTCCTCTTCATCTTCGCCCTCAGCGTCCTGCTTCCATTCGAGCGCCTGTTGATACAGCGCTTTGCGCGACTCGCCCGTCAGTTCGGCGGCCAGCGCAGCGGCCTGTTTCAGCGGCAGGTCGCGCACGAGCACGCGCAGCGTGCGCAGCGCCTCGTCGGGCAAGCCCTCATCGCTGGCGACCGCCGGCGCCGCGTGCAGCACCAGCACGAACTCGCCGCGCTCGCGCTGCTTGTCCTCGGCCAGCCAGGCGGGCAGCGTCGCGCAGGCGGCGGTGTGGATGGTCTCGAACTGCTTGGTGACCTCGCGGCACACCGTCAGCGTCTGCGCGGGCGCGAGTTCCGCCAGCAGCGCGATCAGTTCCTGGATGCGATGCGGCGCCTCGAACAGCACCTGGCTGTGCGGCGCGCCGGTCAGCGCCTGCAGCGCGGCGCGGCGCTCGGCCCCCTTGGTCGGCAGGAAGCCCACGAAGCGGAAACCCTGCGCGCGCGCGTCGCCGGCGACGCTGAGCGCCGCCGCCGCGCTGCTGGCGCCGGGCAGCGGCATGACGCGCACGCCGGCCTTCGCCGCGGCGGCCACCAGCACCGCGCCCGGGTCGGAGATCGCCGGCGTGCCTGCGTCGCTCACATACGCGATGCGTTCGCCTGCGAGCAGCCGCGCCACGAGACCTTCCGCCGCCTGCTGCTCGTTGTGCTGGTGCAGCGCCACCAGCGGCTTGTGCAATCCGAGCCATCTCAGCAACTGAGCGCTGACGCGCGTGTCCTCGCAGGCGACCGCGTCGACCAGGCCGAGCACGTGGATCGCGCGCAGGCTGAGATCGGCGAGGTTGCCGATCGGGGTCGCGACGACGTAGAGCGTGCCGCCCGGATATTGCTGATGACCGGCCGCGGCAGAGGCGGCGGCGATCAGCGAAGCGGACGGGGACGTCGACATGTTCAAGAAATTCTCCAGGGGAAGCACGGACACCACGGGGGCCGTGGACAAGCAAGCGCGCGGCGCCGAGGCCGAACAGCGCGCCCTCGATCATCTGCGGCGCCAGGGCCTGCGGCTGGTGGCGCGCAATTATCGGGTGGCGCGCGGACCGTCCGCGCGAGGCGGCGAGGTCGACCTGATCCTGCGCGACCGCGACGGCACGCTGGTGTTCGTCGAGGTCCGCGCCCGGGAGGGTGATGCGCACGGCGGCGCGGCCGCCAGCGTGACGCGGGCCAAGCAGCGGCGCGTGATCTTCGCTGCGCAATGTTTCCTGCGGACGCAGGCGGTGCTGCCGCCCTGCCGCTTCGACGTGGTGGCCATCGACGGCGACGGCATCGAGTGGCTGCGCGGCGCGTTCGATGTGCCGGCGGAGCATTGAGACGCCTTTATCATCCCCGCACCTATGTTGGAACAACGCATACAACAACAATTCTTCGAAAGCGCGGACCTGCTGTACCAGATCGCCGAGGGCCTGTCGCGCCCGCTGGCGGTCGCGGCGCAGATGATGGTGGACGCGCTGACGGGCGGCGGGCGCGTGCTGAGCGCGGGCCTGGGCATCTCGGCCGCGGACGCGACCTACATGGCCTCGCTGCTGTCCGGCCGCTTCGAGCAGGAACGCCCCGGCCTGGCCGCGCTGGCGCTGGACGCGCAGGCGCAGGGCTACGCCGATCCGGCGTCGGCGCTGATGCGCCAGATCCAGACCTTCGGCCATCCGGGCGATCTGCTGCTGCTCTTCGAAGCCCAGGCCAGCGGCGCCGCCGCCGCGCTGCTGCAGGTGGCGCACGGCCAGGAGATGAGCGTGATCGTGCTCAGCGGCACGCAGGACGACGAGTGGCGCGGCACGCTGCTCGACACCGACGTGCAGCTGCGCGTGCCGCACAGCCGCTTCGCGCGGGTGGCGGAGGCGCACCGGCTGCTCTCCCACTGCCTCAGCGACGCGATCGACCTGCAGCTGCTCGGCGCGGGCGAATGACCTTGAACCCGACGGCGATGCCGACGACCTCCCTCCCGACCTCGAAGGACCTCCCGATGACCCAGACCCGTTGGACCCGCCGCCTGATCCTCGCCGCCGCGCTCGGCGGCAGCCTGCTGCAGACCGCCTGCGTGCCGCTGATCGTGGGCGGCGCCGCGGTGAGCGGCGCGCTCGTGGCGACCGACCGCCGCACCTCCGGCACGCAGCTCGAGGACCAGGGCATCGAGCTCAAGACCTCCAACCGCATCCGCGAGCAGCTCGGCGATCGCGTGCACATCAGCGTCAACAGCTACAACCGCATGGTGCTGCTGACCGGCGAGACCCGCAACGATGAGGACAAGGCCGCCGTCGAGCGCATCGCGCAGGGCGTCGAGAACGTCAGCACCGTGCTCAATGAAGTGGGCGTCGGCATGCTGAGTTCGCTGTCCAGCCGTGCCAACGACGTCGCCATCGCGGCCAAGGTCAAGGCCAGCCTGGTCGATGCGAAGGATCTGATCTCGAACGCGTTCTATGTGGTGGTCGAACGCGGCAACGTCTACATCATGGGTCGCGTGACCGAGCGCGAAGCCAACCGCGCCACCGAGATCGCGCGCGGCGTGCGCGGCGTCCAGAAGGTCGTGCGCGCGATGGAGATCATCAGCGAAGCCGACCTGGCCGCGATGGGCCAGTCGCAGTCCAAGGCCAAGGACAGCCCCTGAGCCTCGTCCCCGGCCCCGGCCGGCCTTTGCTCTCCTCGAAGGACCGCCGCGGCGGTCCTTTTTTCTTGCCGCGACGCCTGCCCCGGAAAAAGGGGCGCATCAGTGTCGGCTCCCCCGTGGGCGGTGCGATCTGAACTCGTCGCTTTCGAGCATTTTTGCAAGTCCTTTGACTTGGCTCACACATGGAGGCAATCGCTGCTGACGGATCAGCCATCGCTCCTCATCATCGCGCCTCCCTCAATGAGCAAAGCGGAGGCCGAGCCGATGTACTTTCCTTATCTCCATGGCAAACAGAAGGAGGTGCTGGCCTTGCGGCACCTCGCGCCGGTGCTCGGATCGGAAGGGCGCCTGCAGCCGGTGCTGGAGCCGGTGCGCCAGGCGACGACCTCGGTGCGCCACACGCTCGAAGCCTGCGAGACGCATCGGCTCCAGGTCTGGCTGGTGATCAACCCGGTTCGTCAGGACTTCGAACTGCTGCCGCCGGCGCAATCGCTGGAATGGGGTCGCCAGCTGTTCACCTCGCTGCCCAGGCGGCAATGGATCCATCCGACCCTGATGCTCGGCCCGTCCATGACACCGGCCGTGCTGCGGCGCTTCGTGCAGCTGTTCGGATCGAGGCCGCTGGGAATCGTCGTCGGGCCCGACGCGCCGCCTTTGCCCGAAGTGATGGCGCTGCTCGGCGGCGCCCAGGTGCGCATGGTCTTCTTCAAGGACATCGAGCCCACGCCGTCGGCGCGCGCGGCGGCGGGCGCGGCGGGATGCGTCTGGGTCGAGGACCGGCGGCTGCCGGAGAACCCGGAGCTGCGGGTCAGCGAGCGGCACCTGTTCACCGATCGCGCATTGACCTTCGGCCGTGACGGGCTGGCCGGGTTCTCGGACTACACGACGCTGCCGTCGCGCCCCGAGGCGCCGGAACTGTCGTCGAGGCTCGCGGCCTTCCGGCTCAGCTGCCTGCGCACCGCGCCCGCCACCGGCGAGTTCTGGATCGAGCACTTCATGGGCGGACGTTTCGGGGTCGAGGAGGGTGGCGCGGACGCCCGCTTCCGCCAGTCGCTGCTGGCCTTCCATGCAGCGCTGGACCGGACCGATGTCTCCTTCGGCCCCACGGAGGCGGTGCGGCGCTACCTCGCCGGCCTGATCGAGGGCACCGTACCGACGCGGGCGTTGAGCAAGCAGTGGGAACTCATGCACCACCTCGAACTGGTCAGCGGCGTGCTGGCGGGACGGTTCCCGACCCGGCCGGCGGCCGGTGTGCCGGACAGCCTGCTCACGCCGCCGCCGCGCTCAGGCGCACGGGAATTCCGCTGAGCACCGAGGTGCCGGAGATCGGGTCGCGCGCCTCGTCGTCGAGCAGCAGGTTCATGTTCACGCCCGGATGCCGGGCCGCGACCGAGAGCCGGCTGCCGGTGAGGTCATGCCCCCAGCCGTGCGGCAGGCTCACCACGCCCGGCCGCATGTCGGCGCTGACGGTGATCGGCGCGATGAGGCTGCCGCGCGCGTTGCTCAGGCGGGCGGACTGGCCGTCCGCCAGGCCCGCGCGCGCCGCGTCGTCGGGATGGACCAGCAGCGTGCAGCGGTCCCGGCCCTTCGCCAGCACCGGCAGGTTGTGCATCCAGCTGTTGTTGCTGCGGGTCTCGCGCCGGCCGATCAGCAGCAGCTCGTCGCCGGTCGGATGGCGCAGGGCGGCATCCGCGTGCACG
The DNA here is from genome assembly GCF_059415965.1 of Roseateles sp. GW821-FHT09G09. Classification (NCBI taxonomy): domain Bacteria; kingdom Pseudomonadati; phylum Pseudomonadota; class Betaproteobacteria; order Burkholderiales; family Sphaerotilaceae; genus Roseateles; species Roseateles sp. GW821-FHT09G09. The sequence continues at coordinate 218,635 of NZ_JBWKOG010000005.1, read as the reverse complement.
AGGTCCGCCAGCAGCGCGGGCGGCGCCAGTTCGATGCGGCCCGAGGGGGTGCGCAGGACCTCGGGGATGCGAGGCTGCAGCTCGCCGAGGTCGATGCCGTTAGGCGCGGCGCGCACCTGCTTCAACGTCAGGCCGTCCGGCCTGGCGCCGAAGCCGTCGCCGTACGGGCCCGAGCGCAGGGCCAGGTCGAGCCAGCGCGCCGGGCCGGCGCCGCCGTCCAGCATCGCGAAGACGGCTTCGGCGTGATCGCCGGTCTGGCGCTTGAGCTCGGCGCGCAGGGCCGCGTCGTCGAAGGCCTGCAGATCCGCGTCGGCGGGTTGGCCGGCGACGATCGCGGCCAGTCGCAGCAGGGTCTGCCACTCGGGGCGCGGCGCTTCGGACGGCGTGGTGGACGTCTTGGTGGACGGCCCGGGGGACGGCCTGCTGGTCGACCTGTCGGACGAGGCGTCCGCGTCGCCGCCTGCGTCGGCGTCCGTCGGCATCACCGGGCCGGACCAGCGCGCGTGATTGCGCCAGGACAGCTGCGCGAACACCATGTCGTAGTGCCAGTCCTCCAGCGGGGACGGCGGCGGCAGGATCAGGTCGGCGTGCCGGCTGGTCTCATTGATGTACGGGTCCAGGCTGACCATGAAGTCCAGGCCGTCGAGCGCACGGGCGAGCCGCGCGCCGTTCGGCGAGGACAGCACCGGGTTGCAGGCCACCGTGATCAGCGCGTGGACCTGGCCCTGGCCGGGGGTCTCGATTTCCTCGGCCAGACAGCTGAGGGGGAACTCGCCCATCACCTCGGACGCCTTGCCGACGCGACTGTGGCGGCGGCCGGTCGTCACGCCCTTGCCCTGGCCGGGTCGGCCCATCGTGTTGGCGGCGAAAGCCGCGGCCTTCGGGAACATCAGGCCGCCCTCGGTGTCGAAGTGGCCGGTGACGATGTTGAGCGCATCGATCAGCCAGCTGTTCAGCGAACCGAAACGTTGCGTGCAGGTGCCGAAGCGGCCGTAGAGCACCGCCTTGGGCGTCGTGGCGAACTCGCGCGCGAGCCGCCGTTGCGCGTCCGCGGGGATGCCGCAGTGCGCCGCGCCGCGTTCGGGAGGGAAGTCGGCGACGGCGGCGTGCAGCGCGTCCAGGCCTTCGACGTGGTCGGCCATGCGGCCGAGCGTCACGAGGCCTTCCTCGAACACCGTGTGCAGCAGGCCCAGCAGCAGGAAGACGTCGCCGCCGGGGCGGATCGCGAGGTGCTCGTCGGCGGCCTGCGCGGTCTCGGTGCGGCGCGGATCGATGACGATGATGCGCCCGCCCCGCGCGCGCATCGCCTTGGCCTTGCCGCGGTAGTCGGGGCTGGTCCACAGGCTGCCGTTGCTGACCATCGGATTGGCGCCGAGGCAGATGAACAGGTCGGTGCGCGGCAGGTCCGGCACCGGGACGCTGAGCCAGTGGCCGTACATCAGCCCGCAGGCGAGCTGCTTGGGCATCTGGTCCAGCGTCGAGGCGGAGAACAGGTTGCGCGTCCCCAGCGCGCGCGCCAGGTGCGGGAAGTAGCTGAACAGGCCGATCTTGTGCGACGCCGGATTGCCGATCGTCAGCGCGACGGCGTCGGCGCCGAACTGCTCGCGCAAGGGCGGCAGGCGGCGGGCGATCTCCTCGAAGGCCTCGTCCCAGCCGATGGGGTCGAAGCCGGAGCGGTCCGCGCGTCGGCGCACCGGCTGGCGCAGGCGGTCGGGGTCCTCATGCAGGTCCTTGAGCGCGACGCCCTTGGGGCAGAGGTAGCCGTGGCTGAACGGGTCCGCGTCGTTGCCGCGGACGGACACGATCGCGGTGCCCTTGGCGGACGTGCGGGTGCGGATCTCAAGGCCGCAGCAGGCTTCGCACAGCGGGCAGATCCGGGTGTGCGTGTGTTCAATGGTGGTGGTGGCGGCGGCTATGGCCATGGCTGTCTCCCCGTCGTTTGCGGACGATTGTGGGAGCGGCCCAGTGCCCGCGAGGTCATGTGCGCGACATGCGCCGGGGGTTCGGTACTGCCGCCGCCGCTGGCCCTCACCCCCGCCCTCTCCCGCAAGCGGGAGAGGGAGTCCGAACGGTTCCATTCGTTGCGCTGGCTCCTCTTGCTCCCTCTCCCGCTTGCGGGAGAGGGTAGGGGTGAGGGCCAGCGGCCGTTGCAGGCTACATCTGCCGGAACAGATGCGTGTAGCTCTCCGCGACGATGAGCGCGTCCTCGCTCTCCTTGAGCTTGACCTGCATGCGGCCGCGGAAATCGCGCGACACGCCGGCGACTGCCGCCGCGTTGACCAGCGTGGAGCGGTGGATCTGCCAGAACTGCTGCGGATCGAGTTCCTCGACCAGTTCCTTGAGCGGCTTGCGGATCAGCGCCTCGCCCTGGCGCGTGGCGACGCGGGTGTACTTGGTGTCCGACTGGAAGTACAGCACCTCGTCGACGGTGATCAGCTTGAGCGTCTGCCCGACCGACGCGTTGATCCAGCGCAGGTACTGGCGCTTCGTGGTCGCGCCCGCCTGCGCGCCGAGCTGGCTCAGCACCGCGCTCAGGTCGGCGGGCGGACCCGCCAGGCGCTGCTTGATGCGCTGGATCGCGGTGAACAGCCGCGCGGGCTCGAGCGGCTTGAGCAGGTAGTCCACAGCGCCCTCGTCGAAGGCGGCGACGGCGTACTGGTCGTAGGCGGTGACGAACACGACGTGCGATCGCCCTTGCACCTGCCGCGCCACGTCCAGGCCGGTGGCGCCCGGCATCTCGATATCGAGGAAGAGCACGTCCGGCTTGACCTCGTGCAGCAGGCGCAGCGCCTGCACGCCGTCGGCCGCCTCGCCGACGATCGTCAGTTCGGGCCAGAGCTGTTCCAGCCGTTCGATCAGTTCGTGGCGCAGCGTCTCTTCGTCCTCGGCGACGACGGCCGTCGCGGCAGCGGAATGAAAGCTCATGCGGGCAGCTCCAAGGTGAATTCGGTGTCCTCGGCATTGCTGCGGCACTGCAGTCGCGGCGCCGGCGCGCCGGGGGCGCGTTCGAGGCGTTCCAGCCGCTCACCGAGCGCGTGCAGCGCCGCTTCCTCGCCGCCCAGCCCGCCGCGGTCGAACGACAGGCTCAGCCGCAGCCCGCCGCCGGGCGTTTCCTGCGCGCTCAGGCGGGCTTGCGACGGCAGGCGCGTGGTGTCGCGCAGCATCAGCTGCGCCAGCGGCAGCAGCAGCATCGGCGGCAGCGGCCGCGTGGCCAGCCACGCCGACCACTCGGTCGACAGGCTCAGCAGCCGGCGATGGCGTCCGGCGACCACGGCGAGGTAGCTGTCCAGCAGCACCGCCTCGGACGCCAGCGTCACGCCGCTGTCGCGCAGCCGGGGCAAGGCCACGCGCAGATGCCGGATCAGCCGTTCCATCTGCTCGGGGGCTTCGCGGTCGGCGCGTTCGTAGGCGCGTTCGATGTCGACCAGGGTGTCGAACAGGAACTGCGGCTCCACCTGCGCCTGCAGCGCCGCCAGCCGCGCGGCGACGGCGTCGCGCTGCATCGCGCTCTGCTCGCGCAGCAGCGCCTCCACCTTGGCGCGGGTGCGGCGGCGGCGCATCGCCATCTCGTACCAGGCCACCGACAGGCTGGCGGTGACGCAGACCGACAGGCAGTCGCCGATGAAGTTGACCCAGCCCACCGGCTGGCACGGCATGTCGCACTTGCGGGCGCGCGCGAGTTCGGCGATGGAAGGCAGCCCGAGCATCGGCATCAACTGGTCGTAGACCAGCTTGGCCAGCACCGATCCGAGCAGCACCGCCGCGGCCAGCCGCGCGACGCGCCACCGGTTCTCGGGCGCGCTGCGCGAGGCCGGCAGCCAGGTCAGCAGCAGCACCAGCGACACCATCAACGGCGTCAGCATCTGGTTGGCGAGCGCCGCCGGCCAGCGCGCGTCGTCCATCACGTAGAAGATCGACGACGCATCCACCAGCCCGTAGAACACGCCGATCAGCAGGAACCAGGACAACTCCTCCAGGCGCAGGGAGCGCCACGAGTGCCAGAGGTGGGCGACGGGTTCGCGCACGGTCACGTGGTGGCTCCGGCGGCTCCAGCGGTGCCGGTCGCGGTGGACAGCCCCGCGGCGGCGTCGCCCGGGGCGCGGCCCATGCCGCCGCCCGTGCCGTTGCCCGTGCCGTTGCCCGCACCGCCCGCGAGGGGCACGCGCACCCGCGCGACGACGCCGCGCGGTGCCGCCGCCTCCAGCTCCAGCCACGCCTGGCGCCCGAACATCGCCATCAGTCGCGCGCGGGTGTTGGCCAGGCCCACGCCGCTGCCGCCGCTCGCGGCGAAGCCCTGGCCGGTGTCGCGCACCTCCAGCAGCAGCGCGCCGCCGTCGGGGTCGCGTCGTGCGGTGATGTCGATGCGGCCGCCCTCGGGCAGCGGGGACAGGCCGTGCTTGATCGCGTTCTCGACCAGCGTCGGCAGCACCATCGGGGGCAGCGGCGTCGCGAAGAGCGCGGCGTCGGCCTCGATCTCGAAGCGCAGCCGCTCGCCCATGCGCATCTGCAGGATGGTCAGGTAGCTGCGCGCCAGCTCGAGTTCCTGGCCGAGCGTGGACATGCCTTGGCGCATGCTCGGCAGCGCCGCGCGCAGGTAGGCGATCAGGCTGCCCATCATGTCGCGGCCGCGCTCGGGCGCGGTCTCGTAGAGGCGCTTGACGTTGGCGAGCGTGTTGAAGAGGAAATGGGGTTCGATCTGCGCGTTCAGCGCGGAGAACTGGGCCTCCATCTGCTGCGCCTGGAGGCGGTCGTGCTGGCGCGCCAGTTCCGCGAGCCTGGCCTGGGCGCTGCGCTCCTCGCGCACGCCGTGCAGCAGCGCGGCGAAGAAGCCGCCCAGCACCAGCCACAGGGCCATCGTCGAGGCCAGCCAGTCCCAATGCAGCGGCGCCGCCGGATCGCCCAGGTTGGCGACCTTGTAACGCAGCAGCGTGCCGACCGTCGCGCCGACAGCCACCGCGACCGCGCGCACGGCCAGGGGCCAGCGCAGCGTGCTGCGCGCGAGCAGGGCTTCCGCCAGCGCCAGCGCGGCCAGCACGCTCAGTGCCGTCAGCAGGGTCTGGCGGGTGAAGCGCAGCCACTCCATGAGCCAGCCGGCGATGCTGTCGTCCTGCGTCAGCCAGGTCAGCGAACGCGCGCCCGCCATCGCGAGGCAGAAGTAGAAGCAGGCCGCGATCATGCGCAGGTTGAAGAGCTGCAGCGCGGCGTCCCGCGCCGAGCCGCGGGGTTGGGAAGGGAGGTCTGCGGGCGTGGCGGGGAGCGCATCGGACATGGGCGGGATTCTGTCCGCCTCACGGACGCCTTGCCAGCGCGTGCGACGAAGCCGGACAGGGCGGGACGAGTCCGCCCCTCGCCGGACCGAAGTCCCGCGGTCGGAGGCGGCATACTTCCCGCCCATGAAGATCCATATCGGAAACGGCGCCCGCCTGTTCGTGGACGTCGAGGGACCCGGCCTGGTGCCGGACGGGGCACGGATGCGGGAGAAGCCGACGCTGATCTGCATGCATGGCGGGCCGGGCTTCGACCATGCGGCGTTCAAGCCGGCGTTCAGCCAGTTGGCGGACCTCGCGCAGATCGTCTACTACGACCACCGCGGCCACGGCCGCAGCGATCCGCGTCCGCCGTCCGAATGGACGCTGGACATGTGGGCCGACGACATCGTGCGCCTCAGCGACGCGCTGGGCATCGAGAAGCCGATCGTGCTGGGCCAGTCCTTCGGCGGTTTCGTCGCGCAGCGCTACATCGCGCGGCATCCGGGCCATGCGGCCAAGGTGATCCTGTCGAGCACCTCGCACCACATGGGGCTGGCGCGCAAGCTCGATGCCTTCGAGCGGCGCGGCGGACCCGAGGCCCGCGCGCTGGCCGAGGCCTTCTGGAGCCGCCCGACGCGGGAGACCTTCGAGGCCTACTGGAGCGGCGTGCGCCACCTCTACAACACGCAGCCGGCGGCCGATCCTGAGGCAAGCGGTCGCACGCTGGTGAACCTGGACATCCTGCTGCACTTCGTCAGCGGCGAGAAGCAGGACCTCGGCCTCCTGAAGGGGCTGGAGAAGGCGCAGTGCCCGGTACTGGTGATGGTCGGCGAGGACGACCCGGTCTGCCCGCTCGAGGACGCGCTGGAGATCCACGACGCGCTGCCGGCGCAGTGGCGTCAGCTGGCGCGGTTCCCCGGGGTTGGCCACGGCGCGTGGCGCGACGATCCGGTCGCGGCCTTCGCGGTGCTGAGGAAGTTCATCGCCGCGTGAATCGGTCTAACTCCCTCTCCCGCAAGCGGGAGAGGGAGCAAGAGGGTCAGGACGCGACCAGCGCCTTGAGGTCGCGCTCGACCAGCGTCGCGTCGCCGAGGTTCAACTCGATCACGCGGCGCAGGTGGGTGATGCTCTCGATGTCGATGCCCAGGCAGAGCAGCCCGACGCGATCGCCTTCCACGTGCGCCAGCTGCGCCGCCATCGTGATGCGACCGTCATGCGGCGCCAGCGGCAGATCCAGCAGGCACAGCGCACCGGGCTCGACGCCCGAGCCGGGCGGCAGCAACAGCAGCGCGCCCTTGAGCGACAGGTCCAGCACCTGCACCGGCAGGCGTTGCTCGACCGTCACCAACTGCGCCGGACTGGCGAAGGCGATGCGGGAGAAGTGACGGCGTTCGGCGCTCATGGTGTCGTCGGGCGTGGACCGGGCTTCAGAGCTCGGCGTAGATCGTGCTCTTCTCGATCGCCTGGTGCAGGCGCGACGGCGCCAGCGGTTCCAGGCCCATGGTTTCCAGCAGGTACCACGAGGCGCGCAGCAGCGCGGACGTGGCCTGCCGGAGCTCGGTCGATTCGGGCGACTCCGAGCGCGACAGCATCGCCTGGAGCTGGCGGGACTGGTGGTGGCTGGGCACCTCCGGCACCTGCGACGGCACATGGGCCTGGGTGAGCCGGCCCAGCAACTGCTGGACCTCATGGCCGTGCTCGGGGGACTGGATCAGGCGCGCCAGGTCGCCGAGCAGCCGCTCGCCGGCGGCGGCCAGCAACTGCGCGGAGTGGTCCGCGCCGCCGGCCACGTAAAGCGCCGACGCCATGTCCAGGTACTCCAGCGCTCGCGCCAGACGGGGCAGGTCACTGCTCACTGCATGTCCTCCTTGATGCACTCTTGTCACGACTGCGTTTTGCATGCATCGCCGCTCCTTGTTCTGGAAACCGGTTCCCTCTTGACGGCGTGGAGGGAGTGTATCGGCGTGCCGCGACGCTGCGCGCACCGTTTGTCACGACGACGGGTAGCATCCATCGGTTCGCAGGGCGGGCATTCTTTTTGCCGTCCGACCAGGCCCGGCGGGGGCGACGCCAGAATCCCACGCCATCCAGACATACCCGGAGATGCACATGGACCGTCAAGACATTTCGACCGAGGGGCTGATCGATCTCAGCGAGGCGCCGACGATGCGGGCGCGCCGCGACGCGCTGGGACGGCTGGGCCGCTATGCCGCCGCCGGGCTGGTGCTGCCGCCCGGACTGGCCGCGCTGCCGGCGCTGGCCGCCGACAACGAGGACGACACCTACGACGAGGATTCGGTGCTGAAGGCGGCGACCGATTTCTTCGGCGAGACGACCGAGGGCCTGGCCAAGGTGATCGAGAAGGCCTTCAAGGACCAGGGCCGCCCGAACGCCTACATCAAGGGCCAGGAAGCCAGCGGCGCGCTGACGGTGGGCCTGCGCTACGGCGAAGGCTCGCTCATCATGAAGCGCGGCGGCGGCAGCAGTGTCTACTGGGCGGGCCCGTCGGTGGGCTTCGACGTCGGCGGCAATGCCTCGAAGGTGTTCACGCTGGTCTACAAGCTGCCCAAGGCGAGCGCGATCTACCGCCGCTTCCCCGGCGTGGACGGCAGCCTGTACTACATCGGCGGCGCGGGCGTGAACTACCAGCGCGCCGACGGCATCACGCTGGCGCCGATCCGGCTGGGCGTGGGGCTGCGCGCGGGCGCGAGCGTCGGCTACGTGCACTACCGGCGCGAGAAGTCGATCAATCCGTTCTGAGCTTGGATCGCGGAAGGCCGCCGACGGCGGGGTCCGCGAGGGCGAGGCCGGCGCTCAACCGCTCCAGCCGGTTCAGCCGGTGCGCAGCGGCGCGCCTTCGCGCTGGCTGCGCGCGAGCGCCTGTTCCGCGCGGCCCAGCAGGCCGCTGCCGGTATCGCCCGGACCGCGCCAGGCGGTGAGGCCCATGCTGAGCGGGCCGGCGGTCGGCTGCTGCTGCATCCACACCGCGCGGAAGCGCTCGCAGACCTTGCGGCCGGTGGGCAGGTCGACGTCGTGCAGCAGCATGAGCATCGCCTCGCCCTGCCCGAGGGCGAGCACGTCCTGCGCGCGGCATTGCTGGCGCAGCATGTGCGGCAGCGCGCCGGCGGGCGCCCGTGCCGCGCCCAGTGCGACCAGGCACCAGGCCATGTCCGGGGAATTGTGCTGCTGGCGCTCGACCAGCCGCGCGAGCAACTGGTCGCGCGAGGCCAGCGGCGAGGACGCGCCGGACTCGATGGCCAGCACATGGAAGCGCTTGAAGTGGGCGAGGGCCACGTTGTAGTCGCCGTGCGCCTCGGCCAGCGCGCTGAAGGTTTCCTGCATCGGCGCGTGGTCGTCGCCGTGGATCTTGCGCAACTCGTCCAGACGCGAACGGGCTGCGTCGAGTTGGCCGTCCAGGATGAGACGGCGGGCTTCGGCGCAGCCTTGTTCCAGATCGCCCAGGGTACCGGGGCTGGAGCGCAAGACCTTATCAACAGTCATAACGGAAAAGAATAGCGTCCGCTATACGACCAAACCATGGGACGAACCCGGGGAAACGCCGTTGCACTCGCATCAAATGGTGTGTGGAGCGCAAGTGCGTGCTTACCGGTGGACACGCTGAAGCCAGTTTGGTGACGAGCCGATGAGCGGGCGGTGGCGGCGGGGAGGCCGGGACTAGGATGGTCCGAGCCCCGTTGACGGAGACCCGCGCATGACCCAGAAGAACCTTCCCGCAGCCGCGATGCCGTTGCAGCGCCTGCTGCCCCAGGCGACCGCGGAGACGCTGCCGCCGCAGGACATCAGCGCCGAGGTGCTGCTGGAGAAATACGCCAAGGGCGGCGAGCGCAGCCTCGAGGAGGTACGGGCGCGGGTGGCGCGCGCGCTGGCGGCGGCGGAGTCGCCGGAGCACCGCGCCCACTGGGAGGCGCAGTTCCTGGAGGCGCAGCGGCGCGGTTTCGTGCCGGCGGGACGGATCGCCTCGGCGGCGGGGACGGGGCTGTCGGCGACCTTGATCAACTGCTTCGTGCAGCCGGTGGGCGACGCGATCGCGGAGGAAGAGGACGGTCATCCCGGCATCTACACGGCGCTGACCGAGGCGGCGGAGACGATGCGGCGCGGCGGCGGCGTCGGGTATGACTTCTCCCGGATCCGGCCGCAGGGCGCGTACGTGAAGTCGACGCAGTCGAGCGCGTCGGGGCCGGTGAGCTACATGCGGGTGTTCGACCGCAGCTGCGAGACGGTGGAATCGGCCGGCTCGCGGCGCGGCGCGCAGATGGGCGTGCTGCGCTGCGACCATCCCGACATCGAGGCGTTCATCCACGCCAAGGACCAGGGCGACCTGAAGAACTTCAACATCTCGGTCGGCGTGACCGACGCGTTCATGGAGGCGGTGGAGGCGGACGCGGACATCGAGCTCGTGCACAGGGCGGCGCCGGGCGACAAGCAGCGCGCGGCCGGCGCGACGCAGCGGGCGGACGGACTGTGGGTCTACCGCCGGATGCGGGCGCGCAAGCTGTGGGACCAGGTCATGCGCTCCACCTACGACCACGCGGAGCCGGGGGTGCTGTTCCTGGATCGGATCAACGCGGACAACAACCTGCATTACTGCGAGTCGATCAGCGCGACGAATCCGTGCGCCGAGCAGCCGCTCCCCTCCTACGGCTGCTGCTGCCTCGGCTCGATCGACCTGACGGTCTTCGTCAAGGACGCGTTCGTGGCGAAGGCCTCATTCGACGAGGCCGGGTTCTCCGACATCTGCAAGACCGCCACCCGCATGCTCGACAACGTGCTCGACGTGACGCCGTGGCCGTTGCCCCAGCAGGCGCGCGAGGCCGCCAACAAGCGCCGCGTGGGGCTGGGCTTCACGGGCCTGGGCGACACGCTGGTGATGCTCGGCCTGCGCTACGACGGCGAGCCCGCTCGCGCGATGGCGCGGCGCATCAGCGAGATCATGCGCGACGCCGCCTATGAAGCCTCCGCCGACCTCGCGATCGAGCGCGGCGCCTTCCCGCTCTTCAACGCCGATCTCTACCTGTCGGGCGGCAACTTCGCCTCGCGGCTGCCGCCGTGGCTGAAGGACAAGATCCGCGCGCAGGGCCTGCGCAACTCGCACCTGCTGTCGATCGCGCCCACCGGCACGATCTCGCTGGCCTTCGCCGACAACGCCAGCAACGGCATCGAGCCCGCGTTCTCGTGGAGCTACACCCGCAGGAAGCGGATGCCCGACAACTCCTTCAAGGAGTACGCCGTCGAGGACCATGCCTGGCGGCTCTACCGGCACCTGTTCGGCGCCGACGCACCACTGACCGACGCCTTCATCACCGCGCTCGAGCTGCAGGCGTCGGACCACGAGGCGATGGTCGCGGCCGTCGCTCCCTACGTCGATACCTCGATTTCCAAGACCGTCAACGTCCCCGCGGACTACCCCTACGGCGACTTCCAGGACCTCTACCGGCTGGCCTGGAAGAGCGGGCTCAAGGGCCTCGCGACCTACCGCCCGAACAGCGTGCTCGGCGCGGTGCTCAGCGTCGAGCCGATCGCCAAGCCCGAGCCGCTGAAGGCCGACATCGGCCCCAACCAGCGGCTGCGCGTCGAGCGTCTGCCCAAGCCGGTGCTCGCCTCGCTGCGCTGGCCGAGCCGGCCGGAGATGCCCGGCGGCAATCCCGCCTGGTCCACGATGATCCGCCACCCGCATGGCGACTTCGCGCTCTTCGTCGGCGAGCTGCCGGCGGAGGGGCCGGATGCGGGCCTCTTCGGCCGCACGCTGCCCTTCGAGGTCTGGGTCAACGGCGCGGAACAGCCGCGCGGCCTCGGCGCGCTGGCGAAGACGCTGTCGATGGACCTGCGCGCCAACGACGCCGCCTGGCTGCGGCTGAAGCTCGACGCGCTGGCGACCGTCGCCGAGGAACGCGCCTTCGAGATGCCGATGCCGCCGCAGGGCGAGCCGCGGCTGTTCCCGGGCGTGGTCGCGGCGACGGCGGCGGTGATCCGCTGGCGCTGCGAGCAGCTCGGCGCGCTGCAGGAAGGCGGTCCGACGCCGGTGCTCGATGCGATGTTCTCGCGCGAGGAGCCGCGCACCGGCACGGCCGGCACGCTGGCGTGGGCGGTCGACGTGGACAACCCCGCCACCGGCGAGCTGTTCACCTTGACGCTCAAGGAAGTCAGCCTGCCCACGCCCGACGGCGGCAGCGTCACGCGGCCCTGCGCGATGGGCTTCTCAGGCAACTATCCGAAGGCGCTCGATGGATTGGCGCGCCTGCTGTCGCTGGACATGCGGGTGCTCGACCCGGGCTGGATCGGCATGAAGCTGCGCAAGCTGCTCAACGTGGGCGAGCCGCTGGGCCATTTCATGGCGCCGGTGCCGACGCTGTCGGGGGAAAGACGGCAGCAGGTGTGGCCGTCGACGGTCGCGTATGTCGCGCGTCTGGTCATCCATCGCTACGCGATGCTGGGCGTGCTGGACGAGAGCGCTTATCCGCTCGTCGACATGGGCCTGATGCAGCAGGCGCCGCTGAAGGGCGCCGTCGCGGTGCGCGCCGCCTCGGAGGCCGGCGGCATCGTGGCGATGGCCGGCAAGCAGTGTCCCGAGTGCGGCAACGCCACGCTCATCCACCGCGACGGGTGCGAGTTCTGCACCGCGTGCGGGTTCGTGGGGCAGTGCGGGTGACGGCCCCGCCGGGGTCGGCCCCGGTTGCTCAGGCCTGACCGGGGGCCTTGTCCTCGGCCGGGGCGGCTTCGCCGACGGTGCCGGCGGCGTTGTTCACGTCGTCCGGCGGCGCGTCCGAACCTGCGCCGCTGGCCTTGCGATGGGCCTTTTCTTCCTTCTTCTTTTTCTTGGCCAGCTCGCGTTGGCGTTTTTCGTATGAGTAGTTGGGGGTAGCGATATCGGCCTCCGATAGGTTGGGGGTGATCGATGAGCCTGACGTTTCCGCCATTGCGCGAATCCGGGCCAGTTCCTGGCGATGGACGTTGGTCCCGGTGGTGGTCAATCGAAGGCCGCCGCCATGCCATTCCAGCCAGTCCAGATCGACCAGACGGTCGATCAGCTTTTCCGGAATCTCATTGGCCTGACGCCGCTGGAGCGCATCGACACTCTGCCGCAACGAAGCACGGAGCTCGTCGAGGGTTTGTGGGACAGGCATGGTGCTCCTCCTCCGATCTCGCTCCGCGACATGCGGTGCGAACAGATTCGCCAAGCAATCAAGGCGAGGACTTGCACGGCTTCCGACAGGAGAGACGAAGCGAAGACTTCGGGATGACAGGCTCACGGTCTATCGGCTGATCGTAGCGCAGACCGCGCGCGAACCTTTTTCGCGGAAAACGAATCCGTTAAGACGGCGTTTGCGTACAGCGTCATCGGTGGGGCATTCCGGCCTCGCCGCCCACCTACGAGGAGCTGCGATGACCCCGCTGAATGCCCAGAATCCCCGCACGAAGTCCGTCCTGGCCCTGCTGGCGCCGGTGGCGCTGCTCGGCGCCTGTGCCACGACCGGTCCGTCGGGCTCGACCGCGCCGACGTTCTCCCAAGCGGGCCTGCCGGCCGCCGTGCAGGTGCCGGACGGCCACAAGGTGGCGTTGGAGACCGTCGGCGTCGGCAAGATCACCTACGAGTGCCGCGCGAAGAAGGACATGGCGGGACAGGCCGAGTGGGCGTTCGTCGGCCCTGACGCGACCTTGAGCGACCGGCGCAGCACCGTGGTCGGGAAGTACTACGGACCGCCCGCGACCTGGGAAGCCCGCGACGGCTCCAAGGTCACCGGCACGCAGGTCGCGGTGGCGCCGGCGGCGACGGGCAGCATCCCGCTGCAGCTGGTGAAGGCGAATCCCGCCGTCGGCATGGGCGCCATGCAGGGCGTGAGCCACATCCAGCGCGTGGCCACCCGGGGCGGTGTCGCGCCGCAGACGGCCTGCGACGCCTCGGGCGTCGGGCAGAAGCAGGTCGTCGACTACCAGGCGGATTACATCTTCTGGGCGCCGGTGGCGATGCGCTGACGGGTGGCGACTGCCGGCGCGCGGTCAGCTTCAGCGTGCCGCCGTTCAGCGCGAGTGCGCCGGCGGCGCCCAGGCGCTGGTCGCCTTGCTGCGGACCAGCCTGCCGCTGCCGCCCAGGCCGCCGATGTGGATCACCGAATCGCTGGCGCCGCGGATCACGCCGCCGGCGCCGTTGATCACCGTGGCGTTCGCATGGAGCGCTTCGCGCTGGCCGGCGGAGAGAACGCCCTGCGCGGCACCGCTCGAGCGGGGCCGATGGAGGCGGTCCTGACACACGCCTGTCACGGCGCGATGAAACGGGAATCCCCGGACGCCATCGGAGAAACCCGCCGCTCGTGATCATCGTCACGGCGTGCCTCCCCGCGAATGCGGGGGGTCGGAAAACCGATCCCGCACTGCGTCACGTCGCGGCGGGAGTGACATATTCGTACGACTGGTTTCAAAAGTAGCATTTCGACTGTTTCTACGCCTCTTCAGGAACAGGTCATGAATGCTCTTTCGGTCAAGAAGCAGCTGATGTTCGCCTTCGCCGCGCTGGTCGCGACGGTGGTGCTGGTCAGCGTCGTCGCCTTGCGCAACCTTGCCGGCGCGGATGCGCGCTTCAGCGGCTTCGTCCACGGCATCAACGAACGCGAGTCGATGGCCGTCGACGTCCGCATCGACGCCAACCGCCGCGCCATCGGCGTGCGCGACATGGTGGTGGTCAAGGAAGCGGCCGACCTGGAGGCGTCGAAGAAGATGGCGCTCGACGCGCATGCCGCGATCGGCGCGGATCTGAAGCGGCTGAGCGATGCCGTCGCCGCCGCGCCCGACGCCAGCCCGCGGGAGCGGGAACTGCTGGCCCGCATCGTCGAGGTGGAAACCAAGTACGGCCCGGTCGCCGCGCACATCGTCGATCTGGCTGCCGCGGGCAAGCGCGACGAGGCGATGGAGACCATGACCCGGGATTGCCGCCCGCTGCTGGCGGCGCTGTTGAAGGCGGCGCGGGAGTATGCCGACCACGCCGACAAGGTCGGCGACGAGGTGGCCGCCGCCGCCACCGCCCAGTACCAGGCGCAGCGTTGGTGGATGACCCTGATCAGCCTGGCCGCCGTCGGCCTGGCGATCGGTCTCGGGTGGGTGATCACGCGTCGCCTGATGAAGGCGCTCGGCACCGAGCCGGCGCAACTGGCCGACGCCGCCCACCGCATCGCCGACGGCGACCTGCGCCCGGTCGAAGGCGCCGCCTCGGCGCCCGCCGACAGCGTGCTCGCCTCGATGGGCCTGATGCAGTCGCAACTGGTCGCGCTGATCGGTCAGGTGCGCGGCTCCGCCGACCAGATCGCGATGGCCAGCACCCAGATCGCCCAGGGCAACAACGACCTGTCCGCGCGCACCGAGGAACAGGCCTCCGCGATCGAGGAGACCGCCGCGTCGATGGAACAGCTCAGCGCCACCGTGCGCCAGAACGCGGACAACGCCCAGCAGGCCAACCAGCTGGCGCGCAACGCCAGCGACGTCGCCGTCCGCGGCGGTGAAGTGGTGGGCCAGGTCGTCGAGACGATGCGAGGCATCAACGACAGCAGCCGCCGCATCGCCGACATCATCGGCGTCATCGACGGCATCGCCTTCCAGACCAACATCCTGGCGCTGAACGCGGCGGTCGAGGCCGCGCGGGCCGGCGAGCAGGGCCGCGGCTTCGCGGTCGTGGCCTCGGAGGTGCGCAGCCTGGCGAGCCGGTCCGCCGGCGCGGCCAAGGAGATCAAGCAGCTCATCGGCGATAGTGTCGCCCGCGTCGAGCAGGGCACCGGGCTGGTGGACCAGGCCGGCGCGACGATGACCGAAGTCGTCGGCGCGATCCGCCGCGTCTCCGACATCGTCGGCGAGATCAGTGCCGCCAGCGTCGAACAGAGCGCCGGCGTCACGCAGGTCGGCGAAGCCATCACCCAGATGGACCGGGCCACGCAGCAGAACGCCGCCCTGGTCGAGGAAAGCGCCGCCGCCGCCGACAGCATGAAGCAGCAGGCCAACGACATGGTGGGCGCCGTGGCGGTCTTCCGGACCGGCGACGACATGCCGGCCCCGGCGACGTCGGCGCGAACACCGGTTCGCGCCGATGCGCAGTCCGTGACGCGGGTGTCGACGCTCCAGCGCGGAGCGTCTGCAAGGACCGCTCCGGTGTCGGCATCGCCGTCCAGGGCGGCCTCTTCGCCCGCGTCGGTCGGCTCGCGCCCGAAGGTGCGCGTCGTCGCGGCCACGCCTGCGCCACAGCGGCGTTCAGCGCCGACGCCGGACCTGCACGTGGTCCGGCCGCCCGCCGCGCCCGCGAAGGCCGTGGCCGCACCCGCGCTGGTGGGCGACGACGACTGGACCTCGTTCTGAATCGGCGGGACGGCGGCGGACGCCGTCCCCCACCGCCACGCCCCCTGCGATGGCGGGCGCCGATCGGGCTCGGACTGACAGGCACGAGTCATCCGATGCGGTTTTGCGGCAATTCTTCTCGCACCGGTTTGCTGGCGTCGATGACTGAGGAAGGCCATGCGCTGCTTTCAAGAGCAAGCGTTTCCTTTCCATCTACTCCTGAGGCAGACCATGAACGGTCTTTCGATCAAGAAGCAATTGATGCTTGCGTTTGCCACCCTCGTGGCAGCTGTCGTGCTGGTCAGCGTCTTCTCCCTGCTCAACCTGGCGGGCGCGGATGCGCGCTTCAACGGGTTCGTCCACGGCATCGATGCGCGCGAGTCGATGGCGGTGGATATCCGCATCGACGCCAACCGCCGCGCCATCGGCGTGCGCGACATGGTCATCGTGAAAGACGCGGACGACCTCGAAGCCTCGAAGAAGATGGCGCTCGACGCGCATGCGGCGCTCGGTCTGCACCTGCGCCAGCTGCGCGATGCGGTCGCGGCGGCGCCTGACGCCACGCCCCGCGAGCGGGAGCTGCTGGGTCGCATCGTCGAGGTCGAAGACCGCTACGGCCCGGTGGCTGCGCACATCGTCGATCTGGCTGCCGCGGGCAGGCGCGACGAGGCGATGGCGGCCATGACCCAGGACTGCCGACCCCTGCTGGTGAAGCTGCTGGCCTCGGTGCGGGAGTACAACGACTACGCCCTCAAGGCCGGTGACGAGGTGGCCGCCGCGTCCACCGCGCAATACCAGTCACAGCGCTGGTGGATGTCGCTGATCAGCCTGGGCGCCGTCGCCGTCGCCGTGGGCCTGGGCTGGCTGATCACGCGCCGCCTGACGATGGCGCTCGGCACCGAGCCGGCACAACTCGCCGCTGCCGCCCACCGCATCGCCGAAGGCGACCTGCGTCCGGTCGAGGGTGCCGCGCAGGCCCCTGCGAACAGTGTGCTCGCGTCGATGGGGGCGATGCAGTCGCAACTGGTCGCGCTGATCGGCCAGGTGCGCGGCTCCGCCGACCAGATCGCGATCGCCAGCACCCAGATCGCCCAGGGCAACAACGACCTGTCCGCGCGCACCGAGGAACAGGCCTCCGCGATCGAGGAGACCGCCGCGTCGATGGAACAGCTCAGCGCCACCGTGCGCCAGAACGCGGACAACGCCCAGCAGGCCAACCAGCTGGCGCGCAACGCCAGCGACGTCGCCGTCCGCGGCGGTGAAGTGGTGGGCCAGGTCGTCGAGACGATGCGCGGCATCAACGACAGCAGCCGTCGCATCGCCGACATCATCGGCGTCATCGACGGCATCGCCTTCCAGACCAACATCCTGGCGCTGAATGCGGCGGTCGAGGCCGCGCGGGCCGGCGAGCAGGGCCGCGGCTTCGCGGTCGTGGCCTCGGAGGTGCGCAGCCTGGCGAGCCGGTCCGCCGGCGCGGCCAAGGAGATCAAGCAGCTCATCGGCGACAGCGTCGCCCGCGTCGAGCAGGGCACCGGGCTGGTGGACCAGGCCGGCGCGACGATGACCGAAGTCGTCGGCGCGATCCGCCGCGTCTCCGACATCGTCGGCGAGATCAGCGTCGCCAGCGCCGAGCAGAGCGTCGGCGTCACGCAGGTCGGCGAGGCCATCACCCAGATGGACCGGGCCACGCAGCAGAACGCCGCCCTGGTCGAGGAGAGCGCCGCCGCCGCCGACAGCATGCGGCAGCAGGCGGCCGAGATGGTCGGTGCGGTCGCGGTCTTCCGCACCGGCAATGACGGCCATGACGGCCCTGCGGAGGCGGCCGCCGCGCGTCAAGCATCGCCGGGCGGCGTCGCGGTCTCCCCCGGGCGCATGTCCCTGCGCGCGGCTCATCCCGTGTTCTGAACCCGGGCGGTCGGGAGTACCCTGTCCCGCAAGAAAAGGATGTCGAGCGGGTCCGCATCTGACTATGCTTCCGCACCGTCGCGGTGCTCGTGGCGGGTGCCGAGGAGGTATCGATGCCGGCTCTCCGTACCGCCAGTCCCCTGGCCCGATTCGACTATCCGCACGCCGCTCGCCGCGAGATGCTGGCCTTCCTGCCGAAGGACTGCCAACGCCTGCTGGACGTCGGCTGCAACACCGGTGCCTTCGGAGAGGCCGTCAAGCAGGCGCACCCCGGCATGGAGGTCTGGGGCGTCGAGCCCGATGCCGGCGCCGCGGAGCGCGCCACCGCCCATCTGGACCAGGTCATGCAGGGTTTCTTCGGCCCCGCCCTGACGCTGCCCGAGGCGCACTTCGACGTCATCTCCTTCAACGACGTGCTCGAGCACATGCCCGACCCCTGGGAGGCGCTCAACCACGCCGCGCCGCTCCTGGCGCCTGGCGGCGTCGTGGTGGCCTCGCTGCCCAACCTGCTGCACATCGACACGATCTGGCCGCTGGTCCACGACCGCGACTTCCGCTACGAGCCCTGCGGCGTCCGCGACCGGACGCACCTGCGCTTCTTCACCCGCACCAGCGCGCTGCGCATGTTCGACGAGTGCGGCTATGAGGTGCTCAGCGTCCAGGGCATCAACGAGCAGTGGTACACCGCCTCGCTCAAGCGCCGGCTGGCCTTCCGGCTCTTCGGCCGGCGGCTCGAGGAGACGAAGTGGGTGCAGTTCGCCTTCGTCGCCCGGCCGAAGGCGCCCCGGCTGGTGTCCTGACAGCGGTCCTGACTGCGGCCCTGTACGGCGGCCCTGTACGGCGGCCCTGTACGGCGGTCCTGGCCGGCGGAAAGAATCGCCCCACCGCCGACGGGTGTCCTCCGCAGCCGCGACAATGCGGCGCATGCGCGCCCTGATCGACCTGCTGATCCAACACGACTTCCTGCTAGTCTTCCTCGTGACGCTGGCCGCGCGCATCGGTGCGCCCGTGCCCGCGGCGCCGCTGCTGGTGGTGGCGGGCGGACTGGCCGCCGCCGGGCGGCTGTCGGCGGTGTCGCTGGTCGTGGCGGCGGTGCTCGCCAACGTCCTGGGCGACGCGATCTGGTTCATCGCCGGCCGCAGCTACGGCCACCGGGTGCTGCGCCTGTTGTGCCGCGTCTCGCTCTCGCCCGACGTCTGCGTCCGCCAGAGCGAAAGCCTCATCGCCCGATGGGGCGGCAGCTCGCTGCTGGCCGCGAAATTCCTGCCCGGCATCTCGGTCGTCGCGGCGCCCATGGCCGGCGCGCTCGGCATGGGCTGGCGGCGCTTCATCGCCTACGACGCCGTCGCCGGGCTGGTCTGGACGGCGTGTTTCCTCGGTCTCGGACTGATCTTCAGCGACCAGATCCAGGACGTGCTGGACTTCCTCTCCAACGCCGGCATGTTCGCGGTGGCCGCGATCGTCGCGGTGCTCGCGCTCCTGGTCGGCAACCGCTGGCGGCGTCGTCGCCAGATGGCGAAGCTGCAAGGCGAAGTCGAACGCATCAGCGTCGAGGACGCCGCCGCGCTCTGCGAGCAGGACATGGCGCCGCTCTTCATCGACGTGCGCAGCGACCCCGGCCGTGCCGCCGATCCGCGCACGCTACCGGGCGCGCTCAACATCCCGCTGACCCGCCTGCCGGAGTACGCGGCGCAACTGCCCGACGATCGCCTGCTGGTCCTCTACTGCAACTGCCCGAACGAGGTCTCCGCCATCCAGGGTGCGCACGAGCTCCTCAAGCGCGGTCACCCGCGGGTGCTGGCGCTGGACGGCGGCCTGGACGGCTGGCATGAACTTCAGCGTCGCCAGGGCCGGGACCGGGGCGACAGCGGCGACGGCGATGCGGCGGGACGGTCGCCCAAGGCCACGCCGGCCGCGTCCCCTTCGGCGCCCCCGGTCACGCAGTCGGCGATGCCGGCCGTCCCCTGATCTGAGGAGGGGCGGCTCCCGCGGCTGGCCCGGCGCTTGCATACTGGCGCCCATGAGCGTCGCCGTCCTGCCTGCCGCCACTCCGGTCGTTGCGCCGACCATCCTCGATCTGGAGGCTTCCGGTTTCGGGCGGGGCAGCTACCCGATCGAGATCGGTTTCGTCGAGGCGGGCGGCCTGCCGTTCTGCTCGCTGATCCAGCCCGCGCCCGAGTGGGAGCACTGGGACCAGCAGGCCGAGGCCCTGCACGGCATCACGCGCGAGCTGCTGCTGCGTCACGGACGCCCGCGTGAGTGGGTCGTCGACGAACTCAACAAGCGCCTGGCGGGTCAGACGGTCTACTCCGACAGCTGGGGTCACGACTATCCGTGGATGAGCAAGCTGTTCGACAGCGTCGGCCGCCTGCCGCGTTTCCGGATCGAGGACCTGCGCCGCCTGCTCAGCGAAGACGAGGCCCAGCGCTGGAACGCGGTGCAGCAGGAGGTCCGTGCCGAGGCCAAGCTGCGGCGTCACCGCGCCAGCGCCGATGCCAAGGTCCTGCAGATGACGCTGATGCGCCTGAAGCATGGCCCATCGACGCCGACGGCGTCGCTGGATGGCCGCAGCCCCGGGGACTTCGGCAACTGCGGCTGAGCGCGCACCGCATCGCGCCGCGCGGCTACTTCGTCGACGTCTTCCGCTCCGCGCAGAGGCTCCCGCTCGATCGTCCCCGACCGGCCCGTTTCGCCCGATAGAGCTGCTCATCCGCCTGCGTGACGAGGTCGTCGATGTCGGCCAGCCGTGCCCACTGGACGCAGAACCCGACGCTGGTGCCGATGTGGAGTTCGAGCGCACCGATGCGGAACGGCATCGTCAGCGCGTGCACCAGTTTGTCGGCGACGACCTGCGCGTCGACCGGCTTCGCGACATGGCTGAGGAACACCGCGAACTCGTCGCCGCCGATGCGCGCCACCAGGTCCTGCGGCCGCAGCGCATGCCGCAGCCGGCCGGCGACGGCCTTGAGCAGCGCATCGCCCACGGGGTGGCCGTACTCGTCGTTGACCGGCTTGAAGCGGTCGAGGTCGAGGTACAGCAGCGCCACCAGTTCGTCGCGCTCGGTGGCGCGGCGGAGCGCGGCATTGACCTGCGACGCGAAGCCCGCGCGGTTGAGCAGTTCGGTGAGCGGGTCCGTGTTGGAGGCCCGCAGCAGGCGCAGCTGTTCCTGCTTGACGTCGGTGACGTCGCGCGCGACGCCGTAGGCGCCGATGATCGTGCCGTCGTCGGTGACCAGGGGGGCGTAGGTGAGCTCGACGTAGCGGGTGTCGCCGCGGTCGTCGCCGCGGTCGTCGCCGTCCAGCGGCATCGGGCGGCTGACGCCGTCGTCGTCGCGCATCTCGACGACGCTGGTCTCGCCCGCGAAGGCGCGCAGGATCAGCGGATGCACGGCGGGGTAGAGCGCGTCGAAGACATCGGACGCATGGCGGCCTTGCCAGGAGTTCTCCCGGATGTCGAAGCGGCGCTCGAAGGCCTTGTTGCAGAAGAGCACGCGTTCATCGGTGTCGACCGCCAGCATCATGACGTTGACGCTCTGCGCCATCGCGCCCATCACGGCCTGGTTGCGCTCGCGCTCGCGTCGGGCGGCGAGCTCGGGGGTGATGTCGGCGACCGTGCCGGCGTGCGCCACGATGCGTCCGCCCAGCCGCATCGGCCGCATGCGCAGCCGGGCCAGCAGCTCCGTGCCGTCGCGGCGCGCCAGCCGCCGCACGCGGTCGAGCGGTTCGCCCACCGCGACCAGCGCGGCCCACTGCTCGCGCGTCAATTCGCGCTCCGACGCGGGCAGGCGGTCCAGCCAGCCCCAGGCCAGGTCCTTGGGGTCCACCTCCAGCAGGCGCAGGTAGGTCTCGTTGGCGTAGACGGTGCGGCCCAGCAGGTCGCAGCGGAACAGGCCCATCGGCGACGCGTCGGCGGTGGCTTCGCGCTCGGCCTCGCGCAGCCGGGTGCGCTGCTGCAGCCGCGTGAACCACGCCATCAGGCCGACCGCGATCACGGTGACCAGGAGCGAGAAACCCAGCACCGCGCGGCGTTGCTGCAGGTAGCCGGCGAGGATGCGCTCGCGCTCGAAGGACACGAACAGGCGCAGCGGGTAGTCCTGCAGCACGCGGTAGGACACGATGCGGTCGCGCCCGTCGGCGGGGCTCTGCGACACGATGAACTGGCCGCTGGCCGGCGGGCTGGGCGGCAGCAGGTCGCCGCCGGGGACCTGCCGCAGGTTGGTGCCGACAAGACCTGGCACCTCCGGCCATCGCGCCATCGCGACGCCGTCGTCGCGTTCCAGCAGCACGGCCATGCCCGAACGCATCGAGCGCGTCCGGTACACGCGCAGCAGCGCGTCGAGGTCGATGAAGCCGACCGTCGCGGTGAACGGGCCGGTCGGCGCGCTCAGGCGGGTGGCCACCGGCAGGACGAAATGGGCGCCCGGCCGCAGCCGGATCGGCGCGCCGAGGATGACGCTCGGTCCGCCTGGCCGGCCCAGCTCCGACAGGAAGCTCTTCGGGCCGAGGTCGACGTAGGGTTCGCCGGTGACCGACGGGATGCGCCATAGGCGGCCGTCCGCGCTGGCGAGCATCACGTCGGTGATCCCGCGCGAGTTGTCGCGCAGCGAATCGGCCAGCAGGGACACGGTGGCGTCGAGGTCCTGGCGCTCGTTCTTGCGGGTGAGCAGCAGCAGGTCGAGGGTGCGCAGGCTACCTTCGGTCTCGCGCAGCAGCTGTTCGGTGTCCTGGGCCGCGTTCAGGGCGATGCTGTGCAGGTCGTCCTGCAGGTCCTCGACCAGCGACTTCGGATAGAGCAGCGCGAACCACAGCACCAGCGCCCACAGCACCACCAGCACCAGTCCCAGCGCCAGGAAGGGGCCGAAGACCAGCAGGCGCCTGACCTGGAGGCGCTCCGCGACGGACTGGCTGAATGAGGAGGCGGGCATCGGTGGGATTGTGGCCGTGCCGCGTACGCCTTCAAACGCCCAACAACGGGGGCTCGGGCGGCTTGTTCGGCGCGTCCGGCACGTGGCTGTCCGGATCGCCGCGGGCCAGCTCGCCCAGGCAGCGCAGGCACAGGCATCGATCCGGCCAGCGCGCGGCGAGCTCCCGCCGCAGGCCCTCGCCCAGCCGCGTGCCGAAGCAGGCGCACCAGCCCTCGTTCACGCCGCAATGGAAGCCGCCGCCGCAGCGCGGGCAGGCGGTGTCGAGGGCGTCGACCGGGCCGGTCGAGACGGTCGAGCCGGTTGAACCGGTCATGCCGCTCGTATCGGTCATGCCGATCGTGTCGGTCACGTCGGCCATGTCGGTCATGTCGGTCGTGCTGGCGGGGAGCGGCGTCGGCGTGCTCATGACGTCGATTGTCGGCGATGCTCAGCCGAACAGGCCTCGATGCCGCTCGCGCAGCAGGTTCTTCTGCACCTTGCCCATCGCGTTGCGCGGCAGCTCGGTCTCGACGAAGACCTGCTTGGGCACCTTGAAGCCGGCGATGCGGTCCTTCAGCGCCGCGATCAAGGTCCCGCCGTCGAGCGCGGCGCCGGCGCGCGGCACCACCACGGCGATCACGCCCTCGCCGAAGTCCGGATGCGGCACGCCGATGACGGCCGACTCCGCCACCCCGGGCAGCTCGTTGAGCCAGCCCTCGATCTCCGCCGGGTACACGTTGTAGCCGCCGGTGATGATCAGGTCCTTGCTCCGGCCCACGATCGTCACATAGCCACGGTCGTCACGCCGGCCCACGTCGCCGGTCTTGAACCAGCCGTCGGCGGTGAACTCCTCCCGGGTCTTCTCCGGCATGCGCCAGTAGCCCGAGAACACGTTGGGTCCGCTCACCTGGATGTGGCCGATCTCGCCGTCGCCGGTGCTGGGGCAGGGCGCGCCCGCGTCGTCGACGATGCGCAGGCCCACGCCCGGCAGCGGGCGGCCGACCGTGCCGCCGCGGCGCTCGCCGTCCTCGGCCGGGTACGGATTCGAGGTCAGCATCACCGTCTCGCTCATGCCGTAGCGTTCGAGGATCGTGAACCCGGTGCGGCGCTGCCACTCGTGGAAGGTCTCGATCAGCAGCGGGGCCGAACCGCTGATGAACAGCCGCATCCGCGCGCACGCGTCCTTCGTCAGCGTGGCCTGCTCGAGCAGCCGCACGTACAGCGTCGGCACGCCCATGAACAGCGTCGCGTCGGGCAGCCGCGCGATCACCCCGCGCGGCTCGAAGCGGTTGAACCACAGCATCCGGGCGCCAGCCAGCAGCGCCCCGTGCGACGCCACGAACAGGCCGTGCACATGGAAGATCGGCAGCGCGTGGATCAGCACGTCGTCCGCCTTCCAGCCCCAGGCGTGCTTCAGCACCTCCGCGTTGGACAGCAGGTTGCCGTGGCTGAGCATCGCGCCCTTGCTGCGACCGGTCGTGCCGCTCGTGTAGAGGATCGCGGCCAGGTCATCGGCCTGCTTCCCGGCCACCTGGTGCGTGTCCGGCATCTGCACCGCGCGGTCCAGCAGCGTGCCGCTGCGGTCCTCGTTCAGCGTGAACACCCACGGCACCTTCGCCTGGAACGCCAGCTTGCTGATCCATCCGAAGTTCTTCCCCGCGCAGACGACCACGGCCGGCTCCGCGTTGCCGACGAAGTACGCGAGTTCCGCAGCCTGGTAGGCCGTGTTCAGCGGCAGGTAGACGTAGCCGGCGCGCAGCACCGCGAGGTACAACAGCAGCGCCTCGACGCTCTTCTCCGTCTGCACCGCCACGCGGCTGCCCGCGGGCAGGTCCAGCGAATCCAGCAGGTTCGCGATCATCGCCGTGGCGCGGTCGATGTCGCGCCAGCTGTAGCGCTGACCGGCGTCGGGGCCGTCGGCCAGCTCGATCGCGCAGGCGTCGAGCTCGTCGGGGAAATTCGCGCGCAGCGCGGCGAACAGGTTGGCGTTCGCGGTGGCTTTCAAGGGAGCGTTCATCAATCCAGTTTCGCACCGCTGCGCTTGACCACGTCGGCCCAGCGCAGGACCTCGCCGTGCACGAACTTGCCGAACGCGTCGCCGTACAGCGTCGGCATGTCGGTGCCCAGGCCGGTCCAGATGGTCTTCAGTTCCTCCGTCGCGTAGGCCTTGCGCAGCTCGGCCTGCATCGCGGCGATCACTTCCCTGGGCGTGCCCTTGGGCGCCCACAGCCCGTACCAGGTGGCGACCTGGTACTGCGGGATGCCGGCTTCCACCGCGCTCGGGATGTCCGGGAAACCCGGCGCGCGCTTGGCGGAGGCCACCGCCAGCGCCTTGATGCGGCCGCCGCGGATGTGCGCCGCCGACGAGCCCAGGCCGTCGAACATCAGGTCCACCTGGCCCGCCATCAGGTCCTGCAGCGCCGGGCCGGCGCCGCGGTAGGGGATGTGGGTGATGAAGGTCTGCGTCTGCAGCTTGAAGAGCTCGCCCGCCAGGTGGTGCGAGGTGCCGTTGCCCGCCGAGCCGTAGTTCAGCTTGCCGGGGTTCTTCTTGAGCAGGTCCAGCAGGCCCTTGACGTCGGTGACCGGCACCTTCTGCGGATTGACGACGATCACCTGCGGCACGCTGGAGACCAGGGCGACCGGGATGAAGTCCTCCTCCAGCTTGTAGTCGAGCTTCGGGTACATCGCCGGCGCGATCGCGTGGTGCACCGCGCCCATGAAGAAGGTGTAGCCGTCCGGCGCCGCCTTGGAGGCGATCGTCGCGCCCACGGTGCCGCCGGCGCCGCCCTTGTTGTCGATGATGAACTGCTTGCCGGTCTGCTTGGTCAGCACGGCGGTCAGCGGCCGCGCGAAGGCGTCGGTGCCGCCGCCGGCGGGGAAGGGCACGACGATGACCACCGGCCGGCTCGGCCACGTGGCCTGCGCGAAGGCCGACGGCGCCATCCCCGCGCCCGCGGCGGAGAGGGAGGCCAGGGCGGCGGCGCCCAGCAGGCGGCGGCGGGTCGTGGAACTCTGGGTCATGCGTGTCTCCTGTGGGCCTCTGCGGGCCGCGGTGTCGGTGAGCAAGGGGAAACCGGAGTGATGCGGCGGTTTATAGCCGGATCGCCTCCCGCGTGGCTGAGTGGGCGCCTCGGGGATTCCCCAGGGCGATCGTGCGGCGGGACGGCCTTCGCACCGCGGAGGCGGCTGCTACATTGGTCCGCATCAGATCCGGGGCGGCGCCGCGCGGCGGCAGGGCGACCCCGGACCCCCTTCCACAAGGCGGCGGGCCCGGGACGGACGTCCAGGAAGCATGCCCAGGAAGAATGCCAAGGAAGAGTGCCAAGGAGACAAGGCATGAACGACATTCCCCAGGATGCCGAGGCGGTGCTGCGGCTGGCGGCGCAGTCGATGTTCGACGTGCTGGCCAGCACCGCGCAGGGCGCGATGGTGGTGAACCGCGAGCACCGCGTCGTCTGGATCAGCGAAGGCTACAAGCGCTTCCTGCCCGCGCTCGGTTTCCGCGACGAATCCGAGTTCGTCGGGCGCCGCGTCGAGGAGGTCGTCCCCAACACCCTGATGGCGCAGGTCATCGACACCGGGCAGCCCATCCTCGTGGACCTGCTGACCAACAAGGCGGGGACCTTCCTCGTCAGCCGGCTGCCCTTGCGCGGCCCGGGCGGCGACGTCATCGGCGCGATGGGCATGGTCCTGCTGGACCATCCCGAGACGACGATGCAACCGTTGATGAACAAGTTCGCCTGCCTGCAGGCCGAGCTCGACGACACGCGGCGCCAGCTGGCCGCGGAGCAGTCCCGCAACCGCCGCGCCAAGCACCGCATCATCGATTTCATCGGCGCCAGCCCCGCCGCGGTCGAAGTCAAGCGCCACGCGCGCCGCGTCGCGCAGACCGAGGCCACGGTGCTGCTGCTCGGCGAGACCGGCACCGGCAAGGAGCTGCTCGCGCATGCCATCCATGCGGCCTCGCGGCGCGCGGCCAGGCCGCTCGTGTCGGTGAACATCGCCGCCGTGCCGGAGACGCTGCTGGAGGCCGAGTTCTTCGGCGTCGCGCCCGGGGCCTACACCGGCGCCGATCGCAAAGGCCGCGACGGCAAGTTCAAGCTGGCCGACGGCGGCACGCTCTTCCTCGACGAGATCGGCGACATGCCGCCGGCCCTGCAGGCCAAGCTGCTGCGCGTGCTGCAGGAGCAGGAACTGGAGCCCCTGGGCAGCAACGAGGTCGTGAAGGTCGACGTCCGCGTGATCGCCGCCACCAGCCGGGACCTCGCCGCGATGGTGCGGCGCGGCGAGTTCCGCGCCGACCTGTTCTACCGGCTGAACGTCCTGCCCATCCGGCTGCCGGCCCTGCGCGAGCGCTGCGAGGACATCGCGACGCTGGTCGACGGACTGCTCGGGGACATTGCACGACGCAGCGGTCTCGCGCCGAAGACGCTGAGTGCCGCCGCGCTGAAGGCCCTCGAAGGCAAGACCTGGCCCGGCAACGTGCGCGAGCTGCGCAACGCGCTCGAACAGGCCTTCCTGATGAGCGACGACGAGGAACTGCTGCCGAGGCATTTCGGGCTCCATGAATCGGCGATGACGACGACCGGGACGACGACGTCGTCGTCGTCGTCGATGACGACCACCTCCGCGGCAGGAGCCGCAGCCGCGGCCGCGTCGACCGAAGCGATCACCGCGAGCGATGCGGACGTTGCGGGGGCCGGTGCCCCTCCGAGCGACCTTCCGAGCATGCGCAGGAGTGGGAGCGAGGAGGGGTACCGGCTCCCGCAACGTGTGCTCGGTGCCACCCCGGCCACCCTCCCCGCCCGCAAAGCCGAGCTGGAGCGTGCTGCCATTGCCCAGGCGCTCAAGAGCACCAACGGCAACCGTGTTGCTGCTGCGCGGCTGCTGGCGATTTCCCGCGCGACGCTTTACGAGAAGCTGGCGAAGTACCCCGAGCTTGCTTCTGCCTGACGCGTACGGCAACGCGAGGCTGCTGGCACGGCGGGCCGATGCCACGCCACATCGTCACGTTTGCCCTGTGTTCATGGGCTTTTTCGAGGGTTCCGGAGGCTTGCCGCACGGTGTGCGACATGCGCATATTCGAGGTCAGGGCAGATGATGAGGACCGGATGGACCGGCCCGCCCAGGAGACTTCATGAACACGCTCACCTCGACCGCGACCGGATTTCGTGCGGAGGCGCCTGCCGGCGCCGGGACCCTGGCGAAGGGATCGGGCCCTCGTGCCTGGACGCTCGCCACCAAGCTGCGCGTGGCCGTGCTGACTGCGGTGGTCGGTTTCGTCGTGCTGGTGATGTGGTTGAGCCACCGCTCCGCCATGAGCCTGCTGGACGTCAAGATGATCACGACGGTCGAGCAGGTGAAGAACGCCGAGCAGATCGCCAAGCGCCACTTCGACCGGATCGGCGCCGGCGGCCTCACCGAGGCCGACGCGAAGAAGCAGGCCGCTGCGGAAATCGGCAAGATCCGCTACTCCGGCAACGAGTACATCTGGATCAACGACATGACGCCCAAGATGGTCATGCATCCGATCAAGCCGGAGCTCAACGACAAGGACCTGTCCGGAAACAAGGATCCGAACGGCCTGAAGCTGTTCGTCGCCTTCGTCGACACGGTCAAGGCGCAGGGCAGCGGCTTCGTCGACTACCTGTGGCCCAAGCCGGGCGCCAAGGATCCGGAGCCCAAGCGCTCCTACGTCGCCGGCTTCAAGCCCTGGGGGTGGGTGATCGGCTCGGGCGTCTACATCGACGACGTGTCCGGCATCGCCCGCCGCGACGCGACGATCGCGCTCGCGCTGGTGATCGCCTTTGGCGTCGGTGCGCTGGTGGCCGTCGAGTGGTTCGCCCGTGGCTTGAAGCGGCGGCTGAACCAGATGCGCGAGGTGGTCGAGGCCGTGGCCAACGGCGACCTGCGCGCGCAGGCCGTCGGCGGACAAGGGACGGGCAATGACGAGATCGGCCAGGTGCTCACGCAGGTCGCCGCGATGCAGGGCCGGCTCAGCGATCTGGTCCGCGCGATCCGCGACGCCACCGATTCGATCCAGCATGCCTCGCGCGAGGTCGCGATGGGCAGCCAGGACCTGTCGCAACGCAGCGAGCAGGCGGCGTCCAGCCTGCAGCAGACCGCGGCGTCGATGCACGAGCTGACGCAGCAGGTCACGCACTCCGCGCAGGCCGCGCACCAGACGAATCAGCTGGCCATCGGTGCGGCCGACCGGGCCAGGCTGGGCGCGGACGTGATGGGCGAGGTCGTGCAGACCATGGACGGCATCGCCGGCGCCAGCCGCAAGATCGCCGACATCATCTCCGTCATCGACGGCGTGGCCTTCCAGACCAACATCCTGGCGTTGAACGCGGCGGTCGAGGCCGCCCGTGCGGGGGAGCAGGGTCGCGGCTTCGCGGTCGTGGCTTCCGAGGTCCGCGCCCTGGCCCAGCGCAGCGCCAACGCGGCCAAGGAGATCAAGGCGCTGATCAACGACTCGGTCACGCGCGTCGACGCGGGGGGCGCGCAGGTCGGCCGTGCCGGCGAGGCGATGGGCCAGATCCTGCAGTCGGTGCAGCAGGTCAGCGGCACGGTGGCCGAGATCAGCCAGTCCAGCGCGGGTCAGTCC
This sequence comes from Roseateles sp. GW821-FHT09G09, assembly GCF_059415965.1. Lineage (NCBI taxonomy): Bacteria > Pseudomonadati > Pseudomonadota > Betaproteobacteria > Burkholderiales > Sphaerotilaceae > Roseateles > Roseateles sp. GW821-FHT09G09. The sequence continues at coordinate 189,635 of NZ_JBWKOG010000005.1, read as the reverse complement.
GACGGCCTCGCGCAGATCAACCAGGCCGTCAAGCATCTGGACGACATGACGCAGCAGAACGCGGCGCTGGTCGAAGAGACCGCCGCCGCCGCCGAGTCGCTGCAACAGCAGGCCCGCCTGCTCAACGAGCACGTGGCGACCTTCCGCACCTGAGGGCGCGCTGTCCGATGTCTGGACATTGACCGGTTTCCAGACACGCTTCCCTTTCCCACCGCACGCCGCTGTCCGGAACCTGGACAGCGGCGTCGCCGTTTCTGGCATGCCGATGTCGGCACGGACCTTGCGATGGAGGAACCCCGAGACCGGCGCACGACCGGTCCGCCCCCAGGAGACAAGTTCCATGATCCATCGCTTCATCCGCGCCGCGACCGGCGCGGTCCTGGCGCTGTCCGCCGTTGTCGGCGGCAGCACCCCGGCGCTCGCGCAGGGCAAGGAGATCCGCATCGCCCACGTCTACAGCCGCACCGGCCCGCTCGAGGCTTACGGCAAGCAGACGCAGACCGGCTTCCTGATGGGCCTGGACTACGCGACCGGCGGCACGATGACGGTGGCGGGCCGCAAGCTTGTCGTCATCGAGAAGGATGACCAGGGCAAGCCCGACGTCGGCAAGAGCCTGCTGGCCGCGGCCTACGGCGACGACAAGGCGGACATCGCGGTGGGGCCGTCGTCGTCGGGCGTTGCGCTCGCGATGCTGCCGGTGGCCGAGGAGTACAAGAAGATCCTGCTGGTCGAGCCCGCCGTCGCCGATTCGATCACCGGCGACAAGTGGAACAGGTACATCTTCCGGACCGGCCGCAACAGCTCGCAGGACGCGATCTCCAACGCGGTCGCGCTCGACAAGCCGGGCACCGTGATCGCGACGCTGGCGCAGGACTACGCGTTCGGCCGCGACGGCGTGAAGGCCTTCAAGGATGCGATCAAGAAGGCCAAGGTCGTTCATGAGGAATACCTGCCGACCACCACGACCGACTTCACCGCCGGCGCGCAACGGCTCATCGACCGGCTCAAGGATCAGCCCGGCCGCAAGGTGATCTTCATCATCTGGGCCGGCGCGGGCAACCCGTTCAAGATCGCCGACCTCGACCTCAAGCGCTACGGCATCGAGATCGCCACCGGCGGCAACATCCTGCCCGCGATGGCCGCCTACAAGGCCCTGCCGGGCATGGAAGGCGCGACCTACTACTACTTCGGCATCCCGAAGAACCCGGTCAACGAGTGGCTGGTGGCCAACCACTACAAGCAGTTCAAGGCGCCGCCCGACTTCTTCACCGCCGGCGGCATGAGCGCCGCGATCGCGGTCGTCGAGGCGCTCAGGAAGACCGGCGGCGACACCAGCACCAACAAGCTCATCCAGGCCATGGAGGGCATGAGCTTCGAGACCCCCAAGGGCCGCATGACCTTCCGGCCCGAGGACCACCAGGCGATGCAGTCGATGTACCACTTCAAGATCAAGGTGGATCCGGCCTTCGCCTGGGGCGTGCCTGAGCTGGTGCGCGAAATCAAACCCGAGGAAATGAACATTCCCGTCCGCAACAGGCGGTAGAGACGAAGGTCCGTCGACATCAAGGAGGTTTCCGATGAAGTTCTCCGTTCTGATCCGTTCGCTCGCTGCCGCGATGGCGCTCGTCGGCGGGGCCCACGCCGCCGTGCCGCTGCCCTCGCTCAACATCGACAAGACCCAGATCACCGTGTCGGGCCTGTCCTCCGGCGGCTTCATGGCCAACCAGCTCGGCTACGCGCATTCATCGACGTTCAAGGGCATCGGCGTCTTCGCCGCCGGGCCCTACAACTGCGCCGGCCACAGCAACTACACCGCCTGCATGTACAACGCGACGATCTCGTCGTCCGCGCTGAACACGATGCAGGCCGACCTCAACAACTGGAGCGGCACGGCGATCGACGCCAAGAGCAACGTCGCCGCGCAGAAGGTCTACCTGTTCGTCGGCCTGAGCGACACGACCGTCGGGCCCAACCCGATGAACGCGGTGCAGACGCAGTACCTCAACAACGGCGTCCCGGCGGCCAACCTGGACTACGTCCAGCGCAGCGGCACCGCTCATGTGCTGCCGACCGACTTCGACGCCACCGGCAACAACAGCTGCGGCAGCAGCGCATCGCCCTACATCGCCAACTGCGGCTACGACGGCGCGAAGGCGGTGCTCACGAAGTTGTACGGCACGCTGAGCGCGCGCAACAACAGCCCCGCCGCGGCCAACTACATCGAGTTCGACCAGACCGCGTTCAGCACCAATCCCGGTCTCGCGGCGACCGGCTGGGCCTACGTGCCGGCCAACTGCGCGGCGGGGCAGGTCTGCAAGCTGCACGTCGCGCTGCATGGCTGCCAGCAGAACTACGCCACCATCGGCGACAAGTTCGTCAGGAACACCGGCTTCTCGCGCTGGGCCGACACCAACAACATCGTGGTGCTGTTCCCCCAGACCAAGGTCGACAACACCTCGCGCTCGACCGCCGCTAGCGGCCTGCTGCCCAATCCGAACGGCTGCTGGGACTGGGTCGGCTGGTACGGCTCGAACTTCGCGCAGAAGGCCGGCACCCAGATCGCGGCGATCAAGGCGATGGTGGACAAGGTCGCCGGCGGCACGACGGGCAATCCGGGCGACCCCGGCGACCCTGGTGACCCCGGCGATCCGGGCACGCCCGCGACCTGCGTCACCGCGTCCAACTACAACCACTCGATCTCGGGACGCGCCTACGCGCTCTACGGCTTCACCTACGCCAACGGCTCCAACCAGGCGATGGGTCTGTGGAACATCTTCGTCACCACGACGCTGAAGCAGACCGCGCCCAACTACTACGTGATCGGCACCTGCCCCTGATGCTCGAGACCCGCGACCTCACCGTCCGATTCGGCGGCCACACGGCGGTGGACCGCGTCAGCTGCGCCTTCCATCCGGGCACGCTGACGGCCATCGTCGGGCCCAACGGCGCCGGCAAGACGACCTATTTCAACCTGATCTCCGGTCAGCTCGGTGCAAGCGCCGGCCGGGTGCTGCTGGACGGCGAGGACCTGACGCGCCTGGCCGCGCCGCTGCGCACGCGGCGCGGACTGGGGCGCGCGTTCCAGCTGACGCAGCTGTTCCCGACGCTGAGCGTGCTCGAGAACGTGCGCCTCGCCGTGCAGTCGCGGCGCGGGGAGGGCCTGCGGATGTGCTCCGTGTGGCTGAACCACCGCGAGCTGCTCGACGAGGCGCGCGCGATCGTCGAGCGCGTCCGGCTCGGTCATCGCGTCGATGCGCCGGCCGCGAGCCTGCCGCACGGCGATCAACGCAAGCTGGAGGTCGCGATGCTGATGGCGCTCAAGCCCAAGGTCTATCTGTTCGACGAACCGACCGCGGGCATGAGCGTCGACGAAGTGCCGGTGATCCTGGACCTGATCCGGGCGCTGAAGGCGGAGGGCACGCACACCCTCCTGCTGGTCGAGCACAAGATGGACGTGGTGCGGGAACTGGCCGACCGCATCGTCGTGCTCCACAACGGGCAGCTCGTCGCGGATGGCGAGCCGGAGGCGGTGATCGCCTCAGCGGTCGTGCAGAACGCCTATCTGGGGCTCGCGATGCCGGACGCCGCATGAGCGCCATCCCACCGACCCCCATGCCGACGGGCGCGACCATGAACGCGCCCATGAACGCGCCCATGAATGCGACGACCACCTCGACGCTGCTGTGCCTGGACGGCGTGCACACGCACATCGGGGCGTATCACATCCTGCACGGCGTCGATCTGGCCGTCGTGGAAGGCGAGGTCACGATGCTGCTCGGCCGCAACGGCGCCGGCAAGACGACGACGCTGCGCACGGTGATGGGCCTGTGGCGCGCGAGCGCGGGCCGCGTGCGCTTCGACGACCGCGAGATCCAGGCCATGCCGACGCCGGAAATCGCGCGTCTGGACATCGCCTACGTGCCCGAGAACATGGGCATTTTCGGCGAGCTGACGGTGCGCGAGAACCTGCTGCTGGCGGCGCGGGGTGCGCGCTCGCTCGATGACCTCGACACGACGCGGCTGGACTGGCTGTTCGGGCTCTTCCCGGCGCTGCGCAAGTTCTGGCTGTACCCGGCCGGCAAGCTGAGCGGCGGGCAGAAGCAGATGCTGGCGATCGCGCGCGCGATGATCGAGCCGCGCCGGCTGCTGCTGGTCGACGAGCCGACCAAGGGGCTCGCGCCGGCGATCATCCGCAACCTCATCGAGGCGCTGCGGGAGATCCAGCGCGGCCGCGACGGCGCGCGCACGACGGTGCTGCTGGTCGAGCAGAACTTCATGGTCGCCCGCGCGCTGGGTGACGGCGTCGCCGTCATGGACGACGGCCGCGTCGCGCATGCCGGCCGCATGGCCGACCTCGCCAACGACGAGGCGCTGCAGCGGCGCCTGCTCGGCCTGTCCCTGGCGGCTCACCAATGATTCCGACCGATCCCGTTCCCCAGGCGCGTTTCGACGCGATCCCGCTGTTGCTGGTCGTCGCGCTGGCGCTGGCGGCCCTGCCGCTGATCGGCTCGATGTCGAGCTGGGCGACCCTGACGATCGCCGGTCTCGCGATGGGGCTGATCGTCTTCGTCATCGCCTCGGGCCTGACGCTGGTCTTCGGCCTGATGGACGTGCTGAACTTCGGCCACGGCGTGTTCATCTCGCTCGGCGCCTTCGTCGCGACGACGGTCATGGGCGCCATGAACGCCTACGGCGGATTCGTGGCGAGCCCGTCGCTGACGGTCAACCTCCCCGCGGTCGCCGTCGCGGCGCTCGCGGGCATCGTCAGCGCGGCCGCCCTGGGCCTGGTCTTCGAGCGCGTGCTGGTGCGTCCCGTCTACGGCATGCACCTGAAGCAGATCCTGATCACGATGGGCGGGATGATCATCGGCGAGGAACTGATCAAACTGGTCTGGGGCGCCCAGATGATCCCGCTGCAGCCGCCGGAATCGCTGCGCGGCGCGCTCGTGGTCGGCGACGTCGCGGTCGAGAAGTTCCGGCTGCTGGCCGTCGTCGTCGGCCTGGCCGTCTTCGTCGGGCTGCTGTGGCTGCTCAACCGGACCAAGCTCGGCCTGCTGATCCGCGCCGGCGTCCAGGATCGCGAGATGGTCGAGAGCCTGGGCTATCGCATCCGGCGGCTGTTCGTGGCGGTCTTCGTCGCCGGCTCCGGCCTGGCGGGGCTGGGCGGCGTGCTGTGGGGGCTCTACCAGCAGAGCGTGGTCCCGCAGATCGGCGCGCAGGTCAACACGCTGATCTTCATCGTGATCATCATCGGCGGGCTGGGATCGACGCTGGGCTGCTTCGTGGGGGCGCTGCTGGTCGGACTGATGGCCAACTACTGCGGTTTCCTCGCGCCGAAGGTGGCGCTGTTCTCCAACATCGGGCTGATGGTCGCCGTGCTGCTGTGGCGGCCGCACGGCCTGTATCCGGTCGGCCACCGTTGAGCGGAGCGACATCCTCATGCGCCTCCTCCGATCCCTGCTCCGTGGTCTTCTTTCACACGACCTGCCCCGCAGCCGCGTGCTGGCCGCGCTGCTGCTGCTCGTCGTGTTCGGACTCGCGCTCGCGCCGTTCGTGTTCCCCGGGACCCGGGCGCTCAACGTCGCGGCCAAGATCCTCGTGTTCATCGTGCTCGTGGGCAGCTACGACCTGCTGCTCGGCTACACCGGCATCGTCAGCTTCGCACACACGATGTTCTTCGGCATCGGCGCCTACGGGGTCGCCATCGCGAGTTCGCGGATGGCGCCGGGCTTCACGGCGCTCGCCGTCGGCATCGGCGGGGCGCTGGCGCTGTCGCTGCTGCTCGCGCTCGTCATCGGACTGTTCTCGCTGCGCGTGAAGGCGATCTTCTTCGCGATGATCACGCTGGCCGTCGCGGCGGCGTTCCAGGGACTGGCCTCGCAGCTGTCCGACGTCACCGGGGGGGAAGACGGCCTCAACTTCCGCTTGCCGGCGCTGCTCTCGCCGTCGACCGAGTTCTTCGAGGAACCCGTGCTCGGCGTGGTCGTCGACGGCCGGCTGCTGAGCTACTACCTGCTGTTCGTCGTGACCGTGGTGCTGGTGCTGGCGCTGCTGCGCATCGTCAATTCCCCATTCGGGCGCGTGCTGCAGGCCATCCGCGACAACGACTTCCGCGCCGAGGCGATCGGCTACCGGTTGGTGACCTACCGGACGCTGTCGACGCTGCTGGCGGCGGTCTTCGCGACCCTGGCCGGCGCGCTGCTGGCGATCTGGCTGCGCTACAACGGGCCGGACACCTCGCTGTCCTTCGAGATCATGCTGGACATCCTGCTGATCGTCGTGATCGGTGGCATGGGCACGATCTACGGCGCGGTGATCGGCAGCGCGCTGTTCGTGCTGGCGCAGAGCTATCTGCAGGACCTGATGCGCGTCGGCGCCTCGGCGGTGGAGGGTGTGCCAGTGCTGTCGCAGCTGATCGCGCCCGAGCGCTGGCTGCTGTGGATGGGGGTGCTGTTCGTGCTGGCGGTGTACCACTTCCCGAACGGGCTGGTCGGGCGCCTGCGGCAGGCGAGGAGGGGATCGTGAAGTCGACGTCGAACTACCTGCGCTGTGAAGGGCGCGAGATCCATTGCCAGACCTGGGGCGATCCGGGCGCCGAGCCGGTGATCGCCTGGCACGGCCTGGCGCGGACCGGGCGCGACATGGACGAGCTGGCGGCCCACTTGGCGGGGACGGGCCGCTACTTCGTGGTGTGTCCGGACACCCTCGGAAGAGGGCTGTCGCAGTGGAGTCCGGATCCCGACAACGAGTACTGCCTCGCGTTCTACGTGAAGCTGGCGGTGGCGCTCGTCGATCAACTGGGGCTCGAGGCGTTCCACTGGGTGGGCACCTCGATGGGTGGCGCGATCGGGCTGCTGGCCGCCGCGACCTCGCTGCGCGGGCGCATCCGTCGGCTGGTGCTCAACGACATCGGGCCGGAACTCGCCGAGCCGGCGATCCAGCGCATCCGCAGCTATGCGGGCTCGCCGTCGGCCTTCGACACGGTGTCGGCGCTGGAGCAGTACTTCCGCCAGATCTACCAGCCGTACGGCTGGATGAGCGACGCGCAGTGGCGGCGGCTGACGGAGAGCTCGGTGCGTCGGCTGCCCGACGGGCGCGTGACGCCGCATTACGACCCGGCGATGGTGCGCCAGTTCTTCGTCCATCCGGACGATTACAAGCGCTGGACCGAGTGGGACTCGCTGAGCTTGCCGGTGCTGTGCCTGCGCGGCGAGACCTCGGATCTTCTGCTGCCGGAGACGGCCGACGCCATGCGCGTGCGCGGTCCGCGGGCGGAGGTCGTGACGATTCCCGGCTGTGGCCACGCGCCGGCGCTGAACGTGCCGGAGCACTTCGCGATCGTGCAGCGGTTTCTCGACAACGGCTGAGCGTGCGACATGCGAGGACTCATCGCTTGATGAGCCAGCCCAGCACGCCGCCGAACACGGCGGTGAGCGTGGAAAGCGCCCATTGGCGGTTCTCATCGATCACGCACTGGTCTCGCAGCGTGAACAGGCTGAAACCGACGAGCACCATCAAGATGAGCATGCTCACAAAGAAGAGACCCAGGTCCTTGATTCGGCGAGTGCGTGCATCTGCCCGAGACTCGGGGATTCCCACCTTGGCGTCGAGCAGTTGGGCAGCCTTCGACGTCGCGTCCTCGCTGCTCATGTCAGATCCAGTTGACCTGCGTCTTCAGATGATGCTCGTGGCCCTCGTCGACGAATCCGAGGATCCGGCCATACCGGACCTCGCGGCGCAGCTTGAAGTAGGTGTAGAGCGCGCGGTCGATCACTTCCATCTCAGAGCGACGATCCTCACGTGCGGCCCAGCGGATGTCGTCGTAGGCGGCATCGGTCAAGGTGGCGGTCAACGGGACTGGCATGCAGCATTCCTTTCAGATCCGCACCCGGACATCGGGCGCGGATCGAAAGTGGAGCACGCACGCGCTGCTCAACGCCAGTGCCGCGACGGGGGATTCCTGGAAGCTTTGCGCGCGATCAAGGACCCCCGAAATAACGACTGATCACCCGTTGTGGCGACGCCTCGTCCCTCTTCGGGGCGATTCTTGCGGGGTCAGTCGTTGAGCTGCGGAAGATCCAGCCAGCGCGCCAGCCGGCGGCGCAGCGTCAGGAAGTCGAGCGGCTTGGTCAGGTGCTCGTCCATGCCGGCCTTCAGGCTGTCCGCGACGTCGCTGTCCAGCGCGTGCGCCGTCAGCGCCAGGATCGGGAAACGCGGCAGCCGGCCCTGGGCCTGCTGCTCCCGCAGCCGGCGCGCGCATTCCAGGCCGTCCATGCCCGGCATCTGGATGTCCATCAGCACCAGGCTGGGGGCGGCCTGCTCGCACAGGTCCAGCGCTTCCTGGCCGTTGCGCGCGAGCTGGGTCTTCAACCCCATCAGCGCCAGGAACTCCAGCGCGACGACCTGGTTGATCGGGTTGTCCTCGACCAGCAGCACGAAGGGCTCGCCGGGGGCCGGGCGTTGGCCGGACACGGACGCATCGGTCATCGTCGACGGCGGCGCCGGCTTCGCGGACGCGTCCGACGTCATCAAGACGAGCGCGGTCTCGGAGATCTCGGAAACCTCGGAAAAAGGATGGCCGTCGTGTCTGTCCATGTCGCTTGTCGTCCCCGATCCGATCGGGATGCGGGTATTCCCTGAAAAATCGTCCGCCGTTCGGGTGGAGCCGGGAGCGGGTGTTGCTCGGCGACGACGGGGTCCATTGTTGCCGCACGCCCTGGAGACTAGCAAGTGTGCGGAAGTCATCAATCGGAGGCCTTGACAAGAGGTAGCCGAACGCTTCCTGAGCGGCAGTCCGCTTGCATTTGCTTACCACTGTGTCGCGGCGGACGCCACGGCGACGGTCGTCCCCTGCTTCGCCCCGTCGTTCGGTCCCTGCTGCCAATCCAGGGTCCGGCGCTCCCTAGAATCATCGCCCACTGCCTTTTTCGAAGCGCGAGAGCCGACACCACATGTCCGATTCCGATATCCGCATCCGGGGCGCCCGGCAGCACAACCTCAAGAACCTCGACCTGGACATCCGCACGGGGGAACTGACGGTGGTGACCGGGCCCAGCGGGTCGGGCAAGTCCAGCCTGGTCTTCGACACGCTGTATGCCGAGGGCCAGCGCCGCTACGTGGAGACCTTCTCCGCCTACGCCCGCCAGTTCCTGGACCGCATGGACCGCCCGGCGGTCGACAAGGTGGAGGGCGTGCCGCCCGCCATCGCGATCGACCAGACCAACCCGGTCCGCACCAGCCGCTCCACCGTCGGCACGATGACGGAGCTCAACGACCACCTGAAGCTGCTGTTCGCGCGCGGCGCCGCGCTGTTCGACCGCGAGGCCGCGTTGCCGGTCCGCCACGACACGCCGCAGACGATCTATGCCGAGCTGCTCGACCGCACGAAGACCGACGACCCGCGCCTGGTGCTGACCTTCCCGGTCGAGCTGCCCGAGTCGGTCAGCGCCGGCGAAGTCGAGCAATGGCTGTCCGCCTCGGGCTTCACGCGGGTGCAGTCCGAGCGCGTCGTCAACGGGCGCAAGGTCCTGGATGTCGTCGCCGACCGCTTCCGCATCCAGGGCGTCGAGCAGGCGCGCGCGATGGAGGCCATCGAACTCGCGCTCAAGCGCGGCAGCGGCCGCCTGACGGTGCACGTGCTCAGCGCCGAGGAAGGCGTCGAGCCGACGTTGTGGCGCTACTCGACCGGCCTGCATTGCCCGGAGAGCGACATCCGCTACGCCGATCCGCAGCCGGCGCTGTTCTCGTTCAACTCGGCGATGGGCGCGTGCGAGACCTGCCGCGGCTTCGGCCGGGTCATCGGCGTGGACCTCGGCCTGGTGATCCCCGACGAGCGTAAGACCCTGCGCGGCGGCGCGATCAAGCCGATGCAGACGCCCGCCTGGAAAGAGAGCCAGGACGACATGCTCAAGTACGCCGGCGATGCGGGCATTCCCCGCGACACGGCGTGGAACCAGATGACGCCGGCCCAGCGCGACTGGGTCATCAGCGGCAGCCCGAACTGGAACGGCAACTGGAACAAGCAGTGGTACGGCGTGAGCCGGTTCTTCGAATACCTGGAGAGCAAGGCCTACAAGATGCACATCCGGGTGCTGCTGTCCAAGTACCGCAGCTATACCGAGTGCCCGACCTGCCGCGGCGCGCGGCTCAAGACCGAGGCCCTGCTGTGGCGCGTCGGCTCGAAGGCGCTGGCGGACGCGGCGTTGCCGGCGGACAAGCGGTTCATGCCGGCGGGCGTCCAGTGGTCGCGCGAACAGCTGGAAGCGCTGCCGGGCCTGTCGGTGCACGACCTGATGCAACTGCCGATCCACCGGCTCAGGCGCTTCATGGATGAGCTGCAGTTGCCGGGCACGCTGCTCGACGAAGCGCTCAAGCTGCTGCTCGACGAGATCCGCAACCGCCTCAAGTACCTCGTCGACGTCGGCATCGGCTACCTGACGCTGGACCGGCAGAGCCGCACGCTGTCCGGCGGCGAGGTGCAGCGCATCAACCTGACGACGGCGCTGGGGACCTCGCTGGTCAACACGCTGTTCGTGCTGGACGAGCCCAGCATCGGCCTGCATCCGCGCGACATGAACCGCATCGTCGAGGCGATGCAGCGGCTGCGCGACGCGGGCAACACGCTGGTCGTCGTCGAGCACGACCCGGCCGTGATGCTGGCGGCGGACCGGCTCATCGACATGGGCCCGGGACCGGGCCAACTCGGAGGGCAGATCGTCTTCGACGGCACGCCGGAGCAGATCCGTTCGGCCGACACCTTGACCGGCGCCTACCTCGGGGCGCGCAGGCACGTGGGCATGGGCCTCAAGCGCGTCGTCGAGGAGAGCACGCCGCGCCTGATCCTCGAAGGCGCGCGCGAGCACAACCTCAAGGACGTCAGCGTCGAGTTCCCGTTGCAGCGCATGGTCGCGGTGACGGGCGTGTCCGGCTCGGGCAAGAGCACGCTGATGCAGGACGTGCTCTATCCCGCGCTGGCGCGCTGGTTCGGCCAGGCCACCGAGACGCCCGGCCAGCACGACCGGCTGCTCGGCGCGGACTGGCTGGCCGACGCGGTCTTCGTGGACCAGTCGCCGATCGGCAAGACGGCGCGGTCGAACCCGGCGAGCTACGTCGGCGTCTTCGACGAGATCCGCAAGCGCTTCGCCGACACGGCCATGGCCAGGGAGCGCAGCTACGGCGCCGGCATGTTCAGCTTCAACGCCGGCGACGGCCGCTGCCCGACCTGCGGCGGATCGGGCTTCGAGCACGTCGAAATGCAGTTCCTGTCCGACGTCTACCTGCGCTGCCCCGATTGCGACGGCAAGCGCTTCCGCGCCGAACTGCTCGAGGTCAAGCTCGAGCGCGCCGGCCGGCAGCTCAGCGTGTCGGACGTGCTGGAGCTGACGGTGGCCGAGGCCCTGGGTATCTTCAAGGACGACCGCGAGGTGATCAACAAGCTGCAGCCGCTGTCGGACGTCGGGCTCGACTACCTGACGCTGGGGCAGCCGGTGCCGACGCTGTCGGGCGGCGAGGCGCAGCGGCTCAAGCTGGCCGGCTACCTTGCCGAGGCGGCCTCCAAGCCGCGCCAGGCGACGGCGACCAAGGGCACGCTGTTCCTGTTCGACGAACCGACGACCGGCCTGCACTTCGACGACATCGCCAAGCTGATGCGCGCGATGCGCAAGCTGCTGTCGGCGGGGCACTCGCTGATCCTGATCGAGCACAACCTCGACGTCATCCGCGCGTCGGACTGGGTCATCGACCTCGGCCCCGAGGGCGGCGAGGACGGCGGCCTGGTCGTCGCCACCGGCACGCCGGAACATCTGAAGGACCACCCGACCTCGCACACCGCGAAGGCGCTGCGCGAGTACGCGCTGGAGATGGACCGCGCACCGGTGAAGGTGTCGGAAGGCCAGCCGCTGCAATCGCTGCTGCGCCGGCGCCGCCAGGAAGACGAGGTCATCCGCATCGTCAACGCGCGCGAGCACAACCTGAAGTCGGTCAACGTCAGCATCCCGCGCGGCAAGTTCAACGTCGTGACCGGCGTGTCCGGCTCGGGCAAGAGCACGCTGGCCTTCGACATCCTGTTCAACGAGGGGCAGCGCCGCTACCTGGAATCGCTGAACGCCTATGCGCGCTCGATCGTGCAGCCGGCGGGCCGGCCCGAGGTCGACGCGGTCTGGGGCATCCCGCCGACGGTCGCGATCGAGCAGCGCCTGTCCCGCGGCGGTCGCAAGAGCACGGTCGCGACGACGACCGAGGTCTGGCACTTCCTGCGCCTGCTCTACGTGAAGCTGGGCGTCCAGCATTGCGCGAACGACGGCACGCCGGTCAAGCCGCAGAGCGTGGAGGCCATCGCCGCGCAGCTGCTGCGCGACTACAAGGGGCGGCACATCGGGCTGCTCGCGCCGCTGGTGGTCAACCGCAAGGGCGTCTACACCGACCTCGCGAAGTGGGCCAAGCAGCGCGGCCACACGCACCTGCGCGTGGACGGCGAGTTCCTGCCGACGAGCCCATGGCCGCGCCTGGATCGCTTCAAGGAGCACAGCATCGAACTGCCGGTCGGCGACATGACGATCGCGCCGGAGACCGAAGCCGAACTGCGCGAGCTGCTGGCCAAGGCGCTCGACCACGGCAAGGGCGTGGTGCACGTGCTGTCGCCGCTGGACGGCCTGCACGACGCGCTGCGCGGCGGCAAGCCGACGCGCGGCATCGGCGAGCTGCGCGTGTTCTCGACGAAGCGCGCCTGCCCGCAGTGCGGCACCAGCTATCCGGAACTGGATCCGCGGCTGTTCAGCTACAACTCCAAGCACGGCTGGTGCACGACCTGCGTCGGCACGGGCCTGGCGCTGACGCGCGAGCAGCGCAAGGCGCTCGACGACACGCTGCAGGACAAGGACAACCGCGGCCGCGAACAGAGCTTCCCCGCGGAGGAGGCCGAGATCGAGGACCTGAGCGACGCGCCGTGCCCCGACTGCCACGGCGCCCGGCTGAATCCGGTGGCGCGCGCGGTGAGCTTCGAGCACGAGACCATCGGGACGGTCGCGTCGTGGAGCGTGAAGGAGGCCCGCGAGTGGATTGCCGGCCTGACCCTGACCGGCCGCGACGCGGAGATCGCGCGCGACGTCGTCGTCGAGATCAAGGGCCGCCTGGAGTTCCTGGAGGAAGTGGGGCTGGGCTACCTGACGCTGGACCGCGCGGCGCCGACGCTGTCGGGCGGCGAAGCGCAGCGCATCCGGCTGGCGGCGCAGCTCGGCAGCAACCTGCAGGGCGTCTGCTACGTGCTGGACGAACCGACCATCGGTTTGCATCCGCGCGACAACCAGATCCTGCTGAAGGCGCTGGCGACGCTGGGCGACAAGGGCAACACGCTGGTGGTCGTCGAGCACGACGAGGACACGATCCGGCGCGCCGATCACATCATCGACATCGGCCCGAGCGCGGGCAAGCGCGGGGGGCGCGTGATCGCCGAGGGCACGGCCGAGGAGATCGCGAAGAACCCCGATTCGCTCACGGGTCGTTTCCTGTCGAGACCGCTGGTGCACCCGCTGAAGGAGCGCCGCGTGATGGAGGCGGACGCGCCGAAGCTGACGGTGCTCAACGCGTCCCTGCACAACCTGCGCGGCGTGACGGTGGACGTGCCGCTGCACCGGCTGGTGGCGATCACGGGGGTGTCGGGGTCCGGCAAGTCGACGCTGGCGCGCGACGTGCTGCTGGCCAACATGGCCGCGGCCGTGCCCCTGCGCCGGGCGCCGTCGAAGTGGCTGGGCTGCGACGCGATCGCGGGACACGCGCAGGTGGACCGGGTGCTCGAGGTCGATCAGACGCCGATCGGCAAGACGCCGCGCAGCTGCCCGGCGACCTACATCGGTTTCTGGGACGCGATCCGCAAGCTGTTCGCCGAGACGCTGGAAGCGAAGGCCCGCGGGTACGCGCCGGCCCGCTTCAGCTTCAACACCGGCGAAGGCCGTTGCCCGGGCTGCGAGGGCCAGGGCATGCGCACGATCGCGATGAGCTTCCTGCCGGACGTGAAGGTGCTCTGCGACCAGTGCCACGGACAGCGTTTCAATCCCGAGACGCTGGCGGTGAGCTGGCGCGGCAAGAGCATCGGCGAGGTGCTGCAGATGGAAGTCGACGAGGCGGTGGAGTTCTTCGCCGCGATGACCTCGATCTCGCACCCGCTGAAGCTGTTGCAGGACGTGGGGCTGGGCTACCTGACGCTGGGGCAGCCGAGCCCGACGCTGTCGGGCGGCGAGGCACAGCGGATCAAGCTGGTGTCCGAGCTGGTGAAGGTGCGCGACGACGTCACGCGCCGCGGCCAGAAGGCGCCGCACACGCTGTATGTGCTGGACGAGCCGACGGTGGGGCTGCACATGGCGGACGTCGAGAAGCTGATCCGCGTGCTGCACCGGCTGGTGGACGGCGGACACAGCGTGGTCGTCATCGAGCACGACCTCGACGTGATCGCGGAGGCGGACTGGGTGCTGGACCTCGGGCCGGAAGGCGGCTCGGCCGGTGGGCTCGTGGTCGCGCAAGGCCGGCCGGAGACGCTGGTCGAGCAGGGGACGCACACCGGGAAGGCGTTGCAGCCGGTGCTGGCGAGACGGTGAGGCGCTGCTGCACCGCGCCGTGAAAAACGGCCTCGCGAGAGGCCGTGTTCATTGGTGTCGAAGGGTGGGGCGCATCAATGCGGCTTGCGCCGCTGCCGCTGCTCGAAGTCGTCGCCGTGATAGACGTTGCCGTCCCAGGTGCCCGAGCGGTGCTTCGCGCGGGCGATCGCGTCGAGCGCCGCATCATGGGCCGCGCGGCGCCGGTCGCGGGAATTGAAGCGACCCCGCAGGCTGAACTGGCTCATGCGAAGTCCGGTCCGCTTCAACCAGCCGCGCCAGGCCAGTTGATGCCGGCGTGGCAAAGCCATGTCGATCGCGAGGAACACGCAGGTCAGCAGACCGAGAGCGGCGAGGACTTTGGCGAACATACGTCGGCGCTGTGAATCACACCTTGCTGGTGTGTAAGCCGACCACTATACGCGAGGCCCCGCAGCCCGTCTGTCAGTCGCGATGCCGGCCGTGACCGTGGCCGTGGTCGCCCCGATCGCCCCCGCGGTCGCCCCGATCCCCGCGGTCACCGCCGCGATCCCAGCCACCGCGATCACCGCCCCGATGGTCGTCGCGGCGCTCGTCCCAGCGACGGCCTTCCCAGCCGCGACGGTCGTCGCGATGGTCGTGCCAGTCGCGGCGGCCGTCCCAGTCCCGCCGGCCGTCCCAATCGCGGCGCGGCGGATCCCAGCGCGGCGGCGGCGGCGCGTACACCGGCATCGGATGCGCGTGCGGACGGCCGTAGTACGCCGGTGCGTAGGCCCGGGAGTACCAGTCCTCCCGCACGAAGTACACCTGCCGGCCGCAGGCACCGTAGTAGCCGCAATGACGGGCCCAGGAGCGGTAATGGCCCGGGGGCACGCGCAGGTACAGCGGTGGCGCCGGCGCATAGGCGCGTTCGATCACCATCGGCTGCGCGTACACCACGTCGGGGGGGACGTTGCCCACGTCGATCCGGCCGTAGAAGCCCGGCTGCCCGACGCTGATGGACACGCCCACGTCGCCCGCGAAGGCCGCCGGCGCGCTCAGGGCGCCGGCCGTCAGCGCCACGGCGCCGAGGATGCGTTGGATCAGGTGCTTCATCGAATGCCTCTCTTTGGTGCTTGTCGTCCGCTTGGCGTTCCACCCCCTGTCGGAGGTCATGGGCGCAGCGTCCGGAAAGGGCCAGCCTAGGGAAAGTATGGACAGTTAACGCGCGCTTGACGGATGCGGTGGACATCGCAGCGGTAAGCAGTTGTTGACCGTGTCCCTAGAATCCCGCGTCCCCGCCGACCCTGCGGGACGTGGAGCAACGATTGAAGCAATGGATCCTGACTTCCCTGGCGCTGGCGACCCTGGCGACGGGGCTGATCACCAGCGAGGCGTCGCTGGCGCAGACGGCCGCCGCACCGGTGGCTGTGACCAACCGCCCGCTGACGCTGGAACAGCTGTTCCGCGCCGAGCCCTATCGCGGCGAGTCCGCGAAGGAGGCGAAGTTCAGCGCGAGCGGCCGTTACGTCGCCTACCTGTGGAACCCGTTCGGCGAGCCGGGCAGCGACCTCTACGTGCATGACACGCAGACGGGCAAGACGCTGCGCCTGACCTCGCCGCCGCAGATGGCCGCGGTGGAGACGCCCGAGAACCTGGACCGCTACGCGAAGAAGCTTCAGCAGAAGCGCGACGAGCTGGTCGAGCGTCAGGCGCGCGAGGAGGCGCAGGCCGCCTACCTGCGTGGCGAGGCGGTCGACCTCGAGCAATGGGAGCGCAAGGCCATCGAGGCGCTGAAGGTCGAGCTGACCGAGCGCAAGGCGCGCGAGGACGCCCGCAAGGCGGCCGAGAAGGCCGCCTGGGGCGATGCGCCGGCGGCCGCCGCGGCCCCTGCGTCCGGTGCGTCGGCGCCGGAGGCGAAGAAGCCGGCCAAGGATCCCAAGGACATGGCGCTGTGGGAGCTCCGCGACGAGCTGAAGAAGAAGCGCGAGCGCGAGAAACTCAAGCCCGAGGACCTGTACCCCGGCGTGTCGCAGTTCGTGTGGGCGTCCAAGGGCGAGGAACTCGTGCTGGCGTACCGCGGCCAGCTGCTGCGCTGGAAGGCGGGCAGCGAGCGCGCCGAGCCGCTGCTCGCCACCGGTCGCACGCTCAAGCCGGTGGCCTACGCGCCGGACGACCAGTTCCTGATCGTGCAGGACGAGACGCGCGTGCTGCGCGTGCGCCTGGCCACGGCCGGCATCGAGGTGATCAACCGCGAGCTGTTCAATCCGGACGACGAGGACCGCAAGTTCAAGATCGCCCAGACCGCGATGAGCGATGACGGCCGCTGGATGGCGCTGGTCGCCAACGCGCCGCTGGTCGGCGCCGACGGCAAGCCGCTGCCCAAGCCGGGTCGGCAGGTCGAGATCATGAATTTCAACGACCGCTGGGCGACCGCGAAGAAGGTCGACCGCGAGGTGTCCGACGACAAGCGCGGCGTGCCGTCGATGGCGATCTACATCCGCAAGGTGCCGAGCCCGGGCGCCGCGCCGGAGCGCCAGCCGCAGCCGGTGTTCACGCATCCGGGCGGCGACAGCTGGTTCGAGATCTCGCCGGTCGTGTGGGCCCGCGACGGCAGCGTCTACGCGTTCACGACCTTCGAGCGCGAGAAGGACCAGTTCCGCGTCTACCTCGGCAAGCCGGGCGACGCGAAGCCGGAGATGGTGCTGGAGCGTCGCGCGCCTATCCACCACGAGCTGGTCAACGTGATGACGCCGTCGTTCACGCCGGACTCGAAGCAGCTGGTGCTGATCCTGGCCGACAACGGCTGGCGCCAGCCCTACGCGATGAGCCTGGCGGCCGGCGCCGATCGCTCGGTGAAGCCGCTATTGACGGGCGAGTTCGAGGCCTTCCAGGTGTTGGGCTTCACGCCGGACGCGAAGACGATGTTCGTCGTGGCCAACAAGGACGACTACGCGGCGATGAACGTCTGGCGCGTCGAGTTGAAGGACGGCCGCATGACGGCGCTGGGCCGTTCGCCGGACTACCACCGCAACGCGGTCGTCGCCCGCAACGGCCAATGGGCCGCGGCGGTAGCCGGCAACTGGGCGGAGCGTCCCGAACTCAAGCTGCTGAAGGGCCAGGCTCCCGCGGCCGGCGCGGAGGCGGGCAAGCTGCTGACGCAGAGCCACGACCCCGCCTGGGCACTGGTCGACGTGCTGCGTCCGGAGCGCTTCAGCTTCAAGAACCGCCACGGCGACACCATCCCCGCCTACGTCTTCAAGCCGCTGGGCTGGGCGCCGAGCGACAAGCGCGCGGCGATCGTCTACACCTACGGCGGTCCGCTCAACGACCGGCACTCGGTGGAGACCGACAGCTTCCAGCCGACCGGCTACGTCTTCGCGATGTACATGGCGGCCAAGCACGGCTACGTGACGGTGACGGTGGACCCGCGCGGCCACTCCAACTACGGCGAGAAGTTCGCCGATGCCAACTGGGAGAAGCCCGGCGCGCCGCAAACCGAAGACCTCGAGGACCTGGCCGCCTACATGAAGGCCAACCTGGGCGTCGACGGCGCGCGCATCGGCCTGAACGGCTGGAGCTTCGGCGGCTTCCAGACTCAGTACACGATGTACACCAAGCCCGACCTGTTCGCGGCCGGCATCGCGGGCGCAGGCCCGACGGAATGGGAGAACTACAACAGCTGGTACAGCGGCCGCACCATCGGCAAGGTCGACCGGACCAAGCCCGTGCTGCGCAAATATTCGCTGCTGCCGCTGGCGAAGAACCTCAGGAAGCCGCTGCTGCTGGTGCACGGGATGCAGGATCCCAACGTCCTCTACCAGGACACGGTCAACGTGTACCGCGCGCTGCTGGAGTCGGGGAAGGAAGGGCTCGTGGAACTCTTCCTGGATCCGGACGGCGAGCACGCCCTCGGCGGCGCGGTGAAGGCCGTGGGCTGGCATCGGAAGTACGAGCAGTTCTGGCTGCGGAACCTGGGGGCGGCGCAGCAGAAGTGATGCAGGAACGGTGGGGCGGCGACGCCCGCCTGTAGCGGTGAGTGCGGCGACGCCTGACTGGAGCGGTGGTTGCGGCGACGCCCACCTGCTGAGGACAAGCGTCGGCCGCCAGGTCGCAGGGCTGTCGGACCTGCGGCCCTCCAGCGCTCGCGGGCGTCGTCCAGTCCACTGGACTGGACTCGGTCCCGCTCTCCCCCGGCCGCAAGGGCCGAAACCCCGCGACCTGCCGTCCCCCATCAGCCCCGCACTTCGTCGGTTTTGCTACCGAGGACTGCGGGGCTTGTCGTATCCGGGGATCAGGGCGCCGCGACGACCGTCTTCACGCGCTCGCCCACCTTCGGCAACGCTTCGCCGCCATAGCGGCCGTTGAGCAGCTTGAGCTGCGCCTCGGTGATCACCGAGGTCTTCGCCATCTCGGCGAAGCCGCCGGCCGGGTAGGGCCGCAGCGCGACCTTCCACGGCTTGGCGAGTTTCCTGTCGTCGGTCGTCAGCGCGCGGAAGCTCTCTTCGGCCTGCGTGAGCGCAGCGCGTCGCGCCTGCAGCGACTGACCGTCCTTCGCGGCGTAGACCAGCGCGTACACCGCGCCCTTGGCGCTCGTGATGAGCGTGATCTCGGCGTTGCCGCGCTGGCCTTGCGCGTTCTTGCGCACGCCGCTGAAGTGCGTGGCCTTCAGGCCGTTGATCGTCTTCGCGTCGGTGCGACCCTGCTCGGCGCCCCAGCGGCGCAGGATGTCGTCGTGCACCGTCCCCGCCTTCTCGGGCACCGGCTGCAGGATGAGCGCCGCATCGCGCTGCGGACTCATCACCGTCAGCGTCTCGCTGCCGTTCTGCAGCGCCCAGCCCGCGGGCGCCGTGAGCGCGATGTCGAGCGTCGGATGCAGGAACTGCTGGCCGCGCACCAGCCCCTGCGAGGGGCTGTCGCCGAACACCATGCCGTCGATCGCCTGGAGGAAAGCCGCGCGGTTCTCGTCGACCGGCTGACCGCCGGTGAGCTGCGCGGCCTCGTCGCGGATGCGCTGGAGGCGCTGCTCGTTGCTCGGGTGCGAGGCCAGCCAGCTGTTGCCGGTCTGCGGCTGCTTGCCCTGCGCCTTGGCCTGGTCGGCGGCGAACTGCTCCTGGTCCTTCAGCACCTGGATCACGTCGACCATGTGCTTCGGGTCGTAGCGGTTGCGCGCCAGGTACTCGGCGCCGAGCTGGTCGGCCTGGAGTTCCTGCTCGCGGCTGTAGGAGGCGACATAGCCCGCCGCGGCGTTCTGCGAGACCTGGCCCGCGATGTCCGTCGCGCCGCTGACGCCGCGCGATTCGAGGACAGCGCCCAGCACCGTCGCGGCCAGCACGCCGATGCCGGCGTTCTGCTGACGCGTCGCGCGCTGCGCGCCGTGCCGCGCGGTGACGTGGCCGATCTCGTGTCCCATGACGCCGGCCAGGTCGGCTTCGTTCTCCATGTACGCGAGGATGCCGCGCGTGACGTAGACATAGCCGCCGGGCAGGGCGAAGGCGTTGACCTCGGGGCTGTCGAGCACGGTGAAGTGCCACTCGAGTTCCGCCCGGTGCGACTGGGCCGCCAGCCTGTTGCCCAGCGCGGTCACGTAGGCCTGGAGCTTCGCGTCGTCGACGACCGAGTACTCCTTGAGCACGTCCTGATGCGCCTGACGTCCCGTCGCGACTTCCTGCTGCGGGCTCATCGCACTGCGCTCGGTGCGGCCGGTGACCGGGTTGACGACGTTGGTGCCGCAGCCGGCGATCGTCAGCAAGGCGGCGGTGGCCAGCACCGCGAACGGGAAGTTGCGCTTCATCGGAATCCGCGGCGAAAGAGGAACGAGCGCCCGGCCGGTCGACCGGGCTGGAGGTCAACTGCGCTGGCGATCAGGCGATCAGGCGTTGAGGCGTTGAGGCGCTGAGGCGCTCACTCGGCCTGCGTGCGCAGCGTCCACAGCGTCAGGACGCCTTCCGGCACCTCGCGGCTGAGCGCGTCGCGCCAGTGCAGGTCGGTGAGCTTTTCCTGGTCCTCGGCGCTGAGCTGGCTCTCGTCGCCGCCCAGCAGGGCGATCGGCGCCAGCGCGGCCGCGGTCTTGACGTGGTCGAACAGCGGCGTCCAGGCCTCGCCGTCCTGGTCGACGCCGATCATGAAGCCGGTGCACCAGTCCTCGGCGTCCACCAGCTGCTGTTCGCCTTCCTCGGCGACGCTGAAGATGGGCTCCCATTCGTCCTGCTTGGAGGTCCACTGCACCGACAGGCTGTGCACGTGGCGCAGCAGCAGCAGGGCGATCTTCTTGCGCTGCTTGCCGCTCGGGAACGGGTCGCCGCCGCCCCACACCGGGCTCATCCATTCGGCGCCGGGCTTGTCGCTCAGCGGCAGCGGGCTCAGCAGCTGCGCGCTGAGGTAGCCGTCCAGCGCCTCGATGTTCATCGCGGCGTCGTTGTCCAGCTCGGACAGGAAGTCGTCCAGGTCCGACAGCTCGTCATCGGTCAGCGGGGTGTAGAGGGCCTTGTCGGGCTGGTACTGCGGAAAGTCCATGTCGGATCCTGGAGAGTCGGGCGATGTTCAGTGGAGTCGGCCGGGTCAGCCGTGGCGGCCGTGACGGCTCTTGGGCTTGCGGCCGTCCATGTCGGTCAGCTGCGTCTTGAGCAGCGCCATCAGCACGCGGGCGTTGGCCTCGGTCATGACGAGCAGGGTGCTGGGCTCGATCCCGTCGACCGGCTCGCGTTCCTTGACCAGGGCGTCCAGCTTGAAGGTCACCAGGCCGCTGGTGGAGGAATTCGAGGCGCCCTTGAGCTTCTGGACTTCGATGTGATGCGTCTTCATGGCCGTCATTCTCGGCGATGACGCAGGCGCTGGATACCGGTCACCACCGCCACGACGACGATGCCCGCCAGGATGCCGGCGATGGCGTCGCCCAGCACCTCGACGACCGTGCGGACGAAGCCGGTGACGCCCATCGCCTCGACGACATGCTGGATGGCGTGGTGCAGGAAGGGCGCGCCGTGCGTCAGGATGCCGCCGCCGACCAGGAACATGGCCGCGGTGCCCGCCACCGACAGCGCCTTCATCAGCCATGGCGCCAGCCACAGCAGGCCGCGTCCCAGCGCCTGCTGCCAGGCGGCGGCCTTGCGGCTCAGCCAGAGTCCGGCGTCGTCCAGCTTGACGATGCCGGCGACCAGTCCGTAGACGCCGATCGTCATCACGACGGCGATGCCGGACAGCACCAGAAGCCGCGTCGTAAATGTCGCGTCCGCCACCGTGCCCAGCGTGATGGCGATGATTTCGGCGGAGAGGATGAAGTCGGTGCGGATCGCGCCCTTGACCTTGTCGCGCTCCAGCGCGGCAAGGTCGACGGCCGGGTTCTTGACCGCCTCGGACAGCGCCGCCTCATGGACGTCGTCCTCTTCGGTGTGCAGCCACTTGTGGGCGAGCTTCTCGACGCCTTCGAAGCAGAGGTAGGCGCCGCCGATCATCAGCAGCGGCGTGACCAGCCAGGGCGCCCAGGCGCTGATGGCCAGCGCGGCCGGGACCAGGATGGCCTTGTTGATCATCGAGCCCTTGAAGACGCCCCAGACCACCGGCAGTTCGCGGTCGGCGCTGACGCCGGTGACCTGTTGCGCGTTGAGCGCGAGGTCGTCGCCGAGGACGCCGGACGTCTTCTTGGCGGCCATCTTGGAGAGCAGGGCCACGTCGTCCAGGACCGTGGTGATGTCGTCGAGCAGTGCGAGCAGGCTGGAGGCCATGGCGGAAGAGTCCCGTTCCCTGAAAGTGATGATTTGTGCGAAGCCCGCCTTTGTACCGCAAGCCATCGGCGTTTCGAGCCGACGCAGGCGGTTTTCCGACCCTCACCAGCGTCACGGAATTGAAGCCGGTGGCACACTCCGGCGTCATGAAACGCCGCACCGCCTCCTTGCTGTTCGCCGCCGCGCTCGCCGCGGTGTCCGTGACCTCGGTCCACGCCGCTGACGCCGCCTCGGGACCCGGTCCCTACGACGAGCAGGCCGACGCCCGCGTCGACGTCAACAACGCCGTCGCCCGCGCCGCCAGGGAGGGCAAGCAGGTGCTGGTGGTCTACGGCGCCAACTGGTGCAAGGACTGCCTGGCGCTGAACAAGGGCTTCGGCGACGGCCACCTCGGCACCGCCGTCGACAAGCGCTTCGTCACGGTCAAGATCAACGTCGGCCGCTTCGACAAGAACGTCGATGTCGCCAACCAGATGGGCGTGACGTTGAAGAAGGGCATCCCGACCGTCGCGGTGCTCGGCACCGACGGCCAGGTCCTGGGCACGACCAAGGGCGGCGAACTGGCCGACGCCCGCAACATGGGCGAAGAC
This sequence comes from Roseateles sp. GW821-FHT09G09, assembly GCF_059415965.1. NCBI lineage: Bacteria > Pseudomonadati > Pseudomonadota > Betaproteobacteria > Burkholderiales > Sphaerotilaceae > Roseateles > Roseateles sp. GW821-FHT09G09. The sequence continues at coordinate 166,778 of NZ_JBWKOG010000005.1, read as the reverse complement.
GCCGTGTTGAAGGTGCTGGAGTCGCTCGGCAAGAGCTGACTCGGCGGCAGCGGGATCCATGCGTAGGCAGGCATTCCGGTTCCAGGGATGGAGCCGGACGCCGGGTTCCAGGTGTCGCTGTTGAGTCCTGACCCCCGATAGCGCTCCGGCTATCGCCGGGGCCGATGGTCAGTCTCTTCTGCGCTGCAGCACGCCCGCAGGCCCCGCGATCAGGGGTCAAGTCTTGCGCCCAGGCCGGAATCCCAGCCCGGACGCTTGTCTTTTGTGCGGCCATCGCCTATTTCTTGGGCATGGCCAGGCCCCTTCGCATCGAATTCCCAGGCGCCGTCTATCACGTGGCGACGCGCGGTGACGTGCATGTCTTCACCGACGACGAGGATCGCCAGGCGATGCTCGGACTGATCCAGCAGGCGGCGGAGCGTTTCGACGCCCAGGTGCTCGCCTATGGGCTGGGCCGCGAACACTACGAACTGCTGCTGTTCACACGGCAGGCCAATCTCTCCCGCCTGATGCGCCATCTGAACGGTGTGTACACCCAGGCGCACAACCGCCGGCATGGGCAGATCGGACACGTCTTCCAGGGGCGGTTCAAGGCCGTGCTGGTGGACCGCGAGCATCTGCTGCTGGACGCCTGCCGCTACGTGGAGTTGATCGGGCGGCGCGCCGGGCTGGCGTCGTCGCCGACGGCCTGGCGCTGGAGCAGCCTGCAGGCGCACGCCGGTCTGGTGGCCGCGCCGGACTGGCTGGAGGTCGACGGCCTGTGGACCAACGTCCTGGGCCGCGTGCCGCAGAACGCGGCGGATCGCCGCAAGGCCGCGCAGCGCTATCAGGCGATCGTGGAAGCCGAACCGGACCTGGACATCTGGACCCAGCTGCGGCATCAGATCTTCCTGGGCGATGCGGCCTTTGTGCAGCGGACCGTGCGGCTCAGCGAGCACCCGCCCCGCACGCCGCGTCCGCGTCGCTGGGGCGACTGGCTCAAGTCCAGCGGCAGCCGGGAAGAAGCGCTGTATCGCGCGCACACCGAAGGCGGTCAGTCGATGACCGAACTCGCCCGGGAATTGGGACTGTCGGTGTCTCGAGTGAGCCGGCTCATCGCCGGCCATGAACGTCAGCGCTGAAAAGCGGCTGAAGGCTCAATGCAGAGCCCGCGCCGGAGCGGCGGGGCAGGCTGCCACCGATTCATCCGACTCGGCCGCCTCGTTCCAGGCGGCCGTTGTCATGTCGCGAGCGGCGCTCAGCTGATGACAGAGTTCGGCGACGCCCAGGCCGTCGGCTTCGCCTTCCGGCATCGGCAGCGCGGAGACTTCGCCCGGCAGATCCGCCAGCGCGCCCAGCAGCTGGAACAGCAGTTCCAGATCCGGCTCGGCGTCCGGCGCCCGTTGCTGGCGAGCCAGCCCCAGGCTGCGGCACAGGTAGAAGCAGGCTTCCGCCGCCTGATCCGACATCGCGTGCGACATCGCCAACTGCTCCAGCGACTCCGCCCGGGCCGCCTGGGCGGCCGGATCGTCCGAACGGTCCGCCAACGCGTCCAGCGCGGCGGACGCCGGCGGCACGGCGATCAGATCGTCGTCCTGGGGCAGCAGCGGAGAAGCAGTCTTGGAGTTCGCCATGAGAGTTCAGCAGGGGAACAGCGGTTCAGCCAATCAACGAAGTAGATGCTAGGCAGCTACCGGCAAACGCGCCTCCCACAGCTCGGGGGGAACCCCCGCCGCGCAAGCGCCCGGGAGGCCGGTTCACGTGAACCTGTCACACTTCGTGACACGAACAGCCCTGAGCTTAAGGGCTTACTCGCCGATTTGGGTGAATCACTTCGCCTTCTTCGGACGGCTCCAGCCCGAAATCACGGTTTGTCGGCCCCGCGCCACAGCCAGGCCGCCGGGTTCCACGTCCTTGGTGATGGTCGAACCGCCGCCGATGGTGGCGCCGTCGCCCAGCGTGACCGGGGCCACCAGCACGCAGTTCGAGCCCACATGGACGTCCGCGCCAATGGTCGTGCGGTGCTTGTTGGCGCCGTCGTAGTTGGCGGTGATGCTGCCGGCGCCGTAGTTGACGCGCTCGCCCACGGTCGCGTCGCCCAGGTAGGCCAGGTGGTTGGCCTTGGCGCCCTGGGCCAGCGTCGAGTTCTTCACCTCGACGAAGTTGCCGATGTGGACCTCCGCGCCCAGTCGGGCACCCGGACGCAGTCGCGCGAACGGGCCGATCAGCGCGCCCTCGCCGACGCTGGCGCCGGCGGACTCGCCGTCGATGTGGGTGAACTCGTGGATGCGGGCGTTCGCGGCGATCGTCGCGTTGCGGATCACGCAGTTCGCGCCGATGCGCACGCTGTCGCCCAGCGTCACGTGGCCTTCGAAGACGCAGTTGACGTCGATCTCGACGTCCCTGCCGCAGTCCAGCGTGCCGCGCAGGTCGAAGCGGGACGGGTCCGCGAGACGGACCCCTGCCGTCATCAGCGCCTCGGCCTGGACGAGCTGGAAGCGACGTTCCAACTGGGCCAGCTGCGACGGGCTGTTGACGCCCAGCACCTCGGTTTCGTCCTGCGTCTTCACGCCGACCACGGAGACGCCCTCGGCCACGGCCATCGCGACGATGTCGGTCAGGTAGTACTCGCCCTGCGCGTTGTTGTTGTCCAGCCGGCCGACCCAGCGCTTCAGCGCCTCGGTGGGCGCGGCCATGATGCCGGTGTAGCACTCGCGGATGCGGCGCTGCGCGTCGCTGGCGTCCTTGTGCTCGACGATCGCCTTGACCTGGTCGCCCCCATCGCCCCCATCGCCGCCTCGGACGATGCGGCCGTAGCCGGTCGGGTCGGCGTACTCGATGGTCAGCAGCACGAGCTGGTCGCCGCCGCAGGCCTCGACCAGCGCACGCGTCGTCGCGGTGCTGATGAGCGGGGTGTCGCCGCTCAGGATCAGCGTGGTGCCGCCGGCGACCAGCGCCGGGACCGTCTGCTGGATCGCATGGCCGGTGCCGAGTTGCGGCTCCTGGCGCACGAAGCGCAGGCCCTCGCCGCCGACGGCGGCCTCGACCTGGTCGGCGCCATGACCGGTGATGACGATGCGGGCGTCCGCGGCCAGTGCGGCGGTGTTGCCGAGCACGTGCTGGAGCAACCCGCGGCCGGCCAGCTTGTGCAGCACCTTGGGCAGGCTGGATTTCATGCGGGTGCCCTTGCCCGCGGCCATGACGACGATGTTCAGCGACATAAGAAAAATCGCGGTTCCCTGTTGGAGAGACCGCGATTATCAGGGTCGCCCGCGACGCGCCTCACGGCGTCGCGGTGACCGGTTGTCGCCGCTTGTGGGTGCCGGCCGGCGCCCGCGGGCAGGAGGGCGTCCTACTTCGACGGCGTCAGCGGCACGCTCACCCGGTGCGGTTCGGGGCGCGTCTGCGGGAAGTCGGCCAGCGAGGCCTCGAAGAGCGCGCCGAAGAGCTCCTTGCCGCCCTCGGTGAGTCCGTCGTTGGAGGCGCGCGCCTCATACAGCGGCTCGTTGGTCTTGCGGTCGCGCAGCAGCATGGCGACCTCGCGGTCGTAGCGGCGCTCCATCATCGGATCCATCGGGTACGAATAGCCCCAGCGGCTGTAGTACGGGCGCCAGGCCGGGCCGTAGCGCCAGCCCCAGTAGCTGCCATTCCAGCGCCACCACAGCGGGTCGTCCCAGGGCGCGGGGCCGGAGCGGCTGACGCGCGCGCCCAGCGACACGACGACGTCGGCCGCCTTCGCGTCGGCGGACTCGGTGAAGCCCGCCTTCCGCAGCGCGCCACGGGCGGCGTCCTCGAGCGAAGCCTGGCTGGCCTCGTTGCGCTGCTGGGAGGGCAGCCGCTCGAAGGCGAAGGTGCCGGGCTGTCGACCCGCCGGCCAGCTGCCGAAGGTCTGCGCATCGGCGGTGACGGTGTTCAGGGCTGCGCAGCCGGTGAGCGACAGCGCGGCCGCCGCGCCCAGGCTCAGCAGGGCGACTCGACGATTCAAGGTGAACATGGTGACCTCCAGTCGGATACCGCTCGGGGTCGTCGACCCGGGCACGCGCCGCGCCCGGTGACGCCGCTTGACGGCGAGACAGTCCGACGATTGTGGCCCGAGCCGGTTGACCCGCGCGTGCGGAGGGCGTGACGGCCCGGTAAACCTGTGTTCAGTCGGCGGCCGAGTAGGCCTCGCCCGCGTCGTCGACGGGGGCCGGGACTTGCCCCTTGGCCCCCGGGCGGACGAAGTTGACGACGCCGGCGGCCGGCGCCGGGGTGCCGCACTGCTCGTCCTCGTCGAAGGCGATGTCGCCGTCCGCCACCGGCGCGCCGGTCGCCTTGATCGTCTGGAACGGGAACAGCTCGCGGTCCATCATGTGCGAGGTCACGATGTTGCCCATCGCGGTGAACATGTTGTCCACGCGGCCCGGGAAGCGCTTGTCCCAGTCCTGCAGCATGGCCTTGACGGTGGCGCGCTGCAGGTTGGGCTGGCTGCCGCAGAGGTTGCACGGGATGATGGGGAACTCGCGGTGCTCGGCCCAGCGCTCCAGGTCCGATTCCTTCACGTAGGCCAGCGGGCGGATGACGACGTTCCTGCCGTCGTCGCTGACCAGCTTGGCGGGCATGCCCTTCATGCGGCTGCCGAAGAACATGTTCAGCATCAGCGTGGTGACGATGTCGTCGCGGTGGTGGCCCAGCGCGATCTTGGTCGCGCCGAGCTCGCCCGCCACGCGGTACAGGATGCCGCGGCGCAGGCGCGAGCACAGCGAGCAGGTCGTCTTGCCCTCGGGCACCAGGCGCTTGACGATGGAATAGGTGTCCTGCTCCTCGATGTGGAAGTCCACGCCGCGCGACTTCAGGTAGGCGGGCAGGATGTCCTCGGGGAAGCCGGGCTGCTTCTGGTCGAGGTTGACGGCCACGATGCTGAACTTGATCGGCGCGCGGTCGCGCAGGTTGATCAGGATGTCCAGCAGCGAGTAGCTGTCCTTGCCGCCGGACACGCAGACCATGACCTTGTCGCCGTCCTCGATCATGTTGAAGTCGCCGATCGCCTGGCCGACCTGGCGGTGCAGACGCTTCGAGAGCTTGTTCATCTCGTGCGCATGCTTCTTGGCCGCGGCATCCGCGGCGGCCAGATCGATGCCTTCAATGGTGGTGGTCGAGTCGGTCATGTTCAGTCCTCAATGTATTCATCAAGCAGGGCCCGCGGAACCGGCTCTGCCGGGCCGCCAGGCCCGCCCCCTCGAGGGGGCGCGCGTCGGCGCGTGGGGGGGTGGGTCAGATCTTCACCACTGGCCACATTCGGCGCTGATGGCGACTTGGCAGTCGGGGAAGATTTCGAGCTTGGTCACCTTGATGCGCACGCCCACCACGCCGGGCAGCTTCATCAGCCGGACGGAGAGCTTGCCCAGCAGGGCCTCGAGCAGGTCGGTGTGTTCCGCGGTGCACTCGTCGATGATGATGGTGCGCACGCGGCGGTAGTCCAGCACGTGGCCGATGTCGGCGTCGCGCGAGACGATGGTCTGGGCGCCGAGGTTGATCTCGGCGTCGACCAGGATGGGCTGCGGGCCCTCGCGTTCGAAGTCGAGCACGCCGAGGTTGGCGCCGAAGCGCAGCCCGTTGATGTGGATGACCTGGCGGTTGTTGCGGCGCAGCGCCGGCGGCGGTTGCGACTCGCGCAGCGGGCGCAGGAAGGCCTCGATCTGCTTGGCCGCGACGACGCCGTCGCCCAGCGCGGTCTGCACGCAGGGATGCTGGCGGCCGCTGGCGTCACCGGCGACGAACAGGCCCAGCACGCCGAAGCGCGGCTCGTCGCGGAAGGGCTGCGACGGCGCGGTGACGCCGGCGCGCTGCAGCGCGTCCGCGACCAGCAGCCAGGCGGAGGGCGCGGGCTCGTAGCCGAGCAGCACGGCGACGTGGTCGAAGCGCTCCTCGCCGTAGGCCTTGGACGTCACGGTCACGCCGTCCGCAGCGGCGGACACCGCGGTCGGCAGCGCCTGCGCGGGCCGGCGGCGCAGGCCGGTCGCCCCGTCGAGCTGCTGGATCAGGTGGCTCTGCGCGCGCCACTCGGAGCGCGACCACAGCGTGACCGCGTGACCGCGACCGGCGAGGTACAGCGCGTTCTCGATGGCGTTGTCGCCGCCGCCCAGCAGCAGCACCTTGCCGGGCGGCAGGCGGTCGCGCACGGCGGTCAGCTCGATGGCGTCGAGCACGCGATCGTGGCGGTCCCGTTCGGGATAGAGCGGCGACGGATGGCGCGGCGTCAGTCCGGTGGCGAGCAGCAGCGACCGCGCCCGCAGCGGGCGCAGGTTGCCGGTGGCGGCAGGTTCGGCGGTGTCTCCGGCCTGCGCCGCGAAGGCAGGACCGCCATCGAGGTAGAGCGTCCAACCCTGTTCGGCCTGCCAGTCGAGGGTGTTGAGCGTCTGGCCCAGCACGGTGTGCACGCCAGGTTGTGCGGTGGCGTGGCGGGCGTAGCGTTCGCCCAGTTCGGCGAGCGACTCGCCCGGGGCGCCGAGCAGCCAGTCCTGCTGGTAGTCGAGGGGCCGCAGGCTGTCGCACAGGCGGGGGGCGCGCTCGATCAGCGCGACGCTCAGTCCCAGCTGCGTCAGCCAGCTCGCGGCGCTGCAGCCGGCCGGACCGCCGCCGATGATGGCGGCGTCGACGAGCGCGGGCAGGCTGGCGGGCAGTCGGTCTGGCGGGGGCTGGGACATGGCGAGGCGGGGAAGGCGGGCGCCGCGACGGCCGATGGGCGCCGCAGCAAACCCGCGATTATCCCGGATGGGCGCCAGAACGACCCGTCTGGGGCCTTGGCGAACAGGATTCCGCCGTCAATCCTTCCCCGAGGTGTCGGGTGGCGTGCACCTTTGAAGCGAGGGACAGCCGCCCGGGAGCGCCCTCAGAAGCATTCGTCGAGCAGCAGGTGGAAGTCGAGCTTGCGTCGGTCCGGCTCGGCGATGCCATAGGCGTTGAACAGCGTGCGGCGCAGCGTCGGACCGAACTCGTCGAGGCAGTTCGCCAGGATCGCGAGGTCGCGGTAGCGATCCGCGACGCCTGCGCGGCCGAGGTCGATCACGCCGACGACGTCGCCGTGCTCGTTCATGAGGAGGTTGTCCAGCGAGAAGTCGCCGTGGCTCACCACCGGATCCTCCGCGAGCGGAAGCACCGCGCCGAGCGCCTCCCACACCTGCTGAGGCGACCACCCTTGGCGGGCGTCGTCGAAGTCGTCGGCATCGATGAGACCGGCAGCGAGGCGCTGCCGGGCGAGGTCGAGTTGCAGGCGATGGTTCGCGTTGAACGGGCAGGGATCGACGGGCAACTGGTGCAGGTCGCGAAGCCGACGACCGATGGACGTCACGATCGCCTCGGCGCGCGCCGGGTCGTCCTTGAGCCATTCGTAGGCCGTGCGACCGGGGACGGCGCGGGTCAGCAACCAGGCGGCGCCGTCCGACCATTCGAAGTGCTCGACGCGAGGCACCGGCCAGCGATCGGCGAACCACTGCAGGCGGGCGAACTCGTCGACGATGGCGATCGCCGCCCCGCCGTTTCCATGCTTGAGGTACAGCGCTGGCGCATCGGCTCGATGCAGTCGATGAACGTGCGCGCCGGCCTCGCCGACGAGGTTGCGGTGCCAGGCGCAGCCGGCCAGCCTGGCCGCGAGGCCTTGCGGCAACTCGGGCGCGGCGGCGGGGACTTTGCGGGGAGCGTCGGACTCGTTGTGGTCGGTCATGAAGCGCGATGAGGCGATGAAGACCGGGCGAGTATCGGCGGCAGACAACCTTCGCTCAGGTCGCATTGCCCGAAAGAGCAATGCCCGGCTCACCCGGCGGAAGGTAGCCGGACGAGGCGGCGGCACCGACAGTGCTTCCACGCCAATTGGAGCCTTCGATGTCAACGCCCTCCTGTCCTTCTTCTGCCGGCCACGCCTCGTTGAGCGTGTCATTCCGGCAGCTCCTGAGCCTGACTGTCCTCGCCGTCGGATTCCACGCCGCCCACGCCCTGGGCGCCACGATCCAGTCCGCCGGCAAGCTGACCTTCGTGGATGCGAACACCGTGGTGGTGGCCGACTGGCGGGGCGGGCAGTTGCACGCCATCACCTTGCCGGCGGCGTCTCCGGGAACGTCGGCGGCGTTCAACCTGAAGAACGTCTCGGGCGCCATCGCCCGCGCGCTGCACACGAGTGCCGAGAAGCTCCGCTTCGAGGACATGGCGATCCGGCCCGGCAGCGAACTCGCCTACCTTTCGCTGTCGGTGGAAGGGAAGACGAAGGAGGCCCGACCGACGCCGGCGCTCGTCTCGGTGACGACCGCCGGCAGGGTGGATGTCATCCCGCTGGACCGGGCGAGGCGGGAGTCCGTGGCCATCGGCAATGTCCCCGCCGCCGACAAGCATCTCTGGCGCGACACGCCCGCGGCGACCTACACCGTCACCGACATGACCTACCACGCCGGCAAGCTCTACGTCGCGGGCCTGTCGAACGCCAGCTTCGCCTCGACGCTGCGCGTGTTCGATTTCCCGTTCAAGGGCGATGCCGCAGTCAGCAGCATCGAGATGTACCACCCGGTCCACAACATGCGCGAGACGCGAGCGCCCATCCGCAAGATGGTCATCGCGACGCTGAACGGCGAGCCCACGCTGGTGGCCGCGTTCACCTGCTCGCCGCTCGTCACCATCCCGCTGAAGGACCTGAAGGACGGCGCCCACATCCCCGCCAAGACCATCGCCGAATTCGGCTGGGGCAGCGCGCCCGTGGGCATGGTCATGTTCGACGCGGGGCAGGGGCCGATGGTCCTGCTGACCCATTCGCACAAGTCCGCTGATCTGCTGTCCGTGACCGACATCGCCCAGGCCTCGACCCAGCCGGGACTGGCCGCGCCCATCAAGTGGCCGACCGAGCCGGTGCTGGGCGTGAAGTCCATCTATGTGCCGGTCCGCGTGGCGCATATCGACAACCAGGACGACACCTTCCTGGCCGCGTTGCGGCGGAACGAGGCGTCGGGTGCGATGGAACTGGTCTCGATGCGCAAGGGCCTGTTCCTGCGCCTGAGCGACTTCGTCAACGAGTACGACTTCGCCGACTTCCGCTATGCGGAGAAGGACGGTTGGCGCGACGTGCACGGCACGCTCCGCACGGACGAGGGCTACGCGGACCTGGCGCCCGCGAAGCAATGACGGCAGCGCGGCGCCTCCTGGCGATGCTCGCGGTGGCCTGCGCAGCCTGCATGGGAGATGCCCAGGCCGTGTCCGTCGACATTCACCCGACGGGGGACACGGTGCCGGAGAACCTGCTGCGGATCGAGCTCCGATTCCAGCAGCCGCAGCGCCTGCCGTTCGACATGACGCGCCTGACGCTGTCGGACGACCAGGGCGTGGTGCTGGAGAACGCGTTGCTCGACCTGGCCCTCCCCAATGCCGACGCACGACGCATCACGGTGTTGATGGATCCGGGTCGGGTGAAAAGCGGCGTCGGCCCCAACCTCGATGCGGGACGCGCGTTGCGGGTCGGTCAACGGGTCTCGCTGCGGGTTGCGGCCGAGGCCGGCGACGCCTCGGGAGCCGCCGCTGTCAAGACCTGGCGGGTGACGGGCGCGATGTCGAATCGCCTGTCGCCTGCGGACTGGCTGCTGACAAGACCCCGCGCGCACAGCCGTGATGCCCTGGTCATCGACTTCCGCGATGCGGTCAGTGCCTCGGGCGAGGGACTCATCGCCGTGACCGACGCGGCCGGGCGTCGACTCTCGGGCACCACGTCCCTGACGCGCGGCGACTCGGCGTGGCGGTTCACGCCAACGCGGCGATGGAAGACCGGGCGCCATCGCCTCGTCGTCTATCCGGAATTCGAAGACCCGGCCGGGAACAGGCCTTGTGCAGCGTTCGAGGAACAGGCGCAAAGTTCGACGCGCTGTGAAGCAACCCGCCGGGATTTCGACACCGTCACCCCCGGCCATCAGGATTGAAAAGGAGCAACGACATGGACCTGCAGTTGAATGGAAAGCTCGCGCTCGTGAGCGGCAGCACCGCCGGCATCGGCTACGCGATTGCGAGCACCCTGGCGCGGGAAGGCGCGCGGGTCATCGTCAATGGACGGACGCAGGCGGCCGTGGACGAGGCCGTCGAGCGCATCCGCTCGGAGACGGGCGCGGCGGCCGAGGGCTTCGCGGGTGACCTGAGCCTCGCCGAGCCGGCGCAAGAGTTGGTGCGCCGGTTTGCGGGCATCGAGATCCTCGTCAACAACCTCGGCATCTTCGAGCCCAAGCCCTTCGAAGACATTCCCGACGAGGACTGGCGCCGCTTCTTCGAGGTCAACGTCCTGAGCGGCGTCCGCCTGGCCCGGCTCGTGCTGCCGCAGATGAAGCGCGCCAACTGGGGCCGCATCATCTTCATCTCCAGCGAGAGCGCCATCCAGATCCCGCCGGAGATGGTCCATTACGGCGTGACGAAGACCGCCCAGATCGCCGTGGCCCGGGGGCTGGCGGAGTCGGTCGCGGGCACCGGCATCACGGTGAACAGCGTGCTGCCGGGACCGACGAAGTCGCGCGGCGTCGGCGACTTCGTCGAGAGCCTGGCCGCGGCGAACTCGAAGAGCTTCGAACAGGTCGAGGCCGAATTCTTCGAGCATGTGCGTCCCACCTCGCTCATCAAGCGCTTCGCGACGCCGCAGGAGACCGCGAACCTCGTCGCCTATGTGGCCAGCCCGCTGGCCTCGGCCACCACGGGGGCGGCGTTGCGGGTGGACGGCGGCGTCGTCAAGAGCGCGTTCTGAGCCGGACCTGTCCTTCGCCAGGGGCGTGGCTTCGTGCTACCGCCCCGGCGCCCGGCACTCGAAATACGCCATGTCCTCCCACTCGCCGTGGAGCTGGAAGCTGCGCGTCGAGCGGCCGAACTCGGTGAATCCGTTGTACTGCAGGACCCGGATCGAGCCGGCGTTCCCGGCGCGGGCCTTGGCCTCGACGCGGATGAGGCCCAGCTCGCCGAAGGCCTTTTCGAGCACGAGGCGCAACGCTTCCTTCGCATGGCCCTTGCCGTTCTCGCGCTCCGCGATGCGATAGCCGACTTCGCACGCGTGGTAGTGCCTGCGCTTGATCTGGCTCAGGTTGATGCGGCCGACCAGCGCGCCCGCGATGTTCCGGATCAGGAACTGATGGCCCGTGTCGGCCTCGGCCTCGCGGCGCGCGGTCGCGATGGCGGCCTCGATGCCGCCGTCGGCGTAGTACGACGCGGGCCTCGCGTTGATGCGGGCTTCAAAGAACGCGCGGTTGTCGAATTCGAAGCGCCGCAGATCGGCGAGGTCGCGCTCGGAGACGGGATGGAGACTCAGCATGGGCGCCGAGCATAGCGGCGCCGGGCATGGCGGCGCCGGCGCGCGGGCCGCTCCTCGATCAGCTCAGCGCGGCGCGCGCTTCAGGCGCTTCCACACCCGCCATCCCAGCAGCACCGCCAGGATCGTGCCGTACACGATGGGCTCGGCGAAGTTGTTCTTCCCCGCGCGCATCCAGATGAAGTGCATCAGCCCGACGATGGCGATCGCGTAGACGAGCTTGTGCAGCAGCTGCCAGCGCGCCGCGCCCAGCGCCTTGATCGCGCGGTTGAACGAGGTGGCCGCCAGCGGCACCAGCAGCAGCCAGGCGACGAAACCCATCAGGATGAACGGCCGCTTGGCGATGTCGCGCAGGATGTCGGTCAGGTCCAGGCCCTTGTCGAGCCAGCCGTAGGCCAACAGGTGCAGGCTGGCGTAGAAGAAGGTGAACAGCCCCAGCATCCGCCGGAAACGCGCCAGCGCCGGCTGGTTCGTCCAGGTGCGAACCGGCGTGACCGCCAGCGTGATCCACAGGAAGCGCAGCGTCCAGTCGCCCAGGCCGCGGATCAGCGTCTCCGCCGGATTCGCGCCGAGCAGGTCCGGCTGCGCGATCGCGCCGAAGAGGTACCAGCCCAACGGCAGCAGGCACAGCACGAAGAGCACGACCTTGGCCGCCGGATGCAGCAGCGGATGGCGCTTCGCGGACGGGCGCCGCGGCGTGGACGGGGCGGGCTGCGGCCGGGACGGCGCGGCGGGCGAGGCACTCATGGCGGGATCCCGGGCGTCAGTAGTTCTTCTTCAGGTCCATGCCGGCATACAGCTGCCCGACCTGCGCCTCGTAGCCGTTGAACATCAGCGTCGGGCGGCGCTTGGCGAAAAGACCGTCCTCGCCGATGCGGCGCTCGGAGGCCTGGCTCCAGCGCGGATGGTCGACCTGCGGGTTCACGTTGGAGAAGAAGCCGTACTCCTGCTGCGCCGCCTTGGTCCAGCTGCTCACCGGCTGCTTCTCGACGAAGCGGATCTTCACGATGGACTTGGCCGACTTGAAGCCGTACTTCCAGGGCACGACCAGCCGCAGCGGCGCGCCGTTCTGGTTGGGCAGCACCTCGCCGTACAGGCCGAAGGCCATCAGCGTCAGCGGGTGCATCGCCTCGTCCAGGCGCAGACCTTCGACATAGGGCCAGTCCAGCACGCCCGAGCGGACGCCCGGCATCTGCGCCTTGTCGGCCAGGGTCGTGAACTCGACGTACTTCGCCTTGGACGTCGGCTCCGCCTTCTTCAGCAGCTCCGCCAGCGAGTAGCCCACCCACGGCACGACCATCGACCAGCCCTCGACGCAGCGCAGGCGGTAGACGCGTTCCTCCATGGGCGCGACCTTCAGCAGGTCGTCGAGGCCGAAACGGCCCGGCTTGGCGCACTCGCCCTCGATGACCACGGACCAGGGCCGCGGCTTGAGCGTGTGGGCGTTCTCGGCGGGATCGGACTTGTCGGTGCCGAACTCGTAGAAGTTGTTGTACGAGGTGACGTCCTTGTAGGCCGTCAGCTTTTCCATCACCGTCGCGCCGGGCACGGTGCTCTTGGCGCCGGGCAGCTTGGCCAGCTTGCCGGGGCCGGCCGTCTGCGCGCCCGCCGTGCCGGACAGGCCGCCCAGGCCCAGGCCGGTCAGCCCCAGCGCGCCGGCCGACTTCAACCAGTCGCGGCGGCTGTCGTAGACCTCGCGGGCGGTGATCTCGGAGGACGGAATGCGCTGACCGTCGCGGGGCTTGTGGAAATGCATGGCGGACCTTCGGGGGAGGGAAGTCCGAACCTTACGACAGACGCGCCCTGTTGACATGAGGGTGCGCTTAAGGCCCCCGCATCCGGGGCGGGGCGGGGCGGGGCGGGTCGCCGGCTCATGCCGCGGCTCAGGCCCGCCTCAGGTCTGGCTCAGGCCCTCACCGGCATCGCATCGATCGTGATCAGGTCCCGCCCGCCGTGGGCGCTGTTGATCTTGCCGCCGAGGGTGACCTTGCCGCCGCCCAGGAAACGCTCGGCCATGCCCGTCGGCCCCGCCTCCTTGTCGTCGACCTTGTTCGGCGTGGCGCGGATCTCGCCGCCCGTCGACGACTGCTCCTTCACCCGCTGGTTGGTCTCGTTCACGAACAGGCGGAACGGCTGCCAGCTGCCTTCGTCGCTGACGTGCGCGGCGATCTGCTTCTGCAGCGACCGGACTTGCGCCGCCGCGTCGGGGTCCGGTAGCGTGCCCGGCGGCAGCGGGCGCTCGATCACCGCCAGCTGCTCCATGCACGCGTTGATCGCATCCGCCGCGTCCTGCGTCAGGCACTTGCGTTCGATGAACAGGCGGTTGTTGCCCGGCGGCAGGTTCGCCGTCTGCTGGAGGAAGCCCCGCAGCATCTCGTCGCCGCCGCGCAGCGCGCCGTCCGGTCCGCGCTCGCCCAGGCGGGCCGCCCATTCGGGCTGGCTGTTGACCAGCTTGAAGAAGGCGTCCTGCGTGGCGAACTCGCGGTGCTTGTAGGAGATGTTGGGCTTGACCTTGCCGTCCTCGGTGGTGATGCGCACGAAGCCGTTCTTGGCCTGCAGCACCATGTCGGTCTCGATGCCGACCTTGTGCCGCGTGAACAGGCCGACGTCGGGATGGTCGTGGTGCTTGAGGGTGGGATGCGAGATCCCCACCGTCGCGCCCATCCCCAGCGAGGTCCGCGAGCCGCTGCTGGCCTGCACCGCCTGGGTCGCGCCGCCGGTGTCGCGCGCCTTGCCGCGGTTGAGGAAGGTGTGCTTCAGCCCGACGTTGCCGGTCAGGGACGCGCTGCCCAGGCCGACCGATCCGCCCACCATGCCGTCGGCGCTGATCGAGCCGTTGATCTGGTGGTTCTGGCCGGCGTTCCAGCCGAAGGAGATGTCGCGGTAGTCGCCGACCCGGCCCACCATCTCGCGCCACATCTCGCCGCCGTTCTTCGGCCGTCGCGCCGCGGTCTGCTGCGAGATCTCGAAGACCGCGTTGACGACCATCTCGCTCATCTGCTTCCAGTTGTCCGACTGCGTGCCCTGCTTCACCGCATCCGGCAGCGACTCGTGCTCCTTGCCCTGCTTGTTGGTGCGGATCATCAGGCCCTCGCTGAACAGGTGGGAGCCGCCGAGACGGCCCATCACCTGCCCGGTCACGCCCACCGGGCCCAGCGCGGCGCCGGCGCGCACGCCGACGCCCAGCATCTCGGTCACCTTGGTCTCGTTGCCCAGGTAGATCACGCCGGTGTTGGAGGCCACGCCGGCGCGCAGCACCGCCGTGCGGGTGTGGTCGACGTTGAACTCGCCGACCGGCGTGATGCCCGTGCTCACGCCGCCGATGCCGTCCACCTGCGCCGCCAGGTAGCCGAACATCCCGCCGATGCCGTTCTTGCGGCCGTCGCTGTAGTCCGCCATGTCGCCGCCGGCGACGACGGAGATCATGACCTGGCGAAGGATGTCCTTGCGGTCTTCCTTGCTGGCGGCATCGAAGCGGGTCTGCAGGTCGTCGAGCTTGCTGTCCAGCTGGGCCTTGCCGCGCAGGATCTTCACGTCGTCGTTGAGCGCCGTCATCGCCGGCGAGGCGATCGCCGTCGACGAGTCGGCCAGCTTGCCGCCGCCGAACCACGCGTCCAAGGTGCTCGCCATCAGCGGCTTGCCCAGGTGCGCGCTGGCCTCGTTCGTCATCGTCGTGTCGTGCAGCGGCTGTTGCGGATGCGCTCCCGCCGTGGCCATCTGCTGGTTGAGCGCCTGGGCGCGCGCCTTCACGTCGTCCGCGGAGATCCGCGTGCCCTGCGTCAGGTCGATCTTCGGGTTGAAGACCGCCGGCACCTGCTCGGCCCAGAGTTCCATCGTGGCCAGGCGCATCAGGCTGCGGGTGCGGTCCTGCGGCGAGAGGGTGGCGAATTGCGCCGTGAGGTCATTGCGCAGCAAGGTGCGGCTGTCGTCCAGGGCCTTGGTCAGGCGCTTGGCATGTTCGCCGGGCACGGTGCCGAGGTTGGATCCCAGCGGGCCCGCCTGCATCAGCGTCTTGAGCGGCGTCTTGTCCTTGCCCACCTTGCGCCGGATCGTGCCGACCGGGTCCTTGATCTTTTCCAGCGCCGTCGGACCGGCCACCGAGGTCTTGCAGGCCAGGTCGATGTAGGTGTTGAACTTGTGCAGCCGCTTGGCCATCAGGTGGAAATCGCTGCCCTGGCCGCTTTCGGTGAAGCCGTTGCGCAGCGCGACGTAGGCGGGCTTCATGGCGGGGACGTTGTCGGCGGTGCCGGACGCCCGGTTCATGTTGGCGAGCGCGAATTCCAGCGCCTGCGCCGGCAGGGTGGCGCGATGCTCGGCCTGGCGGCGGGCCATCCCGTCGCGCCGTGCGTTGCCGGTGCCGAGCCAGCTGGCATTGAGCATCTGCGCCTGCCCGGCCTGCGGGGTGTGGGTCGCGGCCTGGATGTCCGCCGTCGACTGCGTGCCGCCCACACCCAGCAGCTTCACCAGCGCATCCTCGGCCCGCAGGCTGAGCTTGTAGTGCTCGACCGCGTGCTCCGCATGGGGCCGGTCCGCGTGGCCGGCGGCGGGCAGGCTGAGGCCCTGCATCGCGAGCAGCGCCTCCATGCCGCCCGAGGTCGCCGCCAGCGCGCGGCGCGCCGTGTTGGCCATGCGCTGGATCCCGGGATCGGTGCTGGGCGCGGTGGCGCCGGCTTCGGCCAGCGGCGAGGGCGTGCCGGCCGCGCGCGCGTTCACGTTGGCAAGCGGCGGCGGGGGCGAGTTCCAGATGTGGTTGTAGACGGCCGCGGCCTGCGCCGGGTCCTGCGTCACCGAGCGCAGCACCGACGCGATGAGCAGCGCCTCGTCGTGGCGCAGCGGGTGGCCGTCGGGCCGGCTCGCGGCGTTGGCGCGCGGATGCCCCAGCAGCCCCTGCGCCAGCCGGGTCGCGGCGGGGGTGGCCTCGGTGGCCTGCGCGGCGGTGGGCGCGCCGGCGGTGCCCGCCGCGTGCGCGGTGAACTTCCGGCTCACCTCCGTCGTGAACGCCACCGCGTTGCTGAACGCGTCCGGCATGCGCGCGGCCTGTTTCGTCGAGACGTCGCCGCCGCTGAGCAGGTTGGCCGCGGCGGCGGTGGCGGTCTTCACCTTCTTGTCGACGGCCTTCAACTGACCCGGGCTGGTCGCCGTGGTGACCGCGTTCGCGGGCGGCGGGCTGTCGCGGAAACGTGTCGGCGCGGCCCCGTGGGTGGAGCCGCTGAAGTTGAGGGTGGAGAAGTCGAGCTTCGCGGGCCCGGTGCGGTTCTTCAGGGCCTCGAACGCCCGCCCCACGCCGTCGGTGCCCTGCTTCACGGCGCTGCGATCGTCCGCCGGCGGCGTGGCCGGCGCGGGGCGCATGGTCTCGCACAGGTGTGTCACCGCCTGGTCGAGCGCGAGCTTCGAGGTCTCGGCGGCGGCGTGGAGGCCGTCGCGGACCGCGACGGCTTGCGCCGCGGCGGCATCCGCCGGCCCGGCCACCTGGGTGCGGTGCGCGGTCTGGGCGGCGACCGCGTCGTTCCGCGCGTTGTGGGCGGTCTGCGCGGCCGTGGTCGCGGTCTGCAGCGCGGTGTCGGCGGCGGCCAAGGTGTGGCGCGCCGTGTCCAGCTGACCCTCGAGACGCGTCACTGGCTCCTGGGCGGTCCGGAGGGTCTCGCGCGCAACGCGCAGGCGGCTGTTGAGCTCGCGGACATTGACCTGCGGCGCCGACGACGGCCCGGGTTGGCCTGCCCGGCTCAGGCTGCCCTCGAGGCTCTGGACGAGTTGCGTGGCCTCTCGCACCGCCCGGCGCAAAGGCCCGTGTTGATCGAGCTGGTGCTCGAGTCCGGCGACCGTGGCCTGGGCCGTCGTCTGTTCGTTGCGCCGCGTGGTGAGCGTCTCATCGGACTGATGCGCTCGCTCCGTCGTCGTGGCCACTTGCGCGGTCAGCGTGGCCAGGGTGCGATGCGCGTCGGTGGCGGTCGCCGCGGCCGTTGCGGCCGTGGTCGCGGCGTCCCGATGCGCCGTCATCGGCCCCAGATGCGCGTTCAGCGCGGCGCTGGCCTGTTGTTGCGCCGCGTCCAGCGCCGTGACCGCCTGGTCCGCGGCGGTCCTGACGCGCTGCGCAGCGCCGTGTGCCGCCGTCGCGTCGGCGAGCGGACCCCGTGCGGCCTCCCGTCCGTTGCGATGGGTGTCGAGGGCCGCCGCGTTGTCGTTCACCGCGGTCTGGGCACGGTCCACGGCCTGCTGCAGCGGCTGCAAGGTGGTGTCGGCCCGGGTGAGGTCGGCTTGCGCCCGCTGCACGTTGGCCTGCAGTTGGGCGGCAGTGGGCGGCGGCGGATTCGCCGGGGCACCGGGTGCGGCGGGCGCGGCCGGCGCGGGCGGATTCGCGGCAGCCTGCTGCGCCCTCGTCAGCGCGGTCTCGGCGCGGGCTCGGGCCTGGACCGCCGCCGTGTAGGCGGGGTCGTTGCGTGCGGCGTCGCGCGTGGCCACCAGAGCGGCCGTGGCGCCGTCAGCTGCTTGGAACTGCTGGTCGTGGTGATCGAAGTCCGTTTGTCGCTGAGCCCGCAAGGCATTGGCGGTGCCTTCGGCGGTGGCCGCATCCGTCGCGATCTGGCGTCGGGCCGTCAATTGCGTCGTGGCCTCCGCGTCGGCGCCGGTGTGCCGCTGCTGCAGATCCTGGATCGAGCTGTCGCGGGCGCTCGCTACCGCATGCGCCTGCGACTGGCGATCGGCGCGCACCGGCACTTCCGCGTGAGCGTCCCGGGCGAGGTTCATGGACTGGTCGACCGCCGGACTGCGCTGCGGGGTTGTCTGGGGTTGCAGCGGCGCGGCCTGGCCGCCGGCCGTGCGCGTCGGCGGCGCGGCGCGCTGCCGCGCCTGCGGCGTCGCGTGGTTGTGGCGCGGGACGAGGTTGCGCAGCGCGAAGGACTGCGGCGCCTGCTGAGGCGTCTGCGGCGCGCCGGTGGTTCTGGTGGTTGCTGTGGCGCCCGTTCCCGTGGCGGGCGCCGTGGACGTGGACGGCGAGGATCGCCCGCCGAAGTGCGTGCGGAAGAAGTTGCTCATCGGGGGGCCTCCCCAGCGTCGCTGGCTTCCTCCGACTGTCAGCCCCCGTGCGGCGGCGCCGTCTGCCTCTCCCGAAGCGACGGTCGACGACGCGAAGGCGATCCGTTCGCGCAGGCGCCTTGCCACGGCCATGACACAGGAAGACAAAGGGCGGCGCCGGGCTCCCGCCCGACGCCGCCCTGGGGAAGGCTCCGCCGCGCCTTACAGCGTCCCGTAGGAGTGCAGACCCGACAGGAACATGTTGACCCCCAGGAAGGCGAAGGTCGTGACCAGCAGCCCGATCAGCGCCCACCACGCGCCGACCACGCCGCGCAGGCCCTTGATCAGGCGCATGTGCAGCCAGGCCGCGTAGTTCAGCCAGACGATCAGCGCCCAGGTTTCCTTCGGGTCCCAGCTCCAGTAGCCGCCCCAGGCTTCCGCCGCCCAGAACGCGCCCAGGATGGTCGCGATTGTGAAGAACGCGAATCCCAGCGCGATCGACTTGTAGGTCAGGTCGTCCAGCACCGTCAGCGCCGGCAGGCGCGCCGTCAGCGGACCGCGCAGGGCGACGCTGGCCGCGAGGAACACCGCCACGCCGGCCATCTTGCCGGCCCAGCCGTTCAGGCCGCTGGCGATCTCCGGCGAGACGTTCGCGCCGAAGCGGAAGCCCACCAGCACCAGCACCAGCCCCACCGGCACGCCGATCAGGCCGATCACCAGCGCGCGCGGCGTCTCCGTCTTCAGCAGCGTGGCCAGGGCCACCATCGCAGCCATCGCGAAGCTGCCGTAACCGATGAAGTTCGCCGGCACGTGGATCTTCATCCACCAGCTCTGCAGCGCCGGCACCAGCGGCTGGATCTCATGCGCCTCGCGGGCCATCGTGTACCAGAGCAGGAAACCGACCGCCGCACTCACCACCAGCATCACGTAAGCGCCCAGCGCCCGTGTCGCGAAACGCTGCTCGTAGTACAGGTACATCAGCGTCGTCAGCCAGGTGAAGAGGACGAAGACCTCGTACAGGTTGCTGACGGGGATGTGGCCGATGTCCGGCGCGATCTGGTGGCTCTCGAACCAGCGCACCATCGTGCCGATCAGCGCCATGCCCACGGCGCCCCAGGCCAGCCGCGTGCCGATGGCCTCGGCGGCGCTGACGCCTTCCTTCTTCAGGAAACCCAGCCAGTAGAACAGCGTGCTCATCCACACCAGCACGCTCATCCACAGGATCGCGCTCTGGCTGGAGAACAGGTACTTCAGGAAGAAGACCTTCTCGCCCGCCGCCAGGTCGGCGCCGAAGCTGTCGGTCTGGCGCAGGTAGAGCTGGATCGCGAAGAGGCTGGCCGCGCCCACGACCAGGCACAGCAGCCGCAGCGGCCGCCAGAACCAGCCCAGCGCGATCAGCGCCGGCGTGGCGCCGGCCAGGATGCCCTTCTCGTAGACGTCCATCGACGCGCTGTAGCGGCTGAACGCGAAGCCGGCGCCGATCAGCACCAGCGCCGCGAAGATCCAGTCGAAGGGGCTGCGGGCCTGGAAGTAGCCGCGCTTGCCGATCACCAGCGAGCGCGTCGGGGTCGCCTCGGAGGAGCCCGGCAGTTGCGACGGCAGTTGCGAAGGCAACTGCGACGGCAGGTGGGACGGATCCGCGGTGGTGGTGTTCATCTCAGGCCTCCTCATGCAGCAGATGCCGCTTGAGCGATTCGAATTCGACGGGCAGGTCGGGGGTGTCGCGGTTGCTGGACAGCGCCATGCGGACGCGGGTCTGTTCGGAGCGGCCCGGCGCGGCTTCCAGCCACAGCCACAGGCGGCGTTCCTTGATGTAGAGCATCGCAAACACGCCGACGATCAGCAACACCGCTCCGAGGTAGACCAGGGTCTGGCCCGGCGCGCGCGTCACCTGGAACACGCTGGCCTGCACCTGCTGGAAGTCGTCCAGCTGCATCACCACCGGCGACGGATAGAACATCGCGTCCGACAGCGACATCACCGACTGCGTCATGAAGGTCTGCGTGGCCTCGCCCGGCACGGGCTGCGGACGGCCGAGCTGTTCCTCGGCCTGCTTGTGCAGCTCGAACAGGCTGCCGTTGAGGATGCGCAGCAGCACCTCGGACACGCGGGCGCGCTCGGCCTCGGGCACTTCGCGCTCGACGAACTGCGACAGCGCCGGCAGGCCGCCCACCGCCGCGCCCTGCGCGGGCGCGTCGGCCTTCAGCCCCTCGGCGCCCGCGAACAGCGTCAGCGTGCGCAGCGCGGTCGCCTCCAGCTGCGCCTGCATCGCCGGCTTGTCCGGCGGGCTGGCGCCCAGCGCATAACGCCGGGCCGCCAGCAGCCGCTGCGCCGGATCGGCCAGCGCGCGTCGCAGCGCCAGCCAGCCGTCCATGCTGTCCTTGGCGTCCACCGGCACGCGCAGGTAGCGGAAGCTGTCCGACAGGGTGTCGCGCACGCCGAGCAGGTAGACCCGGTGGCCGTCGAGCTCCAGCGGCAGCATGTAGTTGTTGTACTCGCGCGCCTGGCCGGAGGCGTCGCGCAGCTTGTAGCTGAACGACGGACCGACGTTGCGCAGCGTCTTCTTGCCCTCGAGGTTCGCGCCCGAACCCAGGTGCTGTTCCAGCCGGCCGACCAGGTCCACTTTGCGCACGTCCGTGCCGTTCTTGTCCTTGCCGTCGTCGGCGAAGTTCTCGACGTTGATGACGCGCAGGCCGGTGAATTCGAGGCCGAACTTCTCGCCGTCCGCCGTCAGCGTCGTGGTGCCGTTGACCTTGCCTTCCAGTGGCGTGTCGTGCGCCGCCTGCAGCGCGCGCAGCTTCAGCTTCATCGACGAACCGCCGTCCTCGAAGCTGCTCTGGTACAGCGTGACGCCGCGGTAGGTCACCGGTTCGTTGACCTTGACCGTGGCCTTCGTCGACGAGCCGTCACGGCGGTCGTGCAGGACGATGTCGCTGGCGAACAGCTTGGGCATGCCGGTCGCGTAGTACTCGACGATGAACTTCTTCAGCTCGACGTCGAAGGGCAGGTCCTGCACCACCACGCCGCTGGGCATGGAGATCAGCGCGTTCGACGAGCGGCTGCCCTCGGGCACGTACAGGTTGCCGCGGAAGCTCGGGTTGCCGGGCGC
Source organism: Roseateles sp. GW821-FHT09G09 (assembly GCF_059415965.1). NCBI lineage: Bacteria > Pseudomonadati > Pseudomonadota > Betaproteobacteria > Burkholderiales > Sphaerotilaceae > Roseateles > Roseateles sp. GW821-FHT09G09. The sequence continues at coordinate 145,389 of NZ_JBWKOG010000005.1, read as the reverse complement.
CAGGCGGTTGACATGCGTGACCTGGGTGAGGTCGTCGCCCTGGTAGATCTGCTTGCCCTGCGCCCACATCATGACGCGCACGACCAGGTCGCCGTCGAACAGCCCGCCCAGGCAGATCAGCACGATGGCCGAATGCGCCGCCAGGTAGCCGATCTTGTGCGCCGAGCCCTTGCGCGCGCCGATCATGACGCCGCCGTTGCGCACCTGGGCGCGGGCCTTCCAGCCTTCGGCGCCCAGCCAGGCATTGACCTGGCCCAGCGCGGCTTCCGGATTCATGTGCAGGTAGCCCAGCGCCTTGTGCCTGAAGGCCTGGATCGACTGCTCGCGCATCGTTTCCTTGTAGGTCTTCAGGTCGCGCAGGATCTTGGGCGTGTGGCGCGCGATGCACAGGCTGGTCGACACGACCAGGAAAGCCAGCATCAGCAGGAACCACCAGGCGCTGTAGACGGTGTAGAGGTCGAACTTGCCGAACAGCTCCGACCAGAACGGTCCGAACTGGTTGACGTAGTTGGGCATCGGCTGGCGCTGCTGCACGACGGTGCCGATCACGGAGGCGATGCACAGCACCGTCAGCAGCGCGATGGCGAAGCGCATCGACGCGACCAGCTCCATGGCGTCGTCGAGCGCGACGCGCGCGACCGCCTTGGCGGTCGGGGCGGGGGGCCGGGGAGGACTGTCGGGGGACATCTCGGGGGACGACTGGGGCGACGACGGGGGAGACGGCTGGATAGACGACTGGGTCATGGCCGGCATTCTCGTTGCCCCGGGTGACGAATCGGGCGAGAGCCGGCAAAAGCGAAGGCCGGTGATCGGATCACCGGCCTCGTTCGTCGGGACCTTCCCCGAAAGGTGCGTCCCGCCGGGGATCGCTCAGCGCAGGCCGGCGATGTAGTCCGAGACCGCCTTGATCTCGCGGTCGCTCATCTTGGCGGCGATCGCCAGCATCTGCGGGCTGTTCGGCCGCCCGCCGGCGCGGAACGCGGTCAGTTGGGCCTCCGTGTAGTCGCTGTGCTGGCCGCCCAGGCGCGGGTACTGCGCCGGGATGCCGGCGCCGTTCGGGCTGTGACAGCCGGCGCAGGCGGGCACCTGCTTGTCCGCGATGCCGCCCCGGTAGATCTTCTCGCCCAGGGTGATCAGCTCCTTGTTCTTCGCGAAGCCGGGCTTGGCGCCCTTGCTGGCGTAGAACGCGGCGACATTGCGGATGTCGTCGTCCGTCAGCGGCGCGGCCATGCCCGACATCACCGCGCTCTTGCGCTTGCCCGACTTGAACTCGTGCAATTGCTTGGCGAGGTAGTCGGCGTGCTGGCCGGCGATGATGGGGTTGGCGGGACTGCCGCGGCTGCCGTCCGCCGTATGGCAGGCGGCGCAGACTTGCGAACTGATGGCCTGGCCCTTGGTCAGATCGGGCTTGGCCGCCGCAGCGGGTTCATTGGCGTTGGCGGCGCCGGACATCAAAACCAGGCTCGACAACAAGAAAGCGGCAGTCTTCATGAATGTTGAGGGTTGGGTGAGCGCAACCGCGGGATCTTACAATGCACCTCTTTAGAGCCCGCGCAGCCCGATGACCGATTCCAACAAGAAACCCGCCCCTGCGGCCCCAGGGAAACCCGCAGGCCGTGGCGCGGGACGCGCTGGAGCGTCAAAGAAGAAGCAGGGACCCGGGAAAACGGGTATGCGCGCGGCCGCCAAGGCCCGCACCAAGGCGGCGGAAAAAGCCAAGGCGCAAGGCCTGCCCCCGCCGCCCAAACGCGTCAGCACGCAACCCCTGACCCCGGGCAGGCGCGCGCTGGCCTGGACGCACACCGCGCGCTTCCTCACCACGGCCAGCCAGCTCAAGCACCTGCCGGTCAACGGCGTGCTGCCGGCGGACGCGCAGGCGCGTGACGAGGCGGCGCTCGAGGCCCAGGAAGAGTTCGATGAGTTCGACGGGGTCGACGACGAATCGCTGGATGACGCCGACGTTGGCGCGCCCGAAGCCGACGCGGGGTCCGACGCCGGATCCGAGGCGGCGGTCGACGGCGAGGCCCTCGCGCAAGACCTGCCCCCGCGCCAGTTGCCCGAGATCGCCTTCGTCGGTCGCTCCAACGCCGGCAAGTCCACCGCGGTCAACACGCTGGCCCAGCAGAAGCGCCTGGCCTTCGCGTCGAAGACGCCGGGCCGCACGCAGCACATCAACCTGTTCGCGGTGGGCCCGCGCGACGCGCCCGACGCGCTGTTCGCCGACCTGCCCGGCTACGGCTACGCGGCCGTCGCGCGCGACGCCAAGCTGCGGTGGCAGCGCGTCATGGCCGACTACCTCGGCCAGCGCGAATCGCTGTCGGGCGTCGTGCTGATGGTCGACTCGCGGCTGGGCCTGACCGACCTCGACAAGCAACTGCTCGAGTTCGTCTCCGACCGCGTCACCGCGGGCGAGGTCAGCCTGCTGGTCGTGCTGACCAAGGCGGACAAGCTCAATCGCAAGGAAGGCGCCGCCATCCTGGCGCAGGTCCAGAAGGACCTGGGCGTGCTGGCGACGGACGAGTCCGACATCGCCGTCACGCTGTTCTCGGCGCTGAGCAAGCAGGGCCTGGAAGACGTGGCCGAGGTGATCTACGATTGGGCGCACGCCGCGCCGGGCGCTGCAGTCAGCGAAGACGAGGACGACGCCGAGGAAGACAACCCGGAAGGCGACTCGACGCCTGCTTAAGGCCGGCCGATGAACACGTAGAAGGCGGTGCCGCCGCGCGGCGCGTAGCCGATGCCCACGTACAGCGGCCCCAGTCCCGTGTCCGAGCCCAGGAAGATGCTGCTCGCGTAGCGCATGTCCTTGATGCTGATGTCGCGGCGCGACAGCCAGGTGTTGCCGGCCTCCAGCGTGCCGCCGATGAAGAACCCGCGCGACAGGAAGGGCTGGTCGTTCAGCCGCCGGTAGTAGGTCGCCCGCGTGAACAGCAGCGAGTTGCCGCTGAGCTGGTTCGGGTTGTAGCCCGACAGCTGGTGGAAGCCCCCCAGCGTGTAGCCGCCCAGCCCCGTGTCGTCCGGCTGCTGCGACGCCACGGCCCGCGCGTACAGGCTGAGCGTGTGCCCGCCGAAGCTGCGCACCACGTTCCCGTCCGTGTTCAGCCGCAGGAAGCGGCCGCTGCTGAGGTTGCGGTTGTCCTGGCGGCCGCCTTGCGCCTCGACGGTGAAGCGGTAGCCGTGCTGCGGGAAGTTCGCGTAGTCCAGTTGGTCCACGACGGTCCGCAAGCGGAAGCCACGCTCATAGCTGGTCCAGCGCAGCTTGCCCATCGCGGGCGTCGCGACGGTGATCAGGTCGGGCTTGGCATGCCGGATCTGGCTGATCACGCCGAGCCGCACCTCGCCCCAGCGCCCCCAGGGCTGGCCGACGTCCAGCCCCACGGAGGCGTCGCGCCGGACCAGCCGGGCCTGGCCGAGGCTGGCGTTGTCGGGGTCGTTGTCGTCATAGACGATCTGCTTGCGCTGGTTGGCCTCGGCCCAGGCGCTGAGGAACCAGTCGTCGGCCACGCCCAGCTTCAGGCCCAGCGGGTGGTACAGCTCGGTGTAGAGCCGCGGCGTCTCGCCGATCGTGATCTGGTTGCGCCACTCGGTGCCCTTGTCGGTCAACCAGTGGCGGTTGTGGCTCAGGCGCAGGTTGAAGAAGCTGTCGCCGCCGGAATCGGTCGACAGGTCCATCCCGACGCGGAAGTAGTTCGGCCCCCAGGGCTTGTCTTCCATGTTGAAGACCAGGGTCTCGCCCTCGGCGCGCTGCTCGACGTGGTAATCCACGCGGTTGTAGTCGCCACTGGAGGAGAGGAAGCGCATGTCGCGCTCGGCCGTCTCGTTGTTGAAGGGCTGGCCCGGCTTCGATTCGAGCTGGCTGCGGAAGCGCTCCGGATTGGTGTTGTCCGAGCCCTCCATCTTGACCGCGGCGATGAACACGCCCGGCGGCTTGGCGCCGATGCGCGCGATCTCCCAGTCCTTGTAGGTCCGCTCGTCGACGGCGTAGGGGCGCAGCTGCGGCAGCAGCGCCTCGGCAGCGTCCTCGCCGGCGCGGATGAGCTCCCGCACCTTGTCGAAGTCGCCCGAGGTCAGCGTGCCCAGCCTGGGCGTGATCAGCAGGTCTTCGCCGGCGGACATGCTGGCGATGGAGCGCTGCACGTTCTGCTCGGTGAGGATGTTGATCATCTGCGCGGTCAGCCCGAGCAGCGAGTTCAGCGTCTCGCGCCCCCCCACCGGCGTGCCGACGTTCACCGCGATCAGCCGGGTCGCGCCCATCTCGCGGGCGACATCGACCGGCAGGTTGTTGACCAGCCCGCCGTCGCCGAGGATGCGGTCCTCCCACTCCACCGGTGCGAACACGCCGGGCACGCTCATGCTGGACCGCAGCGCCAGCGCCAGATCACCCTCGGCCAGGATGCGTTCGCGGCCGTTCTCCATGTCCGTGGCGACGGCGCGGAAGGGCGTCGGCAGCTGGTCGAACCGGGTGACGTTGCGCACCGGCAGGGTCAGCCGGCGCAGCAGCGCCTCCAGGCCCCGGCTGGAAAGCGTGCCGGTGGGCACGCGGACCTCGCCGTCGCGCAGGCCGAACTCGATCGTCGCGGAGAACTCGAAGTCCTCCTCCTTGCGGCGCTGCGAGAGGTCCTGGCGGTCGACGCGGCTCGCGAACAGCCGGTCCCAGGCGATCCGCGACAGCTCGCGGTCCAGGTCCTCGGCGGTCATGCCGCTGGCGTAGAGGCCGCCGATGATCGCGCCCATCGAGGTGCCGGTGACGATGTCGACCGGGATGCGCTCGCGTTCGAGCACCTTCAGCACGCCAACGTGCGCCAGGCCGCGCGCGCCGCCGCCTGAGAGCACCAAGCCGAGCTTGGGTCGTCGGGCCTGGTCGGCCGCGGGGGTCGCCACCGGACCGGGCGGGGGATTGGGCGGGACCGTCTGGGCGAGGAGGGCGGCGGGCGCGGCAAGCGCCATCAGCGCCGTCAGCGCCATGAGCAGTGCCGGCAGCGACGTCGACGCGAGGGTCCGCGGCACGCGGCACAGGGCGCTCGGGCGTGCAGGACGGTCGGGACGGTCGGGACGGGAGCGGGCGAAGGGATCTCGGGACACGGCGGACATCGGACTGGCGGCACTGGCCCGCGGCGACGGCGCGGGGCGGGCGCATTGTGACCCGAACCGCTTCGACATCGAACGCGACATCGAACCGGCCATCGAACCGCCCATCGAACCGGCGGATGGCCCTCAGCGATCGTTGCCGTTGGGGGGCGCCCGGTCCAGGTCCAGCATCAGGGTGCCGATCGCGCGTTGCAGCAGCGGTTCGTCTTCCAGCTCGGTGATCAGCCCGTTGGCGACCAGCTGTTCCAGCGCGCCGCGCGTCACCGAGTGGCGTTCATCCGCCACCTGGCCGACGAACAGGAACATCTGGCGGCTGTCGCTGATCCACGCGATCTGCGCGGTGATCCATTCGCTCTGATGGAAGAAGTGGTACCAGCCGCCGACGTGCACGCCGGCGATCCAGTCCTGCAACGCCGCGTGGGCGTGGGGCGAATGCGCCTCGCTGTAGAGCGCCACCGGCACCGTCGGCAGCTGGCCGCGGTCGACGCGCTCGTAGGCCCAGCGCGAGGGGAGTTGGGACTCGCGCTCGTCGAGCAGCTGCTGCAGCAGTTCCTCGGACGTCTGCGCCGGACGACGCGGCGAGGGCGCCGCCGGGACGGCCTCCTCGACGGCCGGTTGACCGCGCAGGACGCGGCCGTGCTGGCGCATCAGCTCATCCAGGAACGTCTGCCGCTGCATCGCCGGCAGGGCGATGGCATCCATGCCGCGGTCCAGCGCGCGGACGAGGTCCGGCAACTGGCCCCGCAGCCGAGCGCGGGCGGCCTCGTCCGGCTGCGGCGCGACGCTGTGCAGCAGCGCGTCCACGAGTTCGATGTAGGTCTGCGGCTCCGAGGCGTCCCGACCGTGCTGGACCATCGCCTGCGCGATGACCTCGACCCAGGGGCCGAGCAGGAAGCGCCGCATCAGCTTGCCGGCCTGCGCGTCGTCGAGCTGGTGCTGCAGCTGGTCGCGCAGCATCCGCTGCCATTCCTGGCGGCGCTGCTCGCGGTCCAGGCGCTCGAGCGCCACGGCGCTGCGCTGGCCGCGGGCCTCGGCCTGCGCGCGGATGTGGGTGTCGACCTCGGTCAGCGCCTGCTGGAACTGCAGCGCGGACGGATGCGCGCTGTCCAGCAGCGGCTGGATCACGCGCTCCAGGAACTGCAGGAAGGCCTTCAGTTCCGCATCGTCGCTGCGCTGGAAACCCGCGCCGTGTGCGGCCAGCCGGTTCAGCAACTGCCAGGTCGGATGGTCCTGGCGACGCAGCAGCGTGGGATCGGCCTTGGACAGGCGCACGATGGCCACCTGCAGGCGCCCCATCAGCACCTTCAGCGGCGGCTGCAGGCTGTCGTCGGCCAGGATCTGGTCGTACAGGCGCGACAGCAGGTCCGTGCCCGGCGCGCCCACGCCCGGCCCCAGCTTGGGCGGGGGCGAGGCCAAGGCGCCGGCGGAGGAGGCCGGCAAGGACGCGGCCGCGGCCGCGGCACGCGCCGATCCGAGCTCCGCCGCGCGCGTGTTCATCAGGTCCAGCTTCATGGCGACCTGGTCCAGCGTCGCGTTCTGCGTCGGCGTGTCGGTGAGGCTCTTGAACTGGCGCAGGCGCAGTTCCGATTCCTTGAGCGCCGACCCGTGGCTGGTCAGCATGCCGCTCAACTGCGCCTGTCTCAGGCTCTGGCACAGGAGGGTGTAGATCGGCTGCAGCCGGATCGCCAAGGGATGCGCGGCCAGGCGCATCACCTTGTAGCGGCCGTCGGCGTCGAGGTCCACGCCTTCGACGGCGCGCGCCAGCGCCTGCGCGAACAGCGCCGCCCGCAAGGGGTTGTCGTTCTTCAGCGGCCGCGCGATGCCGCGCAACGCGGCGAAGAAGTTGCCCAGCTGGTGCAGTTCGGCCCGGGACTGGTCCTCGATCGCGGTGATCACATGCGCGATCGCGACGTCCTTCAAGGCCTGGCTCTCGTCGACGAGGCTGAAGGACAGGTCGCCGCCGCGCTGGGGCGCGCGCTCTCGCTGCAGCGGATCGCCGCCGTCTCGGGCGATCTTCAACAGCATGGTGAGCGAGCCTTCGAAGTCGGCCGCGAAGGTCGCGCGCCGCTTGGACCATCCGGCCAGCAGTTGGTGATGTTCGAGCCGGCTCTTGAGCTCGTCCTGCAAGCCGTTGAAGACGGCGTGTGCCAGCGAGGGCACATGCGCGATCATGTCGTCGAGCAGGGACTGCAGGGAGGGCGAAGACGCTTGGACCATCATTTGTGACAAGTTGTCAGCCGCATTATGGTCGCCCCACATTCAGGTGACATCCCCTGGGGCACGGGGACGTGCGACATGGGGAAAACCTGATGGATGCCCGGCCTTGGGGCCGGCGGGGACGATCGATTCTGGGTGAATGCCGCACCGGGCGCGGCAAGGGCTGAGCCTACTTCGTATCCGGACGCAACACGATCGCGTCGTGCGAACGAAAAAAGGGGTCGCCGAAGCGACCCCTTTGCAGAGCGTTGGCGCGTGGCCCGCAGGCCGTGCGCCGGGCTCAGGCGGACATCACATGTCCATGCCCATGCCGCCCATGCCGCCGGGCATGGCCGGGCCGGCGGACTCGTCCTTCGGCGCTTCGGCGACCATGCACTCGGTCGTCAGCATCAGCGAGGCCACGGAAGCGGCGTTCTGCAGCGCGGTGCGGGTCACCTTGGTCGGGTCCAGGATGCCCATCTCGATCATGTCGCCGTAGGTGCCGTTGGCCGCGTTGTAGCCGTGGTTGCCGGAACCGGCCAGCACGGTGTTGACGACGACGGAGCTTTCTTCACCGGCGTTGTAGACGATCTCGCGCAGCGGGGCTTCGATGGCCTTCAGGATCAGCTTGATGCCGGCGTCCTGGTCGGCGTTGTCGCCCTTGATGGCGCCAGCGGCCTGACGGGCGCGCAGCAGCGCGACGCCGCCGCCGGCCACGATGCCTTCTTCAACGGCGGCACGGGTGGCGTGCAGCGCGTCTTCGACACGGGCCTTCTTTTCCTTCATCTCGACTTCGGTGGCGGCACCGACCTTGATGACGGCGACGCCGCCGGCCAGCTTGGCCACGCGCTCTTGCAGCTTCTCGCGGTCGTAGTCGCTGGTGGCTTCCTCGATCTGGACGCGGATCTGCTTGACGCGCGCCTGGATGTCGTCGTTGGAGCCGTTGCCGTCGATGACGGTGGTGTTTTCCTTGCCCACTTCGACGCGCTTGGCCTGACCCAGGTCAGCCAGCGTGACCTTCTCGAGCGACATGCCGACTTCCTCGGCGATCACCTTGCCGCCGGTCAGGATGGCCAGGTCTTCCAGCATCGCCTTGCGGCGGTCGCCGAAGCCCGGAGCCTTGACGGCGACGACCTTCAGGATGCCGCGGATCGTGTTGACGACCAGGGTCGCCAGCGCTTCGCCGTCGACTTCTTCGGCAATGATCAGCAGCGGACGGCCCGACTTCGCGACGGCTTCCAGGGTCGGCAGCAGATCGCGGATGTTCGAGATCTTCTTGTCGTAGAGCAGGACGAACGGGTTGTCCAGGATCGCCGACTGCTTTTCCGGGTTGTTGATGAAGTACGGCGACAGGTAGCCGCGGTCGAACTGCATGCCTTCGACGATGTCGAGCTCGTTGTCCAGGCTCTTGCCGTCTTCGACGGTGATCACGCCTTCCTTGCCGACCTTGTCCATCGCCTTGGCGATGATCTCGCCGACGTCCGCGTCGGAGTTGGCGGAGATGGTGCCGACCTGGGCGATCTCCTTGGAGGTCGTGGTGGCCTTGGAGGCCGCCTTCAGCTGGGCGACCAGGGCGGTGACCGCCTTGTCGATGCCGCGCTTCAGGTCCATCGGGTTCATGCCGGCGGCCACGTACTTCATGCCTTCGCGGACGATGGCCTGGGCCAGGACCGTGGCGGTGGTCGTGCCGTCACCGGCGTTGTCCGAGGTCTTGGAAGCGACTTCCTTGACCATCTGGGCGCCCATGTTCTGCAGCTTGTCCTTGAGCTCGATCTCCTTGGCGACCGAGACACCGTCCTTCGTGACGGTGGGGGCGCCGAACGAGCGCTCCAGCACCACGTTACGGCCCTTGGGGCCCAGCGTGACCTTGACCGCGTTGGCCAGGATGTTCACGCCTTCGACCATGCGGGCACGGGCCTCGCCGCCGAAGACAACGTCTTTTGCTGCCATGTGTATCTCTCCGAAATCTCTATCTGGATGAAAGTCTGTCGCGGTCGCCGATTACTTGGCGATGACGGCGAACAGGTCTTCCTCGCGCATGACGAGGAGTTCATCGCCGTCGACCTTGACGGTCTGGCCGCTGTACTTGCCGAACAGGACGCGGTCGCCGACGGCGACGTTCAGGGCGATGAATTCACCCTTGTCGTTGCGCTTGCCCGGGCCGACGGCCAGCACTTCACCCTGGTCGGGCTTCTCGGCGGCGTTGTCGGGGATGACGATGCCGGAGGCCGTCTTGGTTTCGTTTTCCAGGCGCTTAACGATCACGCGATCGTGCAGAGGACGCAGTTTCATCAGATCTCCTTGACTAATGCAGACTTGCTTCAAGGGCCCGCCGTGCGCTCAGCGCCAGCCAGCCCATCACAAGAAGTAAGCCCCTCGGCCAGGGCCTGGGGGCTTGTTAGCACTCGACCATCGCGAGTGCTAGCAGGGAGATTATATGGACGGACGTCGACGTTTCAAGGGCGTCTGCCGACACCCCAGCCGAATACATGGTCCAGCGACCACCGGCCGGGGCCCCGACCCAGCAGGTAGAGCATCGGCGCCGCCCAGCTCAGGTGGGTCGGCCAGCCCGACGGATAGACGAAGGTCTGGATCACCGCCGTCATCCCCAGCACGCCCAGGGCGGCGACCCGCGTGAACAGCCCCAGCACCAGCAGGATCGGCAGGAGGTGCTCCGCGCCCGTGGCCAGGTAGGCAGCCCATTCCGGCGGGATCAACGGGAGCGCGTAGTCCTGGCGGAACAGCAGGAAGGTCGTGTCGGTCAGGGTGAACCAGCCCTCGACCTTGGTGCGGCCGGACAGCCAGAACACGCCGGCGATGCTGAAACGGCAGGCCAGCGCGATGAGGTCGTGGGAGATCAGGCGCTCCAGGCGCTGCCGGAGGGCGGGCAGCGACCAGGGCGAGCCGGTCTCGGCGGGGGAGGTGGCAGTGAGCGTGTTCATGACGGGATCTCCATGACGCCGGTGAAGGCGCCTTGATTGAGCAGGCGGCCCAGCGCGGCGCCGGGATCGAAGGCAGGGAAACGGGCCTGGACGGCGTCCAGGGCTTCGCCGAGCGATGCGCCGTCGGCGCAGGCGTCGAGGAGCGCGCACGCGGCGGCATCGATGCCGAGCGCGACGACCGCGCCCGACGGGCGGGTCAGCAGCGCGCCCTGGCCTTGCCAGTGCGGCGGATTCGGATCGGGTGAGCAGGCGCGTGCTGCGTCCCACAGGCTGAACGCCGGCCAGTCGCCGCACCAGCGCCAGCGCGCCGCCGGATGCGGAACGAGGCGGGAGGCGGCCAGGCGTTCGGGATCGAGCCCGGCGATCGTCGCCACGTCGACCACCGGCGCGTCGGCGGCGACGTGGCTTTCGCTCCAGAGCCGGTCCAGGCGCGCGACCTCGCCGAGCCAGGGCAGCCCGCTGCCCGCGAGGGCCTTGTCGAGGAACGCGGGAAAGCGCTCGCCGTAGTGCTGGAGGTCGCCGCCCGACGGCGGGTCGGCGCGCACGGCGTCGAGCGCGACCGCCTGCATCCACGCGTCGCCGGTCAGCCGGTGCACCGAGGGATACAGCGACAGCAGCGCGTCCGCGCAGCCCTTCAGCACGGTGTTGCGATAGACGGCGAAGCCGGGCTGCGCCGCCGCGCCCAGGCGCATGAGCGTGAGCTCGTCCTCCGGCTCCGCCCAGAGCGCACGCCAGAAGCGGTCCTGGAATCCGGCGAGCGACTCGACCGTCGGCTCGGCTGACGGTGCGGCGCGTGTCATGCGGACACCTCCTGGAGCGCGCGCGCCTCGGCGTCGAGCACCGATTGCGCGCGACTGCGCTCGGCACTCAGTTCGGCGAAAGGCGGCAGATTGCCGTCGCGCTCGAGCAGGGTCGGTCGGGGACCGATGCGCGCGGTCAGTCGCTCGAGCAAGGCCCAGACCGGTGCCGCGACCGCCGCGTCATGGCTGTCGATCAGCAGACCGGTGGCGGCGTTGGCATCGGCGCGATGGCCGGCGACGTGGATCTCCATCACCGCGTCGCCGTCGATCGCATCGATCCAGGCCGCGGCGTCGATGCCGAGATTGCTCGCGGACACGAACACGTTGTTCACGTCCACGAGCAGCCCGCAGCCCGAGCGTCGGACCAGCTCATGCAGGAAATCGACCTCGCCCCATTCGTGCGCGAGGGTCAGGTAATGCGTGGGGTTCTCGATGGCGACGCGGCGTTGCAGCGCGTCCTGCATGCGGGAGAGGTTCGCGGTGACATGCCGCAGCGCCTCCGTCGTGCGCGGCACCGGCAGCAGGTCCGGCGCATAGGCGCCGCCGAAGCGGCTCCACGCTAGGTGCTCGGACACCAGCGCCGGCTGCAGCCGGTCCGCCAGCGCGGCGAGGCGGCGCAGGTGGTCCGCGTCCGGCGGGGACGTGCCGCCCAGCGACATCGACACGCCGTGCAGCGACAGCGGATGGGTCGCCCGCAGGGCTTCGAGCAGCGACAGGCGCGGTCCGCCCGCGACGAGGTAGTTCTCGGGATGGACCTCGAACCAGAGCCCGGGATCGCGCGCGGCCAGCGCGTCCTCCGCGAACTCGGGCTTGAAGCCCAGACCGGCGCCCAGCGCGTGTGTCATGGCCGCGCGAGGGTCAGGACTTGACCGGGGCCAGCATGCCCATGCCCTTGGGGGTCTTGATCGTCGTGCAGGTGCCGGCGGGGACGTACTTCCAGGCGTTGGCCTGATAGTCCATCTTGGCGGTGCCGGCGCAGGTGGTGCCGGGGCCGGCGGCGCAGTCGTTCTTGCCGGCCATCGAGACGCCGTAGCAGCGTTCCTTCTCGGCGGCAGCGGGCTTGGCGTCCTGCGCCATCGCGGAGGCGGACAGGGCGGTCAGGGTGACGAGGGCGAGGCTGAGGGTGGTCGACTTCATGGGGCACTCCTTGTGCGTTGGATGCGGGTTGAGGGTCGGAAGCGGCGGTCTGTCCGTCACGTCCCGCAAGCTAGTTCGCAGCCCGGCGGCGAGGGGTTACAGCGGCGACGGAAATTTTTCGGATCTTTTTTTCAGCCCCCCTGTAACCTTCCGGCCCCATGACGCGAATAGATCCCGTGATCGCGACAGAACATGAGTTGCACGACCTCTTCGTGGCCGGGCTGGACGGGGACGCGGGGGCCTACCACCGCTTCCTCCAGCGCCTGGGGGCGTTGCTGCGCGGGTACTTCCGGCGCCGGTTGCAGCAGTTGCCGGACGAGGTCGAGGACCTGGTGCAGGAGACGCTGATGGCCGTGCATGCGCAGCGCCAGACCTACCGCCGCGGCGAGCCGCTGACGGCGTGGGTGCACGCGGTCGCGCGCTACAAGCTGGTCGACCTCTGGCGACGGCGTGAGCGCCACGAGGCGCTGAACGAGCCGCTCGACGACGACCTGGCGGTCTTCGCGACCGCCGACCACGAGGCGGGCGATTCCCGCCGCGACCTCAGCCGGCTGCTGGATCAATTGCCGACCCACCAGCGCCTGCCGATCCTGCACACGAAGGTCGAAGGGCTGTCGGTCCAGGAGACCGCCCAGCTCACCGGCTTGAGCGAGTCGGCGGTGAAGGTCGGCGTGCATCGGGGATTGAAGACGCTGGCGCGGCTGTGGAAGGACATGACATGAAGACGGACGACCTGATCGGACTGCTGGCGCAGGACGCCGGCCCGGTGCCGACGCACACGGGGGAGCGGCGTTTCGCCGTCGCGCTGCTGGTGGGCGTGGCGCTGGCGCTGGCATGGGTGCAAGGGGCGTTCGGCATCCGCGCCGACCTGGCCGAGGTGATGGGCATGCCCGCGTTCTGGCAGAAGGTGGCGATGCCGCTGGCCGTGGCCGCGACCGGCCTGGTCGTCGTGTTCCGTCTCGGTCACCCCGGCGCGCGGATGAACGGCTGGTGGCTGGGCGTGTGGCTGCCGGTGTCGCTGCTGTGGATCTGGGCAGCGGTGGTGCTTTGGATGGCCGAGCCCGGCGCCCGCCTGCCGCTGGTGCTGGGCACGACGTGGCGGGTCTGCGTGTTCAACGTGACGGCGACGGCGCTGCCGATCGGCGTCGGCCTGCTATGGGCGTTGCGCGGGCTGGCGCCGACGCGGCCCGTGCTCACCGGCGCGGCGGCCGGCTGGCTGGCCGGCGCGGTGGGGGCGTGTGTCTACTCGCTGCATTGCCCCGAGATGGCCGCGCCATTCGTCGCGATCTGGTACGTGCTCGGGATGGGCATGTCGGCGGCGCTGGGCGCGCTCGCGGGTCGGCATTGGCTGAGATGGTGAAGGCCGGAGGCCCGACCCTTACGCGATGTACGACAACGGCAGTGCCGTCGTGAACTTCAGCTCCTCCATCGCGAAGCTGGAGCTGACGTCCGACAGTTGCGTCCCCGCGATCAACCGGCGGTAGACCTGGTCGTAGGCCGCGATGTCCGGCACCACCACGCGCAGCAGGTAGTCCACGTCCCCGCTCATCCGGTAGAACTCGACCACCTCCGGGATCGCCTCGATCGCCGCGCGGAACTGGTCGAACCAGGCTTGCGAGTGCACGTTCGTCCGCACCGACACGAACACCGTCACCCCGACGTTCACCTTCTTCGGGTCCACCAGCATGACGTTGCGAGTGATCACCCCCGACTCCTTCAGCCGTTGCACCCGGCGCCAGCAGGGCGTCGTCGACAAGCCGACCTCTGCCGCCAGCTCACTCACCTGCACGGAAGCGTCGCGTTGCAGGACATCGAGAATCTTCCGGTCGATGGAATCCAGTTTCGTCATGTCAGCCAATCTTGGAATTCAATTGCCGAAATCGGCCAAGAAAGGATGGATTTTGCACGTGGATTCCAAGCGTGAATTCTGACAATCAACGACCATGGAAATCTATCTCGACGCGAACGCCACCACCCCCGTCCTGCCGCAGGCCCGCGATGCCGCGCTCTCCGTGATGGCGGACGCGTTCGGGAACCCGAGCAGCATCCACGGCAGCGGCCTCAAGGCCCGGGCCCGGCTCGACGCGGTCCGGGCCACCGCGCGACGCGTGCTGGGCGCGCCCGGCGGCCGGCTGGTCTTCACCAGCGGCGCGACCGAGGGCATCCAGACCGCCGTGCTGTCCGCGCTGACGGCCCTGCGCCAGCGCCGCGAGGCCGGCCAGGCCATCCCCCCGCGCCTGCTCTACGGCGCCACCGAGCACAAGGCCGTCCCCGAGGCGCTCCGCCACTGGAACGGGCTGCTGGGCCTGGACCTGGAGGTCGTCGCGATCCCCGTCGGCATGGACGGCCGCCATGACCTGGCCTGGTTGCGCGCCAACGCGTCCTCCGCGGGCCTGGTCTGCACGATGGCCGCCAACAACGAGACCGGCGTCATCAGCCACCTCGACGGCATCGCCGAGGCACTGCGCGGCAGCGGCGCGCTCTGGCTGGTCGACGGCGTGCAGGCGCTCGGCAAGCTGCCGCTGCTGCTCGGCGAGCGCGCGATCGATTACGCGCCGTTCTCCGGCCACAAGCTTTACGCGCCGAAAGGCGTCGGCATGCTGTACGTCCGCGAGGGCGCCCCGTTCACGCCGCTGATGGCCGGCGGCGGGCAGGAGGGCGCGCAGCGCTCGGGCACCGAGAACATGGCCGGCATCGCGGCGCTGGGCGCGGTGCTGGAAGCGCTCGAGGGCGGCGGCGTGTTCGCCTCGCTGGGACAACTGCTGGATCGCCGCCAGCGCCTGGCCGATGCCCTGCGAGAAGCCTTCCCCGGCGTCGTGTTCAACGCGCCGTTCGACATCAGCCTGCCGACGACCCTGAACGTCTCGGTGCCCGGGCTGAGCGCCAAGCTGCTGCTCGACCTGTTCGACGCCGCCGGGTTGCGCGTCAGCGGCGGATCCGCCTGCGGCGCGTCGAAGGCGGCGCCGAGCTATGTGCTGCAGGCGATGGGCCTGCCGGCCTGGCGCGCCGGCTCCGCGGTGCGCCTGTCCTTCGGCGCGGCGGATGCCGAGTCGACCCTCGATGAAGCCTGCAGACGCCTGCGCGCCTGCGGCGAGTCGCTGCGCGCGACCTGCCAGACGCCCGCGCCGAACGAGACCCCGCAGGCGCCGGACCTGCTCACGCGTTTCGCCGTCGACGGCGCGTGCTGCTACGTCGTCGCCGACGTGCCGAGCCAGCGTTGCGTGGTCGTCGATCCGCTGCCGGAACTCACCGGCACGCTGGCGCAGTGGATGCGCTGTCGCGGGCTGACGCTGGCCGCGATCCTGGATACGCACAGCCACGGCGACCACGCATCGTCGGCGCAGGCGCTGCGGGACGCGATGACGACCCTGCTGGCGGAAGAGGCGCTGCCCGAGCGGGTCGATGCGCTGGGATGGCCGCAGGGCAGCGAGGTGATCGCGCTCGGCGCACACCGCTTGTCGCGCCTCGCGATCCCGGGTCACACGGAAGACTCCACCGCCTATCTGCTTCACGCGGGCGGCGAGCTGATCGCGGCCTTCGTCGGCGACACGGTGATGCCGGGGGCGCTGGGCCGCAGCGATTTCGCTCAGAGCGCGCCGGCAGCCTTCGGTCCGTCGTTGAAGACGCTGGAGCGCAACGTCGGCCTGCACGGCCTGCTGCTGCCCGGCCACGACTATGACGACCGCTTCGCGACGACCCTCGCCGTGGAATGCGGCGCGCAGCCGCTGCTCGATGGCGTGCTGAAAGGCCGCCTGAGCGCCGAGGCTTTCGCGATCGGCAAGGGCGTGCTGGAACACGACCTCGCGCCGACCGAATACCAGACCATGGCCTGCGGCGCGCGCGTGGACTGCGCGCGCACGACCGAGCGTGTGGAGCTCGACGTCGCCGGACTGCAGGCCCTGCTGGGCGACGGCTTCGGACCGAAGCCGGTGCTGGTGGACGTCCGCGAGGCCTACGAGGCGCGCATGAGCCCGACCGAGGAGCTCGCCCCCGAGGCGGTGCCGCTGTCGACGCTGGTCAATGCGCTGCCGCGCTGGCGTGCCTTGCCCGAGCAGACGCCGGTGATCTTCTTCTGCCGCAGCGGCAACCGCAGCGCGCAGGCGGCGCGGGCGCTGCGCCGGCTGGGCCACGGGCAGGCGTGGAGCCTGGCCGGCGGACTGGCGCTGTGGCCGACCGCACGGACCGCCACGGTGCTCGACGCCATCGCGATCTGAACGCGGCCGTGTGAGGCCTCCGGGCCATCCCTGAATTGACCGTCGTCCCGACTGCCTCTATGCTCGCGTCATGAAAGCGCTTTCAAGCGCTGGCCTGAACACGACAACAAAGGTAGTTCGATGACGGAGACAACTTCAGCGGGCGCGCGCGCGTCCCTGCGATGGACGCTGTCCGCGAAAGGCGCGGACCTGGCCAGTTCCACACGCCTGGCGGCGCAGCCCGAACTGGCGCTGCAGCCGGTGGCGCAACTGATGGCCGATGCCGCGATCGCCGGCATGCCCAAGCTGGTCGTGAACAGCGCGCGGCGTTTCCAGCGCATCGAAGGCTTCGGCGGCGCATTCACCGAAGCCGCCGCGACGACCTGGCAGAAGCTGCCGCCCGCCGAGGCGAACGCCCTGCTGCGGGCCTACTTCGACCTGAACGCGGGCCATGGCTACACGTTCAACCGCGTCCACATGAACAGCTGCGATTTCTCGCTGGGCAACTACGCGCATGCGGACGTGCCGGGCGACGAGGCGCTGACGCACTTCAACATCGACCGAGACCGCCGCGCGCTGCTGCCGATGATCCAGGCGGCCATGAAGGTCGCGCCGGTGCCGATGAAGCTGCTGGTGTCGCCGTGGAGCCCGCCCGCGTGGATGAAGACCAACGGCGAAATGAACAACGGCGGCAAGCTGCTGCCGCAGTACGCGAAGGCCTGGGCGCAGTGCTACGTGAAGTTCATTCAGGCCTATGAGGCCGAGGGCGTGCCGGTCTGGGGCGTGTCCGTGCAGAACGAGCCGGACGCGGTGCAACGCTGGGACTCCTGCGTCTACACCGCGGAGGAGGAGCGCGACTTCGTCCGCGATCACCTCGGGCCGGCGCTGCATGCGGCAGGGCTGCAGCGGATCAAGGTCGTCATCTGGGACCACAACCGCGACCAGATGGTGCAGCGCGCGGACGTCGTGTACTCGGACCCCGAGGCCGCGAAGTACGTGTGGGGCTGCGGCTTCCACTGGTACGTCGAGGACCACTTCGACCACGTCGGCCTGCTGCACGACGCGTACCCCGACAAGCAGCTGCTGTTCACCGAAGGCTGCCAGGAAGGCGGACCGCACATCGGCTCGTGGAACACCGGCGAGCGCTATGGGCGCAGCATCCTCAACGACCTGAACCGCTGGACGGTGGGCTGGATCGACTGGAACCTGCTGCTCGATGAGACGGGCGGTCCGAATCACGTCGGCAACCTGTGCAGCGCGCCGATGCTCGCGGACCGCGAGCAGAACCGGCTGATGCCGCAGAGCTCGTACGACTACCTCGGCCATTTCAGTCGTTTCATCCAGCCAGGCGCCTTCCGCGTGCTGTGCTCGGCGAGCAGCCAGGACCTCGAATGCACCGCGGCGGTCAACGAGGACGGCAGCATCGCCGTCGTCGTGATGAACCGCAGCGAGCGGGCGCACCGCTTCTCGCTGCGGATCGATGGGCAGGCGGGCGTCGCGGCGCTGCCGCCGCGCTGCATCGCGACCTACGTGTTGCCGCGCTGAGGTCGACGTGGGCCACTTTGCCCCCCTCACTGCGCCCGCGATGGCCATGACCGGCACGCGTGCCGGGACCGCCACCGACGGAGACCGCGCCAGCGCGTCGTCGACGGCCTACGCCTGCGTCGAGGCGCTGTACGTCTATCCGGTGAAGTCCTGCGCCGGCGTGCGCGTGTCCGATCTGCGCTTCGACGGGGATGGCCGCATCGTCGGCGACCGCGAGTGGATCGTCGTCGACGCGCGGGGCGAGCTCGCCTGGCTCGGATCGCATCCGAAGCTGACGCTGCTGCAACCCAAGCTGCTGGCCGACGCGCTGCTGCTCTGCGCGCAAGGACAGCAGCCGCTGCGCCTGGCGCGCGAAGCGGAAGGCGATGCGACGCAGGCGCTCATCTGGAATGCCGAGGAGCGCCGCATGGTGATCCATCCGGGCCGCGATGCGGGCGCGGTGGCAGCGCAGTTCCTGCGCGAGGTCACCGGCGACGATCTCCGCCTCGTGAAGCTCGAGCGCCCATCGATGCTGGCCACGGCGCCCAACGCGCTGCATGCGGTCTCCACGGGGTCGGTCGTCGAGCTCAACGACCTGCTCGCGGCGCATCGGCACGACTGCATCGACGTGCGTCGGCTGCGTCCCAACCTCGTGCTGCGCGGCCTGCAGGACGCGCTGGTGCCGTTCGTCGAGGAACATCTGCTGCAGCTGGTCTGGCGCGACGGCGAGGGCTGGTGGCGACGCATGACCTACGCCTCGGCGAGCGAGCGCTGCATCGTGCCGACTGTGGATCCGGACACCGGCGAGGTGAGTCCCGGGCTCGACGCGGCGATCGCCGAGCTCAGCGCGCAACGCTGGCCGGGGGAGGCCTCGCGCTTCGGCGTCTACCTCCAGCCGCCGCCGGGCGGATCGCTGGTTGAAAGCACGGTCCTGACGATGGAGCTCGACTTTTGAGCGCGCACGACGAGCGCCAGGGGCGTCACGGGCGCAATGGGCCCGACGAGCCCAACGGGCACAGTCCGCAGGGGCTCACCCGCCGCGGGATGCTCGCGGCGATGACCGCGCCGGCGTGGTCCGGCGTGCTCGTGGTGCCGGCGCTGGCACAACAGACGCGCGAGGTGCTGACCATCGCCGCCTTCCCGCTGATGGACGAGATCGCGAAGGCGGCGATCTCCGCGTGGCAGGCGATGCATCCCGACGTCGAGCTGCGCATCCTGATGCGCCAGTACTCGGACCACCACACGGCGATGACGACCGCCCTGTCGACGGCGGTGGGGCTGCCGGACGTGATGGCGCTGGAGTCCAGCTTCGTCGGCCGCTTCGCGCAGGGCGGCGGGCTGGAGGACCTGCGTCAGTCGCCGTTCGGCATCGAGGCCTTCCGCCAACGGCTGGTGCCGTATGCCTACGACCAGGCGGTGGCGCGCAGCGGCGCGGTGGTCGCGGTGCCCGCGGACATCGGGCCCGGCACGATGCTCTACCGCAAGGACATCCTCGAGCGCGCCGAGGTCGCGCCGGAGGAGCTGACGCGCAGCTGGGACGGCTACGTCGCGACCGGCGAGCGCATCAAGGCCCGCACCGGCGCCTACCTGATCGCGAACGTGCAGGAGATCAAGGACATCCTGATCGCCGACGGCCTGAAGCCGGGCGAGGGCATCTACTTCGACACCGAGTCGCGCGTGCTGGTGAACTCGCCGCGCTTCGAGCGCGCGTTCGAGGTGTCGTTGCGCGCGCGGCAGAAGGGGCTCGATGCGAAGGTGCCGGCCTGGTCCAACGACTGGGGCGCGGGCTTCAAGCAGGGGCGCCTGGCGACGGAGCTGTCGGGCGCGTGGCTGGTGGGACAGCTCAACGCCTTCATCGCGCCGGAGACCAAGGGCTTGTGGCGGGCGTCCTCGCTGCCCGGCGGCGCGCATGCGCCGTACGGCGGCACCTTCTACGCGATCGCGAGGAAGTCGGCGCCGTCGCGCAAGCGTCTGGCATGGGACTTCATCCAGCTGATGACGCTCAACCCGCAGCGGCAGCTGCAGGCCTTCAAGTCCTACGACGCCTTCCCCGCGCTGCGGGACGTCCACGACGATCCGTTCTTCAGCGAGCCGATGGACTTCCTCGGCGGTCAGCGCGCACGGCTGCTGTGGCGCGACGACGCGCTGCGCATCACGGCGCTGCCGGTGCACAAGCAGGCCAAGTTCGCCGAGGAGGTCGTGCAGACCGAGCTCGACAAGGTGCTGCGCGGACAGAAGACGATCAAGCTGGCGCTCGCGGATGCCGAGCAGTTGCTGCAGCGGCGCGCGAAGCGCTGAACACCTCACAGACACGGAGACCTGGTTCATGAAGCAACGATTGACGCGTCGCTGGGCGGCGCTGCCGCTGCTGGCCGCCCTGGCGATCGACGGCAGCGCGGCGCTCGCGCAGGCGCAGACGGCGACGGGCAAGGGCGGCGCGGCCACCGGCCCGATCGGACTGCCGGCGGGGTTCACGCTGGTCTGGGCCGATGAATTCGACCAGGGCACGCTGCCGGACGCGTCGAAGTGGGCCTACGACACCGGCATGAACAAGCAAGGCTGGCACAACCGGGAGAAGCAGTACTACTCGGGTCCCCGTGCGGAGAACGCCGCGCTGAAGGACGGCCGGCTGGTGATCACGGCGCGCAAGGAGTCCTTGTCCACCTTGCCGGATTGGGGCGGGCAGAAGTACACGTCGACGCGGCTGATCACGAAAGGCAAGGCCGAGTGGACCTACGGCTACTTCGAGATCCGCGCGAAGCTGCCCTGCGGCCAGGGCACGTGGCCGGCGGTCTGGATGCTCGGCAGCCAGGGGGACTGGCCGGCGTCGGGCGAGCTCGACATCCTGGAACACATGGGACAGAAGCCGGACTGGGTCTTCAGCACCGTGCACACGACCTCGGGCCACGGCGGACACGGCGTCGGCGACGGTCGCAGGCTCGCCACCGCCTGCGGCCAGTTCCACACCTACCAGATGCTGTGGACGCCGAAGGAGATCCGCTTCGGCATCGACGGCCAGGTGCACGCGGCCTATCCCAACCTGGGCCAGGGGCCGGCGCAATGGCCGTTCGACAAGCCGCAGTTCCTGATCCTCAACCTCGCCATCGGCGGCGACCTCGGCGGGGAGATCGACGACACGATCTTTCCGATCGGGTATGAGGTCGACTTCGTGAAGGTGTATCAGGCGGGGAAGTGAGCGGGCCTCAAGGCCGCGCCAACGCCGACGCCAGCGCCTAGGCCAACGCCGAGGCGAGCGCCACCGCGTCCGCGCCGGCTGGAATCCGCATCGGCGACTGCGGATCCGTGACGGCGCGCCAGACGGCCTCTGCCACGTCCTGCGCGACGGTCACCGGCGTCGACAGGTCGCGCACCGCCGCGAAGACCTGGTCACGGAACGCCACGTAGGCTTCGGGCACGTCGGGGCTCATCAGCTTGCGGGCGTTGTCGCCAAAGCTCGTCGTCGGCGAGCGGCCCGGCAACACCAGCCGTGCGCGGATGTTGAAGGGCGCCAGCTCCAGCGCGAGCGACTCGGTGAACGCGTTGACCGCCGCCTTGCTGCCCGTGTAGACCGACAGCAGCGGCAGCGACTTCAGCGTCACGCTCGACGTGACGTTCACCACCACGCCCGCGCGGCGCTCGCGGAACTGCGGCAGCACCGCCTGCGTCATCGCGATGGTGCCGAGCACGTTGGTCTCGTAAAGCGCGCGGGCGTTGGCCATGTCGACGGCCTCCAGCGACGACAGCAGGCCGACGCCGGCGTTGTTGACCAGCGCATCGATCGGACCGGCGTCCTCGAGGCATCGGCGGATGCCGTCGGCATCGGTGACGTCGAGCGGCAGCACACGAAGGGCTTCGGACTTCGGGAGCAGGTTCTCGCGCGGCGTGCGCATCGTCGCGACGACGCGCCATCCCTGGTCGAGGAAGAAACGTGCCGTCTCGAGGCCGAAGCCGGACGAGCAGCCGGTGATCAGGACGGTGGAAACACGGGACATGGAGAACTCCTGGTGGGGGGAGCCCGCACGATAAGGAGCGCGATCCGGACTGGCTACACTGCGGCGTCCATTGGTTTGTCGAGATCGTCCAGATGATCGATCCCCTGGCGGAAGTCGTGTCGCTGCTGCGACCGCAGGCGCCGTTCTCCAAGCTCGTGATCGCCTCTGCGCCCTGGGCCGTGCGCCGGAGCGAAACGGGGCGGCCGTTCTACTTCGTCGCGCTCGAAGGGTCGTGCCACCTGACGATCGAGGGTCCCACGGGCAGCCAGACGATCACGGTGCGCCAGGGCGATTTCGTCCTGCTGCCGGCCGCGCGCAACTTCGCCACCTCGAGCCTGGATCGCGAGCCGCCGCGCGAGGGCGAACCCGTCACCACGCCGATCGCGCCGATGCCCGGCGGCGCGCGCATCGGCGACCCGGACGGGAAGGTCGACATGCGGATGCTGGTCGGCCACTGCGTGCTCGGCTCGCCGGACGCGGAGCTGCTGGTGTCGCTGCTGCCGCAATGGGTCCATGTGCCCGGGGAGCGTCGCCTGTCGACGTTGGTCCAGCTGGTCGGCGACGAATCCCGTGCCGATCGGCCCGCGCGGGAGATCGTGATGTCCCGCCTGCTGGAGGTGCTGCTGATCGAGGCCTTCCGCTCGACGGCGAGCACGGCGCAAACGCCGGGGCTGGTGCGGGGCCTGGCCGATCCGAAGCTGGCACAGGCGCTGCGGCGCATGCATGCGGCCCCCGCGCTGCCGTGGACGGTGGTCGAGCTGGCGAAGGAGGCGTCGATGTCGCGCTCCGCCTTCTTCGAGCGCTTCAGCCGTGCGATCGGCGTCGCGCCCATGGCCTACCTGCTCGCGTGGCGCATGGCGCTGGCCAAACGATGGCTGCGGCAGCGCGAGCTGTCGATCGCGGAGATCGCCGAGCGCGTGGGCTACAGCGCCGTCGGTCCGTTCGGCGTGGCGTTCACGCGGCATGTGGGCATGCCCCCGGGGCGGTTCGCCCGGCGTGGCAGGGAAAGCAGGGATGTCGAGGTCTGATCTGTCCAAGTCTGTGTGGAACGGCGCCACGCTGCTGGGCCTGGTGGCCATCCTGTTCTGGAGCACGTCCGTCGGCGTCACGCGCAGCACGATCGAGTTCCTCGGCCGGACCGGCGCGCCAGCGGTGCTCTTCACGGTGGCCGCGCTGCTGCTCCTGCCGACCCGCACCTCGCTGCGCGCGCTGCCGCGCCCTTACCTGTGGCTGGGCGCCGCGCTGTTCGTCGGGTATGAGCTGTGCTTCGTCCTGGCGCTCGGCTTCGCGCGCTCTCGGCACGAGGCCATCGAGGTCGGCATGGTCAATTACCTCTGGCCCAGCCTCACCGTGCTGTGCTCGGCGATCGCGGGCCGCCAGCGGCTGAACGCGCTGATGCTGTCCGGGCTCGCGCTGGCCTTCGCGGGCGTGGTCGCGGCGTCCTCGCCGCCGGAAGGCCTGTCGCTGAGCCGCTTCTTCCACAACGCCGCGTCGAACCCGCTCAGCTACGGCCTCGCCTTCATCGGCGCCATCGTGTGGGCCCTCTACAGCACCTGCACCAGGCACATGGCCGAGGGGAAGAACGCGCTCTGGTTCTTCATGGCGTTGAGCGCGGTCGGCTTCTGGATCGTGCACGCGCTCAACGCGGAACGGACGCCGATGAACGGGTCGACGCACATCGTCGTCCAGGTCGCGCTGGCGAGCGCGGCCGTGACGCTCGCCTACCTGCTGTGGAACATCGGCATGCTGCGCGGGAACATCCAGGTGCTCGGCCTGGCGGCCAACGCGACACCATTGATGTCGGCGCTGTTCGCGTCGTTGCTGCTGAGCGCGCCCTTGCCGCCGGTGTTCTGGGGCGGGGCGGCGATGGTGGCCGCCGGCTCGCTGGTCGCGGGGATCGGGGCCAGGCGGTCGGCCTGATCCGCCTGCGCGGCCCCCTCAAACGCGGGGTGCGGCATTCCCGCCTCCGGGCTTCCCCGCAACCTCCTTGTCACGAAGCGACCCTACGCTCCGGCCGTTCCTTTACGTGCGTGAAGTCAAGCGCACAACATCACACATTTGCTGACAAAGTTTTGCCGTAAACGTTTGCGCAAACTTTTGGTCTCACCAAATCCAGTCCGAGGGTCGCCATGACATTCAAATCCTTCCTGCTCGCCGCAGGCCTACTGCTCACCGGTCTCGCGCACGCGGACACCGTCGCGTTGTGGAGCTACAGCCCCGACCGGGGCGGCATCATCTCCACCAAACCGACGTACACCGACAACGGCAACGCGTCCTTCGACCCGCTGGGCGTCAGCTCCACCTTCGTCAGCCAGTCCGGCTCGTCGGACACCACCGCCGGTTCGATGGCGCTCAACACCGCCGGCTACGCCGCGCAAGGCAGCGGCGATCGCACGACCGGCGTGCGGTTCTCGATCGACACCACCGGCTTCCAGGACATCGTCCTGAGCTTCGACCAGCGCAACAGCGCCACCGCCTCCGCCTGGACCGCGCTGCAGTACACGCTCGACGGCGAGAACTGGATCGAGGCCACCACCTTCCGCATGCTGCGCGACAGCGTCTTCGTGAAGGGACTGGGCTTCGACTTCTCCGACATCGCCGGCGTCGACAACAACGCCAACTTCGCGGTGCAACTGGTCAGCATGTTCGCGCCCGGCACGCAGGGCTACAGCGCCACCGGCGCCTCGAGCAATTACGGCACCGCCGGGACCATCCGCTACGACATGGTCCTGTTCGCCGGCTCGCTGATCCCCGAGGTCGAGGTGCCGGAAGTGCCCGAGCCCGCCTCGATCGCGCTGACCCTGGTCGCGCTGGGCGCGATGAGCGTGAGCCTCCGCCGCCGCAAGCAAGCCTGAACAACGTCGAGGAGAACATCCCCATGAGCTTCCGCACCCTGTTCCCGATCACCGGACGCGCCGTGCTGCGCGTCACCACCCTCAGCGCCCTGGCCGTCATGCTGACCGCCTGCGGCGGCGGCCTCAACGGCGAGAAGCCGGCGGCGCAACAGCAGGCGGCCGCGCCGGACGACCGCGCGACCGCGCTGACCGCCGACCCGTCGGCCAAGTACCCGGACCATCATGAGTTCGACGCCGCGCTGGACGTGCCCTTCACCGGCGCCGAAGCCACCGGCGCGCGCGAGTTCGCGGTCCATCTGGACTACGTCGGCGCCCCCGCCGGCACGCTGCTGGCCTACCGGGTCGAGCTGCGCTCGCCCGCCGGGGCCGTCGTCAAGCGCTGGAGCGGCGTCGAGAAGTACGCCGGCGACGTCAAGTCGGTCCCGCTGAACTGGGCCGGCCGCACCGACGCGACCCTGCCGGACGGCCTCTACACCGCGACGTTGACGGCGCTCAGCGCCAAGGCGGACACCGCGCTCAAGGGCTCGGGCGCCGACGCGCAGTTCGCCGAGATCCTCGCCGCCCAGCAGGCTGGCGAAGGCGGCCACGCGGTCGAGCAGAGCTGGACCTTCGCCCTCGGCAAGCCGGCCAAGGTCGCGATGGGCACGCTGCGTCCGCTGGCGATGGGCGCCTCGGGCGAGTCCGACCAGCGCGCGCGCGTGCAGTCGGCGGCGGTGGGCGCGGGCTCCTGGCCCTACACCATCTACTACGGCAGCTTCCACGGCCAGACCAACGACTCCGACGGCGGCGGCGCCATCGGCAGCTGCAGCTCGTCGCAGCCGGCGCAGACCGGCGCCTTCGGTCCCGACGCGGCCTTCCCGTACGCCAAGGGCGCGGGCCTGGACATCTTCGCCAACACCGACCACAACCACTACTACGACGGCTCGTCGAGCACCAACACCGGCGGCAGCGCCACCGCCGCCAAGGCGCGCTACCAGCGCGGCCTGCAGATCGCGGCCGACTACAGCGCGGCCAACGCCGGCTTCCTCGCCGTGTACGGCATGGAGTGGGGCGTCATCAACAACGGCGGCCACCTGAACATCTTCAACAGCAACGAGCTGTTCTCGTGGGAATACAACGCGCAGAACGAGCTCTTCGGCGACCGCTACATCGCCAAGAACGACTACGCGACGCTGTACTCGGTGATGCGCGCGCAAGGCCTGATCGGCCAGTTCAACCATCCGGACTCGAGCGGCCAGTTCATCATCAACGGCACCGACATGGCCTACAGCGCCGACGGCGACGAGGTGATGGTGATGTCCGAGGTGATGAACACCTCCGCGTTCTCGTCCAACACGACCGAGACCGAGACCTCGCGCAGCTCCTACGAGGGCTCGTGGAAGAAGCTGCTGGAGCGCGGCTTCCACGTGGCGCCGGCGACCAACCAGGACAACCACTGCGCCAATTGGGGCAAGTCCTACACGAACCGGACCGCGGTGCTGATCCCCACGGGCACGGCGCTGAGCAAGGCCGCGCTGGTCGACGCGCTGAAGGCGCGCCGCGTCTTCGCGACGCTGGACAAGAACTCGCAGCTGATCTTCAGCGCCAACGGCAAGATCATGGGCGAGCGCTTCGACAATGCCGGCGCGCTCGCGCTGAACGTCGGGTTCTACAACCCGAACGGCCGCACGGTGGTGCAGACCGAGATCTGGGAGGGCGTCCCCGGCCGCAACGGCACGGTCACGCTGCTGAGCAGCAGCCCGACCGCGACGATCACGCCGGCCAACGGCAAGCATTTCTACTACGCCAAGGTCACGCAGGACGACGGCAAGGTGCTGTGGTCCGCGCCGATCTGGGTCAACCAGGGCGTCAGCGGCGGCGACACCACGCCGCCGTCGGTGACGGCCGCGGTGAACGGCACGACCGGCACGATCACCTTCTCCGCCACCGCCAGCGACAACATCGGCGTGACGCAGGTGGAGTTCTGGCTGGACGGCGCGCTGCGCGACATCGACACGACGTCGCCATACGCGATCGACGTCAACTCGACCCAGCTGACCAACGGCACGCACAGCCTCGTGGCCAAGGCCTACGACGCGGCCGGCAACACGACGACGTCCGCGCCGGTGAGCTTCACCGTCAACAACGTCGTCGACGCGGCGGACGAAGTCGAGCCCAACAACACGATCGCCGCGGCGAACGCCCTGGGCAGCCGCAACCAGCTGACCGGCTTCATCGGCAGCGCCGCCGACATCGACTTCTTCAAGGTCACGCTGGCCGCCAACCAGCGCCTGCGCGTGGACATGACCGGCCCGACCTCGGCGAGCATCGACTACGACCTGTACGTGGTGAAGTCCACCGGCACGGGCCTGGCGCGCTCGGAGGCGGTCGGCAGCACGGAGTCGCTGACGTACCAGAACGGCGCGACCGCGCAGACGGTCTACATCAAGGTGATGTCGTACACGGGAGCTAGCACGACCTCGCCCTACAAGCTGACCATCAGCTATCCCTGATGAAGGCACACGGCCGCCAAAGGGCGGCCGACGAGGAGTAGGAGAAGTCGGAGTCGGAGTCGGAGTCGGAGTCGGAGTCGCGAGCGCTCTCGCTCTTGCTCTTGCTCTTGCTCTCCCTTTTGCTCCCTCTCCCGCTTGCGGGAGAGGGCGGGGGTGAGGGCCAGCGGCCGGTGAAGTCAGAGGAAGGCGGTCCCGAGAAGGACCGCCTTTTTCGTCAGCGCGCCGCGTGAGCTTGCTTGTCCGTCCGCTCCGGGGACGACTCCCAACCGCCGCCCAGCGCGAGGAACAGCTGCACCTGCTCGTCGATCAGCGTCGCCTCGGACGCCGCGAGTGCGGCATCGCTCGCGGCGAGCGCCCGCTCGGCGTCGAGCGCGTCCAGGTAGCCGACCTTGCCGCCCTGGTACAGCCGCCGGGCCTGTCCGGCGACGATCGCCGCCTCGTCGCGCGAGGCCTGCAGCGCCGCGCGGCGATCCAGCTCGCGGGCGTACTGGTTGAGGGCGGTCTCGGTCTCGCGCAGCGCGTTCAGCACGGTGCCGTCAAAGCGCGCCGCGGCCTGCCGCGTGCCCGCTTCGGCCTGCGCGATCCGCGCGTCGGCGATGCCGTTGTTCGGCAAGGTCCAGGAGATCAGCGGACCGAGGCTCCAGCTCAGCGTGTCGCTCTTGCCGAAGCCCGCGAGCGTGCCCGCCGAGCCGGCCGACAGGCCCAGACTGATCTTCGGATACCGGTCCGCGATCGCGACGCCGATGCGCGCCGTCGCCGCATGGAGTTCGCGCTCGGCCTGCCGGATGTCGGGACGGCGGCGCAGCAGCGCGGCGCCGTCGCCGACGGGAATCGTGCCGGTCACCTGCGGTGCGACATGGCACTCGGCCAGTTCTTGCGGGAAGTCCTCCGGCAGCTCGCCGGTCAAGGTCGCGAGCCGGTACAGCGCCGATTGCCGCTGCGCCAGCAAGGGCGGCAGCGCCGCGCGCAACTGCTGGAGCTGGCTGCGGGCGCGCGCCGCGTCGATCTCGCCGACGCGGCCGGCGCGCTGCAGTCGCTCGGTGACGTCGATCGCCTCGCGCTGCAGATCGACCGAATGCTGCGCGGAGGCGAGCCGCTGGCCGGTCGCGCAGGCCTCCGCATACGCACGTGCCGTGCCCGCCGCCACGTTCACCTTGACCAGGTCGAGCGCGGCCGCGGCGGCCTCGCTGCTCGCGTGCGACGACTCGATCGCGCGACGGATCTGGCCGAACAGGTCGAGCTGGTAGGAGAGGCCCACGCCGGCGCTGTAGCGATAGGTGTCGGGCGGCACGTAGTCCTTCTTCAGCATCGACAGGCCCGACGGGTGTCCGTAACTCGGTCCGCCGTTGACGCTGACGGTCGGCTTCTCGCCGCCGGCGACCTCGGATTCGAAGGCCTGCACGCGCTCGAGATTCGCGACCGCCTGGCGCAGATCGGTGTTGCGCGCGAGCGCCTGTTCCACCAACGCATCCAGCTTCGGATCCTGGAACAGCCGCCACCAGTGCGGCGGCAGCGGCGTGGCATCGAACGGTACGGATGGCCCGGCCTCGCCCTTGGCGTCGGCATCGTTCTTCGCGGCCTCCGCCGCACGTTGCTGTTCAAGGAAGGTGGCTGAGGCGCGCGGCTTCAGCACGACGGCCTCGGCGGGCACCTGATAGTCCGGACCTTTGGGCGCCGTGGAACAGGCGGCCAGCGCCGCGGCTGCGATCACCGCCAGCAGGGGCTTCATCGCGCTTGTCATGACTTCGCCCCCGTCTTCACGGCCGCAGTGACCGTCGATGCGGGAATCACCTGCACGGTCACCGTCTGCCCCGCGACGAGCCGCTCGCCCGGCGGCAGCGGATCGAGCTTCACCCGCACCGGCACGCGCTGCGGCAGCCGCACCCAGTTGAAGGTCGGGTTCACGCTGGGCAGCAGGTTGGCGCTGGTGCTGCGGTCGCGGTCGGCGATGCCGGCGGAGAGGCTGTCGACGCGACCCGTCAGCGCGCGGCTCGCGCCCATCGGCTTGACCTCGACGGCGTCGCCGACGTGGATGCGGGGCAGCTTGGTCTCCTCGAAGTAGCCCTCGACGTAGAGCGAGCCCGCGTCCACGAGCGCGAGCACCGGATGCCCGGCGCTCGCATAGGCGCCCTGGCGCAGGTCGAAGTTGGTGATGGTGCCGGCGGACGGGGCGCGGATCTCGGCGCGCGCCAGGTTGAGTTTGGCGCTGTCGACGGCCACCTCGGCCTGCGCGACGGCGGCACGGGCTTGCTCCGCGCGGCTGCGGGTCTGCTCACTCGCTTCCTGCGAGACCAGCGAGCCGAGTCCCTTGTTGCGATCGGCCTCGCGCAGCGCCTGCGCCAGCGCGACCTTCTGCGCCGACAACTGCGCCTGCGATTGCCGCAGCGCCAGCTCGTAGCGCGCGCGGTCGACCTCGAACAGCAGCGCGCCGGCGGCGACCTGCTGGTTGTCCTGCACCGGCACGGCGGTGACCAGGCCGGAGACGTCCGGCGCGATCTGCACGACGTTGGCGCGCACGCGACCGTCGCGCGTCCAGGGCTGGAGTTCGTAGCGGTCCCAGAGCCTGCCGGCCGCCCACAGGGCGCCGCCGACCACCGCGAGGGTGACGGCCATCGAGATCAAGCGGCGAAGGGGGAAGGAGGAGGTGTTCATGTCGTCGGGTCCGGACTTGCGGAGAGTCATTCGTTGATCGGTCGGAGGCGAGGTCGTTGTCATCCCGGCCCGTGCAGCAGGCGAAGCGAGGCGACGCTCAGGCCCCATAGCAGCAGCACGTAGACCGCGAGGTCGAACAGCGCCGGATGCCAGATCCAGCGGTATGCGCCGACCGAGGCCAGCAGCCGCCGCACCGCGGACAGCGCCAGCAGCGCCAGCGCCGCGAGCGGCATCAGCCAGGGCAGATAAAGCCCGAAGAAATCCACTGCGCCGGTCATGCCGGGTTCTCCTTGTTCAGATCGTTCGAGTGAGCCGGGTCAGCGGTGTCAGTCGGGGCGGTCAGGTTCATCTCTTCGGAGGCGCCGAGGTCGTTGGCGGCGACGGCGTCGACAGGAAGCTGTGGCGTCGGCGCCTGCGGGAACAGGTTGCGACGCAGGCCCATGAGCGCGCTGGCGGCGGGGATCGCCGCCACGGGCAGCGCCTGCGAGGTGGGGTAGGCCGCGACGAGCCCGGCGAGCGCCGCGTCCAGCCGATCCAGCACGGCGGCCGGCGGCGACGCGATCGCGTCGGCCCGACCGGCGATGCGGTCCCGCTGCCAATCGCCGATGGCGGTCAGCAGGGGCTGCAGCGGCAGCGCCGCCGCTTGCGGCAGCCGGCCGCGCGCAGCCTGGAGCGCGACCAGGTCGGCGCCGACGCGCAGGTCGTGCAGGGCATCGTCGGTGGGCACGCCCGGCACCGAGCCGCCCGCTTGCGCGACGCGCGGCGCCAGCAGCGAGATGCGGTCCAGCATGCGCAGCAGATAGGCCTGCGCGCGGCCGGCGGAACGGGGCAGGCGGGCGAGCTCGTCGAGCTCGCGCCAGGTCGCGCGCTGGATGCGCCGGGCGCTCCAGTCGGCGCCGACGGAGCGCATGAGCCGCGTGACCTGCGCCGCGACGAAGACGCCGGCCAACTGGCCCGACATCGAGTTGAGGAAGCTCGTCAGGTCCGCCTGCGCCGTGTCGTGCATCACCAGCGTGCCGATCACGCCGAACAGGAAGGGCAATGCGGCGCCGAAGGTCGAAGGCCGGCCGACGTACGCGCCGACGATCAGGAACATCGGCGCGCAGACGGCCATCAGCGTCCACATGTCCCGCACCAGCGGCAGCAGCACCAGCACGTAGATGGCGCCGAAGGGCATCGACAGCACCGTCCAGCGGAGGAAGCCGTGGATGGCCGGCACCGGGTCGTCCATCGCCGCGAAGAAGCAGCAGAAGATCGCCGCCATCATCGCGGCCGCCGAGCCCATCGGCCAGCCGGTGAGGATCCAGAACGCGCAGCAGACCAGGATCGCGATCAGCGCGGCCGCGCCGGACCACAGCGCCATGCCCATGTCCCGGTGCAGCTTGGGGCCGCTCAGCGCCGGCCCGGGGCGCGAGGGCATGGCCTCGCCCGCGAGGCCGCGGTCGATGTCGGCCCGCAGGTGCATGCAATGCAGCCAGCCCTCGAGCAGCGCGCTCATCCGCTCCGCCAGCGCAACGCGCAGCAGGCGCGCCCACGGGTCGTCGGCCAGGCGATGGCGCGCCGCCTCGCCGGTCAACGCGGCGAGTTGCGCGCGCAGGGCGGGCAGTCGGGCCTGGGCCTCGGTGGCCGGCAGTGCGAGCCACGGGCCGATGGCGGCCAGCATCGCGCGCACGTCGTCGGGCAACCGGCCGGCGTCGCCGCCATGCGCTTCGAGCGCCTGCAGCCGGTCCTCGACGCCCGCCAGCAGCGGCGTCAGCGCGGCGACGCCGTCCTGCATCGCATGCACGGCATCGGCGGTCCAGCGCAGGTGGCTGGTGTCGAAGGGGATGTGGATCGACAGCAGCCGCAGCTGCGTGATGTCGCCGGCGACGCGGCGACGGTCCGCGCCGCCGTCGCGGCGGGCGGCGATGTCGCCCAGCCAGGCGCGCGTGTCCCCCAGCGTGCGGTCCAGCAGACCCAGCACCGAGCTCGACAGGCTGTTGGGCAGCACCAGGCTGTGCACCAGCGTCGCGGCCAGCACGCCCAGGCCGATCTCCTCCAGGCGCGCGACGGCGGTGTCGAAGATCGCCAGCGGCGTGTCCACCGACGGGAAGCCGATCAGCGCGGCCGTGTAGCCGGCCAGCATGAAGGCATAGGCGCGCGGCGTGCGGTCGCGCAGCGACAGGCACAGGCAGCCCGCGACCCACAGCGCGAGCGCCAGGCTCAGCAGCTCCGGCGCGTTGGCGAAGCGGGGCACCAGCAGCACCGCCGCCGCGCCGCCGATCAGGGTGCCGATGAAGCGGAACAGCCCCTTCGAACGCACCGCGCCGGCCAGCGGATTCGCGACGACATAGGCCGTCATCAGCGCCCAGAACGGCCGCGGTTGGCCCGCCCAGCTGGCCAGGAACACCGCCAGCATCGCGGCAGCGAAGGCCTTGAACGAGAAGAGCCATTCAGCGGCCGTGAAGCCGGGGCGCAGCACGGCCGGCAGCGTCGGCAGCCGCAGTGGCGGCAGCCGCAATGACGGCGTCCGGAGCGACGGCACCCGCTGCATCGGCACTCGGAGCTTCGGCAGCCGCATCGACGGCCGGCGCAGCAAAGGGAGGGAGAGGGTGGGGAACTTCATGACCGCGGTACGGCTTGGGTCTCGGCGTCACTTGCGCCGCGGCGGCACGACCGCCTTCGGCGCGCCGACCCGCTCCGACAGCGTGGCGAAGACGCGCAGCGCGGCCTCGATGTCGGCGTCCGGGATGCCCTCGTAGAGCGCGTTGCGCAGGTCGCGCAGCGTGTCCTCGATCTGCTCGCAGGCGTCCGCGCCCAGCGCGGTCAGGTGCAGCGTCCTGGCGCGGCGGTCGTCGGGATCCTCGTGGCGCTCGATGAAGCCGCCGCTGATCAGCTGCTCCACCGAACGCGTCAGCGACGGTCCCTCGATGCTCAGCAGCGTCGCCAGTTCGCCCTGGCGCAGGCCGTCGCCGCGACGGCCGATCATGACCAGGGGCCAGGCGAGCGCCTGCGACAGCCCCACGACAGGGGCCATGGCCAGGTTGGCCTTGGCGCGGTACGCCCGCTCCAGGACGGGCAGCGTCATGCCGATCGACATCAGCGCGGTCTCGCGCGCGGTGCGCGTCAGGGTGCGCGTCGGGGTGTGGGGCGGCTTGGAGCTCGAGGACGTCATGACCGCGATTCTAATTAGGTAGCTTGCTATCTAATTCAGTAGGGTCATTCCGATCGGACGGATCCGTTGCGCAGGGGCAAGGGCGCCTCGCGGCGGCGAGGGGCAAAAGAAAACGGCCGATCTCCCGACCGGCCGTTGCTTTTTCGCGTCGCGGGCTGTCAAGCCCGTGTCGCGACTTTGGGTGTCAGTCCTTGTCCTTCATCGTCAGCATCCGGTTGGTCCGCAGCGCCACCAGCGTGACGATGGAGCCCGAGAGCAGGTAGACGGTGACCGCCCACAGCCCGAACTTCGCCGACAGGCCCAGCGCCACCAGCGGGGCGAAGGCCGCGCCGATGATCCAGGCCAGGTCCGAGGTCAGCGCCGCGCCCGTGTAGCGGAAGCGGGGCAGGAAGTTGGACGTCACCGCGCCCGAGGACTGGCCGTAGGACAGCCCCAGCAGCACGAAGCCCACCAGGATGAAGATGTTCTGGCCCATGCTGCCGCTGTCCAGCAGGATGGGCGCGAACAGGCTGAAGATCCCGATCGTCGTGGCGAGCATGCCCAAGGTGCTGCGCCGGCCGATGCGGTCCGCGATCATCCCGGAGATGGGCATCGCCGCCGCCGCCAGCAGGGCGCCGATGACCTGCACGATCAGGAACTGCGTGACGTTCTGGTCGCCGTAGAGCATCACCCACGACAGCGGGAACACCGTGACGATGTGGAACAGCGCGTAGCTGGCCAGCGCGGCGAACGCGCCGATGAACAGCGTGGTGCCCTGCTGCTCGAACAGCTCGTCCGTGTCGCAGGGATCGAGCTCGTGCTCCTCCATGTTCTTCTCGTACTCGTGCGTCACGACCAGGCGCAGGCGTGCGAACAGCGCCACGACGTTGATCGCGAAGGCCGCGAAGAACGGATAACGCCAGCCCCAGCTCAGGAAGTCGATGGTCGCCAGGCTGCTCCACAGGTAGGCGTAGAGCGCCGCCGCGATCAGGAAGCCGATGGGCGCGCCGAGCTGCCCCAGCATCGCGTACCAGCCGCGCCGGCCCTCGGGGGCGTTCAGCGCCAGCAGCGAGGGCAGGCCGTCCCAGGACCCGCCCAGGGCCAGGCCTTGACCGATCCGGCACAGCGCCAGCAGGCCGATGGCCGCGCCGCCCCAGGTGTTGAACCCGGGCAGCACGGCGATCGTGCAGGTCGAGATGCCCAGCAGGAACAGCGCCACCGTCAGCTTCACGCTGCGGCCGAAGCGCCGCTGGATCTCCATCCCGACCAGCGTGCCGATCGGGCGCACCACGAAGGCCAGCGCCAGCAGGGCGAAGGCGTACAGCGTCCCCTCCAGGCGCTCCATGTGCGGGAAGAAGATCGACGGGAACACCAGCACCGAGGCGATGCCGTAGACGAAGAAGTCGAAGTACTCGGACGCCCGGCCGCTCACCACGCCCACCGCGATGTCGCCCGGGGCGACCGCGTCCTGCTCCTCCTTCGTCGCCACCCCGGTGCCTCGCGGCAGCGGCTGGCCCACGGTCGCCAGGTGTTGCCCGGCTGTTGAAAGGGTGCTGCTGTTCATACGTCTCCTACCTGGGACAAAATGTCCAATAGTTAGCTTTGGTCAATCGGGCAAAATCTGCGCCCGGCGTGCAACGGTCGACAAGTGTCGTTTTCCCCTTTATCGCTTTCCCTTCGGAAGAAACCCCACCAGGTTCCGGACGACGGGTTCCCGA
This sequence comes from Roseateles sp. GW821-FHT09G09, assembly GCF_059415965.1. NCBI lineage: Bacteria > Pseudomonadati > Pseudomonadota > Betaproteobacteria > Burkholderiales > Sphaerotilaceae > Roseateles > Roseateles sp. GW821-FHT09G09. The sequence goes on along the minus strand of NZ_JBWKOG010000005.1, from coordinate 110,667 downwards.
GGCCTTCTCGGGGCGAAAAGGGGGTTCCGCGTGAACTACGCCTGATGGTCTGCTGAGTCCCATGTACCTCAAAGCATCTGCAAAAACAAGTCTCGCCGGCCCGATCCGGTCACTGGCCCGTCTCGGGCTGCTGGCCCTGGTGCTGCCCCTCACCGCCTGCAACCTGGTCGTGATGAAACCTTCGGGCGACATCGCGAACCAGCAGGCGCAGCTCATCGTCGCATCGACGCTGCTGATGCTGCTGATCATCGTCCCGGTGATCATCCTCACCCTGGTCTTCGCCTTCCGCTACCGCGCGTCCAACACCCAGGCGACCTATTCGCCGGAGTGGGACCACTCGACGCGGCTGGAACTGATCATCTGGGGCGCGCCGCTGCTGATCATCATCGCGCTGGGCGCGATGACCTGGATCAGCACCCACAAGCTGGACCCCTTCCGCCCGCTCGAACGGCTGGACGCGCAGCGCGCGATCCCCGCCGGCGTCGAGCCGCTGAACGTCGAGGTCGTGGCGCTGGACTGGAAGTGGCTGTTCATCTATCCGGAGCAGGGCGTGGCGACGGTCAACGAACTGGTCGCGCCGGTGGACCGCCCGATCCACTTCAAGATCAGCTCGTCGACCGTGATGAACGCGTTCTACGTGCCCGCCATGGCCGGCATGATCTACGCGATGCCCGGCATGCAGAGCCAGCTCCACGCCGTGATCAACAAGCCCGGCGTGTATGACGGCTTCTCCGCCAACTTCAGCGGCGACGGCTTCTCGCACATGCGCTTCAAGTTCCACGGCCTGTCCAACGACGAGTTCGCCGCCTGGGTCGAGCGCAACAAGGCCGACGGCGTCGCGCTGACCAAGGAGCTGTACCTCGATCTCGAGAAGCCGTCCGAGCGCCAGCCGGTGCGCCGCTTCTCCAGCATCGCCCCCGGCCTGTTCGACGCGGTCGTCAATCGCTGCGTCGACGGTTCCAAGATGTGCATGGGCCAGATGATGGCCATCGACGCCGCCGGCGGCGGCGGCAAGGGCGCCATCGACGGCCTGGCCAGCAAGCCCTGGAGCAATGAGCAGAAGCGGATCTTCGTGGCCGCGCTGTGCACGCCTGACAACGCGGGGCAGTACGCCTCGCAGTGGCAGGCCTCGGCCACCCGTAACTGATCGGCGTCCCCGGCGTCCGCTGTGAACAGCTGCGCCGGAACCGCAAGCACAACAGAGATCCAAGATGATTGACGTTCAAAAGCTCATCTTCGGGCGCCTCAGCCTGGAGGCGCTTCCGCTGCACGAGCCGATCCTGATCGGCACCTTCGCGATGGTCGCCCTGGGCGGCCTCTTCGTCCTCGCCCTGATGACGAAGTTCAAGCTGTGGTGCCCCTTCTGGCGCGACTGGGTGACCAGCATCGACCACAAGAAGATCGGCATCATGTACATCGTGCTGGGCCTGGTCATGCTGCTGCGCGGCTTCGCCGACGCGCTCATGATGCGCGCGCAGCAGGCCATCGCCTTCGGCGACCAGCTGGGCTTCCTGCCCCCGCACCACTACGACCAGGTCTTCACCGCCCACGGCGTGATCATGATCTTCTTCGTGGCGATGCCGTTGATCACCGGCTTCATGAACTACGTCGTGCCGCTGCAGATCGGCGCGCGCGACGTGGCCTTCCCGTTCCTGAACAACTTCAGCTTCTGGATGACCACCGGCGGCGCCGTGCTGTGCATGGCCTCGCTGTTCGTCGGCGAATTCGCGCGCACCGGCTGGCTGGCCTATCCGCCGCTGTCGGGGCTGCTCGCCAGCCCGGGCGTGGGGGTGGACTACTACATCTGGTCGCTGCAGGTCGCGGGGGTCGGCACCACGCTCTCGGGCATCAACCTGATCGCGACCATCATCAAGATGCGCGCGCCGGGCATGACCATGATGAAGATGCCGGTCTTCACCTGGACCTCGCTGTGCTCGAACATCCTGATCGTGGCCTCGTTCCCGATCCTGACCGCGGCGCTGGCGCTGCTGTCGCTGGACCGTTACGCCGGCACCAACTTCTTCACGACCGATCTTGGCGGCAACGCCATGATGTACATCAACCTGATCTGGATCTGGGGCCACCCCGAGGTCTACATCCTGGTGCTGCCGGCCTTCGGCATCTTCTCTGAGGTGGTCTCCACCTTCAGCCAGAAGAAGCTGTTCGGCTACGCGTCGATGGTCTATGCGACCGTCGTGATCACCATCCTGTCCTACCTCGTGTGGCTGCACCACTTCTTCACGATGGGGTCGGGGGCCAGCGTCAACTCGTTCTTCGGCATCACGACGATGATCATCTCGATCCCGACGGGCGCGAAGATCTTCAACTGGCTGTTCACGATGTACCGCGGCCGCATCAAGTTCGAGGTCCCGATGTACTGGACCGTCGGCTTCATGGTCACCTTCGTGATCGGTGGCATGACGGGCGTGCTGCTGGCGGTGCCGCCGGCCGACTTCGTGCTGCACAACTCGCTGTTCCTGATCGCCCACTTCCACAACGTGATCATCGGCGGCGTGCTGTTCGGCCTGCTGGCGGGCATCTCGTTCTGGTTCCCGAAAGCCTTCGGCTACAAGCTGGATCCGTTCTGGGGCAAGTGCTCGTTCTGGTTCTGGCAGATCGGCTTCTTCGTGGCCTTCACGCCGCTGTACGTCCTGGGCCTGATGGGCGTGACGCGCCGCATGAGCCACTTCGACGATCCGTCGTTCCAGATCTGGTTCCAGATCGCCGCCTTCGGCGCGCTGCTGATCGCGGCGGGCATCGGCAGCTTCCTGATCCAGCTGGTGGTGAGCTACTTCAAGCGCGACCAGCTGCGCGATTTCGACGGCGATCCGTGGCAGGGCCGCACGCTGGAGTGGTCGACCTCGTCGCCCCCGCCGCAGTACAACTTCGCGTTCACGCCGGTGGTCCACGACCACGACGCGTGGCACGACATGAAGACCCGGGGCCACCAGCGTCCGGTCGCCGGCTTCAAGGAGATCCACATGCCGAAGAACACCGGCGCCGGCGTGATCCTGGCCGGCCTGTCGACCCTGTTCGGCTTCGCCCTGATCTGGCACATGTGGCTGGTGGCGGGTGTCGCCTTCGCGGTGACCGTCATCGCGGCGATCGTCCACACCTTCAACTACAAGCGCGACTACTACATCCCCGCGGATGAAGTGGCCCGCACGGAAGAAGCCCGCACCAAGGTGCTGGCCGCCCAGGCCTGATTCCGCAGCGAGCGAACTCCAAATGCAAGCAACGACCATGACGAACAACACCGGCACGCCGGTGTTCTACGACAACGGCGACCATCACCCGCAGCACGGCACGCTCCTCGGGTTCTGGATCTACCTGATGAGCGACTGCCTCATCTTCGCGGTGCTGTTCGCAACGTATGCGGTGCTGGGCCGCAGCTACGCGGCCGGCCCGTCGGGCGCCGACCTCTTCGACCTGCCGCTGGTGGCGCTGAACACCGGTTTCCTGCTGCTCTCCTCGATCACCTATGGCTTCGCCATGATCAAGATGCTGGGCAACAAGAAGACCGGCACGCTGGCCTGGCTGGCGATCACCGGCGTGCTCGGCCTGTGCTTCCTGGCGGTGGAACTCTATGAGTTCGCGCACCTGATCCATGAAGGCGCGGGTCCGCAGCGCAGCGCCTTCCTGTCGTCGTTCTTCACGCTGGTCGGCACGCACGGCCTGCACGTCACCTTCGGCTGCATCTGGCTGGTCACGCTGATGATCCAGGTCAGCAAGCTGGGCTTGACCAAGGAGAACAAGCGCCGCCTGATCTGCCTGTCGATGTTCTGGCACTTCCTGGACGTGATCTGGATCGGTGTCTTCACCTTCGTTTATCTGATGGGAGTGCTGCCGTGAGCAACAACCACCAACACGACCACGGCCATGACGCGCATGGCCACGACCATGGCCATGGCGGCCACGGCCACGACGATCATGAGGACGTCGGCTACCACGCCACCGTCAAGGGCTACCTGATCGGCTTCCTGCTGTCGCTGATCCTGACGGCGATCCCGTTCTTCCTGGTGATGACGAAGTCGATCTCGTCGTCGGCGGCGATGGGCATCGTGCTGCTGGGCTTCGCGGCCGTGCAGATCGTGGTCCACATGGTGTACTTCCTGCACATGAACTCGAAGGTCGAGGGCGGCTGGTCCATGCTGTCGCTGATCTTCACGATCGCCGTCGTGGTGATCATGCTGGCCGGCTCGATCTGGGTGATGTTCCACCTGAACAGCAACATGATGCCGGTCCACGACATGCGCAACATGCCCTGATGACCGCGTTCCTCACGGAACCGCAGCGGCCGCGCCGCGGCATCGCCTTCTGGGCGTTGCTGCTGGGCGCGGCCCTTTCATTTGCGGTGTTCATTTCGCTGGGCGTCTGGCAGCTGCAGCGGCTGGCGTGGAAGGAAGACCTGATCGCGCGGCTGGACAAGCGGCTGGCGGCGGCGCCCGAGCGCGCGCCCGGCGCGGACCGCTGGAGCGCGATCACCAAGGACGGCGACGAGTACCGCAAGGTCGCGCTCACCGGCAGCTTCGACCACTCGCGCGAGACGCTGGTGGGCGCGAGCACCGAGCTCGGCACCGGCTACTGGGTGCTGACGCCGCTGCGCACCGAGCGCGGCGACTGGGTGCTGGTCAACCGCGGCTTCGTGCCGCCGGAGTTCAAGACCCGCGCGTCGCGCACGGCGTCGGAGACGCAGGGCGAGGACAAGGTCGTCGGCCTGCTGCGCATGACGGAGCCGGGGGGTAGCCTGCTGCGCAAGAACGAGCCGGCGCAGGACCGCTGGTACTCGCGCGACGTCGAGGCGATCGCCAAGGCGCGCCAGGTCGTCGAGGGCCCGGTGGCGCCGTACTTCGTCGATGCCGCCGCGGCCGACGACCAGACGCAATGGCCGCGCGGCGGGCTGACGGTGGTGCGCTTCAACAACCATCACCTGCAGTACGCGCTGACCTGGTTCGCGATGGCGGCGATGCTCGCGGGCGTCGGCTTCTGGCTGTGGCGCTTCGATCGCCGCCGCACGACGGACTGAGGCCGCGACCATGCCCTTGAGCCGTCCCGATCCGGACGACGACCACCCCGACGACAGCCGCTACCTGGACGGCGCGGCCGGGGCGCTGGGCATCGAGGACTCCTCCGGCGAGGGCGCGCTGCAGGCCGGCCGCAACAACCTGCAGCAGCTGGTGCAGCTGCGCTGGCTGGCGGCGGCGGGGCAGTTCGGCACGGTGCTGTCGGTGCACTTCGCGCTGCACATCCGGCTGCCGATGCCGGAGATGATGACGCTGCTGGCGATCCTGGTGCTGTTCAACGTCGCCTGCTGGCTGCGCACGCGCTGGGTGCCGAGCGTGCGCAACGCCGAGCTCTTCGCCGGCCTGCTCGTCGACATCGCCGTGCTCAGCGGCCAGCTGTACTACAGCGGCGGCGTCACCAACCCCTTCATCTTCCTGTTCCTGCTGCAGATCGCGGTGGGCGCGGTGCTGCTGCCTTCGCGCTACATCTGGTTCACGGTGGCGGTGACAGGCGGCTGCTTCGTCGCGCTGACGCAGTGGCACCAGCCGCTGCTGGTGCCGGACATGGAAGGCCTGGCGCTGCCGACGCACTACATCGGCGGCCTGCTGATCTGCTTCGCGATCAACGCGGCGCTGCTGGTGATCTTCATCCAGCGCATCGGGCGCAACCTGCGCCAGCGCGACGCGCGGCTGGCCGACCTGCGCCAGCGCGCCGCCGAGGAGGAGCACATCGTCCGCATGGGCCTGCTGGCCTCGGGCGCGGCGCACGAGCTCGGCACGCCGCTGGCGACGCTGTCGGTGATCCTGGGCGACTGGTCGCGGATGGCTCCGTTCGCCGGCGATCCGGAGCTGCGCGAGGAGATCGAGGAGATGCAGATCCAGCTGGGCCGCTGCAAGGCCATCGTCAGCGGCATCCTGATGTCGGCGGGCGAGCTGCGCGGCGAGGCGCCGACGGTGACCACGCTGCAGGCCTTCCTTGACGAACTGGCCGGGCACTGGCGCGCGACGCGTCCGCATCACGGCCTCGAGTACCTGCCGGCGCCGGACCTGCCGAAGATGCGCATCGTCTCGGACGTCGGGCTCAAGCAGATGATCGACAACGTGCTGGACAACGCGCTCGAGGCCGCGCCGGGCCGTCCGGTGACGCTGCGCGCGCTGGCCGATGACGGCGAGCTGGTGCTGCGCGTGAGCGACCGCGGGGCGGGTTTCCTGCCCGAGATGCTGGAGCGCTTCGGCAAGCCGTATCAATCGAGCAAGGGCCGGGCGGGCGGCGGGCTGGGCTTGTTCCTCGCGCTGAACGTGGTGCGCTCGCTGGGCGGCAAGCTGCAGGCGCGCAACCGGCCGGCGGAAGAGGGCGGCGGCGCGGAAGTCGAAATCCGCATGCCCCTGTCCGCACTGGCGCCCCTTGGACTCCCCGACAATGCTGCCCATGACGCCGGATGACCTGATCGCCGATACCGACCGCCTGCTGCTGATCGTCGAGGACGACGACGCGTTCGCGCGCACGCTGTCGCGCTCGTTCGAGCGCCGCGGCTACCAGGTGCTGCGCGCGACGAGCGTGGAGCAGGTGCAGAAGCTGCTGACCGATCGCGGCCCGGAGGAGGCGCCGGAATACGCGGTCGTCGACCTGAAGCTGGCGGGCGGCGGCTCGGGCCTGGCCTGCGTGCAGACCTTGCACGAGCACGACCCGGAGATGGTGATCGTGGTGCTGACCGGCTACGCGAGCATCGCGACGGCGGTGGAGGCGATCAAGCTGGGCGCGCGGCACTACCTCGCGAAGCCGGCGAACACCGACGACATCGAGGCCGCGTTCTCGCGTGCGCAGGGCGATGCGGAGGTCGAGGTCACCGACCGCGCCACCACGTCCATCAAGACGCTGGAGTGGGAGCACATCCACGAGACGCTGGCGGCGACGGACTTCAACATCTCGGAAACCGCGCGGCGGCTGGGCATGCACCGGCGCACGCTGGCACGCAAGCTGGAGAAGCAGCGGGTGAAGTGATTCCGCAACACCGCTCGTGTGGCGCGCGTCGGAGCGGGCTTATCCTTTTCTGACTGCGGTGAGGTTGCCGCAGTGGAAGGAGAGTGAATGAAGCCCTCTGAAGCACTCGCTCTGAAGCGGGACCAACTGGGCGCCATCGTGGCCCGATATCCCACCACAGCCAACCTGCGTGTGTACGGGTCGGTGCTGCATGGCAAGGATCAGGACAACGAGGAACTGGACCTGCTGGTGGACGCGCTGCCCGGTGCCACACTGTTCCATCTGGGTGGTCTCTACAGCGACCTGGAAGAGTTGCTGGGTGTTCCCGTGTGCCTGCTGACGCCCCCTGAGGTGCCGGTCAAATATCGCAGTCGGGTTCTCGCTGAGGCGCGGCCTGTATGAGCCGCTTCACCTTGGTGGATCATTTGGAGCACATGCAGGAGGCCGCGATCTTCGCGTGCAACCATGTGGACGGACTCGGCAAGGCCGATTTTCTGGAGGACAAGAAGACGCAACACGCTGTGCTCTTCAATATCCTGGTCTTGGGAAGAAGCTGCGGCGAGGCTGCTGGCGGAGCATGAGGCGTTCCTTGCCGCCAATGAGCAGCTGCCGTGGGGCCTCATGAGGGGATTGCGCAATCGGATTGCCCATCGCGCCATCGACATCAACATTCACATGATCTGGGACACGGTGGAGGTTCATCTTGTCGACCTGCTGAGGCAATTGCCTGCGGTGCAGGCAGCCGCGATCAACGAAGGCTGATTTCAGAACCAGAAACGACAGAAGGGGCCGCGAGGCCCCTTCGTCGTGTTGAGCGTTCGACGCTCGCCTGAGCCGCGCTCAGTTCGTGCGCGTCGCCGCCGGCGCGCGCATCACGCGCGACTTGCCGCCGGTGGTGACGATGATCACCGGCTCGCCGGAGGCGAAGTTCTCATTGCCCTGCGCCTGGACGATCGCGCGACGTTCGCCGTTGCGCAGCTGCAGCAGGATCTCGACCGCCTGTTCCTTCGTCGTGCTGCGCTCCACCGCGTTGCCCAGCGCCGCACCGGCCACCGCGCCCAGCACGCCGACGATCACGCCCTCGCGGCTGCCACCGACGCTGCCGCCGGCCACGCCGCCCGCCACCGCACCCGCGACCGCGCCGACACCGCTCTGCGAGCCGTCCACCGTCACCGGGCGCCAGGACAGCACCGTGGCGTCCTGCACCTGCGACATGCGCTGCGCGTCGCCGCGCTGGATGACGTCGGGATTCGTCGTGGTGCAGGCGGCCAGGGCCACCACCATCGTGGCAATCAGCAGCTTCTTCATCTCAGTTCTCCAATCGATGCACGGCCAACGAACATCAGTGCGTCGCCGTTGACCAGGCAACAAGTCTTTACCTCGACGGCATGCGGCATGCCGCCCCCTCGAAGGGGCATGAAAAGACTCTACAGGAGTCGCCTTTGAAGGCTCTTAAGCCGATGCGAACGACTGCGATGGCAGCGCGGATAAGCGCTGACTCAGATCGGATAAAGCCGCGACGACTTCGGCACGCTCGCCAGCAGGAACTCCATCTGGTCCGCCACGATGCGGCGGCCGCGCAGGATCATGTCCTCATGCAGGCTGGGCACGTAGGGCAGGTAGAGGAGGGCCATGTGCGCCTCTTCCGGCGTGCGGTTGCCCTTGCGGCCGTTGCAGGCGCGGCAGGCGGTGATGCAGTTCATCCAGGTGTCGCGGCCGTTGCGCGACACCGGTTGGATGTGCTCCCGCGTCAGCAGGTCCGCATGCAGCACGTGCCCGCAGTAGGCGCAGACATGGCGATCCCGCGCGAACAGCTTGAAGTTGGACAAGGCCGGCGCTTGGCGCCACGCGCGGCTCGGCACCGCGCCGCGGACCGCCACGATCGGATGCAGCTCGATCCGAGATTGCAGCCCGGTCAGCCGCTGGTATCCGCCGCGCAGGACGTGGAAGGGCTCCCCCAGCGTCCACGCGATGGCGTCGCTGGCGTACAGCACCGCTGCTTCCTTCGACGAGATCCAGGCCTGCGGTCGGCCCGAGATGTCCAGCTGGAGAACGTCCACGGTCGTTGACCTCCTGCGACGAAGAGTAATCCAGTCGGCGGGGGCAATTCAAGTGCCGGACGGGCACGGTGGTGCCGCCGAGACGTTGTTTCAGCTGTTCGCCGAACTTAGGCGCCCGTTGGCCGAGGTTCAAGTCGGGGCATGACCTGGAGGTGCTGACTCGTTCGAGTCATGCGCCGCGGTCACCAGCGCGTCACGCGCTCAGGACGGCAGCTTCCCCAGAGCCCGCAGTTCAGCCACTGTCACCAGCCCGCCCGCGGAGAGCGCGTCGTCGGGCAAACGCGCCTGCCCCAGCCGCGTGTCCGGCGCCAGCACGTCCAGCCGCTCCCGCAGCGTGGGCGTGTCGTCGCTGTCGATCTGCACGACGCAGAGTTGCGCATCGCCCGGCGCGCCGCTCCAGCCGATCAGGTCGGCGGCGTCCAGCCCCACGATCAGTTGCGCCGCCAACGGCGGCAGCGAGGCCGGCGGCCCCGCGATCACGTGCACGACGACCTCCGAGCCGTCCCGCATCGCGAGTTTGACCGTCTGGTCGAGCCGCTCCCGCAGCGCCGCCGGGGAGAGCGGCTCCGGCGCCGGCACCTGCGGTTGGCCGGTGAGCTGGCACAGCATCACGTCGAGCTCCTCGGCCTTGTCGAAGAAGCCGTTCGCGCCGGCCGCCAGCACGGCCGCGCGGTAGGCGTCGGTCTGGTGCGACAGCACATGCACCTGCCCCGCGTAGCCCTGCTTGCGCAGCGCCTTCAGCACCGCCAGGCCGGAGCCGCCGTGGGCGAGCGACAGGTCCAGCAGCACGGCGTCCGGCCGCAGGTGGCCGATCAGCGTGAGGGCCGTGGTCTCGTCGGCCGCCTCGCCGACCACCCGCAGCCCGGGCACCGACGCCAGCCGCTGCAGCAGTTGCCGGCGGATGGTCAACGAGTCCTCGACGAGGACCAGGGTCATGGGAATCGCTGTCGCTTGCATCGTGATCTCGTGTCTCCCTCGGCACAGGTGCTGGCCGTGGTCATTCGTCCAGCGGATCGAGGTCGCCCCAGCTCGTGCGGCTGATCGCGCGCTTGACCTCGTCCATGAAGTGTCCCTGAGGCTGGGACGGCCCGCGGGCGCCCGGCGCCCCCGGTGCGCCCGGTGCGCCCGGTGCCGGCGTCGGCCCCGCGCCGTCGACGGCCGGATCGCGGACGGCGGTCGCGCGCTGCACGTGGCGGTTCAGCAGCTCGCGGTCGCGCGTCGTCAGCTGCGAGGCCGCCACGACGATCACCGGGATCGCCGCCGTCAACGGGTCGCGCTGCAGCGCCTCGACGACGCCGATGCCGTCGACCTCGGTCATCAGCAGGTCCAGCACGATCAGGTCGGGCACGTGGCGGCGCGCGAGCTCGATGCCTTCCTTGCCGCCGGTCGCGCGCAGCACCGAGAAGCCCGGCTGCGACAGGTGCGCGCTGAGCGATTGCAGGTCCCCCGGCGCGTCGCTGATCGCCAGCACCAGGAACTTGCGCGTGGCCGTCGGCTTGAAGCCGAGCATCTCCAGCTCCTTGCTCAGCGCCTTGCGCGAGACCGGCTTGTGCAGCACCGCCGACGCGCCGAGCGACAAGGCCACCTCCTGCCCCGCGTCGACCGACACCACCACCACCGGGATGTGCGCCCAGCCCGGCAGGTTCTTCAGGCGCGACAGCAGCTCCCAACCGTCCAGCCCGCCCGGCAGGTTGACCTCCAGCGTGATCAGGTCGGGCCGCAGCTGCGGCGCGAGCTCCAAGGCCGCCTCCGCGGAGGCCACGTGGCGCACGCGGAAGCCCGCCGCGTTCAGCTGCGTCTGCATCAGCGCCGCGGCCGGCGCGTTGTGCTCGATCACCAGCGCCAGCGGGCGCGCGCCGGGCTCGTCCGGCAGGATGACGTCGGGCACCACCGGATCGCGCCACGGCAGCCAGCAGGTGAAGCAGCTGCCCTTGTCCGGCGCGCTGCTCACGGCCACCGCGCCGCCGTGCAGCTGCACCAGGCGCGCCACCGTCGCCAGTCCCAGGCCGGTGCCCTCGACCTTGTGCGTCAGCACGTTGCGGACCTGGTTGAAGGGCTGGAAGAGCTTGTCCAGCCCCTCCGGCGGGATGCCGATGCCGTTGTCGGTGACGCTGATCTGGATGAACTCGCCGTACTCGCTGTCCGGCAGTTCCGAGCGTCGCCCGTCCGGGAAGCCCGGCAGCGCCTCACGGGCGCGGAGCCGCGTCACGCGGCGCGCCTCGAGCCGGATGTTCCCGCCCTTGGGCGTGAACTTCGCGGCGTTGGACAGCAGGTTGTAGATGATCTGCCGCAGCCGGCGGCGGTCGACGCACAGCCGTTGGTTGCCGCCGACGCCGAAGAAGTCCATCTGGATGCGGTTCAGCCGCGCGCGCTCCTGGACGATGGTCAGCGCGTCGCGCAGCAGCTCGTCGAGGTCGACCGGCTCGATGTCCAGGTCGACCCGGCCGGCCTCGATCTTGGCCATGTCCAGCAGGTCGTTGACCAGCGACAGCAGATGCTGCCCCGCGTTGTGGATGTGGTTGCAGAACTCGGACTGGCGATCGCTGACCGGTCCCGCCGCGCCGTCGCGCATCAGCTGCGCGAAGCCGATGACGGCGTTCAACGGCGTGCGCAGCTCGTGCGACATGGTCGACAGGAAGGCGGTCTTGGCGCTGCTGGCGCGGCTGAGTTCGGCGTTGAGCTGCTCCAGCGCGTCGTTGCGCTGCTGCAGCACGGCCAGCAGCTCGGCGCGGCTGTCGGCCAGGTCCCGCGCGGCGCGCGCCTCGGCGGCCTCCATCGCGCTGCTGTGCAGCTCGGCGTGGACGCGGCGGGCCTCGTCCTCGAACTGCTTGCGACGCAACTGCGCGCGCAGCCGGGCCTTGAGCAGCTCGACCTCGCCGTTGGCCTTGACGACGTAGTCGTCGGCGCCGGCCTCGAGCCCGGCCAGCATCGAGGCCCGCCCCTCGAAGGCCGTCAGCAGCACCACCGGGATGTCGCGCAGGGCCGGCGCGGCCTTGATGCGCCGGCAGGTCTCCAGTCCGCCGATGCCCGGCATCTGCACGTCGAGCAGCACGGCATCCACCGGTTGCACCGCCAGCAGCTCCAACGCCAGCTCGCCGGTGCCGGCGGCGATCACGTCGTAACCGTCGTCGCGCAGCGTGGCGCCCAGCTCCGCCAGCACGTTGGCGCTGTCGTCGACCAGCAGCAGGCGCTTGGGACCGGACAGGCTCGCGCCCTGTTCGGGCACGCTGGACTTGGCGCTGCGCAGCATCGCGGCGACGCGCGCCAGGATCAGGTCCACGTCGTCCTGCTTGCGCGCGAACGCGTCGGCACCGGCCTCCAGCGCGCGCAGCTCCGCTTCCGGGCCTTCGTCCGCGGTCAGCAGCAGGCAGGGCGTGTGGCGCAGCGCCGGGTCCAGCCGCAGCCGGCGGATCACCGCGGCGCCGTCGATGCCCGGCATGTGCTGGTCCACGATCACCGCGTTGGGCCGCAGCGCCGCGGCCTGGCGCAGGCCTTCCTCGCCGTGAGCGGCCATGTGGATGTCGTAGCCTTGCGGTTCCAGCGCGTCGCACAGCGCCTCCCGGAAGGTCTCGCTGTCGTCGATCAGCAGCACCGTGGCGACATGCGGGTCCGGCGTCGCCACGCGGGCCTGCCGCTGGCGCACCAGCTCGCGGGCGCGGTCGACGACGTAGGTGCGGTCGTAGGGCTTGCCGACGTACTCGTCCGCGCCGTGCGCGATGCCGCGCAGCCGGTCGCCGGCCTGCGAGGCGTTGGACAGGATCAGCACGATGCAGTCGGCGCCGCCGCGCGGCGTGGCGCGCAGCTCGGCCAGCCAGCTGCCGCCGTCGCCGTCGGGCAGCTGGTTGTCCAGCAGGACCAGCGCGGGCATGCCGTCGGCCAGGGCGGCCCGGGCCTGCGCCAGCGTCGCGCATTCGACGCAGTCGAAGCCGGCGTCCTCGAGCGCCTCCCGCAGGTCCATCCGGACCGTCAGGCTGTCTTCGACGATGAGGGTTCTCTTGTTCATGTGTGGGCCCCTCCCCAGGCCATGCCGCTCAAGCCCATCAGGGCGGGTCCGATGTCGGCCAGCGTCAGCACGCGCTCGGCGGCGCCCAGCTGGGCGGCCTCGCGCGGCATGCCGTAGACCATCGAACTGGCTTCATCCTGCGCCAGCGTCGCGCCGCCGGCGCGGCGGATCGCGAGCAGGCCTTGCGCCCCGTCGCGTCCCATGCCGGTCAGCAGTGCCGCCGCGACGCCCGGACCGCTCTCCGCGGCCAGGGATTCGAAAAGCTCGTCCACCGACGGCCGGCACGAATGGCGCGGCGGCGTGTGAGTGAGCTCGAGTTGTCCGCCGCGCACGACCAGGTGCACGTCCGGCGGCGCCAGGACCACCTGGCCGGCCAGGTCGCGCAGGCGCTCGCCGCCGTGGGCGTAGCGCACGCGGTGCGGCGTCTGCGCGTCCAGCCATTCGGCGAAGCCGCGGCTGAAGACGGCGTTGATGTGCATCACGATCAGCACCGGCAGCGGCGCGGGCGCGGGCAGCGCCTGCAGCACCTTCATCAGCGCGCCCGGACCGCCGGTGGACGCGCCCAGCGCCAGCACCGCGCGACGCGGCATCGGCGGCGGCGCCGGGACGCGCGCGGCGGGCCGGCCGCCGATGCGCGCGCGCACATGCGTGATGACGCGGATCCGCGCCACCAGCCGCAGCAGCGTGACGTAGCGCTGTTCCCATTCGCCCTCGGGCTGGCCGGCGCTGGGTTTCTCCAGCACCTCGACGGCGCCGGCGGCCAGCGCCTCGTAGGTGCGCAGCAGTTCGCCGCGGTTGGTCGAGGACGAGACGATCAGGATGGGCGTCGGGCAGTGGGCCATGATGGCTTCCGTCGCCGCCTGGCCGTCCATGCCCGGCAGCATCATGTCCATCGAGACGACGTCCGGACGCAGCTGCTGGCACAGCGCCACGGCCCGCGCGCCGTCGTGGGCTTCCCCGACGACCTCGATGTCGCGCTGCGCGGCCAGGACCTCGCGGATATGCGCCATCACGGTGATCGAGTCCTCGACCACCAGCACCCGCAGCGTCTTCGTCGACGGCGGCGCGCTGCCGCCCAGACCGCCGATGCCGCCGGTGCCGCCGCCCACGCCGCCGGTGCTTCCGATGCCGCTGCTCATGCCGCCGCTCCCTGGCGCGCCGCGCCGCCGGCGGCCGCGTCCGCCGAGCGCGCGACCAGGCGCGCGACCTGCGCGAGGAATTCGTTCTGCGCGAACTCGCCCTTGACGATGTAGCCGTCCGCGCCGACGGCCTTGCCGCGCGCGAGGTCCTCCGGCGCGTTGCGCGAGGTGACCAGCACCGCCGGGATGTCGCGCAGCGCCGCGTCGCCGCGGATGCGCGACATGAATTCGAAACCGTCCATGCCCGGCATCTCCACGTCGCACAGGATCAGCGCATAACGCTCGCGCTTCGCGGCCTCCAGGCCGTCCTCGGCGGAGGCGGCCATGTGCACGCGGTAGCCGGCGGCCTCGAGGATGCTCTGCTCCAGCATGCGCGTGGTGAGCGAGTCGTCGATGACCAGGATCGTGCCGGTCCGGGCCGGCGCCGCGACCGGGCGGGGCCGCGCCTGGCGCGCCGCGGCGATCAGGCCTTCGGGCGCGAGCACCGGGACCGGCTGCCGCGCCGCGTCCAGCGCCAGGCCGGAGATCAGCGGCGAGGGCGGCAGCAAGGCCGGCGGGGGCCGCAGCACGACGCTGGTCACGCCGTCGAGCGAATCCACGCCCAGCACCGCGCGCTGACCGCCGGCGCGCAGCACCAGCGCCGAACGCGGCGGCGGGGCCGCGACGCCGGGGCGCAGCGCCTCGGCCAGGGAGAGATGGGGGAGCAGCTCGTCGCCGACGGCCACATGCGAGCCGTTCAGTTCGGGTCGCTGCAGCACGCATTCGACGGCTTCCAGCGGGACCCAGGCCGACACGGTGCCGGCGCACAGCCGGATCGCGCGCAGGGCGGCCAACTGCAGCGGGACGCAGAGCTCGACCGTCGTGCCTTCGCCGCGCCGGCTGCGCAGCGTCAAGCGGCCGCCGAGCCGGTCCGCCGTGTCGCGCACCAGGTCCATGCCGACGCCGCGCCCGGCCAGGGCGTCGACGCGCCGCGCCGTGCTCAGGCCGCCGCGCAGCAGGCGTTCGATGAGGGCCGCGTCATCCAGCCGCGCCGCGCCGGGCACGCCCTTGTCGACGGCGGTGCGGCGCACGGCGTCGAGATCCAGACCGGCGCCGTCGTCCGAGCAGCAGAACAGGACCTCGCGACCGCGACGCTCGATGCGCAGTTCGATGAGGCCTTGCGGCGGCTTGCCGGCGGCGATGCGCTCGGCCGGCGATTCGATGCCGTGCGCCACGGCGTTGCGGACCATCTGCACCAGCGCGCCGGAGAGGGCGTTCAGCAGCGCGGCCTCGAGCTTCACGTCGCCGCCGTGGCCGGTCAGCCGCGCCTGCTTGTCCTGCGAGCGTGCGGCATCGCGCGCCGCCCGCTGCAGCGGCGCGAACAGCTGCGACGCCGGCAGCAGCCGCAGCTGCTCGGCGCTGTCGCGCAGGGCGACGAGCTCGCGCGCGAGCTGGCGCGCGCCGCGCTCGATCTGGTCCTCGATGCGCGCCAGCGGGCCGGCCAGCGTCTCCTGCTGACCTTCCAGCGCGCCGCGCAGCTCGCGCAGCAGCACGCCGGCGCGCTCCAGCGGCGCGAGGTGACCCTGCGTGCGCGCGATGTCGGCCAGCAGGCCGTCGACCTCCTCGGGCATCAGCTGCGGAATCGTCAGCATCGCGCCGACGGGATCGTCGACCGGATCGGGACGGGATGCCGTCGCGGAGAGCAGGCCGACCGCATCGGCCTGCGGGCTGGCAGCGGCGGCGCCCGTCGTGCCGGAACCTCCCGCCGCGTCGGCCTGGCCCGCGCGCGTCGCAGCGGGCGCGAGGCCGCCCGCCGGCGAGGACGCAGACGCCGGCGATCCCGCGCCTGCCGCCGGCGCCGGCGTGTCAAGCGCCGTGATCGACGCCTGCGTCGCGTCGATCAGCGTCAGCAGCGCGTCGAGCTCGGCCCGGCCCGGCGCGTCGCCGGTGTCGCGCAGCGGCGTCAGCAGGTCCTCGATCGCATGCGCCTGCGCCGCGATGGCGGGCAGGCGCACCACGCTCGCGGCACCCTTGAGCGTGTGGGACAGCCGCAGCAGCCGGGGCGGCAGGTCGGGCGCGGGCGCCTGCTCGGCGGCGAGCACGGCCTCGCTCATCTGCCGCAGCAGATCGCGGGCTTCGACGCGGAAGAAGCGGTAGGGGTCCTTGGCCACGGGGGTGTCTCGATCAGGTCGCCGGTCAGGTCGTTGGTCAGGTCATCGATCAGGTGGGCTGCGACTGCACCAGGCGCAGCAGGTCGCGCGACATCTCCGCCAGCTCGGTGGCGGTCTGCGAGGTCTGGCCGGAACTCGCCTCGGTCTCGCGCGACGCCTGCGCCGTGTTGGACAGCGCGACGTTCAACTGCTCGACCGCGGTCGCCTGCTGCTTGGTGGAGAGCTCGATCTCGCGCGCGGCGTCGGTGGTCGTGACGACCTGGCCGGCGATCTTGGCGAAGCTCGCGGCGACGTCGTCGAACTGGCGCGCGCCCGCGTCCACCGCCTTGGAGCCGGTCTCGGTCGCCATCACGGTGGTGTTGACCGCGCCGCGCACGTCGTCGATCTGGAGCCGGATCTCCTTGGTCGACGCCGTCATGCGGTCGGCGAGCTTGCGGATCTCGTCCGCCACGACGCTGAAGCGCCGGCCGGCGTCGCCGGCCACGGTCGCCTCGATCGTCGCGTTGATCGCCAGGATGTTGGTCTGCTCGGCCAGCTCGCCGACCAGGTCCAGCACCACGCCGATCTGCTGCGACTTGCGGCCCAGGTCCAGCATGTGGTCGACGACGAGGTCGATCTGCCGCCGCATCGCGGCGATGCTTTCGCGCGCGGACTGCAGCGTGCCGTCGCCGCTGCGGGCCAGGCCGGCCGTCTGTTCCGCGATGACCACCACGCGCTGCGCGCTGTCGGCGATCTGGCGCGAGGTCGCCAGCAGCTCGGAGATGGTGGTCGAGATCTCGGTCATCGAGGTCGCCGTTTCGCGCGCGCCCGCGGCCTGCTGGTTCGCCGCGGCCTGCAGCTCCGCCGACGATCGCTGCACATGCTTCACCGCCGTGCCGACCTGCCCGCTCAGCGCGCGGCTCAGCGTCAGCGCCGCGATCAGCACCAGCAGCGCGCCCGCCACCGTGCCCCAGATGATCGCCGCCCGCACCGTGGCGGCGGTGGACTCGACCTCCCGCGCGCGCTCGCGCAGCACCTCGTTCTCTTCCTCCTCCATCTGGCCGACGACCGCGCGCAGCTCATCCATGCGGCGCTTGCCCTCGCCCAGCGCCACCGTCTTCAAGCTGGTGTCCAGGCCGCTGGCGCGCCGCGTCTCGATGCGGTCCTTGTGCAGTTGCATGAGCCCGTCGATCATCGTGACGGCCTGGTTGAACCGGGTCTGCTGCGCGGGACTGTCGCGGAGCATCGGCTTGAGTTCCGCCAGCACGCGCGGCACGTTGGCGAGGGCGCTGCGATAGGGCTCGAGGTAAGGATCCTCGCCGGTCAGCAGGTAACCGCGCTGCGCCGTCTCGGCATCTTTCATGTAGCTCATCAGCGCGCCGATGTGGCCCACCGCCGCATGCGTGCGGGCGACCTGGTAGCTGGTCTGCGTCATGACGTCGACGCCGCGGTAGGCCAGGATCCCGATGAGCAGCAGCAGCGCGAAGGACAGCGCGAAGCCCACCGACAGCTTTCTTCCGAAGGTCCACATGGCACGGGTCTCCCTGTCATCGTCCGGCGGTGCCGGCGCTGGTTGTTGTCGTGAAGGCGGTCGTGGACGTCGACGTCGATGTCGATGTCGATGTCGATGTCGATGTCGATGTCGAGGCCTCGTGCTCGGCGCCGACCCGCGCGTTGGCCGTGACGGCGGCGATCAGGCCGTCGAGCTCGATCAGCGGGCGCAGCGCGCCGCCGCAACGCACGGCCCAGCCGGTGCCGGCGGTGTCGTTCTGCTGCAGCCGGTCGCCGGCGGCGAGCCGCCACTGGCCGTCGAATCCCTCGAAGGCCAGCGCGAGCGGCGCCGCGCGCGCGATCGCCCACCAGCGCACGTCGCCCGCGGGGCCGCGGCCGATCAGCGCCTGCAGGTCGTACAGCGGCAAGACCTGACCCTGATGACCCGCGAGTCCGAGCAGCCCGGGGGCGGCGGCGGGATACGGGGCGGCGGGCATGGCGGGTGTCAGTCCGGCCAGGTCGGCCAAGTTCAGGGCGAACGGGTCGCCGGCAATCCGTATGCCCAGCACGTCGAGGACCGCCTCGTCGTCGGCCTGGCGGCGGGGCTCGCCGAACGAGCGGTCGAAGGACTCGCGCCATTCGGCCAGCAGCTCGCGGGACGCTTGCGTCATGCGCGGGTCTCCTGCATCTCGTCGCGGCACAGGCGCCGCAGGTCGTCGCGGTCGAAGCCGCCGCCGAAGCGGCGCAGCCGCCCGGTCGATTCGTCGGCCAGCAGTTCGAGCGCCCGGGCCAGCTCGCGGCGCGCGGCGACGACCTCGCCGCGGCGGCGGGCGAGCAGGCCCAGCCGCAGGTGGGGCAGCGCGAAGGACGCGTCCTTGGCGGCGGCGCGCTGGTGGTGCCACTCGGCGGCGGGCAACTGGCCGCGTTCTTCCATGGCCAGCCCGTGCAGGTACAGCCCCTCGGCCTGCAGCGCCGCCGGGGTGCCGGGCGAGACCAGCCGCGCGCAGGCGCGCAGGCCGTCCTCCACCTGGCCGGATTCGATCAGTTGCAGCGCTTCGTCGAGCAGGGCCTGGTCGGCGGCGTCATCCCGGCCGGGGACGCCCGACAGCGTCTGCGCGACGGCAGCGTCCGAGGCCCGTTCAGAACCCGCAAGGGGGGCCAGGGAGGCCGGGCCGTCGGCGGTGGCGGCGACGGGCCGCTGCGCGGGTGCCGCCGTCGCCGACCATGCGAGGGGCCAGGCGCCGGCGTTCCCGGGCGTCTCGCGCCGGTAGAAGAAGCAGCCGTGCGCCTGTCGCAGCACCAGGCCGGCCTCCTGCGCCACGTCCTTGCCGCGCAAGGTCTCTGCGTGGCCCAGGAAGAGCGTGCCGCCCGGCGCCAGCGCGCCGGTCAGATTGCGGATCGCCTGGTGCAGGGCGCGGGGCTCGAAGTAGATCAGCACGTTGCGGCAGAAGATGATGTCGAAACTGCCGGGCGCCCAGAACATCGCATCCGGCAGCCCGAGGTGACGCTGCGCGAAGCGCACGCGCTCGCGGATCGCCGGCAGCGGCGTCCACATGCCGGGATCGGCGCGGTGGAACCAGAGGTCGCGCTGCTCCTGCGGCGTCGCGCGCAGGCTCCACTCGCCGTAGCGGGCCGCCGCGGCGCGCGCCAGCGCGGCCGGGTTCAGGTCCACCGCGAGCACGTCCCAATCGATGCCTTGGGCCTGCAGGCCGGCGCGGTGCAGGGTGATCGCGAGGGTGTAGGCCTCCTCGCCGCTGGCGCAGCCGGCGGACAACGCACGTAGCCGCCTGCCAGGGCCGCCGACCTGCCCGCCTGACTGCCCGCCTGACTGCCCTCCAGATGGCCGACCGGGTTGTCCACCGACGCTTCCCGACGCGCCGTGCGCAGACGCCGACATCCCGCGCACCATCGATGGCAGCAGGTCGAAGCGCAGCGCGTCGAACTGCTCGGCATGCCGGAAGAAGAAGGTCTCGCCGACGGTCAGCTCCACCGCCAGCGCGTCGAGCCGCGCCCGTGTCGGCGCGAGCTCCATCTGGTCGAGGAAGCGCTCCGGGCCGACCGGCCCCGCGACGCGCGCGAGCGCCGCGGTGAGGCGGTCGTCCTGGCGGTCGTCGAAGTGCAGCCCGAGCCGGGCGGCGAGCAGGGCCCGCAGCCGCGGCAGCAACGGAGGGAAGTCGACGGCGGCGGGCGCGGCGCGCGTCATGAGCCGGCTCCCGCGCGAGGCGGCGATGTCGCTCCGCCGGACCCTGCGGCCCGTCCGGTCTGTTCCATGGCGGCGCCGAGGGCGTCGGGGAGCGAGGACGGCGAGGCCGGCGAGGACAGCGAGGACAGCGTCTCGGCCGGCAGCAGGCGGGCTTGATCGAGCACGGCGATCAGGTCGTCGTCGCGTTCCGCCAGCGCGGCGATGGCGCCGTGCGCGCGATCGCGCAGCAGCGGGGGCAGGTCGCGCACGGTGCCGGCGGGCAGGGCCTGCAGGCCGAGGACCTCGGTCACGGCCAGCGCGACGCGGCGCTCGCCGGCGCGCACGACGACGTAGCGGCGGGGCGCGACGGGCTCGAGGCCCAGCAGGCCGGTCAGGTCGACGACGGGCACCCAGTCGCCGCGGATGCGCGCCAGGCCCTGGACGTGGACCGGCGGCGACGCCAGCGGCCGCAGCGGCTGCGGACGCAAGGTCTCCTCGACGGCATCCAGCGGCAGGCCGCACAACCGGGACTGGACCCTGCACACCAGAACCCGGAACACCCCCATCGCGCCATTCGATGGCTTGTGCATTCTTCTGGCTCCCTGTTTGTGCCAGTCTATGCCGGCATCCGGCGGGCCCGCGCTGGCGAAGGTCACTTCGGCGCCGCCGCCCCGCAGGAGACCCAGCGTCGCAGAGAAGGCGGCGCCCACGGGTGCGGGTAAACCCGTGGCTGGTTTTTAGGCCGGCATCACTAAAAAAGGGTGGTCAAGGATTGCGTTTCCGGCCCGGAACTGCTCAAAATAGAACGATCGTTCGTTTTATTATTCCGGGCACCGTGTCCACCTCTTCCTTCACCTCCGCCAAGCCAGTGGCCGCCAAGCCGATCGCCTCGTCGCGCAGCGGCTCGCGCTCGCTGCACAAGGGCGCGCAGACCCGTGCCGCGATCCTCGACGCGGCGCTGGGCCTGGCCTCGCACATGGGGCTGGAGGGGCTGTCCATCGGCGCGCTCGCCGATGTGACGAAGATGAGCAAGTCCGGTGTCTTCGCCCATTTCGGCTCGCGCGAGGAACTGCAGATCGCCGTGGTGCGCGAGTACCACGCCAAGTTCGAGGAAGAAGTCTTCTACACCGCGATCCGCCAGCCGCGCGGCCTGCCGCGCCTGCGCGCGCTGTTCGAGCGCTGGGTGCACCGGACCTCGGTCGAGGTCGACTCGGGCTGCATCTACATCAGCGGCGCCGTCGAATTCGACGACCGGCCGGGCCTCGTGCGCGACGCGCTGGTCGGCATGGTGCGCGACTGGCATGCCGCGATCCGCAAGGCCATCCTGCTGGCGCAGGAGGTCGGCCACCTCGCGCCGGA
Organism: Roseateles sp. GW821-FHT09G09; assembly: GCF_059415965.1. Taxonomy (NCBI): domain Bacteria; kingdom Pseudomonadati; phylum Pseudomonadota; class Betaproteobacteria; order Burkholderiales; family Sphaerotilaceae; genus Roseateles; species Roseateles sp. GW821-FHT09G09. The sequence continues at coordinate 89,320 of NZ_JBWKOG010000005.1, read as the reverse complement.
CGCCGATCCGGACCAGGTCCTCTTCGAGATGCACGGCCTGATCCTGTCCTTGCATCACGACGCGCGTTTCCTGCGCAGCGACGGCGCGCTGGCCCGGGCCCGCACGGGCCTGGAGCGCATCCTCGACAGCTTCGCCACGCCGGCCGGCCGCAAGGCCGACGCCGAGACGCGGCAGACGCCGCCCCAATCCGCCACCGCCACCGCCACTTCCGGCGTCACCGGGGCCGCGGCCCCGGGCCGCAAGCGCGCCTGAGCGGGGCGAGTCCCTTCCGATCCTTTCACAGAACCATTCCTCAGGAGAGCCCCCATGCCCCAGTACAACCCGCCCCTGCGCGACATGCAGTTCGTGCTGCACGAACTGCTGCACGCGGTCGACGAGCTGAAACTGCTGCCCGCGCATGCCGAGATCGACGAGGACACCATCAACGCGGTGCTGGAAGAGGGCGGCAAGTTCGCCTCGGAAGTCCTGACCCCGATCAACCTGTCGGGCGACCAGGAAGGCTGCACGCTGGACAAGGCCACGCACGAGGTCAAGGCGCCCAAGGGCTTCAAGGAAGCCTACGCGCAGTACGTCGAAGGCGGCTGGCCCGCGCTGTCGTGCGATCCGGAGTTCGGCGGCCAGGGCCTGCCGGTCCTGCTGAACCAGTTCATGTACGAGATGATGAACTCGGCCAACCAGGCCTGGACGATGTACCCGGGCCTGAGCCACGGCGCGTATGAGGCGCTGCACGCGCACGGCACGCCCGAGCAGAAGGCCACCTACCTGCCCAAGCTGACCTCGGGCGTGTGGACCGGCACGATGTGCCTGACCGAACCGCATTGCGGCACCGACCTGGGCCTGCTGCGCGCCAAGGCCGAGCCGCAGGCGGACGGCACCTACAAGATCACCGGCCAGAAGATCTTCATCTCCGCCGGCGAGCACGACCTGGCCGAGAACATCATCCACCTGGTGCTGGCGCGCCTGCCGGACGCGCCGCAAGGCTCCAAGGGCATCTCGCTGTTCGTCGTGCCCAAGTTCAACGTCAAGGCCGACGGCGCGCTGGGCGAGCGCAACCCGGTCTACTGCGGCGGCCTGGAACACAAGATGGGCATCCACGGCAACGCCACGGCGCAGATCGTGCTGGACGGCGCCGTCGGCACGCTGGTCGGCCAGCCGCACAAGGGCCTGCAGGCGATGTTCGTGATGATGAACGCCGCCCGCCTGGGCGTCGGCAACCAGTCGCTGGGCCTGACCGAAGTGGCATACCAGAACGCCGTCGTCTACGCCAAGGACCGCATCCAGATGCGCGCCCTGTCGGGCCCGAAGTCGCCGGACAAGCCGGCCGATCCGATCATCGTCCACCCCGACGTCCGCAAGATGCTGCTGACCGCGCGCGCCTATGCCGAAGGCGGCCGCGCCCTGTCGGCCTACACCGCGCTGCAGCTGGACAAGGCGCTGGCCAGCGACGACGCGGACGAGGCCAAGGCCTGCGAGGACGAGGTCGCCCTGCTGACGCCCATCATCAAGGCCTTCATCTCGGACAACGCCTGGATCGCGACCTCGCACTGCATGCAGGTCTTCGGCGGCCACGGCTACATCCACGAGTGGGGCATGGAGCAGTTCGTGCGCGACTCGCGCATCAACATGACCTACGAAGGCACGAACACCGTGCAGTCGCTGGACCTGCTGGGCCGCAAGATCCTGGGCAACAACGGCGCGACGCTGAAGAAGTTCGGCAAGAAGATCGCCGAGTTCGTCGAGGAAGAGGGCACCAGCGAGGCGATGCAGGAGTTCATCAACCCGCTGGCCGACATCGGCGACAAGGTCACCAAGCTGACCACCGAGATCGGCATGAAGGCCTTCCAGAACCCCGATGAAGTCGGCGCCGCCGCGGTGGACTACCTGCGCGTCGTGGGTCACCTGTGCTTCGCCTACATGTGGGCGCGCATGGCCAAGCTGGCGCTGGAGAAGAAGGACAGCGGCGATCCGTTCTACACCGCCAAGCTGGCGACGGCGCGCTTCTACTTCGCCAAGCTGCTGCCCGAGACCGCGAGCCTGATCCGCACCGCCCGCGCCGGCCTGAACCCGCTGATGGAAATGGACGAGGCGCTGTTCTAAACCGACAGCGTCTCGGGCGCCCCCTCGAGCGGGGCGCCCGCGTTCCCCCTTCCAGCGTTCAAAGACAAAAAACGGAGAGAGACACGATGAAACCGCTGTTCGCCACCGCCGTCGCCCTGGGCCTCGGACTGTCCGCCAACCTCGCGCTCGCGCAGGCGACGACCTCGACGACGCCGGTCGGCGTCTGGAAGACCATCGACGACGACACCAAGCAGGAGCGCTCGACGGTGCGCATCAGCGAGGTCAACGGCGTGCTCTCCGGCAAGATCGAGAAGATCACCGATCCCGCCAAGCAGGACGCGAAGTGCGATGAATGCAGCGACGAGCGCAAGGGCCAGCCCATCATCGGCCTGACGATCCTGCGCGGCGTCAAGAAGAACGTCGGCGACGCCGCGCTCTGGGACGGCGGGGACATCCTCGACCCGGGCAACGGCAAGGTCTATCGCGTCCGCTTGCGTCCGGTCGACGGAGGCAAGAAGCTCGAGGTCCGCGGTTTCGTCGGCATGCCGATGCTCGGCCGCACGCAGACCTGGATCCGCGTCGAATAAACAACCACATTCCTACATCCTCGGGATGTTCATTGGAGAAACCATGAGTCGATTCCAAGTTCGCAAGGTTGCCGTGCTCGGCGCCGGCGTGATGGGCGCGCAGATCGCCGCCCATCTGGTCAACGTGAAGGTGCCGGTCGTCCTGTTCGACCTGCCCGCCAAGGAAGGCCCGAAGAACGGCATCGTGACCAAGGCGGTCGAGGGCCTGAAGAAGCTCAAGCCGGCGCCGCTGGGCGTGGCCGAGAACGCCGCACTGATCCAGCAGGCCAACTACGAGGAACACCTCGAGCTGCTCAAGGACTGCGATCTGATCATCGAGGCCATCGCCGAGCGCATGGACTGGAAGCTGGACCTGTACACGAAGATCGCGCCCTTCGTCGCGCCGCATGCGATCGTGGCGTCCAACACCTCGGGCCTGTCGATCACCAAGCTGTCGGAAGTGCTGCCCGAGTCGATCAAGCCGCGCTTCTGCGGCATCCACTTCTTCAACCCGCCGCGGTACATGTACCTCGTCGAGCTGATCAACACGCCGACCACCAACCCGGAAGTGATCGATCAACTCGAAAGCTTCGTGACTTCCGCCGTCGGCAAGGGCGTCGTGCGCGCCAACGACACGCCGAACTTCGTCGCCAACCGCGTCGGCATCGCCGGCATGATGGCCACGATGATCGAGGCCGAGAAGTTCGGCCTGTCCGTCGACGTCGTCGACGACCTGACCGGCAAGAAGCTGGGTCGCGCCTCGTCGGGCACCTTCCGCACGGCGGACGTGGTGGGCCTGGACACGATGGCGCACGTCGTCAAGACGATGCAGGACAACCTGAAGGACGATCCCTTCTATTCGACCTATGCCACGCCCAAGGTGCTGGCGGGCCTGATCGAGAAGGGCGCGCTGGGCCAGAAGGCCGGCGCGGGCTTCTACAAGAAGGTGGGCAAGGACATCCAGCGCCTGGACTTCGCCACCGGCGAGTACGTCGCCGGCGGCGGCAAGGCCGAAGAGATCGTCGCGCGCATGCTGAAGAAGCCGGCCGCCGACCGCATCAAGCTGCTGCGCGAATCGACCAACCCGCAGGCGCAGTTCCTGTGGTCCATCCTGCGCGACTCCTTCCAGTACGTGGCCGTGCACCTGGACACCGTCGCCGACACCGCGCGCGAGATCGACTTCGCCATGCGCTGGGGCTTCGGCTCGCAGCAGGGCCCGTTCGAGCTGTGGCAGGCCGCCGGCTGGAAGCAGGTCGCCGAGTGGGTCAAGGCCGACATCGACGCCGGCAAGACGCTGTCGAGCGCGCCGCTGCCCGCCTGGGTCTTCGAAGGCCCGGTCGCCGAGAACGGCGGCGTGCACTCGAAGGACGGCTCGTGGAGCGCCGCCGAAGGCAAGTTCAAGCCGCGCGCCAAGCTGCCGGTCTATGAGCGCCAGGCCTTCCCCGAAGCGCTGGTCGGCGAAGGCGCCGTCGAGCCGCTGAAGGCCGGCACCGAAGAGTTCAAGAACGAGGAAGTCCGCGTCTGGTCGCTGGACGGCGAAGTGCTGATCGCCTCGATCAACGCCAAGCTGCACCTGATCAGCCCGACGGTGACCGAAGGCCTGCTCAAGGCCGTCGAGATCGCCGAGGCCAAGTACAAGGGCCTGGTCATCTGGTCGCCGGACGACGTGTTCTCCGCCGGCGCCAACCTCGAAGCGCTGATGCCGGTCTTCATGACCAAGGGCGCCAAGGGCATCGCGCCGGAAGAGAAGAAGCTGCAGGACATGATGCTGCGCGTGCGTTACGCCAGCGTCCCGGTCATCGCCGCGATGCGCGGCCTGGCGCTGGGCGGCGGCTGCGAACTGGCGGTGCATTGCGCCCGCCGCGTCGCGCACATGGAGTCCTATGTCGGCCTGGTGGAAGTGGGCGTCGGCCTGATCCCGGGCGGCGGCGGCCTGACCTACATCGCGCGTCGCGCGGCGGAGATGGCCTCGGCCGGCAACGCCAACGCGGACATCTTCGCCTTCCTGAAGGACGGCTTCACCAACGCCGCGATGGCCAAGGTGGCGACCTCCGCGCTGGAAGCGCAGAAGCTGGGCTACCTGCTCGACAGCGACATCATCGTCCCCAACAAGGACGAGCTGCTGTTCGTCGCCACGGCGCAGGCCAAGGCGATGGCGGACTCCGGTTATCGCGCCCCGCTGAAGGCCAAGTTCCCGGTTGCTGGCCGTTCCGGCATCGCCACCGTGAAGGCCCAGCTGGCCAACATGCGTGACGGCGGCTTCATCAGCGCGCACGACTTCCACCTGGCCTCGCTGATCGCCGACGTCGTCTGCGGCGGCGAAGTCGAAGCGGGTTCGCTGGTGACCGAGGAATACCTGATGTCGCTGGAGCGCAAGCACTTCTGCAGCCTGCTCGAGCATCCCAAGACCCAGGAACGCATCATGGGCATGCTGCAGACCGGCAAGCCGGTCCGCAACTGATCCGAGCGGCACACAAGGAATCCATCATGAGCAAGCAAGTTCAAGACGCCTACATCTGCGCCGCCACCCGTCTGCCCATCGGCAAGTCGGGCCGGGGCTACTTCAAGAACACCCGTCCGGACGAGATGCTGTCGCGCGTCATCCAGGCCGCCATGGCCCAGGTGCCGGGCCTGGACCCGTCGGTGATCGAGGACGCCATCATCGGCTGCTCCTTCCCCGAGGGGGAGCAGGGCATGAACATCGCCCGCGTCGCGGCCGTGCTGTCGGGCCTGCCGAACACGGTGGGCGGCGTGACGGTGAACCGCTACTGCGCGTCGGGCATCACCGCCCTGGCGATGGCGGCGGACCGCATCCGCGTCGGCGAATCCGAAGTGATGATCGCCGGCGGCGTCGAGTCGATGTCCATGGTCCCGATGGGCGGCAACAAGCCCTCGTTCCCGCCCGCGATCTTCGAGCGCGACGAGAACATCGGCCTGGCCTACGGCATGGGTCTGACGGCCGAGAAGGTCGCCGACAAGTGGAAGGTCTCGCGCCAGGCGCAGGACGAGTTCTCGCTGGAATCGCACCGCCGCGCGCTGGCCGCGATCGAAGGCGGTTTCTTCAAGGACGAGATCACCCCGTTCGAGTTGAAGGACCGCCAACCGGACCTGAACGGTGACGGCGTCATCGTCAAGAGCCGCATCGTCGACACCGACGAAGGTCCGCGCAAGGACACGTCGATGGAGGGCCTGGCCAAGCTCAAGCCGGTGTTCGCCGCCAAGGGCAGCGTCACGGCCGGCAACAGCTCGCAGACCTCGGACGGCGCGGGCGCGCTGATCGTGGCGTCGGAAGCCGCGGTGAAGCGTTTCGGCCTGACGCCGCTGGCGCGATTCGTGTCCTTCGCCGTGCGCGGCGTGCCGCCCGAGATCATGGGCATCGGCCCGATCGAGGCGATTCCGGCCGCGTTGAAGCTGGCCGGCATCAAGGCCGAGGACCTGGGCTGGATCGAGCTGAACGAGGCCTTCGCCGCGCAGTCGCTGGCGGTGCTGAACGATCTGGACAGCAAGGGCATCGTGCTGGACCGATCCAAGGTGAACCCCAACGGCGGCGCGATCGCCCTGGGTCACCCGCTGGGCGCGACGGGCGCGATCCGTGCGGCGTCGGTGATCCACGGCCTGCGTCGCACCGGCGGCAAGTACGGCATGGTCACGATGTGCGTCGGCGCCGGTCAAGGCGCTGCCGGCATCATCGAGCGTCTGTAAACGCTGCGTCTGGCATTACTTCGCCGGCCGCTGGCCCTCACCCCCACCCTCTCCCGCAAGCGGGAGAGGGAGTCCGACTGGCTCCACTCGCAGCGTTGGCGCCTCTTTCTCCCTCTCCCGCTTGCGGGAGAGCTACCGTGTCAAACGAATGCAGCGGTAGACCTTGCTCCCTCTCCCGCTTGCGGGAGAGGGAAGGGGTGAGGGCCAGCGACGGTGGAAGTACAGAGGCCTTCTTGCTCCCTCTCCCGCTTGCGGGAGAGGGCAGGGGTGAGGGCCAGCGGCGGTGGAAGTACTGAAGCCTCTTGCATGGCTTGCCGGGGAGATCGCGATGATCAGTTTCCGAGCGGAAGACGGCTTCGAGCTGCGAGGCCATCTCTACGGCGACGCGGCGACCGCGAAAGCGGGATTGCTGATCGCTCCGGCGATGGGCGTCGAGCAGCGTTACTACGCGGCCTTCGCGCGCTGGATGGCGTCGCAGGGCTGGCTGGTGCTCAGCTTCGACTACCGCGGCATGGGCGCCTCGCGTCCCGACGCGATGAAGCGCTCCCTGCGAGGGCTCGAGGCCGACATCCACACCTGGGCCGAGCGCGACGCCGCCGCGGCCTTGTCGCACCTTGACCGCCTGCTCGGCGACCGCCGCGAGATCCACTGGCTGGGTCACAGCCTCGGCGGCCAGATCCTGGGCATGCTGCCCAATCGATCCCGCGTGTCGCGCGCCGTGACGGTGGGCTGCGGCAGCGGCTACTGGCGCGAGAACTCGATCGGCCTGCGCCGCTACGTCTGGTGGCTCTGGTACGTCGTCGTCCCGCTGGCGCTGCCGGCCTTCGGCTACTTCCCGGGCCGCAAGCTGCGCAAGGTCGGCGACCTGCCGCGCGGCGTGATGGCGCAATGGCGACGCTGGTGCCTGGACCGCGAGTACATGATGGGCGAGGGCGGCGACGCCCTGCGCGCGCAGTACGCATCGCTGTCGGTGCCCATGCTCTCGCTGGCCTTCACCGACGACGAGTTCATGTCCCGCCGCAACACCGAGTCCCTGCACGGCTTCTACGCCGGCGCGCGGCCGGAGATGCGCCGCATCGCTCCCAAGGACATCGGCGAGCGCCGCATCGGCCATTTCGGTTTCTTCCGCGATCGATTCGAGCGCAGCCTCTGGCCGCAGGTCAGCGCCTGGCTGGCATGATCGCGACATTCACCTGAACACCATCATCCGAACACCAGCCGTCGAGCAACGGCAGACCCAACGAGGAGAGTGCTCCATGAGCATCAAGACCGCCATCGTGAACGGCGTGCAGACCATCGAGATCGCACGGCCGGAAAAGAAGAATGCGCTGACCCGCGCGATGTACCAGGAGATGGCCGACGCGCTGGTGACGGCCAACGCCGACAACGCCGTGCGGGCGGTGCTGATCCAGGGCCAGCCGCAGATCTTCACGTCGGGCAACGACATCGAGGATTTCATGGGCAGCCCGCCGCGCGACGAAGACGCGCCGGTGTTCCAGTTCATGCGCGCGATGGTCGGCTGCGACAAGCCGATCGTGGCGGCGGTGAACGGCGCGGCGATCGGCATCGGCACGACGCTGCTGCTGCATTGCGACTTCGTCTACGTCGCCGACGACGCGCGCCTGGCGATGCCCTTCGTGAGCCTGGGCCTGGTGCCGGAGTTCGGCTCCAGCCTGCTGGTGCCGCGCCTGATGGGCCCGCGCCGCGCTGCGGAGAAGATCCTGCTGGGCGACCCGTTCACCGGCGAGCAGGCGGTGGAATGCGGCGTCGCCAACGCGGTGTTGCCGGCGTCGGAAGTGGTGGCGCATGCGCGCCGCATCGCCGAGCGTTTCAACAAGCTGCCGCCGAGCGCCGTGCGCGAGAGCAAGCAGCTGATGCGTCGCAGCTCGAAGGACGAGCTGCTCGCGACGATCCAGACCGAGGCCGAGATCTTCGGCGCGCGCCTGCGCAGCCCCGAGGCGATGGAAGCTTTCCAGGCTTTCTTCCAGAAGCGCCAGCCGGACTTCTCGAAGTTCTGATCCGGCGCGGCGATGCCGCAATGAATGAAAGGGCGCCGCGGGCGCCCTTTCTGCTTTCTGAGACGCCTGGTCGACCGACCGACGCCGTCCGAAAAAACACGATTGGCTGCGGAATGAACAACGCGCCCCTCAGGGCGCGTTGTCGTTCAGGGGCGTCGATCGCTCAAGCGGTCTCGGCCGGTCCGGCCACGCGCACCGGCAGGTCGTCCGGGTCGACGGTCTTGCCCGACAGCGCCAGGTCCAGCGCGTCGTGGTCCAGCGCGCGTTCCCACTTCGACACGACGATGGTCGCCACCGCGTTGCCGACGAAATTGGTCAGCGAGCGGCATTCCGACATGAAGCGGTCCACGCCCAGGATCAGCGCCATGCCGGCCACCGGCACCTCCGGCACCACCGACAGCGTCGCCGCCAGCGTGATGAAGCCCGCGCCCGTCACGCCCGCCGCGCCCTTGGAGCTCAGCATCGCCACCAGCAGCAGCGTGATCTGGTGGGTCAGCGTCAGCTCGGTGTTGGTCGCCTGCGCGATGAACAGCGCCGCCAGCGTCATGTAGATGTTGGTCCCGTCCAGGTTGAACGAGTAGCCCGTCGGCACGACCAGCCCCACCACCGTCTTCTTGCAGCCGGCCTTCTCCATCTTCTCCATCAGCGACGGCAGCGCCGACTCCGACGAGGAGGTGCCCAGCACCAGCAGCAGCTCCGCCTTCAGGTAGCGGATCAGCTTCAGGATCGAGAAGCCGCACAGCCGCGCCACGATGCCCAGGACCACCAGCACGAAGAACAGCGAGGTCAGGTAGAAGCTGCCCACCAGCATGCCCAGGTTGAGCAGCGAGGCCACGCCGTACTTGCCGATGGTGAAGGCCATCGCGCCGAACGCGCCGACCGGCGCCGCCTTCATCAGGATGTGCACCATCCGGAAGACGGGCGCGGTCAGCGACTCGAAGAAGGCCAGCACCGGCTTGCCGCGCTCGCCCGTCAGCGCCAGCGCGATGCCGAACAGCACCGCCACGAACAGCGTCTGCAGGATGTTGCCGTCCGCCAGCGCGCCGATCAGCGACTTCGGGATCACGTCCATCAGGAAGCTGACCAGGGTCAGGTCATGCGTCTTCTCGACGTAGCGGTGCACTTCCTTCTGGTCCAGGTCGGCCACGTTGACGTTCATGCCGGCGCCCGGCTGCACGACGTTGGCCACCACCAGGCCGACGATCAGCGCCAGCGTGGAGAAGAACAGGAAGTAGGCCATCGCCTTGCCGAACACGCGGCCGACCGCGCTCAGCTGCGTCATGCTGGCGATGCCGGTCACGATGGTCAGGAAGATGACCGGCGCGATGATCATCTTCACCAGCTTGATGAAGGCGTCGCCCAGCGGCTGGAACTTGACGGCCAGGGCCGGCTCGAAATATCCGAGCGTGATGCCGATGGCGATCGCGATCACGACCTGCAGGTAGAGATGGCGATACCACGGCACGGGCGAGGCCGGCGTGGCGGAAGCGGAGGGGGTCAGCATGGATACGGCTCCGGTTGCGGGTGGCCGCAGGCGCCGTCACCGGCGTGTCTGCGCACCCTGGCCGGGCAGTATCCCACCCGTGAACTTTTGCCGTTTGCGGGATCTACGTACAAACCCTGTCCCCGCGGGCGCCGCAGCGTCGCTTTGGGCGCCCTGCGGCGTTGCAACTCCTCGCCATAGCGCTGCTATGGCTCCGGGTTGCGCCTTGCCGGGCATCCCAAATCGACGCCGCGGCGCCCGCGGGGCAAGCGCGGAGGGGTCAGTCGGCCTGGCCGAAGACGCGCGACTTGCCGTCGCGATCGATGGCGACGTAGGTGAGGTTGGCTTCAGTGACCTTGACCACGTGCGGGTTGGCCGGGTTGCGCTCGGCGAAGACCTCGACGTGCACCGTGATCGAGGTGCGACCGATGCGCGTGACCTGCGCGTAGAAGCTCAGCAGGTCGCCCACCGACACCGGCTGCTTGAAGATGAACTGGTTCACCGCCACCGTCGCGATGCGGCCGCGCGAGATGCGCGCCGGCAGCACCGACCCGGCCAGATCGACCTGCGCCATGATCCAGCCGCCGAAGATGTCGCCGTTGCCGTTGGCGTCCGCCGGCATCGGCATCACGCGCATCACGAGCTCGCGCGGGCCGATGGTCTCGGGCGACAGCAGGGGCGCGCCCGACGGGTGCGCGGCGGGGCCGGCAGTGCTGCCGGGGGCATTCGGATCGGTGGAGTCGCTCATGATGGGCAAACGGTGACAATGAGCGGCATTGTCGTCCAGCATGTCCGCCCTCGCCAGGGCGGGTGCCCGACTCCACGGCAGGCCCACGCTCCCTCTCCATGCGCCGTTCCACACTCGCCGGCACCGCGCCGACTCCCGCTGCTCCTCCCACCGATGGCGCCGCCGCGTCCACTGCGTCCGCCGCGTCCACTGCGACCGCGGCCCCGCCCGAAGCGCGCGGCGACTGGCACACCATCGCTCGCCTGCTCCCGTACTTCTGGCGCTACCGCTGGCGCGTCGGCATCGCGCTGGCCTTCATGGTCGCGGCCAAGCTCGCCAACGTCGGCGTGCCGCTGCTGCTGAAGAAGCTGGTGGACAGCCTCGACCTCCCTGCCGGCAGCGCCCAGGCCATGATGGTCGTGCCGGCCGGCCTGCTGCTCGCCTACGGGATGCTGCGGCTGTGCACCTCCCTGTTCACCGAAGCCCGCGAGCTCATCTTCGCCAAGGCCACCGAGGGCGCCTCGCGCAGCATCTCGCTGCAGGTGTTCCGCCACCTGCACGACCTCAGCCTGCGCTTCCACCTCGAGCGCCAGACCGGCGGCATGACCCGCGACATCGAGCGCGGCACGCGCGCCGTGCACGCGCTGATCTCGTACTCGCTCTACAGCATCTTCCCGACGCTGGTCGAGGTCGTGCTGGTGCTCAGCCTGCTCGCGGTCAAGTTCGACGTGCTCTTCGCCTGGATCACCGGCGCGGCGCTGGTGTTCTACATCGGCTTCACGATCGTGGTCACCGAGTGGCGCACCAAGTACCGCAAGCTGCTCAACGAGCTGGACTCGCACGCGCACAGCAAGGCGATCGACTCGCTGCTGAACTACGAGACGGTGAAGTACTTCAACAACGAGGACTTCGAGGCCGCCCGCTACGACCAGAGCCTGGAGCGCCTGCGCCGCGCGCAGCTGAAGTCGCAGCGCACGCTGTCGCTGCTCAACAGCGGGCAGCAGGTGATCATCGCCGCCGCGCTGGTGGCCATGCTGTGGCGCGCGACGCAGGGCGTCGTCGACGGCCGCATGAGCCTGGGCGACCTGGTCATGATCAACGCCTTCATGATCCAGCTCTACATCCCGCTGAACTTCCTCGGCGTGATCTACCGCGAGATCAAGCAGAGCCTGACCGACCTGGACAAGATGTTCGGCCTGCTGGCCCGCGAGCGCGAGATCGCCGACGCGCCCGGCGCCCAGCCGCTGCGCGTGGACGGCGCGGCGGTGCGCTTCGACGACGTGCACTTCGCCTACGAGCCGCAGCGTCCCATCCTCAAGGGCGTGAGCCTGGAGATCCCGGCGGGGAAGAAGGTCGCCGTCGTCGGGCCGAGCGGCTCGGGCAAGAGCACGCTGGCCCGGCTGCTCTACCGCTTCTACGACGCGCAGTCGGGCCGCATCGCGATCGACGGGCAGTCCCTCGCCGACGTCACGCAGCACAGCGTGCGCCGTGCCATCGGCATCGTGCCGCAGGACACCGTGCTGTTCAACGACACCATCGCCTACAACATCGCCTACGGCCGGCCCGAGGCGACGACGGAAGAGATCGAGGCCGCCGCCCGGTCCGCCCACATCCACGATTTCATCCGTCATCTGCCGCAGGGCTACCAGACCATGGTCGGCGAACGCGGCCTGAAGCTGTCCGGCGGCGAGAAGCAGCGCGTCGCGATCGCGCGCACGCTGTTGAAGAACCCGCCGATCCTGATCTTCGACGAGGCGACCTCCGCACTGGACTCGCGCAACGAGCGCGCCATCCAGGCCGAGCTCGAGGCCGCCGCGCAGGACAAGACCGTGCTGGTCATCGCGCACCGGTTGTCCACCGTCGTCGACGCGCACGAGATCCTGGTGATGGAGCAGGGCCTCATCGTCGAGCGCGGCACGCACGCGGCGCTGCTCGCGCAACGGGGCCGCTACGCGCAGATGTGGGCGCTGCAGCAGGACGGCCACGATCGTCAGGACCAGGACCCTCAGCAGGGGCTTGAGCAGCCCCTCGCACCACACGGATAAACTCCCGCGCCGTGGAAACCAAATGGCTTGAAGACTTCGTGAGCCTGGCGGAGACGCGCAGCTTCTCCCGCTCGGCTCAGCTGCGGCATGTCACGCAGCCCGCGTTCTCGCGCCGCATCCAGGCGCTCGAGGCCTGGGCGGGCGTCGATCTGGTCGACCGATCCTCCTATCCGACGCGGCTGACCGCCGCCGGCGAGACGCTGCTCGGCCAGGCCGTGGACCTGCTCGGCAACCTGCAGGCCACGCGCAACATGCTGCGCAGCCACCAGTCGGCGGGGCAGGACATGATCGAGTTCGCCGTCCCGCACTCGCTGTCCTTCAGCTTCTTCCCGCACTGGCTGATGGAACTGCGCCAGCGATTCGGCGAGGTGAAGTGCCGGCTCAACGCGCTCAACGTCCACGACGCGACGCTGCAGCTCAGCGAAGGCAACTGCGACCTGCTGGTCGTCTACCACCACCCCAGCCAGCCGCTGCAGCTGGACCCGGAGCGTTACGAATCGGTCTCGCTCGGCCACGAGACGCTGGCCGCCTATGCGAAAGCTGACACAAGCGGCGCGCCGATGTTCCGGATTTCCGGACACCCGGGCCAGAAGATCCCCTTCCTCAGTTACGCCTCCGGGGCCTACCTCGGGCGATTGGTGGAACTGATCGTCAAGGGCGCGGCGCAGCCGCTCAACTTCGAATCGGTCTTCGAGACCGACATGGCCGAGAGCCTCAAGGCCATGGCCATCGAGGGCCACGGCCTGGCCTTCCTGCCGGCCAGTTCGGTGAAGAAGGAAGTGAAGGCGCGCCGCCTGGTGCGGGCCGCCGAGCCCGGCCAGTACGAGCTCAACATGGAGTTGCGCATGTACCGCGAGCGCCAGGGGTCGACGCGGCGGGTCAAGCCGGTCGCGCAGGCGCTGTGGAACTTCCTGACCGATGCGGAGAAGATCGGCGGCTGAGTCGATGCTGGAGTCGACGCCGGGGTCGATGCCTGAGTGCCTGACCTGAACCGGGCACGGAACCTGCATACGTAAGCCACGCTACAAGTCGAGATGCGTGATACTCCCTACCCAGCAAAGCGACCGCTCATGGTCTGCTCTGCCGGTTGGGGGGCTCACCGGACGAACCTCCCTCGAATCCGCTTTTTGAATCCGAACAAGCAGGAGCATCTATGAAGAAGGCATTGCTGGTACTGGCCCTTGGCGCGGCGTTGGTCGGCGTGGCGCAGGCCGACACGCTCAAGAAGATCAAGGACACAGGCAGCGTGACCATGGGCGTGCGCGAGTCCTCGGGCGCGCTGTCGTACACGCTCGGCGACGGCAAGTACGTGGGTTACCACGTCGAGGTCTGCCAGAAGGTGCTGGCCGACGTGCAGAAGCAGCTGGGCCTGGCCAAGCTGGACATCAAGTACCTGCCGGTGACCTCGCAGAACCGCGTGCCGCTGGTGCAGAACGGCACCGTGGACATCGAGTGCGGTTCCACCACCAACAACCTGACGCGCCAGAAGGACGTGGCCTTCGCCGTCACGACCTACGTCGAGGAAGTGCGCATCGCCGTGAAGGCCGATTCGGGCATCACCTCGATCGCCCAGCTGAACGGCAAGACCGTCGCGACGACCACCGGCACGACCTCGGTCCAGCTGCTGCGCAAGCACGAGCGCGCCAACGGCGTGGACTTCAAGGAAGTGCTGGGCAAGGACCACGCCGACAGCTTCCTGCTGCTGGAGTCGGGCCGTGCTGACGCCTTCGTGATGGACGGCCAGATCCTGGCCGGCAACATCGCCAAGTCGCGCAACCCGGCGGGCTTCAAGATCGTCGGCGAAGTGCTGTCGGTCGAGCCGATCGCCATCATGCTCCGCAAGGACGACCCGGCCTTCAAGAAGGCCGTGGACGACAGCATCAAGGGCCTGATGAAGTCGGGCGAGATCGCCAAGCTGTACGACAAGTGGTTCATCCAGCCGATCCCGCCGACCAACACCAAGGTCGGTCTGCCGGCGACGGCCGCGACCAAGGACGCGTGGGCGAATCCGAACGACAAGCCGGTCGAGGAATACCTCAAGAAGTGATGGTCCTTGCCTGAGCACAAGGCGCCCCACGGGGCGCCTTGTCGCAACAGGCCTTCGCAGTGATGGATGGAGCACGCCATGGCGAGCTGGGATTGGCAGTTGTACTGCACAGACATGGTGACCGAGGAGGTCGCGCCGAAGTGTTTCGGTGCTCCCGGTTATGAGACTTACCTGGACGCGATGATCCACGGCTGGGGCTGGACGATGTTCGTCTCGGTCGTGGGCCTGCTGGTCGCGCTGGTGGCCGGGTCGCTGATCGGGGTGCTGCGCACGGTGCCGAACAGGAAGCTGGCGCTGTTCGGCGAGTCCTGGACGGAGCTGTTCCGGAACATTCCGCTGATCGTGCAGCTGTTCATCTGGTACCACGTGGTGCCGCGGCTGTTCCCGGTGCTGGACCTGCCGCCCAGCGTGCTGGTGGTGATCGCGATCGGGCTGTTCACGTCAGCGCGGATCTCGGAGCAGGTCAAGGCCGGCATCCTGACGCTGCCCAAGGGCCAGCGCTACGCGGGCCAGGCGCTGGGGCTGACCCTGCCGCAGACCTACCGCCACGTGCTGCTGCCGATGGCGTTCCGCATCGTCATCCCGCCGCTGACCAGCGAGAGCATGAACATCGTCAAGAACTCGGCGGTGGCTTTCGCGGTGAGCATTCCCGACCTGGCGCAATTCGCGCTGCAGGCGTCGGAGCAGTCGAGCTTCGTGCAGATCTTCCTGCCCGTGACGATCCTGTACTTCGTCTCCGCCTACGCGATCAACCGCGTGGCCAAGGTCATCGAGTGGTACGTCCGCGTGCCCGGCATCCTGGGGGCGAAGTGACATGACGCAACTCGATTTCTCGTTCCTGACCTGGGATGTCCTGACGTCCTTCGTGGCCAAGGGGCTGTGGTTCTCGATCCAGCTGACGGTCTCGGCCATGATTGGCGGCATCGTGCTGGGCACGGTGCTGGCGCTGATGCGGCTGTCGGGCAAGTGGTGGCTGGAGAAGCCGGCGGCGATCTACGTCGACACGCTGCGCTCGATCCCGCTGGTGATGGTCATCCTGTGGTTCTTCCTGCTGATCCCGTACATCGCGGGACCGCTGGGGCCGGAGAAGACGGCGCTGATCACCTTCACGCTGTTCGAGGCCACCTATTACTCGGAGATCATGCGCGCGGGCATCCAGTCGGTGTCCAAGGGCCAGGTCTTCGCCGGGTACGCGATGGGCATGACCTACCGCCAGACCATGAGCCTGGTGGTGCTGCCGCAGGCCTTCCGCAACATGCTGCCGGTGCTGCTGACGCAGACCATCGTGCTGTTCCAGGACACGTCGCTCGTGTATGCGATCGGCGCCTACGACCTGCTGAAGGGCTTCGAGGTCGCCGGCAAGAACTTCGGTCGGCCGATGGAGACCTACCTCTTCGTCGCCGTCGTCTATTTCGCGATCTGCTTCAGCCTGTCCATGCTGGTCCGCCGGCTGCAGAAGAAGATCGCCATCATCCGCTGAGGTCCGCTCCATGATCGAAATCAAGAACGTCTCCAAGTGGTACGGCCCGTTCCAGGTGCTGACCGATTGCTCCACCAACATCCAGAAGGGGGAGGTGGTGGTGGTGTGCGGCCCGTCGGGGTCGGGCAAGTCCACGCTGATCAAGACCGTCAACGCGCTGGAGCCGATCCAGGCGGGCGACATCGTCGTCCACGGCACCAGCCTCACCAACCCCAAGACCAACCTGCCCAAGCTGCGTTCGCGCGTGGGCATGGTGTTCCAGCATTTCGAGCTGTTCCCGCACCTGTCGGTGACGGAGAACCTGACGCTGGCGCAGGTCAAGGTGCTGGGCCGCAACATGGCCGACGCCAAGACGCGCGGGCTGAAGATGCTGGAGCGCGTGGGCCTGATGGCGCACAAGGACAAGTTCCCGGGCCAGCTGTCGGGCGGCCAGCAGCAGCGCGTGGCGATCGCGCGGGCGCTGTCGATGGACCCGATCGTGATGCTGTTCGACGAGCCGACCTCGGCGCTGGATCCCGAGATGGTCGGCGAGGTGCTGGACGTGATGGTCCAGCTGGCCAACGAGGGCATGACGATGATGTGCGTGACGCACGAGATGGGTTTCGCCCGCAAGGTCAGCCACCGGGTCATCTTCATGGACGCCGGCAAGATCATCGAGGACTGCACCCGCGACGAGTTCTTCGGCGATCCGGACGCGCGCTCGCCGCGCGCCAAGGACTTCCTGGCGAAGATCCTGCAGCACTGATCCCGGACGCCGCTGGCGTCCCGCGTTCTGCCCGGAAGGCCCGCTCCGCAAGGTGCGGGCCTTCTGCTTTCCGGACGTCCGACGATTCGACCGAACTGTGCGGGGAGTCGCACGAGGCGCGATGGCATCGTGCGGGAATCCGCCCGGCAACACCTGGCACCAGCCAAGGAGTATCGTCACGTTGATGGTGTTGGCGGGGCTGCATTTGGGGCGGTGAGACAATCCCGCCCCATGAGCGAAACCCTTGTCCTGACCCGTCCCGACGACTGGCATGTGCACCTGCGCGACGGTGCCGCCCTGCAGAGCGTCGTCCCGTATACCGCGCGCCAGTTCGCGCGTGCGATCGCGATGCCCAACCTGAAGCCGCCGATCACGACGGCCGAACAGGCCCTCGCGTATCGCCAGCGCATCCTCGCCGCGGTGCCTGTCGGCGTGGACTTCGAGCCGCTGATGACGCTCTATCTGACCGACCGCACCACGCCCGAGGACATCGCCGCCGCCAAGGCCGCGGGTGTCGTCGCGCTCAAGCTCTATCCGGCCGGGGCCACGACCAACAGCGATGCCGGCGTCACCGACATCCGCAAGACCTACGCGACGCTGGCGGCCATGCAGAAGGCCGGCCTGCTGCTGCTGGTGCACGGCGAAGTGACCGATGGCGACGTCGATGTCTTCGATCGCGAGGCCTTCTTCATCGACCGCGTGATGCAGCCGCTGCGCAAGGACTTCCCCGAGCTGAAGGTCGTCTTCGAGCACATCACGACGAAGGAAGCCGCGCAGTATGTGACCGGCGCCGACCGCTTCACCGGCGCGACCGTCACGCCGCAGCATCTGCTCTACAACCGCAACGCGATCTTCATGGGCGGGCTGCGTCCGCACTACTACTGCCTGCCGGTGCTCAAGCGCGAAGAGCATCGCCTCGCGCTGATCCAGGCGGCCACGTCCGGCAGCGCCAAGTTCTTCCTCGGCACCGACAGCGCGCCGCATGCGTCGGTGATGAAGGAGAACTCGGTGTGCGGCGCCGGCTGCTTCACCGCGCTGTCTGCGATCGAGCTCTACGCCGAGGCCTTCGAGGCCGCGGGCGCACTCGACAAGCTCGAGGCTTTCGCGAGCTTCAACGGCGCCGACTTCTACGGCCTGCCGCGCAACACCACGCAGGTGACGCTGCGCAAGACCGAGTGGACGCTCCCCGACGCCGTCCCCTTCGGCGAGGCCGCGCAACTCAAGCCGCTGCGCGGCGGCGAAGTCATGAGCTGGAAGCTCGACTGATTGACGGAGTCCCCGGTCGCAGAACCGCGGAAGTACGGCAGTGGTTGGGGACGGCAGTGCGTGGGGTTTCGGAGCTTGACTCCGGGGCCCCACGCACTGGCGGCCAACGCACTGAACGAGTCAGGTAGGCGGTCCTACTTGAACTGATACGACGCCGACAAGTAGAAGAACCGTCCGCGAGGATCGGTGTAGCTCGGGTCGTATCCCGAGATGAAGAAGTAGGCCTGGTTCGAGAACGGCGGTGCCTTGTCGAACAGGTTCTTCACCCCGGCGCGGAGGGTGAGGGCGGAGGTGGCCTCCCATCCGCCTGCCAGGTCCCACAGCGAATACGCCTTCACCTTGTTCTTCGAGACGATGTTCCCGGCGTCGTTGTCGATGGCTGAGTTCTGATCGTCGTAGCCACTGTAGAAGCTGTTGGCGAGGTTCAGGCTCCACGGACCGCGCGACCAGTCGAGGTTCAGCCGATGGCGCCAGCGTTGCACGACGCCGTCGGTGACGAAGCGGCCAAGGTTGCTGATGAACGGATCGCCGTCGCCGGTCTGCTTCTTCGACGACAGCGTCAGCGTGCCCACCAGCTTGGCGCCGAAACGTCCCCAGTCCGTGGCGGGCGAGCGGAACTGCAGCGTCAGGTCCAGCCCCGAGGCCTTCTGCTTGCCGCGGTTTTCCTTGTGCAATTCGATGAAGCAGATCGACGAATCGTCGGGGTCGAAGTCGCAGCCGTCGACCGGCACCGCGTCGCTGTAGCGGTGGATGAGGGAGGCGTACTTGTCGGCGTTGGCGAGGATCACGTCCTCGCCGATCGTGCTGATCAGGTTGCGTTTCTCGATGTTCCAGTAGTCCAGGCCGACGCTCCAGTTCGGCGTCGGATCCGTCAGCAGGCCGATCGAGAACTGCCGCGACTTCTCCGGCTTCAGCTTCGGATTCGAATAGATGCGCGTTTCCCAGAAGTCCGAACAGGTGGTCAGGTCGTTGTTGTTCTCGCGCATGCAGACCGGGTCGGCCAGCACCGGCGTCGTGCTGGTCTTCACCGACCGGTAGAGGTCGTTCATCGACGGCGCGCGGAAGCCGGTGCCCGCCGAGGCGCGGAAGGTGAGGTCCTTCATCGGCGCGAAGCGCAGGCCGATCTTGGGATTCGTCGACCCGCCGATCTTCTGGTAATGGTCGTGACGCACGGCCAGTTGCAGCTCCCACTGCTGGGCGAAAGGGACCAGCAGCTCCCCGTACGCGGCCCAGATGTTGCGCCCGTTCTTGGTGAACTGCGCATCGCCTGGCGTCGGGTCGCCGAGGATGTCGTCCGACAGCAGCAGGTCGCTCGCCGACGACTCGGACTTCTCGCGCCGCGCTTCCGCGCCGACTGCGACCGCCATGTCCCCGCCGGCCAGGCGGCTCAGCGTGCGCGTGGCCTTGAAGTCCAGGCTGTCCATCGTGCCGCGCGCGCGGCGCACTTCCTGGTTGATGTTGTTGTCGCGCAGGAAGTCGAGGCCTGCCTGGCTGGACGGCCCGAACGGGTTGAGGATGCCGTCGGCGTACGCCTGCATCGTCGCGTTGTATGGCAGATAGCCGCGAACGTCGCGGTCCGAGATCCGGTTCACGCTGTGGTTGAGGCCCCAGTCGTAGTCCCACGCGCCGACCGTGCCGGTCATGCCCAGCACCACGCGGCTGCCGGTGCTGGTGAGTTCGCTGGCGCGCATGCCGGCTTCGAGCATGCGGGTGCGGACCTCGATCTCCGGATCCACGTCGGCCAGGCCGGTCGCGGCCAGCGCCGGGATCATGGACACGTCGAGCAGCGCGTTGATCCGGTTGCTGGTGCCGACGTACCAGCTCTTGCTGCGGGTGTACGAGGCTTCGACGAAGAGCTGGTGGTTGCCGCCCAGCGCCACCACGCCGCGGCCGAGGAAGCTGCCCTTCTCGGTCTTCGGATACAGCTCCAGGTCGCGCATGTAGTCGTACGAGCAGGCGTCGACGCCGCCGATGCCCGCCGGCAGATACAGCGTGTGCGGCGCCTGGCAGTTGGGGATGCTCAGGTTGATCGTGCGGTTCGTGATCGGCTTGCCGTTGAGCAGGAAACCCTGCTCCTGCAGGTAGTCGCGCTGGTCCGAACTCAAACGGATGTTGCCGGGGAAGGTCACGCCCGACAGCAGATGCGGCAGCCGCTCGGGGATGCGCAGGTCGGAGATGAAATCGCGCTGCGAGGTCCTCAGCGCGTCGGTCTTCTGGAAGTCCAGCACGCCCATCACGTTGAAGCCGTCGCGCGACAGGTCGCCGTGGCCGGCGGCGATCGACGCCGTGCGCTTGCCCGCGCCGCCTTCGCCCGTCTTGCCGCCGTAGACGTCGAGCTGCACGCCCTGGTAGTCCTTGCGGGTGATGAAGTTGACGACGCCGCCGATCGCGTCGGTCCCGTAGATCGCGGAGGCGCCGTCGAGCAGCACCTCGACGCGTTCGATCGCCGCAGCGGGGATGTTGTTCAGGTCGACGCCGTTGTCGTCACCCGGCGACGCGAAGTTGGCCATGCGCCGGCCGTTCAGCAGCACCAGCGTCGACGAGGTGCCCAGCCCGCGCAGGTTGGCCGAGTTCAGCCCCATCTGGTCGCGCACGCCGCCGGTGCCGATGCTGACGCCGTCCGTCAGCGCGTTGCTCATGGCCGAGACCGTCGCCATGATCTCGGCCGCCGTGGTGACGCCGGCCTTGACGATGTCGCTGCGGTTGATCACCTGCACGGGCAGCGCGCCTTCATCGGCGATGCGCTTGATCGCCGAGCCGGTGATCTCCACGCGCTGCAGTTTCTGTGCCGCCGGCGCGGAGGCGGCCGACTCCGGCGGTGCGACCTGGGCGTGCGCCGCGCCGCACAACGCGATCAGGGCCGCGGCCGCGCAGGCACGGGGGGCGAACGGCGGGCGAAGCGTGGCGCGTGTGGGACGGACGGTCATGAGGGGCTCCCGGAGGCCGATGGGGGGTGGTTCTGTCGGACCAGTCTAGGGAGCGGACCGTCACGGACAAGGGTGATGACCCGCGACAGTCGCGACGAAGCAACTGAGCTGTGACCAATGGTCACCCGTTGGCGGGCGGGCGAGGCTATGGTGATGCGCAAAGGCCGCCCCGCGCGGCGGGAGGCTCTGACGATGTTCGAACGCTGTGTCCTGTGGCGCGCCGCTGGTGCGCTGGTGTTGGCGTGTTCCGTGCTGCCGGCGTCCGCCGCTCCGCCGGCCACCTCCGCGCCGTCCCGGCCGGGGGCTGCCGCGAAACCGCCGGCCCCCGCAGCCCCCGCAGCCCCTGTTGCAGCCGCCGCGGCTCCCCCCGCTTCCGCGCCCCAGGCAACGCCTGCCCCTCTGTCGGATGTCCCCATTAAAGGCCACGCCATGGCCATCGGCGGCGCGCTGAAGGCCGACAACGACGAGGTCTGGAACCGGCTGATCGCGCTGGCGGGCGGGCGCGGCGCGCGCTTCGTCGTGTTCGGCACGGCGGCCGAGGATCCCGAAGCCAGCGCCAAGCAGGTCGTCGAGCAGCTGCAGCGCCGCGGCGCCTTCGCCGAGGCGCTGCCGGTCGCGCCGAAGTTCTCCTGGGTCGACCTCAGCAAGGTCGTGCGCGACGCCGCGCTGATCGCCAAGGTGCGCAACGCCAAGGGCATCTTCTTCACCGGCGGCTCGCAGGAGCGCATCGTCGACGTGCTCTACCCGGGCGGGCACTCCACGCCGATGC
The DNA here is from genome assembly GCF_059415965.1 of Roseateles sp. GW821-FHT09G09. Taxonomy (NCBI): domain Bacteria; kingdom Pseudomonadati; phylum Pseudomonadota; class Betaproteobacteria; order Burkholderiales; family Sphaerotilaceae; genus Roseateles; species Roseateles sp. GW821-FHT09G09. Next base: position 67,486 of record NZ_JBWKOG010000005.1, on the reverse strand, counting down.
TCGACGCCATCTGGGAGGTCTACCGCAAGGGCGGCGTCGTGGCCGGCACCTCGGCCGGCGCGGCCGTGATGAGCACGGTGATGTTCCGCGACGCCCCCAGCGTCATCAGCATCCTCAAGGGCCAGTGGGAGGAGGGCAAGCAGATCGACCGCGGCCTGGGCTTCGTCGGTCCGGGGCTCTTCGTCGACCAGCATTTCCTCAAGCGCGGGCGCTTCGGCCGCATGGTGCCGCTGATGCTGGCCAAGGGCTACAAGCTCGGCCTCGGCGTGGACGAGAACTCCGCCGCCGTGATCCGCGGCGACGAGGTGGAGATCATCGGCCACAAGGGCGCGCTGCTGGTCGACCTGAGCGAGGCGTCCTCGGACCGCCAGCTCGGCGTCTTCAACCTGAAGAACGCCCGGCTGACCTACCTCGACCACGGCGACCGCATGAACCTGCGCACCCGGGGCGTCACGCCGTCGGCGGTGAAGCTGCGCGGCCAGAAGCTCGAGCCCGGCGCGCCCGACTACAAGCCCTACTACACGCTGCCGCAGTTCTACACGGACATGCTGGGCGACTCCACGATCTCCACGGCGATGTCCATCCTCATCGACAGCGTGCAGCCCGAGTTCCGCGGCCTGAGCTTCGAGGCCGCGCCCAAGGCGGGCGACACGCTCGCCGACCTGGGTTTCCTGTTCCGGCTCTACAAGGGGCCGGGCAGCATCGGCTGGAGCACCGACGAGCTCGGGCCCGAGGACTACACCGTGGTCAACCTCTATCTGGACGTGACGCCGGTGCGCATGCCCCTGCCCCTGTTCAGTCCCTGGTCCGGCGAATCCCGCCCGAAGAAGCCGGCCGTGGCCGAGGAACCGCCGGCGGGCGAGCGCCCACAGCAGTGAGGCGCCCGCGGACCGGGCCTCGGACGCCGCAGGGGAAGCGCCGCACCGGCGGTCGCCCGGGCGATCGGCAAGGCCGTCCGGCATCCCGATTGCTGGCGGCCTCTGCAAAGCCGCTAGCATGCGGCGTCCGCTCGCTCTTGCGCGTTCCCGCGCTTCCCCAGCGCATCCCCAGCTCTTCCCCAGCTGCTCTCCTGGAGTCTCCTGCGTTGTCGCGAAAACTTCTCACCCCAGGGCGTGCCGCCGTCGGGGCGGTCCTGTTGCTGCTGACCGCGGCGCTGGGCCTGCCCGTCGCGGCCCAGACACGCCCCACACCGGTTTCGCCGGTGTCGCCGGTTGCGCCGGTGTCACCGGCCGTGCCCCCCGGCGCTCCCGCGATTGCCGCCAGCCAGGCGATGCCCTCGGCGCCGGTCTCGGCCAGCGCCCGCCGGCTCTATGACCGCAGCCGCTCGCAGCTGCTGCAGGTCCGCACGCTCTACAACGGCAGCCAGGCCTCTGTGGGCTCGGGCTTCGTCGTCAGCGCCGAAGGCCACGTCATCACCAACTACCACGTCATCAGCCAGCACGCGCTGGAGCCGGAGCGCTACCAGCTCCAGTTCCAGACGCCCGAAGGCGACGGCGGCGACATCGAGCTGCTGGACTTCGACGCCCGCCGCGACCTCGCGCTGCTGCGCATCGTGGGCAAGGGCGGCGCGGGCAAGGTCGATGCGAAGGCCGATCCCAAGGTCGACGTCAAGGCCGACCCCAAGGCCGACCCCAAGGCCGATCCCAAAGCCGGCGCCAAGGCCGATCCCAAGGCCGGCGCCAAGCTCGATCCGGCGCTCGATCCGAAGGGCGTCATCGCCCGCATGACGGCCACGCCGCTGGTGTTCCGCAAGGCCGACCAGCCGCTCGCCAAGGGCGAGCGCATCTACTCGATGGGCAACCCGCACGACGTCGCGTTCGCCGTCGTCGAGGGCACCTACAACGGCCTGGTCGAGCGCAGCTTCGACCCATTGATCTACTACTCCGGCTCGATCAATCCCGGCATGAGCGGCGGCCCGGTGATCGACGAGGACGGCGAGATCGTCGGCATCAACGTGTCGACGATGATCTTCGCGCAGCAGATGAGCTTCCTCGTCCCGGCGGAGCACGCCGCCGCGCTGCTCGCGCGCAGCCGCAACGCCGCGCCGATGAAGGGCGCCGCGTGGCCCAGGCTGCGCCAGCAGTTGATGGCCTACCAGGACGAGCTCTCGCGCAACTTCCTGGCGCAGCCGTGGCGCACGCTCGCGCATCCCCGCTACCGCTTCCCGATCCCGCAGGAGGAGTACATGCGCTGCTGGGGCAGCGGCTCCTCCGCCGACGAGCAGGGCCTGCAGATGCAGCGCACGCAATGCCGGATGGAGCACGCGCTGTTCATCAGCGAGTCGCTGCAGACCGGCTACTTCGGCGTCACCGAGGAGGTCTACGACGGCAGCAGGTTGGGCGCGCTGCGCTTCGCCAACATCTACTCGGCCAGCTTCCGCAACGAACGCCTGGGTGGCCCCGACCGCGACCGCACCGCGCCGTACTGCAAGGAGGACTTCGTCCAGCAGAAGGACGGCCCGCCGCTGCGCGCCGTGGCCTGCCTGCGCGCCTACCGCAAGCTCGACGGGCTCTTCGACCTCACGGTGCTGGTCACCAACGTCGATGCCGCCACCGAAGGCGCGCTCGGCCGCTTCGACGCCCGCGGCGTCAGCTTCGCGAACGCCACCCGGCTGACGCGTCACTATCTCCAAGGATTCGCATGGACCACGCCGCGGTAATCGAGATCGTCGACCGGGACGGTCATTGCCGGGAGGTGCACAAGGTGCGCGCGTGGCCGCTGCGCATCGGACGCTCGCCGGACGCCGACCTCGTGCTGTCCGACCCGCACCTGGCCGGCACGCACGCGCTGCTGCACTGGGAGCGCGGCGAGCCGGCGGCCCGGCACCGCGACGAGGACCGGGACGAACCGGCGTCGTCCACCGCGGGCGGCCCGGTGCTGGAGCTGCTGCCGAGCCAGAACGGCGGTTGGCTCGACGGACGCCGCCTCGCGGCGGGCAGCCGCGCGGCGTGGCCGTCGTCGGCCCTGCTGCAGATCGGCAGCACGCGGCTGCGGCTGCGCACCGCCCTGGATCCCCTGCCGGCCGAGAAGCCGCTGAACCGCGCCGACGAACCCGTCAAGCGCGACGCGCGCCCGTCGTGGGCGCTGCCCGCGCTGCTGCTCGTCTGGGTGCTGATGCTGTGGGGCGGCGGCTGGGCGACGGACGACGGCTCCGCGACCTGGGTGACCACGGTCAGCGGGCTGTTGAAGCCCATCGCCGGCATCCTGATGTGGGCGGCGCTCTGGGCCTTGATCACGCAGCTGTTCAGACACTGGTTCGCCTTCGGCGCCCACCTGTGGCGGGCCTTGATCGCCGGCGTCGCGCTGGTGCTGCTGGGCCTGCTGCTGCCCCTGCTGGCCTATGCCTTCAATCTGCCGCGCCTGGCGGCCGTCGAGCAGGTGGCGATGTCGGTCGGCGGCGCGGCGCTGCTGTGGTGGCATGCCACGGTCGTGTGGCCGCGCGCCTCGCGCCGGGTGGCGGTCGGCATGGGCGCGATGTGTGTCGTCGGTCTGGTGCTGACGATCGGTGCGCGCACCGAGCAGCAGTACTGGCTGGGCCCCAGCTACATGGCCACGCTCGCGCCGCCGGCGCTGCGGGTCGCATCGCCCCAGCCGATCGACAGCTTCATCGACGGCATGGACAAGCTCGAGGTGCCGCTGCTCAAGCAGGCCGAGAAGCGCAACGAGCAGGCCGGGGGCAGCGGCGACAACGAGGAGTAAGCGCCGCGGGTGTCGCAGCGGGTGTCGCAGCGGGTGTCGCCGCGGGCGGCTCGGCGAGTGCTTGGCGGGTGCTCCGCCGAGGGCTCGGCCGAGGGTTCAGCCGAGCGCTCAGCCGGTGGTGGCGGCGACCGGCACCGCGCGTGGCGCGGTGCGCCGGCGCAGCCAGGCGACCACCGGCAGTTCGAGCATGTGCCCGATCAGCCAGCCGCCCACGACCGCCACGACGACGGCGATCGAGAAGGTCACCACTTCCGGCAGCGCGCGATACACGCCGGCCTTCGCCAGCAGGGCCAGCACGATGTTGATCAGCAGGCAGTGCGCCAGGTAGAGCGAATAGGACACTGCGCCGAGCCGCGACAGCGCGGCCGGCACCCGCACGGCCTGGCACCGTTCCATGGCCACGAGCGTGCCCAGCACCAGCGCCGAGGCCAGGCCCAGCGCGACGCGTCCGCCGAAGGCGTGGGCGCCCTGCGGCCCGAGCCGCTCGTAGAGCACCGCGGCGACGAAGATCGCGCCGACGAGGAGCCCTTGCCGGCGGACCAGCGGCAGCGCCGCGCGCCGGGCGAGCAGCCCGGTCGCGACACCCATGAGGAACTGCAGGCAGTGGGGATCGCCGAGCTTCCAGGGCAACTCGCCCGCCAACTCGCCCGGCAAGGCGCCGAAGGCCTGCGCCACGACGAGCGCCGCCCACAGGCCGTACAGCGCGAGACCGCCGCGCAGATGCAGCAGCAGCACGCAGAAGCTCAGGTAGAACAGCACCTCGTACTGCAACGACCAGGCGACGCCGACGTACTCCGGCTCCTTCGCGCCTATCCACAGCAGCAAGGTGCCGGGGATGTCGTCGCTGCCGAGTTCCGAGACCGGCGTGCGCCCGGCCAGCAGCCGCGACAGGATCGACGGTCCGGCGGTCATCGCCAGCACCAGCCAGTAGATCGGGAACACGCGCACGAAGCGCTTCCACAGATAGCCGGGCCAGCGTGCGGCGCCGCGGCCCAGTTCGGCGTGGTGGACGAAGGTGATGATGAAGCCGCTCAGGACGAAGAAGAAGTCGACGCCGACGTAGCCGAAGTCGAACAGGCCGCCGAGCGCGACATGGCCGGTGAACTGGGGCACGCGCATGAGGTGCGTCGCGTGCATGAGCACCACCGCCAGCGCGGCGAGCGCGCGCGCCGCCTCGATCGAGGCCAGCTTCGGCGCGTGGGAGGGGGCGGTCGGGGCCATGAGGCGGCGGCACGTCGGTGAGAGCCTGGACAGGCACGCACGGTACGGCGGCATCGCGCCTCGCGTTCACCCGGCGTCCCCCGGGACGGGGGAACCCCTGCAGGGGACAGCGTCGCCCTCAGTTGGCCTTCAGATGGCCCTCAGCTGGCCGTCAGCCGCTTTTCCATGAAGACCGACAGCGGGTCCTCGGCATAGTTGCCGAACGGCGCGCGGCGGTCGTAGCCCAGCCGCTCGTAGAGCTTGAGCGCCTCCGGCTGGTGCACGCCGGTCTCCAGGCGCGCCAGTTCGATGCCTTGCGCCCTGAGGTGGGACTCGAGTTCCTCCATCAGCATCTTGGAGATCCCGCGTCCCCGGAAATGTGGCTGGACGAACACCCGCTTGATCTCGCCGTACGGGACCTCGGCGTCGTCGACGACCTTGACCGCGGCGCAGCCGGCCAGCCATTCCGCGAGCCACACGCCAATGAAGCGCACCCGCGGCTGCGCCAGCGCGTGCGGATCCTCGAGGTGGTTGCTCTCGCTGGGGTAGAGGGCCGCCATGTACGCGTCCGACTGCGCCAGCAGGGACAACGCGGCGGGGCTGTGGGGGTCGAGAGGTTCGATCTGCATGCCCCGAAGGTAGCAACCGATGTGCCCAACCGGGCCGGATCCGCGAAAGACCCTGAAAAGTTCTGCAAGCCAATGTTCGCTTGCAGGTCTGTCATAAGCGTGAAGCAAGCCGATAGGCCGGATTCTGTGCGCGGATCCTCTTGCGATTCCCCGCGTGACCGCCATTCCTCTGGGCCGGGCATCGCTGCCCGGCTCGGTGCCACCTACCCGCCAGCTCTGCGAGCCGCATCGACGCTGGCCTACTTGGTGTTGCTGCGCGTAGAGATTGCCCGTTTCACCCGATGCGGACTTGCGTCCGCCTCGACTCGTCTCTGTTGCTCTGATCCTCGGCTTTCGCCGGGCAGCCGTTAACTGCTACGCCGCTCTATGCAGTCCGGACCTTCCTCCAGTGCCGTGTTTCCACGATCGCACCAGCGGCGGTCTGGCTTGCTTCACGGGAGCGAGTTTACCTCGGGGGCGACGGGGTCCGGACCGGCTCAGGCCTTGCCGGCGAGCACGGCCTCGATGGTCTTCTGCACCGCCAGCGCCTCGGCGAAACCGGGCAGGCTGTGCGAGTGGCCGTCCAGCATCGCCGACCAGTGGCTGAGCTGATCGGTCATGCCGTTCATGCGCAGGGTCTCCGCGTCGCCCATGCTCTGGACGCGTTCGCCCTGACGCTGCTGCGTCACGCCGAACCAGTCGCGCAACTCGATCTCGCCTTCGCTGGCGCGCCACAGCATGCGGTTGTCGTCGGCGCGGTCGCCGCCGATGCTCGCGCTGATCGTCACCGGCACGCCGGCGGCGACCAGTTCGGCCTCCAGCGCCTGTTCCGAGCCGATGCCGTCGTCCGGGTAGTCGACGCGGCTGCGCACGACCTGCGCCGGCCCCAGCACGCGTTGCAGCACGAAGACGAAGTGCGACAGCACCTCGCGGGAGAAGCCCCCCTCGACGCGCTGCGACAGCCACGCGCCGGCGCCCGCCTGCCAGGGCCGCGGCCAGGCGGAGAAACGCAGTTCGATGTCGACGCCGTGGAGCGCGCCCATCGGACGCCGCGATCCCGCGCCGAACGCCAGCTGCAGCTGCGCCAGGCCGGTCGACGACGCCAGCGAGTAGTTCACCGCCGCCCGCAGGCGCTCGCGCTCGATGCGGTCGATGCAGGCGCGCGCGGCCTCGAAGTCGGTGGTCAGGGGCTTCTCGCACAGCACCACGAGGCCGGCGTCGAAGGCCTGCTCCGTCAGCGCGATGTGCGGTCCCGGCGGCGTCGCGATGTAGAGCCCGTGCAGACCGGGTTCCTGGATCAGCGCCTCGGCGCTGGTCGCCGCCCGCAGCAGCGGGTAGTGGGCCAGCGCCTGCGCCAGCACCGCGGGGTTCTCGTCCCAGACGCGGGTCACCCGCAGACGGGCGTGCCCGGCCAGACGCGCCAGCATCCGCTGACCCATCACACCCAGTCCGATCACCCCAATGCTCAATACGCCTGGCACCACGTTCCGCCCGAAGTTCCGCAAAAGTCCCGCAGTGTAGGGGTCCCGCTACACTGGCGACCGCCGTCCGGCTTGGCCGGGCGGCCCGCGCACGCTTCACCCGCAAGCGGCGTTCCCGGCCGGCATGACGGCCGGTCCCGCCGCCTGGCGGCGTTATCGTCGGCGGCTTCCCCGTCCGCACGCTCGCAACGCACCCACGCATGAACCCCGAAGCCAGCCAACTGTGGCGCGCCCCGCGCTGGGCCCTCGCCATCCTGCTGGCCGCGCTGGCCACGGTGGGACCGTTCTCGATCGACACCTACATCCCGGCCTTCGCCGGCATCGCCCAGGCGCTGGACGCGACGCCGATCGAGATGCAGCAGACGCTGTCGGGCTACCTGCTCGGCTTCGCGGTGATGAACCTGTTCCACGGGGCGCTGTCGGACAGCTTCGGCCGCCGCCCGGTCGTGCTGTGGGGCATGGCCGTCTTCGCGCTGTCCTCGATGGGTTGCGCGCTGGCCGGCAGCATCGGCCAGCTGGTGTTCTGGCGCACGGTGCAGGGGCTGTCGGCGGGGGCGGGCGTCGTGGTCTCGCGCGCCATCATCCGCGACATGTTCCCGCCGTCGGAGGCGCAGCGGGTGATGTCGCAGGTGACGATCTTCTTCGGCCTGGCGCCGGCGATCGCGCCCATGATCGGCGGCTTCCTCTACGTGCATGCCGACTGGCACGCCATCTTCTGGTTCCTGGTCTTCATCGGCGCGCTGCTGTTCGGCGTCACCTGGCGCCTGATGCCCGAGACCCTGCATCGCGACCACCGCCAGCCCTTCCACGTCGGCTCGCTGATGCGGGGCTACCGCTCGCTCGTCGGCAGCCGGCGTTTCCTGCTGCTGGCGCTGGCCAGCGGCATCCCGTTCAACGGCATGTTCCTGTACGTGCTGGCCGCGCCGGTCTTCCTGGGCGAACACCTGGGCCTGGCGCCGACGCAGTTCTTCATCTTCTTCCTGTTCAGCATCGGCGGGATCATGGGCGGCGCCTGGCTCAGCGGCCGGCTCGCCGGCCGGATCGCGCCGCGCAAGCAGATCCGGCGCGGCTTCCTGATCATGGGCTTCACGTCCATCGCCAACGTCGTCTGCAACCTGACGCTGCCGCACAGCGCCTTCTGGGCCTTCCCGCTGATCAGCAGCTTCGCCTTCGGCTGGGCGCTGATGGTGCCGGTGGTGACGCTGCTGGTGCTGGACCAGGCGCCCGAGCGCCGCGGCATGGCGTCCTCGCTGCAGGCCTGCATCGGCAGCGCGGCCAACGGCCTGGTCGCGGGCGTGCTGGTGCCGCTGGTCATGCATTCGATGCTGGCGCTGGCGGTGACCTCCGCCGCCATGATGTGCATCGGCCTGGTCGCCTGGACCTGGGTCAAGCGCGAGGTGTCCGCGTCCTCGGCGCCCGTGGCGTGACATAGGCCCCCCCGGGGCCGCCCGAGCCGTCGACCACGCGAGCCCGGCCCTCAAGATGGGCGGCCAGGCTCCGAAATAGGAGGGTGATCCTTCTGTCGTCCCCGGAGCCTCCTGTCATGTCCGACCGTCCCGCAACCGGTGCCCTGCTGCCGGCGGCCCTCTGCCTGTTCCTGCTGCTGCCCGGCGCGCCACGTGCGGCCGAATCGGCCGCGCCCGCGCCCGCACCCGCACCGAAAGGGGAGGCTTCCGGCGAGCAGCTGCGCGATCGCCTGGCGGACCGTCTGAAAGAGGACGCCGCGGCGCTCAAGCTCAGCACCAAGCCGGCGGGCACGCCAGGCGCGGCGGCGGATATCAAGACCAGCAACCCGGTCGACCTGCGCGCCCGCCGTGCGGCCAAGCCCGCGGCGGCGGCCTCCGCGGCGAAGTCGTCGACGCCGTGGTCCTACACCGGCGAGGGCGCCCCCGACAAATGGGGCCAGTTGCAACCCGAGTTCCGCCAATGCGCGATCGGCACCCGCCAGAGCCCGATCGACCTGCGCGACACGATCAAGGTTGACCAGGAACGCCTCCAGTTCGACTACAAGCCCAGCAGCTTCTCGGTGGTCGACAACGGCCACACGATCCAGGTGAACGTGGCGCCCGGCAATGCCCTGACGATCATGGGTCGCCGGTACGAGCTGCAGCAATTCCACTTCCACCGTCCGAGCGAAGAGCGCATCAACGGCCGCCAGTACGACATGGTGGCCCACCTGGTCCACAAGGATGCCGACGGCCGCCAGGCCACGGTGGCGGTGCTGCTGGAGCGCGGCCAGGACCAGACGCTGATCCAGACCGTCTGGAACTACCTGCCGCTCGAACGCGGCGACACCTATGCGGCGCCCGTTCCGATCGACCTCACCCAGCTGCTGCCCCGGGACCCGGCCTACTTCTCGTACATGGGATCGATGACCACGCCCCCCTGCACCGAAGGCGTGCTGTGGCTGGTGCTGCGCCAGCCGGTGCAGGTCTCGTCGCAGCAGATCTCGGTGTTCTCGCATCTGTACCCGATGAACGCCCGCCCGCTGCAGGCGCAGTCGGGCCGCCTGATCAAGGAATCGAACTGAACCCGCGAGGGCCCCGCGCCCTCCGGACCCTGACTGCTTGAGCCGCGGAAGTCCTGTTTCCGCTGGGGGCCGAGGCCGTGACCGCCGTCACGCCTCGGCCTTCTTCTTGGTGGAAACCCTTGGTTTCAGGTAGCGCTACCTGCACAATTTCGGCCTCCTCCCCCCCCAGGACTCCGCCGTGTTGAAGACCATCAAGTCGCGCCTGATCGCGATCAGCATCCTCATCGTGGTGGCGGCCGTCGCGCTCGCCACCTTCGCCAGCTACTGGGCCGTGCGCGATCACGCGCGCCGCCAGGTGCAGGCGCAACTGACCGATCTGGCCACGGCCAACGCCGCGGGCGTCGCCGCCTGGGTGAAGACGCAGAAGGACGTGGTCGCCGCGATGGCGCCGGCCGCGCAGCTCGAGGATCCGCGCGCCGTGCTGACGCAGGCGCTGCAGTCGGGCCGGCTGGACCTGGCCTACGTGGGCGGCGCGGACAAGCGGATGATCTCCATCCCGGACCGCCAGCGCCCGGCGGAGTACGACCCGACCGGTCGCGGCTGGTACAAGCTGGCGTCCGGCACGGACCAGCCGGTGATCACCGCGCCCTACGTGGCGGCGTCGAGCAGGAAGCTGGTCGTGACCTTCGCCAGCGCGGTGCGCGCGGGCGGCGAGCTCAAGGCCGTGGTCGGCACCGACGTGGCGCTGGACGACATCGTCGCGACCATGAAGTCGATCAAGCCGACCGCGAGCGGCTTCGCGATGCTGCTGGACAAGCAGGGTACCGTGATCGCCCACCCGGACGCGGCGCTGACGCTCAAGCCGGTGAAGGACCTGTCCGCCGCGCTCGACGGCGCGTTGCTGGCGACCGCGCACGGCGACGAGCCGACGCTGGCCGAGGTCGGCGCCGGCCGCTTCTTCCTGAAGGCCGTGGACGTGCCGGGCACCGACTGGGTGCTGGTGGCCGCCGCCGAGCGCAACGAGGCCCTGGCCGCGCTGACCGACGTGCTGCGCAACGCGGGCCTGACGATGCTGGTGGTGACGGTCGTGGCGGCGCTGGTCGCCGCGGCCGCCGTGGGCGCGCTGCTGAAGGGCCTGGCCGGCATCAAGCGGGCGATGAACGACATCGGCGCCGGCGAGGGCGACCTCAGCCAGCGCCTGCAGGTGCGCGGCGAGGATGAACTCGCGGACATCTCGCGCGGCTTCAACCAGTTCGTGCACAAGATCGAGCAGGTGATGCTGCAGGTGCGCGAGACCAGCCAGTCGATCGCGGTCGCGTCGCGCCAGATCGCCGCCGGCAACCATGACCTGAGCCAGCGCACCGAGGAGACGGCCAGCAACCTGCAGGAGACGGCCAGCTCGATGGAAGAGCTCAACAGCACCGTGGCCAACAGCGCCGCGAATGCCGATCAGGCGCGGCAGCTGGCCGACACCGCCAGCCGCGTCGCGCGGCAGGGCGGCGAGGCGATGGGGCAGGTGGTCGCGACGATGCAGGAGATCAGCACGAGCTCGCGGCAGATCGGCGACATCATCGGCACGATCGACGGCATCGCGTTCCAGACCAACATCCTGGCGCTGAACGCGGCGGTGGAGGCGGCTCGCGCGGGTGAGCAGGGCCGCGGTTTCGCGGTCGTGGCGAGCGAGGTGCGGGCGCTGGCGCAGCGGTCGGCCGGCGCGGCCAAGGAGATCAAGTCGCTGATCACGGCCAGCGTCGAGCGCGTCGACACCGGCGCGCGCCAGGTCTCGAGCGCCGGCGAGACCATGGACGAGGTGGTCGGCAGTGTGCAGCGCGTGGCGCAGATGATCGGGGAGATCAGCCACACCGCGCAGGAACAGAGCCATGGCATCGGCCAGGTGAACGTGGCGGTGGCGCAGCTGGATCAGGTGACGCAGCAGAACGCGTCGTTGGTCGAGGAATCGGCGGCCGCCGCGGAGAGCCTCAAGGACCAGGCGCAGAAGCTCGCCGACGTGGTCGGCACCTTCCGCCTCAGCGGTTCGGTGTCGACCTCCTCGACGACGTTCTGATCCCAGGTCTCGATCGGCTGACGGGCTGAGGCCGCTGGCCCTCACCCCCACCCTCTCCCGCAAGCGGGCGAGGGAGTCCGACCGGCTCCCTTCTTCCCCCTCTCCCGCTTGCGGGAGAGGGCAGGGGTGTGGGCCAGCGGCCTGTGCAGTACGGGGATGCCGGGCGCGACGCTCAGCGCGCCGGATCGACCGCGTGGAAGCGCAGGAACATGTCGGTCGCCGAATCGGCCACCTGCCGCTGCTGCGTCGTGTCCAAGGGCGGCTGCCCCATCGTGATCTGCGGCCAGAACGCGAAGCCCTTGACCAGCGCCTGCAACTGCGCCGCCGCAAAGCCCGGATCGCCTTCCCTGAGCCGCCCGTCCGCCATCGCCGCGCGGATCCACACGGTCAGCGCCTCCTCGCGGCCGCCGAGCCGGCACAGCATCTCGCGCGCCCGTTGCGGCGCGTGGATCGCCTCGGCGATCAGCACCCGCGCCAGGTCCAGGAACTGCGGGTCGTCGCTCATCGCGAGCTTCTGCTCGACCAGCGTCAGCAGCTGCTCGCGCAACGGCCGGTCGGCCCGATAGGTCAGCTTCAGCTTCGCCTCGGTCGCGACCCAGAGCCGCTCCAGGATCGCGTCGAACAGCGCGTCCTTGCCGCTGAAGTGGTTGTAGACGGTGCGCTTGGACACCTGCGCCCGACCGGCGATGCGATCCATGTTGGCGACCTCGAACCCATGCTCGCGGAACTCCGCGATGGCTGCGTCGACGATCGCCTGCCGCTTGCGGTCGGTGAGGCGGTCGGTGAGCCGCACGCGCTCCACGTCGCCGCACCCGGCGAGGTCTTCGGGCATCGGCGCGGACGGGGGAAGGACGGCGTCGGAAGTCATGGCAGCAATCTTACACCGGGGAGTTTACTTTTTAGATCCCAGCGTCTAGACTGCCGAAAAACTACACTGTGTAGTGCAAGTTTCAGATGAGCCCCCATCCTCCCCGCCGATCCGTCGCCCGCTCACTGCTGCCGCTCTCGCTCACCGCGCTGAGCGGCGTCGCCGCCGTCCTGATTGTTGGAGCCCTTGCCATGACCGCTTCCCGCGTGATGTCCTCGCCCACCGTGGTGCCCGCCAACGGGTCCTCCGCTCCCGCGCCGGAGGGCACCCAGCCCGCCCTCGAGCAGTCGCCCCAATGGGCGAAGGGCCAGTTCCACAACCCGGCCGTGGAGCCCGAGCAGGGCTTCTGGAAGACGATGGGCATCATGTGGGACTTCATGTTCCACAAGCCCGCCGGCACCGCGCCGGACACCCCCATCGAGGTGAGGGCGCTGACCAAGGATCAGCTGCTGGCCGCGCCGGACCGGACGCTGTTCCGGCTCGGCCACTCGACGGTGCTGCTGAAGCTGCGCGGCCGTTTCTGGCTGACGGATCCGGTCTTCTCGGAGCGCGCGTCGCCGTTCTCCTTCATGGGTCCGAAGCGTTTCCATGCGCCGCCGATCGCCCTCGACGAGCTGCCGGAGATCGAGGCCGTGATCCTGTCGCACGACCACTACGACCACCTCGACCACGACACCGTGCTGGCGCTGGCGCCGAAGGTGCGCCATTTCGTGACGCCGCTGGGCGTGGGGCAGCGCCTGATCGACTGGGGCGTCCCCGCGGCGAAGGTGCAGCAGTTCGACTGGTGGCAGGGCACGTCGATCGCCGGTGTGCAGCTGACCGCGACGCCGGCGCAGCATTTCTCCGGCCGCAGCTTGAGCGACCGCAACTCGACGCTGTGGGCCTCGTGGGTGCTGATCGACGACGACCTGCGCGTGTTCTTCAGCGGCGACACCGGCTACTTCGACGGCTTCAAGGCGATCGGCGACCGCTTCGGTCCCTTCGACCTGACCTTGATGGAGACCGGCGCCTACGACCCGCGTTGGCCCTATGTCCACATGCAGCCGGAGCAGACCATGCAGGCGCACGTCGACCTGAAGGGCAAGCGCTTGCTGCCCATCCACAACGGCACCTTCGACCTGGCGATGCACCGCTGGCAGGACCCGTTCGAGCGCATCAGCGCGCTGGCGCGGCTGCGCAACGTGGAGCTGGTGACGCCGGTGATCGGCGCGCCGCTGGCGATCGAGCAGCCGGGGCAGACGCCGCAGTGGTGGCAGGGCGCCGCCACCGGCGCCGCGACCACCGAGCCGATCGGTGGGCCGGCGGCTTCCGCCGCCAGCCGCTGAGCGACGCGCGCCTCGCGAAATCCGCTCTTCCTCCCCCAAAAGCCCGGCCTCGCCGGGCTTTTTGCATTGCCCCCCACTTTTCCACCACCGTCACCGGGTTTCACGCCGATTCAAGCGGGTCGACGCCCCGACGGGCGCCTGCCTCAGGGTGTCGAGGTCGCCGCGGCTGTCCCGGTTTCGGGTGGGTACGACTGCCGGTTTGAGTTGATCCATCACTTGCACAGCAGTTCTTAAGTCCTTCATTCTGAACAACTTTTATTTCACGCACTGGCTTGATAATGGGAGCTAAGTAATTGATTTGATTGGGAAAAACGCCAAATTTCCTTGACCGGGGCCCGGCCGACCATTAAAGTGGGAGAAAGTGCAATTCGGTGGGGCAAAGTGGCGAATGTCGTGTTTCAGGGGGCGAGTGCCTTGGCGTTGGACGCCAAGGGGCGCTTGACCGTCCCTGCACGGCACCGCGAGGTCCTGCAGGCGCTGTGCGGCGGCCAGCTCACGCTGACCAAGCACCCCGAAGGTTGCCTGATGGTCTTCCCCCGTCCCGCCTGGGAACAGTTTCGCGACAAGGTCGCTGCGCTGCCCATGTCCGCCGCCGGCTGGAAGCGTGTCTTCCTCGGCAACGCGCAGGACGTCGAGATCGACGCCGCCGCCCGCGTGCTGATCTCGCCCGAGCTGCGCACCGCCGCCGGCCTGCAGAAGGACACGATGCTGCTCGGCATGGGCAGCCACTTCGAACTCTGGGACGCCCAGGCCTACGCCGCCCACGAGGCCGCCGTGATGCAGTCCGAGATGCCGGCCGTGCTCCAGGACTTCAGCTTCTGACCGTCATGAGCGAGCAGTCTCCTTCCTCCGCCGCGCCCGCCTTCAGCCACACGACCGTGCTGCTGCACGAGACGGTCGACGGTGCGTTCACGACCCCCGACGGCATCTACGTCGACGGCACCTTCGGACGCGGCGGCCATTCGCGCCTGCTGCTGTCGCGGCTGGGGGAGAAGGGGCGGTTGATTGCCATCGACCGCGACCCGGAGGCGGTCGCGGCCGCGACGTCCGGACAGACGCGGGTCGACGACCCGCGTTTCCACATCTGCCACAGCGCATTCGCCGACATGGCCGCGCAACTGGACGCGCTGGGCGTGGCCCAGGTCGACGGCATCCTGCTGGACCTGGGCGTGTCCAGTCCGCAGATCGACAACCCGGAGCGGGGTTTCAGCTTCCGCTTCGACGGCCCCCTCGACATGCGCATGGACACGACGCGGGGCGAAAGCGCCGCGGACTTCATCGCCCGCGCGGAGGTGGACCAACTTGCACAGGTGATCCGCGACTATGGCGAAGAACGGTTTGCTCTCCCGATTGCAAAGGCGCTTGTGGCTCGCCGGGAAGGCGGGCGCCCTGTCCGCACAACCGCCGAGCTTTCCCAAGTCGTGGCTGGTGCAGTCAAAACCCGCGAGCCGGGCAAGGACCCTTCGACGCGCACATTTCAGGCTCTACGGATATTCGTCAACGCCGAGCTTGAAGAGCTGCAGCAGGGGCTGAGCGCCGCGCTCTCCAAGCTCAAGCCGGGCGGCCGCCTGGCGGTGATCAGCTTCCACTCGCTGGAAGACCGCATCGTCAAGAACTTCATCGCCGAGCACAGCAAGGAAGTGTTCGACCGCCGCGCCCCGTTCGCCGAGCCCAAGCCGCAACCCTTGCGCGCCATCGCGCGCATCAAGCCGAGCGAGGCCGAGGTCGCCGCCAATCCGCGCGCGCGTTCGTCCATCCTGCGCGTGGCCGAGCGCACCGACGCGCCGCTGCCGCCGCCGGTCGCCGCAGACACCGGCAAGCGCAAGAAGGGCGGGCGTCGATGATCGGCCGTCTGAACCTGCTGCTGATCGCCGCGGTCCTGGTGTCCGGCTTCTACATGGTGCGCAGCGCCTACGAGTCGCGCCGCCTGTTCACCGAACTCGATCGCGCGCAGACCGAGGGGCGCCGGCTCGATGCCGACTACCAGAAACTCCTGGCCGACCGCCAGGCGCAGGCGACCAACCTGCGCGTCGAGCAGGTCGCGCGCGAGCGCTTGAAGATGCGTCCGATCTCGCCGGCGATCACCTTCAATCCGGACGCGCCGGCGATCGAGGCCAGCGGCGTGCGCGGTCGCGCGCCGGCCGCCGTGCAGGGGGCGGCCCGATGATCGGCAAGCTCCGCAAGAAGCTGGGGAACGGCGCCCGCAATGCCTCGCGCAATGCGGCCCGAAGCACCTCGCGCAACGGCGTCACCCGCGGCGTCAGCTATTCGAGCAGCCCGCTGCTGGCCTCGAAGACGCCGCCGTGGCGCTCGCGTTTCCTGGTCGCGCTGGTGGGCCTGGCGTTCACCGGCCTGCTGGCGCGCGCGGCCTACATCCAGCTGATCGGCGAGGACTTCTTCCAGCGCCAGGGCGAGGCCCGCTACGCCCACAAGATGGAGCTGCCCGCCAGCCGCGGCAAGATCAGCGACCGCGGCGGCCAGGTGCTGGCCGCCAGCGTCGCCGTGCCATCGATCTGGGCCTTCCCGAAGGAAGTCGACACCGATCCCGAGAAGCGCCGCCAGCTCGCGAAGCTGCTCGACATGTCGCGCGCGGAGCTCGACAAGCGCCTCGACCCGGCCAACCGTTTCGTGTTCCTGCGCCGCCAGGCCGACGACGAGACCGCCCGCAAGATCAAGGAACTCGGCCTGAAGGGCGTGTTCCAGGACCGCGAGTACAAGCGCCAGTACCCCGAGGGCGAGGCCGCCGCGCACATCGTCGGCTTCACCAACCTCGAGGAGCAGGGCCAGGAAGGCATCGAGCTCGCGTTCCAGAAGGACCTGCAGGGCCGCGACGGCTCGCGCTCGGTCGTGCGCGACCGGCTGGGCCGCGTCGTCGAGGACATCGGCGAGCGCATCCCCGAGACCAACGGCAAGGACATCGAGCTGTCGATCGACGCGAAGGTCCAGTTCTTCGCCTACCAGCGCGTGCGCGACGCGGTGGCGGAGAACAACGCCAAGGCGGGCTCGGTGGTCGTGCTGGATGCCCGCACGGGCGAGGTGCTGGCGCTGGCCAACTATCCGAGCTACGACCCGGGCCACCGCCAGAACCTGTCCGGCGAGCAGCTGCGCAACCGGGCGCTGACCGACGTCTTCGAGCCGGGCTCGACGATGAAGCCCTTCACGACCGCGCTGGCGCTGGAGACCGGCCGCGTGCGTCCCGACACGCTGCTGAGCACGGGCCCGCGCAGCGTGGTGATCTCCGGCTGGTCGCCGACCGACGCGCACCCGCACGGCGACCTGACCGTGACGCAGGTGATCCAGAAGTCCAGCAACATCGGCGCCGCGCGGATGGCGCTGATGATGCAGCCGCGCGAGATGCACGAGATGTTCACCGCGATCGGCCTGGGCCAGCGCCCGCAGATCGACTTCCCCGGCGCGGTGACCGGCAAGCTGCGCCCGTGGAAGAGCTGGCGCCCGATCGAGCAGGCGACGATGAGCTACGGCTACGGCCTGTCCGCGTCGCTGCTGCAGCTGGCGCGCGCCTACACGGTCTTCGCGCGCGACGGCGACATCATCCCGATCACGATGACCAAGCACCCGGCCGACCAGCCGGTGAACGGCATCAAGGTCTTCAGCCCCAAGGTCGCCGCGGACATCCGCGGCATGCTGCAGATGGCGGCCGGCCCGGGCGGCACGGCGCCGCAGGCGATGGTTCCCGGCTACAGCGTCGGCGGCAAGTCCGGCACGGCGCACAAGCAGGAAGGCAAGGGCTACGCGAGCCACAAATACCGTTCGTGGTTCGTGGGCATCGCGCCGATTTCCAAGCCGCGCATCATCGTCGCGGTGATGGTCGACGAGCCGAAGAACGGCCAGTACTTCGGCGGCGCGGTCGCGGGTCCGGTCTTCAGCCAGGTGGTGGCGCAGACGCTCAGATTGCTGGGCGAGGCGCCGGACCTCGACGTGAAGCCGCAGATCGTGGCGCAGCAACGGCTGCAAGCCGTCGACGAGAGTTTCTGAGCGGGCACGAACCATGTTGATGCATCTGAAATCCCCCGAAGCCGCTGCCCGCTGGCTGCAGGAATGGACCCCGAGCGGCCAGCTGCGCACGGACAGCCGTGCCGTGGGCCCGGGCGACGCGTTCATTGCGTGGCCGGGTTACGCGAAGGACGCGCGGCAGTTCGTCGCGGGCGCGCTGTCGGCCGGCGCGGCGACCGCGCTGGTCGAGCACGCCGGCGCGGCCGGGTACGGCTTCACCGACGCGCGCATCGCGTCGCTGCCGGACCTGAAGCTGAACTGCGGCCGCATCGCGTCGGCCTTCTACGGCGAGCCGAGCAGGCGCTTGAACGTGCTCGCGGTCACCGGCACGAACGGCAAGACCTCCAGCGCCTGGTGGATCGCGCAGGCGCTGACGCTGCTGGGTTCGCGCTGCGGCGTGATCGGCACGCTGGGTGTCGGCCAGCCGCCGGTGCCGGCCGTGGGGCAGGGCGCCGTGCCGGGAACGGCGACGTCCGCGTCGATCGAGGCCACCGGCCTGACGACGCCCGATCCGGTCCGTCTGCAGGAAGCCTTCAAGCGCATGGCCGACGACGGTTTCGGCGCGTGCGCGATCGAGGCGTCCTCGATCGGCATCGAGGAACACCGGCTGACCGGCACCACCCTCCAGGTCGCGCTGTTCACCAACTTCACGCAGGACCACCTCGATTACCACGGCGGCATGGACGCCTACTGGGTGGCCAAGCGCAAGCTGTTCGACTGGGACGGCCTGAAGGCCGCGGTGCTGAACCTCGACGATCCCAAGGGCGTCGAGCTTGCGGCCGAGCTGGGCGCTGCCGGCAAGCTCGACGTGTGGACCTACGGACTCAACCGTGCCGACGCGCGCCTGAGCGCCGTCGACCTGCGTCATGACGCCAGCGGTCTGGCGTTCACGCTGCGCGAGGGCGCCGCGTCGGTGCCGGTGCAGACCGGCCTGATCGGCGACTACAACGTGTCCAACCTGCTCGGCGTGATCGCCGGCCTGCGGGCGCTGGGTCATGGGCTCGAGGACATCGCGCGCGTCGCCGCGCTGGTGACGCCTGTGCCGGGTCGCATGCAGCGCGTGGGCAGCGGTCGCGAGTTGCCGCAGCTGGTGGTCGACTACGCCCACACGCCCGATGCGCTGGAGAAGGCGCTGAGCGCATTGCAGCCGCTGGCGGCCGCGCGTGGCGGTGAACTGCGCGTCGTGTTCGGCTGCGGCGGCGACCGCGATCCGACCAAGCGCCCGCTGATGGGCGCGATCGCCGCGCGGCTGGCCGCGCACGTCGTGCTGACCAGCGACAACCCGCGCACCGAGGATCCGCTGAAGATCCTCGCCGACATCGAAGCCGGCCTGCCGGCCGGTGTCACGCGTGAGGTGATCGCGGACCGCGCCGAGGCGATCTCGCGCGCCGTCGATCAGGCGGGCGCGCGCGATGTCGTGCTGGTCGCCGGCAAGGGCCACGAGGACTATCAGGAGATCCACGGCGAACGTCGCGCGTTCTCCGACGTGCAGGCGGCGCGCGCCGCGCTGATCGAAAGGGCGGGGCTGTGAGCGACGCAACGCCGATCACCGCTGGTTCCGCCGCTTCGGGTGTGCCGATGATGACGCTCGGTCGCGCCTTCGACCTGCTGTCGCCGCTGCTGCCAGCCGCGACGCTGGTGGGCGAGCCTTCCACGCCGCTGCTGCGCGTGCACACCGACACGCGCTCGCTGCGCGCGGGCGACCTGTTCGTCGCGCTGCGCGGCGAGCGTTTCGACGCGAACGATTTCCTGGCCCAGGCGAAGGCCTCAGGCGCCGCCGCGGCCATCGCCGAGCGCGGTCTGGCCGAGGCCGACCTGCCGGGCCTGCTGGTGCCCGACGCGAAGGCCGCGCTGGGCCTGCTCTCGCAAGCCTGGCGCGAGCAGCATCACCTGCCGGTGATCGCCGTCACCGGCAGCAACGGCAAGACGACGGTGACGCAGATGATCGCGTCCATCCTGCGCGCCTGGCTGGGCGACGCGGCGATGCTCGCGACCGAAGGCAACTTCAACAACGAGATCGGCGTGCCGCTGACGCTGCTGCGCCTGCGCCAGAACGACACCGTGTGGCATCGCGCGGCGGTGGTCGAGCTCGGCATGAATCACCCGGGCGAGATCGCGCCGCTGTCCGCGATGACGCAGCCGACGGTCGCGCTGGTCAACAACGCGCAGCGTGAGCACCAGGAGTTCATGCACACCGTCGAGGCGGTCGCGCGCGAGAACGGCGCCGTGATCGGTGCGCTCGGCACGGCCGGCGTCGCGGTGTTCCCCGCCGAGGATCCGTGCGCGCCGGTGTGGCAGTCGCAGGCCGTGGGCCGCGCGACGCTGACCTTCGCGCTTCAAGGTCAAGCCGACGTGATGGGCCGCGCGCAATGGGTCGCGCCGACTGATGCGAGCGCCGCCGCCGCTGTCGCGAGCGGTGCGGCCGGTGCCGGCGGTGCGGGTCATTGGGCGATCGAGATCCTCACGCCCGCCGGGGCCGTCCCGCTCGCGCTGGCGATGGCCGGGCAGCACAACGTCCGCAACGCGCTGGCCGCCGCGGCCTGCACGCTGGCCGCTGGCGCGCCGCTGGCGGCGATCCGCGACGGGCTGCAGTCGTTCAAGGCCGTGAAGGGCCGATCGGCGCTGCAGACGGCGGTGTGGCAGGGCCGTCGCATCACGCTGATCGACGACAGCTACAACGCCAACCCCGACAGCGTGCGCGCCGCCATCGACGTGCTGGCCGAGCTGCCGGGCACGTCCTGGCTGGTGCTCGGCGACATGGGCGAGGTCGGCGAGCAGGGCCCCGCCTTCCACCAGGAAGTCGGCGCCCATGCGGCCGACCAGGGCCTGGCCGCGCTGTGGACGGCCGGCGCCGCCGCGCGCGACGCCGCGACCGCGTACGGCGCGGGCGCCCGCGCGTTCGACACCGTCGCCGACCTGATCGGTGCGCTGAAGGACGCGCCGCAAGTGCAGAACATCCTGGTCAAGGGTTCGCGCTTCATGAAGATGGAACAGATCGTGGCCGCCTTGCAGTCCGGCGGCCCAGGAGACCCCCATGCTGCTTAGTCTGGCCCAGTGGCTGCAGGCCAACTACCCTGAACTGGGGTTCCTTCGCGTCTTCAACTACATCACCTTCCGCGCGGTGATGGCGGCGCTGACGGCGCTGCTGATCGGCCTGGCCTTCGGCCCGTGGGTGATCCGCCGCCTGACCGAGCTCAAGATCGGCCAGCCGATCCGCGAATACGGCGTGCAGCAGCATCTGGCCAAGAGCGGCACGCCGACGATGGGCGGCGTGCTGGTGCTGATCGGCATCGGCATCTCGACGCTGCTGTGGTTCGACTGGTCCAACCGCTTCGTCTGGGTGGTGATGCTGGTGACGATGGGCTTCGGCCTGATCGGCTGGGTCGACGACTACCGCAAGGTGGTCAACAAGGATCCCGAGGGCATGCGCAGCCGCGAGAAGTTCATGTGGCAGTCCCTCATCGGCCTGATCGCCGCGATCTACCTGGCCTTCAGCGTGTCGGAAACCAGCTTCCTGGGCGTCGTGCAGCTGTTCTTCCGCTGGGTCACGAGCGGCTTCTCGACCGAGCTGCCGCCCAAGGCCGACCTGATGCTGCCGTTCTTCAAGTCGATCAGCTACCCGCTGGGCGTGTTCGGCTTCATCGGGCTGTCCTACCTCGTCATCGTCGGCACCAGCAACGCGGTGAACTTCACCGACGGGCTGGACGGCCTGGCGATCATGCCGGTGGTGATGGTGGGCTCGGCGCTGGGCGTCTTCGCCTACGTGACGGGCTCGTCGGTGTACAGCCGCTACCTGCTGTTCCCCTACATCCCCGGGGCCGGCGAGCTGCTGATCTTCTGCGCCGCGCTCGCGGGCGCGGGGCTGGCCTTCCTGTGGTTCAACGCGCACCCGGCGCAGGTGTTCATGGGCGACGTCGGCGCGCTGGCGCTGGGCGGCGGCCTGGGCACCCTGGCCGTCATCACGCGCCAGGAGATCGTGCTCGGCATCATGGGCGGCGTCTTCGTCGCCGAGGTGCTGTCGGTGATGCTCCAGGTGACCTGGTTCAAGTACACGAAGAAGAAGTACGGCGAGGGCCGGCGCATCTTCAAGATGGCGCCGCTGCACCACCACTTCGAGAAGTCGGGCTGGAAGGAGACGCAGGTCGTCATCCGGTTCTGGATCATCACGATGCTGCTGTGCCTGGTCGGCCTGGCCAGCCTGAAGCTGCGCTGAGCGGGAACGGAACGACGATGTCCTCCCTCCACTTCCCGGCGCTCTTCCAGGACCGGCACGCCCTCGTGCTGGGCCTGGGCGACTCCGGGCTCGCGATGGCGGCCTGGGCCGCGCGCCTGGGGGCGCGCGTCACCGTCTGGGACAGCCGCGAGCAGCCGCCGCAGCTGGCCGCGCTGCGCGAGCGTCTGCCCGACGCCGCGTTCGAGCACGGCGACTTCTCGCCGACCCTGCTGGGCACGATCGATCACAGCTGGGTGCTGCTGAAGAGCCCGGGCCTGTCGCCGCTGGACGCGCGCCTGAAGCCGCTGCTCGCACGGGCGGAAGAGATCGGCCTGCGCGTGCGCGGCGAGCTGGAGCTCTTCGCGCAGGCGCTGGCGGAACTCAGGACGCTGTACCGCTACGAGCCCGGCGTGCTCGCCATCACCGGCACGAACGGCAAGACGACCACGACCAGCATGACCGCGCTGCTGGTCGAGCGCGCCGGCCGCCGCGTCGCGATGGCCGGCAACATCGGCCCGACGCTGCTGGGCACCTTGAGCGATGCGCTCGACAAGGAGCCGATGCCGCAGCCGAAGGAGGACGAGGTCGCCGCCGACATGGCCGCCGAAGCCGATGCGGCCGACGCCGCGGATGACGCCGTCGTCGACCTGGCTGTGGAATCCGTGGTGTCGACGGAGCCCGGCGAGACCGTGACGATCGAAGACGTCGGCGACGTGCCCGAAGTGCCGAACGCCGACGTGCTGCTGGCGTCCTTCGACGCGAACGAGATCGAGCCGGCTGACGCCGCCGATTCGACCGTGGCGGTCGACTCCGTCGATCCCGTCGATCCCGTTGAATCGGTTGAACCTGCGGTGCAGTCCGCTGCCGCGCAAGCGTCCACCGACGATCGCACCGCGCTCGAAACCGTCGCCGAGTTGCTCGACGAGCAGCCGCTGCCGATCAAGCCGCCGCCGCCCAAGCCGGCCGAGTTCGAGGTTCTGCCGCAGGTCTGGGTCCTGGAGCTGTCGAGCTTCCAGCTCGACGGCGTGAAGGGCTTCGAGCCGAGCGCGGGCGCGGTGCTCAACATCACGCAGGACCATCTGGACTGGCACGGCGACATGCCGGCCTACGCGCGCGCCAAGGGCCGCGTCTTCGGCGAGCACGGCGTGCTGGTCATCAACCGCGACGACCCCCAGGTCGAAGCGCTGGTGCCCGCGCCGATCACCGTCAAGCAGGGCCGCGGCCGCCCGGCGAAAGTGGTCGAGCGCCAGGTCGTGCGCTTCGGCCTGGATGCGCCGCGCCGTCCCGGGGATTTCGGCCTGCTGCTCGAGAACGGCATGGCGTGGCTGGTGCGCGCCCGCGAGCAGGAGGAGGAACTCAAGGGCCTCAAGCGCCGCAAGGACGATGAGGACGAGCTCATCATCCAGCGCCTGATGCCCGCCGACGCGCTGCGCGTGCGCGGCCGCCACAACGCCGCGAATGCGCTGGCGGCGCTGGCGCTCGCCACGTCCATCGACTGCCCGCTGGCGCCGATGCTGCACGGCCTGCGCGAGTACCGCGGCGAGCCGCACCGCGTCGAGTTCGTCACCTCGATCCACGGCGTCGACTTCTACGACGACTCCAAGGGCACCAACGTCGGCGCCACCGTCGCCGCCGTCATGGGCCTGGGCGCCGACCGTGCCCCCGCCAAGCTGGTGATGATCCTGGGCGGCGACGGCAAGGGGCAGGACTTCTCGCCGCTCGCCACGCCGATCGCGCTGCATGCCCGCGCGGTGGCGCTGATCGGCCGCGACGCGCCGCAGATCGAGGCCGCGCTGCAGGACAGCGGCGTCGTGATGCACCGCCACGACTCGCTCGAAGCCGCGACGCACTGGTCGCTCGCCCAGGCGCAAGCCGGTGACAGCGTGCTGCTGAGCCCCGCCTGCGCCAGCCTGGACATGTTCCGCAACTACGCCCATCGCGCCGAGGTGTTCATCGCCACCGTGCGCGCGCTGGCGGAAGACGAGGGCCTCATCGGATGAGCGGCGCCTCCTTCTTCGAGACCGTGAGCGAGCGGGTGCGCGCGCTGGCCTCGCGCCGCGGAACGGGCGCGCGGGCCGCGGGCGCCGGCGCTGCGGGCAGCATCGACGTGCCGGTGCGCGACTGGGTGTCCACCTCGGCCGGCCAGCCCACGCGGCTGCTCGGCTTCGACCTGACGCTGATCTGGGTCGTGCTGTCGCTGCTCGCGCTGGGTCTGCTGATGGTCTATTCGGCGTCGATCGCGCTGCCGGACAACCCCAAGTTCGCGAAGTACCAGCCGATGCACTTCTTCGTGCGTCAGAGCCTCTTCATCGCGATCGGCCTGCTGGCGGGCTGGATCACCGTGATGGTGCCGGTGAGCTTCTGGGAGCGTCACGCGCCCAAGCTCTTCGTCGTCGCGCTGGCGCTGCTGATGATCGTGCTGATCCCGCACGTCGGCAAGGGCGTCAACGGCGCGCGCCGCTGGCTGCCGCTGGGCGTCATGAACTTCCAGCCTTCCGAGCTGGCCAAGCTGGCCATCGCGATGTACGCGGCCAACTACATGGTCCGCAAGATGGAGGTGAAGGAGAACTTCGTCCGCGCCGTCTGGCCGATGGCCGCCGCGCTGGCCTTCACCGGCATGCTGCTGCTGGCGGAGCCGGACATGGGCGCCTTCATGGTCATCGCGGCCATCGCGATGGGCATCCTGTTCCTGGGCGGCGTCAACGGCCGCATGTTCTTCCTCAGCGTCGCGGTGCTGATCGGCGCCTTCGTGCTGATGATCACCTTCAGCGACTTCCGCCGCGAGCGGATCTTCGCCTACCTGAATCCGTGGGACGAGAAGTACGCGCAGGGCAAGGCCTATCAGCTGACGCATTCGCTGATCGCCTTCGGCCGCGGCGAGTTCTTCGGCCAGGGCCTGGGCGCCAGCCTCGAGAAGCTGCATTACCTGCCCGAGGCCCACACCGACTTCCTGCTCGCCGTCATCGGCGAGGAACTCGGCTTCATCGGCGTGGCCGTCGTGATCTTCGCGTTCTTCTGGCTGTCGCGCCGGCTGTTCCACATCGGCCGCCAGGCGGTGGCGCTGGACCGCGTCTTCGCCGGCCTCTACGCACAGGGCATCGGCATCTGGATGGGCGGCCAGGCCTTCATCAACATGGGCGTGAACCTCGGCGCGCTGCCGACCAAGGGCCTGACGCTGCCGTTGATGAGTTACGGCGGCTCGGCCACCGTCCTCAACTGCGTGGCACTGGCGATCTGCTTGCGAATCGACATCGAGAACAGACAACTGATGCGGGGAGGGCGGGCATGAGCACGCGTCACCTCGTCGTCATGGCCGCCGGTACCGGCGGCCACGTGATTCCCGGACTGGCCGTCGCCGCCGAGATGCAGCGCCGCGGCTGGACGGTGTCGTGGCTCGGCACCGAAGCGGGCATGGAGAACAAGCTCGTGCCGCCATCGGGCCTGCCGATGGATCGCCTGTCCTTCGCTGGCCTGCGCGGCAAGGGGCTGAAGCATTCGCTGCTCGGCATCGTGCGCCTGTTCAAGGCGCTGGGGCAGAGCGCCCACGTCTTCAGCGCGCGCAAGGCCGACGCGGTGCTTGGCATGGGCGGCTACGTGTGTTTCCCCGGCGGACTGATGGCCTGGGTGATGCGCCGCCCGCTGATGCTGGTGAACGCCGATGCGGCGCTGCTGCTGTCCAACAAGGCGCTCGCGCCGGTCGCGAAGAAGATCGCCTTCGGCTTCGACGGCCTCGCCGCCGCGCAGCAGAAGAAGAGCGTGGTCACCGGCAATCCGGTCCGCGTCGAGATCGAGGACCTGCCCGCGCCCGAGCTGCGCTTCGCCGATCGCACCGGTCCGCTGAAGGTGCTGGTGGTCGGCGGCTCGCTCGGCGCGCGCGCGATCAACGACGTGCTGCCGCAGACGCTCGCGCTGTGGGACGAGCACCAGCGCCCGCAGGTCACGCACCAGACGGGCGAGGCCAACTTCCCGCTCGTGCAGGCGGCCTACGCCAAGCTCGGCGTGCAGGCCGAGGTCGTGCCCTTCATCACCGACATGGCGCAGCGTCTGGCCGAGGCCGACGTGGTGATCTGCCGCGCCGGCGCGGTGACGGTGTCCGAGCTGTGCGCCGCAGGTGTCGCCAGCATCCTGGTGCCGCTGGTGGTTAGCACGACCTCGCACCAGCGCGACAACGCGCAGTACATGGCGCAGCACGGCGCGGGCACGCACCTGCCGCAGGGCGAGCTCAGCGCGCAGGCGCTGTTCGACCTGCTGCAGCAGCCGCGCGAGCACTGGCTGGCGATGGCCTCGAAGGCGCGCTCGCTGGCGCGTCCGCGCGCGGCAGGCCGCGTGGCCGATGAGCTTGAAGCGCTCGTGAACGCACGCGAGGCCAAGTCCGACAACGGAGCGCGCGCATGAAACACGCCCTCCAACGCATCCATTTCACCGGCATCGGCGGCGCCGGCATGAGCGGCATCGCCGAACTGCTGGTGGCGCAGGGCTATCGCGTGAGCGGCTCCGACCAGGGCGAGAGCGAGACCACGCGTCGCCTGCGCACGTTGGGCGTCGACGTGAAGATCGGCCATGCCGCCGAGCACGTCGGCTCGGCGCAGGTGCTGGTCAAGTCCAGCGCGATCAAGGCCGACAACCCCGAGCTGATGGCCGCCCACCAGCACGGCATCCCAGTGCTGCTGCGCGCGCAGATGCTGGCCGAGCTGATGCGCCCGCGCATGGGCATCGCCGTCGCCGGCACGCACGGCAAGACGACGACGACCTCGCTGCTGACGACGGTGATGCAGCAGGCCGGGCTCGATCCGAGCTATGCGATCGGCGGACAGCTGCTGGCCGCGGGCGCCAACGCGGCGCTGGGCGGCGGGCTGCACATGGTCGTCGAGGCGGACGAATCGGACGCCTCCTTCCTGCACCTGCTGCCGCAGCTGGCGATCGTCACCAACATCGACGCCGACCACATGGACACCTACGGGCACGACATGGCCCGTCTGCGTCAGGCCTTCGTCGACTTCCTGCACCGGATGCCCTTCTGGGGCGCGGCCGTGCTGTGCGGCGACGACGAAGGCGTGCGCAGCATCGTGCCGCTGCTGTCGCGGCCGGTGATCCTGTACGGGTTCGACGCCGGCAACGCCGTGCGCGCGACCGACGTCGCCGCCGAGGCCGGCGGCGGCATGCGCTTCGTCGCACTGCGCCGCGACCGCCAGGGCCGCGAGCTGCCGGCGCTGAACGTGCTGCTGCGCCTGAACGGCCAGCACAACGTGCTGAACGCGTTGTCGGTGATCGCGATGGCGATGGAGCTGGGCGTCGACGACGGCGCGCTGCTGCAGGGGTTGGCCAACTTCGGTGGCGTGGGCCGGCGCTTCCAGTCGTATGGCGAGCTGCCGGTGCCGTCCGCGCGCGAAGGCGAGGGCGCGGGCACCGCGCTGCTGATCGACGACTACGGCCACCACCCGGTCGAGATGCAGGCCGTGCTGAAGGCCGCGCGCGGCGCCTACCCAGGCCGACGTCTCGTGCTGGCGTTCCAGCCGCACCGCTACACGCGCACCCGCGACTGCTTCGAGGAATTCGCCGACGTCCTGGCGCAGGCCGACGGCGTGCTGCTGACCGAGATCTATGCCGCCAGCGAGTCCCCGCTGCCCGGCATCAGCGGCGAGAGCCTGGCGCGCGCGGTCGCCGACCGCGGCACCGCGGCGGGCTTCGTCGGCGACTGGCAGGGACTGCCGCAGGCGATCGCCCACCAGGCGCGCGCCGGCGATGTGGTGATCGTGATGGGGGCCGGCTCGATCGCCGCCGTCCCCGCGCGCACCGTTGAACTCATGACGAAGGGAGGCCGCGCATGACCACGGACCTCGGCAATGCTTCCGCGCCCTCGGCGCTGTATCACCACCTGGGCATCGATCGCATCGACGCGAAGTCGCTCGGCAAGGTCGCCGTGCTCTTCGGC
This sequence comes from Roseateles sp. GW821-FHT09G09, assembly GCF_059415965.1. Lineage (NCBI taxonomy): Bacteria > Pseudomonadati > Pseudomonadota > Betaproteobacteria > Burkholderiales > Sphaerotilaceae > Roseateles > Roseateles sp. GW821-FHT09G09. The sequence goes on along the minus strand of NZ_JBWKOG010000005.1, from coordinate 39,611 downwards.
GGCGACTCGGCCGAACGCGAGGTCTCGCTGATATCGGGCAGCGGCGTGCTGGCCGCGCTGCAGTCCGAAGGCGTCGACGCGCACGCCTTCGACCCGGGCCAGCGCAACCTGCTCGAACTGAAGTCCGAGGGTTTCCAGCGCGCCTTCATCGCGCTGCACGGCCGCCACGGCGAGGATGGCACGGTGCAGGGCGCGCTCGAACTGATGGGCATCCCCTACACCGGCTCCGGCGTGATGGCCTCGGCCATCGCGATGGACAAGATCACGACCAAGCGCGTCTGGCTGGCCGACCAGCTGTCGACGCCGCGTTGGGTCAGCCTCCGGCGCGGCGAGCTGCAGCGCGAGCGCGTCCGCGCCGTGCCGGATGAACTCGGTCTGCCGATCTTCGTCAAGCCGCCGCACGAGGGATCCTCCATCGGGGCGAGCAAGGTGATGGGCTACTCGGACATGCAGGAAGCCGTCGAACTCGCCGCGAAGTACGACGCCGAAGTGCTGTGCGAGGAATTCGTCGACGGCGCCGAGCTGACCTGCCCCGTGCTGGGCGAAGGCGCCGACGCCATCGCGCTGCCGGTCATCGAGATCCGCGCCGAAGGCGGCAACTACGACTACCAGAACAAGTACTTCACCGACACGACCCAGTATCTGGTCGGCCAGTTGCCGGCCGACGAGCAGGCCCGCGTGCAGGACTTGGTGCTCGCCGCCTACCGCTCGCTGGGCGCGCGCGGCTGGGGCCGCGTCGATGTGATGCGTCGCCAATCCGACGGCCGGCTGTTCCTGCTGGAGATCAACACCTCGCCGGGCATGACCTCACACTCGCTGGTGCCCAAGGCGGCCGCCGCCGTCGGCATCTCCTACCCGAAGCTGTGCCTGTACCTCCTGTCGCAATCGCGGCTGGACAGCCAGGCCTGAACGGACTCGCACGAGACCCCCAGCCACCGCCATGGGCGCCACCTTCACCCACACCGCCAGCCCGCTGCCGCCGGACATCCGCGTGATGAACGGCGTGGCGGGCCTGCTGCTGGCCGTCGTGGCGCTGGCCGCGGGGGCGGTGGGACTGCATTGGCTGGCGAGACAACCGGCGTTCTCGATCAAGTCGATCACGGTCGAGGGCGACGTGAGCCGCAACAGCAGCGCGTCGCTGCGCGCCAACGCGCTGCCGCGGCTGACCGGCAATTTCCTGACGATGAACCTGCAGCAGGCGCGCGCCGCCTTCGAGTCGGTGCCCTGGGTGCGCCACGCGACGGTGCGCCGGGTCTGGCCGCTGCACCTGGTGGTCGCCCTGGAGGAACACCGTCCCGCCGCCTACTGGGAAACCAAGGCCGAGAACGCCGACGCGGACAGCGAGGCGGTCGTCGATACCCGGCTGGTCAACAGTTTCGGCGAGGTCTTCGAGGCGAATCTCGGCGACGTCGAGGACGAGGACCTGCCCACGCTGGCCGGTCCCGCCAAATCCTCCGCCGCGATGCTGGCGATGTGGCGGCAACTCGATCCCTTGACCCACGGAAAACTGGACGAGGGCGTCGCCCGGCTGGATTTGTCCGGCCGCGGCTCCTGGAAGGCGACGCTGGAAAAGGGCGCGATCGTCGAGCTCGGCCGCGGCAGCGAGGCCGAGGTCGTCGCCCGGTATGGCCAATTCATCGCCAGCATTCCCCAGATCACCGCCCGCTACCGCACCTCGCTGGTATCGGCGGACCTCCGCCACGAATCCGGATATGCGGTCCGGCTCGCGGGCGTGACGACGGTTACCACTGCGCCCAAGGGCGCCAAGAAGAATTGAGGACAGGCATGGCCAAGGAATACAAGGATTTGGTCGTCGGGTTGGACATCGGCACCGCCAAGATCATGGCGGTGGTGGCCGAGGTGATGGGAGACGGCCAATTGCGCATCGCCGGTCTGGGCGTCGCGCCGAGTCACGGCCTCAAGCGCGGCGTCGTGGTCAATATCGACGCCACCGTCCAGTCCATCCAGCAGGCGCTGAAAGAGGCCGAAATGATGGCCGACTGCCGGATCTCGAGGGTTTATACCGGGATTACCGGCAGCCATATCCGCGGCCAGAACTCGACCGGGATGGTGATCGTGCGGGACAAGGAAGTCACGCCGGTGGATGTCGCCCGGGTCGTGGAAACCGCCAAGGCCATCAATATCCCGAACGACCAGCGCCTCCTTTTGGTGGAGCCGCAGGAATTCGTCATCGACGGCCATGAGGTGAAAGAGCCGATCGGCATGAGCGGCGGTCGGCTGGAGGTCAAGGTCCACATCGTGACCGGCGCCCAGAGCGCGGCCGAGAACATCGTCAAGTGCGTGCGCCGCTGCGGGCTGGAAGTCGAGCAACTCGTTCTGAATCCTAGCGCTTCCAGTTTGGCGGCACTAACTTCGGATGAGCGCGACCTGGGCGTCGCCTTGGTCGACATCGGCGCCGGCACGACCGACGTGGCCATTTTCACCGGCGGTTCGATCCGCCATACCGCGGTGATTCCGATCGCCGGCGACCTGATTACCAGCGATATCGCGATGGCGCTGCGCACCCCGACCAAGGATGCGGAGGAAATCAAGGTCGAGCATGGCGTGGCCAAGCAATTGCTGGCCGATCCGGCGGATCAGGTCGAAGTGCCGGGTTTGGGCGACCGGGCACCCCGCATGCTCTCGAAGCAGGCTTTGGCCGGGGTCATCGAACCTCGGGTCGAGGAAATCTTCTCGCTGGTTCATCAGGTCATCCGGGAATCCGGCTACGAGGAACTGCTGTCCTCGGGAATCGTCCTGTCGGGCGGTTCCTCGGTGATGCCGGGGATGGTGGAACTGGCCGAGGATATTTTCCTGAAACCGGTACGTCGGGGAAATCCGACCTACAACGGCGCATTGTTCGACATGGTGGCCAATCCCCGTTCGGCCACCGTGATGGGATTGTTGGAGGAAGCGCGGCTGTCGCGCACACGGGGATTCAAGGCGGCGCAGCAGGCGGGGTCCGTGAAGACCTTGTTCGGACGCGCCAAGGACTGGTTCCTGGGGAATTTCTAAGAAGCTGGCATTGACCGGCTCACGCTTTCTTTACGACGTTTGAGGGTTTTGCCCCCTAAAAAAGGGTGGATCCCACTTCTATTTTGCTGATGGCAACTGCACAATATGGACAGGAGGTTTGATATGGCGATCGAGATGATCGAAGAGTTTGATCAAGGCACCCAGATCAAGGTGATCGGCGTGGGCGGCGGCGGCGGCAACGCGGTCGAGCACATGATCAGCCAAGGTGTCCAGGGCGTGGAATTCATCGTGGCCAACACGGATGCCCAAGCCCTGAATCGCTCCAAGGCCGATCAACTCCTGCAACTGGGCCATACCGGCCTGGGCGCCGGCGCGAAACCCGAGGTCGGCAAGACCGCCGCCGAGGAAGCCGAGGCGCGCATCCGCGAATCCATCACCGGCGCGCACATGCTGTTCATCACCGCCGGCATGGGAGGCGGGACCGGCACCGGCGCGGCGCCCGTGATCGCCCGCGTGGCCAAGGAGATGGGCATCCTGACCGTCGGCGTGGTCACCAAGCCGTTCGAGTTCGAAGGCAACCGCCGCGGCAAGGCCGCGGACCTGGGCCTGCAGGAACTCGAGGCCAACGTGGACTCGCTGATCGTCGTGCTCAACGACAAGCTGCTGGAAGTGCTGGGCGACGACGTCACGCAGGACCAGGCCTTCGCGCACGCCAACGACGTGCTGAAGAACGCGGTCGGCGGCATCTCCGACATCATCCACATGCCGGGCCTGGTTAACGTCGACTTCGAAGACGTGAAGACCGTGATGAGCGAGCCGGGCAAGGCGATGATGGGCACGGCCGTGGCCGCCGGTCCGGACCGCGCGTCCAAGGCCGCGGAAGGCGCGGTGGCCTGCCCGCTGCTGGAAGGCATCGATCTGTCCGGCGCGCGCGGCGTGCTGGTGCTGATCGCGGCCAGCCGCAACAACTTCAAGCTGGCCGAGAGCCGCAACGCGATGACCGCGATCAAGCGCTACGCCGCTGAAGACGCGCACATCATCTACGGCACCGCCTACGACGAATCGCTGGGCGACCAGCTGCGCGTCACCGTGATCGCGACCGGCCTGAGCCAGCGCGCCGCGGCGCGCCAGCAGCCGCAGCTGGTCGTGCAGCAGCCGCAGCTGCGCACCGGCACCGACAACATGCCGGTGCTGACGCAGCCGGTGGTGATGCCGGGTTCGGCCGCCGCGCAGGGCTCGCCGGCCGCCGCGCCGATGTCGACCACCGACTTCGGCGGCATGAGCGTGCCGAGCGTCTGGCGCCACGGCCGCACGGCCGCGGCCAAGGTCGAGGCCCTGTCCTCCAACGGCATGGACGAGATCGAGATCCCGGCCTTCCTGCGCAAGCAGGCGGACTGAGACCGACCGCACGCGACGCCATCAGCTTCAAGGCCGCGCCCCGTTGGGGTCGCGGCCTTTTTTCGTTCTGACGGCCACGGCACGGAGCCCGCGCATTCGAGGGGGCTGAGGCACTTGTTGCAATTGAAGGCTCGTGCCGCCCGGTGAACTTCGGCACACTGGCGCGCGATCACAAGACAGAGCGAATGCATGGTCCACGGTGAGGTGGGGAAAACGACGTCGGCACCGCCGGACGCGCGCATGCGTGCGCGTGCGCGGCGGGCGTGGGCGTCGCGTCCGTCGACGCCGCTGCTCATCTCGCTGTTCTCGCCGTTCTCGCCGTTCTCGCCGTTCTCGCCGTTCTCGCCGTTCTCGCTGTTCTCGCTGTTCGCCAGTCTGATGCTGGCGCTGTTCGCGCTGACGCCTCAGGTGGCGGGCGCGCAAGGCGGGCAGCCCGCGCCGGCGATCGGCGCCGCGCCGCAGGCGCAGGTCTCGCGCGCGTCGCCGCTCGGACCGGTGCGGCCGGTGCCCGAGGCCTCGCCGCTTGCCGGCGCGCAGCGCGCGACCGAGGCCGAGGTCGCCACCAGCGACTGGACGCAGGACCAGCTGAAGGCCTGGTGGCGTTCCCTGCGCGTCATGGACGGCGCGAACGGCGCGCTGCCCAAGGGGCTGCTGCCGCCGGAAGACCCGGCGTCCTGGCAGCGGATCCAGCTGCCCGAGGTCCAGCAGCGCGAGGCCACGCCGCACACGAGCGACGTGCGCTTCCAGATGCGCTGGTACCGCGTGCGATACGCCGCGCCGAACGGCCGCTGGCCGACCAGCGTCGCGCTCTACATGCCGCGGCTGGTGGCCTTGGCCGCGGCGGTGCTGGTGAAGACCGACGACGGCTGGCGGCCGGTCTTCGACAACCAGTCCGGCGCGCGCGAGCAATGGGTGCGTCCGCTGTGGGTGGTGCTGCCCTCCGCGCTGACCGAGATCCAGCAGGCGCGCGAGATCGAGGTGATCATCGCCGTGCCCGTGATGCAGGCCGGCTACTACTCGGTGTCCAGCGTGTGGCTGGGCGCGCGCGAGGACCTCGAGCCGAAACACGACCGCCGCTGGGTGCTGCAGATCGGCGTGCCGCAGGCGACCGGGCTGACGCTCGTGACCCTGGGACTCTTCGCGCTCGTGCTGTGGGTGAAGCGGCGCGAGGACCCGTCCTATCTGCTGTTCTCGCTGGCGACGGTCGCCTGGCTGGTCCGCAACCTGCACTACCACCTGGACCTGCCGCGCACGCGCGATGCGCTCGAATGGTTCTGGTGGGTCACGCACGCCTCGATGTCGTGGGTGATGCTGCTGACCTTCCTCTTCGCGCTGCGCTTCGCGCGGCAGCGCTTCACGCGCTTCGAGCGCGGCATCGGGCTCTTCGTGCTGGTGTCCAGCCTGGCGTCGATGCCGCTGTGGGGCAACGGCTTCGACGCGCTGGTGCTGCTGCACATCTGCAATGCGGTCGTGGGACTCGCGGGCACCGGCTTCGTGGCCAGCGTGGCCTGGCGCCAGGGCACGCGCGAGTTGCGCGTCATGGCGGCGGCGCTGGTGATCGGCGTCGTGCTGGGCGTGCACGACCTGGGCCTGCTCGCGGGCTGGTGGTGGCCGGAGCACATCTACCTGATGCCGTTCGCGACGCTGGTGATCCTGGCGAGCTTCCTCTACGCGGTGCAGTTCCGCTACATCGAGGCGCTGCGCGGCGTCGAGCGCGCCAACGGCGAACTCGCGCAACGGCTGGAGGAGCAGAGCGTGCAGCTGAGCGCGCAGCACGACAAGCTGCGCGAGGTCGAGCGCCAGCAGGCGCTGCTGCTGGAGCGGCAGCGGATCATGCAGGACATGCACGACGGGCTGGGCTCGTCGCTGCTGTCGGCCATGGTGGCGGTGGAGCAGGGCACGATGCAGCAGGACCAGGTGGTGACCGTGCTGCGCGAATGCGTGGACGACCTGCGGCTGGTGATCGATTCGCTGGAGCCGGTGGGCCACGACATCGTGTCGCTGCTGGCGACGATGCGTTACCGGCTGGGCAAGCGGCTGCAGCTGGGCGGGCTGAAGCTGGAATGGGACGTGCACGACCTGCCGCCGCTGGAGTGGTTGGAGCCGCCCGATGCGCTGCACGTGCTGCGGCTGATGCAGGAGGCGCTGACGAACGCGCTGAAGCACGCGCGGGCGTCGCGGGTGCGGGTGGTGACGCGCGACCTCGGCAAGCGCGTGGAGATTCGCGTCGAGGACGACGGCGAGGGCTTCGACGTCGCCTCGATCGCGCAGGGCCGCGGGCTGCGTGGCCTGCAGCGGCGGGCCAAGGTGCTGGGCGGACTGCTGCGCGTGGACAGCAGCCCCGGGCACGGCACCGTGGTGACGCTGCGGCTGCCGGTGGCGCGGTCCGACCATGAGGCCGTGATCCAGGCCGGCGCCCAGCAGGGTTGACCCCGATTTGGGACAATGGGCCCATGATCAAGCAACGCACCATCAAATCGCTGACCCGTGCGGTCGGGGTCGGCATCCACAGCGGCCAGAAGGTGGAGATCACGCTGCGTCCGGCCGCGCCCGGCACCGGCATCGTGTTCCGGCGCGTCGACCTGGCCCAGCCGGTGGACATCCCGGTGAACACGCACAGCGTCTGCGACACGCGCATGGCCACGACGATCAGCCCGGGCGGCGATCCGGGCCAGCCCAAGGTGCAGACGATCGAGCATCTGCTCTCGGCCTGCGCGGGCCTGGGGCTGGACAACCTGCTGATCGACATCAACGCGGACGAGGTCCCGGTGCTGGACGGATCGGCCGCGAGCTACGTCTTCCTGCTGCAGTCGGCGGGCATCGAGCTGCAGAACGCGCCCAAGCAGTTCCTGCGGGTGAAGAAGCCGGTGGAGGTGCGCAAGGGCGAGGGCAAGAGCCTGATGTGGGCCAGGCTGGTGCCGCACCACGGCTACACGTTGAGCTTCCAGATCGAGTTCGACAACCCGGCGGTGTCGGCGACGGGTCAGCAGTACGTCTTCGACATGGGCAGCGGCCAGTACAAGCGCGAGATCGCGCGGGCGCGCACCTTCGGCATGACCAAGGACATCGAACTGATGCGCTCGCGCGGGCTGACGCTGGGCGGCAGCATGGACAACGCGATCGTCGTCGACGACTACCGCGTGCTGAACGCCGAGGGCCTGCGCTACGACGACGAGTTCGTGAAGCACAAGATCCTGGACGCGATCGGCGACATGCAGGTCGTGGGCCATCCGCTGCTGGCGGCGTACACCTCGTTCAAGGGCGGGCACGCGCTGAACAACCTGCTGCTGCGCGAGCTGCTCTCGGACGCCGAGGCGTACGAGATCGTGACCTTCGAGGACGAGCGCGAAGCGCCGGCGGGTTTCGCCGAGCTGGCGCCGGCGTGGTGAGCCCGAAGGAACGCTGACCGTGCTCGTCTTCCGCCTCGTCTTCGCGCTGCTGCTGGCGGCGGGCCTGCTGTGCTTCGCCGTCTACATCGGCACGCGGCAACCCATCTGGCGCCGCCGCGGCATCCTGCTGATCAAGTGGACCGTGATCGCCGGCATCGGCTTCTTTGCGGTGTTGATCCTGGAGCGGTTGGTGTTGCTGGTGTAGCGGCGATCGTTTCGCCAACGAAGAAGGCCGCTCATTGAGCGGCCTTCGCGTTTTCCGGTCGGGAGAACTACTCCTCCAACGCCTGCAACTGCACCAGCCGCTGATAGATCCCGCCATCGACCGCCATCAGCTCGTCGTGCGTGCCGCGCTCGTCAAGGTGACCGTGGTTCAGCACCACGATCTGGTCGGCCTCGCGGATCGTCGACAAGCGGTGCGCGATCGCGATCACCGTGACCTGGCCGCGCAGGGCGCGCAGCGCCTCGCCGACCTGCGCCTCGGTGGCGCTGTCGATGTTGGCCGTCGCCTCGTCCAGCAGCAGGATGCGCGGATCGCCGGCGAGCGCGCGGGCCAGCGCGATCAGCTGCTTCTGCCCCGTCGACACCGCCAGCCCGCCGTCGCCCAGCCGGCTGTCGTACCCCTGCGGCAGCGCGCTGAGGAAGTCATGCGCGCGCGAGGCGCGCGCCGCGGCCTCGATCTTCTCGTCGGAGATCGCACGCCCCATGCGGATGTTCTCGCGCACGCTGCCGGCGACCAGGTAAGGCTCCTGCGGCACCAGGCCGAGCGCGGCGTGGAAGGTCTCGTCGGGCAGCTGGTCGAGCGGCTGGCCGTCGATCAGGATGCGCCCCTGCTGGGGCTGGTAGAAGCGCAGCAGCAGCGCCAGCAAGGTCGACTTGCCCGACCCCGTGTGGCCCGCGATGCCGACGAAGCTGCCGGCCGGGATGTCGAGGTCCAGGTCGCGCAGCACGGGCTGATCGGGCTTGTACGCGAACTGCAGGTGCTCGAAGCGGATCGCGCCCGCGCCGACGACAAGATCGGGCCGGTACGACCTCGGCTCGCACGGCTCGCGCAGCAACGCCCGCACGCGCGACGCCGCCACCAGCGCCTGCTGCAGCTGGCTGAACTGCATCGTGATCTGGATCAGCGGCTCGACGACGCGCGCGATGTACGCAAGGAACGCGTACAGCAGCCCGACCTCGATGCCGGACACCTCGCGCAGTCCGAAGCCGTAGATCACCGTCACGATCAGCAGCACGTTCAGCAGGTCCAGCGCCGGACGCAGCAGCCAGGCGTTGGCGCGCAGCTCCTGCACGCGCGCCTCCAGCTGTGCGCGGTTGGCGGTCTCGTAGCGGGCCGCGAAGCGCTGCGCCGCGCCGGCCGACTGCAGCATCGCCATGCCGGCCATGCTCTCGGCCATCTGCGCGTTGAGCTCGGCGCGCAGCGCGCGCGCCCGCTGCACCGGGCCGCTGCTGGCGCGCTGGTAGAGCCAGATGATCCCGGAGCTGGCCGGCACCAGCGCCAGCACGATCAGCATCAGCCGCCAGTCCAGCCAGGCCATCGCGACCAGCGCGCCGGCCACGACGATGGTCGAGTCCAGCATCACGAAGAGCACCTGCCGGTACAGGTTGTTGACCGCGTCGGTGTCGTTGGTGATGCGGCTCAGCAACTGGCCGGTGATGCTGCGGTCGAAGAAGGCCATCGGCTGCGCCAGGACGTGCGCGTAGACCTGCTCGCGCAGGCGCAGCACCGAGCGCCGCGCGACGGAGGCCATGCGGCGCAGCTGCGCGTAGCGCAGCAGGCTGGCGGTCCAGCCGGCGAGCAGCATCGCGCCCAGCAGCAGCGCCATCGGACCGAGCTCGAAATTCCGGGTCAGCACATGCGCGTCGATGAAGTGCTTGCCGAGGATCGGACCGATCGCTTCGAGCGCCGCCGCCACGACCAGCCAGCCCAGGCCCTTCACCAGCCCGCGACGCTCCGGCGCGGCGGCCTGCGCCAGCAGCGCCAGCGCCTCGCGCGGCGAGTGGTCGTTCTGCGGGCTCGTCGGTTTCTTGCCGTCCTTGCCGGACGCGGTCTCAGGCGGCGTCAAGGCTGGCCTCCAGTTGTTGATAGCGCCACTGGCCGGCGTACCAGCCGCCCAGCGCGAGCAGTTCCTCGTGGCGACCCCGCTCGACGATGCGTCCCTGCTTGAGCACGACGATCTCGTCGGCCTCCATCACCGCCGACAGCCGGTGGCTGACGACGGCGAGGCTGCGCTCGGGGTGGCGTTGGCGCAGTTCGCGCCAGTGGTCGAGGATCTGCGTCTCGGTGCCGCTGTCCACGGCCGACAGCGCGTCGTCCAGCAGCAGCACCGGCGCCTCGGCCAGCAGCGCCCGCGCGATCGCGACGCGCTGGCGCTGACCGCCGGACAGCGTGACGCCGCGTTCGCCGACCAGCGTCTCGTAGCCCTGCGGCAGCCGCGCGATGTCCTCGTGCACTGCGGCCAGCTCGGCCACGGCCAGGACCTGCTCGCGCGTCGCGTCCGGGCGGGCGAGGGCGATGTTGTCCGCGATCGAGGCCGAGAACAGGAACGGCTCCTGCGGCACCCACGCGAGCGTGCGCCGCAGCGCGTCGAGGCGGATCTCCGGCGCGGGCAGGCCGCCCAGCCGCACGGCGCCCGCGTCGGGCTCGTACTGGCGCAGCAGCAGGCGCAGCAGCGTGGACTTGCCCGACCCCGTCGCGCCGACGATGCCCAGCGTGCGGCCCGGCGGCAGCGTCAGCGCGATGTCCTCCAGCGTCGGCTGCGTCACGCCGGGGTAGCGGAAGGACACGCGGTCCCACGTGATGTCGGCGTGCGGCGGCATGTCGCGGGTGCCGGTGTCCACCAGACCGACCGGCGCTTCCAGCACCGGATGCAGCCGGGACCAGGCGGCGCGTCCGCGTTCCAGCAGCGACAACACCCAGCCCGCCGCGAACATCGGCCAGATCAGTTGACCGAGATACATGGTGAAGGCGGTCAGCTGGCCGATGCTGATGGCGTCCGTGCCGACCAGCCACGCGCCCACGCCCAGCGCGATCACCGTCGCGGCGCCCAGCGACAGTCCCACGGCGGGCTCGAACATCGCCTCCCAGCGCTGCGCCTGGAAGGCGGCGTCGCCGGCCTCGCGGGCCAGTTCGCCGAACTGCTCGCGGCTGCGGCGCACCAGGCCCAGCGCGCGCACGGTGCGCACGCCGGCGAGGCTGTCCTGCACCTGCTGGTTCAGCGTCGAGAAGCGCTTGAGCGAATCGGCGGAGGCCACATGGATCCGCGACGAGATGCGCCAGAACGCGTAGGCCATGAGCGGGAAGGGCACGAGCGCGGCCAGTCCCAGGCGCCAGTCGACGCTGATGGTCATCATCCCCAGCACCAGGATCAGCGTCAGCGAGCCGTCGAAGGCGGCGAGCAGCGCCTCGCCCGCGGCCATCTCGATCGCGTCGACGTCGTTGGACGCCAGCGCCATCAGGTCGCCGGTGCGCTGCGCGTGGAAGAACGCCGGGCCCTGATTCGTCAGCTGCGCGTACAGCCGCATGCGCAGCTGGCGACCCAGCTCGTAGGCGGTGCGGAACAGCGCCAGGCGCCAACCGACGCGCAGCAGGTAGATGGCGAGGCCCGCCAGCACGAGCAGGCCGAGCTGGCCGACCAGGTCCCAGCCGGCGAGGCGGTGGGACACCAGCGCGTCGACGACGTGGCCGACCTGTCGCGGGATCCAGACCGTCAGGACGGCGATGGTGCTGAGCATCAGCGCGCTGGCCGCGTAGGGCCGCCAATGGCCGCGGATATGGCCGAGGATCAGGCGTGAGAGGGACGACGACATGGCGGCGCATTGTGCCCGCCGGGTCCTGACCGCCGGAAGGTCAGGGCCATGGCCCGGGCGAGCCTCAGGGCGCGGAGGACGCCCGCGCGATCATGCCGATGCGCGCGTGGACCAGGTCGGTCAGCACACGCAGGCGACGCTCGTCGAAGTTGCCGCTGAGCGCGTAGGCCAGCTTGCCGTCGATCCAGTAGAGGCTGCGCGTCGTCTGGCCCGCTTCGACGCGCTGCATCAGGCGGAAGGCCACCGGCGCTTCGGGCGAACTCGCACCGGTGCTGACGTAGAGCGTGAAACGTTCGCCGGCCTCGTTCTCGTACATGAACTGCGCGCGGGCCAGCGTCGCGCCGCCGGACGCACCGGCCGCGCCGGCCGTGGCGTCATCGCCCGCCGGCAGCAGCCGACCACCGACCAGCTTCCAGCCGTAGTCGCGCAGCACAGGCGCATACAGCGGTTGGCCGAGCCGCTTGCTCAGCCACTGCATCAGGTGATCGGCCTGGTCCGCGCCGACCTCGACCGGATGGCGCTTCTCGGGCTGATACACGGCGTGCGCGATGGCGGCGTCGCGGACGTATTCGGGGATGGACGGATCGCGGCCGGCGGCGCGCGCGGCCGCAGCGGCGGCGGCCATCTCGGCGGCCTCCTTCTTGCCGTACCACCAGGCGTGGCCGCCCCAGCCGCCGGCGACACCGGCGCCCAGGCCGACGGCCAGCAGCAGCGCCGCAGCCCAGGCGCGCGGCCAGCGCGAGGCATTCGCGGCCGGCGGACGCAGTGCGGTGGTCAGCGACGGGGGCACGGGCTCGTCGAGCCAGTCGCGATGCAGCGCCTTCAGCGACTCGCGCTGCTCGCGCCAGCCGAGCACCTGCTGCGCGGCGCGCGGGTGGCTCAGCAGCCAGTCCGCGACCTGCGCGGCGCGTTCGGGGGGCAGTTGTCCGTCCACGTAGGCGTGGAGCGTGGCTTCGTCGATCTCGATGTCTGCTGGCGTCATGGTGCGGCGCTCATTTCACCACCCGCAGCGGCGTGCGGCCCGGCGCGGCGCCGTCCATCGACAGCCGCAGCCGTTCGCGGGCGCGGGACAGCCGCGACATCACCGTGCCCACCGGCACGTCCAGCACGCGCGCGGCGTCCTGGTAGCTCAGTTCCTCGACGCAGACCAGCAGGAGGATCTCGCGCGAGGCCGCCGGCAATGCGGCCAGCGCCCGCTCGAGATCGAGCCGCAAGGCGACGCGCTGCTGCGGTTCCTCGATCGCCGGCTGCGGTGCGTCGTCCTCATCCAGCGAGTCGTGCAGCGCCTCGCGGGCGTCGCGCCGCTGGTTGAGGTAGAGCCGATGCATCAGCGTCAACAGCCAGTTGCGAAGGGCGTCCTGGCGCGTCGGTCCGGGTTCGGCATGGAACAGCGCGCCCTTGCGGGCGGCGCGTTCCAGCGTGTCCTGCAGCAGGTCGTCCGCTCGCGCGTGGTCGCCGCACAGCAGCCGCGCATGGCGGCGCAGGCGGGGAAGCAGCGGGAGCGCTTCGTCGAGGACCGGGGGCATGGGCGGGGCGGTCTGCGCGTTCAGGACGTCCGGTCGGTGCTTGGCGTTCCAGGCCTGACGTTCAGGGCTTGGCCGTGTGCCAGACCTGATTGATGCCGTCGCCGTTGCGTTCGCCGGGCTTGGCGTCCTTGGCCCAGAAGTACAGCGGCTTGCCCTTGTAGGCCCACTGCTTGGAACCGTCGTCGCGGGTGATGACGGACCAGTCGCCGGAGGCCTTGTCCTCGGCGCGGGCCATCAGCGGCGGCCAGTTGGTGGCGCAGCCGCCGTTGCACACGCTCTTGCCGTTGCCGGCGGTGTCCTTGTCGAAGGTGTAGAGCGTCATGTCGTTCGCGCCGACCAGCGCGTCGCCCTTGGCGGTCGCGGGGGCCGTCTGCGCGGCGGCCAGGCCGGCGGCGGCCATCAGGACGGCGGCGGCGGTGAGCTTCAGGGTGATTTTCATGCAGGGTCTCCTGGTGGATGGGTACTGCAGAAACACGGTGGAGGGTCAGCTTATTCCATCCGCGAGACATTCCCTGGCATCAGCGGGTGCGTCAGCGGGATTTGCTCGATGGCGATCCGGGCACTAGCCTGCGGGTTCCTACCCAGCTGCCAGGAGACCCCCGCATGACCGACCGCGCCCAGGCGCTTGCCGCCGAGCTGATCCGCAACTTCCATGAGGCCGAGCTGACCTCGTTCAAACGCGAGCCGCTGTACGAGTCGCGCTTCACGCGCCTGGCGCGCGGGACCGCCGCGCGCAAGCTCGGCGCGTCCTACGACATCGTCGAGCCCGGCAAGACGACCTGTCCGTACCACCTGCATTACGCGCAGGAGGAGATGTTCATCGTCCTCGAAGGCACCGGCACGCTGCGCGTGGCCGGCGAGCGCCTGCCGATCAAGGCCGGCGACGTGATCTTCATCCCCGCCGGGCCCGAGTACCCGCACCACATCATCAACACCTCGGACGCGCCGTTGAAGTACCTCTCCGTCAGCACGATGGAGCAGCCGGAGATCTGCGTCTATCCGGACTCGAACAAGTTCATGGCCGAGCGCGGCCCCGACAAGGCGACCCGCCCGTTCGAGGCCATCCGCAAGGTGGGCGAAGGCGACCTCGACTACTGGTACGACGAACCCTGAGTCGCATCGCATCAGGCGGCGGCGCCGGGGCCCCTCGAAGCGAACCCTGACCGAAGGGAAGACTGTGAGCGGCGAGGGGCCCCCGGCGCTGCCGCCTGATGCCGCTCGGTCCCCAGCCGCTCAGTACGTCCGCGAGCCCTTGAACTGCGCGTGCTGGCGCCGCTGCAGCGTCGTCTGCTTGCCCATCGCCTCGAAGGAGACGCGCGCATGCGCGTCCATGATCGCGATGCCCAGCGCGTCGGCCGCGTCCTTGCCCGGTTCGCCGGGCAGCTTCAGCAGCCGCGCCACCATCGCCTGCACCTGCGACTTCGCGGCGCCGCCGTGGCCGGTGATGGCCTTCTTCATCTGCACCGCGGTGTACTCCGACACGTGCAGGTCGCAGGACACCAGCGCCGTCAGCGCCGCGCCGCGCGCCTGGCCCAGCAGCAGCGTCGACTGCGGGTTCACGTTGACGAAGATGATCTCCACCGCCGCGCAGGTCGGCTGGTAACGCGACACCACCTCGCGGATGCCGTCGAAGAGGATCTTCAACCGCCCCGGCAGGTCGCCCGTCGGCAGCGCGTTGGTCTTGATCGTGCCGCTGGCGACGTAGGCCAGCCGCGGCCCGTCGGCGTCGATGACCCCGAAGCCGGTCGTCTGCAGGCCGGGGTCGATGCCGAGGATACGCATGCCGTCGCCTCCTTGCGCGTCAGGTACCGGCGCGGAAGTACCACCGCACCGAATGGAAGAACACCGGCGCCGCGAAGCACATCACCGCGATGCGGTCCAGCAGGCCCACCGCGCCGGTGATCGCGCTGCGGTTGCCCCAGGCGTTGATGCCGGCGTCGCGCTTGAGCGCCTGCATCACGAACACGCCGAAGCTGCCGCAGCCCGCCGCGACGAACGCGGCGATGGCCGCCTGCCCCGCCTTGAACGGCGTGATCCAGTACAGCAGCGCGCCCGCCAGCGCCGCCGTGAACGCGCCGATCCACCAGGCCTTCATCGTGAACGAGCGGCTGATGCGGCGCGCCACCGGCTTGGCGCGGAAGCGGCTGGTCGCCACCGCCTGCGCGACCTGTCCGCAGGCCACCACGGCCACCAGGAAGAACAGCAGGAAGGCGCCGCGCCCCTCGTACTTCGGGAACTCCAGCAGCAGCAGCGCCGGCGCGTGCGACAGGCCGTAGACGCAGACCATGATGCCCCACTGGATCTTCGAGTTGCGCTCGAGGAAACGTCCCGGATCGTCCGCCAGCGCGCTGGCCACCGGGATCGCCAGGAAACCGTAGACGGGGATCAGCACCGAGAACAGGTCGAAGTGGCGCGTGCCCACCAGCACGTACTGCAGCGGCAGGATCACGAAGAAGGCCATGATCAGCCCGCGATGGTCGGCGCGGCGGGTGTGCAGCAGCGTGATGAACTCGCGGAAGGCCAGGAAGGAGAACACCGCGAACAGCAGCGTCGCGCCGACCGGCCCCGACACCCACGCGGCCCAGAACAGGCAGGCGCCCACCCAGACCATGTTGAGCTCGTGGCGGAAGCGCGCCCAGCGCGCCTGCCACGCGTCCTGCTCGTCGTCCGGTCGCTCGCGCAGCGACCACAGCACCGAGGCGATGCTCACCAGCAGCAGCGCGCCGAACAGCACCACGAACAGGAAAGCCACCTGCTCGCCGCTGTTCAAGGATTTGAGCCACTTCATTCCTTCCACCCTCCCGGACGCAGCGCCATCACGGCGGCGCGCGCGCGCTCCAGGAAGGCGCGCTTGTCCTCGCCGGGCTCGATCCGGATCGGCGCGCCGAAGGTGACCGTGCACAGGATGGGCACCGGCACGATCTCGCCCTTGGGCATGACGCGCTGGACGTTGTCGATCCAGGTGGGGATGAGTTGCACGTCGGGGAACTGTTCGGACAGGTGGTAGAGGCCGGCCTTGAAGGCCTGCGGCGCGCCCTTGTTGGAGCGCGTGCCCTCCGGGAAGATGACCAGCGAGTCGCCGCCCTGCAGCGTGTCGACCAGCGGCTCCAGCGGATCCTCGTCGGGCGTGGCGCGCGTGCGGCTGACGTAGACCGCGTTGAACACCGCGCTCGTGAGCCAGGTCTTGAGCGCGGAGCTCGTCCAGTAGTCGCGCGCGGCGATCGGGCGGGTCCGCGCACGCAGTTCGCCGGGCAGCGAGGCCCAGATCAGCACCCAGTCGAAGTGGCTCTGATGGTTGGCGAAGTAGATGCGTTGTTCGGACGTCGGAGGACAGCCTTTCCAATGTCCCTGCGCGCCGGTGATCAGGCGCGCCAGCCAGGACAGGAACAGGCCGGTGATTTCGGCAAGGACCATGGCGCCGGATTATCCCGGACCGCCGCGCACGATCGAGGGTTCCACTCAAGTGAGTTGGTTTCGTGAGAAATTGCACAAGAACTGGTCATGGTCGTCGGGTGGGACTTGGCAAGAAACTGGGTCCTTCACCGTTTTCCCAGTTCCCGAGCAAGCCGATGACGACGCCACTTCTCGATCCCGCCAAGACGCCGCACACGTCCACCACCGCCATGCCGCCCGCCGGAGCGCCTGCCTCCGCCGCGCGCCGCGCGTCGCGAGCCCGCGATCTCGACGACCCCGTTCCGCCGGAAGGGGCGGACGGCGGAGACGATCCGGGCAGTTCGACCGGGACGGCACCGGGGACCGGGGAAGCCCGACTCGCGTCCGCGAGCGACTCGGGCAAGGCTGCCGACACTGACGCCAGCACCAGCGCCAACTTCAACGCCGATGCGGACGCCAATGCGGCGACGCATCAGGCGGACTCGTGCCGGCAGATCCGCGGCGACGGCACGGAGGAAGACTGCAACCAGTCCGCCGTGTGGCCCTGGCTGATCGCCGGCGCTGGGGTCCTGCTGGCCGGTGCTGCGGGCGCGAGCGGCGGGAGCAGCGACAGCCACGCCGTCACCACCGCGGCACCGAATCCGCCAGCGCCGCCGCCGCCGGCACCGGCACCAGCACCAGCACCAGCACCGGAGCCGCCTCCTCCGCCGCCGCTGCTCGCGGCGCCTCGGCTGTCCACCAGCACGGGCAAGGACACGATCGACGGCGCGGGCCACGTCGACGTCACGCTCGTCGCGCCGGGGAGCTCCTGGGTCTATCGCATGGACGGCGACACCGCCTGGCATGCCGGACAAGGCGACAGCATCGACGCCGGCACCCTGAACCGCGGCGTCCACGCGGTGATGGTCGCGCAGGTTGACGACCAGGGCCGGCCCGGCGAGGTCGCCACGCTGGCCGTGCGGGTGCATGACGACATGCTCGCGCCCGCGCTGACGCTGGCGCATGACAACGGCAGCTCGTCGACCGACGGGCTGACCAACGACGGGACGATCACTGTCTCCGGCCTGGCGGCCGGCGCGACCTGGTTCTATCGGGTGAACGGCGCGACCGATTGGGCTCAGGGGAAGGAGGGGCAGGTGCCGGCCAACGCGCTCGTCGCGGGCCAGAACAGGATCGAGGCCTACCAGGTCGACGCCGGCGGCGAGCGCAGTCCATTGACCAGCCTGACCGTCACGCTGGACCTGACGCCGCCGGAGGTCCCGCTGCTGCAGACCAGCAACGGCACCGACCTGCTGAACGCCAAGGACTTCATCAACGTCTCCGGCATCGAGGGCGGCGCCAGCTGGAAGTTCCGCCTGAACGGACAGGGCGACTGGATCGAGGGGCAGGATGGACGCATTCCCGCGGCCGCACTCTCGAATGGCGAGAACCATGTCGAGGTCGTGCAGGTCGATGCGGCAGGCAATGTCGGCGCCGCAGCGGCGCTGACGGTCCGGCAGGATCTCGATGCGCCGGATCCGCTGCAAGCGCATGTGGACGGCGGGCAGGGCAACCTCGTGTCCCTGCAGGGCTCGATCGCCATCGACAACCTCGAGGACGGCGCGACCTGGAAGTACCGCATCAACGGCGAGAGCGACTGGCACGTCGGCAGCGGTTCGCAGCTGTTGGCGAACTACCTGATCGAAGGCCGCAATGACGTGACGCTGATGCAGACGGACAGTACTGGCCACGACAGCGCCGCGACGTCCATCACCGTCACGCGTGACAGCCTTGTCCCCGATCGTCCGGACCTGGTGACCAGCACCGGCCTGCCGCTGATCAATGCGCAGGGCAGCCTGCTGATCCATCGGCTGGAAGATGCCGCGATCTGGGAATACCGGATCGATGGGGGTGACTGGGTCACCGGGACGGGGAGCTCGCTGGCGGCCAGCGCGCTCCATGAAGGCGCGCAGACGGTCGACGTGCGTCAGGCCGATGTCGTCGGCCACATGAGCGAAGTGGAATCGATCTCGGTCACATTGGACTCGATCCCCCCCGGCGCTGTGCTGTCGAGCGTGCTGAAGTCAAACGGTGCCGCAGCGCCCGACAGTCTCATCAACGCGGCCGGGTACGTCTCGATCGGCAACATCGAGGCAGATGCCCGCTGGGAATTCAAGGTCAACGGCGATGACCATTGGCGGTCAGGCGCGGGAACGCAGCTGACAAGCCGATTCCTGGATGAAGGTGTCAATGCCGTGGCGCTGCGGCAGGTTGATTCGGCAGGCAATGTCGGCGAAGCAAGTTCGGTGACGCTGACCCTGGATACGACGCCTCCAGAACTCAGCGTGACCAAGAACCGCCAAGCTGGTGAGTATCTTGACGGTAGCTACATGCAACTGAACGGTCAAAGCGCCTTCCAGGTGAAGGCTCAGAACAACGAGCAGCTCCACGTCTCGTTTTCCGGTCGTCAGTACGACTTTGGTCCGAATGAAGGGGCGAGTTGGGGCGCCGGTCTTTTCACCGAGGGAGGAAATACCTTGCAGGTGACGGCGTCCGACAAGGCCGGAAATACTTCCTCTCGCACGATCCGTGTGTTTGTGGATAACGTTGCGCCCCCCGCGCCGGGTGTGAGTCTCAAGAATGACACCGGTTCGAACCACTCGGACCGCATCACGTCGGATGGCACCATCGTCGTGTCAGGCATCCCGAACGACGACTTGTATTACGTCGGGTACAGCCTGGATAACGGTCAACACTGGTCGAACTGGCAGAGCAGCACTGAAATTCCCGGCTCGGTGTTCGGCTCGGACGGAGCACAGAACGTGCTCGTGCGGGTGGCAGATACTTTCCTCAACATCAGTCCGACAACGTCCTTGCAGTTCACGCTCGACTCGTCGGTGATCTGAGGACGGGCCACGCCGGCGCCACGGCGATGTCTGCCTCCCAACGCCCTGCAACGGTCAGCCCGTGCGGGGCGTTGTCATTGCGCTCGGATCAGTGTGGCGGCTTTCTCCGCGATCGCCACCACCGGCGCATTCGTGTTGCCGCTGACGACACTCGGCATGATCGAGGCGTCCACGACCCGCAGCCCCTCGATGCCGTGCACGCGCAGGCGGTCATCCACGACCGCCTGCGCGTCCTGGCCCATGCGGCAGGTGCCGACCGGGTGATAGACCGTGTCGACACGCCGGCGCAGCAGCGCTTCGATGTCGGCGTCCGTGTCGACGTCGGCGCTCCACAGCTCCTTCTTCCAGAACGCCTTCATCGCCGGCGCGCGCATCAGGTCGCGCGTGAGCTTGTAGCCCTCGATCAGCTCCCTCACGTCCTCGGCCTCGTGAAGGAACCCGGGATCGATCCGCGGCGCGGCCAGCGGATCGGCGCTGGCGAGCGTCAGCGCGCCGCGGCTGCGCGGCCTCAGCAGGCACACGTGACACGACAGGCCGTGACCCAGCCGCAGCTTGCGCGCGTGGTCCTCGACGAGCGCGACGACCAGGTGCAGCTGCACGTTCGGCGCCGGCAGGTCCGGGCGTGTCGACAGGAACCCGCCGCACTCGGCGAAGTTGCTGGTGACGAGGCCGCGTCGCTCGCGCCGATAGCGCTGGACCTGGCCGATGAAGCGGGCGCTCCCGCGCGCGGAGATGCCTGCGAGATCGAGGCAATCCGATTCGTAGCCGAAGACGAAATCCGGATGGTCATGAAGGTTGCGACCGACGCCGGGCAGGTGATGCCGCACCGCGATGCCCTGCGCCTGCAACTGCGCGCCATCGCCGATGCCCGACAGCATCAGCAGTTGCGGCGATTGCAGCGCCCCGGCACAGACGACGACTTCACGAGCCGCCCGTACCGTCCGGCGATGACCGCCTTGTTGCACGTCGACGCCGACGGCACGTCGGCCCTCCAGCACGAGCGACAAGGCCCGCACGCCCGTCTCCACGCGCAGGTTGGCGCGGCGGCCAAGCTGCGGTTGCAGATACCCGCGCGCGACGCTCCAGCGCTCGCCGCCATGCTGCGTGACCTGATAGACGCCGAGTCCTTCCATGTCCGCGCCGTTGAAATCATCGAGGACCGCGTGCCCCGTCGCTCGCGCCGCGGCGCGCCACGCGTCGTGGATCGGCGAGTCGGTGCGCAGGTCGCCGACGCGCAGCGGGCCGTCCTGCCCGTGCCAGGGCGCGCCGAAACGCTCGTTGCCTTCTGCCTTGATGAAGAAAGGCAGCAGGTCCTCGTAGCCCCAGCCGGCATTTCCAGCGGCCGCCCAGGCGTCGTAGTCGCTCCGGTGCCCGCGCGTGTAGACCATCGCGTTGATCGCCGACGATCCGCCCAGCGCCTTGCCGCGCGGCTGGTAGCCGCGCCGGCCGCCCAGGCCGGGCTGGGGCTCGGTCTCGAAGCCCCAGTTGTTGATCTTCGCGGCGACCTGCAGCGCGCCGGCGAAGGGCGTCGTCGTGACCCAGCCGTCGCCGCGCCCGCCGGCTTCGAGCAGCAGCACGCGGCAGGCCGGGTCTTCGCTGAGCCGGCTCGCCAGCACCGCGCCCGCGGAGCCGCCGCCGACGATCACGATGTCGGCGTCGAACCTGTCCGTCGCGCTCATGCGATCTTCTTCAGCAGGCCGAGCAGGCGGTCGAAGGTCGCGCCGTAAGGCGGATGGAACAGTCTGGTGCCGGCGAAGCGCGATTGCAGGAACACCGGCTTGAGCTTGCTGAAGGTGTTGAAGCCCCAGACGCCGTGGTACGACCCCATGCCGCTGGCGCCGACGCCGCCGAAGGGCTGCTCCTCCTGGCCGAGGTGCCAGATGCAGTCGTTGACCGTGACGCCGCCCGCATGCGTGCGGGCCAGCACGTCGTCGCGCGCGGCCCGGTCCTCGCCGAACCAGTACAGCGCCAGCGGCCGGTCGCCGGCGTTCACGTGCGCAATCGCCTCGGACGGATGGCCGTAGGGCACGATGGGCAGCAGCGGGCCGAAGATCTCCTCGCGCATCACCGCCATCTCGGGCGAGGTGTCGAGCAGCAGGGTCGGGACGAGGCGACGATCCGCCGGCTCGTCGTCGTGCGTGGGGCGCAGCGTGGCGCCGCGGGCGCGCGCGTCGTCGAGCAGTCCCCTCAGGCGCGCGTGATGGCGCGGGCTGACGATGGCGGTGTAGTCCGGATTGGCGGCGATGCGCGGATACAGCCGGCGCACGGCGGCGACGATCGCCTCCGTCAGCGGCTGCACCAGCTCCTGCGGCGCGAGCACGTAGTCCGGCGCGACGCAGGTCTGGCCGGCGTTCAGCAGCTTGCCGAAGGCGATGCGCTCGGCGGTGCGGGCGATGTCGGCGCTGCGGTCGACGATCGCGGGCGACTTTCCGCCGAGCTCCAGCGTGACCGGTGTCAGGTGTTGCGACGCGGCCTGCGCGACCACGCGACCCACCGGCGTCGAGCCGGTGAAGAACAGGTGGTCGAAGGGCAGTTGGGTGAAGACCTTGCCGACTTCCGCATCGCCGGTGACGACGGTCATCTCGTCGGGAGCGAAGTGCTGGGCCACGAGCCGGGCCATCAGGTCCGAGGTGGCGGGCGTGAGTTCGGACGGCTTGATCATCACGCGATTGCCGGCGGCCAGTGCCGCCAGCGCGGGCGCCATCGCGAGGTAGTACGGATAGTTCCACGGCGAGACGATGCCGACCACGCCCAGCGGCTGCGGCATCAGCCGGTTGCCCGCGGGCAGGAAGTGCAGGGCGGTGGGGGCGCGCTTGACGGCCATCCAGCGCTTGAGGTGCCGCATCGCGTGGCGGGCGCCGGACTGGACGGTGAAGAGATCGGCCAGCAGGCTCTCGTGCCGCGAGCGGTGCCCGAAGTCGCGGGACATCGCGTCCGCGAGCGCCTCCGCATGGTCGGCCGTCATGCGCAGCAGCCGGTCGAGCCGGTCGCGGCGCTGCGCGTAGGTCGGCATCCGCTCGCGATCGAACGCGGCGCGCTGCTGCTCCAACACAAGATGCAGGCGCTCGTGCAGGGCTTGGTCCATGGGGTGTCTCCGCCTTGTCGTTCTCGAATGAGAGCGAGCGTACGCCGGCTTCGGTGCCGCACCCAAGCCGTGCGATCCCGAGTAGAGATCAATGACTAATCCGCGTCAGTCACTTGACGCGTTTCGAGTATTGCGAGAATTTCGAGTGTCCTTAAACTTTCTACCTACAGCCATGGCAACGAACAAGTCGGTTCCCTCATCCGGATTCGTTCTCGATGTACAGCCGCTGGTCGACGCGGTCAGGCGGCATGTGCCGCTTTCTGCGGCGAAGGAGAAGCTGGTACGGCTGGCATTCGAGCAGGTGCTCGGCGTTCAATTGCTCAGACCTGCTTCGGAACTGGAACAGGGTAGGCGTTCGAAGACGAAGAAGGAGGGTGAAGACATGGTGCTCACGACACAACAGGCGGCGAACCTCGTGAGGTGTCGCGGCCGTAACTGGCGGCCCGCATTGATGCTGGCGATATCCCACTTTTCCAGCGGGTAGGGAATCAACGCCGCGTTCTGAAGTCGGACCTGTTGGCTTGGCAGAAGCGCGTCCGGCGCGAGCAGTGGGAAGCGCTGCAGCAACTGGGTCGATCGATCGGCGATGAGTACGAGGCCGTGGATCTGTGACTGATGCGATCAGCGTCTCCGTCGTTGCAGATGCAGATACGCTGTTCGGCGGAACCACACGTGCGTTGCTCATTCATCTGGACTACGAAGGACTCATCGCACTTCACTGGCGTGCAGACATCCTGTCGGAGATGAGTCGCGCCCTCGTGCGTTCCGGTCGACGCAGGGATACTGCGCACGCGTGCGAGAACGAGGTGCTGATGCGCCGTTCGCTCCCAGATGCCGAAGTGCATACCGAGGACGTTCTGCGAGAGCTCGTCAGGGCCAAGGACGCGGTCCATTCCCTGAAGGATGCCCATGTGGCTGCCTGCGCGATGGCGCTGGTTCCGCGCGACCCGGGAGCGATAGTCCATCTCCTGACGAAGAACCTGAAAGACTTTCGCAGACTCGCGCTCCAAAGGGCCGGGATCCATCTCCAGCCCGATGGCCAGGAGATCACGGCATGCCAGTTGGCCAGTTGCCTGGAGGCCTGAGGCATCTTGGCGCGGCAACGAAAAAGCCCGGCCGGAGCCGGGCTTTCGAGGCGACGAGGCCGTCCGCTCAGAAGCGGTAGCCGACGCTCAGCGTCACGCCGTCGATCTTGAGGTTGTCCTTGTCGAAGTAGGACGTGTAGTCCAGCGCGCCGTACACCTGCTTGTTGAAGTTGTACTTGGCGCCCAGGCCCCACGAGAAGCTGCTGTCCGTGCCCGAAAAGGACTGGCCACCACCCGACAGCTTCAGCTTCGAGTCGGCATAGCCCAGACGGCCGAACACTTCGAAGTCGTTGTTGAAGGCGTACTTCGGCGTCAGGTACAGGCCGTAGCTGCGCGACACCTTGAACTTCACGCCTTGCGTCGTGTCGTCGGACACGCCGGTGGCGAACATGGCTTCCAGCGCCAGGTAGGGGTTCACGTCCCAGCCGACGATGCCGCGGAGCGCGCCCGGCTTGGCCGACACACCGGTCGTGTCTTCCTTGATCTTGACGAAGGTGTAGCCCAGTTCGCCGTACACGCCGTTCTGCGCTTGGGTCGTCGATTGGGCTTGGGCGGCGCCGGCGGCCAGCAGGGCGGCGGCGACGATGAGGGAGATCTTGCTCATTGGAATACTTCTCTCGAAAAAAGCACCTCAGCGGTGCGGGCCGAAAGGTAGCAATGAGCGGCCAGGAAGCGCCGTGAAGGAGGTCATATCCCTGTAAAAAAGTGCGATAGGAGTGGCGGCCGTGCGACGTTCGATCCACGTGCCCCCCCTTTCGGTGGGAGTCTCCGAGGCGATGGCAGCACAAGCATTGACGCTGTCTTGACGTCGCTGGACGTCGCTTGATGCGCGGGAGAGGGGCCTGTCAGAACCGACCCCACCCCGGCGATCAATGACGGAAGTGGCGCACGCCCGTCATCACCATCGCGATGCCGCGCTCGTCGGCCGCGGCGATGACTTCCTCGTCGCGCATCGAGCCGCCCGGCTGGATGACGCAGGAGGCGCCGGCGTCGGCCAGCACGTCCAGGCCGTCGCGGAACGGGAAGAAGGCGTCGCTCGCCACGGCCGAGCCGGTCAGCGTCAGGCCGGCGTTCTCGGCCTTGATCGAGGCGATGCGCGCCGAGTCGATGCGGCTCATCTGGCCGGCGCCGACGCCCAGCGTCATGCCGCCGCCGCAGAACACGATCGCGTTGCTCTTCACGTACTGCGCGACGGTCCACGCGAACATCAGGTCGTCGAGCTGCTGCGCGGTCGGCTGCAGCGTGGTGACGACCTTCAGGTCGGCCTTCGTCAGGAAGTGGTTGTCGGCCGTCTGCACCAGCAGGCCGGAACCGACACGCTTCACGTCCTGCGCGTTGCGGCCCTGGTCCCAGGGGCGCGCGCCGCCCGGCGGCAGCGCGATCTCGAGCAGGCGCACGTTGACCTTGCCCTTGAAGACCTCGCGCGCCTCGGCGCTGAAGGACGGCGCCATCAGCACCTCGACGAACTGCTTGGACACCAGTTCCGCGGCGGCGCGATCGACCTCGCGGTTGAACGCGATGATGCCGCCGAAGGCGCTGGTCGGATCGGTCTTGAAGGCCTTGGCATAGGCGTCGGCCGCGGTCGCCGCGACGGCCACGCCGCAGGGGTTCGCATGCTTGATGATCACGCAGGCCGGCGCGTCGAAGCTCTTCACGCATTCCCACGCGGCGTCCGCGTCGGCGATGTTGTTGTAGCTCAGCTCCTTGCCCTGCAGCTGCTTGCCGGTCACCAGCGAGCCGGGCGCCGGATGCAGGTCGCGGTAGAGCGCGGCGGTCTGGTGCGAGTTCTCGCCGTAGCGCAGGTCCTGCACCTTGATGAAGCTGCTGTTCATCTGCGCCGGATACTCGGACAGGCTGCCGTCTTCCAGGCGCGCGCTCAGGTAGTTGCTGATCGCGGCGTCGTACTGGGCGATGCGGTTGAACGCGGCCACGGACGCGGCGAAGCGCGTCCTGTCGCTGGTCTTGCCCTGCGCCTTCAGCTCCTCGAGCACCTGCGCGTACTGCGACGCGTCGGTCAGCACCGTCACGTCCTTCCAGTTCTTGGCCGCGCTGCGGACCATCGCCGGGCCGCCGATGTCGATGTTCTCGATCGCGTCCTCCAGCGTGCAGCCGGGCTGGGCGACGGTGGCCTCGAAGGGGTACAGGTTGACCGCGAGGATGTCGATCGTGTCGATGCCGTGCTGCTCGATCGCGGCGACGTGCTCGGGCAGGTCGCGACGCGCCAGCAGGCCGCCGTGGATCTTGGGATGCAGCGTCTTCACGCGGCCGTCCAGCATCTCCGGGAAGCCGGTGTGCTGCGCGACTTCCGTCACCGGCAGGCCGGCGTCGGCCAGCAGCTTGGCGGTGCCGCCGGTGGACAGCAGGCGCACGTCGAGCGCATGCAGCGCCTTCGCGAAGTCGACGATGCCGGTCTTGTCGGAGACCGAGATCAGGGCGGTGAGTTGAGCCATGGACATTCCTTCGAAGCGGGGGATTCGTAGTGCCGGGTGGAGCGGGGAGAACCGGCTTGGCCGGGCTCCTGCGCTCGCCCCGTGAGGGGCCGCGGCGGGCGCCGGCAGGGGGCTAGATCAGCTTGTGTTCGACGAGCTTGCGGCGCAGCGTGTTTCTGTTGATGCCCAGCCACTCGGCAGCCTTGCTCTGGTTGCCGTCGCTGTGCTGCATCACCACTTCCAGCAGCGGTTTCTCGACCAGCCGGATCAGCATCTCGTGCATCGAGTGCGGGACTTCACCGCCGAGGTCCCTGAAGTAGACCTCCAGGTTTTCGCGCACGCAGGAGTCGATCGGTTTTGGCGTCATGCCGTCAGCCTTCTTTCTTGATCTTGGTGTTGTTCTTCGTTCGCGGCTACGGCGACGACATCGATGGCATCGACGGCATCGGCGCTGTCGACCGTGTCGTCGAGGCGCGCGCCGGCGGCCGGCAGGTAGGGCAGCCGGTCATGATCGTCCGCCAGCGCGTCCAGCCAGTCCGTCAGCGCGCGGACCTGGTCGTCGCAACTTTCGAGGGTGTTCATGCGGCGGCGGAAGTCCTCGCCGCCGGGCAGCGCCCGCACGGCCCAGCCGATGTGCTTGCGCGCGCTGCGCATGCCGGTCAGCTCACCGTACAACGCGTAATGGTCGTGCAGGTGCTCGATCAGCCAGCCCTTGGCCTCGGCGACGCGCGGCGCCGGCCGCTCCTCGCCGGTGGCCAGGAAGTGCGCGATCTCCGCGAAGATCCACGGCCGACCCTGCGCCGCGCGGCCGATCATGATCGCGTCCGCGCCGGTCGCGGCCAGCACCTCGCGGGCCTTCCGCGGCGTGTCGATGTCGCCGTTGGCGACGACGGGGATGCGCAGCGCGGCCTTCACCGCGGCGATGGTGTCGTACTCGGCGTGGCCGCTGTAGCCCTGCTCGCGCGTGCGGCCATGCACGGTGACCATCGAGACGCCGGCGGACTCCGCCGCGCGCGCCAAGGCGACCGCGTTCTTCTCCGCCTGGCACCAGCCAGTGCGCATCTTCAGCGTGACCGGCACGCCGCGCGGCGCGCAGGCGGCCACCACGGCCTCGACGATCTCCAGCGCCAGCGCCTCGTCCTGCATCAGCGCCGAGCCCGCCCACTTGTTGCAGACCTTCTTGGCCGGGCAGCCCATGTTGATGTCGATGATCTGCGCGCCGCGGTCCACGTTGTAGGCGGCCGCCTCGGCCATCATCGTCGCGTCGGTGCCGGCGATCTGCACGGAGATCGGCGCCGACTCGCCCTCATGGTTCGCGCGGCGCGAGGTCTTCAGACTGTTCCACAGGTCCTTGCGCGAGGTCACCATCTCGCTCACCGCATACCCCGCGCCGAGCTTCTTGCACAGCACGCGGAAGGGCCGGTCGGTCACACCCGCCATGGGAGCGACGAACAGACGGTTCGGCAGGACGTAGGGACCCAGCTGGAGAGGGCCGGGCAGCGGCGTGGACATCGGAAGCAGTGGAGCGGTTGCACAAAAAAGAGGCAGAAGTATACCGCCGTTGGAACCGTCGACAGCGGGGGGCGTGATCGCCTGCGATCGCCTGCGATCGCCCACAGGAACCCGGGGGCCCCCTCCTCATACTTGTCGCATGCTCCAAAAATCGTCGGGGACCCCCGGGTTCCCGTGGGCTCCGAGGGAGGACTGGTGGGAGGTGGTTTTACAGAGAAGGTTGCTTGCGCCAGAGGGCGAAGCCCTGTTCGACGAAGCGGGCCATCACGCGGTCCTGCGACAGCTTGTAGATCGCGCGGGCAATGCGACCCCGCAGCTCGGGCGTGTTGCAGCGAGATCGGTGGGAGAGCGTCACGTACAGGCCCTCGCGCGCGATCGCGGGCATCAGCGGCTGGATCGCCGGACCCCCGTTTCGCGCGGCATAGGCCTCGGCCGGCGTGTCCTCATAGATCAGGTAGTCCGCGCGGCCGCGCTGCAGCATCAGGATCGCCTGCTCGATGCTCGCGACCTGGCTGATCTTCAGCGACTGGCGGGCGTAGTTGTCGAACTCGACGCCGAAGCTGTTGTTGATCACCGTCACGCCCTGCTTGGGCGCGAGGTCGCTCCAGCGCTTGTAGGCCACCGGCGCCGCAGTCCGCGTCCAGATGACGCTGCGCGTCTCGCGGAACGCAGGATGGAAGTAGTCCATGTACTCAGTGCGCGGCAGCGTGAAGAAGGCGCCCGCGATCAGGTCGATGCGACCCGCGCGCATCTCCTCCTGCACACGGCCCCACGGTCCGACGTAGCGGGTCTCGACCGGAACGCCGATCTCCGCCGCGAGCCACTGCATCAGATCCGCGTTGGCGCCGACCAGCTTCTGCTCGTCGGTCGGATCGCGCCACAGATAGGGCGGGTACTGCGGGTTGCCGGACGCGACCAGCATCGGGCAGCCGGCGATCGGCCCAGGGGGCGGTGTCTGCGGTGTCTGCGGGGACGGCGCGGTGCCGGGCGCCGCGCTTGCCTGCGCAGCGGACGGCGGCGCGGTCTGTGCCATCGCGACGGCGCCGAACGGCGACGGTCCGGAACTTCCCGGACCGGCGACGGCCAGGCCGATCAACGCGAACGACGAAACGGCTAGGCGGCGCAAGGACATGGTCTTCAGATAATCCCACGCATGGAAGCTTGGCTGCAACAGATGATTCACCTGATGCTGGAGACCCTATCTCTCCCGCAAGTGGGGCTGGGCGCGGTGTTCGTCATCGCGCTGATTTCGGCGACGCTGCTGCCGATGGGGTCGGAGCCCGTCGTGCTGCTGCTGGTGCATGCGAAGCCGGAGCTGTTCTGGCCCGCGATCCTCGTGGCCACCGCGGGCAACACGATCGGCGGGGCGATCACGTGGTGGATGGGCTACGGCGCGGAACGCGCCTACGAGGCCGCCGTGCATCACACGCCGCGCGACCAGCGCGTGCTCGGCTGGCTGCGGCGCTTCGGCGCGAAGACCTGCCTGATGAGCTGGCTGCCCATCGTCGGCGATCCGCTATGCGCCCTCGCAGGCTGGCTGCGGCTGCCGTTCTGGCCGTGCGTGGCCTACATGGCGGTGGGCAAGTTCATGCGCTACCTGCTCATGACGGCCATCGGCATCGCGATTCTCGAGTGAACGCACGGACGCGCTCTCGCCACTTCGGGGGTGACCGCTGGCGTCGAGCGCCCGAGCTTGCACAATCACGGGGCACTCGAGAGGAGACCCCGCCATGAGCACCCCCAGCACCCCGGCGTACGACGCCCTGTGCCAGCGCCACCAGCGCATCCACCGTCTGTCCCACCTGCAGTCGATCGCCTCGTGGGACCAGTCCGCGTTCATGCCCACACGCGGCGCGCAGGCGCGCGCCGAGGCGCTCGCCGAGATGGGCGGGCTGCTGCATCAGCTCGGCACCGACCCCGCGCTGCGCCAGCTGCTCGACGACGCGGCGCAGGAGCCGCTCGACGACTTCCAGCGCGCCTCGCTGCGCGAGATGCGCCGCGTGTGGCGGTCGGCCAATGCGGTGCCGCAGCGGCTCGTGGAAGCGCGCTCGCTGGCCAACTCGCACTGCGAGCATGCGTGGCGCCACCAGCGCGCCGCGAACGACTGGACTGGCTACGTCGAGAACCTGCGGCCGGTGGTGCGCTACGCGCGGGAAGAGGCGCAGTGCCTGTCCGACGATTCGGGCCTGAGCCGCTACGACGCGCTGCTCGACCAGTACGAACCCGGCATGCGCTCGGCCGACATCGACCGCGTCTTCGGCGATCTGCGCCAGTGGCTGCCCGGCCTGATCCGGCAGGTGATGGCGCGCCAGGCCGACGACCGCGTGATCCATCCGCAGGGCCCGTTCCCCGCCGCGTCGCAGCGCGCGCTGGGCCTGGACGCGATGAAGCTGCTCGGCTTCGACTTCGAGGCGGGCCGGCTCGACGAGAGCGCGCACCCGTTCTGCGGCGGCGTGCCGGAGGACGTGCGGATGACGACGCGTTACCGCGACGACAGCTTCCTGCAGAGCCTCACCGGCACCATCCACGAGACCGGCCACGGCCGCTACGAGCAGAACCTGCCGCGCGAGTGGCTGGGCCTGCCGGTGGCGGGCGCGCGCTCGATGGGCCTGCATGAAAGCCAGAGCCTGTCCTTCGAGATGCAGCTGGCCTCGCATCCCGGGTTCGCCGGACTGCTGCAGCCGCTGGTGGAGCGCCACCTGGGCACGCAGCAGGGCTTCGCCGCCGACAACCTGCACAAGCTGATGACGCGCGTCGCGCCGGGCTACATCCGCGTGGACGCGGACGAGGTGACCTATCCGGCGCACGTGATCCTGCGCTACGAGATCGAGCGCCCGCTGATCGAGGGCGAGATCGAGGTCGAGGACATCCCCGCGCTGTGGGACGCCAAGATGCAGGAGCTGCTGGGCCTGGACACGCGCGGCAACTACAAGGACGGCTGCATGCAGGACGTGCACTGGGGCTGCGGGCTGTTCGGCTACTTCCCCTGCTACACGCTGGGCGCGATGTACGCGGCGCAGTGGTTCGCGACGATGCGTCGCGAACGGCCGACGCTGGACGCGGAGATCGCGCGCGGCGAACTGACGCCGGTCTTCGACTGGCTGAAGGCGCGCATCTGGTCGCAGGGCAGCCGCTGGGAGACGCCGGAACTGGTGCGGCGCGCCAGCGGCGAGGCGCTGAATCCCGCGCACTTCCGACGCCACCTCGAGTCGCGCTACCTGGGCTGAGCGCCGGCGCACGCGCCAACGAGAAAGGGCACCCCGCTGGGGTGCCCTTTTCTCCTTGCGCGTCCGCGGTCTCTACCCCACGGCGCGCTCCCAACGAGTCGTCGAGGACTCGAATGCGGTGGTCGGCGGGGTCAGGCCTTGCCGGCCGTCTTGCGGCGGCGCAGGACGAGGCCCATCGCGCCCAGGCCGGCCAGCATCAGCGCGAGGCTCTGCGGTTCCGGCACGGCGGTGACGCTGACGTTGTCCAGCGAGGTGCCGTAGGAATCGCTGATGCCCGCGGCGGCGAAGCGCAGCGTCATCGGGCTGCCGGTGCCGGTGAAGGTGGTGGTCAGGGTCTGCCAGGTGGTGGTCGTGTTGTTCCCGACCAGGCCGCCCAGGCCGCCGATGCTCCAGTCGATGCCGTTGCTGGCGGCGCTGCGGAAGTCCGGACGGTTGGCATAGGAGAAGGACAGCGTGTAGGTCGCGCCCGCCACGGTGTTCAGCGTCTGGCTGATCCAGCTGTTGGCGGTGGTGTCGAGCTCGACGTAGTTGCCGCCGCTGAACGCGCTGCCCGCGACGTTGTTGCGGATCTCCAGGCCGTTGGGGCCGACGGTCCAGCCGGCGGTGCTGCCGACGATGCTGTAGCTGCCGTTGCCGACCGCATTCGATTCGAAGCTGCCGTTGGTGATCAGGTTCACCGGGGCCGCCAGGGCGAACAGCGGGGCGGCGAAAAGAGTGGCGGCGATGAGGCGCTTCATGGGCAGGACTCGGAAGTTCGACAACAGGTGCGCGGGAAGATCCGCGCTTGTGTCGAATTGTTCGAGACCGCCTCCTCGCTGCCATCCCCCTGGGCGATGGGGCTCGCGATACGTTTCGTGACGCAGTGCACACCGCAGCGCGGCGGCGCGGGGTCAGGTGGTGCGCTTGCCGCCCTTCGCCGCTTTCGGCGCCTTCGCGCGCGCCGATGCGGAAGTCGTTCCGGACGACTTTGCCGCGGGCTGCTTCACCGCAGGCGGCTTCGTCGAAGACCTCTTCTTGGCGGAGGCCGCGGGCGCGCCAGCGGATGCTTCGGATGCGGTCCGGGTTGCCGTCGACTGGGCGGCGGGGTGTTTGGCGGCGGGCCCCGCCGTCGGTGCGCCGCCGGCCTGTGCGGCGCGCAGCAGCGCGACTTCGGCGCTGAGCGCCTCGACGCGCGCCTTCAGCTGCGCGACTTCGTCCGCGGCCGGCATGCCCAGTCGCGCGAGCGCGCGCGCCACGCGGTCCTCGAAGATCGATTCAAGCTTGTCCCAATGCTGGCCGGCCCGCGCGCCGACTTCGCCCGCCAGATCGCTCATGCGGTGCGCGGCGCTGTCGAGCGTCGCCTCGGCCTTGCCGACGGCCGCTCCTCCCTGGTCCTGCGCCTTCGCGAACGCGGCCAGTCCCGCCGACCAGATCTGCTGCGCCGAGGTCCTCACCTGCTCCGCGAACGGTGTGTCCGTCGACGTCGACGTCGATGCCGCCGACGCGGCGGACGCGGCCTGCTTGGGGCGGCTTCGTGCCGTCGTCGGGCCGGCCGTCTTCTGTTGCTTCTTGACCATGGGCGTTCCTTGTCGTCGTCGCGGGGCGGGGGCCTGACGCCCGCCGCTCGCCGAGAACCGGACTATAGGCGGCGCATCGGTGGCTTGTCGGTCGCGTGCGGTGTCGCAAGCGCACGTCGACCCGCCCCGCAACCCCCCATCGGGGCGATCGGCGCAGGGACCAGAATGTCGGGCATGTCCTTGCCGACCCCTTCGACCTCCTCGAGGGCGCGCCGTCCCGGCGACGAGTTCCCCGACACCGTGCCCGAATCGCCCGCGGCCTTGCCGCCGCTGGCGATGGATCGCGACCTGCCGTCGCGCCCGGGCGCGGCCATCGGCTGCCCGCAGTGCCGCTCGCCGATGCGCCATGTCAGCCTGCCGGGCCACCATGCGCCGGCGACCGTCGACGTCGACCATTGCGGTCCCTGCGGCCTGGTCTGGTTCGACGCGCGCGAATCGGTGCATCTCTCGACGGCCGCCTGGATCCAGTTGCTGCGCGACCTGCACCGGCTGCGCCGCGGCGACGTGCCGCATCAGCCGGACCGGGCCTGCCCGCTGTGCGCGAAGAGCCTGAAGGAAGTCCGCAACTTCACCCGCTACGGACGCTTCCCGGTGCTCGAGTGCGGCAGCTGCGGCGGCCATCTGCACAGCCAGGCCGGCATGCTGGCCGAGCGCGGCCTGGTCCGTCCGCTGCTGCCCGGCGAGCGTTACGCGCTGCAGGCCGAGAAGCGCCAGTGCTTCTGCCTGAGCTGCGGCGGTCCGGCCGATGGGAAGGGGGAGGACTGCGCGTGGTGCAAGAGTCCGCTGCTGATGGTCGACATGCCGCGGCTGGCGAACGCGCTGCGCAAGCGCTCGCCGTCGGAACCGCTGCTGATGCCCAACGGCGGCAAGCCGGTCGGCTGGGCCTGCCGGGGATGTGGCGCGCCGATGGACCCGACCCGCGAGACGCGCTGTGGGCAGTGCCACCACACGGTCGTCGCGCCGTCGCTGGAGGACCTCGGCCCCTTGCTCGACGCGCTCGAGCACGATGGGGAGGAAGCCGACGCGCAGATCGAGCGCGAACGCCGCGAGCGCCGCGAGCGGCTCGCCTCCTATCCCTTCGAGCACCGCGATCCGGCCGGCGGCAAGCACGGGCTCTTCTGGAAGGGCAAGTACGAGAAGCGCTACGACGCGGAGAACCAGCGCCGCGAGGAGCGCCGGGACGGTGGGCTCGGTTGGGCCTCGTCCGGCTGGCCCGGCTCGCACGGGGACGGGCCGCCATCGTTGATCGGGATCGCGCTGCGCATCGCCGCGCGGCTGCTGTGGCGCTGACGCCCCGGGGAGCCGGGGAGGCCTGGACCGCCTGAGCGAGCGGAGAGATCGGAGCGGGCCGGGGAAGGTCCGCGGGCCTCAGAGTTCCAGCACCCCGATCGGCTTGGCGCAGGCGGCCGGCGTGCCGCCGCCGCGCACGACGAAGGGCAGCTCGCCCCACGGGCCCGAATCGCGCGGGCAGCCGTTGCGCAGCGTGCCGCCGGGGCAGGCGCATCCCTTGGTCTTGACCAGCTTGTCCAGCGTCTGCGCCTGCTGCGGGTTGAGCTTGGGCAGGTCGTGTCGCAAGACCAGCTGCAACGCCGTCGGCGGCGCGGGCGCGTCCAGCGCGGGCACCGGGCCCAGCAGCGTCGCCATCGACTGCGTGTCCTTCAGCGCCGCCGCGGGCTTCATGGCCTTGGCGCGGCGCAGGTAGTTCAGCGCCACCTCCATCGCCGCGTAACCGCGCGCGGCCGAGGCCGTGAACGGCTTGCGGAACGCCGCGCCGTAGGTGTTGGCGACCTGGTCCCAGCGGCCGCGGTCGATGGTGAGCACGGGGCAGAGCACCGCGTCGACGCGTTCCGACAGCGTGGCGTCGAAGTCCATCCAGCACGAGGTCCGCGCGCTGATGCGCAGGCCCGTTTGGCGGCGCAGGTCGGCGGCGATCTTCTCGCCGGCATTGAGCTCGATGCGGCCCAGCTGCAGCTGCAGGTCCTGGGCCTTCATCCGCTCCGCGTTGCTGGAGATGAAGGGGATGCCGGCGGCCCGCAGCGCGTCCGCGCCGGCGTTGATCTCGCACCAGTTGCCCAGCACGACGTCGACCTTGGCCTTGATGAATTCCTGCGAGATGGCGTCGGCCTTGCGGGCGTCGCAGCCGCTGTCCTTGACGAGCAGCTTGGGCGCGGCGTCGCCGGGCCAGGTCTTGAGCGCCAGCGTCATGCCGAGCTGCAGTTCCTCGGCCTGCGCGGCGCTCGGATAGCTGCCGGGGAGGATGACGCCGATGGTGGCGGCGGAGGCCGACGCGGCGGCGCAGAGCAGGACGGCCGGCAGCGCGGTTGATCGCGCGGCCGATAGCGTGGCCGATAACGCGGCCGATAACGCGGCTGGTAGCGCGGCTGGTAGCACGGCCGGTCGTGCGGCGCCCACGACGGTGGCCAGGACCTTGCGGATGTTCATGACGATCCCTCTTGTTCTTCGTGGCCGTGGTCGGCCGTTCGTTGACTTTGTCGCCCGAACTGCTTGGTGGCGTCCGAGGCTGGAGGTATCGCCTGCTCGTCGTGCGCGCGCACTGGAGGTTTTCCCGGGAGTCCCCACGAATGAAAACGCCCCGGCGGGCCGGGGCGGTAAGACGTCACAGTCGTGACGAAGAGTGCGGCAAACGCGCAACGCGCGCCGTACAGCGCACGAAGCTCAGGCGGGCCAACCCTGCAGCACGAGCTTGCCGCGTTGGCGCTGACTCTCCTGCAAGGCGTGGGCGCGCTTGAGGGTGTCGGCGGAGATCGTGCCGACGACGTCGGACAGCGTCGTGCGGATCTTCCCGGCATCGACCAGCGCGGCGACCTCGGTCAGCAGTCGGCCCTGCGCGGCGATGTCGTGCGTCGCATGCATGCTGCGGGTGAACATCAGCTCCCAGTGCAGCGACAGGGACTTGCCCTTGAGCGCCATCACGTCCAGGTCGTTCGGGCCGAAGTCGTCGATCATCGCCAGCTTGCCCTGCGGCTCCAGCGCGTCGACCAAGCCCTGGAAGTGCTGCGGCGTGTGGGTGAGGCTGGTGACGTAGCGCAGCGGCGGCACACCGGCCTTCTGCAGCGCGGCGATCTGCGGGGCGATCGGTTCGCGATGGTTGATCACGTGGTGGGCGCCGAGCGCATGCAGCCACTTGCCGCCTTCGCCGTCCGGCTCGGAGCTGGTGCCGATGACGGTCAGATGCGCGTGCCGGCGCGCCAGCTGGACCAGGATGGAGCCCACGCCGCCGGCCGCGCCGGTGACCAGCAGGCTGACCGGACGCTCGGGCTGCTGCTGGACCTGCAACCGGTCGAACAGCAGTTCCCAGGCGGTGATGGCGGTCAAGGGCAGCGCGGCGGCCTCGGCGTCGCTCAGCGACGCGGGCGCCTGCGCGGCGATGCGATGGTCGACGCACTGGAACTGCGCGTTGCTGCCCGGACGGGTGATGTCGCCGGCGTACCAGACGCGGTCGCCGACGGCGAAGCCGGTGACCTCCGTGCCGATCGCGCGGACCGTGCCGACCGCGTCCCAGCCGAGGATCACCGGGGTCGTGCCGTCGGCGCTGGCGCGGCGCAGGCGGACCTTGGTGTCGACCGGGTTGACGGCGACCGCGGCGACCTCGACCAGCATGTCCTTCGGACCGGGCGCGGGGGTGGGCAGGTCGAGGTCGATGAGCGATTCGACCTCGGTGATGGGCAGGGACTTGAAGTAGCCGACGGCTTTCATGGCGGGGACTCCTGGATTTCGGATGGGAAGGGCGGGCGGCGTTGGCCGGATGCTGTGGGAACGAATGGTGAGCCTTCCGGCAGAATCAATGAAGACAGTTGAATCGCTATCAGTTTCAACGTCGGATTGAAGATCGACCGGGGAAGGCCGTCATGGACATCGAGAACACTGCCGAGCTGCGCCTGCTGATCGAATGCGCGCGCGGCGGCAGCCTGACGGCGGCGTCGCGGGAGATGGGCATCACCCCGGCCGCGGCCAGCGCGATGCTGAAGAAGCTGGAGGCGCGGCTGGGGGTGAGGCTGGCGGAGCGCAGCACCCGGGCGCTGCGGCTGACGGCCGCCGGCGAGCGGCTGAGGGACTATGCGCAGCGCGCGCTCGAGTTGCTGGACGAGGGCCTCGCGCTGGTCACCGAGGGCGACGACGTGGCTGCCAAGGGACGCGGCGCCACCGCGCTGCGCGGGCGCATCCGGGTCAGCGCGTCGAGCGACCTGACGCGGCGCATCGTGCTGCCGCTGCTGGATGGGTTCCTCGACCGGCATCCCGGGATCGAGCTGCAGCTCAACGTCGGCGACGCCCTGCAGGACGTCGTGCGCGACGAGGTCGATCTGGCGCTGCGTTATGGCGAACTGGCCGACTCGCGGCTGGTGGCGCGCAAGCTGCACGACGGTCGCCGGCTGCTGGTGGCGTCACCGGACTACCTGAAGCGGCACGGCCGGCCGTCGCATCCCGGCGAGCTGACGCAGCACGAGTGCATCCGCTTCAAGATCGGCGACCGGCTGGAGCGCGAGTGGCGCTTCTGGCGTCGCGACGCGATGCAGGCGGCGCCGGTGGACGTGACGGTGCAGGGTCGCCGCACGGCGGACGACGGCGGCATCGCCCACCAGTGGGCCCTGGAAGGGCGGGGGCTGACCTACAAGAGCTGCCTCGACATCCGCGACAGCCTCGCCAGCGGAGCGCTGGTCGAGGTGCTGCCCGACTGGGTCGGGCGGCCGATGCCGTTGCATGCGCTGATGCCGAGCCAGCGTTTCCTGCCGCAACGGCTGAAGGCGCTGGTCGATCATCTGGCGGACGCTCTCCGGCGCTGAGTCGCGCCGGCGCGCGCTTCAATGCTTGTGGTCGCCGTGGCCCGCGTGCGGATCGTTGGCGTCCGCGACCGGGCCGGTCCGGGCCGGCGCCTGGACGCTCACGGTCGAGCGGGACTTGTCGGCACCCTCGAACACCAGCGTCAGCACGACCGCCTCCCCCGTCTTCAACGGGCCCTTCAGGTCCATCAACATGACGTGATAACCGCCGGGCTTGAGCTCCACCAGCTTGCCCGCAGGCACCGCCAGCGATGCCACCGGGCGCATGCGCATGACGTCGCCGTCCATGGCCATCTCGTGCACCTCGGCCACGCCGGCCGAGGGGGTGCTGACCGAGATCAGCTTCACGTCCGTCGGCGACTTGATCTGCAGGAAGGCACCCGTGGACTTCTGCTGCGGCACCGTGGCGCGCACCCAGGCGTTGGCGACGACGACCTGGGCCTGGGCCTGGGCGAGAGCGGCGGTCAGCAGGAGGGCGGGAACCCAGGCCAGGCGGGCAAGGGAAGGGAACTTCATCGGGGCGTCCAATCCGTCTGTTCTTTGATGAGGGGGCAGTATCCGACATCGCTCGCCTGAGGGAACGCTGGCCCCCCGGCCTCCTACGACTCGCAGGCTCCCCAAGTCGGCCGGGGGGCCAGCGTTCCCTCAGGCTCGGAGCGAGGCTGGCGTCGATTCATGGGCTGCGGGGGGTGGGGGGCGGGTCGAGGGCGTCCATGGAGCGAAGCACGCGTTTGACGATCGCTTCGCGCTGGGGAGAGAAGGCGGGATCCTTCATGTCCATGTTGAGGGCGAAGTAGACAGGGCGCGCGTCGCGATCCTGCTCCACCCAGCCGACGAACCAGCCCAGGCCGGGCTCGGCGTTGTCCGCCCAGCCAGTCTTGGCGTACAGGCGCCAGCCGGGACCCTGCTCGCGCAGCATGACCTTGCGGGCGATGTCGTAGCTGCGGTCGGACAGCGGCAGCGCGCGGTCATGCAGGCGGCGCAGGAACTCGATCTGGCCGACCGCCGAGATGCGCAGGTCGCCGTCGAGCCAGAAACGGTCGCCGACCGGACCGGCAACAGCGTTGCCGTAGCGGAAGTCGCGCACGAACTGCTGCACGGTCGGCTGGCCGATCTGCCGGGCCAGCGACTGGAACACCCAGACCGCCGAGACCTTGTAGGCGGAGGCGAGCGTCTGGTCGCGGTTCCAGTCCTCGATGCGGCGCGGGGTGCCGTCCCACTTGAACGGCTGCGTCTCGTCGACGGCAGCGCCGGTCTCCAGGGCGATCAGCGACATCGGGATCTTGAAGGTCGACGCGGGCAGGAAGCCCTGGAAGGCGCGGACGCTGTCCGACGCGATCCAGCGGTGCGCGCGGGTGTCGAGGACGGCGATCGTGCCGCCGGTTCCCAGTTCGTCGAAATTGCGCTGCAGTTCGGGACGGGTCTCCCAGCGTTCGCGCTGGTCGGCGGGCGTGGTCTGCGCGATCGAGGCGCGGCAGGCGGTGAGGACGAGACAGGCGAGCAGGGCGCTCGCCATCAGGCGGGGCAAGGACATGGACGTCTCCGGGCTGTGAGGGACGTCGCCAGTGTGCGAAGTCCCTCGCGACCGACGGCGTCG
The DNA here is from genome assembly GCF_059415965.1 of Roseateles sp. GW821-FHT09G09. Classification (NCBI taxonomy): domain Bacteria; kingdom Pseudomonadati; phylum Pseudomonadota; class Betaproteobacteria; order Burkholderiales; family Sphaerotilaceae; genus Roseateles; species Roseateles sp. GW821-FHT09G09. The sequence goes on along the minus strand of NZ_JBWKOG010000005.1, from coordinate 941 downwards.
AAGTGCCGTTACGCCTGTTCCGGCAAGGCCCGAAGGCAGCGAGTGCTGGTGGGGCCGGAATGATGTGGGGGGTTCGCGGACGCGATGCCCCCCACGTCGTGGAGTGCCCGCGCCTGGCCTTCCGCGGTATTCGAGGCTTTCACGCCTGCCGCGATTGCGGCATCAACGCGTCGGCCTCGCCGAGATAGCGCCGGCGCGCGCCCTCGTCGCGCAGCTTGCGCGCTTGCAGCCGCGCCTGGCGCACGAGATCCGTGGCGCTGAAGGCGTCGCCCTCGTCGAGCGCGTGCCGGGCCCAGAGCAGGAGGAAGGCGCAGCGCTGGTCGGCGGGGATTTGGGACTGTCTGGCGCGGCACGACGCCCAGCGCTGCGCGGCGAGCTCGCCGAAGGACGTGGCGGGCAGGGGCAGGCCTTGCGCGGTGGCCAGCCGCTGCAGCGCGGCGAAGTCGAGGCGACCGAGCGCCGCGAGCCGCAGCAGGAAGATGGTGTTCAGCAGCGAGCTGCGGCCAAGCTGCCAGCGCGCGCAGAGCGCGTCGCTGAGCAGCAGCCAGCGCAACGCGTCTTCCACGGCGGGGCTGTGTGGGCTGGGGGGGCTGTGGGGGCCGCCGGCGGGCAGGAGGTCGGCCTCGACGAGGCGGCCGATGGCGTTGGACAGGTTGGCGGCGCAGACCTGTAGCGCGTCGGGCAGTCCGGCCAGGGAGGCGCTGCGCAAGGCGTCGCCGAGGCTGGCCAGCGACTGCGCCGCGAGCGCCGCGTCGCCGCGCGCGATGGCCAGGTCGCGCAGCACGATGCCGCGCAGGTTGCCGTGGTCGCAGCGCAGCGTGGAGTCGGCGGCGAGCACGTCGGGATCGACCTCGTCGAGCTTGTCCAGCGCGAGCGGCAGCGCGCCGCCCACCGCCAGCACCGAGCGCCATCCCCAGTGCGGGATCATCCCGGCCGCCACG
>NZ_JBWKOG010000004.1:356167-634207 GCF_059415965.1 Roseateles sp. GW821-FHT09G09 | reverse complement strand
GTCATCCTCAACGCCATCTTCAAAACCGGCCAACCCTGGAGAAGTGCCGAGGGCGCTTGACACGGTTGCTCTCCCGCAAGCGGGAGAGGGAGTTCGACCGAGGCCGTCGAAGCGGGGTGGCGCCTCGGCGGGAGTGAGGCAGGCACTGCCGCTTGGTGGATCAGCGAGTCACTTCACCAGCCGCGACAGTTCCGCCGCGTCGAAGTGCTCGCCCTGCTGGGCGCCCTGCGGCACGCAGTCGGTCTGCTCCTGCTCGGACAGCTTCGCGATCGCCTGCCACAGCAGCGCGATCTGGTGTTCCTGGGTCGAGGCGTTGTCGATCAGGCCCTTCATCGCCAGCGCCACCGGGTCATCGCCCTGCGTCACGCCATAGGCCGAGAAGCCCATGCGGGCCGCCGCCTCCTCGCGTCTGGCATCGAGCTTGGCCTCGATGACGCGCGCCGGATTGCCGACCGCGGTCGCGCCCGGCGGCACCGGCTTGGTCACCACCGCGCCGGAGCCGACGCGCGCGCCCTCCCCGACCGTGAAACCGCCCAGGATGCAGGCATTGGCGCCGACGATCACGCCGCGTTCCAGCGTCGGGTGCCGCTTGGCGCCCTTCACCAGCGAGGTCCCGCCCAAGGTCACGCCCTGGTAGATCGTGACCTCGTCGCCGATCTCGGTCATCTCGCCGATCACGACGCCCATGCCGTGGTCGATGAACACGCGTCGGCCGATGGTCGCGCCGGGGTGGATCTCGATGCCGGTCAGGAAGCGGCCGATGTGGGATGTGAAGCGCCCCAGCCAACGGAAGCCCCGGAGCCAGAACCAGTGCGCACAGCGATGCACCACCAGCGCGTGCAGACCCGGGTAACAGGTCAGCACCTCCCAGGCCGAGCGGGCGGCGGGGTCGCGTTCGAGGATGCAGGCGATGTCTTCGCGAAGACGCTGGAACATGGTGGGGGGACCCGATGGCAGCCCGCGAGGGGCTGGAGCTGAGGGTCGGCCAGTTTAGCGGCGGGTCCCGACCTTGCCGGGCGCAGGCTTACTGACGTGCCGCGTGATCGCCACGCCGCGGCGACGCCCGGTCTACTCGTCCCCCCCGAGCGCGGGGGGCGTGCCCGCGGCGGGGTGGGTCTTCGCTATCGCCCGGGCGATGCCGCGCAGGATGTGGACCTCTTCCTTCGTCAACCCGGCGCGGTTGAAGAGCTGGTTCAAGCGCGGCATCAGCTTCTTGGGCGAGGCCGGATCGAGGTAGCCGAGGTGCACGAGGCTGCTTTCCAGATGCGTCAGCAGGCCTTGCACCGCCTGCGCGTCCGCGAGCTGCGGATCCGCCGTGCGCGCCTCCACCGCAAAACCGCCGAGCGCTTGGCGCCAGTCGTAGGAGATCAACTGCACCGCCTGCGCGAGGTTCAGCGAGCCGTACGCCGGATGCGTCGGGATCGAGAGCACCGCGTGAGCGCGGTACACGTCCTCGTTGCTCATGCCGTAGCGTTCGGACCCGAAGAGGAAGGCCACCTGATGGGGGAGCGGTTCCCCCCGGGCCAATTCCGCGAAGAGCGATCTCGGCTCGCGCGTCGGCGGCCCGAAGTCCCTGGGCGTCATCGCCGTGGCGCAGACGAAGGTGCAGCCGTCCAGCGCGTCCTCGACGCGATCGACGATGCGCGCGCGGGCCAGGATGTCGGCGGCGCCGCTGGCCATCGCGACGGTCTCCTCCTGGCTCAGCACATCCGCGAAGCGGGGTCGAACCAGCACGAGGTCGCGGAAGCCCATCACCTTCATCGCCCGCGCGGTCGAGCCGACGTTGCCGGGGTGGCTGGTCTCGATCAGCACGAAACGTGTCGGATCCGACGTCGGAGGGCGGGCGGTCGAGCCGGAGTCAGCCGGGGGCATAGGGGAAACCACGAGTCTGTGTCAAAATGGTCGATTATCCGCGCCGGCCCTGCCTCGTTCCGATTCCATTCGGACCGAAGCTCTGCAGGTCCGACGCCCGCTCTTTCCCTTCGCCAGTCCACTTCCCAGCACAGGAACCGTCCCGCATGACGCAAGCCGCTCACCATCCCATGCTCAACGTCGCCATCAAGGCGGCGCGTACCGCCGGCGCGATCATCAACCGCGCGTCGATGGACCTGGACATCCTGAAGATCAACACCAAGTCGCCCAACGACTTCGTGACCGAAGTGGACCAGGCTGCCGAGCAGGCGATCATCGAGACGCTGCTGCAGGCCTACCCCGACCACGGCATCCTGGCCGAGGAATCCGGCCGCGAACACGGCGCGAAGCATTCCGAGTACCAGTGGATCATCGACCCGCTGGACGGCACGACCAACTTCATCCACGGCCTGCCGTTCTACTGCGTGTCGATCGCGCTGGCGCATCGCAACGTCGTGCAGCAGGCCGTCGTCTACGACCCGACCCGCAACGACCTGTTCTACGCGACCAAGGGCCGCGGCGCCTACCTGAACGACAAGCGCATCCGCGTGAGCAAGCGCACCCGCATGAGCGACGCGCTGATCGGCACGGGCTTCCCGTTCCGTCGCGGCGACAACTTCAAGCGCTACCTGAAGATGTTCGAGGACGTCATGACGCAGGTCGCCGGCGTGCGCCGCCCCGGCGCCGCGGCGCTGGACCTGTGCTACGTGGCCGCCGGTCACTACGACGGTTTCTTCGAGACCGGCCTGAACCCGTGGGACGTGGCCGCGGGCTCGCTGATCATCCAGGAAGCGGGCGGCCTGGTGGGCAACTTCACCGGCGAGCCGGACTTCCTGCACCAGCGCGAGATCGTGGCCGGCACGCCGCGCATCTACGGTCCGCTGGTCCAGATCCTGGCGCCCTACACCCGCGTGATCACGCAGGACGCGCTGGACGCGGACGCTGCGGCGGCCGAAGAGCCGACCGACACGCCCATCCCCAGGAAGAAGGCTGCGGCCACCACCGAAGGGGGAAGCGAGGCGCCGAAGAAGCGCGCGCCGGTGCGCATCAAGAAGAACGACGGCGGCGCGGAAGCCTGATTCCATCGGCCTTCCGGACGATCTTCGGCGTCATTGACGCCGATCAAACAGAGCCCTCCCCTTGGAGGGCTTTGTCGTTTTTGGCGCGAACGGATGATCCCGCAGGGCCTGGCGCCCTCCTAGGATCAGCGCATCCGATTCACCGCGCCACGTGCCATTGAACGCCATGCTCTCCAACGCCCAGACCATCGCGGACTACATCCTTCATTTCTTCCAGTGGAAGAACGATCCGATCAACAACGCCAAATTGCAGAAGCTGCTCTATTACGTGCAGGGATGGCACTTGGCCATCCGTGACGAACCGGCCTTCCACGAACGACTCGAGGCCTGGATTCCTGGCCCCGTATGTCCGCCGGTCGATGAACGCTACAGGTCCCTGCGGTGGTACCCCATCCTCGAGGAGGTGAGCGAGCCGCAGGGTTTGCCGGAGACACTGACGGCAGTCATCGACGATGTCCTGCAGCTGTACGGTTTTGACACTGGATGGGATCTGGAACGACGCGTCCACCTCGAGTCGCCTTGGAACGAAGCGCGCCGTGGTGTCGCCACCATTGAAGAATCGACTGCCGAGATCACGCACGACTCGATGAAACGGTTCTTCAAGGCTGAAGCCGCGGCCATGGAAGGCTGACCATGCTTGTCACGAAACGCACAAGCCGGCATCTCGCCGTCCGGGAACACGACGTCGCCGGGCTGCCTGACACGCTCCTGCGCTTCTCCTTCCGATTTCTTCATTCGGACGGAAAGTTTGGAAGTGAGCATGCCCCGGATCCTGCAACATACCTCCCCCAGTTGCTCAGCAGGCTGCGCGGTCTTTCGACCATGCGACCGGAAGAGTTCCGCACGACTCGGGACCCCAGCTTGCGCATTCACACGCACGACTGGGCGGGCACAACGGAAAAACACGGGTTCGGGAAGCTGTCCGCACAACTGAACGGTCACGTGGGATGGCAGTTCCAACTCAGCGCCAACAAGCACGGCCGCGTCCACGGCATCCTGGTCGACGAAGTTTTCTACATCGTCTGGCTGGATCCCGAACATCGTCTCTACCCATGAGCCCGGAGCGACCGATCATGAACGGCCATGCCCTACACTCGTTGCCCAGCCCGCCACCCCAGCGCCCTCAGCCCGAGGGCGTTGTCCATTTCCCGTCCCCACCGCTCCCGATGACCAGCGCCGTCCCTGCCGATTTCAGCCACCATACGCCGATGATGCAGCAGTACTTCGGCCTCAAGGCCGAGCATCAGGACACGCTGCTCTTCTACCGGATGGGGGACTTCTACGAGGTCTTCTTCGACGACGCGCGCAAGGCCAACGCGCTGCTCGACGTCACGCTGACCACCCGCGGCCAGAGCGGTGGCGAACCGGTCGTCATGGCCGGCGTGCCGGTGCACTCGCTGGAGTCCTACCTCGCCAAGCTGATCAAGCTCGGCGAGTCCGTCGCGATCGCCGAGCAGACCGGCGAGGTCGGCGTCAACAAGGGCCCCGTCGAGCGCAAGGTGACACGGGTCGTCACGCCCGGCACCATCACCGAGTCGGAGCTGCTCGCCGACAAGCAGGACGCGATCCTGCTGGCCATCGCGACGCAAGGCAAGACCTTCGGCCTGGCCTGGCTGTCGATGACGCAGGGCCAGATCGGCCTGGCCCAGTGCGCCGAACGTGAACTGGCCTCGTGGCTCGCGCGCCTGTCGCCGGCCGAGGTGCTGGTCGACCGCGAGAAGCATCCGGCCGCCGTGCTGGCCGCCAAGCTGCCGATCACCAACCGCCAGAGCTGGCAGTTCGACGCGCCGCTGGGCCAGCGCAAGCTGTGCACGCAACTGGGCGTCACCGGCCTGCAGGGCCTGAACGCGCAGGACCTGCCCGCCGCCCACGCCGCCGCGTCCTGCCTCCTCTCCTACGCGGAGAGCACGCAGGGCAGCCGGGCGTTGACCCATGTGAAGAGCCTGCGCGTGCTGCGCGCCTCCGATCTGCTGGACCTGCCGCCCGCCACGCAACGCAACCTGGAGCTGACGCAGACGCTGCGCGGCGAAACCTCGCCGACGCTGCTCTCGCTGCTGGATTCGTGCCGCACCGGCATGGGCAGCCGCGCGCTGCGTCACTGGCTGCTGCATCCCGAGCGCGACCGCGCCGTCGCGCGCGAACGTCAGGCCGCCATCGCCGAGCTGATCACCACCGGCTTCGAGCCGCTGCGCGAGGCCTTCCGCCAAGTGTCCGATGTCGAGCGCATCACCGCGCGCATCGCGCTGCGCCAGGTGAAGCCGCGCGAACTCGCCGGTCTGCGCGCGACGCTGCTGATCCTGCCCGAACTGGCCCAGACCGTGCCCGGCGGCTCCGCCCTGCTGGAGCAACTGTCCGAAGGCCTGCGCGCCTCGCCGCACATCGCCGAGCTGCTGACCCGCGCGATCGCCGAGGAACCGCAGGGGCTGATCCGTGACGGCGGGGTGATCGCCAAGGGCTTCGACGAGGAACTCGACGACCTGCGCGCCGTGCAGACCGACTGCGACCAGTTCCTGCTCGCGATGGAGGTCCGCGAACGGGCGCGCACCGGCATCAACAACCTGCGCGTCAAGTTCAACAAGGTGCACGGCTTCCATATCGAGGTCACCAACAGCGGCCTCGGCAAGATCCCCGCCGACTACACCCGCCGCCAGACGCTGACGAACGCCGAGCGCTTCATCACCCCCGAGCTCAAGGCCTTCGAGGACAAGTCGTTGTCCGCGAACGAACGCGCGCTGGCCCGCGAGAAGATGCTCTTCGATCTGGTCATCGACCAGCTCACCGAGGAGATGCCGGCGCTGAGCCGCCTGGCCCAGTCGCTGGCCTCGCTGGATGTGCTGGCCGCGCTGGCGGAACGCGCGGCGACGCTGAACTGGTGCCGCCCCGAGTTCGTCGCGCACCCCTGCATCGACATCCAGGGCGGCCGCCACCCGGTGGTCGAGGCGCGGCTGCGCGAGACCGGCGCCGGCGAGTTCATGGCCAACGACTGCCGGCTCGACGCCCGCACCAAGCTGATGGTCATCACCGGCCCGAACATGGGCGGCAAGAGCACCTTCATGCGCCAGGTCGCCCTGATCGCGCTGCTGGCGGCGATCGGCGCCTACGTGCCGGCGACCGCCTGCCGCCTCGGCCCGATCGACGCGATCCACACGCGGATCGGCGCGGCGGACGACCTCGCGAACGCACAGTCGACCTTCATGCTGGAGATGACCGAGGGCGCCGCGATCCTGCATGCCGCCACCGAGCAGTCGCTGGTGCTGATGGACGAGATCGGCCGCGGCACCTCGACCTACGACGGCCTGGCGCTGGCCGGCGCGATCGCCACGCACTTGCACGACAAGTGCCGCGCATTCACGCTGTTCGCGACGCACTACTTCGAGCTGACCGAGTTCCCGGCCAAGCACCCGCAGGCGGTCAACATGCATGTGTCGGCGGTCGAGAGCGGCGAGGACATCGTCTTCCTGCACGAGATCCAACCCGGCCCCGCCAGCCGCAGCTACGGCGTGCAGGTCGCACGGCTGGCCGGCATGCCGGGCCCCGTCGTGCGGCAGGCCCGCGCGGCGCTGGAGGCGCTCGAAGCGCGGGCCACCGAAGGCGAGACGCAGATCGACCTGTTCGCCGCGCCGCCGGAGCCCGCGCCGGGCGCGGCGGCCGAGGAATCCTCGGAGCTGCTCGACGCGCTGCGCGACCTCGATCCCGATGCGCTGAGCCCGCGCGAGGCCCACGCGGCGCTGTACCAGCTCAAGCAGTTGGCCGCCGGCCGGGCCTGACCGCGCCCGCAAGGCCCCACGTCCCCACGCCCACACGACGCCCCATGGACGCCGCCAAGACCATCGTCTTCTCGCATGCCAACGGGTTCCCGGCGGGCTGCTACCGGGTGCTCTTCGAGCGCTGGCGCGACGCGGGCTGGACCGTGCACGCGCTGCCGCGCATCGGCCACGACCCGCGGTATCCGGTCACCAGCAACTGGCCGCACCTGCGCGACGAACTGCTGCACTTCATCCAGGACGAGGTCCAGCCGACAGCGCCGGTGATGCTGGTCGGGCACTCGCTGGGCGGGCTGCTGTCGCTGCTGGTCGCCTGCCGCAAGCCGGCCTTGGCGCGAGGCCTGGTGATGCTGGATTCGCCGGTGATCGACGGCTGGCGCGCGCACAGCCTGCGCGTGGCGAAGTCGGCGGGCTTCATCAAGCGCGTCTCGCCGGGCAAGATCTCGCACCAGCGGCGCTACGAATGGCCCAGCCTCGACGAGGCGCACGCGCATTTCGCCGCCAAGAACAAGTTCGCGCGCTGGGACCCCCGGGTGCTGAAGGACTACATCGCCAGCGGCTTCGACGCCCACGAGGATGGCCAGGTGCGCCTGGGCTTCCAGCGCGAGATCGAGACCCGCATCTACAACACGCTGCCGCACAACCTGCCGCGCATCCTGAAGGGCCACGCCCCGAAGTGCCCGGTGGCGTTCATCGCGGGCACGCAGTCGGAGGAACTCCGGCAGGCCACCGCGGCGGGCTCCAAGGCGCTGGCCAAGGACCTGTTCCGCTGGTTCGAGGGCACCCACCTCTACCCCTTCGAAAGACCCGACGACACGGCAGCGCTCGCCCTCGAATTGATGGGCGAGATCGAGGCCAAATCGGCGTCGCTATAATCTCCTTTTACCACCACGGCGTTTTCGGTTTCCTGCGCGGAAAACCGGCGCTGCAAGACAATGACCAAGTACGTCTTCGTCACCGGCGGTGTCGTGTCCTCTCTCGGCAAGGGCATCGCATCGGCCTCTCTCGCGGCCCTTCTCGAGTCCCGCGGCCTCAAAGTCACCCTGATCAAGCTGGATCCCTACATCAACGTGGATCCGGGGACGATGTCGCCGTTCCAGCACGGTGAAGTGTTCGTGACCGACGACGGCGCGGAGACCGACCTGGACCTGGGTCACTACGAGCGCTTCATCACCACGCGGATGAAGAAGAGCAACAACTTCACCACCGGACAGATCTACATGTCGGTGCTGGAGAAGGAGCGCCGCGGCGACTACCTCGGCAAGACGGTCCAGGTGATCCCGCACATCACGAACGAGATGCAGGACTTCATCCGTCGCGGCGCCGGTCACGGCACGCCGGACGCGGTGGACGTGGCGATCGTCGAGATCGGCGGCACGGTCGGCGACATCGAGTCGCTGCCCTTCCTGGAAGCCGCGCGCCAGATGAGCCTGAAGTCCGGCCCGAACAACGTCGCGTTCGTGCACCTGACCTACGTGCCCTGGATCGCCGCCGCCGGCGAGCTCAAGACCAAGCCCACGCAGCACACCGTGCAGAAGCTGCGCGAGATCGGCATCCAGCCCGACGCGCTGCTGTGCCGCGCCGACCGCCGCATCCCGGACGACGAGCGCGAGAAGATCTCGCTGTTCACGAACGTGCCCGAGTACGGCGTGATCTCGATGTGGGACGTCAACACGATCTACAAGGTCCCGCGCATGCTGCACGAGCAGGGCCTGGACCAGATGATCTGCACCAAGCTGCAGCTCAACACCAAGTCCGCGGACCTGAAGCGCTGGGACACGCTGGTCAACGAGGTCGAGAACCCCAAGACCGAAGTGACCATCGCCATGTGCGGCAAGTACACCGACCTGTCGGACAGCTACAAGTCGCTGAACGAGGCGCTGCGCCACGCCGGCATCCACAACCACGCCCGCGTCAACATCGAGTATGTCGATTCGGAGACGCTGGATGCCGAGCACTCGAAGCAGCTCGACAAGTACGACGCCATCCTGGTGCCGGGCGGCTTCGGCAAGCGCGGCGTCGAGGGCAAGATCCTCGCCGCCCAGTACGCCCGCGAACACAAGACGCCTTATCTGGGCATCTGCCTGGGCATGCAGGTCGCGACCATCGAGTACGCGCGCCACAAGGCCCACCTGGACGGCGCGAACTCGACCGAGTTCGAACCCGACGCGCCGCACAAGGTGATCGCGCTGATCGACGAGTGGCAGGACGCGGACGGCTCGATCCAGAAGCGCAACGCCCAGTCCGACCTCGGCGGCACGATGCGCCTGGGCGCGCAGAGTTCCGACGTCAAGCCGGGCACGCTGGCCTACGAGATCTACGGCCCGGTGGTGAACGAGCGTCACCGCCACCGCTACGAGGCCAACGAGCAATACCTGGACCAGCTGCAGGATGCCGGCCTGGTGATCTCGGCGATCACGCAGCGCGAGAAGCTGACCGAGATCGTCGAGCTGCCGCGCAACGTGCACCCCTGGTACATGGGCGTGCAGTTCCACCCGGAGTTCAAGTCGACCCCGTGGGACGGCCATCCGCTGTTCATCGCGTTCATCAAGGCCGCGCTGGAACACAAGGCCAAGGCCGGTCACGAGGTCAGCGCCCCCGCGGCGGCCTGAACGCCGCCGGTATCCGGGACGACTTCAGACACCAACGATAGCGACACCGCCCATGCCCGCCTTCATCATTGCCGACGTGACCGTGACCGACGCCGACCAGATGGCCAAGTACCGCGAATGGAGCACGAAGGCGATGCAGGAACACGGCGCGGAAGTGCTGGTCCGCGGCGGTGCGTTCGAGGTGCTGGAAGGCCCCTGGACGCCGAGCCGGCTCGTGGTGCTGAAGTTCCCCGACCGGGCTGCGGCCAAGGCCTTCTACGACTCGGAGACCTACCAGCATGCGAAGTCGCTGCGCGAGCACGCCGGCGTCATGCGCATGATCGTCGTCGACGGCGTCTGATCCCCCGCCATGCCCTGCACGAGCCATCGCGCCGCCAGCCTGTCCAGACGGACGGCGAGCGGCCCGGTGGCTTTTTCTCGTCCCGCTTCGTTCGTCCTCATTTCAGGGCGCAGCTTGTTCAGCACAGGTAACCCGTTGCTGGCACCATGCGCGCCGACCGAGTTTTTTCACTTCTGGAGACTGTTCCCATGAGCGCCATTGTTGACATCGTCGGCCGAGAGATCCTCGACAGCCGCGGCAACCCCACCGTGGAATGCGACGTGCTGCTGGAGTCCGGCGTGATGGGCCGCGCCGCCGTGCCGTCGGGCGCATCGACCGGCTCGCGCGAAGCCATCGAACTGCGTGACGGCGACAAGTCGCGCTACCTCGGCAAGGGCGTGCTGAAGGCCGTCGAGCACATCAACACCGAGATCTCGGAAGCCGTGCTGGGCCTGGACGCCTCCGAACAGGCCTTCCTCGACAAGACCCTGATCGACCTGGACGGCACCGAGAACAAGAGCCGCCTGGGCGCCAACGCCATGCTGGCCGTGTCGATGGCCGTGGCGCGCGCCGCCGCGGAAGAATCGGGCCTGCCGTTGTACCGCTATTTCGGCGGCATGAGCGGCAACCAGCTGCCGGTCCCGATGATGAACGTCATCAACGGCGGCGCGCACGCCAACAACTCGATCGACCTGCAGGAACTGATGATCATCCCCGTGGGCGCGCCGACGTTCCGCGAGGCGCTGCGCTGGGGCGCGGAGGTCTTCCATGCGCTCAAGAAGATCATCGACGCCAAGGGCATGTCCACGGCCGTCGGCGACGAAGGCGGCTTCGCCCCCAACGTCGAGAACCATGAAGCCGCGATCCAGATGATCCTGGAAGCGATCGACAAGGCCGGCTACACCGCCGGCGAGCAGATCGCGCTGGGCCTGGACTGCGCCGCCAGCGAGTTCTACAAGGACGGCAAGTACGTGCTGGAAGGCGAAGGCGGCATCCAGCTGACGGCCGAACAGTGGACCGACATGCTGGCCACCTGGGTCGACAAGTACCCGATCATCTCGATCGAGGACGGCATGGCCGAAGGCGACTGGGACGGCTGGAAGCACATCACCGAGAAGCTCGGCGACAAGGTGCAGCTGGTGGGCGACGACCTGTTCGTCACCAACACCAAGATCCTGAAGGAAGGCATCGACAAGGGCATCGCCAACTCGATCCTGATCAAGATCAACCAGATCGGCACCCTGACCGAGACCTTCGCCGCCATCGAGATGGCCAAGCGCGCCGGCTACACGGCCGTGATCTCGCACCGTTCGGGCGAGACCGAGGACTCGACCATCTCCGACATCGCCGTCGGCCTGAACGCCGGCCAGATCAAGACGGGTTCGCTGTCGCGCTCGGACCGCATGGCCAAGTACAACCAGCTGCTGCGCATCGAGGAAGACCTGGGCGACGTGGCGGTGTACCCGGGCCGCGCGGCGTTCTACAACCTGCGCTGATCGTCGGCGTCGACCTCCCGCACCGGCAGGCGACGCTGGAACGTGCACCGCGCGGGCGCTCCCCGCGTTCGAAGGGCAGGCCGTGGGGCCTGCCCTTTTTCGTTGCAGCTAAACTCGCGGCCTGTGAAAGCCCTGGCCATCGTCCTCACCGCGTTCCTTGTCGCCATCCAGGCCCAGCTCTGGTTCGGCAAGGGCGGCCTGGCCCGCGGCGTCCAGCTGCGCGCCGAACTGCGCGAGCAGGCCGACGCCAACGAGAAGGCCCGCGCGCGCAACACGCAGCTCCAGGCCGAATTGCTGGACCTGCGCGAAGGCCTCGAGATGGTCGAGGAAAAGGCCCGCATGGAACTGGGCATGGTCAAGCCGGACGAGGTCTTCGTCCCGCTGCGCCGCTGAACCACAATTCCCCTTCCGCAACTCCCGCATGCTCTCAGCGATGGATGCACTGCTGGCCTGGGCGCTCTCGCCCGCCTTCCATGCCCTCGGCAGCCCGATCAGTTGGCTGGAACTCGTCGCCTTCGCGCTCGCGATCTGGATGGTCGTGTGCAACATGCGCGTGCAGGTGATGGCGTGGCCGCTGGCACTGACCAGTTCGCTGCTCTACTTCCTGCTGTTCTGGAGCGGCAAGCTCTACGGCGAAGCGTCGCTGCAGCTGCTGTTCGCGGCACTCGCGCTGTGGGGCTGGTGGCAATGGATGCGCGGCCGCACCGCAGACGGCGACACCTTGCACGTGCGCACGCTCGGACCGAAGGGCCGAGTCGCCGCCGTGCTGTTCACGCTCGCGGCCTGGCCGCTGCTGGGGCTGTTCCTGCAGCACCGCACCGATTCGCCCCTCCCCTATTGGGATGCCCTCCCGACGGTGGCCAGCATCACCGGCCAGTGGCTGCTCGGGCGCAAGTACCAGGAGAACTGGCCCGTCTGGGTGATGGTCAACCTGGTGAGCATCGGCTTGTTCGCGTTGAAGGGCTACTGGCTGACGGTCGTGCTGTACGCGGTGTTCGTGCCGATGTCGGTGGCGGGCTGGCGCGCTTGGCAACGTCAGCTGCGGCCGGCGGCGATTGCCGCCTGAGCGGCAACGCCTGACCCTCTTCGACCCTCTTCAATTTCTTTCGATCCTTTTCGACCCGAAGCGACCCCGCCGGCCGTCCCCCTCATGACCTTGCACATCGCCCTCGTCGGCGCAGAGAGCACCGGCAAGAGCCGTCTCGGCGTGGCGCTGCTGGAGCATCTGACTGCCCAGACGCGGCTGCGCTGTGCGCTGGTCGGCGAGTACCTGCGCGAGTGGTGCGAGCGCGAGGGCCGCACGCCGCGCCCCGACGAGCAGCGCGCGATCGCCGAGGAGCAATGGCGCCGCGCCGAAGCCGCCGCTGCGGATCACGACCTCGTCCTGCACGACACCACGCCGCTGATGACCGCCGTCTACAGTGAGCTGCTCTTCGACGACACCAGCCTCCATCCCTTCGCGCTGCAGGTCCAGGCCCGCATGGACGCCACGCTGCTGATGGCGCTGGACTTGCCCTGGATCGCCGACGACTTGCGCGACGGCCCGCACGCGCAGCAGCCCACGGACCGCTTGCTGCGCCGCGCCCTGCGCGATGCGGGCCTGGGCTACAGCCTGGTCTCGGGCAGCGGCCCGGAGCGCCTGCAGCATGCGCTCAATGCGCTCGGTCCGCTGCTGAGGCCGCATCTCGGCCGCGAGGACGGTCTCTTCGGCCGTCTGCTCCAGCGCGAGGAAAGCCTGGGCGGCCCGGGCGGCTGGCAGGGCTGCGAGCTCTGCGACGACCCGGCGTGCGAGCACGCCAGCCGCGCCGCCAGCCGCAGCGCCGAACGCGAGCCGCGCGGCTGAACGCAGGGCTCACCGCGCCGCCACACAGGCGAGGCACAATCCGCCGCTTCAAATTCGTGGACTTTTCGCAGACCTTTCCGCAGACCTTTTCGCAAACTTTTTCGCAAACATTTGCGACCAACGAATTTCCCGAGATTCACGGCGTTCCAGGAGCCTCCCCCGATGAACCGTCCTTCCGTCCGCCGCCCGCTGGGCGCCCTGTCGATGCTGCTGAGCGCGGCCCTGCTCGCCGCCTGCGGATCGATGAGCTCCTCCGGACCGCAGGCGCCGCTGCCGCCCGCGCTGGAGGCGGCCGCCGTCAGGACGGCCCAGCCCGCGAAGCCCGTGTCGGGCTCGGTCGCCGTGAAGGTGCTGGCCATCAACGACTTCCACGGCAACCTGCTCCCGCCGGCGGGCGGCATCAAGCTGCCCGACCCGCAGGACCCCGACAAGACGATCACGCTGGGCGCCGGCGGCGCCGAGCGCATGGCCACGGTGGTCGCGCAGATCAAGGCGAAGAATCCCAACCACGTGTTCGTGGCGGCCGGCGACCTGGTCGGCGCGAGCCCGCTGCTGTCGGCCCTGTTCCACGACGAGTCGACGATCGAGTCGCTCGGCATGATGGGCCTGGACATCTCCTCGGTCGGCAATCACGAGTTCGACCAGGGGATCGAGGAACTGCTGCGCAAGCAGCGCGGCGGCTGCCACCCGAAGGACGGCTGCAAGGGCCCGACCGAGTTCAAGGGCGCGAAGTACCAGTACCTGGCCGCCAGCACCATCGACGAGAAGACCGGCCAGTCGGTGCTGCCGGCCTACGCGATCAAGCGCTTCGACGGCGTGCCGGTGGGCTTCATCGGCCTGTCGCTGAAGGGCACGCCGGAGCTGGTCAGCCCGACCGGCATCCGCGGCCTGCGCTTCGACGACGAGGCCGAGACGGTCAACCGCCTGGTGACCGAGCTGGACCGCCAGGGCGTGCATGCGTTCGTGGTGCTGATTCACGAAGGCGGCTACCCGACCGGCGGCATCAACGATTGCCCGGCGATCTCCGGGCCGATCGTCGACATCGTCAAGAAGCTGGACAAGCGCGTCGGCCTGATCGTGTCGGGCCACACGCACCGGGCCTACAACTGCCGCATCGACGGCCGGCTGGTCACCAGCGGCGACAAGTACGGCACGCTGGTCACCGAGATCGACCTGACCCTGGACCGCGCGACCGGCGCCATGACCGAGGCGCGCGCCAACAACGTCGTGGTGCGGCCTGAGACGGCCAAGGACCCGCGCCAGACGCTGCTGATCAGCAGCTACCAGCACGTGGCACAACCCTTGATCGAACGCCAGGTCGGTTTCCTGGCGCAGGCGCTGAGCAAGGAAGGCGACGACCGGAACGAAGGCGGCGGCTCGACGATGGGCCAGCTCGTGGCCGACGCCATGCTGGCCGCGACGCGGGCTCCGGAGAACGGCGGGGCGCAGGTCGCGTTCCAGAACATCGGCGGCGTGCGCACCGGCCTGATCCACCGCGCGGACGACACGGTCACCTTCGGCGACCTGTTCGCGGCACTGCCGTTCTCGAACGCGCTGGTGGTGCTCGAGATGAGCGGCGCGCAGTTGCAGGCCGTGCTGGAAGAACAATGGTGGGCCAACGACGCGAAGTTCCTGCCGCTGCAGGCCTCGCAAGGCTTCCGCTACCGCTGGGACAAACGACGTCCAGTCGGCTCGCGCGTGGTGCCGGGAAGCATGACGCTGAACGGCACGGCGGTCGCGCCGGACCAGAAGATCCGCGTCGCCATCAACAACTTCCTGCAGGTCGGCGGGGACAGCTTCAAGACCTTCACGACCGCACGGCTGGTGCAGACCGGACCCATGGACGTGGAAGCGCTGGAGGCCTACTTCAAGGCCCATGGCACCCAGCGCGTGAAAGCCACGGCGCTGGATCGGGTCGTGCGCGTGGATACGCCGTGACGGGTCGAAGACCGACGTCGGCAGGCCAGGCGCGGGCTCTCCGCGACGCAGGGGGCATCGCGTCCGCGAACCCCCAGCATCACTCCGGCCCCACTCGCGCTCGCTGACCCCGGTTCTTGGCGGAGCGCTTGGGTGGTGGCGTTACTGAACTTGCTTCGAGCCGGGGGCTTGGTATTGCGGGTCGGTGAAGAGCTCGCCGACATCCACCGGGTCGAAGACGTAGTGGTTGCCGCAGAACTCGCAACCGATCTCGACACCACCCAGCTCCGCCAGGATCTCGTCGACTTCCTGTCTGCCCAGGCCCAGCAGCATGCGGCCCACGCGCTCGCGCGAGCAGGTGCAGGCAAAACGCGGGTACTGCGGATCGAAGCGGCGGACGTTCTCTTCCCAGAACAGGCGGCGCAGGATCGTGTCACTGTCCAGCGTCAGCAGCTCTTCCGCCGTCAAGGTCGCGGCCAGCATGCTGATGCGGTTGTAGGCGTCCTCCATCTCCTCGCGCTCGACGCCCGACGTGGCACCCGGCTCCAGGTTGCCTTCGCCTTCGATCGGCAGGCGCTGGATCAGCAGGCCGGCGGCCAACTGGTCGTTGGCGGCCAGCACCAGCGTGGTCTCGAGCTGCTCGGACTGCCGCATGTAGTGCTGCAGCACGTCGCTGAGCTTCTCCAGCGGCTGGCCCTGCGGACCGCTCAGCGGGACGACGCCCTGGTACGGCTGCTGGCCCGGCAGGCGGTCCTTGGGATCGAGCGTGATTGCGACACGGCCCTGGCCGTGCACGTTGAGCATCTGCTGCAGCGTCGCGTCGTCCGCCACCGTCTCGCGCGTCTTGGCGGTGGAACGGAAGCTCGCATCCGGCTGCACTTCGACGACGGCCAGCTTCAGCGGGCCGTCGCCCATCACCTGGAAGATGAGCGCGCCGTTGAACTTGATGTTGGCCTGCATCAGCACGCCGGCCGCGGTCATCTGACCGAGCAGGTCGCGCACCGCCGGCGCCAGCGGCTCCTTGCGGCGGCCAAGCAGTTCCTTCCAGCTGTCGTCGAGCCGGACCAGCATGCCGCGCACGGGCAGGCCTTCGAAGAGGAATTTGTGGAGCTCGCTCGGAGCGGGCTTGATCGACGTGGCCATGGGCTTCCTTTGAATTCGAGTTATCTGGGGACGGATTGCGGATCGTCAATGCGGACGAGTTCGTCGGCGTAACGCTGGCCGTTCTTGACGTAATGGGCGGCGCTCATCGCGAGGCCCTGGATCTGCTGCGGCGTGAGCTCGCGCACGACCCGCGCGGGCGAACCGACGATCAGGCTGCCGTCGGGGAACTCCTTGCCCTCGGTGACCAGCGCGCCGGCGCCGACCAGGCAGTTGGCGCCGATGCGCGCGCCGTTGAGCACGACCGCGCCGATGCCGATCAGCGCGTTGTCGCCGACGGTGCAGCCGTGCAGCATGACCTGGTGGCCGACGGTGACGTTGCGGCCGAGGACCAGCGGCATGCCGGCGTCGGCGTGCAGCACGCTGCCGTCCTGGATGTTGCTGCCGGCGCCGATGGTGAGGTGTTCGCTGTCGCCGCGCAGGACGGCGTTGAACCAGACGCTGACGTCGTCCTCGAGCGTGACGCGGCCGACGACCTGCGCGCTGTCAGCGATCCAGACGCCGGTGCCGAGTTCCGGCGTGTGTTCGCCGAGGCGGTAGACGGCCATGCGCTGCTCCAGCTTGTCCAAAAGGGATAATTCTACGAATGGAACTTCGAACCCGCGCGCTGCAGGTGCTTCTGATCGCGGATCCGCAGGCCAAGGCGCTGGCGGCCCGGGAGCTGTACGCTGCGGCCGATGTCGCGGAGCTCGACATCGCCGCCCTCCTCACCCCCGACATCGAGCCACCCGGCCGCCCGGAGCGGCCGCGGCTGCTCGCCGCGCTGCAGGTGGGCTCGCGCTCGCCGTTCACGCCGGAAGGCCGAGCGGCGCTGATCCACGCGATCGCGCACATCGAGTTCAACGCGATCAACCTGGCGCTGGATGCGGTCTGGCGCTTCCCCGGCATGCCGCGCCCGTACTACCTCGACTGGCTGCGGGTGGCGTCCGAGGAGGCGTTGCACTTCACGCTGCTCGACGAGCATCTGCGCGGCCTCGGCCGGTCCTACGGCGACTTCGACGCGCACGACGGCCTGTGGACGATGGCGATGCGCACGGCGGGCGACGTGCTGGCGCGCATGGCGCTGGTGCCGCGCACGCTGGAGGCGCGCGGGCTGGACGCCACGCCGCCGCTGCAGGCGAAGTTCGCCAAGGCCGGCGACGCGCGCGCGGTGGAGATCCTGGACGTGATCCTGCGCGACGAGGTGGGCCACGTGCGCATCGGCAACCACTGGTACCGCCACCTGTGCCGCGAGCGCGGGCTGGATCCGCTGACGCTGTATCCCGAGCTCGTCGAGCGCTACGAGGCGCCGCGGCTGCGGCCGCCTTTCAACGTCGAGGCGCGCAGCGCCGCCGGCTTCAGCGATGAAGAGATCGCCTACCTGAGCAGTTGATCGTCAAGCGCACCGGCGCTCCCGCAAGCCTCCCCTGCCCGCCCAAGAAGGCTGACTCGCCCGTGCCATCCGGCGCGGGCGCCGAGATCCCCGACACTCCCGCCCATGACCCGCATCCAAGCCAACCTGCTGCTGACCCTCATCGCGATGATCTGGGGCTCGGCCTTCGTCGCCCAGGCCCATGGCATGGAGAGCATCGGCCCGATGATGTTCACCGGCATCCGCTTCCTGATCGGCGCGCTGGTGGTGCTGCCGCTGATCGTGCGCGAGCGGCGCGCGCCGGGCGCGACCGTGCTGCGCGGCAGCGACGCGCTGAAGATCATGGGCCTGGGCGCGCTGCTGACCACGGGCGCGGCCTTGCAGCAGATCGGCATCCAGTACACCTCGGTGACGAACGCCGGCTTCCTGACCGCGCTGTACGTGCCGCTGGTGCCGCTGCTGGGCTGGCTGCTGCTGCGCCAGCTGCCGCACTGGTCGGTGTGGCCCGGTGCGCTGGCCTGCCTGGTGGGCGCCTTCCTGCTGTCGGGCGCGCATCAGCTGGACATCGGCGTGGGGGACGCCTGGGTCATCGCGTCCTCGCTGCCCTGGGCGGTGCACGTGCTGCTGATCGGCATGGTCGCGGACCGGATGAATTCGCCGTTCACCGTCGCGGGCGGGCAGTTCCTGTTCTGCGGCCTCGTCTCGCTGGCGTGGGCGCTGGGCTTCGAGTCGTGGAGCTGGGCCGGCATCCAGGCCGCCGCCGGGCCTATCCTCTACACCGGCGTGCTGTCGGTGGGCGTGGCCTTCACCGGCCAGGTCGTCGCGCAGCGCTATGCGCACGCGGCGGACGCCGCGATCATCCTCTCGTCCGAGACGCTGTTCGCCGCCGTCTTCGGCTACCTGATGATGGGCGACCGCCTCAACGGCGCCGGGCTGCTGGGCTGCGCGCTGATCCTCGGCGCGATGCTGCTGATCCAGCTGCTGCCGATGCTGCGCGTGCTGCGGCCGCGCACGGCCTGACCCCCGGCGCTCAATCCAACGGGAACGCGCTCGTTTTCTTGACGGTGCGCAGCACCAGCATCGAGTTCGCCTTCGCCACACCCGGGAGTTGCATCAGCACGTGGGTGTGCAGGCGCTCGAGGTCCTCGGCGTCCTTGTAGGCGAAGCGCAGCAGGTAGTCGTTGCTGCCGGCGACGTAGAAGCAGTCGAGGATGTCGGGCGCGTCCTTCACCGCCTGTTCGAACTCGGCCAGCGCGGCGGGCGTCATGCGCTCGACGTTGACGATGGTCCAGCTCGTGCCGGGCTTGCCGATCGCCTTCGGATTGAGCAGCGCGACGACACGGTCGATCACGCCGGAATCCTCCAGCCGCTTGACGCGCCGCAGACAAGCCGACGGCGACAGGTGGACCTGCAGCGCGAGGTCCTGATTCGAGATGCGCGCATCGCGCTGCAAGACCGCGAGGATCGCGCGGTCGATCGCATCCAGTTGCACTTCCTTGATCATGGACGGCATTCTGTTCGAAGAATCCGGCGTCAAGCCGCATCGGATTGCGTCGCCGCGGGTTTTCCCGCCGACGGAACGCTCACCGATTGCGCGTCGGCTTGCCTAGACTGAGTCCATCGCTGAGCCTATTGATCACGCGCGCCGAACGCGCTCCGGGAGCTTCACCATGTCCACCCCCACCCGCCCCGACCTCGACGCCTACTGGATGCCGTTCACGGCCAACCGCCAGTTCAAGCAGGCGCCGCGCCTGCTGACGCGCGCCGACGGCATGTTCTTCACCGACGACCAGGGACGGCAGATCCTGGACGGCGTCGCGGGCCTGTGGTGCGTGAACGCGGGCCACAACCGGCCGCGCATCGTGAAGGCGATCCAGGAGCAGGCGGCGGAGCTCGACTTCGCGCCGCCGTTCCAGATGGCGCATCCGAAGGCGTTCGAGCTCGCGTCGCGACTCGCGGAGATCTCGCCGGAAGGCATGAACAAGGTGTTCTTCACCAACTCCGGATCGGAGTCGGTGGAGACGGCGCTGAAGATCGCGCTGGCGTATCACCGCGTCCGTGGCGAAGGCCAACGCACGCGGTTGATCGGCCGCGAGCGCGGTTATCACGGCGTCAATTTCGGCGGCATGTCGGTGGGCGGCATGGTCGCCAACCGCAAGATGTTCGGCACGCTGCTGTCGGGCGTCGACCACCTGCGCCACACGCACGACATCGGTCGCAACGCGTTCAGCGTCGGCCTGCCGGCGCACGGTGCGGAGCTGGCCGACGACCTCGAGCGGATGGTCGCGCTGCATGACGCGTCGACGATCGCCGCGGTGATCGTGGAGCCGGTGGCCGGCTCGGCCGGCGTGCTGATCCCGCCGCAGGGCTACCTGAAGCGCCTGCGCGAGATCTGCGACAGGCACGGCATCCTGCTGATCTTCGACGAGGTCATCACCGGTTTCGGCCGCACCGGCAGCCCGTTCGCGGCGCAGACCTTCGGCGTGACGCCGGACCTGATGACGGTCGCCAAGGGCCTGACCAACGGCTGCGTGCCGATGGGCGCGGTGTTCGCGCAGCAGCGCATCCACGACACCTTCATGAGCGGGCCGGAGCACCTGATCGAGTTCTTCCACGGCTACACGTACTCGGCGCATCCGCTGGCCTGCGCGGCGGGCCTGGCGACGCTGGATACCTACGCGGAGGAAGGCCTGCTGACGCGGGCCTCGGAACTGCAGGGCTACTTCGCCGAACAACTGCATTCGCTGCGCGGCGAGCCCAACGTCATCGACGTGCGCAACCTCGGCCTGGTCGGCGGCGTCGAGCTGTCGCCCCGCGCGGGCGAGCCGACCAAGCGCGCGTTCGAGACCTTCCTCGACTGCTGGCAGCAGGGCGTGCTGATCCGCACCACGGGCGACATCCTGGCGCTGTCGCCGCCGCTGATCGCGGAGCGGGAACACCTGGATCGGATGATCGACGCGATCCGGGTGGCGTTGCGGCGGTTGAAGTGAGTTTGCTTTCCACCTGCTCAGGCCAGGGCGTTGGCCGCCAGGTCGCGGGGCCCTGGCGTCAAGCGCCAGAACCCCGCGACCAGCCGTCCCCGATCACTTGCTGACTGCCCGCAGTTCTTTGCGTACGACGAGCTTGAGGCCAGACCACACCGCGCTGACGGCGCAGACCTTCACGTCGACCCAGCCGAGCGGCAGACACTCCTCGCGGATGACATCCTCGGTGATCGTGGTCGGAACCCTCGAGGCCTTCTTCGGCCACGAGATCCACAGCGCGGCGTCGTCGCGCAGTTTGCCTCGCAAGGCCTTCAACTGATGCGCAAGGTCCTCACGTTCGACGAGGAACACATGCGCGACGTCGACGGTCGCCGACGGCTGCTTCGCGCGTGCGACGCCCTCGGGCATCGGCGCGAGCCAGTCCTCGTAGCCCTCGGGCGCACTCAGTGTCCACAGCGAGCTGCCCGCCTGAATGCCCAGCTTGCGTGCGAGGGGCGTTCCCGAGTAACCCGCCGACGTCGCTCCCACCCCTGTCGCCATGTCTGACCCCTCCCTGCGTCGGGCATCATCACCCACCATGTCCAGCGCCACAACCGACCGGAAACCCGCGACCGCCACGACGTCCTCCGCGACGCCCTCCCCGGCAGCCGACGCAAGCTCCGGAATGATCGCCTCCCCCGGCCATCACGTCCCGTGGCTCTCCTATCTGAGCCTGGCCGCCAGCACCAGCGTGATCGGCAGCTACGTCGGCCTGTCCAAGCTGCTGGTCGTCGTGTTCCCGGTCTTCCTGCTGGCCTTCCTGCGTTTCGGCATGGCCGCCGTGTTCATGCTGCCGTGGCTCAGGCGCGGCCCGGCCGAGAAGCCGCTCACCGGCCGCACGCGCTTCCTGCTCTTCCTCGAATCCTTCTTCGGGAACTTCCTGTTCTCGATCTGCCTGCTGTTCGGGATGAAGCACAGCTCGGCCGTCGTGGCGGGCGTGATCATGGCCGGCATCCCGGCCACCGTCGCGCTGATGAGCTGGATCTTCCTGCGCGAACGCATCGCGCCGCGCACGCTGTTCGGCATCGCGATGGCGGTGGGCGGCATCGCGATGGTCGCGCTCGATCGCCATGGTGGCGGTGAACACCTCGGCGACACCTCCGCCTGGGGAGCGTTGCTGTTGGTCGGGGCCATGTGTTGCGAGGCCAGCTACGTCGTGATCGGCAAGAAACTCACCGCCGACCTGCCGCCGCGCCGCATCAGCGCGCTGATCAACCTCTGGGGCCTGATCCTCGTCACGCCGCTGGGGCTCTGGCAAGCCGTCGACTTCGATTTCGCCACCGTCGCCGTCAAGGACTGGGGCCTGCTGCTCTTCTATGCCATCGCCGCCAGCACCGTCACCGTCTGGCTCTGGATGAAGGGCCTGCAGCACGTCAGCGCGGCGAAGGCCGGCGTCTTCATGGTGTTCCTGCCGATCTCGACCGCGCTCATCGGACTGTTCCTGCTCGGGGAGCAGATGAGCGGCACCCAGTTGCTCGCCTACGCGCTGGCGCTGGGCGGCGTCGTGCTGGCGACCTGGCCCGGACGCGCCGCGTCCTGATGTCATCGACGCCGCGTCCCGACGACCGCCGGCAGCGTCAGGTTCTGTCTTCGGGCACCGGGGGCCGGCGGTGTCGCCAGACGGTCCAACCGGTCTTCTCCGGGATTACACCGGTCTCCATCTAGTTTTACTACCAATGTAATACCATTCGGCGATCCGGCCCGCTAAGATGGGTCGATCGAACCTGCCCGGACGCCTCGCGCCCGAGCCGCCAACTTCTCGCCGATGAACGCGACCGCCCCTTCCACGGCCTCTGCGCCTGCCTTTCCGACCGCCGTCAGCCCCGCCGTCAGCCAGGTCGACAACCAGGTCGTCAGCCAAGTCGTCAGCCAGGCCGACTGGGAAAGCTGGATCGCCAGCTGGTATGCCCTCCTGCGGCAACCCGTGCGTACCGGTGTGAGTCCGTTGGCGCCGACGTCGACGCCGCCTGGTTCCGGTACCAGACCGCCGCACGTGCTGGTCTTCGCGCCGCATCCGGACGACGAATGCATCGTCGGCGCGCTGCCGTTGCGGCTGCGCCAGGAAGCCGGCTGGCGGGTCACCAACATCGCCGTGACCTTGGGCAGCAGGCAGGACCGCCGCGCCGAGCGCTGGACCGAGCTCGGCGCCGCCTGCGACGTGCTGGGCTTCGACCTGCGCCTGCTGGCCGCCGACGGCTTCGAGCAGGTGAAGCCGGAAGCCGCCGCCGCGCGCACGCCGCTCTGGCAGCAGCAGGTCCGGCTGGTCGCCGAATTGCTGGCGGCCGAGCAGCCCGCGCTGATCCTCGTGCCGCACGCCGGCGACGGCATCCCGACGCACATCGGCGTGCACCTGCTGGTGAGCGAGGCGCTCGCGCAGGCGAAGATCTCCACCGTCTTCGCGCACACCGAGTTCTGGGCCACCCAGCCCGCACCCACGACGCTCGTGGAGACCGGCCAGCGCGACACCGCGCTGCTGGTGCGCGCCCTGGCCTGCCACCACGGCGAGATCGCCCGCAACCCCTATCACCTGCGCCTGCCGGCCTGGATGGCCGACAACGTGCGCCGCGGCGGCGAACTGCTCGCCGGTCCGGGCGAAGCACCGCCGGACTTCGCCTTCGGCACGCTGTACCGCCTGACGCGCTGGGTCGATGGCTCCGCCGCCGGCGAGCTGCCCAACACGCACTGGTCCTGCGACGCGCCGCTCGATCCGGACGCGCTGCTCAGCGCCTGACGCATCCCGGCGCAAGGCTGGGCGCCTCCCAACTTCAACTCATCGCTGCCCGCGCTTTCGGCATACGCGACGCGCACGCGGGGACGGTGCGCGGCCTCCTGCGGGCCTATGCTTCGGATTCCTTTTCGAGCCCTTCCGCCACGCCATGAGCGACGCCCGCACCGATCATCCGACCCACCTCCGCGTCCACCAGTTCGCCGGCCTCCAACCCGGTCCCAAGCTACTGGTGACGGCCGCCGTGCACGGCAACGAGGTCGCCGGCGTCGGCGCGATCCAGCGCGTGATCGCGATGCTGGACGAGGGCGCGCTGACGCTGCGCAAGGGCACGCTGACGATGATCCCCGTGGTCAATCCGCTGGCCCATCGCCTGCAGCGCCGCGAGGGCGAACGCAACCTGAACCGCAACCTGCGCGTCAACCCGATCCCGCAGGACTTCGAGGACCGCATCGCCAACCGCCTGTGCCCGTGGATCGCCGCGTGCGACGTGCTGCTGGACCTGCACAGCTTCAACAACCCCGGTCCGGCCTTCGCGATGATCGGCCCGCGCGACAACGACGGCGACCTGGAGCCCTTCCGCCACCAGGCCGCCGAGACCGCGCTGGCGCTGGCCGTGGGCACCTCGCGCCTGGTCGAGGGCTGGTTGTCGACCTACGCGCTGGGCCTGAAGCGCCGCGCCGACAAGGCCGCGGACGGCTCGCGCAAGATGGCGCTGCAGCAGGACCCGCACTACGGCGTCGGCACCACCGAATACATGCGCAGCACCGGCGGCTACTGCATCACGCTCGAATGCGGCCAGCACGCCGATCCGCAGGGCCCCGAGGTCGCCTTCAAGGCGATCCTGCGCACGCTGGTGCTGCTGGGCATGATCTCGCCCGAGGGCGTCGAGCTCGCCGACCCCAAGCGCCCCGTCGAGCTGCTGCAGCTCTATGAGGTCGTCGACCGTGAGAGCCCGGAGGACACCTTCACCCGCGCCTGGGCCAGCTTCGACGCGATCGCCGAGGGCGAACGCATCGGCACCCGCGCCGACGGCACGCCGGTGCTGGCGCCCTCCGGCGGCCGCATCGTCTTCCCGAACAACAACGCGCAACCCGGCCACGAGTGGTTCTACCTGGCAAAGCCCAGCGACCGCGTGTTGACTTGAGCTTCTGGCTAGAGTGGGCGGCATGAACCACACCCCCGCTGACACCCCCGCTGACACCTCCGCTGGCACCAACGCGTCTTCCGCCGGCGCCTCCGCTGCTGCTTCCGCCCAGCCGCCGAGCCCCCTCCAGCCGCTGCGCATCGACTTCGTCTCCGACGTCGCCTGCCCCTGGTGCGCCGTCGGCCTGAAGTCGCTGGAGACCGCCCTGGCGCGCGTGCCGGAGGTGCAGGTCGACATGCACTTCCAGCCCTTCGAGCTGAACCCGCAGATGGTCCCCGAGGGCGAGGACATCGAGGAACACCTGACGCGCAAGTACCGCTCGACGCCCGAGCAGCGCAAGGACATCCGCGCGCATCTGAAGCAGCGCGGCGCCGACGTCGGCTTCACCTTCACCGAAGGCGCGCGCAGCCGCGTTTGGAACACCTTCGACGCGCACCGCCTGCTGCACTGGGCCGGGCTGCAATCGGCACGGGCGCAGCGCGACCTGAAGCTCGCGCTGCTGACCGCGTATCACACCCACGGCAAGAACCCGGGCGATCGCGAGACGCTGCTGGACACGGCGCGCGAGATCGGCCTCGACGCCGCCGAGGCGGCGCGCGTCCTGGACAGCGGCGAGTTCGCCGACGAGGTGCGCGACGCCGAGTCGCTGTGGCAGAGCCGCGGCATCAGCTCGGTGCCGGCGGTCGTGATCAACGAGAAGTACCTGATCTCGGGCGGCCAGCCGCCGGAGGCCTTCGAACAGGCATTGCGCCAGATCGCGAGCGAACAGCAAGTGCAGGCGACGTAACGTACGCAAGGGGGTTGTTCCGCTGCCGGCACGACCGCCAGACCTGAGACAATCCCTCATCGTTTGAACGGGGCCCGCGTCGTCCGCGTGGCCCCGTTTTCATTGCTGTCGTCTGTCGTTGTCGCGAGTTTTCGTCCGTATGTTCAAGAACCTGATCGTTTACCGTCTGGCCGCCGATTGGCAGCCCAACGTCGAGAAGCTCGAGGAGGCCCTCGAGAACGAGCGTTTCGCCCCCTGCGGCGCCACGGAAGCGCTGTCCGCCGGCTGGGTGCCGCCGCGTGGCGAACCGGGCGCCCGGCTGCTGGAAGAGATCGGCGACCACTGGCTGCTGAGCCTGCGCATGGAAAAGCGCGTGCTGCCCGGTTCGGTGGTGCGCGAGAAGGTCGACGAGATGGTCGAGCGCATCGAGCTCGAGACCGGCCGCCGTCCCGGCAAGAAGCAGCAGCGCGACATGAAGGAGCAGGCCACGCTGGAGCTGCTGCCCCGCGCCTTCACGCTGCAGTCCCACCTGCGGGTGTGGATCTCCCCCAAGCAGGGCTTCCTGATGGTGGACGCGGGCTCCATCGGCAAGGCCGACGAGCTGATCACGCTGCTGGTGAAGGCCGACTCGTCGATCAACCTGCACCTGCTGCAGAGCGCCGAATCGCCGGCCGCCTGCATGGCCGCGTGGCTGATGGACGGCGTGCCGCCGGCGGAGTTCGTCATCGACCGCGACTGCGAGCTCAAGGCCGCCGACGAGATGAAGGCCGCCGTGCGCTACGCCCGCCACAACCTGGACACCGACGAGGTCAAGGCGCACCTGACCAGCGGCAAGATGCCCACGCGCCTGGCGATGACCTGGAAGGAGCGCGTCTCCTTCACGCTGACGGACACGATGCAGATCAAGGGCATCAAGTTCCTGGACGTGGTCTTCGACGGCCGCGACAAGCCGGCCAAGGACGAGGCCTTCGACGTCGATGCGGCGCTGGCCACCGGCGAACTCGCGCAGCTGATCCCCGACATGATCGAAGGACTGGGCGGCGAGCTCGACTTCATCGGCCAGTCGGCCAAGATCGCGGCGGAACATGCGCCAGGGGGCGCGGCGGCCAAGCCGGCGGCATCGGCATCGGCATCGGCATCCGAAGCCGCCGGAGCGAAGGCGTCCAAGACGGCCTCGCCCGCGAAGGACGAAGACCTCGCCGCTGAAGCGGCGCCCTGGGACTGAGTCCGCAGAGCCTGCCATGACGCACGCCCCCGCCGCGGACACCGACTGGGTGCGTCACGGCGCGGGCCAGGACGGCCTCCATCGACTCGAGGCCTTTTTTCATGGCGAGGCCTACACGCCGCATCGCCACGACACCTACGCGATCGGCACGACGCTGGCCGGCGTCCAGTCCTTCACCTATCGCGCGTCGCTGCGGCACAGCCTTGCCGGGCACACGGTCGTGCTGCATCCGGACGAACTCCACGATGGGCACGCGGGCACCGACGCCGGTTTCCGCTATCGCATGCTCTACCTGGCGCCGGCGCGGCTGCAGGAGATGCTCGGCGGCGTGGCCCTTCCCTTCGTGCCGGGCGGCGTGTCGACCGATCCCCGGCTCGCCCGTGCCACACGCGCGCTGCTGGCGCAGCTCGCCGCGCCGCTTGACGCGCTGGAGCAGGACGACGGGCTGCTGACACTCGCCACCGCGCTGCAACTTGCGGCGGGCTCGTCGCCGCGGCGACTGCGCGGCGACTACCGCGCCGCCCAGGTCGCGCGCGAGTACATGGACGATCGCCTTGACGGCGTCGTCACGCTGGATGAGCTGGCCAGGGTCGCGGGCCGCGATCGATGGAGCCTCTCGCGCGACTTCCGCGCGAGCTTCGGCACCAGTCCGTATCGCTACCTCACCTTGCGGCGGCTGGACCTCGCGCGCCGCTTGATGCTCTCCGGGCAAGCGCTCGCGGACTGCGCGGTCCACGCCGGCTTCGCGGACCAGAGCCATCTGACGCGTCAGTTCGCAAGCGCCTTCGGTGTCACGCCGGCACGATGGCTGCGCATGACAGGCAAATAGGGCCAGGGCTAAAGCTAGAGCTAGGACTCGAGTTCGAGTTCGAGTTCGAGTTCGAACTGGACGCACGATCGTTCAAGACGCAGCGAGGGCCGGTCGACAAGATGGGCGCTCCATCAGATTTCTTCGCGCTGAACGCCTTGAACGCCATGACAAGCCCTGCCTCCCTTCCGACCTCGCCGCGGGGCTACCGCGCCGTCAACCTCGCCGACAAGCTCTCACTGCTGCACGAGCAGTGGTCGCAGCGCGTGGTGGCCGAGATCAACGACTACCAGTTCAAGATCGCCAAGGTCGAAGGCGAGTTCATGTGGCACGCGCATGCCGAGACCGACGAAGCCTTCCTCGTCGTGGCCGGCGAGCTGCGCCTGGACTTCCGCGACGGCGCGGTCACGCTGCGCGCGGGCGAGCTGTTCGTCGTCCCGCGCGGCGTGGAGCACAAGCCCAGCGCCGAACGGGAGACGCATATCCTGGTCATCGAGCCGCGCGGCGTGGTCAATACCGGCGAAGCGCACAACGAGCGCACGCAACCGAACGACCGCTGGGTCTGAGCTGCGTCGTCGACCGGCGGCCGATGTCGGTCACCGCGTCCGCCCATCCTGCCCCATCAGACGCAGCATCTCCGCCGGGTTCACGTCGACGAGCCGGAACAGGGCGTCGCGGAGCGACTTCCTGAACTGGTCGAACTCGTCCTGAGAAGGCAGCTCGTCCTGACGCCCCTGTGCACGACGCCGCAACACCTGGCACAGCAGATCGGCGAATCCTTCGAAGCCCGGTCTGTCGAAAGCGACCCAGGTGATCTCACAGCCGAAGCGTTCCGTGATCGCCACCATCACCTCGCTCTGCATGCCCTTGTCCGAGTGGAGGACGCGCAAGGTTCGAGAGTTCGGAGGATCGACGGGACGTTCCATCGAGCCGCTCGCGCTGGCCGGCAGCACCGTCACCTCCGTGCCGTCCAGGTCCTTCATCTCGACGGCCACGATCGCCAGGGTGGTCATCGACGCGGTGCGCAGGGTGGGATCGCCCCAGGTGGCTTCCTCGTCGATCATTTTCTTGACCAGGGCGTGAGCCAGGTCGGTCTGCTTTGCTCGTTCGACGGACGACGTCGTGGTGGCGGATGGCGAACCATCGCGCGTCAGGATCGACGTCGTGTCAGCAGAAGTGGCGAGGGACAAACAGTTCAGCAAGAGGAGCTCCTGGAAATCGCAAGGAGCCACTCAGTGTGCAGATGACAACGACCGTTCGCCTCTGCGCGAACAAGCGCGCTAGAACAGATCCTGCTGTTCGCCCACCTGCTGCCCGGTCGCCCGGGCCTCGATCGCGAGGATCTTCAGCTTGGTCGCGACGCCGCCCGGCGCGGAGAAGCCCGTCAGGTTCGCCGCCTTGCCCGCCGCCGGCGCGCCCATCACGCGATGGCAGGGCACGATGGGCGCGAACGGGTTGTGGCCCTCCGCGCGGCCGACGGCGCGCGCGGCGTTCGGCTGCCCGAGCCGCGCCGCCACCTCGCCGTAGGTCAGCGTCTGCCCGACCGGGATGCGCCGCGTGAACGCCAGCACCTCGCGATCGAAGGCCGGGACCGCGCTGTCGTCGAGTTCGATCTCGAGCAGGTCGCGCGACTCGCCGTCGAGCAGCGCGCGCACGCCGAGGCAGGCCTGCTTCACCGCTTCGGGCAGGAGCTCGAAATCCGCCTCCTCGCGCGCAGCGGGGAAGCGCACCCACATGCGGTCGCGCGTGACGGACAGGCTCTCTTCCGGCAACTGCGAAGCGACGATGCCGCGCTCCGTCCACGCGATGCCGCAGTGGCCGAGCACCGTCGGATAGCAATGGAAGAACACCTGCGGCGCCATGGGGCAATGCTGATCCGCGACGCGGTCAGTTCGTGACAGGAACCGGCGAGGCCGGCGAAACTGGCGAGGCCGGATCGATCGACGCGTCGACCGGCGGCTTGAACGCGGGATGCTGCATCGCGATCTCGGCGGCCTGCAGGCGCGCGGCGGTGGCGAGCTTCGCGACCTCGCGCGGCGCCATCGCCTTGAGCTTGTGGTCCGACCACACCTGGCGCCAGCGGCGCGCGCCGGGCAGGCCGTTCCACAGGCCGAGCGCATGCCGCATCGCCTGCGACCACGGTCGGCCGAGCGCCACCTGCCGGTCGAGATAGTCCAGCCACTGCGCCTCGACCGCCTCGCGGCTCGCGACCGGCGCCTGCGACTCGCCGAAGAAGCGCTGGTCCCACTGCGCCATCTGCCAGGGCTCGTGATAGGCCTGCCGACCGACCATCACGCCGTCGACATGGTCGAGCTGCGCGGCGATCTCGTCGTCCGTCTTGAGGCCGCCGTTGATGGCGATGGTCAGATGCGGGAACTCGCGCTTGAGGCGGTGGACGAGTTCATACCGCAGCGGTGGGATGTCGCGGTTCTCCTTGGGCGACAGGCCTTGCAGCCACGCGTTGCGCGCATGGACGAGGAAGACCTCGCAGCCGGCCTCGGCGACCTGGCCGACGAAGTCGCGCACGAAGTCGTAGCTCTCGATCCGGTCGATGCCGATGCGGTGCTTGACGGTGACCGGAATCGCGACCGCGTCGTGCATCGCCTTGACGCCGTCGGCGACCAGCGCCGGCTCCGCCATCAGGCAGGCGCCGAACGCGCCGCGCTGGACGCGTTCACTGGGGCAGCCGCAGTTCAGGTTGACCTCGTCGTAGCCCCACTGCTCGGCCAGCTTCGCGCAGGCGGCGAGATCGGCCGGCTCCGAGCCGCCAAGCTGCAACGCGACCGGGTGTTCCTGCGCGTTGAAATCGAGGTGCCGGGGCTTGTCGCCATGCAGGATCGCGCCGGTCGTTACCATCTCGGTGTAGAGCAGCGTGTGGCGGGTCAGCAGCCGATGGAGATACCGGCAGTCGGCGGTCGTCCAGTCCAGCATCGGTGCAACGGACAGGCGCCAAGGGGAAAACTTCGAGGACATGGGGCGATTATCCCGCGATGCCCGCGAGCGGGCGCCCGACGGGGCTTGTCGGCTGCACCCCACATCGGCGCCGTCAACGCCTCCTTCGAGGCAGTCGATTGTTTCCAATTGCATCGAAGCCCTCGAATGCGGCGACGCCCCGGCTTGCGTACGTCGTACCATCCCCGCGCCTCCGCGGTCTCCTGCTCCACGTCCGATGTCTCCGTTCCGTCGCCCGCCTGGCTTTGCCAGGGGCCTCCTGCGCCTTCGCGGCGCCGTCCCTGCGCTGCTCATCGCCGCGGGAATGGCGCTGCCGTCGGCGCACGCGACGCAGGCACTTACGAAGCCCAGGACGGCCAAGGCAATCACGGCAACGACGGCTGCGAAGGCAGCAAAGCCAGCGACGGCGGCTTCCTCGGCGACCGAGCCGGCGCCCAACCTGGCGAAATCCGAACTTGCCGACATCGCCGACCTGCGCAAGCGGATGGCCGCCAAGACCGTGGTCGTGACCCGGCATGCCGAGGTCGCCGACATCGCCATCCAGGTCTGGGCGCGGACGACGCTCCCAAGGAAGTACTACGCGGCCGTGACGCAGCAGGGCACGCTGCGGCGCACGCTCAGTTTCAACGACGAGGCCGAGGCCTGGCGCAGCTACGACAGCTTCCGCCGCATGGCCGGCCTCGGCGAGGTGGGACGCCCGGTGCTGCTCGGTCAGCAGATGCCGGCGACGGTCGGGCAGGCGACGGCGTCGACGATTGCGACGATTCCCCTGCCGACGACGGTGCCCTCGACGTCGCCTTTCACGGCGCCTGCGTCTCGCGTGCCGGTGCCCGTGCCCGTGCCCGTGGCCATCGCCGCCATTGGCTCACCTGATCCGGACGTCATCGCCCGCGCGCCATCGCCGAGGAACGACACGCTCATGGCGGCGCGCGAGATCTCCGCGACATCGGGCGAATCCGTGGAGCCGCGCGCGGCAGGTTCCGCCGTCGAGACCCTGCGTCGCGCCCGCTTCGGCGACGAGGTGGCGCGCCTGGTCTGGAGCGCCGAGAGCTCGCAGTACCTTGTATCGCTCACGAGGCAGGGCTCGGTCGTGGCCATGCTGCGCAGCCGCGATGCGGCCGA
The DNA here is from genome assembly GCF_059415965.1 of Roseateles sp. GW821-FHT09G09. NCBI lineage: Bacteria > Pseudomonadati > Pseudomonadota > Betaproteobacteria > Burkholderiales > Sphaerotilaceae > Roseateles > Roseateles sp. GW821-FHT09G09. The sequence continues at coordinate 602,986 of NZ_JBWKOG010000004.1, read as the reverse complement.
GGCGACACGCGCCTACGAGGACTATGCGCGCCAGGCTGAGACGCGCGCCTCGCTGCTGCCGGGGCGCTCGGCGGCGCCCGTGTCGGCGGCGGCTCGCTAGCGGCGGCCCCTCGTCCTACAGACACCGACCCGGGAACGGCGAAGACTGCATGCATCCGGCCCTCGCGGCCATTCGCGCATCAGGAGCACGCCATGATCCGCAAGCTCAGCAACGGCCAGTACCGCCTGTACTCCCGCAACCCCGATCCGAAAACGGGCAAACGCCGCAACCTCGGCACCTTCGACACCCGCGAGGCCGCCGAGAAGCATGAGCGGGAGGTGCAGTACTTCAAGCGGCATTGAGCGCCTCAAGGCGTTCACTCGTCCTCCTCGTCGTAGTCTTCGTAATGGTCGTAGCGAAGTCGATTCGCCCTCGAAGGGCGATTAAACGGGGGACACACCTTCGTGTGAGTCACTCCCCCTACACAAACCGATGCAGGTCACTGCATCCAAGCCTCTATGCTTGTGTCGAACCGGCACGCCCGGGCGTGCCGATCACCAGAGCACAGGGAGACAAGACATGCGACTTTCCGTTCGAGGCGGCAGCAGGCCGCTGGGTGCATTGACCTTGGCGATCGCCGTCGGATCGGCCGCGCTGCTTGCGGGCTGCGGCGGCGATGACGACGGCGACGATGGCGGCACACCCGCCGCCAGGTACAGCGCCGAGATCCGGCGCACCGCCCTGGGCGTGCCCCACATCAAGGCCGCCGACTGGGGCGGCGCCGGTTACGGCTACGGCTACGCGCAGGCCCAGGACGACCTGTGCACCATCGCCAACTCGATGCTCACCTTCCGCGGCGAACGCTCGCGCCACTTCGGCGCCGACGCCGTCGTCCCCTTCCAGGGCACCATCGGCCAGCCGAAGAACCTGGACTCGGACTTCTATCACCGCCACGTCCTCAACGACGACGCGATGCAGCGCCTGATCGCCGCGCAGCCCGACAAGCTCAAGCAGCTCGTCGCCGGCTTCGCCGCCGGCTACAACCGCTACGTCCGCGAGATCAAGACCGGCGCCGAACCCACCGCCCACGCGGCCTGCCGCAACGAGGCCTGGGTCGTGCCGGTCACGGACACCGACATCTTCCGCCGCATGTACGCCGCCCACTTCGCGGCGGGCTACAGCAACTTCGTCGCGCAGATCGCCAACGCGACGCCGCCCGCCGCCGCGACACCCACGATGGCCTCTGCCAAGCCGCAGGCCACGCGCCGCGCGCGCACCGCGGCGCCGCGACCGCTCGCCATCGCCAGGGCGCACCTGCCCGACTTCCAGGTCGGCGGCAGCGACGGCGTGGGCAGCAACATGATCGGCTTCGGCACCGCCGCGACCGGCGACGGCAGCCCGCTGCTGTTCGGCAATCCGCACTGGTACTGGCGCGGCCCCGACCGCTTCTACCAGGCGCAGCTCACCATCCCCGGCGAGCTCAACGTCGCCGGCACGTCCTTCCTGGCGGTCCCGGTCATCCAGATCGGCTACACCGACAACGTCGCCTGGAGCCACACCGTCTCCACCGCGCGCCGCTACGGGCTGTTCCAGCTCACGCTGACGCCCGGCGATCCGACCAGCTACCAGCGCGACGGCGCCGCCGTGAAGATGACGGCGCGCGCCCTCACCGTGCAGGTCAAGCAGGCCGACGGCAGCGTGACGCCGGTCTCGCGCACGCTCTACGAATCGCAGTACGGCCCCATCGTCAACCTCGGCCCGCTCAACGCCGCCCTGGGCTGGAACACGAACACCGTCTTCGCGATCCGGGACATCAACGGCGACAACCACCGCGTGTTCCGCGTCTGGCTGCGCTGGAGCCAGGCCAAGACGCTGGACGAGCTCGCCGCCATCCAGCGCGAGGAGTCCTCCATCCCCTGGGTCAACACCGTCGCCGTCGCGCGCGGCAGCGGACAGGCCTGGTACGCCGACATCGGCGCGATGCCCAATGTCTCGGCCTCGCAGCTCGCGAGCTGCGCGACGCCCTTGACCGCCGCGCTCAGCGCCGCGCTGCCGCGCACGCCGGTGCTGGACGGCTCCAAGAGCAGCTGCGACTGGCAGAGCGATCCGGACTCGAAGCAGCCCGGCGCGCTCGGCCCCGCGCGCATGCCCAGCCTGCTGCGCGACGACTACGTCCTCAACAGCAACGACAGCTACTGGCTCGCCAACACGGCCGCGCCGCTGACCGGCTATCCGGACGTGCTCGGGCCGGCCGGCACGACCTCGGTCAGCTTCCGCACGCGACTGGCCCATCTGCTGGCGCAGGGACGCCTGGCCGGTACCGACGGTTACGCCGGCAACAAGGCCACCAGCGAGACCGTGCGCGCCATGGTGCTCAACAGCCGCACGCTGACCTCGGAGCTCTTCCGCGACCAGGCGGTCGCGATGTTCTGCGCGCCGCCGGCGGCCTTCACCGTGAGCGGCGATCCCGCCACGGGCGAGACCTTCAGCCCGGCGCGCAGCGTCGATCCGACCGAGGCCTGCGCGGTGCTGCAGGCGTGGGACGGCAAGGCGCTGCTCGCATCACGCGGCGCGCATGTGTGGGACGAGTTCTGGACGCGCGCGTCGCGCATTCCCGAGGCCACGCTGTTCGCGGTGCCCTTCAGCAGCGCCGACCCGCTGCACACGCCGCGCGACCTGAACCCCGCCGTGAAGACGACGCTGCAGCAGGCGTTCGGCGCGGCGATCCTGCGCGTGCAGGCCAGCGGTTTCGCGCTCAACGCGACGCGCGGCGAAACGCTCTTCGCCACGCGCGGCGCCGAGAAGATCCCGCTCTTCGGCGGCTGCGGCCAGCCGCAGGGCTACTACACGGTGGCCTGCGCGCTCAGCCGGCTGGACCAGGGCGGCTACGACCTCAACACCGCGACCAGCGCCAACAGCTACATGCAGGTGGTCCGCTTCCCTGGCGAAGGCGTCGAGGCCTACACCTTCCTGACCTTCTCGCAGTCGGACGATCCGGCCTCCGCGCACTACAGCGACTACACGCGCGCCTACAGCGCGGGACAGTGGCAGAAGGTGCCGTTCTCGGAGGCCGACATCGCGAAGGACACGGCCTTCTCGACGAAGACGATCAGCGAGTGACCCGGCACGCGGGCCCACGACGACACAGCCGGCCGACCGCCTCGACATCGAGGCGGCGCGGCCGGCCGTGGCGCCCGATCGCGGGAGCGATCGGGTGGGGGGGAACGTCTGGGTCAGACCTGCAGCGCGCGCTCGATCTCGGTGAGCTTGTAGCGGGCCAGGGCCAGGTTGCCCTTGTTCTTGTCCAGCACCAGGTACAGGAACAGGCCGGCGTTGTTGGGCACCAGGCGGATCAGGTGGTACTGGTCCGTCAGCGTGATCAGGATGTCCTCGATGCCCTTGCGCAGGCCCAGCGACTCCATGGTCTGCAGCTTGGCGCGCACCACCTGCGTGTTGCCGGCCGCGGCCAGGTCCAGGTTCACGGCGGTGCCGGCCTGGGCCAGGCACATGCCGCTGCGGAAGTCGACCAGCGCGGCGGCCAGTGCGCCGTCGATGGTCATGGCGGCGTCGATGGACTGCTTCAGATTGCTCATGGGGTCTTTGTTCAGGGAGGGGGTGGGTTGCAGGGAGGTGAGCCCGAAGCGGCTCGTCAGCTTGTTGAATTCCTCGATCAGGACGAACCACAGCGTCTCGGGGCTGCTGTCGGGCAACCGGTAGAGCAGCGTGGACGGCGTGTCCGCCGTCACCATCGGCACGAGGGTCATCTCCTCGACGATGGCGCTGGGCATCAGCAGCAGGCGCACGGCCGGCACCTCGGCGGCCCAGGCGCGGCGCAGCAGGTCCAGCGCGCCGTGGACCGAACCCGGTCCGACGATCACCAGCAGACCAGCGGGGCCGTCGGCGGCGGCGAGGTCGTCGTTGGGATACGGCGGACGCACCCAATCGATGGTGGGCATGCCCGGCGTCGTGCTCAGCGCGATCGCCTGGCGGGATTCCGTGGTGGACAAGGTCGCGCCGGTCTGGCCGATGGCCAGACCGCCCAGGCGGGCCGTCATGTCGACGACACGCACACCGGATCTGCTCATGAAGTGGTCCCGAAAGTGGAGGAGACGACGCTTTGGCCGCCGGTCGCGGAGTGTGGAGAAAGCGCTTGCAGAGCGCGCCCCCACGCTTGAGGGGTCAGGGCTTGCTGCAGGCGCTCCGCGTGCCGAAGGTCACGACCGTCATGACGGGTCGCGGTGCATTCGGGCGCTGAGCGCCCTCGCCTTCACAGGCGTTGGCTGAAGGTCAGCTTGATGTTGCGACCCGGCGCATAGACCTGCTCGGCCAGGTAGGGCTGCACGCTGCGGTTGAAGAGGTTGTCGACCGCGAGCTGCACCTTCGTGTCCGCCCACGCGCCGCGGCCCTGCCACTGCGCGAAGAGCCCGTGCAGCCCGTAGCCCTTGGCCGGCGGCAGCGCGTAGGGCACGACCTCGTCGTCCGGCACCTTGTTCTGCGCGGCGACGAACTTCCCCTGCCAGCCCGCGGCCAATCCCAGCGACGGCCACTTCCCGCCGATCACGACGACCGCCTTGGGCGCGCCGATGTCGATCAGCGGCTGGTTCTTCGTCGCCCACGGGTCGCGGATGGAGCCGCGATGCTCGCCCCGCATCCAGGCCAGCGACACGCTGGCGAAGCCGCGCCGTTGCTCGTAGTGCGTCTCCGCCTCCGCGCCCTCGCTGCGGTAGCCGGGCAGGTTCCGGTAGAACGGCATGTTGGGCGGACGCTCGGTGCCGGGCTCCACGAAGATGCCGAAGCGCTTGTGGATGTTGTCGTGCACGAGGTTGCGGAAGACGGTGAAGGTCGCGGCCAGCGCGTCGCCGCTGCTGAGCCAGTCGGTGCGCTCGTGCTTCAGGCCGCCGCGCAAGGCGGTGACGCGCTCCTTGCGCAGGCCGCGGCTGGTGGCCGGCGCGCTGCTCGCGGCGGACTGGACCTCGAAGAGCTCGTCGATCACCGGCGCGCGCCAGGTCTTGCCGGCGTCCGCGAACAGCGCCGTGGCGGCCGTGGCCTGCCACTTCGCCGACAGGTGCTGCGACCAGCCGCTGTGATAGACGGCGCTGTAGTCGTGGCCGGCGGCCGGGTCGTTGTAGCGCGGCGCGAAGTTCGGCTGCCCCGCCGTGCGGACCTGGTCGTAGCGCAGGCCCGGCGTGACGGTCCAGGCGCCGAGGCGCAACTCGTCCTCCACCCAGCCGGAGACGGTGCGCTGCTCGCCGGACGGCATGTAGTACGGCTGCAGCCAGCCGTAGTTGTAGCTGGCGTCCCCGGTGCGGGTGTGCAGGAACATCAGCGTGTCGCGGTCATGCCGCTGCGCCTGCAGGCCCGTGGCCAGCGCGTGCGTCACGCCGCCGAGGTCGAAACGCGCGGTGTTGGTCACGTCGATCTGGCGGTCGCGGTAGGTCGCGTGGCTCTCCTTGCCGAGGCTGGCCGCGAAGTCGCTGGTGATGCTGTCGGGGCGCTGGTCGTCCTGGCGGCTGGACGACTGGGTCAGCCGCACCTGCAGGTCCAGCAGCGGCTGCGACGCGGGCGCATAGCTCCACAGCAGCGACTGCGTGCGGTCGGTCTGGTCGCGCCACAGCACCTTGCGGAGCCAGGCTTCGCGCTCGCCGTACTTCGCGATCTCGGCGGGCGTTGGCGCTGGCACCTCGTCGCGCTTGGCGGCGAACGGCGCCCAGGCCTTGCTGCGGCCTTCGATGTCGGAGAGCGTCAGCCGGCTCTCCCCGAGCTGCAGCGTCAGCTTCGCGAGCGCGGAGCGGCTGTGGGTCTCGGAGAACTCGTAGACGGTGTGATCGGCGCGCTCCTGGTTGCCGGAGTCGCGTCCGGTGACGGCGACCAGGAACTGCCAGGGCAGCGCGGCGCCCGGCTCGGCGCGGGCGAAGACGCTGCCCGACACGACGCGCTGGTCGTCGTTGCTCGCCCAGCCGAGCTTGGCCAGACCACCGATGCGCTCGCCGGGGCGCAGCAGGTCCTCGGCGTCCTTGCTCTCGACCAGCACCGTGCCGCCGAAGCCGCCGTTGCCGTAACGCACCGAGTGGGCACCCTTGTCGACGGTGATGCGCTTGATCAGTTCGGGCTCGATGAAGATCGATCCCTGCCGATACTTCTCGAAGCCCTTGTTGGCGCCGTCGAGCTGCACGCGGATGTCCTCGACATCGCCGAAGCCCCACATGTTCAGGCTCTGGCCGCCGGGGCGGAAGCTGCCGTTGAGGTCGACGCCCGGGAGGTTGTCGAGCAACTGCTGGACGGTCAGCGCCTGCTGACGCTCGATCTCGTTGGGCGTGATCGTGGTCTTGCCCGGAGCGACGCTGCGCACGCCGTAGACGGTGACTTGAGACAGCGTGACGGTGGGTGCTGAGGCAGCCGCTGCTGGCGCGGGCGCGGCGCTCGCGGAACTCGGCGCAGGCACCTCATCCGCCCAGGCGGCGAACGCGATCAGGGTGCTGACGAGGGGAAGAAGGCGGAACCGTTGGACGCTTCGAACTTGACGGAAGGACTGATTTTGCTTTTTAACTTCAAACACTTACAGAACAGATGAGAATTATTCTCAACAAAGTGTAGCAGCAGAACTTCCGTCTTGTGAACGAGCCGTGAAGGGGGAAGGGGTTTGTGCGAACAGCGCCGGACGAGGCACCGGGGTCAGGGTGTGCGTCGGGCGTCGCCGATGCATGTCGCGATCGATCAGGCGCCAAATGAACTTGTCGGTCAGCGCGCGAGCGACCTGATGCGACGCGTCGATCCGGAGGTCGTAGCTGAAGCCGGGCTCTTCCATCTCCGGCGGATAGATGTCGACACACTCGGGGTTTCCGCGGCAGATCTTCAGCCCACTTTCTCGCAGCACTTCCGCTGCGACCTGCAAGATCTCGACCATGCTGGTTGCCGTCATCCAATGCTCGGCAGCCGTCTGCTGAGCAACGTCCAGCAACTCATCCCAGTCGACGCGAGGGCATTTGGCATTCGGATCGACGCCTTTGTCGCAGGGCACCCCGAACAGCGCGTTCGGCTCTCGCAGAATGGCCATCAGATCGTGGAAATGGAAAGTCTTCCGGGGCGGAAGCCGCGACATGCCGGCCACCACCAGAGTTGCCCGTTCCAACTGCGCATTCATGTTCATTCCACATCTCCTGTTGCCAAGTCCACGACCCGGGAAGGCATGCAGTGTCGAATCAGAAGCGCGTTTGTCGATTCCCCTCGAAGGGCGATTCGGTGGGGGAAATCACTTCGAGTAGGTGAGTCCCCCTGCACATACTCATGAGGGCCATTGCGAAAGAATTGCGAGCGTCGCTGCGACGCTCACGGGCCTATTGATTGCAATGCCTGCGCGGCTTCGGGACGCGCGGGCTGCGCGTCGCGGAGTGCGGTGAGGACGCGGCTGGCCGTCGCCGCATCGCGCGGTGCGAGCGCCACGGCCATCTGCAGCAGCGGGTCGTAGGCGGGCCGGAAATCCGGACTCAGGCGCACCGCCTCGAGCAGCGGCCCGCCCACCTGCGCGAGCATCTCCGCAGGATCGGCGACAGGACGGGCCGAACGTCCCGCTTCCAGGAATCGGTCGCGCGCCTGCCAGTACGCGGCGATCCGCCGAGCGTCGGTCGGCGACCGCAGGCCGATGTCCGACGGTGAGGCGCTCACCTGATGCAGGAACTCGAAGAGCCGCTCCCTCGGTGTCGATGTCGATGTCGGCGCGTACACCAGACGCGGCGCGAGGTACGCGACGATCGGACGATCGTCCGTGTTCATCGGCACCCCAGCAGAGAAGGTCGCCAGCGATTTCGGTCCCGCAACGACGACGCCAAGCAACGCGAATTCGTCGTCGAGTCCGAAGTCGGCCAGCGACCGGCCATCGCGTCGCGCAGGCGCCCCTTCGACACGCGCGTGCCAGAACGCCAATGTCGGAGCCGGAACCAGAGTGGGAGTCGATGACGCCGCCGGACGCGGCGTCGTGGGATCGCGGCGGCCCACGAGCCCGATCACCGGCGTTTCCAGGCTGTTGGCCGCCAATACCGCGATCGCGTCGGGGTACACCGACAGGAAAGCGCGCGTGACGCTGCGCAGGCTGTCGAGGTCGAGCTGGTGCAACGGCAGCCATTGGCAGAACAGCCCCTGCGGTGCGAGGCGCTCGCGCACCGCTGCGAAATGCTCGCGGGTGTAGAGCGCGCCGGAGCCGCTGCGCGCCGGATGGAAGTTGTCCGAGACGATCACGTCGTAGTGCGCCTCGGACGCGCGCACGAAACGCCGCGCGTCCGCCGCGACGAGGCGCGGCATTGCGCCGTCCAGTCCCAACGCTCGCGTGAAATGCGGCGACGCCTCGATCACCTCGGGAAGCAGCTCGACCGCGTCGACCTGCAGCGAGGCATCCTGCGCCGCGACGCCCGAGGTCGCACCCGTGCCCAGTCCCAGGAACAGAGCGCGACGCGGCGCCGGGTGCATCAGCACGGGCAGCAAGGCCTGACGCCCGTCGACGAACAGGCTCGCGCTGCTGCCCTCCTGCTGCCGGTTGTTGATGCGCAGCCGGGCGACGCCTTGTTCGTCCTCGACGACGCTGACCGCGGCCATGCTGTCTTCGGCGTAGCTCACAAGATGCGCACCGACCGGCAGGTCGACGAACGCGAGCGGCGCCCCGAATGCAGCCATGAACACGAGCGCAACGGCCGCCACCGCCGGGATCGACGGGACCACCGCGATCGCGCGCCCGGACACCGCCCTCGATCCGCTCCTCGGCGCGCGCTTCAGCCTCCGCCACGTCTGCGAGCCGGCCATCGCGGCGGCCAGGTAGCCGCCAGCGATCAGCAGCAAGGCCGCCTTCGGACCGAGCCACGGCGCAATGACGACGCCGAACAGCGGCGCGGCCAGGGCGGCGCCGAGCGTGTTCACTGCGAGCGCGCGTCCGAAGGCGACGCCCTGCCCCATCGCCTGCGCGCTCAGATGGCTGAACCACGCGCCCATGGCGAGCGTCGGCAGCCCGAAGGCGGCGACGGCGAGCAGCGCCTCCGCGCCGAGCGCCGCCGCGAAGCCCGTGCCGAGCGTGTTCATCGCACCGTTCTTCAGCCCTGGCGCCGCCCACAGCGCGGCGAGGCCGAGCAGGCAGGCCGCGCCGAGGGCACCGGGCAGCAACGACGAGAGCCGGTCCTCTTCCTTTGGCTTCACCCATCGTCGCCACCACCACTGGTAGCCCGCCGCGCCGAGGGACGTGCCGACCAGGTACACGGCCAACAGCAACGCGAAGGTATAGACGGTGTCCTCGTTGAGCTGACTGAGCACGCGCACGACGATGACTTCGTACCCGATGCCCAGCAGGCCGCTGAGCGCGAGCAGCGTCAAGGCCATGGCCCGAGGCCAGCGAGCGCCGGCGGGACCGGAACGGTGCGTGGAGGTCCCGGACGGGAGCCTCCATGCATCGTGCAGGGCCGCGCTCGGCCGTTCGGAGTGAAGCCACGTCCATGCGCCGATCGCGCACAGGGCGTTCATCCCCACGCAGACGCCGGTCGTCGCCGCGAGGCCGAAGGCGGGCACCAGCCAGAACGTCGCCAACAGCACGCCAAGCACGGCGCCGAACGTGTTGGCGGCGTAGAGCCCGGCGATGGAGCGTTTCTCCTCGGCACCGACGATCCGTTCGATTGCCGGCAGCGTCGCGCCCATCGCGGCGGTCGCGGGCAGCAGCAACAGGAAGCTCGCGCTGAAGGTCACCGTCCACTGCCACCAGACGGCGGGCTCTGCGCCGATCCAGTGCTCGACGGCGTCCCCCACGGGTTGCATCAGGACGATCAGCGCCAGCCCCCACAAGCCGATCACTGCCTCGCAGGCGATGTACCAGCGCAGCGGCGACGCCGATCGCTCGATGCGTCCTCCGAAGGCGACCGCGCCCAACGCGAGTCCGCCGAAGAACGCCGTGATCACGGCCAGCACGGCCGCCGCTTCGAATCCGAGCCACAGCGCCGATTGCTGCGTCCAGACCATCTGGTAGCCCAGCCCCGCGAAGCCCGACAGGCCCATCAGCGCCAGCGCGACGCTGCGCGCGCGTGTCGTCATCCGCTGAACCCGACCGTGTAGCCCCACGAATTCAGCCGCGCCGGGATCGCGTTGAACGCGAGGCTGACGCGCGTCTGGCCTTCGTTCGGCGGCACCGCGTGCATCAGGTAGCTCGGGAACAGCACCAGGTCGCCGGGCGACGGCGACGGGCTGATCCACTTCTCCGCGTTGAACGGCCCCGCGACCATGCCGGGGTGATCGTTCTTGAAGCTGAAGTCCGTCCCGCCCGGCGATTTCATGAAGACGGTCCGCGCGGAGTCGTCCGTCCCCGTCAGGTACACGATGCCAGAGGCGAAGCTGTTGGCATGGTTGTGCATCGCCTGATGACCGCCGTGCGCCATCACGTTGACCCAGAGCTCCTTGACGCCCCAGGGCATGCGCTCGCCGAAGAGCAGCGCGCCGAACTCCGACAGCGGCCCCGCCAGCAGCGCGGCGACGTCGACCAGCAAGGGGCTGTCGCCCGGTTGCAGCATCCGCGTGTGCACCAGCTTCGTCGAGCTGTTGTTGTCCCGCATGGCCTGCGTGCTGAAGTGGTCCACGAGGGCCGCGACCAGCGTCGCCGGCAAGGCGCCCGGCACGCGCATCACGGGCGTCGGGAACAGGCTGAAGGTTTCTGGGGCGCTCGTGGTCATGGTCGTGGTCATGGTTGCGCCCCCCTCAGCCGACGATCGCCGCGATGCGCAGCCACGACCAGTAGGCCGCCGCGGAACCGATCAGGTACAGCAGCGCCGTACGCAGCCGGCCGGTCCACGACCAGCGGCCCGCCACGCGCCACAGCGCCCAGCACGCGCCGACCGTCATCAACTGCCCGATCTCGACGCCGACGTTGAAGGTCAGCAGCGCGACCAGCAGGTGGTTCTCCGGCAGACCGATCTCGCGCAGCGCGCCGGCAAAGCCCAGGCCGTGCACCAGCCCGAACAGGAAGGCCACCAGCGCCGGCCAGCGGCGCGCCAGCGTGTCGCTGCCGTTGCCGCCGCCGACGTTGGCTCCGCCGTTGCTGGTGCGGCTCGTGCCGTCATGACGGTGGCGTGACGGCCTCAGCGCCTCGCACGCGACCAGCACGATGGACAGCGCGATCGTGGCCTCCACGGGCGGCGGACGCAGCTGCAGCCAGCCCAGCGCGCTCATGCCCAGCGTCAGGCTGTGCGCCGCGGTGAACGCCGTGATCGTCCACAGCAGCTGGCGTCGGAAGCCCACCAGGAACAGCAACCCGATCACGAACATCAGATGGTCGATGCCCGCCAGGATGTGCTCCACGCCCAGCAGCGTGTAGGCGCGGGCGATCTCGCCCATGCCGCGCCTGTCCTGCGCCGAGCCGAACAGCTGCACCGACGGCTGTCCCGCCGTCAGCGTGTAGACGCTGGTCTGGCCGTCGATCCAGAACACCTTCACCAACGCCGCCGAATACTGCCGGCCGACGCCCTCCATCGTCAGCGTGCCCGTCAGGCCCGCCTGGCCGCAATGCAGGTTCAGCCCCTCCGCCGTGCAGCCCTCGGGCCACACCGGCGCGAGCACCTCGTCGGCGGCGCGTTTCTCGCTCGCCGTCCATTGCCAAATGAACTCGCCGCGCGCGGTCTCGCGCACCTGCATCTCGGCCATGCTCATCTCGTGCGCCTGCGCGGCGCCGCCGACGAACGCGGCCGTCGCCATCAAGAGGCTGAGGATCCCTCGCATCCAGCGGCTCATTTCGATTCGCCTCCGACGGCGGTGGCTGGTGCGGTCTTCGCCGGCGAGGTCGTGGACCCGGCGCCTTCCCGGCTGATCGTGTACTTGCGGCTCAGCGCGAGCACGGCGGCACTGCGCTGCTCCGACAGCGTCGCGTCGGTCCAGTCCTGCAGCACGATGCCGCGCAGCACGTTGAAGTCGCCCGGACGGGCCGGCGACGTCGAGACCAGCCGCATCGCGCGCCACGCCGGATTGCCGCCCTCCACCGTGCGGAACACGCGCCATTCGCCGACCGTCGACGACTCGATCGCCTTCGCGAAGTCCGCGCCGTAGCTCTGCACGAGGTTGGCGTGCGGCCGGCCCTTGAAGACGCGCAGACCCGCGCCGGCATCGCCCGAGGCGCCGCCATTCCCGCTGCCACTGCCACTGCCACTGCCACTGCCGTTCAGCTTCGCGACGAACGCCCGCAAGGCCGCCTCGTCGGCGTCGCCCGAAAGCACAGCCTCCTCGAAGTCGAAACGCGCGGGATCGTCGTACTTCTCCCGGTGCGATTCGAACCAGCGCCGCAGATGCGCGTCGTCTGCCGGCGGCAGCTTTACGCCGGCGTCGATCATGCTGAGCGATTTGAAGATCACGCGCTCGCGGATCGCAGAGTCGCCCTTGTCGAGCTGCAACGCCAGGCCTTCGCGATACAGCACCTCGTTGTCGAGCCACACCTGGCGCAGCGCGGCGAGTTCCTTCGCATCCGGCGCGCGGCCGCGCGAGGCGGTGAAGACCTGCGTCGCCTCGGCGTCGACCTCGGGCCCCACGACGATCCGCATCGGGTCGTCCGCGCGGCTGACCATCACGTGGTCCACGCCGAACAGCACGCCGCCGAGCAGCAGGAAGTGCAGCAGCGGCTCGCGCGTCCACGCGGGCCAGCGGCGCTTGGAGGACGAGGAGGACGAGGAGGACGAGGAGGAAGTGGAAGCGGCGCGCGCTTCGGTCGCAGGGGGCATCGTCATCGACATGGCAATCGGATCTCTTCAGAAAATGAAAATGCGCCGCACGACCTGGCGTGCGGCGCTGCCGGTCAATTGACCAGCGCGGCGACGGTTACTTGACGCCGGCGACCTGCGTCCAACCGCTGACCTCGATGTAGACGGGGTTGCTGTAGAACCAGAGGTCCGACCAGGCCGCCACGTCGTAGGCCACGTACTTCACGCCGCCGACGGTCGGCAGGTGGTTCGGGCAGCCGTCGATCGTCGTGCCGGTGTAGGTCGTGCCGTTGGCCGGGACGTTGCTGCCCACCGTCGTGCAGGCGATGCGCAGCTTGGTCGAGTCGTTGGCGTTGGTGTACAGGTCGGCCAGCGGATTGCCGCTGCCGTCGGTCTCGAAGGGCACCGACGCCGGCAGGTTGGTGCCGCGCAGGCGCACGTACTGCGAGGCCGTCACCGCCGGGATGCGATAGCTCATCTTCAGGAACTGCGTGCTGTCCGCGCCCGAGACCACCTTGACCCACGGCGACGCCCCGGCGCCGTTGAAGGTGCGGATGACCGCGGCCGTCGTGTTCTTGGCGGCGGCCGGCACGTTGGCCAGGCCGGTGGTCGTGCCGTCGGTGCGCAGCCAGTTCGTGTTGCGCGGCCATTCGCCGGCGTAGTCGGCCGAGCCGGGCGCGCGGTAGCCGCTGACCAGACCGCGGATCAGGTCGATGTGGTCCAGCACCGGCTGGTTGATCGGCTGCTCGATGCCGACCTGCTTCAGCGACGGATTCGGGAAGCTGTAGGGCGAGTAGTTCGTGCCCGCCGGATCGCGCACCGCGACGGCGACGACGAGCTCGGCGCCCGGACGCACCACCAGCTTCTCGCCCATCGTGGCGCAACCGGTCACGTCGGTGTCGGTGTTGCCGGAGGCGGCATTCAGCGCGAGCTGCTCGACCGACGCGCTGCTGCGCGCGCCCGGACCCGCGTACGAGGCGCAGACGACCACGGCCAGGCGGTCGATCAACTGGCCGGTCGTCGACCAGGCGTTGCCCGACCGCAGGCCGTTGACGATGGCCTGCGGGCGCAGCTTGTCGGTGCCGTTGCGGACCATCGCGTAGGTGCGCTGGTATTCGCCGGGGTAGAAGTCCTGCGTCGAGCGGCGGTCGTCCGGACCGAAGCTGCCGCGGTTGTGCCAGTCGGAGCTGGCGAAGAACCAGAAGTTGCGGCCTTCCCCGAGCAGCGCGTCCCACACGCCGCCGACCACGCCCGCGTACACGCCGGTGCCGCCGAAGGTCGTGCCGCCAACGGAGTCGACCTTCTCGCTGCCGAAGGTGTTGCGGTTGACCTGGTACTCGCCGCGGTTGGCCGACGCGCCGTGGCCCGGCTGCGACTCGAAGCCGAAGGCGATGCCCGGGGCCGCGTTGTTGAAGTTGCGCAGGTGCTCGATGTTGAAGCCCTGGTTGCCGTCGGCGTAGAACGGGCCGGCGCGCTCCAGGTGGGCCGGCACGTAGTAGCTGGCGGTCGCGTGGTTCTGCGCCATCCACTTCAGCGCCTCCACCGTCTTCAGGTGGCCCCGCGTGCCGGTGCCGGCGCCGCCGGCGGGCATCAGCTTCTGGGCCTGGGTGTTCCAGCTCGCGTCCGACTGGCTGTTGCTGCCGGAGACGGCGCAGTTCCAGTTGTTGCCCACGTTGGAGCCGGTGACGTTGCCGCGGCTGCGGTCGGTGTCGCCGCGGTCGAAGCAGTAGGACCACTGGGCCAGCGCGTCGGCGTTGCCCAGCGCGGAGAAGCTGCCGCTGGCGGGCAGCGTGGTGTTGTCGATGCCGTTGGGCATCTGGCCCGTCACGATGGACATCGAGCTGTGCTCATGGCCGGCGACGACCGATTCCATGCCGATGAACAGCGGCACGTTCTTGGCGACCGCCAGGTATTCCAGCAGCGGGTACTGGAACTCCTGGATCGACTGCCAGCGCCACATGTTGCCGTTGCCGCCGATGCCGCCGCCGTCGCCCTTGATCGCGGCCGCGCCGATGCTGGCGGTCCAGGTCGTCGTCGGCCCCTGGCCTTGCACGAAGGGGTAGGCCGGCGTGGAGAGCGAGGCGTCCTCCACCAGCGTGCAGTTGCGGTTGCCGTTGCCGCCGTGGCCGGCCTGGACGAACCAGTCCAGGCCCCAGGGGGTGTCCTGCTTGTCGGTGACCTTCTTCACCAGCTTCTGCATCGAGATCGAGCCGTCGGAGCAGGTGGTGTGGTTGTGGAAGTCGCCGCTGACGTAGCGGCCGGGGGTCTTGCCCGCGGCGGCGGCCGGCGCCGGCACGGTGGACAGCGAGAGGGAGCCGAGGGCGGCGAGCGCGGCGAGGGCGACGTCGCGTCGGGCGAAGGGGAAGCGCATGGTGGAAGCTCCAGGAGTCCGTGAGGACCGGTGAGGGTCGGTGAGGATCGGGTGAGGACCGGATGAGGAAAAAGTCACGCGGAGCGTAGAAAGCCGGCTTGACCGAGCCGTGACAGCGCCGTGGCAGTGGCCGGAAACGCGTCCCCTGAAACCAGGGACGCGGGAAACCCGTGGAACGAGACTTCCGTCACGCGACTGCCTTGGACGGATTCGAGACTGCCGGGCGACGCGTCTCGACGTGCAGGCCCGATCCGCCCGGCCTGCACGCGGGAGGCAACCCCTGACCCCCACCGGAGAACCTCCATGAAGCGTGCTGCTTCCCCCGTCCTGATGTCCCTGGCCGCGCTGTCGGCCCTCGCCCTGTCCGCGGCGCCGGCGCATGCCGCCAACGCCTGGATCGACTTCGACGGCCCGACGAGCTTCGCCTCGGTCGCGGACTACTACAACGGCGGCACCGACGGTGCCGGCGCCAGCGGCGCCAACCTGGGCGTGTCGTTCAGCGGCTCGATCCTGGGCTTGGCCAACGACGGCCTGGCTGACAGCCCAAGCGGCAACTACTTCAGCAACGCCCCGACGATGGGCGGCGTGATGTTCAACAACATGGGCGAAACCGGCCTGATGAACGTCGCCAAGGGCTTCACCGGCGAGGTGTCGCTGTTCTATTCGTCGGCCAGCGCACTGGCCGGCGCGGTCACGATCTACAGCGGCCTGAACGGCACGGGCTCGATCCTGGGTTCGTTCTCGCTGCTCAACAACGCGCAGGCGGGCTGCTCGGATTCGTCGTATTGCCACTTCGACCTGGCGTCGGTGAGCTTCGCCGGTGTGGGCCGCTCGCTGGTGTTCAGCGGCGATCTGAACGCGGCGGTCGACAACATCGCCATCACGGCGGTGCCGGAGCCGCACACCTACGCGCTGATGCTGGCCGGCCTGGCGGCCGTCGGATTCGTGGCGCGGCGCAAGCAGTCGAAGTAAATTTCCACCGGGGCCTTGCCGGCCCCGTCCTCAGCTGCCACAGGTCTTGAAAAGCAGTCGCGCGTCGTGGAGTTGCTTCTTGAGATCGATCACGCTCACGGAGCGGCGTAGACGATAGTCCGCGATCACGCGCTGGTCCTTCTGTCGGCTCAGAAGCCGGTGCAGGTCGACCGATTGACACTTCTGCTTGGACGTACAGGCACCACTGGGCGCCCCGAGCCTGTCGATCAGGCGTTGATGAACGCCGCCCTGCGGCTTTGCGACATGGCCGCGTCGGGCCAGTCCGCGCTCCCACGCCAGACATCGGTGGAAGGACGCGTAGTACGCGCGGGAGATGGCGGAACGACGCCACGGCTCGCCAACACGAGAGGCCTGCTCGCCGGCCAGTTCCAGAAGATTCTCAGGTTTGATTGACATGCGATCTCCTCAGTCCAAGTCTTGATTCCAATCGAAACTCTCATCCGCGTCGTCGTCCCCAGCTCCTTGAACGAAGCTGAAGCAGAACCCGTGATAAGGCACGCCGACCTGATTGGCGATCCCATCGAGTTCACGCGTCAGGTCACTGGCTCGCTTCCAGTCGGTATCGACACTCAGCTCGATGAAGATATCCATCGTTTCCTCCTCATGGAGAAAGAGAACCGCCATCTCACCGGCGCAGATCCGGACGCCGTTCTTGAGAAGCACTTCGGCCCCCAAGTGCAAGTGAAACAGCACATCACTGCACCGGGTCTCCCAATAGTCAAGGAACGTTGCAATCTGATGCGGCGCCAAGGCCCAGTCGACCAACTCTCCCCGGTCCCTGGCCTTGCGCTCCGACGGCGTTCCAAAGAACGCCTCGGGCGCGCGCAACATGCGGATCAGCCGCGCCAATCCAGGCATGTCTTCCGACTCAGCGAGCTCCGCCGACATCGACGGATCGTCGATCGGCGAGGAGTGCGCCAATGCCGTCTCTGGCTCGGTCACCCGCTCCTCCAGTGAGTCCGTCTCCGGCTCCATCTCCAACTCATCTTCCACTTCTGCAAACCCCATCGCGTCTCTCCTTCACTACTTCAACACGCATCGAGCTCGCGGCTCGAATGCATGCAGTGTCGAAGGGAAAGCGCGTTTGTCGATTCCCTCCGAGGGGCGTTGTGATGGGGGGCGTTGATTGAAGTAGGTCAGTCCCCCTGCGTCTATGCAGAAGAGGTCATTGATTCAACGCCGCGTCAGAAGCTGCGGCGCAGCGTGACGCGCACGGTGCGCGGTTCGGCGGGATGGACGTGACGATCGGCGACCGGCGCGGCTTCGCCGGCCAGCTGCGATTCGTAGAAGTACTCGATGTCGTTGACCTGGCGGTCGAAGAGATTGAAGACGTCCAGCGTCAGCTCGGTCTTGGTGCCGAAACGCCGGCTCACGCGCAGGTTGGTCGTCAGCGACGAGTGCGAGCGGACGCTGTTGTCCTCGATCAGCGCGCCGCTGCCGAGGTAGCGCCATTGCAGGCTCGCCGACCAGGGGCCGAGTTCGCGCACGGTCACGCCCATCGAGGCGACCTTGTCGACCGCATTCGGAATTCGATTCCCCGCGGGATCCGCATCGGAGAAACGCGCGTGCGTCCATGCGAAGTCCGCATCGATCAGCAGCCACGGCAGCGGCACGTAGCGGTTGTTCCACTCGATGCCGCGCCGTTTGCTCGGCCGGTTGGCCTCGGTCGCGCCAGCGTCGCCGACGTAGACCAGCTCCGAATCGAAGTCCAGCTTCCACAGCGCCACCGAGCTCTGCAGCCCAGGCACGATCTCGCTGCGCAGGCCGAGCTCGTACCCCTTGGCCTTCACCAGGCCTTGCGCCGGGTCGATCGCGCTCGTCACGCCGCGCGCGTCGTTGCTGTGGAAGCCGCGGCCGGCGTTGACGAAGAACTCCGTCTTCGCCCACGGTCCCAGCACCAGCGAGAACTTCGGCGACACCAGCGTATCGCGCGCGTTGCCGGCGTTGCCCTCCCCTGCACGGTGGTCCACGCGGAAGCGTCCCTGGTCCGCGCGCAGGCCCAGCACCGAGCGCGCCCACGGCGCCAGCTCGACGCTGGTCTGACCGTAGACGCCGGACATGGTCTCGCGCACGTCGTCGTCGCGCGTCGTGTCGGTGTCCGGATCGACGACCACGCGCGCCACCGTGTTGAACAGCCCCACGCGCGTCCGGTCCTGGCGCACCTGGAAGCCGAGCTCGGAACGCGCCGGCAGGCCGCCGAGCGTGTGATCGACCGCGTGGCTGCCGCTCAGGCCGTAGACCTTGCGGTCGTCCTTCTGCGCGAACTGGTCGCCGACCTCGGGGCGCTCCATCGCGTAAGTGAAGTTGGAGTAGAGCGCCAGCTGGTAGGCCATCGCGTAGGCGGCCAGGCGCGTGGTCGAGCCATCGGTGTCGCGCTGCCAATCGGCGGACAGGCTGCTGCGACGCGTGTCGCCGCCGTCGCTCCGATCGACCGCATCGAAGCGCCCGAACGCCCGCCCGTTGAAGGTGCCCGCATCGATCAGGCGCTGCGGCACCTGGTCCGTCGACGTCCAGTCGGCGCGGTAGTCCATCAGCCCGATGCGCCAGCGGTCACCGCGGGCTTGTCCCGCACCGCTCCGGCCTCGGGTGCCGCCCGACAGGCTCAGCACCACATTGCGTCGGTGGAGGTCCTCGGGGAGCGTCCACGGACCGTCGTTGCGCATGGCCTCGACGGCGCCGAGCAACTGCATGCCGCCGCCGATGTCCGTCGACCCGGCCGCCAGGCCGCGCCGGTACTTGCCTTCCCCCAGCGTCAGCGCGACGAACGGATCGTCGAGCTGGCGGAAGTAGCCGATGTCCGCCGACCCCGCCGCCGCGAAATCGCCGTTGCCGGCGAAGTACGGCCCCTTGCGGTAGTCGATGCGCTCGACCAGTTCGGGGATCAGGAAGTTGAGGTCCGAGTAGCCCTGGCCATGCGCATGGCTGGGCATGTTGACCGGCAAGCCCATGACCGTCGTGGCGAAGTCGGTGCCGTGGTCGAGGTTGAAGCCGCGCAGGAAGTACTGGTTCGCCTTCCCGTCGCCGCTGTGCTGCGTGACGATCAGTCCCGGAACGAACTCGAGGACCTCGCCCGGTCGCAGTGCCGGGCGGCTCTTCAGCAGCTCGGCCCGCACGGCCCCTTGCGAGGCGGCGTCCGTCGTGCCGATGCCGTTGTCGTAGTGGCGGCCCCTGAGCTCGACGCGATCGAGCGTGACCGGTTCCGCCTTGGCCACCCGGATGGGCGCCGCGACCTCGTCCTGTGGCGCCGCGGTCGTCCGGGGCGACACGACGACGTCGCCGCTCCCTGGAATCTGGGCACACGCGGGGCCGCAGACCGCCAACACCACCGCGCCGAAGCGCGCCCTGTTCGCGGCCCTGGGCCCTCGCCTGATCGTCATCCGTCCGTCGCTCCGAAATCCCTCCGCACGGGGCGTGCGAAGTGCGGCGACTCTAGGCATGCGGTGTGAAGGTTCTCTGAAAACGCGGGGCCGGGTGTTGCCCGTCACTTCCGTGAGGGACAACGCGGGCGAGGAGCGACCCGCGGTGTCATCCGTCGACCGGCCCGGCGGCCGGCCGCTCCGGTCGGCCGCTCCGGTCAGCCCGTCAATCGAGTCCGCGCAGCGGGTGCTCGGCGGCCGTCCAGGGGCTGCGGAAGAAGGCCTCGACGTCGGCGCGCGTCACGTCCTCGACGCGGGCCGGGTTCCACTTCGGCGCATGGTCCTTGTCGACGGCCAGCGCGCGCACGCCCTCGACCGTCTCGCTGGCCGCGCCGGGCCGCAGGTGGAAGCAGTGGTGCACCAGGTCGCGCTCCATGCGCAGATCGTCGGCCAGGCTCATCGTGCGGGCGCGCCGCACCTGCTCCAGCGTGACCGCCATCATCAGCGGCGAGCGCCGCCTCAGCGTCGCCAGCGTCGCTTGCGACCAGGGATCGGCGTCCGCCGCGAGCGAGGCGAACAGCGCCGGCACCGAGGCCGCCGAGAAATGCCTGTCGATGCAGGCGCGCGAGTGC
Organism: Roseateles sp. GW821-FHT09G09; assembly: GCF_059415965.1. Taxonomy (NCBI): domain Bacteria; kingdom Pseudomonadati; phylum Pseudomonadota; class Betaproteobacteria; order Burkholderiales; family Sphaerotilaceae; genus Roseateles; species Roseateles sp. GW821-FHT09G09. The sequence goes on along the minus strand of NZ_JBWKOG010000004.1, from coordinate 582,953 downwards.
CAGTGCTCGGCGGCCGGCGCCAGGTCGACGCGCTCCATCACGGTCGCGACCACGTGCTCCGCGCTGTCCTGCACGCCGGTCCGCAAGGCCGCGACGATCGCCGGCAGCTCGCTGCTCTGGACGAAGACGTCGCCCAGGCCGAACTCGATCGCGTCGCCCGCGCCGATGACCTGGCCGGTCAGCGCCAGCCATTCACCGCTGTGGCCGGGGCATCGCGACAGGAAGTAGCCGCCGCCGACGTCCGGGAACAGGCCGATGTTGGTCTCGGGCATCGCGAGCTTGGAGTGCTCCGTCAGCACGCGCAGCCGCGCGCCCTGGCTGATGCCCATGCCGCCGCCCATCACGACGCCGTCCATCAGCGCGATGAAGGGCTTGGGGAACTCGTGGATCAGGTGGTTGAGCGCGTACTCCTCGGTGAAGAACGCGTCGAGCGCTTCGTCACCGGCAAGCGCCGCCTGGTGGAAGAAGCGGATGTCGCCGCCCGCGCAGAACGCCGCGGGCTTGCCCTCGCGGCCCGCGCCCATCAGGGCGACGGCCTGGATGGCGGGATCCTTCGCCCACGCGGTCAGCAGCGCGGTCATGTCGCGGATCATCGCCAGCGACAGGGCGTTCAGCGCCTGCGGACGGTTCAAGGTGATCAGGCCCAGGCAGCCGTTGACCTCGGCCAGGACCTGCCCTTCGGATTGCAGCGACGGAATCACAGCGACATCTCTCCACTCGTAGAAGCTGCCGGGCGGCGCCACGCGGCCAGCAGCTCGTTGCCAATCAATGCGGCCAGCACCATAACACCGCCGAGCAGCGCCGCCGGCGACGGCGCCTCGTCCGCCAGCAGCCAGGCCCACAGCACGCCGAGCAGCACTTCCATCAATCCCAGCAGCGCGACCTCGGCTGCCGGCAGCACCCGCGTCAGCTGCACGACGATCAGGCAGGGCAGCGCCAGCTGGAAGATGCCGAGGCCGGCCAGCAGCAGCAGGTCCCGGCCCGACGCCGCGAACGGCCAGGCCAGCGGCAGCGTCACCAGTGCCGACAGCAGCGCGCCCAGCCAGACGGCGGGCAGCAGGTCAGTCTCGCCGTCGCCGGCGCGCGCCTGCAGCAGCGTCCAGTTGCTGGCCGCGGCCACGGGCACCGCCAGCGCGACGCCCATGCCCAGCCACGCCGTCGCACCGCTGTTCATCTCGCTCGCGAACATCCAGCCGATGCCCGCGCTGGCGACCCAGATCGCGATCCAGGTCCGCGCGGCCAGCCGCTGATGCAGGAAGACGCGCGCGAACAGCGCCGTCAGCAGCGGTCCCAGCGCCATCGTCACCAGCACGTTGGCCACGCCGGTCATCGTCAGCGCCAGCATGAAGGCCGTGTACATCACGGCCCAGCACAGCCCCGAGCCCAGCACCGACGGGGAGCGGCGCAGGCGCGGCAGCGCGTGCCGCCAGTAGTCCCGGCCGCGCAGCAGCGGCAGCAGGACCGTCAGCGCCAGCGCGTTGAACGCGCTGCGCCAGAAGGTCACCTCGAAGCCGCGCGCCGAGTCGAGCTGGCGCGACACCGCGCCGGCCGTGCTCCACAGCAGCGTGACCAGCAGCATCAGCAGGACGGCGGCGCGGTGGCTCATGGCGTCAGTCGGTCCCGTGCGTTCCATTCGCTCTCATTGGTCTCATTCGGTCCAGCTCGGTCCAGCTCGGTCTCATCCACGCTCATTCGTCCCGGTAGACGCCGACCACGGGCGTGCCGCCGGCCTCGACCCAGCCGCGGTACATGCCCTCGGTGTTGAAGCCGAGCCAGACGTTGCCCAGGGTGTCGACCGCGATCAGGCCGCCGTCGCCGCCCACCGTCGGCAGCTCGTCGAAGACCACGCGCGCGCAGGCCTCGGCGAGCGGCAGGCCGCCGATGCGCATCAGCGCGCCGACCTCGTGCGCCGCGGCGGCGCGGATGAAGGCTTCACCGGTGCCGGTGCAGGACACCGCGACGCTGCGGTCGTCCGCATAGCAGCCCGCGCCCGGGATCGGCGAATCGCCGACGCGGCCGGGCCGCTTGTTCGTCATTCCGCCGGTGGAGGTCGCCGCGGCGAGGTGACCCGCCGCGTCGCGGACCACGGCGCCCACGGTGCCGAACTTGGTCTGTTCGTCGAGGGGGCCGCCGGTGGTCGGGCCGTTCGGGCCGTTCAGACCGGCATCGGCGACCGCCTGCTGGCCGTCGTGGTCCAGCACCTGGCCGGACGCCGACGCCCTCGCCTGCGCCAGCTGCGCGAGCCGCTGCGGCGTGCCGAACCAGTCCGGCGCCACGCGCTCCAGGCCCTGCTCGAACGCGAAGCTGTCCGCCGCCGTGCCGACCAGCAGCACGTGGCCGCTGTGCGCCATCACCGCCCGCGCCGCCAGCACCGGATTGCGCACCCGCGTCACGCCGGCCACCGCGCCGGCGCTGCGATCGCGCCCGTCCATCACGCTGGCGTCGAGTTCATGCCGCTGGTCCGCCGTGTACACCGCGCCCTTGCCGGCGTTGAAGAGCTCGCACTCCTCCAGCCGGCGCACGGCTTCCACGGCCACGTCCATCGCGGCGTCGCCGCGGGCCAGCCGGGTGGCGCCGTCGGCCAGGATCTCCGCCAGCGCGGCGCGGTAGCGCGCTTCCATCTCCGCGCTCATGCCGGCGCGGCGGATCGTGCCCGCGCCGCCATGCAGGGCGAGGACGGGCCTCGGCAGGGAGGTCGGAAACAAGGACGGGGACGACATCGGGGAAGACGTCGGGAGCGAGGTCGGGGGAGACGTCGGGAGCGAGGTCGGGGGAGACGTCGGCAGCGAGGTCGGGGGAGAGGTCGGGAGCGAGGCGGTCATGGCGGATCTGCGGAGCCCGGAAGCCGCGCATTCTCCCCCGCCCCCGGGATGCCCCTGGCTTTGTCCCGGTCGGGACAGGAAAAAATCGAACGCTCGTGCTAAAACCCGGCGCAGTCCGCGGGGCACGTGCCCGACAAGACATCCAGGACCGCAGGAGACACGACGATGGATCTCAACTTCACGCCCGAAGAGCAGGCCTTCCGGGCCGACATCCGCCAATGGGTGGCCGAGCACCTGCCCAAGGACATCAGCCACAAGGTGCACAACGCGCTGCGGCTGAACAAGGACGACCTGCAGCGCTGGGCCCGCATCCTGGGCAAGCAGGGCTGGCACGGCTGGGCCTGGCCCAAGCAGTTCGGCGGACCGGGCTGGAATGCCGTGCAGCGCCACCTGTTCGAAGAGGAATGCGCGCTGGCCGGCGCGCCGCGCGTCGTGCCCTTCGGGCCGGTGATGGTGGCGCCCGTGATCATGGCCTTCGGCTCGCGCGAGCAGCAGGAGCGCCACCTCCCCGGCATCATGAGCGGCGACGTCTGGTGGAGCCAGGGCTACAGCGAGCCGGGCTCGGGCTCGGACCTCGCCTCGGTCAAGACGCGCGCCGAGCGCCGCGGCGACACCTACGTCGTCAACGGCCAGAAGACCTGGACCACGCTGGGCCAGTACGGCGACTGGATCTTCTGCCTGGTGCGCACCGATTCGAGCGTCAAGCCGCAGGCCGGCATTTCCTTCCTGCTGATCGACATGAAGTCGCCCGGCGTGACGGTGCGGCCGATCACCATGCTCGACGGCGAGCACGAGGTCAACGAGGTCTTCTTCGACGACGTGGTCGTGCCGGCGGAGAACCTCGTCGGCGAGGAGAACAAGGGCTGGACCTACGCCAAGTACCTGCTCGCGCACGAGCGCACCAACATCGCCGACGTCAACCGCGGCAAGCGCGAGCTCGAGCGCCTGAAGCGCATCGCCAAGGCCGAGGGCGTCTACGACGACCCGCGCTTCCGCGACCAGATCGCGCTGCTGGAGGTGGACATCGTCGCGCTGGAGATGATGGTGCTGCGCGTGCTGTCGGCCGAGTCCAGCGGCAAGCAGTCGCTGGACGTCGCCGGCCTGCTGAAGATCCGCGGCAGCGAGATCCAGCAGCGCTACACCGAGCTCATGATGCTGGCCGCCGGGCCGTATGCGACGCCCTTCATCCAGGAGGCGATGGAGGCCGGCTGGCAGGGCGACCAGGTCGGCGCGGCCCATTGCGCGCCGCTCGCGAGCCACTACTTCAACTATCGCAAGACGACGATCTACGGCGGCTCGAACGAGGTTCAACGCAACATCGTCGCGCAGACGGTTCTGGGCTGAGGCAGGAGACACGACATGGATTTCGATTTCACCGAAGACCAGAACTCGCTGCGCGACGCGGTGCGGCGCTACGTGGACAAGGATTACGGCTTCGACCAGCGCCGCGCGATCGTGAAGGCGGGCGGTTTCTCGCGCGACGCCTGGCAGGCGCTGGCCGGGCTGGGCCTGACCGCGCTCGCGGTGCCCGAAGCCCACGGCGGCCTGGGCTTCGGCCCGGCCGAGGCGATGGTCGTGATGGAAGAGCTGGGCCGCGGCCTGGTGATGGAACCGTATGCGCAGGGCGGACTGGTGGCGCCGGCCGTGCTTGCACACGCCGGCGGCGACGTGCAAGGCGAGTGGCTGCCGCGCATCGCCGGCGGCGATGCCTTGGTCGTGCTGGCACATCAGGAGCGCCGCGCGCGTTACCGGCTCGAAGTCTGCGACACGCTGGTGTCCGCTGACCACCGCCTCATCGGCGCGAAGAGCCTGGTGCCCGCCGGTGACGCGGCGGACGCTTTCATCGTGCCGGCGCGCGCTTACAACGCAGGCCAGGGCATCGCGCTATATCTCGTCGCGAAGGACGCGGCCGGCCTCACGCTGCGCGGTTATGGGCTGCACGACGGCTCGCGCGCCGCCGAGCTCACGCTCGATCGCACGCCTGCCACCCTGCTGGTCGGGCCGGGCCAGGGGCTCGACGTGCTGGAACACGCCGTCGACATCGCCATCGCCGCGCAGGCGGCCGAGGCGGTGGGCGCGATGGACCGCTTCGTCGCGCTGACAGCGGACTACCTGAACACGCGCAAGCAGTTCGGCGTCGCGATCGCGAGCTTCCAGGCGCTGCGCCACCGCATGGCCGACGTCAAGATGCAGCTGGAGCTGGCGCGCTCGATGAGCTACTTCGCCACGCTCAAGCTGAACGAGCCGGCGGAGGCCCGCCGCCGGGCGATCTCGCAGGCCAAGGTGCAACTGGGGCAGTCGATGCGTTTCGTCGGCCAGCAGTGCACCCAGCTGCACGGCGGCATCGGCGTGACGGACGAATACATCGGCAGTCACTACTTCAAGCGCCTGGCCGTCATGGAGATGCAGTACGGCGACTCGCTGCATCACCTCGGCGAGGTCAGCGCGCGCATGCAGGACACGGCCGGCGTGTTTGCTTGAGCGGCTTGCGCTGAATGAAGCGGGCATAAACTGAGCGGAGCTCGCCGCCCCCCCGCGGCGAGGGAGCCCGCCATGTCGCATGCGCCCGCCGCTTTCACGCCTTCCTTCTTTGCGCCCTCCTCCCTGATCGTCGGCCTGCTGCTCGCGGCCGGCGTCGTGTCCGCCTCGGCCCAGGACTTCAAGCCCGGCTTGTGGGAGATCAAGCAGAAGCCCCAGCTCGATCCGCAGCGTCAGGCGCAGATGGAGCAGATGCAGAAGCAGATGGCGGCGCTGCCGCCCGAGCAGCGCAAGCAGATGGAATCCATGATGTCGCAGCACGGCGTCAGCATGAACTTCCAGGGCGGCGAGCTGACGCTCAAGTCCTGCGTCACCAAGGAACAGGCCGACCGCGCCGCGATGCCGCGCACCGACGGCAAGTGCGAGCACGACAGCAAGCGCACCGGCGACACGATGCTGGTGAACTTCCGCTGCACAAACCCGGCATCCGAAGGGACCAACGAGATCACCTTCCTCGGCCCCGACCACTACAAGACCAGGAGCGAGATCCGCGCGCAGCGCGACGGCAAGACCGTGGTGATCCGTTCCACCGGCGAAGCCCGCTACCTGGGCAGCGACTGCGGCTCGCTGAAGCCGCAGGGCGCCAAGCCTTGAGCGACGCGCCGATCAGGGCCGTGGCCGGCACACCCCGCGCGGCTGACGACGCCTCGGGGCCTGCACACGCGGACGCGGGGGCCCTCTGCGACGTCGCCGGCCTCAAGGTCGGGCACTTCACGCACCCTGCCGTGCCCACCGGCTGCAGCGTCGTGTTGTGCGAGGACGGCGCGACCGCCGGTGTCGACGTGCGCGGTGCCGCACCGGGCACGCGCGACCTCGAACTCCTGCGTCCCGAGAACACCGTCCAGCAGGTCCACGCGATCCTGCTGACCGGCGGCAGCGCGTTCGGCCTCGCGGCCGCGGACGGCGTGATGCGCTGGCTCGTGGAGCGCGGTCATGGGTTCCCGGTCGGTCGGGTCCGCGTGCCCATCGTGCCGGCGGCGGTGCTCTTCGACCTGTGGCTGCACGACGCGTCGACCGCGCCCGACGCGGCGGCCGGCCGCGCGGCCTGCGATGCGGCCTCGGCCCGGGAGCGCTCGCGGGGGCGTGTCGGCGCCGGCACCGGCGCGACGGTGGGCAAGCTGCTGGGCGTCGAGCATTCGATGCCGGGCGGACTGGGCATGGCCTCGGTCCGCATCGGCGGCGTGACCCTGTCGGCGATGGTGGCGGTGAACGCGGTGGGCGACGTGGTCGATCCGCATGGCGGCGAGGTGCTGGCCGGTTCGCGCGGCGCCGACGGCCGGCCGCGCTCGACGGTCCAGGCGCTGCTCGACGGCGAGCGCCCCGGCGGTGGGCTGCAGGGCAGCGCCACGACGATCGGCGTCATCGCGACGGACGCGCGGCTGACGAAGGCGCAGGCCACCAAGCTCGCGCAGATTGCGCACGACGGCCTGGCGCGCGCGATCCATCCCGTCCACACGGTGATGGACGGGGACGTGATGTTCGCGCTCGCCACCGGCGCCGCGGACGTCGACGGCGACATGACCCTGCTGGGCGGCGTGGCGGCGGAAGTGGTGGCGCGGGCGATCGTAGATGCGGTCGCGGCGCCGCGGACCGCGGCCAGCGATTAGGCGCCCACGTCCCTGCCCGGCTTGGTGGGCACGGTCGTTCCGTCGCTGACCTGGGCGACGGTGTTGAACGCGACGTGCCGCGGAGGCGCCATCTGCGCCATCCGCGCCATCTGCGCCGTCGCATCGCGCGCTTGCGTGCCTCGCAGCGCGGACCGCAGCGGCGCCCGATGGCTCGGGTCCAGGCTGGATGGCGCCACGGGCGACGGCGTGGCGACACGCCTTGATGCGCTTCGCCGTTCCTCCATCAGCAGGCCGCAGAAGGCCATCAGCGAGGTCACATGACCCTGGGTGAACAGGGCGTGGCTGCGATCGCTTCGCACCTTGGCGCACTCTTCGAACACGGCATCCGCCAGCCCGCCCGGCCGCAAGCCACCCGACTGGAAGCGCTCCAACAGCTGATGGGCCGCCGCGAACACCGCGCCTCGGTGATCCCCTTGCGGACATTGGAAGGCGATCTTGCCCTGGCGCCCCCCCGCAGACCACTCCGCCTGCAGATGGCGACAGGTGTTCAGCAGGAGTCGCGGCGACATCTCGTGCCTGTCGTCCACGGGCACGCGTATCCAGGACAAGGTCCGAGGAGGGTCGATGCGCTTCCCCCCGCGCGAACGCTCGACCGACATCTCGCATTGCGTCGCCTGTCCGCCGAGGTCTCGAAGCTTGCGCTCGCGGATGTGTCCAGGGCCTTGCGCCTGCGGATCGAATCGGACCTGCCAATTCGAGGAGGAAGTGAAGGGCTTGCCGGCCTGCATGCAGGCGGCGCCCGCAGACCGGCTCTCCCCGAGATCCAGGACCATCTGCACATCGTGCCGATCGCAGATGTCCGCCCACGCGAGGGCTTCGAACGTCCCCGGTGTCGACATGAGCAGGTGGCCGTTCTGCAGCTGGTTGGCGTGCAACTGGCGCACCAGCTTGTCCGGCACCCGCGCCGGATCCAGCAAGGTCGCCGGGTTCACCGGCAGTTGGGGTGCCGCCGCCGCGCAGCGCGGCGGCCTGACCTCCTTCGCAGCCAGACCGGCCTGGGTCGCATGGGCGTCCAGGCGCCGCGTGATCTCGATGGCGCTCGCGGCCTGCGCCCACCAGGCCGACCTGTCCGCCTTGGACATGTCGCCCGGGAAACCGGGGGCAGCCCGGGCGGGCGTCTCCGCGTTCCGGGTCGACGACGAGTCCGACCGGAACAGGCGACTCAAGAGATTGAAGTGGGGGCTCATGGCGGTCCTTCGTGTGCGATGGCACTGGGTGTCGGCTGACCGCATCTGGTGCTCTCCCATCGTGCGACAAGTTGACGAAAGCGGCCTTCCATCGAACGACAATGCACTCCCATGACGCAAAAGAATTCCGCCAAGCCGGTCGCCATCGCCCAGATCCTCTTCAGCCAAGGCTTCGGCACGCGCCGGCATTGCGCCGCGCTGCTGCGGCACGGGCTGGTGTCGATCGGCGGCACGGTCGTCGAAGATCCCGACCAGAGCTTCCTCACCGCCGGCCTGGTCTTCGAGGTGGAAGGCCAGACCTGGCCCTTCCACGAGAAGGCGCTGATCCTGCTGCACAAGCCGGCCGGCTACGAGTGCTCGCGCAAGCCGAGCCACCATCCGAGCGTGTTCTCGCTGCTGCCCGAGCCGGTGCGCAACCGCGACATCCAGCCGGTCGGCCGCCTCGACGAGGACACCACCGGCCTGCTGCTGCTGACCGACGACGGCCCGCTGCAGCACAAGTTGACCAGCCCGAAGTACCACGTGCCCAAGCTCTACCAGGCGGTCTGCAAGGCCGAGGTGGATGACGCGCAGCTGCGCAAGCTCGTGGAAGGCGTGCTGCTGGAGGAGCGCAATCCGAAGCTGGCCGAGGAGCCGGTGCAAGCCGTCTCCGCCGAGCGGCTGCCCGACGGCCGGCTGCAGATGGCGCTCACCGAAGGCCGCTACCACCAAGCCAAGCGCATGGTCGCGGCGGTCGGGAACCGCGTGCTGAGCCTGCACCGGCAGCGCATCGGCGCGCTGGAACTGCCGGCGGAGCTCAAGGAAGGCGGCTGGATGTGGCTGGACGACGCTCAGCGGGACTTGGCGTTGTCGGAGCCGGCGGCCTGACGCGCCGCGCGATCGGAGCGGACTCAGCGATCGCCCGCCTGGCCCGCTTCGGACTGCGTGAGGGCCTCGTCCAGGTCAGCCCGATGCCTCTGCTGCTCTGAGATCTGCCATTTGATGTGAAAGACCAGATTGGCGAGCCGCTTGGCCTCTTCAGGCCGAAGGGTTGGATCATCCAGGGCTTCCTTGGCTGCCTCGAGCTCCAGCTTGAGCTCGCGCTTACGGTCCTTGACGATGTCTGGCCCATCCAGCGCGGCTAGGTCGCCGAGTCGATCGACAAGGCGCGGGTCGTCCCCGAGTGCGAACGTCGACACCTTCAGACGTTCATCGAATCGGATGGCGGGCTGACGCTCCGCTATTCCCGAGTCCGCGGTCGCGTTCCGTCGAGCGTCAGATGCGGCACGCAGCATGGACCTCGCCGGCGCCGCCGACGCCCCTTGAACCACCCGTGGGACAGTTACCGCAGGCTCAGCGGTCTTGGCAATCTCCTGCTCGTCCTTCTTCTGCTGCTGGTAGGTCGTCGGACGTGCCAGGCCTTCTTCGATCAACTGCCGGGCAAACCGCGTGAGGCTGTCGATCAGGTCGGGGCGTCCGGCGAACAACGCCAGACTGCGACGCCCTCGCAGCATGCTGCAGGCAGACATCACCTGGCCATCAATCGTGTCCGGTTTCAAAGCGTTGTTGCGGTGCAGCCGGAAGAGCAGATTGGCCGCGGCGAACGTCGCTGCGGTGTGCCCGCCGTTGCCGTCCAGGAAAGCCACTGACGAGTCGTCCAGTTGCTCATGCTCCATGATCTGCCGGCACGCCTCGAGCAGTAATTTCGGAGAGGGCGCCTCGTCGGCGGAATGCGGCATGCGCGACCAGGTCGCCTCCTGCCTGGCCTTGATGTCACGGCCAACTGAGATGTCCATCGCGACGCGCTGGACATTCGACTGGAGGTCCGTCGCCCATGCTGCCTTGCCCATCGTGGACAAATGAAAGGCTTTTGTTCCTACGGCCTTTTCGGTCCAGCCCTTTATGCCGTGAGCCGATTTTCCGGCGATGTCGTTGTCGTGAGTCAGGTCGATCACCTGCGAAATCTTGTTGCTCACACAAGCTTCCGCAAACGCCATCACTTCCTTTCGCCCATGAGGCGCGCCCATGATCACCGCGCTGCCGGAAACGCGGCTGGCATCCAGCGGAAGGCCGCTCCCGCTCGGCGGCAGCTGGGTACGGAGTTGTCTGCTGCCGTGAATCCACAGCGCATCGGCGCGCTCGCTGGAACGCGTATCGCCTTTCTGGAACGACGAGGTGTGGGCATCGAGCCTGTTCAGCAGGCACTGGCCTGGACTCGACGTACCGACGTCTGTCCGCGCATCCGCTGGCCGAATAAGTAACTCCCGAAGAGATGAGAGAAAAGTCATGGTCACCTGCCGCATAACGAACTGTGGAGTTCCGTTGGTGCGGTTGTCCCACGACATCGGTCGGTGGGTCGTCTGCAATCCTTGATGGATGTCAAACGACGCCTCCATTCATCCGCCGTGCGATCAGACGTCACACCAGGGAAGTCCCCGAGACGGCGCGTCATCTTCCTTCGGTAGAAACGCGCCATCGAAGCGCTGCCCCAGAGCGGCGCCCTCAGCCAGGAGGCGCATCGGTCGGAACCTCGCCGGCCGTGTCGTATGGGAATCTCAAAAAGCGAACATCACGAGGACAGCGCCGCCGCCAGCGTGGCGATCCAGGTCCGGGCCGAGCGCCTGAGCAGCCTGCAGGCCCGCGTGGCCATGCCGGCCGGCGTGGGCGCGCTCTTCGCCCTGCTGCCGGTCGTGCTGCTGTGGCCGCACCTGCCCGTCATCGACCTGCTCGGCTGGCTGGGCGCGCGCTGGAGCATCTCGCTGTGGCGCACGCTCCAGGCCCGACGCTTCCTCACCCTGCCGCTGCAGGAGCGCGCCTCGACGCGCGAGGAACGGCGCTACCTCGTCGGACTCGGCCTGGACGGTCTGGCCTGGGGCGTGATCGGCGCCCTCTTCGCCACCCCCAACCTGCCCGAGATCGACGGCGCGGTCATGACCACGCTCGTCGGCCTGGTCGCCTTCACCATGGTGTCGCTGGGCCACTGGGCGCGCGGGCAGGCGCTGTTCGCCTCGCTGGTGATCGCGCCGCTGGCGATCCGGCTCGCGCTGCAGGGCGGCGTGACCGGCTGGCTCAGCGTCGGCGGCCTCGGCATGTTCTGGCTGCTCACGGTGCTGGAGTCCCGCCGCATCGAGGCCGGCACGCTCGAGCTGCTGCGCCTGCGCTTCGAGCAGGCGCGCCTGGCCGAACAGCGCCGCCTGGCGCTCGACGCCGCCGAAGAGACGAGCAGCAGCAAGAGCCGCTTCGTCGCCGTGATGAGCCACGAGATCCGCACGCCGCTCAACGGCATCATCGGCATGACCCAGCTGCTGGAACGCGGCGATCTCAGCGACCAGCAGCGCGAGCAGGTGGAGATCGTGCGCCGCTCCGGCCGGCATCTGCTGACGCTGGTCAACGACATCCTGGATCTGGCCCGCATCGAGTCCGGCAAGCTGGTCGTCGAGGCCCGGCCCTTCGACATCCGCGAGGTCGCCGGCGACGTCGGCCGCCTGCTGGGCGAGTCCGCGCGGACCAAGGGCGTGGACTTCACGCTGAGCGTCGCGCCGCAACTGCCCGTCCGGGCGATGGGCGACGCGTCGCGCATCCAGCAGGTGCTGCACAACCTGGTGGGCAACGCCATCAAGTTCACCGACCACGGCCGCGTCGAGGTCGAGGTGTCGTCCGTGCTGGACATGCGCGCCGGCACCCTGCTGCGCTTCGCGGTCCGCGACACCGGCGACGGCATCCCCGCGGACCAGCTGGAGCGCATCTTCGCGCCCTTCGAGCAGGCAGGCCGCCCCGGCGCCGACCGCGCCCGCCGCGACGGCGCCGGCCTGGGGCTGACGATCTCCCGCGAGATCGCCCGCGCGATGGGCGGCGACCTGCGCTGCGCCTCGACGCCGGGGCAGGGCTCGGTGTTCGAGTTCACGCTGCCGCTGCAGGCCTGCGCCATCAACGCCGCCGACGCCGCCGACGCCGCCACGGCGCGCCCCGCGCCCCCCGGCACGCCGCCGCGCCCGCTGCCTCGGCTGGACGGCCGCGTCCTGCTGGTCGACGACAGCCCGGTCAACCTGCTGGTGGCCAGGACGATGCTGGAGCGCTGCGGCCTGCACGTGGTCCCGGCCGAGCACGGTCGCGAGGCCCTGGACCTGCTGCGCGCGCAGCGCTTCGACCTCGTGCTGATGGACTGCCACATGCCGGAGCTGGACGGCTACGCGGCCACGACCGCGTGGCGGCAGGAAGAGGCGCGCCGGCTGCTGCCGCGCACGCCGGTGGTCGCCCTTACCGCCAGCACCGTCGACGACGACCAGGCCCGCTGCCTGGCCAGCGGCATGGACGGCCACCTGGTCAAGCCGTTCGAGATGGACGAGCTGCTGGACGTCGTCACGCAACACCTGGCCGCTCCGCCGGCCGCCGCGGCCGCCTGATCCCCCCCGATCGCGGCGCCGCCCCGCGCGGCGGCTGATAATCCCCGCCCATGCAGGTTTTCCGCGGCTTCCACCATCCCGGCATCGCGGCGCAGTGCGCGCTGACGATCGGCAACTTCGACGGCGTCCATCGCGGCCACCAGGCCATGCTGGCGCTGCTGCTGTCGGAGGCCCGCCACCGCGGCCTGCCGACCTGCGTGCTCACCTTCGAGCCGCACCCGCGCGACTTCTTCGCGCACAAGCTCGGCAAGCCCGAACTGGCCCCGGCGCGCATCGCCACGCTGCGCGACAAGCTCCAGGAGCTGGAGCGCTGCGGCATCGACCAGGTCGTCGTGCTGCGCTTCGACGAGGCGCTGGCCTCGCTGCCGGCGCAGGACTTCATCCAGCGGGTGCTGGTGGACGGCCTGGGCGCGAGGTACGCGCTGGTCGGCGACGACTTCCGCTTCGGCGCCAAGCGGCAGGGCGACTACGCGACGTTGGACGCCGCAGGGCAACGCCTGGGCTTCGACGTCGCGCGGATGATGAGCTACGAGGTGCATGGGCTGCGGGTGTCGAGCTCCGCCGTGCGCGAAGCCATGGCCGCCGGCGACATGGCCGGTGCGGCGCGGCTGCTGGGGCGGCCTTACGCGATTTCCGGCCATGTGATCCACGGCCAGAAGCTGGGACGGCAACTGGCCGAGACCGCGCCCGGCAAGGGCGACGGCTTCCGGACGCTGAACCTGCGGTTCGACCACGACAAGCCGGCCGCGCACGGGATCTTCGCGGTGCGGGTGCATGGGCTCGACGGGCTCGACAGCATCGATGGCATCGAGGGCCAGCCCCCCGGCGCCGGCGGGCTCGTGCTGGACGGCGTCGCCTCGCTGGGCGTGCGGCCGACGGTCGAGGACGCCGGCCGCGTGCTGCTGGAGGTCCACGCGCTGGACTGGCCGGCGGCCTTGGCCGCCCGCCTGGGCCCGGGCGAGGCCTACGGTAAACTCGTGCGCGTGGAACTCCTGCACAAACTGCGCGACGAAGCCCGTTTCGACGGCCTGGACGCCCTGACCGCCGCCATCCGCGAGGACGTCCGCCAGGCACGCGCGTACTTCGCCGAACCGGCGACCACCCACGCCGCCGTCCGCCGCCAGACCACCCGCGACCGAATTTGACGGGCTGAGCACCCGATCGCTCATTTCGACCGCCCATCTCGACCGCTCAGCCGGCGTGCGGCCCTGCTTCCACAGCACCCTGCCCAGCGCGCCACCCCTCTTCTCTCGCGGCCCTTCCTCCGGCCGCTCCTTCGATTGCCGCCGCCATGACCGACGCCTCCAAGCCCGACGCCCCCCTCGACGCGAAAGCTGAAGCGAAAGCCGACTACCGCTCGACGCTCAACCTGCCCGACACCCCGTTCCCCATGCGCGGCGACCTGCCCAAGCGCGAGCCGGGCTGGGTGAAGGAATGGGAAGACCAGGGCCTCTACCAGCGCCTGCGCGTGGCGCGCCAGGGCCGCCCGAAGTTCGTGCTGCACGACGGCCCGCCCTACGCCAACGGCCAGATCCACATGGGTCACGCGGTCAACAAGATCCTGAAGGACATGATCGTCAAGGCGCGCCAGCTCGAGGGCTTCGACGCCGCCTATATCCCGGGCTGGGATTGCCACGGCCTGCCGATCGAGAACCAGATCGAGAAGACCTTCGGCCGCGGCCTGCCGCGCGACGAGGTGCAGGCCAAGAGCCGCGCCTACGCCACCGAGCAGATCGACCAGCAGCGCAGCGACTTCAAGCGCCTGGGCGTGCTCGGCGACTGGGACCATCCGTACCGGACGATGGACTTCAAGAACGAGGCGGGTGAGCTGCGCGTGCTCAAGCGCCTGTTCGAACGCGGTTTCGTCTACCGCGGCCTGAAGCCGGTGTACTGGTGCTTCGACTGCGGCTCCTCGCTGGCCGAGTTCGAGATCGAGTACGCCGACAAGGACTCCCCGGCGGTCGACGTCGCCTTCCTGAGCGCGGAGCCGGAGAAGCTCGCCGCGGCCTTCGGCGTGCCGAAGCTGGACAAGGAGGCGTTCACCGTCATCTGGACGACGACGCCCTGGACCATCCCCGCCAACCAGGCGCTGAACCTGAATCCGGAACTGCCGTACGCGCTGGTCGACACCGAGCGCGGCTACTTCGTCGTGGCCGAGGCGCTGGTCGAGAAGTGCCTGGCCCGCTGGGGCATCGAGGGCAAGACCGTCGCCGTCACGCCGGGCAAGTCGCTCGAGCTGCTGAAGTTCAAGCACCCGCTCGCGCACGTGCATCCCGGTTTCGACCGCGAGAGCCCCGTGTACCTGGCCGACTACGCCACCGCCGACGACGGCACCGGCGTGGTCCACTCGGCGCCGGCCTACGGCGTGGACGACTTCAACTCGTGCATCGCGCACGGCCTGGCGTTCAAGGACATCCTGAACCCGGTGCAGGGCAACGGCGTCTACGAGGCCGAGCTGCCGCTGTTCGGCGGCCAGCACATCTGGAAGGCCAACCCGGTGATCGCCGCGGCGCTGCAGGACGCCGGCCGCCTGATGGCGCACAGCAAGATCCGCCACAGCTACCCGCACTGCTGGCGCCACAAGTCGCCGGTGATCTACCGCGCGGCCGCGCAGTGGTTCGTCCGCATGGACGAGGGCGACGGCGTGTTCACCGTCGACAAGGCCGACAAGACCCTGCGCCAGCTGGCGCTGGACGCGATCGAGCAGACCAGCTTCTATCCCGAGAACGGCAGGACGCGACTGCACGACATGATCGCCGGCCGGCCGGACTGGTGCATCTCGCGCCAGCGCAGCTGGGGCGTGCCGCTGCCGATCTTCCTGCACAAGGACAGCGGTCAGCCGCATCCGAGGACGCTCGAGTTCATCGAACGCGCCGCGCAGCTGGTCGAGGCCGGCGGCATCGAGGCCTGGTCCAAGCTCGACCCGGCCGAGTGGCTGGGCGCGGAAGCGGAACAGTACTCGAAGGGCCAGGACATCCTGGACGTGTGGTTCGACTCGGGCTCCACCTTCCAGCACGTGCTCAAGGGCTCGCACGCCGGCGCGGCGCACGAGACCGGCCCGGAGGCCGACCTCTACCTCGAAGGCCATGACCAGCATCGCGGCTGGTTCCATTCGTCGCTGCTGATCTCCTGCGCGATCAACGGCCGCGCGCCCTACCGCGGCCTGCTGACCCACGGCTTCACCGTGGACAGCAAGGGCCGCAAGATGAGCAAGTCGCTGGGCAACGGCGTCGACCCGCAGGAAACCAGCAAGAAGCTGGGCGCCGAGATCATCCGGCTGTGGGTGGCGGCGTCCGACTACTCGGGCGACATCGCCGGCGACGAGAAGATCCTGGCGCGCGTCGTGGACGGCTATCGCCGCATCCGCAATACGCTGCGCTTCCTGCTGGCCAACACCTCGGACTTCGACGCGGCGTCGGACGCCGTGCCGCTGGACCAGTTGCTGGAGGCCGACCGCTACGCGCTGGCCCGCGCCGCGCAGTTCCAGGAGGAGATCCTGGCGCACTACCAGCGCTACGAGTTCCACCCGGTCGTGGCCAAGCTGCAGGTGTACTGCTCGGAGGACCTGGGCGCGTTCTACCTGGACGTGCTGAAGGATCGCCTGTACACGAGCGCACCGAAGTCGACGGCGCGTCGCTCGGCGCAGACGGCGCTGTGGCACATCACGCACGCGATGCTGCGCTGGATGGCGCCGTTCCTGAGCTTCACCGCGGAAGAGGCGTGGAAGGTCTTCGCGGGCAAGGAGGCCGGCGACACCATCTTCACCGAGACCTACTGGTCGGTCGGCATCGCGCACGACGACGGCCTGATCGCCAAGTGGAACCGCATCCACGAGATCCGCGACGCGGTGAACAAGGCGATCGAGGAAGTCCGCAGCACCGGCGCGATCGGCTCGTCGCTGCAGGCCGAGGTCGCGCTGGGCGTGAACGCCGAGGACCTCGCGCTGCTGGACAGCCTGGGCGACGACCTGAAGTTCGTGCTGATCACGTCCGCGGCGAGCGTGGCGCTGGCCGGCGAGCTGAGCATCACCGTGACGCCGTCGTCGCACCAGAAGTGCGAGCGCTGCTGGCACTACCGCGCGGACGTCGGCGTCAATCCGGCGCATCCGACGATCTGCGGGCGGTGCGAGAGCAATCTCTACGGCGACGGCGAGGCGCGGGCCATCGCCTGATCGGCGGCCGCGTCGAGCGTGTCCAGATCGACGTCGAGCTCGATCAGCTGGTGGAAGTTGCGATCCATCCAGTCGTGCGCCTGGACAGTCACTCGACCGCGGTGGAGGCCGGCGGGCAGCGGGGGGTTGTCCTCGCGGTGGAAGCCCACCGTCAGCGGCCCGGCCGAGCGCCGCTGGCAGGTGACGGCATCTTCCATGCGTGTCATCCGTCCTCCGCCGCAGAGGGGATCGCGTCGCGCCCGCAGGACGATCTCCCGCTCCTGGCCGGTCACGGCATCGCGCACCATCACCAGGATCCTGCTGGGAAGGTCACTGCCGTTCCACAGTCCGGCCACCGGCCCGCGCGCCCGCTCCTGCGCTGGCACGGTGTAATAGACCATGCCGTGGGCGGCGTGCTCGGCCAGGTGGGGCGAGACGTAGGCCGCCGTGGTGGAGACCTGACCCCGCAGCAGATGGCGGACGTCGAGGTGGAGGGTCATGCGCTGGCGACGGGAGCGGTCCGTCCCCGCAAGGACATCCACGTCGAAGCGACCGACGTAGACGCCAGGTTTCAAGCCGCGGTTGTCCTCGGCCCGAAACGCCACGTTCAACCGGTTGTTCGTTGAGCCGGGGCACGGTGCCGCGTCCTCGATGGGCGAGAGCCGGCACCCGGCATCCCGGTGTGCCCGGAGCCGGATCGGAGCGGTCGCACCGGTGCGGGCTTCCTGGACCTCCACGATGATCATGCTGAGCCCGTTCACGTCCGACCATCGACCGACGGAGGGGCCGGCGGCACCGCGCTGAGGCGGAATGACGAAGTGGATCGTTGCTCCCGACGGATCGTCGACATGGTTCCTGGACACGAACGGCGTCGAGGCGGTCACCGTCATGCGCTCGGACTGCCGCACGGCGCCGGGGAAGATGCCGTCGATCCATGCGGCGTGGCGGGACACCTGGGGAGCCTGCGCCAGGAAGACCGGCTTCCAGTACATCGAGGCCGCCACGCCCGCCACCTGCCAGTAGCCCTGGTTCACGCGCCACAGTGCGGAACCGCTGTCGCCGCTGACGGGAAATGCCCAGGACGGGTGGCCGGCCCGCGGCTCATACCCCGTCACCACGCTGCGCCCTTGCGCGATCACACCGCTGACAATGGCTTCGCCGGTCACCCGGCTTTGTGCCCTGGGGACGGGGATGTAGTCCGATCCCACGCCCGCCAGTCCGTAGCCCACGAAGTGGACGCCGTGGGACACCTGGAGGTCGTCCTCGGCGATCGTCGGGGGATCGAGCCGGCGGCCGCGCGCGTCGACGGGCGTGGCGACCCGTGGCAGTCGCAACACGGCGATGTCTTCGGACAGATACCAGCCGGGCCGGGCGCCCGGTCGATGGGACGGCTTGACGGCCCATCCCTCTCCTTGGGCGATGACCTGGCCGCGCCAGTCCCGAAACGTCTGGCGATTGGCCGTCGCCTGGCCGCTTGCCGAGTTGACGCAGTGCGCGGCCGTCAGCAGGTAGGTGTGCGGACCTTGCTCACCCAGCCAGGTGGCCGTGCAGCGATCGATCATGCCGACGGCCAGGAACTGCGCGGACAGGCTGCGTGCGCGCAATTGCGCAAGGACGGCGGGAAAGGTCCGTTCGACCGCGTCGCGGTTTCCGCCGAGTTCGACGAATTTCGCCTCGCTGATCATCACCGCATCGGCGTTGGCGGGGACGAACAAGCCACTGGACAGAGCGCATGCCAGTCCCAGCGCCGGGACGACCCTGCCCCCTCGACAATCTCTCACCGCGACTCCTTCGATCGATATGGAGTCGCTCAGTAGGTGGCGGGAGCAACCTGCGTCAGGCGTTTTCCCGTCGAGTCGGGAACAACCAGCGGAGGCCGTCGCTGGTGCCTCCGGGTACGGCGCCGCGCCGCGGTCGATATTCGCAACCGATCCAACCCTCCCATCCGGTCGCCGCTGCGATCTCGTCGATCGCGGTCAACGCCCCCCGAAGGTCGAGCGTGCCCTCGTCCGGCTCATGCCGGTCCGGCACGCCCGCGATCTGGCAATGACCCACGCGGCCCGTGGGCAGGTGCCGGCGCAACTGTGCGACGACATCGCCCTCGACACGCGCGCAGTGGTACAGATCCATCTGGACTTTCAGGTTCGCCGCACCGATGCGCTCGACGATCGCGTGGGCCTCGTCCTGCCGCTGCAGCAGATAACCAGGCATGTCGTGCGGATTGATGGGTTCGATCATGACGCTGATGCCGGCGCGGGACGCGCGCTCCGCGGCCCAGTGCAGGCGCTCTTCATACCGCGCGACGGCAGCTTCGCGATCGCTTCCGGGAGGCAGGAGGCCCGCCAGAACGTGCACGCGCGGCGAGGCCAGCACCGAGGCATAGGCGAGTGATCGTTCGACAGCGTCCCGGAAGTCCCCTTCCCTGCCCTCGACGCAGGCCAGGCCCCGCTCACCCGCCGCCCAGTCGCCAGGCGGTGCGTTGATGAGCACGACGCTCAGACCGTGCGCCGTGGCGCGAGCCCGTACTTCAGAAGCAGGAACGTCGTAAGGGAACAGGCATTCCACGCCAGCGAACCCGTCCCGGGCGGCGGCGTGGAAGCGGTCGAGGAACGGCAGCTCCTGGTAGAGGAAACTGAGGTTGGCGGAGAAGCGAGGCATGCTGCCTAGTGTCACCGAGCCACGGCGCAAGGTCGCCCGGGGCCGGCGGAGTGGCCTCGCCGGGGCGCCAACTCGCGCCGCTCACCTTCGGTTCGCTTTGCTCGAACAGACGGCGCCCCAAGTCAGTCCGGGGCTCGGCCACTCCGCCGGCCCCGGGCGACCTTGCGCCGTTCGTGCGATCAGCAGCAGCGGCCGGTGCGGGAGCTGTAGCGGGCCTCTTGGCGCTCGCGGAAGAAGGCCTCGTAGCTGAGCGGCAACTGGTCGGGATGGGTGCGGGACATGTGTGCCAGGTAGGCGCCGTAGTCCGCACCAATCAGCTGCTGGCGCACGCCGCGTGCCATGTAGCGGCCAGCCTGCAGCACGTCGGAGGCCGCCGACAGCGCGGCCTGGGCGGCTTCCGCAGCCTGCTTAAGCATGGCCGCCCGCCGTGGCGCCCTCGGGCATGCGTTCGAACGGGGTCTCGCGTACCGACGGCTTGCGCTCGGCGCGCGCTTTCAGCACCGCCTTGACGCTGTAGACGAGCACGCTCACGACGACGAACATGAACAGCGCGCACAGGCCCGCGTCCAGGCGGTCGTTGAAGATCACGCGCTCCATCGCCTCCAGGCTCTTGGCCGGCGCCAGCACCTTGCCCGCCGCCAGCGAGTCCGCGTACTTCGCGGCGTGCGCCAGGAAGCCCACCTTGGGATCGTCGCTGAAGATCTTCTGCCAGCCCGCCGTCATCGTGCAGATCAGCAGCCAGGCCGCCGGCAGGATCGTCGTCCAGGCGTAGCGGTCCTTCTTCATCTTGAACAGGACCACCGTGCCCAGCAGCAGCGCCACCGCAGCCAGCATCTGGTTGGCAATGCCGAACAGCGGCCACAAGGTGTTGATGCCCCCCAGCGGATCGACCACGCCCTGGTACAGGAAGTAGCCCCACGCCGCCACGCACAGGCCGGTGGCGATCAGGTTGGCGGGCAGCGACTCGGTGCGCTTCAGGGCCGGCACGAAAGTGCCCAGCAGGTCCTGCAGCATGAAGCGGCCGGCGCGCGTGCCGGCATCGACGGCGGTCAGGATGAACAGCGCCTCGAACAGGATCGCGAAGTGATACCAGAAGGCCATCATCGCCTTGCCGCCCACCACCTGGTGCAGGATGTGGGCCATGCCCACCGCCAGCGTCGGCGCACCGCCGGCACGCGCGAGGATGGTGTTCTCGCCGACGTCCTTGGCCGTCTGCACCAGCATCTCCGGCGTGATCACGAAGCCCCAGGTGGACAGCGTCGCGGCGACCGCGTCGGGCGTCGATCCCACCAGCGCCGCCGGGCTGTTCATCGCGAAGTAGACGCCCGGCTCGATGCACGAGGCGGCCACCAGCGCCATCACCGCGACGAAGGATTCGGCCAGCATGCCGCCGTAGCCGATGAAACGCGCGTTGACTTCGTTGTCCAGCATCTTGGGCGTGGTGCCCGAGCTGATCAGCGCATGGAAGCCCGACACCGCGCCGCAGGCGATGGTGATGAACAGGAAGGGGAACAGGTTGCCCGACCACACCGGGCCGTTGCCGGCCGCGAACTGGGTGAACGCCGGCATCTGCATCGGCGGCGCGACGATCACGATGCCGATGGCCAGCGCGATGATCGTGCCGATCTTCAGGAAGGTCGACAGGTAGTCGCGCGGCGCCAGCAGCAGCCACACCGGGATGCTGGCGGCGACGAAGCCGTAGCCGATCAGCATCCACGTCAGCGCCTTGCCGTCGTAGGTGAACAGCGGCGCCCACGCGGGACTCTCATGCACCAACTGTCCGCCGACGATGGCCAGCATCAGCAGCACGAAGCCGATGATGGACACCTCGCCGATGCGGCCCGGGCGGATGAATCTGAGGTACACGCCCATGAACAGCGCGACCGGGATGGTCGCCGCCACGGTGAAGGTGCCCCAGGGCGAGCCGGCCAGCGCCTTCACGACGATCAGCGCCAGCACCGCCAGGATGATGATCATGATCATGAACGCGCCGAAGAGCGCGATCACGCCGGGCACGGTGCCCATCTCCTGCTTGACGAGATCGCCCAGCGAGCGGCCGTCGCGGCGCGTCGAGATGAACAGCACGATGAAGTCCTGCACCGCGCCGGCGAAGATCACGCCGGCCAGGATCCAGAGCAGCCCCGGCAGGTAGCCCATCTGCGCGGCCAGCACCGGACCGACCAGCGGACCGGCGCCGGCGATCGCGGCGAAGTGGTGACCGTACAGCACGTACTTGTGGGTCGGGACGAAGTCCAGGCCGTCGTTGTGCTTCCAGGCGGGCGTCTTGCGGGTGGGGTCCAGGCCCAGCACCTTGGTGGCCAGGAACAGGCTGTAGTAGCGGTAGCCGATCAGGTACACGCAGATCGCCGCGACGACGACCCACAGCGCGCTGACCGCTTCGCCGTTCGCCAGTGCGACGGTAGCCAGGGCGAACGCCCCGAGGATGGCCACGCCCGCCCAGGCGAGGTGGCGACTCATGTTCGACATCGATGTCTCCTTTTATGGTCGCGCGCCCCGGCGGCCACGAAGGACGACGGCGCACGCGGGCTGTCTAGCGGCGGCAGTTTCCGTTCCTGTGCGGTTTCGCACATCCGTCGCGGGCACTAGCGCACCGGCGTAGGAGCACGTACGGATTAACCCGCATCACGATCCGGAAGGGGGTCCGGATCGCCGTACCACTTGGCGAAACGCACGGTGCTGGCGCTCACCAGGCCTTCCACGACCGCCGTGGCGAGGTCGTACCGTCCGGAGAACAGCTCGCGGACGTTCAAGGTGCGGCCCGACTTCCACTTCATCGCGGCACGCATCTCGTCGATCGAACCGGGGCTGACGAGGTCCGGCCGCTGGGACTGTCTGCCGAGGCAGGTCACCGTCCCCACGTGGAACGCGAGGTTGAAAGGTGTGGGACTGAGCTTCAGCTTGCGCGGGATCTCCCGGAGCCCGTCCCAGATGGCCGGCTCCAGCTGGGTCTCGCCGCCGGGCAGCAGCGCGCGCATGACGTCGATGGGGACCCGATATTCCGTGGGCGTGGCGCTGCCGCTGTTCAGATGATCCCTTTCCGCCCGTCGATTGGCCGCCACCTGTTCAAACGTCAGGACGGGCGGGGGATAACCGGATCCCAGCGGGAAACGCCTCGCCAAGGGCTCGGCGATCTCGGGATGGTCCCGGAGGTGATCGGACACGGCGTGGCGCAGGGACGCACCGTCGGAGCAGCACGCCGGCGACTTCTGTCCCAACGCCTGATGCGTCCGATGCGCCGCCTGGGCGATGAGATCGAAGGCTCGGTCCGCGTCCATCGGTTCGCTGGCGTGCAGGGCGGGATGCGATTCGCCGTCAACGCGCTGGACTTCGCCCAGGCCGATGAACGCGCTGCCGTCATACTGGAAGTACCCGCTGATCCAGGGGTAAGGCCTGCCCGGTGTGGAAGCGTCCGGACCCGTTGCCGCGAGAAAACGTGAGGGCGCCTCGGCCGCCGCGTGCCGGTCCAGCAACACCCAACTCACCAGCAGGTCGGATCCCGCAGGAAAGACGTCCATCCCGCGCACCACGGTCACGAGCTCGAGGAGGAACTCGGCCTGCGGTCTGCGTTCCCTCGTCGACGGCCAGCTTCCGGGCATCGCCAGCTCGCGCCCCCACCGCACGGCGGCGGGAGAGGCCGGTTGGGCATGCGCGCCGGACGACCACAGCGCATCTGCGGCGGCGTAGTTGTCGCGGGGGGTGCAGGTCGGGAAAGGGAACATGGCGCGGCGCCTCGGAAACGGGAGCCGCTTTGTCGCCGGCGACGGGCCGCCGGTTTCATCGGCCGGTCCGCTCAGGGCGGATCGCGCGGCAGCCCACGCGCATGCTCGACCGCATAGCGGATCAGTTCCGCCTGGCCGTCGAGGTCGAGCTTGCGCTTGATGTTCTGGCGGTGCGTCTCGACGGTCCTGACGGACAGGTCGAGCGTGCGGGCGATCTGCTTGCTCGATTCGCCGCGGGCGAGCGCGGACAGGATCTCGCTCTCGCGCGGGGAGAGGATGGGCCGCGGCTGCTGGCTGCGGAACATGCGCTTGGAAACGCCGGGGCTGAGGAAAGTGCCGCCGGCCGCGACCGCGTCGATCGCCGCCACGATCTCGCCGGCGGGCGCGTCCTTGAGGACGTAGCCGCGGGCGCCGGCCTGCAGCGCGCGCTGCACGTACTCGGGGTTGTCGTACATGCTGTACATCAGCACGCGCAGGTCGGGGACGCGCTCCAGCATCGTCTGCGCGAGCTGGATGCCGTTGTGGCCCTTGAGGCCGACGTCCAGCAGCACGACCTGCGGCTGCGTGGCGATCAGCATCATCATCGCCTCCTCCGCGTTGCCGGCCTCGCCGACGACGAGGTAACGCGCCTCGCCCTGCAGCCGCGAGCGCACGCCCTCGCGGACCAGCGGGTGGTCGTCGACCAGCAGGATGCGCACGGGCGCGGCCGCGCCGGCCGCGCCGGCCGCGTCACCGGGGACGGCGGGGCTGGCGGGGCTGCCGTGGCTCGCAGCGCCGGAGGAAGGATCCGAACTCATGGGACCGGATTGTCTCGCGCCAGGCGACGGATCGCCGACAGGGGCACGACGGCCTCGACCTGCGTGCCGTGGCCGGGGCTGGACTGCAGGTCGAGCGCGCCGCCGATCGAGGCCATCCGTTCGCGCATGTTGCGCAGGCCGATGCCGTGGCTCGGATCGTCGCGTTCGGCGTCGGCGGGATCGAAGCCCGCGCCGTCGTCCAGCACCCGCAGCAGCACGGCCGCGTCGTCGCCACGCGCATCCTCCGGCGCGAAGTCGAGCGACATCTCCACGCGCGCCGCGCCGGCATGCTTGGCGACGTTCGTCAACGCCTCCTGCGCCACGCGGAAGAGCACGGTGTTGAGCAGTTCGGGCAGTTCGCGCGGCGTGCCGGCCACGCGCATCGACACGGGCACCGCGCCCGCCTCGTCGAACTCGCGCGCGAGATGCTCCAGCGCCGCCGGCAGGCCCAGCGTGTCGAGCAGCGCCGGGCGCAGGCGGTGGGACAGCCCGCGCACCTCGCTGAGGCTGGCGTTGAGCCGTTCCAGCGCGCGCGGCAGCAGCGCGGTCGAGCCGGCCTGCTGCGCCGATTCGATCAGCAGCTTGGTCGACACCAGCGTCTGGCTGACGCCGTCGTGCAGCTCGCGCGACAGGTGCGCGCGTTCGTCCTCCTGCGAGCGCACCACCTCGTGCGCCAGCGCGCGCAGCCGGGCCTCGGCCTGGCGATGCTCGCTGAGGTTGAGCGCCAGCGCGCTCGCGCTGATCAGCGCCACGCCGAACACGGCGATCGCGGCGATGCCCCACATCGTCCGCGCGATGTTGGCCTGCGCCTCGCGGTCGAGCTGCTCCAGCGTCGCGCGGATGCCGTCCAGGTACAGGCCCGTGCCCAGCATCCAGTTCCAGCGCTCCATCGCGACGACATACCCCAGCTTGGGCGCCATCTCGCCGCTGGACGGCTTGCGCCAGAGGTACTCGACATAACCGCCGCCCGCCTTGGCCCGCCCGACCAGCTGCTGGATCGTCGGCCGGCCCAGCGGATCGCGCAGGCCCCAGAGATCGCGGCCGAGCAGCTCCGGCTGGCGCGAGTGCATCAGCACCTTGCCCTGCAGGTCGTAGACGAAGAAATAGCCGTCTTCGCCGTAGTCGAGCGAGGACAGCAGCCGCAGCGCCTCGCGCTTGTCGCGCTCGACGTCGGCGTCGGTGGTCCGGGCGCTCTGTCCGGGCGAACGCGCGTACAGCGGCTGCAGCGTGCTGACGGCCAGCTCGACGTAATGGCGCAGCTCGTCGCGGCGCGCGTCCATGTAGGCGCGCTGCACGGCGGCATGCTCGCGGGCGAGCAGCTCGCGCTCCTGCTGGCGCACCGCGACCGCGATCAGCAGCAGCGAGGCGACCAGCGGCAGCAGCGCCAGCAACAGGATCTTCAGGCGAAGTCTCATGGGGTCCTCGTCGGGCCCGAACTGTAGCCGCACGGCGCCGGCGCCACGGGCGCTACAGTTGCGGGTTCCGCGCTTCCCTCCGTGCTGCATCCATGGCCACCAAGTCCCCGTCCTCGTCGAACAACCGCCTGGTCCAGTGGCTGGCGATCGCCCTGCTGGTGATCGTGGCCGACCAGTTCACCAAGGTGCTGATCCTGCACAGCTTCCAGTACGGGGACAGCCACTACGTCCTGCCCTTCTTCAACCTGGTGCGGGTCCACAACACCGGCGCGGCATTCAGTTTCCTGGCCGGCGCGTCGGGCTGGCAGCGCTGGTTCTTCGTCGGGCTCGGCGTCGCGGCGACGATCTTCATCATCTGGATGCTGCGCCGCCACGGCCACCAGACGCAGTTCGCGTGGGCGCTCAGCCTGATCCTGGGCGGCGCGGTGGGCAACATCGTCGACCGCCTGCTGCACGGCTACGTCGTCGATTTCATCCAGCTGCACTGGGCCGGCTGGTACTACCCGTCCTTCAACATCGCCGACAGCGCCATCACCATCGGCGCCGTCCTGCTGATCTGGGACGAGCTGCGGCGCGTCAAGCGCGGCTGAGCACGCGGCGCGCGGGAGCGCGCCCTTGACGTCAAGGCCGTACCGCCCCTCGGACCGAGGGTTCCCCCGGAGAAACGAGGCTGGCGCCCGCACGCCCGTCTGCGTAGCCTTGTCCGGAAGAGGGAGGGCGTCACGCGGGCGCGGCGGGGTTCGGCACGCATGGGCCTTCGACGTGACGAAGTGGACATCGCCGCCATGGACAGGACACGGCCCACGGCGACAATCCGCTGCGACCGAACGTAACCAAGAACAGGGCCGACAAGGGCCTCGCTCCCATGCTCGACTTCTCCTGCCTGACCCACTATGACTGGCTCGATGTGCCCATGTGGGTCTACGACCAGGAGCGTCAGCGCAACCTCTGGGCCAATGCCGCCGCGCTGGGTTTCTGGCGCGCGGACAGCGCCGAGGAATTCCTCTCCCGCGACCTCAGCGACATGAGCCCCTCGGTGGCCGAGCGGCTGGCGGTGACGGCCGCCGACCACACGCAGGGCAAGCTGGTGCGCGAGCAGTGGACGCTGTACCCGAAGGGTCAGCCGGCGACGGTGATGCTGGTCTCCCGCGGCATCCGCACGCCCGACAAGCGCCAGGTGATGCTGTTCGCGGCGGACTCGCTGGTCAGCGGTGTGGACAAGAGCCTGCTGCGCGGCGTCGAGGCGCTGCAGCACACCTCGGTGCGGATCGCGGTGTTCTCGCTGCGCGACGGCAGCGTGCTGATGCGCAACCCGGCCGCGGCGATGTGCTTCAACGGGCTGCGCAAGACCATCGGCGCGACCGACTTCAGCGCGATCTTCCCGGAACCCGACCTGGCACGCCGCATCGTCGCGCAGGTGCGTGGCGGCCAGACCTTCGGCGCCGAGCTCGAGATCAACACCGCCAACGGCCGGCGCTGGCACGCCGTCGACGCGCGCCCGATGCGCGACCCGGTCAGCGGCGAGGTCGTGCTGCAGCTCAATGCGCGCGACGTCGGAGACTTCAAGGCCACGCAGGCGCAGCTCGAGGCCGCGCGCGAGGCCGCCGAGGCGGCCAGCCAGGCCAAGAGTTCCTTCCTGGCCAACATGAGCCACGAGATCCGCACGCCGATGAACGGCGTGCTGGGCCTGACCGAGCTGGTGCTGCAGACCGAGCTCAACGAGCGCCAGCGCAAGTTCATCGAACTCGCGCACAGCTCGGCCAAGGGGCTGATGGTCATCATCAACGACCTGCTGGACATCGCCAAGATCGAGGCCGGCCGCGTGATCATCGACCAGGCGCCGTTCAGCCTGCACGACTGCCTGCGCGAGGCGCTGCATCCGCTGCTGCTGCAGGCGCACGAGAAGGGCCTGCAGTTGCACGCCCGCGTGCAGCCGGGCGTGCCGCAGCATCTGCTGGGCGACGCGCTGCGGCTGCGCCAGATCATGGTGAACCTGGTCGGCAACGCGCTGAAGTTCACCGAGAAGGGCGAAGTCCGCGTCGACATCCAGCGCGTGGACGCAGGCGGCGGCGACGAGCCGGTCCACGCCGGTCCGCTGCGCCTGCGCATCGCGGTGCACGACACCGGCATCGGCATGACGCGCGAGCAGATCGCGCAGATCTTCAGCCCGTTCACGCAGGCGGACGGCAGCATCACGCGCCGCTACGGCGGTACCGGGCTGGGCCTGACCATCGTGAAGCGACTGGTGGAGCTGATGGGCGGCGAGGTGCAGGTGGAGAGCCAGCCCGGCGCGGGCTCCTGCTTCAGCTTCGAGGTCAAGGTGTCGCAGCCGCTGGTGCTGGACGAGGTGCTGCGCACCGAGACCGTGGACGTCGAGGTCCACGAGACGACGGCCGGATCGCTCGACGGCGAGCCGGCCGCCGACTTCGCCGCCGACACCGTGCCCGCCGGGCTCGACGAGCTGCCGGTGCCGCGCCGCATCGTCACCGATGCGCAGGCGCCGGACGCCCGGGTGCCCCGCGACGACCCGCGCGATCCGCGTGACCCGCGCGCCGACCACAGCGCCAACGATGCGCTGCTGGACGCGGAAACGGTGGCGGCCGATCTGGATCCGCCGCTCGCCAGCTCCGCCGGTTCAAACCAGCAGCACGCCTGAGCCCGTCGTCGTGCGGGCTTCCAGTTCGCGATGGGCGCGCTGGACCTCGTCGAACGGATAACGCTGTTCGACCTCGATCTTCACCGCGCCGCTTTCCACCGCCTGGAACAGGGCGCCCGAGATCTGCTGCGTCGCCTCCAGCGATGACAGGTGCACGAACAGCGAAGGCCGCGTCAGGTAGAGCCCCGACGCCGACAGCGCCTTCAGCGACACCGGCGGCACCACGCCGGACGCGTTGCCGAAGCTGACCATCAGCCCGAACGGTCGCAGGCTCGCGAGCGAGCCTTCCCAGGTCGACGCGCCGACGGAGTCGTAGACGACCTTCACGCCCTTGCCGCCGGTGATCTCCCGGACGCGATCGGCGAAGTTCTCGGTGGAATAGTTGATCGCGAACTCGGCGCCGTGGTCCAGCGCCAGCCGGCATTTCGCGTCGCTGCCGGCGGTGCCGATCAGCCTCAAGCCGAGCGCCTTCGCCCATTGGCACGCGATCAGGCCGACGCCGCCTGCCGCCGCGTGGAAGAGCACGTGGTCGCCGGCCTGCAGCCCGCCCTGCGGCAGCGTGCGCTGCAGCAGGTACTGCACCGTCATGCCCTTGAGCATCATCGAAGCGCCCTGCTCGAAGCTCAGGAAGTCCGGCAGCTTCACGACGCACCTGGCCGGCATCACGCGCGCGGTCGCGTAGGCGCCGATCGGCTGGCTCGCGTACGCGGCGCGGTCGCCGGGCTTCAGGTGGGTCACGCCCTCGCCCACCGCCTCGACGATGCCGGCGCCCTCCATGCCCAGGCCGGTCGGCAAGGGCAGCGGGTAGACGCCGCTGCGGTGGTAGATGTCGATGTAGTTGAGGCCGCAGGCCGCGTGGCGGATGCGGATCTCGCCGGGGCCCGGGTCCCCGACCTCGATGGATTCGATGGTCAGGACCTCCGGTCCGCCGGGTTGCGAGATGCGCACGGCTCTGTCGCTCATCAGGGTTCTCCTCAAGGGGGGATGTCGCTCGCGCGTCGCCCGACGCGCCGATCGCGGCTATCGTGCCAGTCTCGCGATTCCGGCGCACCGCCGCAATGACCTTGACCCCACGACTGGCCCTGATGCTGACGCTGCCGCCGCTGCTGTGGGCGGGCAACGCCGTCGTCGGGCGTTCGGTCGGACCGCTGGTGCCGCCGCTGCTGCTCAATGCGACGCGCTGGACGCTGGCCTTCGTGCTGCTGGTGCTGATCGCGCGGCCCGCGCGGGCGCTGCTGCAAGACCTGGCCCCGCTGCGTGCGCGCTGGGGCTACTTCGCGTTGACCGGCGTGCTGGGCATGGGCTGCTACAACGCGCTGCAGTACCAGGCGCTGCACAGCTCGACGGCGCTCAACGTGACGCTGATCGCCGCCAGCCTGCCGGTGTGGATGCTGGCCGTCGGCGCCCTGCTCTATCGCGTGGGGCCGACGCGCCGCCAGCTCGCCGGCGCGCTGCTCTCGCTGGCGGGCGTCGCGCTGGTGATCTCGCGCGGCCACCTGGAGCGGTTGACGCACGTGCAGTTCGTCGTCGGCGACCTGCTGATGCTGCTGGCCGTGTTGAGCTGGGCCTTCTACAGCTGGCTGCTGGCGCGACCGCCCGCGCACATGCAGGGCGAGCGCCGGCCCGACTGGGATTGGGCCGCGCTGCTGATGGCGCAGATGCTGTTCGGCCTGGCTTTCGGCTGGGCGTCGGCGGGCGTGGAGCAGGCCGTCGGCGTGCCGCCGGTGCAGTGGGGCTGGCCGCTGGTCGCGGCGCTGGTCTACGTCGCGATCGGGCCGTCGCTGATCGCCTACCGCTGCTGGGGACTGGGCGTCGCCCAGGCGGGGCCGACGCTGGCCGCGTTCTTCGGCAACCTCACGCCGGTCTTCGCGGCGCTCATGTCGGCCGCGCTGCTGGGCGAATGGCCGGCGTGGTTCCACGGCGCGGCCTTCGCGCTGATCGCGGCGGGGATCCTGGTCTCGTCGGCAAGACGTTGAGGATCCGGCTGAAGATCCGGCCGAGGATCCGCCCGAGCATCCCGGCGCCGTCGATCAGAACGTGCCCGGGTAGGAACCGCCGTCGAGCAGGATGTTCTGCCCGGTCAGGTAGCCCGCATGAGCCGAGCACATCAGCGCGCAGATCGCGCCGAACTCGGCCGCGCTGCCGAAACGTTGCGCCGGGATCGCCGACATGCGCTTGGCGCGCACGTCGTCGACCGGCTGGCCCGACTTCTGCGCGCCGGCGGCCATCGTCTTCTGCAGGCGCTCGGTGTCGAAGGCGCCGGGCAGCAGGTTGTTGATCGTCACGTTGCGGCCGGCGATGCGCGACTGCCGCGCGATGCCGGCGATGAAGCCGGTCAGGCCCGACCGCGCGCCGTTGGACAGGCCCAGCACGTCGATCGGCGCCTTCACCGCGCCCGAGGTGATGTTGACGATGCGCCCGAAGCCGCGGTCCGCCATCGAGTCCACCGTCGCCTTGATCAGTGCGATCGGCGTCAGCATGTTGGCTTCCAGCGCGGCGAGCCACTGCTCGCGTTCCCAGTCGCGGAAATCGCCGGGCGGCGGACCGCCGGCGTTGTTGATCAGGATGTCCACCTGGGGCGCGGCGGCCAGCGCGGCGGCGCGGCCGGCCTCGGTCGTGATGTCGCCGGCCACGGCAACGACCTGCACCGCCGGATTGATCGCGCGCAGCCTGGCGGCCTGCGCCTGCAGCGCTTCCTCACCGCGCGCGGTGATCACCACGTTGACGCCTTCAGCCGCCAGCGCCTCGGCGCAGCCAGCACCCAGGCCCTTCGAGGCCGCGCACACCAGGGCCCACTTGCCCGTCAGTCCCAAGTCCATGTCGATCTCCGTTCTTGATTCGTCTGCCCTCGCAAGGGCTTCAGCACTGCCACCGCCGCTGGCCCTCACCCCTGCCCTCTCCCGCAAGCGGGAGAGGGAGTTCGAGCGCCAGGCTTCAGCGCATCGGGGCGTCAGCGGCGCTGGCGCGCGAGCAGCCAGACGCCGCCCAACACCAGCACCGTGCCCGCGACGACCCAGCCGGTCAGCGGCTCGTCCAGGATCAGCACGCCCATCAGTATCGTGGACATGGGGCCGACCATGCCGGTCTGCGCGGCGACACCCGCCCCCATGCGCTCGATCGCCATCATGACCATCAGCACCGGCGCGAAGGTGCAGGCCAGCGCGTTCAGCGCCGACAGCCACCACACCGCGGGCGCCAGGTCCGCGAGCCCCGACACCGGCCGCGCCAGCAGAAACTGCGCGATGCAGAAACCGCAGGCCACCGAGGTCGCCAGCCCGGTGAGCCGCATGGCGCCGAGGCGCTTGACCCATTCGCCGCTGTAGACGAGGTACAGCGCATAGGCCACCGCGCTGCCGAAGACGAGTCCGCCGCCGAGCCACACGTTCGCGCCGGCGACCTGCAACTCGTGCCCGAAGACCAGCAGCACGCCCGCATAGCTGACGGCCAGCGCGCCCGCCTGGCGCAGCGTCACGCGGCGTCCGAACATCGCCCACGACAGCAGCAGCACGAGGGTCGGGTTGAGGTAGAGGATGAGGCGTTCGAAGCTCGCGCTGACGTAGGCCAGGCCGGCGAAGTCCAGGAAGCTGGCGAGGTAGTAGCCGCTGAATCCCAGTCCCAGCACGGCGAGTTTCTCGCGTCCGGTCAGGGCGGGCTTGCCGCGGCCGGCCCACCATGCCAGCAGCAGGAACAGCGGCAGCGCGAGCAGCATGCGCAGCATCAGCAGGGTGATCGCGTCGACGCCGTGGCGGTAGGCGAGCTTGACGATGATCGCCTTGCCGGAGAACCCGATCGCGCCGCCGACGGCGAGCAGCAGCCCGCTGAGCGGCACGCGCGCCGAGCCGGGATCGGCGGAGGCGACCGGTGCCGCGGTGGGTGAACTGCTCATGCGTCGATTCTAGGAATCGACGCGCGGGCCGCATTCGCGAAGGGGCAATGCACGCTTGCCGCCCCACCCGCCACGCCCCGATCCGCCCCGTCGTCTCGAAGCCGGCGGCGCCGGTGCCCCTCGGAGCGAATGCCGAGCGTGAGGAGGCGATTGAGCGCAGAGGGGCACCGGCGCTGCCGGCTTCTGCTCGGTCCTCGCAGCCATGTCCCCTCCCCTGTCCCATCCCGCGTGAATAGTTGCGCCCCGCATCGCCCACGTGCGCCGATGCCCTCAAGACCTGGCCCCACCGCGCCGAAGTCCGGCAAGCGCCTGCCGCGACGACGCTGCGGACGGCGGTAGTGGGGATGGGAAACGACAAGGGACCGCGTCTCGACGGAGGCGACAGGTTCCGGACCTGCGAGGGACCCTGCCGATGAGGTACACCGAGAGCATCGCTGCGAGCGCCCAGGCGCTGCGCACCGCCTTGCCGTTGATGTCCAGACAGCGCGCCGCGCTGCATCCGGTCACGTACGCCGTCTGGTACGAGCACGTGACCGCGATGAACGGCGCGCTCAGCCGTGAGTTGATGGGGCTGACCCAGGACGGCGGCACGCTGGACGAGCCGCAGACCTGGGCGCTGTACCGCAAGCACATCGCCGAGCTCGACGAGCAGATGGCCGTCACCCTGGCGCAGGACGTCGGCGACGTGCTGCGCGGCGTGTCCGACTGCACCGATCAGGCCGGCCAGCAGGTGCAGCAGTACGCCCGGGCGCTGCAGGGCTGGGAGCGCTCGCTGCGCGACGCGGCGCCGGGCCAGCATGTCCAGGTGCTGGCGGCCGCGCTGCAGGGCACGCAGGACATGGGCCACGCGATCCACGGCCTGGTCGCGAAGCTGGAAGCGAGCCGCCAGGAAGTCGCCTCCCTGAGGCAGGAGGTCCACCGCGCCCGCAGCGAGGCGCTGCTGGATCCGTTGACGGGCTTGAGCAACCGGCGCGGTTTCGATCGCGCGCTGGCCGACTGCCTGCAGAGCCCCGATGCCGGCACGCCGACGGCCCCGTGCCTGCTGCTGGGCGACATCGACGATTTTGTGGCGCTGCGCGCGCGCCTCGGCGAGGCGCGCCTGAACGACACGCTGCAACAGGTCGCCAACGCCGTGCGCAGCATCGCGCAGAGCCACCACGTCGCCGCGCGCATCGAGGACGACGAGTTCGCACTGCTCATTCCGGGCGCCGGCCTGCACGAGGCCTACACCCTCGCCGAACAGCTGCGCCACGGCATCGGGCAGTTGCAGGCCGACGCCGACCGGCGCCTGAGCCTGTCGATGGGCGTCACGCAGTTAGGCCGGGGCGAGAGCGCGCGCGACTTCATCGGCCGCGCGGACCAGGCGCTGCAGGCGTCCCGCGCCCAGGGCCGCAACCGCGTGACCGTGCTGGCGGCGGATGAGCGTTTCGCCGCATGAGGCGGTCACCGTCGCCCCGCATAATCCGTCGTCACAAGGGATGGACAGAGGGACGGACGTGGCCCTGATGAAGACTTCTCTGCGCAGCGCCGTGATCCTGGCGCTGCTGGCGGGCCTGGCCCTGCCCACCGGCGGCGTGCTGCTGTACGAGCAGCAGCTGAGCCGCCGCGTCGTGATGGAGGACCTCCAGCGCGATCTGTCGCGCGTGTCGGAAG
Source organism: Roseateles sp. GW821-FHT09G09 (assembly GCF_059415965.1). Classification (NCBI taxonomy): domain Bacteria; kingdom Pseudomonadati; phylum Pseudomonadota; class Betaproteobacteria; order Burkholderiales; family Sphaerotilaceae; genus Roseateles; species Roseateles sp. GW821-FHT09G09. The sequence goes on along the minus strand of NZ_JBWKOG010000004.1, from coordinate 549,441 downwards.
TGCTGGCGCTGTCGCTGGCCGAGCCGATCTGGCAGGTCTCGCCCGACCTGGCCGAGCCGATGGTCAAGGCGCAGGTCGACGATCCGCGTTTCGTCTCCGTCGTGGTGACGGAGAACGCCGCGCAGCAGGCCTTCGTCGAATTCCATCGCGGCACGCCCGACGATGCGATGACGCTCAGCGAGACGCGCCCCGTGCTGCGCGACGGCCGCGAGATCGCCAAGCTGACCGTGGTCATGAGCGCCGAGCCGCTGATGGCGCGCAAGCGCGACGACCTCTGGAACGCGCTGTGGCGCAGCCTGCTGACGCTGACGGTGTCGCTGGGCCTGATCCTTGTCGTGATGCAGCGCCGGGTGCTGCGCCCGATGGCGCGCCTGTCCGAGGCCGCCGACGAACTCGCGTCCGGCCAGCTCGACCAGCCGTTGGCCTTCGGCGGCGAGGACGAGATCGCCCGCGTCGGCAAGGCGATGGAGCGCATGCGGCTCGCCTTGCTGAAGGCCTTCGACGACCTGCGCGGTCACGCCAGCACGCTCGAGGACCAGGTGGCGCAGCGCACCGTGCAGCTCACCGAGTCCAACGCCGAGCTCACGCAGGCGCTGGCCAACCTCAAGACCGCGCAGCGCGAGCTGGTCGAGTCGGAGAAGCTCGCCTCGCTCGGCCGGCTGGTCGCCGGCGTCGCCCACGAGCTCAACACGCCGCTGGGCAACGCGCTGACGGTGGTGTCGGCGCTGGAGGACCGCTGGGTCAAGCTCGACCGCATGCTCACCGACAACACGCCGATGCGCCGCAGCCAGCTCGAGGAGCTGGCCAAGGACACGCGGCGCGGCCAGGACATCCTGCACCGCAACGTGCAGAAGGCGGCCGACCTCGTGCGCGATTTCAAGCAGGTCGCGATCGATCAGACCAGCGACACGCGGCGCGACTTCGAGCTGGCGCAGGTGGTCGAGGACGTGCTCGTGATGGTCGAGCCCAGCTTCAAGCACACGCCCTTCCGCATCGTCACCGACCTGCAGCCGGACCTGCAGATGAGCAGCTATCCCGGCGCGCTCGGCCAGGTCCTCACCAACCTGCTGATGAACACGCTGGTCCACGCGTTCGAGGGCGAGACGCAAGGCGAGGTGCGCGTCAGCTGCCACCGGCTCGACGCGACGCAGGTGGAGCTGAGCGTCGACGACAACGGCCACGGGATGGACGCGTCGATCGTGCGCCGGATCTTCGATCCCTTCTTCACGACCAAGCTCGGCAAGGGCGGATCGGGCCTGGGCATGCACATCGTGCACAACATCGTGACCAACGTGCTCGGCGGCCAGATCGAGGTGATCTCCCGGCCGGGCGAAGGCACCTGGATGATGATGCGTCTGCCGGTCGACGCGCCGCTGCGCGCCGCCAGCGAGGACCGGGTCGGTTGACCGGTCCCCGGGTCCGCGACGCTGGCTGCGTCGCGGCGGGCATCGCTTACCGGGAAGCGCCCGACGCGGCCACCGAGGCCGCCTCAGCCGGCAGCGCCGCGGAGGCCGCCGCCATCGCCGCCGAGGCCGCGTCGCTCGCGGCCTGCTCCGCATGACCGCCGGTCACGTCGTGCTTCTCGCCCGTCAGGTCGATGTTGCCGCCGCTCTTCATCAGCACGAACAGCGCGATCGCGGCGAAAACGATGAATCCAACGACGATTTTCCACATGGTTCCGAGGTCCTCTTGAGGTTGCCGGTCGCGACAGACTGACCGGATCGGAGGCCATTGTGGGAAGCGAGCCTGACAGCAGGCTGAGGGCCGGCTGTATCCATGCGTGACTGCAGGCGGCAATCCGGGCGATGCAGGTGCGGCTCAGCCGATCTGCTCGATCGCATAAGCGATCGCGCGCCAGGTCGGATCGCTGCTGGTGGCCAGCACGCGCTCGACCAGCGGTCGCCAGGCGTGCTGGCCGCCCGCCAGGCGGTCGACCATCGCGAACACCAGCGTGGCGGCATCGGCCTCGCCGGCATGCTGCTCGCCCGCCAGTTCCGCGCGGCCCACCGATGCGTCGCCGCCCAACAGCGCGCCGACCGCCATCAGCACCTTGACCGCGCGCTCGTCGCCCAGGTCCACCGCCAGCGCGGCCCCGATGGGCGCGGCCTCGTCGTGACGGCCGATGCGGCTCGCCAGCAGCAGGCAGGCCGACAGGATGCGCCGCGCCGACCAGCCGGCCACCGGCATTGGCATCGGCAGCACGGACGGGAAGCCGCCGCCGCTGCCCGACAGGGGATCGAACGGGGCGGTGCTGTGGAAGGAAGGCGGGGACTGCAGGGACATGGTGCTTGCTCACGGGTGGCCGCTCTGGACGAGCCTTGCATGCGTCGGACGCGATGGACACACGCATCGCGAAGGCTTCGCCCTCGACGCGAAGGAGCAAGGCCGGCGCCCCTCGTCCCGATGTCTTCGCAGTGCTGAACGCCGCTTCGGATCTGGCCGGCACCGCGAGCGCAAGTTCCCAAGATGGCCTCTTGTCGTCAGCAACCCCTGAAGGAGACCTGCCATGTCCGTGAGCTTCCAGAATCAACCCCTCGGCGGCCTGGGAGGCCTGGGTGGCCTCGGTGGCGTCGATGCCCTGGGCCAGGCGGGAGGCCTCTCGGGTCTGTCGCAGGCGCCGGGCGGCGCGGCCGAGATCCAGGCCAAGCTGACCGAAGTGATCCTCCAGATCCTCAACCTCCTGATCAACGAGATCATGAAGGCACTGCAACAGCAGCAGCAAGGCGCGCAGGGCGGCGGTGCTGGTGGTGGCGGCGGTGGCCCATCGGGCGCCTCTGGCGCGGGCGCTCCGCAGGGCGTAGGCGGTCCTCAAGGCGTGGGCGGTCCTCAAGGCGCCTCGGGCGCCGGCGGCCCACAAGGCGCGTCCAACCCCTACCAACCGAACAACGCCTATCAGGCGCAGCAACCGACCTCTGCGCCGCCGGTGTCGAACGCCAGCTCGCCGTCGGGCGTGGGCGACGTGTCCTCGACCGGTGGAGGCCAGGGACCTTCGGGCATGCCGGCCGAGCTGTGGAAGGACTGCCAGGAGGCCGGCAGGAAGACGGGCGTCGACCCCTACATCCTGGCCGCGCAGATGGAGAAGGAAAGCCAGTTCGGCAAGGGTCTGAACGGCAGCCCCAGCGCGGGCGACGGCCTGATGCAGGTGGAGCCCGGCACCCGCCAGGCCTACGCCGGCAAGTTCCAGGAAAAGATGGGACACGCCTACGACCACAACGACCCCAAGGACCAGGTCGCCATGGCCGGCGTGATCCTCGCGGACAAGGGCGGCGACGCCACCAACATGCTGCAGAAGTACAACGGCGGCGACAACTGGGCGCCGGGCGCGACCGACTCCTACGGCCGCGAGATCAAGGCGGCCGAATACGCCTCGTCGGTGCTGGCGAAGGCGCAGCAGATGAAGGCGGCGGGCTGAGGCAACGCGCGACGCATGCCCCGTGCATGCATCGCGCGGTGATCGCAGAAAAGAACAAGGGCGGCCGAGAGGCCGCCCTTGTCGTTGCCGGGATCAGCGCCGGAGCGCCGATCCCGTCGTGCATCCGCTCGCTCAGTCGCGGGCGTAGATGTCCACGTCCTTGGTTTCGCGCACGAACAGCAGGCCGATCACCAGGGTGAGCGCGGCGATGCCGATCGGGTACCAGAGGCCGTGATAGATGTTGCCGTTCTGGGCCACCATCGCGAAGCTGATCGAGGGCAGCAGGCCGCCGAACCAGCCGTTGCCGATGTGGTACGGCAGGCTCATCGAGGTGTAGCGGATCCGGGTCGGGAACAGCTCCACCAGCATCGCGGCGATCGGGCCGTAGACCATGGTCACGTACAGCACCAGCACCGCGAGGATCGCGATCACCAGCGGCGTGTTGACCTTGGCCGGATCGGCCTTGGCCGGGTAGCCCGCGGCCTTCATCGCATCGCCCAGGTCCTTCTTGAACGCGGCGATCTTCTTCGCGCTGTCCTCGTCGAACTTGTGCCCGCCGGCGGTCAGCGTGGCGCTCGGCGCCTCGATGACCTTGTCGCCGATCTTCAGCGTGCCGCTGCCGGCCGCGCCGGGCACGGTCTCGTAGTTCGCCGCGGCTTGCGCCAGGGCGCGCTTGGCGATGTCGCAAGGCGTCACGAAGTCCACGTCGCGCGCGATCGGGCTGCCCTGGAAGGAGCATTGCGCCGGATCGGTCGTCAGCGTGATCTGCGCGGTCGCCTGGGCCTTGGCCAGGTCCGGGTTGGCCGCGTTGGTCAGCGCCTTGAACAGCGGGAAGTAGGTCAGGATCGCCAGCAGCAGGCCCGCCATGATGATCGGCTTGCGGCCGATCTTGTCGGACAACGTGCCGAACACGACGAAGAACGGCGTGCCGATCAGCAGCGCGACGGCCACCATGATGTTGGCCGCGGCCGGATCGACCTTGACCACGCTCTGCAGGAAGAACAGCGCGTAGAACTGGCCCGTGTACCAGACCACGCCCTGGCCGGCCACCAGGCCGAACAGCGCCAGCAGCACGACCTTGAGGTTCTTCCACTGGCCGAAGGACTCGGACAGCGGCGCCTTGGAGGTCTTGCCTTCGGACTTCATCTTCTGGAAGGCGGGCGACTCGTTCATCGACAGCCGGATCCACACGCTGATGGCCAGCAGCAGGATCGACACGATGAACGGGATGCGCCAGCCCCACTGCGCGAAGGTCGCCTCGCCGAGCGCCGTGCGGGTGCCCAGGATGACGATCAGCGACAGGAACAGGCCCAGCGTCGCCGTGGTCTGGATCCACGAGGTGTACGCGCCGCGCTTGCCGTGCGGGGCGTGCTCGGCGACGTAGGTCGCGGCGCCGCCGTATTCACCGCCCAGTGCCAGGCCTTGCAGCAGGCGCAGGCCGACCAGGATCACCGCCGCGGCGGGACCGATGGTCTCGTAGGTGGGCAGCACGCCGACGATGAAGGTCGACAGGCCCATGATCAGGATCGTCACCAGGAAGGTGTACTTGCGGCCGATCATGTCGCCCAGACGGCCGAACACCAGCGCGCCGAACGGACGCACGATGAAGCCCGCCGCGAACGCCATCAGCGACGCGATGAACTGGGCGGTCGGATCGAGACCGGTGAAGAACTGCTTGCCGATGATCGCGGCGAGCGAGCCGTACAGGTAGAAGTCGTACCACTCGAACACCGTGCCCAGCGAAGAGGCGAAGATGACCTTCTTCTCTTCGGCCGTCATCGGCGCATTGGTGGTCACTGCGCTTGCAGTTGCCATGGGATTGTCTCCTCGGGATTTCCCAGAGCCATCGACCGATGGCCCTTGGGGCGCGACTATCCGAGCGCGCTCTGACCCGTTTCTGACGACTTGCTTGCCCCTGGCTGACAAACCCGGGGGCAACCCTCGCTTCGTATTTCTCGATGCGGAATTTCGGTCCCTGTGCGCCGCAGCAAAGGGTATGTCCCTACGGCGACATTCGAGGGCAAGGCGCGCTCAGCCGCGCTGCACGCCCACCGGCAAGGTCCGCGCGGCGTCCCACGCCGGACCGTCGAACCATGCGTCGCCGTCGAGGAAGGCGGTCAGCATGTCGAGGGCATCGAGCCCCCAGAACAGCTTGTCGTCGACGGCCATCGTCGGCACGCCGAAGACGCCGCGCGCGACGGCGGCATCGGTGGCCTCGCGCAGCGCGGTCTTGACCTCGGCCGACGCGGGATCACGCATCGGCGCGAGGTCCGCCGTCAGTTCGGCGAGTCGCCGCGGATCGGCCGCGTCGAGCCCGCCGCGCCAGACGTGGTGGAAGACGCGCTCGACCGCGTAGCGACCGGGCGTCTGACCCGTCGGCGCGGTGGCCCACAGCAGGCGCAGCAGCGGCAAGGGGTTGAAGGGATGCGCGGCCGGCAGGTCCAGCGGCACGCCCAGCCGATGGCCGAGCCACGACACCTGGCGGTAGGTCCAGTCTCGCTTGCCGGGGATCTCCGCGGGGCCCTTGTTGTCGAGCGACTTCAGCACGGCGCCGAAGAGGATGGGCACATGACGGACCGCGACGCTGCGACCGGCCAGCGCCTCCGGCAGCCGCTCGAAGGCCAGCGCCGCGTAAGGCGAGATCGGGTCGAAGTAGAAATCGATCGTGGTCATCGGTCGTCCCCTGTCATTCGCCCATCGGGCCGTTCAGGTCTTGGGCAGCGGCTCGGTGGCGAGCGCGCCGTGCGCGATCAGCAGCGCGCGGCGCTCGGGCAACAGGTTGAGCAGGCGGATCCGCGACTCGTCGTCGGACTTGCTCCAGCCGGCGATCTCGGGGATGGTGCGCGCGCAGCCGCGGCACAGCGCCGTCGGCTCGTGCATCTTGCAGACGTTGATGCAGGGCGAGGCGACGCGGCCTTCGGGCGTGCGCGCGACGTTGTCGGCGGTGACGGGCGTGAAGGTCGAGGTGCTCACGATTGCGCCACCTCGATCACCGGCGCGCCGGTCAGCGCGACGAGCTGCTGCGGCGTCATCAGGAACACGCCGTTCGGATGGCCGGCCGCGGCCCAGATCGTGTCGAAGCGGAACAGCTCCTGGTCGATGAACAGTTGCGGGGGCGCGCCCTCCTCCGCCGGCAGGAAGCCCAGCGGCGACACGCCGCCGATCGAGAAGCCGGTCCGCGCCTTCACGTAGTCGGCGTCGGCGCGACCGAGCTTGCCGGTGTGGGCTTCGAGCTTGCGCTCGTCGACGCGCTTGTCGCCGGATGCGATCACCAGCACGGCGGCGCCGTCGGCCTTGCGCTTGAACACGACGCTCTTGGCGATCTGTCCCAGCGCGACGCCCAGGGCGTCGGCCGCCTCCTGCGAGCTGCGGGCGGAGACCTCGAGCCAGCGCGGTTCGTGTTCATGGGACAGCGCGCGCAGGGCGGCACTCACACGGAGGAAGCCGTCGGGGCGGACGGTGTCGGTCGCTGCCGAAGGCGCCGTGGATGCCGTCGCAGAAGTCTCGGGGGAAGTCGTGTCGCTCATGCCGCGCATTGTGCCAATGCCCTCGGTGCGCGATTGGCGCATCGGCGCAAGACCGCAGTCCGCGCAGGTCGCGGTGGCACGAAGGTATGGTGCGAAGGTCACCGTGCCGACGGGGACGTCCCGCATCACCGGAGATCGAGTCGTGGAACTGCGCCAGCTGAGGTACCTGATCGGCGTCGCCGACGCCGGCAGCCTGCTGAAGGCGTCCAAGCTGCTGCACCTGGCGCAACCGGCGCTCGGCCAGCACATCGTCGCGCTGGAGGAGGAACTCGGCGCGACGCTGTTCGTCCGATCGAGCCGCGGCATGGCGCTGACCGACAACGGCCGCCGCTTCATCGAGCATGCGCGCAAGGTGCTGGCGGAACTCGAAGCGGCGAAAGCCTCGGTGCTGGCCGACGGTCAACACCTCACCGGCGAAGTGATCCTGGGCCTGCCCACGACGGTCGCGCTGGCGGCGACGGTGCCGTTGCTGCGCCTGGTGCGCACGCGCTTGCCGCTCATGCGGCTGCGCATCGTCGAGAGTCACAGCGGCTTCCTGCGCGAATGGCTGCAGGCCGGACGCCTGGAACTCAGCATCCTCTTCGAGGACCGCCAGGAGCCGTGGTTGTCGCAACGCCAGTTGCTGACGGAGCAACTGGTCCTCGTCGGTGCCGCTGGCGCCGCCGGCGCCGGAACGCCGCCGATGGCGCGCGAGGTCTCGCTGCGCGAGCTGGGCCGCCTGCCGATGATCCTGCCCAACACCGAGCACGGCCTGCGGCGCATCATCGACGCGGCCTGCCGCGCCAACGGCGTCGAGCTCGACGTCGTGGCCGAGATCGACTCGCTGCCCGCCGTGAAGACGGCGGTCGCCGCCGGCCTCGCGTACACGATCCTCTCGCCGGGCTCGGTCAGCGAAGAACTGCGCCAGGGCCAGCTGCGTCAGGCCGTGATCCGGGATCCCGAGATCCGGCGGACCATCTGCAGCTGCTTCGCGCTCACGCGTTCGCCCGGACCCGCGGCGCGCGCGGTGAGCGATCTCGTGACGAAGTGATCCGGGAACTGGTGCTGACCGGGCAGTGGCCGGCGACGCTGGCAGGTCAGCCGGCCAAGACCTGAATCATCGCCCTCATCGTCCAGCGCTCGCAGGCTTCGCCTTGGCATTGCGCAGGAAGAAACCCAGCACCAGCAGAAGCACGAGCGCCTGCGCCACCAGGCCGATCACCGACGGATAGATGCCCAGCAGTTCCAGACGCGGCGCGGACAAGGCGCTCGGCGCGATCCAACCCGCCTCCTGCAACGCGGCCACGCCCTTGCCCGTCAGGACGACGGCGAGGACGGCCACCAGCCACGAGCTCACCGAGAAGAACTTGCCGATCGGCAACCGGGCGCTGTAGCGCAGCAGGAGCACCGTGATGACCACCAGGCAAATCACGCCCACGCCCAGGCCTGCCAGGATCGCGCCGTCATTGCCCTGGCCCCACAGCGCCGCGTAGAACAGGATGGTCTCGAACACCTCGCGGTACACCGCCACAAAGGCCAGACCGAACATGAAGAAGGCGGAGCGGCGGCCCAGCGCCGCGGACATGCGCTCGCGCAGGTAGGCCTGCCATTGACCGGCCACGCTCTTCTGATGCATCCAGACGCCGACGCTCAGGAGCACGACGGCGGCGAACAGGCTCGACAGGCCTTCCGTGACTTCGCGATTGGCGCCGCTGATCGAGACCGCATAGGTCGCGATGGCCCAGGTGACACCGCCCGCGGCCAGTGCGCCGATCCAGCCTGCATGCACGTACGGCAGCACGTCCGGACGCTTGGCCTGTCGCAGGAACGCGATCATCGCGACGACGACCAGCAGCGCCTCGATGCCTTCACGCAGCAGGATCGTCAGGCTGCCGAAGAACGCCGCCGTCGCATCGGCGCCGGAGGCCGCCAGTACGTGGTCGGCATCGTTGAACAGTCCGTCGATGCGGGCCGCGGCCGCTTCGACTGCCTGAACCGGAGCCTGGGCCGCGATCAGCGAGCGGTACTGGCCCATGGCCACTTCGATCTGCTCCTTCAGCGCGCCCTCACGCGCTGCGAGCGCCTGCTCGTAGGGTTCGACGCCGTCCAGGTAGGACGACAAGGCGAGCTCCGCGGCCTCCTTGGGATGGCCCGCCTTGAACGCTGCGACGCTCTCATGCAGCCGATCGCGCGCCAAGGTGAGGCGGTTCCCACGAGGCGCGACCAGCACCTCGGGATGCGCATGGAGATAGGCCATCGTTGCCGCGGCCTGGCCTTCACCGACGGCACTGGCGAGTTCTGCCTCCGTGAGACGGACGAAGTGGTCCATCCCGGTCACCTCGGCGCGCGCCTTCTCAGACTCCTTCCAGACAAGCTGCCCTTCTTCGCGCTGCTTGTCGTCATGCGCAAAAGTGCCAAGGTACATCGCCACCGCCCATCGATCCTCTTCGGAGAGCTGGCCGAACGCCGGCATGGCCGTTCCCGCGATCCCTTGGCTGGCCGCCTGGTACAGCGCGAACACACTGCGCTGGCGGGCCCGCTCGTGGTTGGTGAACGCGATCGGCCGGGGATCGAGTTGCCTGGCCAACGGACCGTCGCCGTTGCCCGACGCGCCGTGGCAGGCCGCGCAATTCGCCGCGTAGACGGAGGCGCCCAGCTTCAGGTCCGGCAGCGCCGTCGGCGCGAGCGGGACCGGGTAGACCGCGATCAGATGATTCGCCAAGGCCTTGGCCAAGCCGCCGACCTTGGCGGCATCGGACTTGGCGGCGATCTCGGCTTGAAGGGCTTCGCTCTCGCGCAGCAGCGCGGCGCGTTCGGGCTTGTCCTCCAGCGCCGCGATCCTGTCGTGGGCGGTCTGGACGAACTCGTGCATCTCGTCGTACTCGGACTGCGCCACGATCTTGCCGTCCTGCACCGCGCCCGCGTAGTCGACGGCCAGGTAGTCGAGGATCTGCCACACGCGCCGCACGTCGGCTTCCGCGGCGCTCGCCGTGCCGCCGGCCACTAGGCCGATGCAGAGCAGGCAAGCCGTGAAGAGCTGGCGCACGATCCGGAGGGCGGTTGGCGGATCGACGTGAGTGCGACTCATTGTTGTTCCCGAGCGAAAAAGTGGCCCGCCGTGCGGGCCCGAGGAATGCGTCAAGCGCGGGGAGCTCAAGAGCCGCCCCGCCATCAGGAGCCCGAGTATGTCCGTCCCGGGCGGCGGAAGGTTTCAGCAAGCTTGCAAGGCTGGGCGATCGTGCGGGTCTTCGTCGGGATCTTCGCGAGGCGAGCGAGGCGACGCTGCTAGTCCAGAACCGGCTAGCGCCTAGCCGACATCTGTATTTCCCAGCGACGGCGCGCGTCCGTAGGCTGCTTCCCTGAAAGGAAGCGCCTCCATGAGTTCTGAGCAGTCCCTCCCCGACGAGCGCCAGCCGCTGTCGGACGTCCTCGTGATCGACCTGTCGCGGCTGGTGTCGGGCAACGTGCTGACGCATGTGCTCGCGGACCTCGGCGCCTCGGTCGTGAAGATCGAATCGCCCGAGCGCGGCGACGACCTGCGCGCCTGGCAGCGCCAGGGCGTGAGCACCTACTGGATGGAGTACAGCCGCAACAAGGACAGCGTCGCGCTGGACCTGCGCTCGGACGAGGGCATGGCCTCGCTGCGCTCGCTGATCGCGCGCGCGGACATCCTGGTCGAGAACTTCCGGCCTGGGACCCTCGAGAAGATGGGCTTGGGTTACGACGCGCTGCAAGGCCTGAATCCGAAGCTGATCGTCGTGCGCATCTCCGGCTGGGGCCAGACCGGCCCGTTCGCGAAGAAGGGCGGCTTCGGCTCGCTGATCGAGGCCATGAGCGGCTTCGCCGCGATGAACGGCCACGCGGACCGGCCACCGGTGCTGCCGCCCTTCTCGCTCGCCGATTCAGTGGCCGGCTTGCATGGATCGACGGCCGCGCTCGCCGCGCTGCTTCGTCAGCGCGCGAATCCGTCGCCCACGGTCCAGGAGATCGACCTCTCACTCTTCGAGCCGCTGTTCTCGATGCTCGGCCCGCAGGCCTCGGAGTTCCAGCTCACCGGCCAGGCCACGCAGCGCTCCGGCAGCCGCTCGCCGACGCACGCGCCGCGCAACGTCTACGCGACGAAGGACGGACGCTGGGTCGCGTTGTCCGCCGGCATGGCGGGCACCTTGCAGCGGCTCTTCGCGGGCATCGGGCAACCCGACGCGCTGAAGGACGAACGCTTCGCCACGCATGAGGCCCGGCTCGCCAACATCGATGCGCTCGACGACCTGATCCAGGGGCATCTGGCGACGCTCACGCTGGCCGAGGCGCTGGTCTTCTTCGAGGAACGCGACATCACCGCCGGCGAGGTGTGCGACATCGAGGACCTGCTCCAGCACCCGTACATCCGGGAGCGCGAGCTGCTGCTGGACACCCCCACCCCGGACGGGCGCACGGTGTCCGTCCATGCGGTGCCGTTCAAGATCAACGGTGCACGGCCGCCGGTGCGCCGACCGGCGCCCGCGCTGGGCCAGGACAACGACAAGTGGCTGAAGGATCGAGGATGAGCGCCGCCACTCGCAATGATCGGCACATGGATCGCGCTCGTCGCGCCTATCGCTCCTACCTCTTCGTCCCGGCCGACAACGAACGCCTGCTGCAGAGCGCGCTGAACAAGACGCCCGACGTGGTGATCCTCGACCTCGAGGACGGCGTGCATCCGAGCAGGAAGGCGACCGCGCGCGCCGGCGTGGCCGCCGCGATCGGGCGCGTGCACGCGGGCGGCAAGGTCGCCGCGGTGCGCGTCAACGGCGCGCTGAACACCGCCGTCGACGACCTGCGCGCCGCCGTGTCGCCGGGGCTGCGCCTGCTGGTGCTGCCCAAGGTCGAGCACGCGCGCGACGTGCAGTTGCTCGCCAGCGTCGTCGACGACCTGGAACGTGCGGCCGGACTGCCCGCGGGCGAGGTCCGATTCCTCCTTCAGATCGAGTCCGCCGCGGCGCTGCCGCGGCTCCACGACATCGCCGCCGCGTCGCCCCGGGTGCATTCGATGATGCTCGGCAGCGAGGACTTCTCGCTCGATGTCGGCGGCCTGCCGACACCGCAGGCGCTGCTCACGCCCAGCCTGATGGTGCTGTACGCGGCCCGCGCGGCCGGCGTGGTGCCGGTGGGCTTCGTCGGCTCCATCGCCAATCTCGGCAGCGTCGAGGAGTTTGAAGTCCTGCTGCAGGAGGCTCGCACGCTCGGCTTCCGCGGCGCGGTGGTCGTGCATCCGAAATTCGTCGATGCGATCAACGCCTGCTACACGCCCACGCCCGAACAGGTCGCGCAGGCCCGCGCCATCGTCGCGGCCTTCGACGTCGCCGATCGCGACGGCCTCGGCGCGACCAAGCTCGGCGATCTGATGATCGACAAGCCGGTGGTGCTGCGCGCGAAGGCCCTGCTCATCGAGGCCGGACTCAGCCCGACCGCGGACGGCTGAACGCCGGGCGCCGGGCGCCGGGCGGCTTCGGTGTCCGTTCCGCCCCCCCGCGGATCCCAGACCACAACAGGAGACAAAGTCATGCTGACCAAGCGAGAGTTCTGCGCCTTCACGGCGCTCAGCGCGGTCCTGCCCGCGGCGCGCGCGCAGGCCTATCCGGGCAAGCCGGTCACGATCGTCGTGCCCCAGGCCCCAGGCGGAACGAACGATGCGGTGGGCCGCATCCTGGCGCAGAAGCTCACCGAGAAATACGGTCAGGTCTTCAACATCGACAACCGCGCCGGCGCGGGCGGCAACATCGGCACGGAGCTGGCCTCGCGCGCGCCCAAGGACGGCTACACGCTGCTGCTGACGATCAGCAGCACGCAGGCGATCAACCCGGCGCTGTACCGGCGCACCGGCTTCGATCCGGTGAAGGACTTCGATCCCATCGCGCCGATCGGCGTCGTGCCCAACGTGCTCGTCGTCCATCCGGGCTTCCCGGCCAAGGACCTCAAGGGCTTCATCGCGGCGGCGAAGGCGAAGAGCCCGTCCTATCAGTACGCCTCGGCCGGCAACGGCTCGCTGAACCACCTGCTCGGCGAGATGCTCAACCGCTCCGCGGGGCTGCAGCTCGAGCACGTGCCGTACAAGGGCGTGGGACCGGCATTGACGGACATGCTGGGCGGTCAGGTGAGCGTCGGATTCGCGAGCCTGCCGTCCTGCCTCGAGTTCGTGCGCGCCGGCAAGCTGCTGGCGCTGGGCGTGAGTTCGCCCAGGCGTTCCTCGGCGCTGCCCGACGTGCCCGCGATCGGCGAAGTCGTCCCGGGATTCGCGGGCGAGCTGTGGGTCGGGTTGTTCGCGCTCCACGGCACGCCGGAGGCGATCACGAAGCAATTGGCGGAGGACGTGACCCTGGTGATGAACGCGCCCGACGCGCTCGCCAAGCTCAAGGCCTTGGGCGTGGAGCCGCTCAGCGGCGGCCCGACCGCGCTGGCGGCGATGCTGAAGCAGGACATCGCACGGTGGGAGCCGATCGTGAAGGCGTCGGGCGCTCGTGTGGACTGAGACGGCGCGACTCGATGCGAGCGGCGTTCACCCGGATTAGGGCGGACGCTCTCCTGCAGCGCGCGGCCTTGCGTTATGGTCCGCGCCCATGACCGATGTGAAGAGCCCTTTCGAGCCCGAGTTCACCACCGCCCTGTGCGAGATCTTCGAACAGCTGATCACCTTCAACCAGGTGCTTGGCGTGAAGATCGACGAGCTGCGGCACGAGATCGTGCGGGCGCACCTCCCCATGCGGCCGGACCTGGTCGGGCACTACGCCCACAACCGGCTGCACGGCGGCGTGATCAGCGCGACGCTCGATTCGATGGGCGGTCTGGCGGTGATGGCGGCGATCGGCGCGCGTCATCTCGACGAGCCGCCCCAGCAGCGGCTGCAACGCTTCGCCAAGCTCGGCACCATCGACCTGCGGGTGGATTACCTGCGTCCGGCCATCGGCGCACTGTTCCGATGCGAGGCCGAGGTGATGCGGCTGGGCAGCCGCGTCGCCAACACGCGCATGGCCTTCACCGATGAGCAGGGCCGGCTGCTGGCCACCGGAGCGGCGGCGTACATCGTGTCGTGAACAAGAGGCCGAGGGCGCGCTGCCACGGCCGCTGGCCCTCACCCCCGCCCTCTCCCGCAAGCGGGAGAGGGAGCAAGAGGGCCACAGCGTTTCTGCTCTCCCGCAAGCGGGAGAGGGAGCAAGAGGGCCACAGCGCTTCTGCTGCCGTAGACGCTTGACACGGTTGCTCTCCCGCAAGCGGGAGAGGGAGTAAGAAGGGTGCCGCGCTCGCCGGAGGGGAGCGGGGGAAAGAGGCGCCGGCGTTGAGAGCAGAGCCGGTCGGGCACCCTCTCCCGCTTGCGGGAGAGGGCGGGGGTGAGGGCCAGCGGCCTGTGCAGTCCACTACACCGGGCTGATCCGATAGGCACAACGCCGCGCGCCGGCGAGCAGATGCTCGGTGCGCTCGACCGTGAGTCCGGGCCCCAGGCAGCGCTCGAACAGCGCCAGCTCCGAACGGCAGAAGCCCTGGCAGCTCTGCGCCGCGGCGCAGATCGGGCAGTGATCCTCAACCAGCAGCCAATCCTTGCCGACGCGCTCGGCGCGCGCCATGTAGCCCTCTTCGGCACGCAGCCGCGCAAGCTCGCGCACGCGATCGCCCGTCGTGCGGCAGCGATCGATCGCCGCGCGATAGCGCAGCTCGCTGTCGCGCTCGCGCGCAAGGATCAGTTGATCCAGCCCCGCCTCGCCGAAGACCGCGCGCGCCTGCTGGATCAGTTGCACCGTCAGGTCGCCGTGCCGATCGGGAAACCGCCCGTGCCCCGCCGCCGTCAGCGACCACAGCTTGCGCGGCCGTCCGGCCTCGCCGCGCTGGTCGTCCTGCGCCTCGACCAGCCCCTGCTCCTCCAACCGCGCAAGCAGCTTGTGCGCGCCCATCGGCGTGATGGCGACGGTCGCCGCCAGCGCGGCCGCTGCCTGCGGCCCGCGGCTCTTCAACTCGAACAGCAGCCGGTCCTCATTGCCCTGGCTCATGAATGGCGCCTCGCGAACCGGATGAAGCCGATCGCCGCGCCCAGGCACATCGCGCCGCCCAGCAGCATGATCCAGCGCGCCGACAGCATGCCCAGCGCGCCGCCGATCAGCGCGATCAAGGTGTTGGACAGGCAGAACACCGTCGTCAGCAGGCCCATCACGCGGCCCTGGCCGTATGCCGCGAAGCGGTCCGACATCCACGCCGGCATCAGCGCGTTGTAGAACGACAGCGGAATGCCCAGCAACGGGATCAGCGCCAGGCCCATCCACGAGGGCGCGAGGCTCAGCGCCAGCAGCCCGATCGCCGCGACGACCGCGAAACGCGCCGCCCGGTGCAGCGGCGTCGGACCCGAGCCGACGCGCGCCGCGAAGATGCTGGCCGCCGTCATCGCCGCGCATTGCACCGCGGTGACCAGCGCGATGCCGCGGCTGTCCAGGCCGGCCTGCTGCAGCATCCACAACGGCGCGAACTCGTACAGCGCGTTGACGCCCAACGTGTAGGCCAGCTGCAGCAGCGCCAGGTGGCGCAGCACCGGGTCCTGCGCGATCAGCCCCAGCGACTGCTGCCGTCGCATCGCGGCGAGCAGGCCGCCTTCCGGCTTGGCGGCCGGACGGTCGTCGGGCAGGCCGAAGCCGAGCAGCACCAGGCACGGCAGCATCACGACGGCGGCGACGATGAACGGCACCGCCTCGCCCCAGGGCAGCGTCAGGCCGCCGAGCAGCGGTCCGACCAGCCAGCCGATGTAGAGGCTCGCGTTGAGCCAGGCGAAGCTGCGCGTGCGCTCCAGCTGCGGATGCCAGTCGGCCAGCAGCGCCCGCACGACGGCGACGTTCCCTTCCGTCAGGCCCGTCGCGAAGCGCGAAAGCACGAACAGGGGATAGTCCCGCGACGCCAGCGCGAAGGCGCTCAGGCCGTAGCCGACCAGCGTCGCGGTGATGGTGACGCTCAGCACGCGGCGCCGGCCGTAGCGGTCGGACATGGGCCCGATCACCAGGCTGCCGACCAGGATGCCGGCCGGGTTCACCGCCAGTGCCAGTCCCATCAGCAGTTCGGGCCGCAGGCCGAGGAAGTGGGTGAAGTCGTCGACCGGTCCGCCGACGAAGATCGGCGCCAGGATCGGGTACGGCAGCGCCACACCGGCCGTGCTCATCAAGGCCAGCGCGCAGACGGCCCAGAGCAGCAGGTGCGGATGGCGCAGCGGCGCCGGCGACACGGCGCTGGTCGAGGTCGAGGTCGAGGTCGAGGTCGAGGTCGGGGTCGCCGAAGACTCGGCGGAATCGGTGGAGGACAGCACGGCGCTCATTGTGCGGCCCCTTCCGCGCGCAGACACAAGGCATAGCCGGGCCAGCCGCGATGGCGCCATTCCTCGCGCGCGGCGTCGGCGATCTTGATGCGGTGGTCGTTCATCGACGCGTGCAGCGACGGCAGTTCGCGGGTCCAGTCGTCCTCCGTCGCGTGGCCCGCATGCACCAGCGCCCAGGCCGGCGCCGGACGGAGCTCGGACAGATACGTGCCCAGCCACGCGCGCCAGACGGTGCGCAAGACCTGGCCCTCGTCGATGTCCACGCCGCGCGAGGCGGCGGCCTCCAGCAACACGCGCAGCGCATGCGTGCCGGTCACCAGGTGCAACGAGGCGAACTGGTGCCGCGACAGGTACACGGCCAGCGAGGCCTCGGCCAGCGCATCGAGCGTCAATCGCGGGCGCTCCACGTAGCCGTCGAAGCCCGGCAGCATCGCGGCGTGTTGCATCCGCGTCGTGATCAGCGTGCCCGGCATCGCCGGCATGGCGAGCGCCGGATCGGCACGCACCGCATCGATGACCTCACGAAGGCTTTCAAGCCCCTGCCCCGCCGGCACCGGCGCGCCGAGCGGGCTCTCCAGCCCGATGGTCGTTCTCAGCGCCGCGTCGAGTTCCTGACGATGCCCCGACTGCAACGCATAGGCGAGCCGGATCGCGACATGGAAGGCCTGCGCTTCGGGCGCGGCCAGCACGCGGCGCAACGCGTCCTCGACGGACGGCGGCGGCACGCCGTCGTCGTCCGCGGGCCGCGACAGCGGCGTCCAGTGGTCGATGTGACGCTGCAGCGCCTCGCGCGGCGCGTCCAGCCGGGCCAGCGCGCCCAGCGCCATCGGCAGGTGGTTGAAGAGCGGCAGCGCCTCGGTGCCGTACATCGGGCCAAACTTCACCGACTGGTCGAGCGCCTCGTGCAACCCGGCGGGCCACGGCGGGCCTTTGAGCTCGAGCGCATTGCCGTCCGGATCGAACAGGTACAGCGACGGGCCTTCGCCGTCCGCGCCGTAGCGCGAGCCGTAGGCGTCGACGGTGACGCCCTTCGACGTCAGCCAGCGGCGCAGCGCGGGCTCCTCGAGCGTCTCGACGCGCAGGCAGAAGTGGTCGACGTTGCGCCCCTCGGCGCCGGGTCCCGCACCGCCGACGCGACCGAGCTTGCCGTCCAGCGGGACGAGGTCGATCAACTGGGCGCCGGCGCGCAACTGCACGAGTCCGATCTCGTCCTGCCGCCGCTCGACACTGCATCCCAGCAGGTCCACATAGAAATGCAGCGCGGCCGGCAGATCGCGCACGCGCAGCACGAGGTGGTCGAGTCCCTGGATCTTGATCATGGCGAGCTCCTTCTGCTTGCTTTGTTGTTGCTTCGAGCGCAGCTTCTGGCTTTGCTTTGACGAGGCGTTGAATGCCGTGCAGCCATGATCGTGCCGACGATCAAATAAATAAACTTTTAGTTGATTAACATTCCGACCGACAGGGAGACCCGACAATCGGGCACATGGCTTTCCGACCCCTCCCCCTCCCCGACGCCATCCCGGGCCGGCTGTGGCTGCAGTCGATGCCGGGCCGCCGCGAGTCCTGGGGCGCCTTCCTCGACGAGGCGCGCCTGAACCAGCTCAACGTGGTGGTCTGCCTCAACCCGCTCGAGGAAGTCGCCGAGCTCTCGCCGTCGTATCACAAGGCGATCGCCGAGGGCCGGCTCCCCTTCCGCTGGCTGCATGTGCCGATGCGCGATTTCGGACTGGCGTCCGACAGCGCGGCGTTCCGCCAGGGCGTCGAGCACATCGCGCAGGGCCTGCGCATGGGCGACCGCGTGCTGCTGCACTGTGCCGCCGGCATGGGCCGCACCGGCACCATGGCCGCGTGCGTGCTGAAGCGCCTCGGCGCGCCGGCGGACGAGGCACTCCAAGCGGTCACCGCGGCCGGGTCGAATCCGCAGTCGGCGCTGCAGTCGGGATGGATCCACCAGTTCTGACGCGCCCGCGATGACCCGCCTGACGGGCGCGTGCGCCGCGCAAGGCTTCAGCGCTCCGGCCAGCGCCAAGGCGGCGTCTCGTCCAGCGGCATGTCCGGCAACCGGGTCTCGCCGAATTCCTTGCGCAGTTCCCAGGAACGGCACTCGGGCTGTTCCTCCAGCGCGCCGATCAGCCGCTTCGCGTGCGAGACCACAATCATCTGGCTCTGCCGGCTGGCCGTCGCGATGAGGCGTCCCAGCGCCGGCAGCAGGTCGGGGTGCAGGCTGTTCTCCGGTTCGTTCAGCGCCATCAGCTCGGGCGGCCGCGGGCTGAGCAGGGCCGCCAGCAGCATCAGGTAGCGCAGCGTCCCGTCGCTCAGTTCGGCGGCGTCCAGCGGCCGCAGCAGGCCAGGCTGGCGCATCGAGAGCCGGAAGCCTGCCTCGGTGCGTCCCACCTGGACCGAGGCGCCGGGGAAGGCGTCGTCCAGGCAACGGTGCAGCATCTCCACGTCGCCGATCGCGACGATGGTCTGCCACGCGGCGGCGAGGTCGGCGCCGTCTCCCGCCAGCACCGGCGTGAAGGTGCCGACACGCACGCGCCGCGCCGGCGCCTCGGCGTCGGTGCGCAAGCTGTCGTAGAAGCGCCAGCCGCGCAGGCGCTCGCGCATCGTGATCATCTCCGGCGCCTGCGCCGGGTCCGCGTGCTGGGACAGCATGCTGTCGAAGCTCGCCAGCGGCGTGTCCACCACCGACCAGGCGCGACCGTCGCGCACCTGGAGCAAGGCGTTGCGCCGCTCGACCAGCGCGGACGCCGGCCGGTACAGCGTCCCGGCCCACAGCGCCTCGCGCTTGATCTGCGGATCATCCTCGAACAGCGCCGGCGCTCCCGGTTGCGGCAGCCCGAGCTCGATCGAATAACCGAAGTCGTCGCCGGCGACGCCGAGCTTGAGCGCCACCGGCCCCTTGCGCACGGAGGCCTCGATGGGCTGGTCGCCGGCGCGCATCGCGCGACTGATCTCCTCCGGGCCGGCCCAGCGCGTCGAGGCGAAGCCGCCTTCGTTCGCCAGCGCCGGCAGCACCCGGTTCTGCGCCGCGTCCGCCAGCAGCCGCAACGCGCGATAGAGGCTGGACTTGCCGCTGCCGTTGGCGCCGGTGACCAGCGTGAGCTGACCCAGCGGCAGGCGCAAGTCGCGCAGGGAGCGGTAACCGGAGACGGCGAGGATGTGCAGCATGGCCGCCGATGATACGGAGCCGACGCGACAATGCGGCCATGCCGGCGTCGATGCTCCAGCCCTCCTTCCACCCGCCCGTGCGGCATGCCGATGCGTGGCGCGTCGTCGTCGACAAGCCGTCGGGTTTGCTGTCCGTGCCCGGCCGCGGCGAGGACAAGCAGGATTGCGCCTGGGCGCGTGTCGCGGCCGCGTTCCCGGACGCGTTGATCGTGCATCGCCTGGACCAGTCGACCTCCGGCCTCATCGTCTTCGGACGCGGCGAGGCGATGCAGCGCGCGCTCAGCGAAGCCTTCGCCGCCAGGCTCGTCGACAAGCGATATGAAGCGGTGGTGGCAGGCCTTGTCGAGCGCGACGCCTTCGAGATCGACCTGCCGCTGATCGTCGACTGGCCGAACCGGCCGCGCCAGATGATCGATCACGCGCGCGGGAAACCCAGCCTGACCCGCGTGCGGGTGATGCATCGCGACGTCGCGGCGGACACCACGCGGGTCGAGCTCGAGCCGGTCACCGGCCGATCGCATCAGCTGCGCGTGCACCTGCTTGCCGCCGGTCATCCCATCCTCGGTGACGCGCTGTACGCGCCGCCGGAGGTCCTCGCGCAGGCCCCTCGCCTGCTGCTGCATGCGCGGGACCTCCGCCTGCCGGCAGTGCTCGACGCGCCGGCCCTCTCACTGCATTCGCCGCCTGACTTCTAAACGCGCTGCGCGCGCGTTCCCCTTTGACCCAGGAGCGTTTTCACATGTCCACGACCCTCTCCAATGCGGCCTCCGACAAGGCCTCCAACACGGCTTCCAACACGGCTTCCAACGACGCCTCCCAGCCTCGTTCCCTCACGATCGTCACCGGCAGTTCGCGCGGCCTGGGCGAGGCGCTGGCGCGTCAGTCGCTCGAAGCCGGGCATCTGGTCATCGGCATCGCCCGCGGCCGCAGCGAGGCGCTGGAACGCGTCGCCCATGAGCGCGGCCTGCCGTTGCAGCAATGGCAGGCCGACCTGGCCAGTCCGCTGACGATCGCCAAGCACCTGGCCGACTGGCTGCGCACGCAGCCCGGCACGTGGGCAACGGCGACGCTGATCAACAACGCCGGCGTCGTCACGACCCCCGGCCCCATCGACGGCGAGTCGCTGGAGACGCTCTCCGCCGCGCTGCGCGTCGGCCTGGAGGCGACGGTGCTGCTGAGCGCGGCCTTCCTGGACGCCACCCGCGACTGGGCGGCCGATCGCAAGGTGCTGAACATCTCGTCCGGCCTGGGCCGCCGCGCGATGGCCGGCAGCGCGCTCTACTGCGCCGCCAAGGCCGGCATGGACAACCTCAGCCGCGCGATGGCGCTGGACGAGGCACACAAGGCCGCCAAGGGGGAACGCGCCGCGCGCGTCGTGTCGCTGGCGCCCGGCATCATCGACACCGACATGCAGGCGCAACTGCGCGGCGGCGATGCCTCGAAGTTCCCGGATCGTGATCGCTTCGCCGCGTTCAAGGCCGAAGGGCAGCTGGTCAGCGCGGCAGACACCGCGGCGCAGGTCCTGAAGTTCCTCGCCAGGAACGACTTCGGCCAGCAGGTGCTGGCCGATGTGCGGGACGCCTGAGCCCGGGCCCGGTCAGCCGACGAGGTTGGCCAGCGTCAGCAGCGCCAGCAGCAGCATCCACAGCGTGACCGAGCGCCACACCAGGCCGACCACGCTCTGCAGGTGGCCCAGCTGCGGCGGCACGCCGGCCGTGGAGCCCTCGGCGCGCGTCGCGTCCATGTCGCCGCCGGACTCGAAGGTCTTGCTGCGGTCCGGCGTCACACCCGGCGCGGCGCTGCCGCCCAGCTGCACGCCGACGGCGCCCGCGGCGGAGGCCAGGATGATGCCCTCGTTGTCATGGGCCCACAGCGTCGAATCGCGGCGCCAGGAACTCACCGCCTCCTCGAAGTTGCCGACGATCGCGAAGCCGGTCGCCGTCAGGCGCGCGGGGATGTGGTCGATCATCCCGAACAGCTTGCGCGAGAGTTCCATCAAGCGCTCGTTGGTCGGCGCATCCAGCGTGCGGCTCTTGAAGGCCCAGTAGCGGCCGGCGAATTCGGCCATCCGGTACAGCACCGCGCCGGCCGGGCCCAGGCCCAGCGTCGAGAACAGCACGAACCAGAAGAACACCCCGAAGACATGCCGGTGCGCCGCGAGCAGCGAGTGCTCCAGCACGTGTCTGAGCAGCTCGGTGCGCGGCAGCTCGCTGGCGTCCAGGTGACGCCATTCGGCCAGCAGGCGGCGGGCCTCGAGCTCGTCGCCGCGCTCCAGCGCGTCACGGATGTCGGTGAAGTAGTGGCTGAACTGGCGGAAGCCCAGCGTCAGGTAGAGCACCAGCACGTCCATCGCCAGCGACAGCAGCAGGCTGTAGGGCCGCACGAGCGCGTAGATCGCCCCGACGAGCAGGGCCGGACCGACGACGGTGATCGTCCACACGACGGCCGCATGGTGCGACCGGCCCGCGTCGAAGTTGCGCCCGGTCCAGCGCACCCAGGCGATCATGCCTTGGTGGACCGGATTCCCGTGCGGCAGAGGCTTGAGCTGCTCGCACACCAGCGCCAGCAAGACCGCGAAGAAGTTCATGGCCCGGGATGATAGCGGCCCTCACACCCTCGGAAGGGGGATCGGCGTCCCCGCCCCGTGACCAGAGGTCAGACCTGCAGGAAGCGGTAGAGATTGCGCAACATCGCGGCGGTCGCGCCCCAGATGAAAAACTCCTTGGCCGCGGCCGCCGTCAGCGTCGCGTCGGGGTCCGCGTTCGACACCGCAAGACCTGGCCCCGTCCACGGCATCGACAGGAACTGCCGACGGCCCTTCAGCGGGCCGCCGTCACCCGTGGCCTGGCCCGTGGCCTGGTCCGCCGCCTGGCCCGCGGACTCGCCGGCCGGGTCGTACGCGAAGGTGTGGCGCTGGTGGTGCGCGGGATTCATCAGGAACTCCAGCGGCACCTCGAAGGCCTCCGCCACCTCGAAGGCGTCCAGCCGCAGCGAGAAGCCCGGCCGGATCAGGCCCACCACCGGCGTGACCTCGTAGGCCGTCACCGTGCGATAGACGGGAAGTTGACCGATCAGGTCCACGAAACGCTCGTCGAGACCGATCTCCTCCTCGGCCTCGCGCAACGCGGTGCGTTCGGGCGAGCCGTCCTCCGGCTCGGCACGACCGCCGGGAAAGCTGATCTGCCCGGCGTGGTCCCGCAGGTGCGCCGTGCGCTGCGTCAGCAGCACGTGCAGGCCCTCGGCGCGCTGCACCAGCGGGATGAGCACCGCGGCCTGCGTCGTCGTCCGGCCGGGAAAGAGGCCGCCGTCGCCGGGCAATTCCGGTTCGAAGCTGAGCGGATGCAGGAAGCGCTCGCGCAGCCAGGCCGGCGTCAGGCGCTCGCGGGGGACGGCGGGGAGATGCGCATCGGTGCCGGTGACGGGGATGGCGCGGGGATCCTGGATGGCGGGGCGGCTGGCGGGACGGCTGGAGGAAGGCGTCGACATGCGGCAGGAGCGTCCGGTACGCCGGACTGGTTCGTGGGCGCCCGAGGCGCGAAGTCCCGATTGGACGCCAGAAACGACAAAGCCGCTCCGGGCAGGGCCTTGGAGCGGCTTTGGGGGTGGCTTGCGCCGAGGATCAGGCGACCGTCTTGATGGCCAGCTTTTCCTTGATGCGCGCCGACTTGCCCGAACGCTGACGCAGGTAGTACAGCTTCGCGCGACGGACGTCGCCGCGACGCTTCACTTCGATCGAAGCGATCAGCGGGCTGTACAGCTGGAACGTGCGCTCGACGCCTTCGCCGCTCGAGATCTTGCGGACGATGAAGTTGGAGTTCAGACCGCGGTTGCGGCGGGCGATGACCACGCCTTCGTAGGCCTGCACGCGCTTGCGGGTGCCTTCGACGACGTTCACGTTCACGATCACCGTGTCGCCGGGGGCGAACGCGGGGATGGTCTTGTTCAGGCGAGCAATTTCTTCTTGCTCAAGGGTCTGGATCAGATTCACGAGGATCTCCTGTGATCTTGCCGGCGCGAATCAGGATGATTCCAGGTCTGGCCGCCATCGAATGAATTCTTCGGCACCGCCCGCGTGGGGATTCAACCAACAGTGTCAAAGCACTGCCCTTGCCCCATCAGCCCAGTAGAGGATCGGAAAAACCCGCGATTATAGACGTGCCGGGGCGATCGTCAAACTTCGCCCGTGCCGCCGCCGGTTTTGGCCGTCGCTTTGCCTGCCGCTTTGCCAGGCGCCGGCTGCAGCGCGGCCAGGAACTTCTCGTCCTTCTTGTCGAGCTTGCCGTCGCGGCGCGCCGCCTCGATCAGCTCGGGCCGACGGCGTTGCGTCAACGCCAGCGACTGCTCGCGGCGCCAGCGGGCGATCTCGGCATGGTGGCCGGACAGCAGCACCGGCGGCACCGGCCACGGGCCTTCGGGCGTCTCCAGGACTTCGGGACGGCTGAAGTGCGGACAGTCCAGCAGTCCGTCGGAGAAGCTGTCCTGCTGGTGCGAGGCGGCGTCGTTCAGCACGCCTTCCTGCAGCCGGGCGATCGCATCGAGCATCGCGATGGCGGGCAGCTCGCCGCCGGACAGCACGAAGTCGCCGAGGCTGATCTCCATCGTCACGTGGCGGTCCAGCACGCGCTGGTCGATGCCTTCGTAACGGCCGCAGAGCAGGATCGCGCCCTCGCCTTGCGCCAGCTCGCGGGCCAGCGCCTGGTCGAGCCTGCGTCCGGTCGGGCTGAAATGGATGACGGCGGGCGCGCCGGGATGCGTGGTCGCGCGATCGGCCCTCACCACCGCCAACGCGCGCTCCAGCGGCGCGGCCAGCATGACCATGCCGGGACCGCCGCCGAAGGGGCGATCGTCGACACGGCGGTAGTTGTCCTCGGCGTGATCGCGCAGCTGCCAGAGCCGCACGTCGACCTGTCGGCTCTCGTACGCGCGACGTGTCACGCCGACCCGCAGGAAGGGGTCGAAGAGTTCGGGAAAGAGGGTGAGGACGTCGAAGCGCATGGGCATCAGGCCCGGCGGCTTCAGTAGTCCAGGTCCCAGTCGACCGGGATGACCTTGGCGGCCTTGTCGACGGTGCCGACAAACGCGTTCACGAACGGGATCAGGATTTCCTCGTCCGGCTTGACCGGCGCCGTCTTGCCGGCAGGCAGGATGCGCAGCACGCAGTGCGGGCCGGTGTCGATCAGGTCGATCACCTCGCCCAGCGTCTGGCCGTCCTTGTTGACGACGCTCATGCCGATCAGGTCGATCCAGTAGAACTCGTCCTCGTCGGTGTCCGGGAACACGCTGCGCGAGACGAAGATGCGGGCGCCCTTGAGCGCCTCCGCACCGTTGCGGTCGGCCAGGCCTTCGACCTGGGCGACGATGCCGTCCGCGTGGTCGCGGACGGACAGAACCTTGAGCACGGGGGGCACGACATGCGGCTTGCCCGGCAATGCCTTCTCGCTCGGTTTCATGAACCAGCGGCGGGAGGCGAAGAGCGCCTGGGCATCGGGGGAATGGCTGAGGATCTTCAGCCAGCCCTTGATGCCCCAGGCGTCCAGCACGCGCCCGACCTCGATGGCGTCCTCCGGAAAGGCCGGGGAACTCTCGATGATGTCGTCGGGCGCCTGCTTCATCTACTTAGATCCGGAGATTCAAGCAGCGACGGCGGCGGCCGGAGCGGCAGCCGACTTCTTGGCCACGTCGACCAGGCGGGCGACGGCGGGCGACAGCTGGGCGCCGGTGCCGACCCAGTAGGACACGCGGTCCTGCGCGACGCGCAGGCCTTCGGCGTTGCCGGTGGCCACGGGGTTGTAGAAACCGACGCGCTCGATGAAGCGGCCATCGCGACGATTGCGGCTGTCGGTCACGACGATGTTGTAGAACGGACGCTTCTTGGAGCCACCGCGGGAGAGTCGAATAACGACCATGATCTATCCTTCAGGTTTTGAGCGTTCCACCGCACCAGGGAGACACACAGGGGCAAGCAGACAAATGGGATCGACCCTCGGATGGGGCACGCGTGTGTCGCGCAACATCCCCACGAAAGGTCGACAGCTGGCCCTGTAGATACGCCCCCGGACTGACATCGCACGAGCTCCGGATCAGGAAGCTTCGAAGCGTGACAGCCACACCCGGGGGCCAGCGCCAAAACCCGGCATTATAAACTCGCGTTTGACGCTTTGTCCTCCTCCCCCAATGACGACGACCACCAGCAGTTCCTCCCCTCTCCTGATCCGCCCCAGCCTGGAGGGTGATATCGCCGCCATCCAGCAGATCTACGAGCATGCGGTGCTGCACGGCACCGGGACCTTCGAGACCGACGTGCCCGACCGTGCCGAGATGGGCCGCCGCCGCACCGAGGTGCTCAGCCGCAGCTTGCCGTACCTGATCGCGGAGCGCGACGGGCAGGTGCTCGGCTTTGCCTACGCCAACTACTTCCGTCCGCGGCTGGCCTATCGCTACTTCGTCGAGGACTCGATCTACCTCTCGCCCCAGGCCCAGGGCCAGGGGGTCGGCCGGCTGCTGCTGGCCGAACTGATCGCCCGCTGCGAAGCCGCCGGCGCGCGCCAGATGGTCGCCGTGATCGGCGATTCGCAGAACCTCGGTTCGATCGGCGTGCACCGCAGCCACGGTTTCGAGGACATCGGCGTGATGAAGGCGGCCGGCTGGAAGTTCGGCAAATGGCTCGATGTCGTGCTGATGCAACGCCAGCTGGGTCAGGGGGACGCCAGTTCGCCCAACGGTGCGATGCCAACAACCGCGGCGACCGTGGCGGCCCCGCCGGCGGCGCCCTCGGCCCCCGCCGAGACGCCCGC
This sequence comes from Roseateles sp. GW821-FHT09G09, assembly GCF_059415965.1. Lineage (NCBI taxonomy): Bacteria > Pseudomonadati > Pseudomonadota > Betaproteobacteria > Burkholderiales > Sphaerotilaceae > Roseateles > Roseateles sp. GW821-FHT09G09. Next base: position 523,236 of record NZ_JBWKOG010000004.1, on the reverse strand, counting down.
CGCATGAACGCAGTCGCCCCTGGCGCCGGCGGCGCGGCGGACCTCAAGTCCAAGACCGTCGCGACCTGGCTGAGTTTCGCGCTCGGCAGCCTCGGGGCGCATCGCTTCTATCTGCACGGCTTCAGCGACAAGCTCGCCTGGCTGCACCCGCTGCCGACGCTGCTGGGCTTGTATGGCGTGCACCGCATGGACACGCTGGGGCAGGACGACGTCGCCGCCTGGTTCCTGATCCCGCTGCTCGGGCTGATGATCGCCCAGGGCATGCTGGCGGGCATCGTCTACGGCCTTATGCCCGACGAGCGCTGGGCCGACCGCTTCAATCCCGGACAGGCGGTGCGCCGGACCGGCTGGTTGCCGATCCTGGGCGTCATTGCGTGCCTGATGGTCGGCGGCGCCTGCCTGATGGCCACGATCGCCTTCTCGGCGCAGCGCTACTTCGAATCGCAGGTCGAAGCCGCCCGCGAGATCAGCCAGTAGTCGCGGGAACGCCTCCGTACTTCCACCGCCGCTGGCCCTCACCCCTGCCCTCTCCCGCAAGCGGGAGAGGGAGTCGGTGCACCGAGTACTGCGCTCTTCCGCAAGCGGAAGAGGGAGTCGGCGTACCGAGTGCTGCGCTCTTCCGCAAGCGGAAGAGGAGGCAAGAAGGAATGCGGTCGGACTCCCTCTCCCGCTTGCGGGAGAGGGCGGGGGTGAGGGCCAGCGGCCTCAGAACAGCGTGAAGCTGATCCAGTAGAACAACCCGGCGATGAACGCCGACGCCGGGATCGTGAAGATCCAGGCCCAGACGATGTTCCCCGCCACGCCCCAGCGCACCGAGGAGGCGCGCTGCGTCGAGCCCACGCCGACGATGGCGCCGGTGATCGTGTGCGTCGTGGACACGGGGATCCCGAGCGACGTCGCCAGGAACAGCGTGATCGCGCCGCCGGTTTCCGCGCAGAAGCCGCCGACCGGTTTGAGCTTGGTGATCTTCTGGCCCATCGTGCGGACGATGCGCCAGCCGCCGAACATCGTGCCCAGGCCGATCGCCAGGTAGCAGACGACGATGACCCAGGTCGGCGGCGAATGTTCACCGGCGCCCGCGTAGCCCGAGGCGATCAGCAGCATCCAGATCAGGCCGATGGTTTTCTGCGCATCGTTGCCGCCGTGGCCCAGGCTGTACAGCCCGGCCGAGACCAGTTGCAGCCGCCGGAACCAGTTGTCCACGCGCAGCGGCGAACTGCGTCTGAACAGCCAGGCCACCGCCACCATCAGCAGCGAGCCCAGCAGGAAGCCCAGCAGCGGCGAGACGAAGATGAACAGCACCGTCTTGCCGATGCCGCTCATGATCAGGCCCTTGGTGCCTGCCTTGGCGATGGCCGCGCCGACCAGGCCGCCGATCAGCGCGTGCGACGAGCTCGACGGGATGCCGTAGAACCAGGTGATCACGTTCCACGCGATCGCGCCGATCAGGGCGCCGAAGATCACGTGGTGATCGACGATGCCCGCGTCGATCGATCCCTTGCCGATCGTGGCCGCCACCTTCAGTTCGAAGAACAGCACCGCGATCACGTTGAAGAAGGCCGCGAACAGCACGGCCTGCTGCGGCTTGAGGACGCCGGTCGACACGACCGTCGCGATCGAGTTGGCGGCGTCGTGGAAGCCGTTCATGAAGTCGAAGGCGACGGCCAGCACCACGAGCATGGCCACGACCCAGAAGGCCACGTGCATCGTTCCCATGGGAGACGCTCCGCGACCGGATCAGGAATTCTCGAGGACGATGCCCTCGATCAGGTTGGCGACGTCCTCGCAGCGGTCGGAGATCGATTCCAGCTGCTCGTAGATCGCCTTGAGCTTGATCAGCTCGCGCACGTCCTCCTGTTCGCGGAACAGCTTGGACATCGCGGCCCGCATCACGCGGTCGGCGTCGGACTCGAGCTTGTCGATCTCCTCGCAGGCCTTGATGGCGGCTTCGGCGGTCTTGGGTTCGCTCAGCTTGGGCAGCAGCGTCACGGCGTGCTTCACCCGCTCGCAGCACTTGGCCGACAGCTCGCCCAGGCGCAGCACTTCCTCGGGGATGGAACGCACGTCGTAGAGCTGCATGGTCTCGCTGGAATCCTGCAGCAGGTCCAGGATGTCGTCCATCGCGTTGATCAGACCGTGGATCTGCTCGCGGTCGATCGGCGTGATGAAGGTGCGATGCAGCAGCCGGTTCACCTCGGCGGTCACGCGGTCGGCGTGGTGCTCGGCCTTGTCGACTTCGGCGGCGTATTTCTCGCGCAGCGTCAGGTCGTTGTAGTTCTGGATCATGAGCATGAAGGCGCGCGCGCCTTCCACGATCTGCGTGCCGTGCTCATTGAACAGTTCGAAGAAATTGCCCTCTCGGGGCAGCAGCTTGCCGAAAAACATGGGGGAGGCTCCGCGCCGTGCGATCCGCGCCGGACCGTCACAATTGATTCATTTCCGTGTCACGGAAAACCCACGAGTGTAGCCGCCCATGGCCCGTCGGAGCTATTTCGACATTCAGCTTCGGAAGATGAAGTAGACGGCGCCCATCAGGCACAGGCCGGCCAAGATGAAGTCCGTCTTGAACGGCTGGTTCATGAAGAGCATCGAGAACGGGACGAACACGCCCAGGGTGATCACTTCCTGCGTGATCTTCAGCTGGGCGAGCGTGAAACCGCCGTCGTAACCGATGCGGTTGGCCGGGACCTGCAGCAGGTACTCGAACAGCGCGATCCCCCAGCTGATCAGCGCCGCGACGTACCACGGCTTGGACGCCAGCTCCTTCAGATGGCCGTACCAGGCGAAGGTCATGAAGACGTTGGACAGCGTCAGCAGGGCGACCATCTGCCAGCCGGCGGCGGTTGCGAACATGAGGCGGACTCCCGAAAGCGGTTGGATGTGGCGGGCGGGTGGTGAGACCAGGTGGTCAGGGCAGGCGCAACGGCGTGCCGTCGCACTCGACGGCCTGATCGACGACCGAGGGCAAATGACTCGCCAGTCGACCCAGACCTGGTGCTTCGAGCGAAGGATCCAGTTCCAGCAGCGGGCGCAGCACGAAGGCGCGCTGGTGCAGCCGCGGATGCGGAACGAGGAGCCGATCCAGGGTGATGGTCTGGTCACCGTAGAGCAGCAGATCGAGGTCGAGGGTCCGCGGCGCGTTGACAAACGGCCGCTCGCGCCCGTGGCGCAGTTCGATGGCCTGCAAGGCCGCGAGCAGCGTGAGCGGCGGCAGTGTCGTCGTGACGCGCGCGACCGTGTTCAGGTAGTCGGGCCCCTCGCAGCCGACCGGCGCGCTGCGCCACGCGGAGGAGACCCCCGTCAGGCTCACGTCGGTCACGTCGGCGAGGTCGGCCAGCGCCGCCTCCAGCGTGCGCCGCAGGTCGCCGAGGTTGGCGCCCAGGCCGACGTAGGCCGTGATCATCCGCGGCGGGTCATTCGTCGTTGGTCGGGCCGCCGGCATCGGCCGGCGCAGCCGCGCCGCCCGCCGCCTTGGGCTTGCGGCGGCGACGGCGCTTCTTGGCGGGATGGCCGGTGCCGCCCTCGCCTTCCGCGGCGTCCACCGCTTCCGCATCGATCGGCAGCGCGGCGGCCGATTCGCCGCTGACGGGCAGGGTCGCGGGCGTGCTCACGGCGCCGCGCGGCACCGAGTGCACGCGCCCGCCGCCCGCCTTGGGCTTGCTGCGCGGGCCGCCCTGGCGTTGCGTCTCGCGCGCCAGTTCCAGCAGCGCGCGGCGCTCGTCCTCGGTGCCCAGCGCAAAGTCTTCCCACCAGTCGGCCAGGGCCGGATCGATCTCGCCCGCCTCGGCGCGCAGCGCCAGGAAGTCGAAGCCGGCGCGGTAGCGCGGCTGCTCGATCAGCCGGTGCGGACCGCTGCCGGTGCGGCGCTCGAAGCGCGGCTGCATCATCCAGATCTCGCGCATGTCCGCCGCGAGCTTGCCGCGGCCGGAGATGTCGCCGACGCGCGCGTCGAAGACCAGGTCGATCGCCTGCTGCAAGGCCGCCACCGCGCCCTCGCCGCCGTCCATCAGGCGCGTCCAGCGCTGCTGGACCTCGCCCCACAGCATGCAGGCCAGCATGAAGCTCGGCGCCACCGAGCGGCCTTCCTCGACGCGCTTGTCGGTGTCTTCCAGCGCCAGGCGGACGAACTTGCCGTGCACGTTGTCCGGCAGCGCGCCGTCCTTGTCGAGCACCGCGTCCAGGATCGGGAACACGCCGCGCGCCAGGCCCTGCTTGCGCAGTTCCTCGATGCTCGCCAGCGCGTGGCCGGTCTGCAGCAGCTTGATCATCTCGTCGAACATGCGCGACAGCGGCACGTTCGCGAGCAGCGGCGCCATGACGGCGATGGGCGCGCGGGTCTTGGGCTCGATCGTGAAGCCCAGCTTCGCGGCGAAGCGCACGGCGCGCAGGATGCGGACCGGGTCCTCGCGGTAGCGGGTCTCGGGGTCGCCGATCATCCGCAGCACCTTCTTGCGGGCGTCGGCCAGACCGCCGTGGTAGTCGACCACCAGCTCGCGCTCCGGGTTGTAGTACATCGCGTTGACGGTGAAGTCGCGCCGCGCGGCGTCCTCGATCTGCGGGCCCCAGACGTTGTCGCGCAGCACGCGGCCGGACGCGTCGACGACGTGCGACTTGCCCTCCAGCGCGCCCTTGGACGTCTTCTCGTTGCCCTGCACCTGCTCGGCGTCGTCTTCCTTGAGCAGCGCGCGGAAGGTCGAGACCTCGATCACCTCGTGCTCGCGGCCGCGGCCGTAGACCACGTGGACGATGCGGAAGCGCCGGCCGATGATGAAGGCGCGGCGGAACTGGTTCTTGACCTGCTCCGGCGTGGCGTCGGTGGCGACGTCGAAGTCCTTGGGCCGGCGGCCCAGCAGCAGGTCGCGCACGGCGCCGCCGACGATGAAGGCCTCATAGCCCGCGTCGGTCAGCCCTTTGACGACCTTGACGCCGCGCTCATCGAGCAGGGCCGGGTCGATGCGGTGCTCCTCCGCGGTGATCTCCACGCGCTTGCCCAGCGGCGTGGCGGTACTTTCGGACTTGCCCAACAGCTTGTTGATAAATTTTTTGATCATTCGAACAGCTTCAGTATCGGCCAGCCGCGCTCGCGCGCCAGCGCCTCGAGGGCCGAGGTGGGGTTGGTCGCCACCGGATGGCTGACCCGTTCCAGCAACGGCAGGTCATTCATCGAGTCGCTGTAGAAATGCACGCGCTCGAAATCCTCCCAGCGGCGCCCCTGCGCCGCCAGCCATTCGTTCACGCGCACGATCTTGCCCGCCTGGAAGGACGGGGTCCCCTGCACGCGCCCGGTGAACGACCCGGCCGCGTCGCGCTCCAGCTGCACGGCGATCAGGTGGTCGACACCGAAGGCCTGGGCGATCGGCGCGGTCACGAATTCATTGGTCGCCGTCACCACGGCCACCAGATCCCCGGCGTCCAGGTGGCGCTGCACGAGTGCGCGCGCATTGTCGCGCAACATCGGCGCGACGATTTGGGCCATGAATTCGGCGCGGGCCGCCTCGGCCTCGGCCAGCGGCCGGGCGCGCCACACCGAGGTGGCGAAGTCCACGTACTCGTCCAGGTCGAGGTCCCCGCGCTGGTAGTCGGCGTAGAACTCGTCGTTGCGGGCGGCCCAGGCGGCGCCGTCGGCCCAGCCGATCTCCACCATGTAGCCGCCGAAGGCGTGGTCCGAGTCCTGCGGGATCAGCGTGCCGTCGAGGTCGAACAGGGTCAGGTCCACGGGTCTTGTCCTTGAAAAACCTTGAAATCGATGCAACCGGCGGCGTCGCCCCTCAGGCGAGCGCCCCCTGGTCGGCGAGCATCTGGCGCAGCAGCGGCACGGTGACCGCCCGCTTGCTGGCCAAGGCGAATTCGTCCAGCCCGTCCAGCAGCGTCATCAGGTGCTTGAGGTCGCGGGCGTAACGGGTGAGCAGGTAGTCGATGACGTCGTCGCTCAGCGCGATGCCGCGGCGGTCGGCCTCGCGGCGGAGCACGGCGCGCACCTCGGCCTCGGACAGCGGCTGCAACGCGAAGGTCGGGCCCCAGCCGAGCCGGGTGCGCAGGTCCTCGCGCAGGTCCAGGTCGACTGGCGGCGCGGTGCCCGTGGAGACGACCGCCAGTCCCAGCGTCGCCGCCTCGACGAAGAGCGCGAAGGCCGCATGCTGCTGGCCCGGGTCGAAACGCTGGGCGTCGTCGAGCAGCAGCAGGCTCGGGTGGGTGGGCAGCTCCCAGGGCAGCGGGGTGTCGGCGTCATACCAGCCGACCTGCGCGCCGGCCTGCTGCCAGTGCCGCGCGAGCGCCCGCAGCAGGTGCGTCTTGCCGCTGCCGGGCGGCCCCCACAGGAACACCGGCGGCGCGCCAGCCCCCAGCGCCAGCACATGCGTGAGGGCCGCGGTGTTGGCACCGGTGAGGAGCGTGTCAAAGGTGTAGTCGGGCTCGGGACCGAGCGACAGCGGGATCTGCTTCAAACCACTTCAGCGTTGGATGGCGGGGTCGACCTCGGCAAGGCGGAGGTCGCACCCTCGTGAAGAGGGGGATTCTAAGCGTCGCCCGACGGGCCCTCCCCCCTTCCACGCCCTCCCACTCCCTCCCGCCCCCTCCCGCTCCCTCAATGGAGGGTGGCGGGACCGCCGCCGGCGTCACGGAGCTGTTGCAGGCACTGCTCCAGATCGGCGCGCTCCACCCGGTCGTCCGGCAGCAGGGCCACCAGCTTGCGCTGGACCGCCAGCAGCCGGGGCAGGTCTTGCTGGTCCATGTGGATCTGTTTCAGGTTGCGCAGCATGCGCGCGAGGATCTGGCGCGGCGACGCCGTGCCGAGGAAGGCATCCAGCGACATCGGTTCCTGCGGCATCAAACCGGCGCGCTCCCGCCAGGGGCTGAGGAACTCGTCGAGTTCGCTGCGGCCCAGCGAGCGTCCGCTGAACGGGTCCAGCACCACCTCGCCCTGCGGCAGGCGCAGCTTCATCAGGAAGTGGCCCGGGAAGCTGACCCCCTTGATCCGCAGCCCGACATGCGACGCCAGCTCCATGTAGATGATCGCCAGCGTGATCGGGATGCCGCGGCGCGTGGCGAGGACCTGGTGGAGGTAGCTGTTGCCGACGGCGTAGTAGTCGTTGACGTTGCCGGCGAAGCCGAGCTCGCCGTGGAAATACTGGTTGAGCATGCGCAGCCGGTGGCTGGGCGGCGCGTCGGCGGGCAGACGGTGGCGCAGCCGCTCGCCGAGACGATCCAGCTCGGCCATCACCTGCTGCACGTCGAGCCGGGGCACCTCGTCGAGCGCGATCGCGGTGGCGGCCTCGGCCAGGTTCAGCGTGTCGTCGTCGGCAACCAGCGTCGAGAAATAGTCCAGCGCCGACGGCACCGTCCACTGCAAAGGCGAACTCATGCGCCGGAGTCTACGCCCGCCATCGTGCGCGGCGCCGGAGGGGGACGCCCCAGATTTCAGGCCCGGTGAGGTCAGGCCCGAAGAGCCTTCAAGCCCGACGGGCGAACTGGCGCAGCTTCACGCCCAGCAGCAGCAGCACGCCGAAGTACAGCAGCGCGGAGGCGCCGAGGCTTAGCGCCATCCAGCCGGCGCGCGCCAACTCGAAGTGCATGCCCTTGCCGCCGACCCAGCCGAAATGCCTGGCCAGCCACCATTGCAGGGCGCCCATCGCCGCGCTGGCGATCACCACGCGCAGCAGGAACAGCGGCCAGCCGGCCTCGGGCGTGTAGGTGCCGAGCTTGCGCAGCCCGCGTAGCAGCAGCCACGCGTTGACGACGGCGCCCAGGCCGATGGACAGCGACAGCCCGGCGACGCCGATCTTGAAGCCGAACACGAAGATCGCGTTGAACACCTGCGTCAGGATCAGGACGCCGACGGCGATGCGCACCGGCGTGCGCATGTCCTGACGCGCGTAGAAGCCGGGGGCCAGCACCTTGATCGACACCAGCCCCATCAGGCCCAGCCCATAACCCATCACGGCGCGGGCGGTATGGGCGACGTCCGCCGCCTGGAAGGCGCCGCGCTGGTAGAGGACGGCGACCAGCGGCTCGGCGAAGACCAGGAGCGCGACCGCGCAGGGCAGCGCCAGCAGCAGGGTCAGGCGCAGGCCCCAGTCGAGCAGGCCCGAGTACTTCTGCGTCTCGCCCTTGGCCGTGCTGGCCGCGAGTTGCGGCGTCAGTACCACGCCCAGCGCGACACCCAGCAGCGCGATGGGGAACTCCATCAGCCGGTCCGCATAGGTCAGCCAGGAGGCGGCGCCCTCGCCCACCGCGATCGCGATCTGCGTGTTGATCAGCAGCGAGAGCTGGGCCACGCCGACGCCCAGCAGCGCCGGGCCCATCTTGCGCAACACCTGGCGCACGCCCTCGTCGGCGGCGGCCACGCGCAGGCCGGACAGGTTCAGCGCGAATCGCGGCATCAGGCCGACGCGCCGCAGCGCCGGCACCTGCACCGCCAACTGGAGGATGCCGCCGACCATCACGCCCAGCGCGAGCGAATAGATCGGCTCATAGCCGTGGCGCGCCAGCACCGGCGTCAGCCCGTAGCCGCAGGCCAGCGAGGCGAGGTTCAGCAGCACCGGCGTCACCGCCGGCACGATGAAGCGCTTCCACGTGTTCAGGATGCCGGCCGACAGCGCCACGAGCGACATGAAGCCGATGTACGGGAACATCCAGCGCGTCATCACCACGGCGGCCTCGTGCGCGTCCCGGGACAGCCCCGCGCCCAGCGCCCAGACCAGCACCGGCGCGCCGATGACGCCGATCGCGCAGGTCGCCAGCAGCGCCCACAGCAGCACGGTCGCGACGGCATCGATGAGGTGGCGGGTGGCCTCGTCGCCGTCCCTGGCGCGCGCGGCGGCCAGCGACGGCACGAAGGCCTGCGAGAACGCGCCCTCGGCGAACAGGCGCCGCAGCATGTTGGGGATGCGGAACGCCACGTTGTAGGCGTCGGTCATCGCATTGGCGCCGAACAGCCCCGCCACCATCTGTTCGCGGACCAGGCCCGTGATGCGGGACAGCAGCGTGAAGACCGAAACGACGGAGGCGGTGCGGAGCAGGTTCATTCAGGCGCGGCGCGGAGGCGGAAACGGGGACACAGGCGGGGGACGCCGCGGTCGGGACGCGGCGCCCCGGCGCGGGAGCGCGCATTATGGGTGTCCCGTCGCGGACGCAATACCTCGGGTTTGGTTTTTCCAATCCTGGCTGCTATACTCGCCGTCTTTGCACCAACTGGACCAATAAGACAATGGCAAGCTCTTCCAAAGCCAAGAAGAAAACCGTGCGTCTGGCCTCGGGCCGCAAGCGCGCACGTCAAGACGTCAAGCTGAACGCCGCCAACTCGGCGCTGCGTTCGAAGTTCCGCACGGTCATCAAGAACGTGCAAAAGGCGATCGTCACGGGTGACAAGGCCAAGGCCGCCGACCTGTTCAAGACCGCCCAGCCCGTCATCGACTCGGTCGCCGACAAGGGCATCTTCCACAAGAACAAGGCTGCTCGCCACAAGAGCCGCCTGTCTTCGAAGATCAAGGCGCTCGCCGCCTGATAGCAAAGTCCAGCTCTGGTGCACGAACAAAGCCCGCCGGAAGGCGGGCTTTTTCGTTCCCGACGCGACTCCGAGGTTCCGCTTTGGGCGCACGGCGTCGTTGCGAATCCTCGCCATAGCTGGGCTATGGCTCCGGTTCGCGCCTAGCCGTGCATCCCAAATCGAAACCTCGGCGCCGCGTCGGTCGGAGCGGTCGTTCAGAGCGGCATCGGCGTCGTGATCTGTCCGACGACCTCGCGCACGTGGAGCCAGTCCACGACGTTGCGCGCCACCCATTCCCCATCGTCGAGCGGCAGGTCGTGGCCCGCGTGCCGGTGCAGCCGCAACGGCGCGCCCCACGCCCGGCTGATGGCCTGCGAGCAGCGCCAGTCGACGAGCGAGTCCCCCTGACTGCACAGCAGCAGCATCGGCGGCTGGGGCTTGGCCAGGCTGGCGCGATAACGCGCCGCCGCCAGCAGCTGCCGCAGCGCATTGCGCCGCCGCACCGGATGCTGGCGCTGGATCGAGACCCAGTCGTCGATCACCTGGTCCGGCTGGCGCTGCATCCGCGTCGTCATCTGCAGCACCTTGGCCTCGCGCCGGCGCAGGCTCAATCGCGTCAGGCTCAGCAGCAGCAAGGACCAGTAGTTCGACGGCCGCAACCGCCGGAAGAACGCACTGAAGGGCCGCAGGCTGGTGTTGATCAGCACGATGCCGTCGAGCTCGTCCGGATGGCGCGCCGCCCATTCGCTGGCGACCATCGCGCCCAGCGACATCGCCAGCACCTGGTACGGCGGGGGAACGCCGCGACGACGCAGCTCCGCACGGCACGCCTCCATCATCGCGTCGACATGGGTCGGGCTGCTCTGGCGATGCTTGTCGCCATTGCCAGGCAGGTCGAGCAGTTCCAGCCGGGCCTCCGGCTGCTGCACCCGCAACGCGCGCAACAGGCGTGCGGGGAAATCCCCCCAATGGCCGCTCTCGCGGGTCAGCCCGCGCAACAGCACCCAGGTGTGGACGCTCATCGAGCGGTCCTCCGATACCAGCGAATCAACGCCTGCTCCCCATGATCGATTCTTGTGTCCGGCCCCGGCAACCACCGCAGCGCGCTCTGCGTGGCGCGCGTCATGAAGTCCATCCAGGCCATGTGCCGTCGCAACACGCGCTGCTGTCGATGGGCGATCAGCGGGTTGAACATGCCGTGGCGGGAGAGTAGCTGGCGCGGATTTTTCTTCACCCACAGCCATGACCCCATTTCGAGCGTCATCGGCAGGAAGATCCCTCGATCAAGGGAGAGGGACTCGTCGTAAAGGTGGTCCCACAGGTCGCCGTGGGTCAGGTAATGCCGGCTCTGCGGCTCCATCACGTAGGGATGCGGGGACAGGCATTGATCGAGCACCTCGCACAGCGCGTGGATCTCGGCGAGGTGATGCATCGGTCGGCGCGTTCGCGCATACGGGAACCAGATGCGGTCGCGCAGGCCGAAGCCGCTGTGGAAGTCGATGGCCATGGACACCGGGCGACCCAGCAGCTCTTCGCGGACGAAGCGGCACAACGCGTCGCTCTCGGCCTGCAGCGGCGCGCCCGCCGGGCCGCGGTAGTACGGCAGATGCCGCGTCAGTCGATGACCGCCGACCAGGAACGGCACGCCGCGGTCGGCGTCCTGCGGCGCGTTGCGCATCAGGTCGACGCCTTGCGGATTCGCCCGCGACCCCGTCAGCACGCCGCCCGGATTGACGACGGGCAGGAAGACCAGTCGCAGCGATTCGAGCTGCTGATGCAGGCTGAGGTCCCAGCGCAGCCGGCGCACCAGGCTGCCGAGGTAGGCCAGCACCACCTGCGCGCCGATGCGCTCCAGGCCGTGGACGCCGCCGATGAAACCGAGCGCCGGCACGCCGGGGTCGGGATTGCCCAAGGTCACGCCGATCACCGGCAGCGTGCCGCCGTTGGTGGTCACGGTGGCCAGCTCGCGGGCCTGCAGCATCGATCCCCCCTGATCGATCAGGCGCAGCAGCTGCTGCATTTCCGGCAGGACGGCCGCGGCCCGGGAGCCTGCGTCGGCGGTGAAGACGGCCATGTCCAGGAAGCCCGGTGGGGAGGTCGCGGCGAACCCGTCAGCGTAGCCGCCGGGACGCCGTCCGGCGATGGCCCGATCGGGCCGGGAGGAGGCTTGGTGTGGCGGCGGGCGTGAGGGCCGTCGGGAGGGCGCTCAGGCCTTGCCGGCGTCGCGCCCGTCGGGCAGCAGGCAGGCGTCGACGACCTGCAGCTTGTTGTCGCGGGCGAAGTTCATGACGAACTCCCAGGCCATCGGCTCGACGGACTTCAGCGCCTCGTTGACGATGACGCACTTGATGCCGTCGATGACGCGCGGCACGCAGTAAGGGGAGTAGCCGAGGTAGGCGTCGCGGCCGCTGCGGGTGCCGCCGGGCCGGAAGCAGGACATGGCCCCAGCCAGACGTTCAGCCCAGTCGCTCGGGCGGAAGGTGCGGCCATCCGTGGTGATCCCCTGGATGAACACTTCTCGCGGCTTGGGCTGCTCAGTCATTGGCTACGGTCTCACGCGTCCCGGCAAAAACGCTATTGTGCCCTGGATGTGTTGCGCCGCAGCACACGTGGGCTTCTGCTCGCCCGTGGGCGGGACTCGCAGGACGCCCGCTGGTCAGCCGGGCTTCCATGGCTGTGAAGGAGGAATCTCCTCGCCCGCCAGGGTCGGCCCGTAGAATCATTTGCTCCCCCAACCCCTCCCACGTTTGGAGACTTGATGAACGCCCCGGACACCTCGTTCGCCGCCCCGACCGAACCCCATGTGATGCACACCTATGGCCGCCTGCCGATCGCCCTGTCGCACGGCGAAGGCGCCTGGGTCTGGGATACGGCCGGCCGACGATACCTGGACGGCCTGGGCGGGATCGCCGTCAACACGCTCGGACACAACCATCCGAAGCTGGTGGCGGCCCTGCGGGACCAGGTGGGCAAGCTCATCCACACGAGCAACTACTACCACGTCCCGCTGCAGGAGCAACTCGCGGCCAAGCTCTGCGCGCTGTCGGGGCTGACCAACGCCTTCTTCTGCAATTCCGGCCTGGAAGCCAACGAAGCCGCGCTCAAGATCGCGCGCAAGTACGGCCATGACCGCGGCAACGCCAACCCCGAGGTCATCGTGTTCGAGAAAGCCTTCCACGGCCGCTCGATCGCGACGCTCTCGGCCACCGGCAACCCGAAGGTGCAGGCGGGCTTCGGTCCGCTGGTGCCGGGCTTCGTGCGCGTGCCGCTGAACGACATCGAGGCCATCCGCCAGGCCATCGCCGAGCACCCGAACGTGACCGCCATCTTCCTGGAGACCATCCAGGGCGAAGGCGGCATCAACCCGGCGCACATCGACTTCCTGAAGGCCCTGCGCAAGCTGTGCGACGAGCACGAGCTGCTGCTGATGCTGGACGAGGTGCAATGCGGCATCGGCCGCACCGGCAAGTGGTTCGCGCATCAATGGGCCGGCATCGTGCCGGACGTGATGCCGCTGGCCAAGGGCCTGGGCTCGGGCGTGCCGATCGGCGCGGTGGTATGCGGCGAGAAGGCCGCCAAGGTCTTCGGGCCGGGCAACCACGGCACGACCTTCGGCGGCAATCCGCTGGCGATGCGCGCGGGTGTCGAGACGCTGACGGTGATGGAAGAGGACGGCCTGCTGGCCAACGCCGCCACCGTCGGCGCCGAGTTGAAGGCCGCGCTCGAGCACGGTCTGGCCGGCGAAGCGGGCCTCGTCGAGGTGCGCGGCTACGGCCTGATGATCGGCATCGAGCTGGACCGCCCCTGCGGCGTGCTGCTGACGCAGGCGATGGAAGCCGGCCTGCTGCTGAGCGTGACGGCCGACAAGGTCATCCGCCTGGTGCCGCCGCTGATCCTGACGAGCGAGGAAGCCGCCGAGATCGCCGCGCGTCTGGTGCCGCTGGTGAAGGCCTTCCTGGCTGCACCCCCGGCAGCGCCCGCCGCGCCATGAAACCGGGGAACACGCTCATGCGTCACTACCTGCAGTTCAAGGACCTGCGCGCGGAGGAATACACCCACCTGTTCGAGCGCGCGGCGACGATCAAGCGACGCTTCAAGAACTACGAGAAGTACCAGCCGCTGCAGGACCGCACGCTGGCGATGATCTTCGAGAAGGCGTCCACGCGGACCCGCGTCAGCTTCGAGGCGGGCATGTACCAGATGGGCGGCTCGGTGGTGCACCTGACCACCGGCGACAGCCAGCTGGGCCGCGCGGAGCCGATCGAGGACAGCGCGCGCGTGATCAGCCGCATGGTCGACATCGTGATGATCCGGACCTACGAGCAGACCAAGCTGGAGCGCTTCGCGGCGCACTCGCGGGTGCCGGTCATCAACGGGCTGACCAACGAGTACCACCCGTGCCAGATCCTGGCGGACCTGTTCACGTTCATCGAACAGCGCGGCATGGACCGGCGCGGCGCGATCGACATGGACTGCCTGAAGGGACGCGTGGTGGCCTGGGTCGGCGACGGCAACAACATGGCCAACACCTGGTTGCAGGCGGCCGAGATCCTGGGGTTCACCGTGCACGTGAGCACGCCCAGCGGCTACGAGATCGACCCGGCGGTCGCGGGCATCAAGGACACGCGCTGCTACAAGGTCTTCAAGGATCCGAAGGAAGCCTGCCGCGGCGCGGACCTGGTGACCACGGACGTCTGGACCAGCATGGGCTACGAGGCCGAGAACGAGGCGCGTCGCACGGCCTTCGCGGACTGGTGCGTGGACAGGGACATGATGGCGCAGGCCAAGCCGGATGCGCTGTTCATGCACTGCCTGCCGGCGCACCGCGGCGAGGAGGTCGCGGCCGACGTGATCGACGGCCCGCAGTCGGTGGTCTGGGACGAGGCGGAGAACCGCATGCACGTGCAGAAGGCGCTGATGGAGTACCTGCTGCTGGGACGCATCGGCTGAGATCGGCTGAGGGCTGAGATCGCCTGAATTCGGCTGAGGGCCCTGCCCCGCTGCCGGGACGACAAGGCCCGCCACGTGCGGGTCTTGTCGCATCAGGCGGCGACCGCCGCGATCACTTCGGCGCCACCAGCGCCTTCAGGCCCTCTTCATACGAGCCGGCCGGGTAGTACTTCTGCAGCGTCTTCCAGACGGTGCCCGAGCGGGAGTTCCGTTCCAGCGCGTCGCCCAGCACCTCGCGGTCCTTCGCCGGCAGGTGCCGCGACAGGTAGATCCCGCTGTCGGTCCAGGTGAGTTCCGCCATCGCCTCCAGCCGCAGCCGGTCCAGCAGAGGCCGCGTCTTCGAGTCCTGCAGCAGCGTGCCCGCGAGGATGGACGGCGCCATCAGCGTCACGTCCGCCAGGTGGCGTTCCAGCGTGCGCACCACCGCCGCCGCGTCGGCCTCCACGACCAGCCGCCGCTGCGCCTTCAGCGTCCGCAGCAATTGCTGGTAGGGCTCGCCGTAATCGAAGCCGCGCACCACGGCCACGCGCAGCTCGCGCCGCTCGCCGAGCTCGGCCAGGCTCTCGACCGGCGCACGGTCCGACGAGATCGAGATCAGCATCGGCCGCGCCTTCATCATCGGGACGAAGTCGCCGTGCAGGTCCCGCTGCGAGGTCCGCGTCGCCGGCACCAGCGCATCGGCGGCGCCGGCGGCGAACATCGCCTCGACCCGCGCCCGCGGC
Source organism: Roseateles sp. GW821-FHT09G09 (assembly GCF_059415965.1). NCBI lineage: Bacteria > Pseudomonadati > Pseudomonadota > Betaproteobacteria > Burkholderiales > Sphaerotilaceae > Roseateles > Roseateles sp. GW821-FHT09G09. Next base: position 508,080 of record NZ_JBWKOG010000004.1, on the reverse strand, counting down.
ACGACGACGAAGTCGAACTGGCAGCCGGTCTCCGTCGAGACCTTGCGCAGCAGGTCCGGATAGACCCCGCTGACCTCGCCGCCTGAGGTCACCACGCTCATGCCGATGGGCGCCACCGGCACCCGGATCGGTCGCGTGCAGTCCGCCCACGCCGACGTCGTCACCGACGCCGACATCAGCCCCAACGCCAGGCCGCCCGCCAAGCGCACGATGCGCGCGGGCCAGTCCGGCCGCCCGAATTCGAACCTGTTCATCTTTTTTCTCTCCCATGCCGGAACTGCCAGCGGCGGTGCGCGCTCGTCACATCGCCCTCCTGGCGTTCCATGTCGTGGGTCAGCGTAGCAAAGCCCCGGAGGTCCACAACGCGTCAAACCCGCGAGTTCGCAGCCCTTCACCCATCCGGAGGGGGGCAGGCCCCTCCCTTCGGGGGATCGCCGTCCGCCACTCGCCAACTTGCGAAGGTTGATGTCAGCCGCGCGTGGCATCCTTGCCGTTCGCATCCATGCCGTTTCCATGAAGACCGCTCTGATCTCCGACCTGCACGCCAACCGCCAGGCCTTCGAGGCCGTCCTCGACCATGCCCGGCGGCAGGGCGCCCGGCATTTCGCGCTCCTGGGCGACTACGTCGGCTACGGCAGCGATCCCGGCTGGGTGGTCGACCAGGTGCGGGCCTTGCGCGCGGAAGGCGCGATCGCCGTCGCCGGCAACCACGACCTCGGCGTGACACAGGGCCCCCGCCCCACGATGAACGAGGACGCGCGCGCCGCGATCGCCTGGACCCGCGCGCGACTCACCGACGACCAGATGGCCTTCCTGGCCGGACTGCCGATGTCGGAAGAAGAGGAGGACTGCCTCTACGTCCATGCCAACGCGTTCGACCCGACCGGCTTCGCCTACGTGCAGGGCCGGCTGGAGGCGATGCGCAGCCTGCATGCGACCGAGTGCCGCTACACCTTCTGCGGCCACATGCACGAGCCCATGCTCTACCACCTCTCCGGCACCGGCAAGGCGGGCGACTTCAAGCCGCAGCCGGGCGTCCCGATCCCGCTGCTGCCCAACCGCCAGTGGCTCGTCATCCCCGGCGCCTGCGGCCAGCCGCGCGACGGCAACCCGGCCGCCGCCTACGCGCTGTTCGACCACGACAGCGAGGAGCTGAGCTTCCAGCGCGTGCCCTACGATGTCGAAGCCGCCGCCGCCGCCTTGCGCGCCGCGCCCGGACTGCCCGCGGGGCTGGCGGACCGCCTCGCGCAACGGCTCGTCGCGGGCCGCTGAAGATCGCTGAGGGTCCACCTCCTGCTCCCTCTCCCGCTTGCGGGAGAGGGCGGGGGTGAGGGCCAGCGGCGGTAGAAGTGCCAAACCATCGATGAACGACGCCCACCCGACGCACGCTTCCACCTCGGCCCCTGTTCCGATCACCTCGCCGCTGCAACCCGGCCAGGTGCTGGACGGTTTCGTGCTCGAGGCACGGCTGCACCAGGGCGGCATGGCCAACCTCTGGCAGGTGCGCCGTCTGGACCCGACGGATCCCGCGCATCCCGCCGAGGACTTCCCCCTGATCATGAAGGTCCCCCGCATCAAGGGCGGCGAGGACCCGGCCAGCATCGTCGGCTTCGAGGTCGAGCAGATGATCATGCCGGCGCTCAAGGGTCCGCACGTGCCGCGCTTCGTCGCGCGCGGCGACTGGCGCCGCCAGGCCTACATCGTCATGGAGCGCATCGAGGCCGAAAGCCTGCGCCCGCGCCTGGACCAGGCGCCGCTGCCGCTGGTGGAGGTCGTCGAGATCGGCATCCAGGTCGCCCATGCGCTGACCGACCTGCACCGCCAGCACCTGGTGCACCTCGACATCAAGCCCAGCAACATCCTGCTGCGTCCGGACGGCACGGTGGTGCTGGTCGACTTCGGCCTGTCGCGGCACGACTTCCTGCCCGACCTGCTGGAGGAGGAGTTCTCGCTGCCGATGGGCACCGGGCCCTACATGTCGCCGGAGCAGGTCCAGTTCGTCCGCAACGATCCGCGCAGCGACCTCTTCGCGCTGGGCGTGATGCTTTACCACCTGTCCACCGGCGAGCGGCCTTTCGGCCAGCCGACCTCGGTGCGCCAGCTGCGGCGGCGGCTCTACGTCGACCCGATCCCGCCGCGCGCCATCCGGCCCGAGCTGCCGCCCTGGTTCCAGGAGATCGTGCTGCACTGCCTGGAGGTGCGCGCGGAGCGCCGCTACCAGAGCGCCGCGCAGCTCGCGCTCGACCTGCAGCGGCCGGACGCGGTGCCGCTGACGGCGCGCGCGCACAAGCTGCAGCGCAGCGGCATGGTGCGCCGCTTCAAGCGCTGGTTCCTGGCGATGGGCGAGGAACCGCGCGCGCCCGCGTCGGTCGGCGCGCAGGTCGCGCGCAGCCCGGTGATCATGGCCGCCGTCGATGTCCTGGGCGCCACGCCGACCCTGCTCGAGGAACTGCGCGAGGTCGTGCGCCGCCTGATGCAGACCGAGCCGGGCGCGCGGCTCGCCTGCGTCGGCGTGATGAAGACCAACCGCATCGGCATGGACGAACTCACCGACGCGCACGGCCGCAGCCACCACGTGCAGCAACTGATCGCGCTGAAAAACTGGGCGCATCCGATGACGCGGGAACTGGCCCTCGAGGACGGCCGCCTGACCTTCCACGTGCTGGAAGCGCCCGACGCCGCCGACGCGCTGATCGAGTTCGCCGCGAAGACCGGCGTCGACCACGTCGTGATGGGCGCGCGCGCCAGCTCGATGATGCGGCGCTACCTGGGCAGCGTGTCGGCGCAGGTCGTCTCGCAGTGCGCCTGCACGGTCACCGTGGTGCGCGAGCCCGTGCTGCCCGACGACCCGCCGCCGCCCGACAGCACGCTGATCAGCCCGTCGGCGTCGAACTGAGCGCCATGTCCTCCGCCGACAACCCCTGCACCCGCTGCGGTGCCTGCTGCGCGAGCTTCCGCGTCGATTTCTCGCGCCAGGAACTCCTGAGCGAAGGCGGCACGGTGCCGGATGGATTGACGGTGGCGGTCACGGACTCGACCTGCCGCCTGCGCGGCACCGACCACGCGCGGCCGCGCTGCGCCGCCTTGCAGGGCCAGGTCGGCGAGCGCGCCGGCTGCGGCATCTATGAATGGCGGCCGTCACCGTGCCGCGACTTCGGCCTGCGTTCGCCGCTGGGCATCGGCGACGACGCCTGCGCGCGTGCCCGCGCGCGCCATGGCCTGCCGCCGCTGAACGCCTGAGGCCGCTGAATGCCTGAGGCCGTCAGCGGACCTGGATCTTCGTCTGCTGCATCTTGGCCTTGAGGCTCTCGAGTTTCGCGGCGTAGAGCTGGCGCTGCGGCGCGGTGACGCTGTACTCCTGGGCCTTGGCCAGTTCGGCGCGCACGACGTCCCACTTGCCCAGGCCCACGTTGGCCAGCGCCATCCAGAAATGGAACTCGTGGTAATAGGCCGAGCGGTCGATCTCCTTGGCGAAGAGATCGCGGGCCTGGGCGTAGTCCCCCGCCTTCATCGCCGCGATCCCGAGGTCGAAGAACTTGAACGGCGGATACGGCTGGAGCAGCGCCAGTTGCGCCTCGTACTTCTGCGCCTCGGCGAGGTTGCCCTGGAAGCGCAGCGCCTGGGCCAGGTTGGCCATGGACTGCAGGTTGGACGGCTCGTGCGCCAGCACGTAGCGGAAGGCGCGCTCGGCGAGCGCCGTGTCGCCATGGCGCCGGTAGATCACGCCCAAGGTGTTGAGCGCGGTCAGCAGCCGCGGGTCATGCAGCCAGGCGGCGCGGGCCCACCAATACGCACGGTCGATCTGGGCCTGCGACATCAGTTCCGCGGCTCGGTTGTTCAGGTACATCGCGACGATCGCGCGCTCGTCCACCGGCATCGCGCGCTGGCGCGAGATCTGCGCGCCGGGCAGGAAGTCGACCACCAGCGAGGGCTCGTCGTTGCCGAGCACGCGGAACTCCGTCCTGCGCCGGCCCAGCGCGATGTTGACGTGGCTGGACACCACCTGCAGGTCGCCGACGCGGCTCCACTGCTCTTCGTCGTAGATCTGGCGGAAGACGAAGGGCAGGCCCATCTCGCGCGCGAACACCGCCGTCATCATCGCCAGCGACAGGCAGTTGCCGGCCTTGGCGTCGAAGGCCTCCGCGGCGGTGCGCGTGGTCTCGGCGTCGTACTCGAGCTGCAGCTCGTTGCGGTTGTAGAGCGCATCCAGCAGCAGGTGGCGCAGGTCGCGCGTGTCCATCATCAGCGTCGTGCCGTTGCCGACATTCGGGATGCGGCTGCGGATGAACTCGCGCATCTTGGGCGTGATCGCCATGACCCGTTCCGGATCGATCGCGTCGCGCGACGCCGGGAAGAGTTCGTCGTGGATCAGTGGCGCCGTATCGACCGGGGACGGCGCCTCGGGCGCCGTGGCGCATCCCGTGAGCGCCGCCACGGACAGCAGCGCCGCGCCCAGCGACAGCGCCCGCCCGACCGCGTGGAAAACCTGGATCGTTCCCATGACCGTCTCCGTGGCGACCTCTGACAGGGCCGCTGACGAGTCATGCTACTCCGCCGCGCGGCGCGTGCGGGCCCGTGCGACGGATGGGGTCATCCCGGGCTTGAAAGCCGCCCGGCGAAGGGTCAGCGCGCTGGCGCGCGGAGAGGCTCAGCGCCGCTCGACGACGAACACCGCGACGCTGCGCGCCGGCACCCGGAAGTCGCCGCGGGCGGCGTCGCTCCGCGTTTCGGTCCGTACCCGCGCATCCGCCGCGCCGGCGGCGCGCTGCACCGGATGCAGGCGCCAGCTGAAGCCGGCCTCGGCCGGCAGTGCCAGCGCGGCAGGTGCCTCGGTGGCATTGACGACGTAGAGCACCCGTTCGAAGACCGCGTCCGCGCGTCCCGCGCCGTCGAGCCGACCGACGATCACGCCCGGCTGCTGGTCCGGTCCGGTGTTGTGGAAGACCAGCCGGCGCCGGACCTCCTGCGGATCGGCGAGCCGGAACAGCGACGTGCTCGCGCGGATCCGCAACTGGTCGAGGAACACGCGCCGCGTCCAGTCGATCTGCGCCGGACCGGGCTTGATCGCGGGATCGGCCAGCAAGGGCCGCAGCAGGGCGTAGTCCTGGCCGCTGTCGCGCGCCGGCGGCAGTCCGGCGCCGAAGCCGTTGTCGCGCCCGGACCAGTCCAGCCGGTTGAACCAGTCGCCCGAGTCGTAGCTGTTGCGGTCCATCGACTTGGAGCGCAGCAACTCGCCGCCGGCGTGGAAGTAGGCGACGCCCTGGCTCAAGGCGTTGAGCCCGAGCGCCACCGCCTGCGTGCGGGCGCGGTCGTCGGCGCCGGTCGTGCGCGGCAGCTTCAGCACGAGCGCGTCGAACAGCGTCTGGTTGTCATGGTTCTCGACGTAGTTGACGACCTCCGCCGGCATCGAGGCATAACCGGCCGGCTGATCGCCGTAGGGCAGGCGCTCGCCGGCGACGCGACGGCCGTCGGCGGTCTCCAGTTCGAAGCCGCGCAGCGTGCCCGCCATCGCCAGCTTGAGCAGATCGCCCTGCCGCAGCAGTTCCTCGCGACGCGCGGCGTCGCCCGCCGGCGCCGGCACGATGAACCCGGGCCGACGCGCCGAGGTGGCCGCATCGTCGCCCGCCGCGCCGCCTCGCACCGCATCGCGGCCGCGATCGCTGAAGGTGCCGATGCCGGTGCCGTTCAGCGACAGCTGCGAGGCCTGCACGAAGCGCGCGCCGCTGGCCACCTCGCCAAAGTTCCAGCCTTCGCCGATCAGTTGCACCTCGCGGCCGAGCTCGCGCTTCAGGCGTGCCTGCAGTTGCTCCATCACCGCGCGCGGCTGGTGGCCCATCAGGTCGAAGCGGAAGGAGGCGATCTTGTAGTCGCGCGCCCACAGCACCACGGAGTCGATGAGCAGCTTGCCCATCATGCGGTGCTCGGTGGCGGTGTTGTCGCAGCAGGTCGAGCGCTCGACGCGGCCCAGCGCGTCCAGGCGCTGGTAGTAGCCGGGGACGATGCGGTCCAGCACCGAATGCGGATGCTGCCCCGACGCCGTCGTGTGGTTGTAGACCACGTCCATGCCGACGCGCAATCCGGCCGCGTGCAGGCCCATCACCATCGCGCGGAGCTCGCGCACGCGGACCGCGCCGTCGTTGGCGTCGCTGGCGAAGCTGCCCTCGGGCGCGCTGTAGTGGAAGGGGTCGTAGCCCCAGTTGAAGCAGTCCTTGTCGGCGGCGGCCATGACAGCCGCCTGCTGCGCCTCGCTGCCGGGCGCGGCCTGGGGTACGCGCGGCACTACACAGCCGCGCTCCGGCACGGTGGCCAGGTCGAAGACCGGCAGCAGGTGCACGTCCGTCAGGCCCGCCTCGCTGAGCGCGCGCAGGTGGCGCATGCCGGCGGAACCGGACTGCGTGAAGGCCAGGTACTTGCCGCGCAGGGCGGCGGGCACGCTGCGGTCGTCGCGCGAGAAGTCGCGCACGTGCAGCTCGTAGACAACCATGTCGGTCGGCGTTTTCACGCGGTCGGGAATGCGGCTGCCCGACCAGCCGCGCGGCTGGAGGCGCGGCTCGGACAAGTCGGCGACGTAGCTGCGCGCGGAGTCCGCGGACAGGCTCACCGAATAGGGATCGGTCACGAGGTTGCGCACGCGGCCGACGCCCGGAACGAAGAGCTCGACGAGGTAGCGGTAGTACGAGCCGCTGCGCACGTCCGGCGCGTCGACGGACCAGATCCCGGTGCGCTCGTCGCGCGTCATCGGAAGCCGGGCGACGGCGGCGCCGTCGGGTCCCGGATAGGCGCAGACCTCGACGCGATCGGCCGTCGGCGCCCACAGCCTGAAGGCCGCGCCGCGCGACGTCACCGTCACGCCCAGCGAGTGCTCGTCCTCGGCGGCGGCGTAGATCGCGTCGAGCGCGCGCGCCGTCTGCGCGCTGCTCGATCGCCGCACGCGCCCGTGCGAATCCTCGACCGAGATCACCACCTGGCCCCGTTGAAGCTCGCGCGGATCGACGCCGCTGCCGAGCGCGAGGTCGACACCCTTTCCCAGGTACGCGGCCTGGGCGGCCGTGCCCGCATCCAGCGGCTCGCGTGCCACGTCGACGACCGACAGCGGAACGCTCGCATCGCTCCCGGTCACGCGGCCGTCGATCAGGTTCAACCGTCCTTGCCCCGAACGGTGCAGACGGACGACCTCGCTAGCGGCAAGCATCAACCCGGGCCAACGCAGGCGACGCGCATCGAGCCACACCGGTTGCGGCGCCGCGCCCGCACGCGGACCTGCGACTGCACCCGCAACTGCACCCGAATCTGCATCTGCATCTGCATCTGCACTCGCGCCTACGACCAAACCGGACGACTGCGGCGTCAGCACCGTCTCCGGTCCGGACTGGCAGGCGGCCAGCGCCGGATCGCCAGCGGCGACGGCCATCGGCACCCCGGCAACGCTGCACAGCAGCAGCGCCGCCAGACGCGGCCAGGGACGGGACAAGGTCGAGCGGACGCCCATCGGATCTCCATCGAGGTGTTGTTGTTTCGCCGGATCCGCCTTCCTCAGCGGCAGGGCGCGCGACGTGCATTCGATGGTAGCAAAACTACATACTCAAACGATCAGGACTTCCCTTCATAGGCCATACCTTCTATGCTGCGGCGCGACGGCGCCCGGGACGGATTTCCTGACGTCGCTCGAATTTGTACTTTTGCTACAGATCACAGAACAAGACCAGGAGATCGCGAGATGACTCGTCGCCCCATCGCCCTCACCACGGCCACGGTGATGGCCGTCGCGATGTCCGCCGGAGGGACCGCCGCCGAACTGCGTGCAGCGCCGGCGGCGTCGCCCGCCCCGGCCGCCCCGCCCGCCTCGCCCCCGGGCGCGGCGCCAGTCGATCTCTCGCCGGTGAAGGAGGTGCGCGGACGCAGCACGCTGCCCGAGGGCTGGCAGCACGGCGCCTTCATCGAGATCTTCGTGCGCGGCTTCCAGGACAGCGACGGCGACGGCATCGGCGACCTGCGCGGCGTGACGCAAAGGCTCGACTACCTGAAGGACCTGGGCATCAAGGGCATCTGGCTGATGCCGATCACCGCGAGCGCCGATCGCGACCACGGCTACGCGACGACCGACTACCGCGCGATCGAGCCCCAGTACGGCACGCTGGCCGATTTCGACGAGCTGATCCGCGAGGCCCATCGGCGCGGCATCGGCGTCGTCATGGACTACGTGATCAACCACGGCGCGCGCGAGCATCCGCTGTTCCGTGCGGCGGCGGCCGATCCGGCGAGCCCGTGGCGCGACTGGTTCGTCTGGACCTCGCAGCCGCTCAGCGAGCTGAAGGACTGGGACATCTGGGGCAAGACGCCGTGGTACCTGCCCGGCGAGGACGTGCCGCCCGATGTGCCCGAAGGCGCCAGCGCGCCGCCCAAGCCCGAATCGACGGCCCAGGCACCGGCCGGCTCGCCCCGCTACTTCGCGGTGTTCGGTCCGCACATGCCGGACTACAACATGCGCAACCCGGCGGTGGTGAAGTACCACGCGGACAGCCTGCGCTTCTGGCTCAACCGCGGGCTGGACGGCTACCGCCTGGATGCCGTGCCGCACCTGATCGAGAACAGCGCGAAGGACTGGAACGACCAGCCGGAGAGCCGCGCGCTGACCGGCGACTTCACGCGGCTGATCAAGCGTTACCCGCATCGCTTCGTCGTCTGCGAGGCCACGGCCGAGCCCAAGGTCTACACCCGCGACGACATCTGCGGCAGCGCGTTCGCGTTCGGACTGGAGCGCGCGGTGATCGATGCGGCCAAGGGCGGCGATGGCTCGGACGAGGCGGTGGCCAAGGTCGCGCGCTTCTTCACCGAGGCGCCGCCGGCCATGGCCACGATGCTGAGCAATCACGACATCTTCGCGGGCAAGCGGGCCTGGGACCAGTTCGGGGGCGACGAGGCGCGCTACAAGCTGGCCGCCGCGACCTACCTGCTGCTGCCGGGCACGCCGTTCATCTACTACGGCGAGGAGATCGGCCAGGCCGGCGTCGCCGGGTTGCCGGGCGATGCGCCGCTGCGCGCGCCGATGAGCTGGACGGCGACGCCTGCCGGCTTCTCGACGGGCACGCCGTTCCGGCCGGCCTCGCCCAACATCGCCACGCACAACGCGCAGGCGCAGGCGGCCGATCCCGGCTCGCTGCTGACCTTCTACAAGGCGATGCTCGCGCTGCGCAACAGCCAGCCGGCGATCGCGCGCGGCCGCTACGAAGCGCCCCTCGCGCAGGGTCAGGTGTTGAGCTTCCAGCGCGCCTATCAGGGCCAGCGTGTGCTCGTCGTGATCAACTACGGCCGCGATGCTGCCGAGGTCTCGTTGCCCGGCCTGCCGTCGAAGACGCGCTTGCGTCCGTTGCACCCGCTGCGTACGTCGTCTGCGGCGACCGCGGATGCTCGCGGACAGGTGACGCTCAGTGCCCCGCCCCTGTCCGTGCAGGTCTTCCGCCTTCGTTGAAGGGCGTGCACGATGTCGACCTTCGCCCCTCTCGTCTCCTTCGCCTTAAGCCTCCTCGTCATGACCCACGCTCCCGCCGCCGCCGCGACGGCCGCCTCCGCTGCTTCCGCCTCGTCCTCCGCTCCGGTGACGCTCGCCCACGTCGAGCCGCCGGACTGGTGGGTGGGCATGAAGTCGCCCGACCTGCAGGTGATGCTGCACGGTGCCGGCATCGGCGCCCTGGAGGCTGAACTCGCCCCGGCCCCCGGGGTGACGCTGGTCGGCACGCGGCGCGGCGACAGCCCCAACTACCTGTTCGTCGACCTGCGGATCGCGCCCGCCTCCAAGCCCGGCACGCTGACGTTGCGCTTGAAGCGCGACGGCAAGGTCGTCATCGAGCACCCCTACGCCTTGCGCGAGCGCGCGCCGGGTTCGGCGCAGCGCGCGAGTTTCGGCCCCAAGGACGCGATCTACCTGGTGGTGCCGGACCGCTTCGCCAACGGCGATCCGTCCAACGATGTCGTGCCGGGGCTGGCGGAAGGCCTGAACCGCGCCGATCCGGGCGGCCGCCACGGCGGCGACCTCGCCGGCCTGACGGCCCACCTCGACTACATCGCCGCGATGGGCTTCACGATGCTGTGGCCCACGCCGCTGTCGGTGAACGACAGCCCGAAATGGAGCTACCACGGCTACGGCGCGACGGACTTCTACCAGGTCGATCCGCGCTTCGGCAGCAACGCGGACTACGTGCGGCTCGCCGCCGAAGCGAAGCGCCACGGCATCGGCCTGATCCAGGACATCGTGCTGAACCACATCGGCGTGCATCACTGGTGGATGGCCGACCTGCCGACGGCCGACTGGGTCAACGCCTGGCCCCAGTACACCGAGACGCACCACGCACGCATGTCGCTGCAGGATCCCTACGCCGCGCCCAGCGACCGAAAGCGTTTCAGCGACGGCTGGTTCAGCCCCGGCATGCCTGACCTCAACCAGCGCCAGCCGCTGGTGGCGACCTACCTGACGCAGATGAGCCTGTGGTGGATCGAGACCGCCGACCTGGCCGGCGTGCGCACCGACACCTACAGCTATTCCGACAAGGACTTCCTGTCCGCCTGGTCGCGCCGCCTCAAGGACGAATACCCGAAGCTGAACATCGTCGGCGAGGAATGGAGCTCGCACCCGGCGGTGGTGTCGTACTGGCAGGCCGGCAAGCACAACCACGACGGCTACGTGTCGTCGCTGCCGAGCCTGATGGACTTCCCCCTGCAGGAAGCGCTGCTGGCCGGACTCAACCAGCAGGACGCGCACGACGGCGGCTTCATGAAGCTCTACGAGGCGCTGGCGCACGACTTCGTCTATCCGGACCCGGCCAATCTGGTGCTCTTCGAGGGCAACCACGACACGCCGCGCGTCTACAGCGTGCTGCACGACGACCTCGAGCTGACGAAGATGGCCTGGGCCTACCTGTCCTTCGTGCGGCGGATCCCGCAGTTCTTTTACGGCTCGGAGATCCTGATGACCAGCCCGCGCCATCGCGACGACGGCGCGGTGCGCGCGGACTTCCCCGGCGGCTGGGCCGGCGACGCGGTCAACGCCTTCACGGGCGCGGGGATGGGCGAGCGCCAGGCCGGCGCGCAGGCGTGGTTGAAGCGCCTGCTGAACTGGCGCAAGGCCGAGCGGCTGGTGCACGACGGCGCGCTGATGCAGTACGCGCCGCTGGCGGAGAGCTACGTGCTGTTCCGCTACGACGCCGCGAAGGGCCTGGGCGGCAAGCGCCTGATGCTGGTGATGAGCAAGGCGAAGGAAGCGCGCGAGCTGGACCTGTCGCGCTTCCCCGAGATGCTGCGCGACGGCGACACCGCGGTCGACGTCATGACCGGCGAACACAAGACGCTGGGCAAGACCCTCACGCTGCCGGCACGCTCGGTGACGCTGCTGTCGATCGAGTGAGCACCTGACCACCCGACTGGCCGGGTCGGCGACTGGGTGAGAATCGGCTCCGGTCCGATCGACTGGAGCCGTCCATGCGCCCTGCCCTGCAGCGCCTGATGTCGCTGATCTCCGTGCCCGCCGCAGGCGCCTTGCTCGCCGCGCTCTCGGTGTCCTTGTCCGGTGTGGGCGCGGCCCGTGCGGCCGACTACGCCGGCCCGATCTTCGACGCCCACCTCCATTACAACGAGGAGGCCTGGAACGGTCGCGAGGGCCCGCATCCGCCCTCGGACGTCCTTGCGCGCATGAAGCGCAGCGGGGTGAAGGCGATCCTCTCCAACTCGCGCCCCAACGACGGCACGCGCACGCTCATGCAGCTGCCCGAGACGCGCACGGCCGGCGTGACCGTCGTGCCGTTCATCCGCCTCTACCGCAACCGGGCCGACTACGACAACTGGTTCGGCGACGCGAGCATTTACCAGATGGTCCTGGATGAACTGGCGCGCGGGACGGCGTCCGGCCCGTACCGCGGGCTCGGCGAGTTCCATCTCTACGACAGTGCCAACGCGCGCGGCCCCGTCGCCCAGCAGCTGATGGTGCTGGCCGAGTCGAAGTCGCTCGTCGTGCTGGCGCACGTCGACGACGAGGCGATCGACCTGCTGATGGCAGCGACCCCCAGCAAGGGGCGCGAGGCGCGATTGATCTGGGCGCACACGGGGATCAACGGCGCGTCGATCGAGCGCGTGGAGGCGCTGCTTGCCAAGTACCCGCGACTGATGGGCGAGTTGTCCTACCGCCCCGGTCTGACTTGCGACGACGGCAAGCTCTGCCCCGAGTGGCGTGCGCTGATTGCGAAGTACCCGGACCGGTTCCTGATCGGCTCCGACACCTGGGTCAACCAGCGCTGGCAGTACTACGAAGCCACGGTGAAAGCCTATCGCGTCTGGCTGGGCGATCTGCCCGACGACATCGCCCGCGGGATCGCCTGGGGGAACGGCGCCCGGCTGTTCGGGCTCAAGGACTGAGGACGCGTCATGGTCCTGCATGAGCGCCCCGCCGCCCCACTCGCTGCCCATGTGGCGTGCCTGTGGTACAGCGCCCGCGGTGAGCTGCCGCACGTGCGCGAGCGCAGCCTGCCCACCGGCTGTGCCGACATCGTCGTGCCGCTGCTGCAGGATCACCTGCTCCGCTACGACAACGAACAGGATCCGGTCGCGCGCCGGTTGCGCGGTGCGATCGTGCAGGGCGCCTTCGATCGTTTCCAGGTGCGCGGCACCGAGGGCCCGTCGGCCGTGGTCGGCGTGCACTTCACGCCTGCCGGGGCCGCCGCCTTCTTCGGCGGCGCATTGCCGTCGCTGCGCAATCGCACGGAGCTGCTCGAAGACATCTGGGGGCCCGGCGCCCGCCTGCTGCGTGAGCGCCTGCAGGCCGCCGCGTCACCGCGTCTCGCTTTGCTCGTCCTGCACGACCACCTCCTGCGACGGCTGCGCGACGCCCCGCCCATCGACCCGCTGGCCAGATCCGCCGTCGAGGCGTTCCGCCGCGACCCCTCCTTCGCCCAGGTCGGTCCGGTGCAGCGCGCGAGCGGACTGACGCCGGCGCAGTTCATCCGCCGCTTCGAACAGGCGGTCGGCCTCACGCCCAAACGCTACGCCCGCGTGCTGCGTTTCAGCGCGCTGCTGCCCACGCTCGTGCGCTGCGGTCCGCGCGACTGGGCCCAGCTCGCCGCCGACGGCGGCTACGCCGACCAGTCGCATCTGATCCGCGAGTTCCGGCAACTGGCCGGCATGGTGCCCGGCGCCTACCGCCCGGTGCAGCCCGAACAGCCGACCCACGTGGCGCTGGCAACCTGAAAAAATGTCCAATACAGGCGCGCCACGGGTGGCCTACGCTGCGGGCACCGCGGCCTGGCGCCGCATTGCACAGGAGTTGCCGCGATGAATGCCATCCACGAGGTGTTCCCCTACCTGATGGTGCGCGATGCCGAGGCGGCGATCGCGTTCTATCAGAAGGCCTTCGGCGCGACCGAACGCTTCCGCCTGGTCGAGCCCTCGGGGCGCATCGGGCACGTCGAACTGCAACTCGGCCCCGTGGTCCTGATGGTGTGCGACGAGTTCCCCGAGTTCGGCATGGTCGGCCCGCAGGGGGACCAGTTCACCGGCTGCACCATCCACCTGCATGTGGACGACGCCGACGCCATGGCCGAGCAGGCCGCGGCCGCCGGGGCGACGATCACGATGCCGCCCACCGATCAGTTCTACGGCGAACGCTCCTGCCGCCTGCGCGATCCGTTCGGCCACTCGTGGCTGCTGGGCCATTCGATCGAAACGCTCACGCCCGAGGAAATGCAGCGGCGCTACACCGCGATGATGACCGGGTGAGATCTTCGGATGGCCTGATCAAGCCCGATGAACTCATCGAGCTCATCGAACTCATCGGACCCATCGAGCCAGGCGATTCCTCACACGTAGCAGCTGCACCCCATCGCGCCCCAGAACGCCTGCGCCGAGGTCGCATCGCGCGCCGCGCTGGCGACCGCCGTGTGATCGTGGCCGTGCACGCCGCAGCCGCTCGCGCAGGCGCACTGCGCGGCGTACTGGTAGCGGCGTTCGGCATCGCTCATCGTCGATGACGCCGACGACGACATCGCCGGCTTTCTCGCCTGGTAGCCGCCGTAGGTCCTCACCGGCGACCAGTCCGGCATCGCGGGCGGCAAGGCCGGCGCGAGCGACGCATACGCGCCGCTGCCATGCACCGGCTTGCCCGCCACCACCGTCAGCACGGAGGTGATGTCCTGGATCTGGTCCTCGGGCACGGTCAGGAAGTCGCGGTCCAGCACCGCCAGGTCGCCGAACGCGCCCGGCTTCAGCACGCCCTTCTTGCCGGTCTCGCGCGAGAACCAGGCGCCGTCGGCGGTCATCAGCCGCAACGCGGCGACGCGGTCCAGCCGCCGCTCCTCCGGATACAGCAGCGTGCCGCCGATCGTGCGTCCCGACACCAGCCAGTACAGCGCCTGCCATGGGTTGTAGCTGTTGACCCGCGTCGCGTCGGTGCCCAGCGAGACGGGGATGCCCATCTCCAGCATGCGCTTGACCGGCGGCGTCTCGGCCGTCGCCTTCAGCCCGTAGCGGCGGATGAAGTACTCGCCCTGCATCGACATCCGGTTCTGCACCGCGATGCCGCCGCCCAGGCGCTTGATGCGCTCGAGGTTCTGCGGCGTCACCGTCTCGCAGTGGTCGAAGAACCAGCCAAGCTTGTCGATGGGGTGGTCGCGATGGACCTTCTCGAACACGTCCAGGCTGCGCGAGACCGTCTCGTTGTAGGTCGCGTGCATGCGCCACGGCCAGCCGTTGCCCGCCAGGAAGCGCACCACGCCTTCGAGGTCGTTCTCCATCGCCGCCGGCATCTCGGGGCGCGGCTGGAGGAAGTCCTCGAAGTCCGCCGCGCTGAAGGCCAGCATCTCACCGGCGCCGTTGAGCTTGTAGAAGTCGCTGCCGTCGCCGGGCTTGCCCATCTTCGCCCAGCGCTGGAAGTCCGCCAGCTCCTGCTTCGCCTTCTGCGGGAACAGGTTGTAGGCGATGCGCACGGTGAGGCGGTTCTCCTTGGCGAGCTTGTCGATGATCGCGTAGTCGTCGGGATAGTTCTGGAAGCCTCCGCCCGCGTCGCCGACCGAGGTCACCCCGAGCCGGTTTTCCTCGCGCATGAAGTGCAGCGTCGAATTGAGCTGCTGCTCCGGATCCAGCTTGGGTCCCAGGTTCAGCGTGTTGTAGAGGATGAAGGCGTTGGGCTCGGCCAGCAGCAGCCCGGTCGGTTCGCCGCGCGCGTCGCGCTCGATGATCGCGCCGGCGGGCTGCGGCGTGTCCTTCGTGTAGCCGACCGCGCGCAACGCGGCGCGGTTCAGGAAGGCCTGGTTGTAGAGGTTGAGCACGAACACCGGCGTGTCGGGCGCGGCGGCGTTGAGCTCGGCGATCGTCGGCATGCGCTTCTCGTCGAACTGGAACTCGTTCCAGCCGCCGACCACCCGCACCCACTGCGGCGCGGGCGTGCGCGCGGCCTGGTCCTTGAGCATCTGCAGCGCCGCGCCCAGCGAGCGCACGCCGTCCCAACGCAGCTCCATGTTGAAGTTGAGCCCGCCGCGGATGATGTGCATGTGGGAGTCGGTCAGCCCCGGGATCACGCGGCGCTTCTCGACGTCGACGACCCGCGTCTTCGCGCCGGCGAGCTTCGCGATCTCCGCGTCCGATCCGACGGCCATCACGACGCCGTCGCGCAGCGCGATCGCGGTGGCCTCCGGCTTCGCCGGATCCATCGTCGTGATGCGCCCGTTGCGCAGGATCAGGTCGGGCGCGCCGCCCTGCCCCGACTGCGCCAGCACCGGCCCCGCCATCACGCTGATCCCGAGCGCGGCCGCCGCCTCCATGAAGTCGCGTCGGTTGCCCTGCGGCGCGTCTTCGCGGCCGTTGCGGATCAGGTCGGTGAACATGGCGAGCTCCTGTCGATGGGGACCGGCCGATTCTTCGCCTGATCGTCGCGACTGACCTCTCCCAAAAAGGGGGGACACCAATGGGGGATGCGAACCGTGCTTCGAGGTGATTGCGGGAGATGTCGCAGGCCGAATACGCTGGGCGCGAAGGAGTCAATCATGAGGTCACCCGAGGAAGTGCAGCGCCTGAAGGCTCTGCACGAAAAGTACGGCATCCCCTACTTTGAGCGGACGCAGATCTACCCTGCAAAGGATCTCCCGCGTCCTGGAGAACCATGGCCCCCGACCCGAGACAGTGGGCCTGAGTTCATGGCCATGGTCGAACGGCTCATCGAGAAGCATCGCGATGTCCTTCGCGCTCTTGCAAAGCGTTGAGCCATGCTGGACGCAAATAAAGTCCTGCGAATCCATGAAACCATCCTCCAACATGAGGGAGGGTTGCCTGGTGGACATGGCATTGGCGCCTTGGAAGGCGCGCTGTCACGCGTTTCATTTCGAATCCAGCTGACTGGCATGCGTGACCTGTTTGAGAGATCGCCGCCATGCATGCGGTCGCGATCGCACGAGGACACGTTTTCAACGATGGCAACAAGCGGACCGGACTGATGAGCGCGCTGGCGTATCTCGAAGCCGCAGGCGTCGATCTGGAGCGATCTGCCTACCTCGAAGAGGTCATGGTTGAGATCGCGCAGGGACTGCTGGACGAAACGGACTTCGCTAGACATTCTCCTGTCGGTCTATCGAAGAGCTGATCGGCCGCCGGTCGAGTGAACCACGATGGGGCGTCATCCCGACGCTCCCATCGCGATCTTTCCTGAACAAGCGCCGATCAAGGCCGATCGCGCTTCGGCACCCGCGTCTCGATGCCCTTGACCTGGTACTTCGGCTCGAACCGGCAAGTCTGGCCCAGCTTCTCCTTGGCCTTCTCGCAGCCGGCGGCGACGGATTCGGGCGTCGGCTTCTTCCCTTGCGTGGCCCAGCTCGTCAGCGCCTCCATCAGCGCCGCGTAGGTCGGATCGCTGAGGTAGCTGTGGTCCTTGTCGCCGGTGAAGGTCTGCACCAGCGCATCGCCGCGTCCCGCCCCGGCCATCGTGCGGCCGAAGCTCTCCTGCAACTCGACCATCGCCGTCGGGTCGTGGATCGCGTGCACCGTCAGCACCGGCACCGGGATCTTGCCGCCCAGGTCCGCATCCGCCGACAAGGTCGCTACGGCCTTGGCATCGGCCGTGTAACGCAGCACGCCCGCATTCAGCGCCGCGTCGTCGCTGGAACCGGCATAGACCGCGCCGACGTTGCCGAACGGGCTCGCGCCGCCGGTGCGCTTCTGCGCGATGTCCTGGAAGTGCCAGGTCGCCCAGTTCAGATGCGACTGGATGCTCCGCTCCGGGATGTGGATGACGTCGACGATGGTCTTGACCTTCGCCGCCTGCTCCGGCGTGCGCTCCGCCGCCGGCTTGTTCAGGCCGAGGCAGTCGTCGACGCGCTTCGCGAGGTCGGCCTGCTTCAAGGGCGAGTCGGCCGGCAGCCCGATGTTGAGCGGGTACTGCGGCTCGCTCGGCAACGGGTGGTTGTGGCACAGGTACTGGTAGACGACGCGCAGGTCCAGCCGGAAGTCGTAGCTGCGCGTCCCGCCGCCCAGCACGCCCGAGGTCAGCAGCACCGCGTCGTAGGGCTTGCCGTCGGCAAACAGCTCCGCGCCCTTGGCCGCCACGCTCGCGCCCCAGGACTGGCCGTGCAGGTAGACATGTTTCGGCTTGGCGACCTTGTCGATGAACAGGCGCCGCAGGCGCTCGTTGTCCTCGGCCGCAGCGCTCACCGCGACGCCCCCCTGCCGGTAGCTCGAGGTCGCGAAGGCGTAGCCCAGGCGCGGCATGATGGTCCAGCGCTCGACGTCCTCGGTCACGCGCTTGATCGTGGGCGCGCCGAGGAAGGGCCCGCCGTGCGCATGCACGACGAGGTCCCCGTTCCACTGCCTGGGCATCACGATCATGTAGAGCGCGCCGGCACTGTCCTTGCCCGACAGGCAGCTCGCACCCTCGCCGACGCCCGACGGACAGGCCGTCGACGTCGGCGCGGTCTCGGCCGCCATGTCGAAGGCCGCGCCCGCCGGTCCTTTCGCGAAGGCGGCCGGCACGCCGGCCACCAGCGACAGGGTCGCCGACCACGCGACCCACGCGCTCCTGGCCCCGATCCCGCTGGTCGCCGCGTTCCCGTCCGTTCGTGCCATCCGCTTCATCGTCATCTCATCTCCCTTCAGATCACAGGAATCAAGCCGCCGCGCCGCCGAGCGCGGGCATGGCGTTCATCGACAACATCGGGCCCGACGACGCGGACCACGCGGACCACGCGGAAGACGCGGACGACGCGGACGACGAATCCCGGCGCCGACGCATCATCCACAACAGGCCCAGCCCCAGTCCGGCCAGGGCGAACGAGGCCGGCTCCGGCACCGCCGCGGCGAAGCCTAGCTGGTCGCTCGCCACGCGCTGCAGCAGCAGCGCCTGGGCCGCGCTGATGCCGAGGTCGCGCGCGGCGATCTCGTTCAGGCCCAGCACCGCGGGGTCCAGGCCGGTGATCGTGCCGAACAGCGTCAGCGCGCTCAGGTAGGACCCGTACTTGCTCGCGTGGGTGCCGTCGTCGAACCACAGGTCCAGCAGTCCGTCCGTGGCCGCCGTCGAGGCATACATGTCGGGCGTCGCGACACCCGCCGCGATCGCGCGCATGAAGGCCTCACCCACCGGCGCGACGCCCTTGACGCCGCCCGACCCGTCCGCGCCTGCCATCAGCGCGGCGTTGGCATAGGCCTGCTTCAGGTCGTCGGTCATCGCCTGCAACGTCGGATAGAAGGACGGCGCCGGCTGCCCCGTCGGCGTCACCTCCCCGGTGTTCTCGTCGGTGACCGTCGTGCTGGGCGCGTTGACCAGGTTGGGCCGCGCCCAGGTCTGGTACAGGTACACGTCGGCGTTCGCGTTGGCATTGGCGTTCGCCGGCACGTTGCGCAGCAGCGAGCAGGTGCCCGTCGACGCGCCGGTGATCTCCGCGCACTTCGCGTTCGTGCCGCCGATCAGGTCGCGCTCGCGGTAGCTCAGCGCGTTGCCCTGGTGGATCCAGTTCTCGATCAGGTTGGTGTAGGTGCTGAAGTAGGCCGGGTTGGAGGCGAGCCCCGGCTCCCGGGTCAGCGGCTCGTCGCTCTGTTCCTGCAGCACCACCTTGTCCCAGGCCTGCGAGCCGATGTTGCCGCGCAGGTCCCAGCCGGCGTTGTTGGTGTTGAGGAACTGCCCGCGCAGCGAGGCCGCGTTGCGCGCCGAGATCGAGACGTCGTAGTCCAGACCGACCTGCACGGTGAACTGCTTGAAGATGCCGGCGATGCCGCCCCAGGGATGGGGCTCGAAGCTGTTGGCGCCGCTCGGGTTGCTGGCGTACATCGCCGCTGTCAAATCGTGGACGTTGGCGGCGTTGTAGCTCATCACCGGATCGACGCGTCCGAAGGTGTAGCTGTTGCCGACGAAGAGGATCTTGGTCGCCTCGGCGTGGGCGCCCAGCGGCGCGAACGCCGCGAGGCCCGCCAGGGCGGTGAAGGCGAGCACGACCGCGCGGGTCCGGCTCAGGGGTTGGGAGAGCATGGTGGTCGACATGGTCGTGCTCCTTCGTTGCTGCTGGGTGAATCCGAGGTGAGGCCAAGGTGAGGCCGAGGTGAGGCCCTGTCCGACAGGAGTCGGACAGGGGTCAGGCGAAGATCAGAAGTTGTGGCGCACGCCGGCCTCGAAGCCGCCGCTGTCGCCGCCGGGCTGCGTCGTCGCGAGACCGACGTTGAAGCGCACGCCGCGGGCCTTGTTGTCCACCTTGGCGAGGTTGGTGTAAAGCGCCGTCCGCTTGGACAGGTCGTGGACGTAGCCGATCGCGATGTGCGTGGCGTCGCTCGCGACGTTCTTCGCCTTCAGCCAGGTGTAGGCGAAGCGCAGCTCGCCCTGCGGCCAGACCTGCCATTGCGTGCCCAGCATGGTGGCCGTCGTGCTGGTGATGCCGACCTCGTTGCGGCCCCACAGCGCCATCAGCTTGGCCGGCCCCCACTGGTAGGACATGCCCACGTTGCTCTGCGTGTAGTCGCCGGTGGCGTAGCGCGTCTTGGAGATCGCGGCCGAGCCGTTGAAGGTCTCGTTGCGCCAGCCGATGCGCACGCCGGTCAACTGCCCGTCCTTGCGCGTCGGTCCCGACGCCTGCTCGCCCAGCGCCAGCATCGCGTGGCCGTAGAAGCCGTTGATGCCCGAGGGCGTGAAGTAGCCGATCGAGTTGGACGCCCGCACGTTGGTGCGCGCCGTCGTGCCGTTGGCGGGCACCGGGTAGTACATGATCCCGGAGCTGCCCACGCCGTTCGTCCCGAACGGATGCATCGACGTGGTCAGGTTGCCGAAGGACGGCACGTAGTCGCGGCCCAGGCGCAGCTCGCCCCAGTCGGCCGACGAGATCTGCACCGTCGCGCGCCGGCCCCAGGTCAGGCCGCCGCTGACCGAGTCCTTGTTGTTGGTGCTGGTCGCGCCGCTGGTGCCGTCGTCGACGGCCACCGCCGACTCCAGCCAGAAGCCGACCTTCAGCCCGCCGCCGAGGTCCTCGGTGCCACGCACGCCGAAGCGGCTGGACGTGTTCCCGTCGCTGTTCACGAAGTAGCGCGTGTCGCTGCCGCTGGCCTTCAGCGCCTGCACGCCGATGTCCAGCAGGCCGAACACCTGCACGCTGCTGCCGCTCTGCGCGTGTGCCGCGCCGGCCGCTCCCATCGCGGTGGCGGCCAGGACCAGAGCCCTGCGCGCGTTCCTCGCGTTCCCCGAATGTCGTTTCGCAGTCATCAACGTTGTCTCCGTCTGGTTGTAGTAGGTATCCGGGCCGGACCTTAGTGACCGCCCTCCATAGCGTCAAATACACTGATCCGCAGAGTCCGAGACGTTTTGAATATGGGACGTACGTAGCTTTCCGCATGCTTTCCGCATGGGAGGGCGACGGCGAGCCCGAGGACCAGGAGACAACGCAGACATGGACCTCCGACATCTGCGCTATTTCGTGACGGTCGCGGAGACCGGTCACATGACGCGCGCGGCGGCGCTGCTCGGGATGCAGCAGCCGCCCCTCAGCCAGCAGATCAAGACGCTGGAACAGGAGCTGGGCATCGCCCTGCTGCACCGCCATCCGAAGGGCGTGAGCCTGACCGACGGCGGCCGCCAGTTCCTGGACGAGGCGCGTCGACTGCTGCGCGATTACAACGACATGCGCGACCGCATGGACCGGCTGGCCGGCGGCCAGCACGGGCTGCTGGCGATCGGCTTCACGAGCTCGGCGGCGGCGCACGCGTTCACGCCGGCGGTGTTGCGCGCCTGCCGCGGCGAGCATCCCGGCATCGCGCTGACGATGACCGAGAACCACGCCGCCGGGCTGATCGAGGCGGTCGTGAAGTCGCGGCTGCATTGCGGCTTCCTGCGCGTGCCGGTGGCGCAGCCCGAGGGCGTCAGCTTCGAGACGCTGCTCACCGAGCCCGCGCTGCTGGCGTTGCCGCTGGACCACCGGCTCGCGACGGTGCCGCGCGCCGGGTCCACGCCGGTGCCGCTGTCGGAGCTGGAGGACGAGGACTTGATCCTCGTGCGCCGGCCGGGCGCGCCCGGCCTTTACGCCAACCTGCTGGCGCTGTGCGAGCGCGACGGCGTCAAGCCGCGCAGCTTCGTCGAGGTCGACCGGATGATGATGAACCTTAACCTGGTGGCGGCCGGCGCGGGCATCACGGTCGTGCCGGCGTCGATGCGCGGCGTGCATGCGCATTCGATCGTGTTCCGGCCGCTGGAGAAGCATGCGCGGCTGGAGGCGCCGCTGACGATCGCGTACCGTTCGCACGACCAGGAAGGGCCGACGGCCACCTTCCTGGCGTTGGCGCGCCGCATCGCGATGGAGCACCGCGATGCGTAGGCGGGATCTGCTGAAGACCGCCGCCTGCGGCGGTGCGGCGTGCCTTCCGATGACGACGGGGCTCGCCGCCGCGGTGGGCCAGGTCCTCGGTCTGGGTTTGGGTTTGGGTTTGGGCGGCGACGCCCGCGCCCAGACGGGCAACGCCAACGCCGCGGGCGAACCCTGGCCAACGCGGCCGATCCACCTGATCGTCGCCTACCCGCCCGGTGGCGTCAGCGACGAGACGGCGCGCGCACTCGCACAGCACATGAGCACCCGGCTGAAGGTGCCGGTGATCGTCGAGAACCGCGCCGGCGCGGGCGGGCTGACCGCGCTGGAGTCGCTCGCGCGCGCGGCGCCGGACGGCCACACGCTGGCCTACTGCGCGATCTCGCCGCTGGTGTTCGCGCCGGCCGGCGCTTCGCTCTCCGCGACGGCGCCGGACGTGGCGCCCGTCGTCAGCATCATGGACACGCCGGTGCTGGTGCTCGCGCATCCGTCGTTCAAGCCGAAGGACTTCGCCGCGATGCTCGCCGCCGCGCGCGCGGCGCCGGGTCGACTGCGCTGGGCGACGTCGGGCCACGCGACCGTCGGACACATGGTGCTGGCGCAGGTGCGCGCGGCGGCGCGTGTGGACATCATCCACGTGCCCTACAAGGGCGGCGGCCAGCAGTTGACCGACGCGATCGGCGGACAGTTCGAGCTGCTGTCCTCGAACGTCGCGTCGCAGCAGCTGCAGTTCGTTCGGCAGGGCAAGCTCAAGGCGCTGGCGATCGGCTCGCCCGTGCGGCTGCCGGTGCTGCCCGAGGTGCCGACCCTGGCCGAGCTTGGCTTCCCGGAAGCGAACCTGGTCTCAACCTTCGGCCTCTTCGCGCCGCGCGGCGTGCCCGACGACCGGCTGCGATTGATCAACGCGGTGATCAACGAGGCGCTGCGGCTGCCCGAGATCCGCTCGAAGATCCTCGACGTCAGCAACCTGCCGACCGGTGGTTCGTCAGCAGACTTCGCAGCGCGCATCGCGAAGGAGCGGGACCGCGCGCTACGGGTGCCGGCGGACTAAGCCGAGGCCATTCCACCTGCCCAGTCCCAGCGCTTGGCCGCCAGGGCATGAGGCCCGGCCGGCAAGCGTCCAAACCTCACGCCCTGCCGTCCCTGAACGACCGCGGACTCACCCGAGACCGCTGCGTGCGACCACTTCCTCGGCAATCGCCAGCGCACTCGTGAGGCCGGGCGACTCGATGCCCATCAGGTTCACCAGACCCGGCACGCCGTGCTCGGCGGGGCCGTCGATGCGGAAGTCGGGCGCGGGCTCGTGCTGTGCGTGGATCTTCGGCCGCACGCCGCTGTACGCCGGCTGCAGCGCGCCGTCGGCAAGCGCAGGCCAGTAGCGGCGCACGTCGTCGTAGAAGACGTCGGCGCGGGCGGGATCGACGGCGTAGTCGATGTCTTCGGGGTTCTCGACGTCCAGCCACTGCGCATCCGGCCCGAAACGCGCCTGGCCGCCGAGGTCCAGCGTCAGGTGCACCCCCAGCCATGCGTCCTGCGGCATCGGGTACACGAGGCGCGAGAACGGCGCCCGCCCCTGCAGCGCGAAGTAGCAGCCCTTGCTGAAGCGCGGCGCGGGCGGCGGCGGCAGGCCCTCGATCGCGGCGGCGAGCAGCGGCGCATGCAGCCCGGTCGCGTTGACGACGATGCGGGCGACTAGCGTCATGTCGGCGGTGTGGACGACATGCGCCCCACCGTCGCGACGCACCGCCATCACGGCCGCGCCGAAGGCGACCGCGCCGCCGTGGCGCTCCAGGTCGCCCTGCAGCGACAGCATCAGCGCGTGGCTGTCGACGATGCCGGTCGACGGCGAGAGCAGCGCGGCCTCGCATCGCAGTTGCGGTTCCAGCGCGAGGGCTTCCTCGCGCGTGAGCCAGCGCAGGTCGTCGACGCCGTTGACGGCGGCTTTCGCCTGCAGCGCGCGCAGACCGGGCAGTTGTTCCGCCGAGGTCGCGACGACGAGCTTGCCGCAACGGCGATGCGGCACGCCGTGCGATTCGCAGTGCGCGTAGAGCAGCTGCTTGCCACGCACGCACAGGCGCGCTTTCAACGATCCCGCCGGGTAATAGAGCCCGGCATGGATGACCTCGCTGTTGCGCGAACTCACGCCGGTGCCGATGGCGAGTTCACGCTCCAGCACCAGCGTCTCCAGCCCGCGCATCGCCAGCGCCCGGCCGACCGCGAGGCCGACGACGCCGGCCCCGATCACCACTGCATCGACTTGATCCATGCGGGCGATTGTGACCAGCCTCGTCCGATCAGGCGCGCAGGTCCGCGAGCGCGTGCGAATGCCGGAGCCCGAAGGCACTCACTGCGGCGGCGTCATGGCTGAACTCGCCGGCTGCGAGCCGCAGCGCGAGGGTCTCGAGATCCAGCGTCAGGAACTCGCTGACCTCGCCGTCGTTGTTTCGCGCCGAGAAGCCTGCGGGAAGCTGAAGGCTGAAGACGTGCAGCACCTCATCGTGAAGGCCCTCCACTTCCATGCGTGTGCTTCGGAGCGCACCGCGCGCCTGTACCGCGGCGCTGATCGCCATCGGCACACCCGCCTCTTCAAGCAGCTCGCGGCGCGCGCAGTCGACCAGGTCTTCATCGGCGGTCAGACCGCCGGCCGCGAGGTTGTCCAGCCTGCCCGGATCGGTCGCCTTCGACAGCGAGCGCCGCCCGCACACGAGCCGTGCGCCCGGCAGGAAGCCGTTGATGTGCACGGCGCGGCTCGTCAGGCCGAAGAAGCGGAAGGCGGCGCGCTCCAGGCGGAACAGCACCTCGCCGCGTTCGATGCAGGGATCGTCGACGGGCCGCTCGCAGGCGTAGCGCTCGCCACGCCAGCCGGTGATCGCGCCGCGCTCCTTCAGCGCGAGCGCGACCTCGCCGATGCGCCGGGAACGGGACTCGACATCGAGCGCCTCGGCGTCCCAGCAGAGCGCGCCATCACGGCGCTCCAGTTCGGGCCAGACCTCGCCGAGCAAGACCTGGCGCATCGGATGCACCCGACCGATCGTGACGTCGCCCAATCGCAGCGGAATGAGTCCGTCCGGCACCGGCTGACTCGCGAGTTGCAGACAGCGCGGAATGACGGCGACGAGCGATGGCGGCAGCAGCGAAGGCATGCGCTGATTCTCTCCGCGCCTCCCCCAGAAATGACTGAAATGTGCGAGAGACGAGACGTCGTGAACGCAGGATGATCGTCGCCCACCCCACCCACGAACACGCAGTACACAACGCGAAGGAGCCGCTCAATGAAGCTCGCATTGCACAAGGCATTCCGTCAGGTCGGCGCCTCGCAGCAGGATGCCGACGACGCCGCCGAATCGATCGACAGCGCCATGGAGAAACGCATGAACGACAAGCAGTCCCACCTCGCCAAGAACTCCGACATGTATACGGTCCGGACGGAAATGGCTGAGATGAAGTCACAGATCGCCGGCGTCCGCAGCGAGGTCGGCATGGTGCGCGCTGAACTGCGGCAGGAAATTGCCCTCGTGCGTGGTGAGATTGTCACCGTCCGGGCGGAGTTGAAGCAGGACATCGCCAGCGTGCGCGGCGACATCGCCAACGTGCGAGGCGAGATGGCGCTCATGCGAAGCGAACTGGTTCGATGGATCGTCGGTGGGCACCTCGCCATGATCCCGATCATGTTCGGCCTGATGAAATTCGCTCATCCGTGAGCCGTCACGCCGCCAAAGAAAAAACCCCGTCAACTTGCGTTGACGGGGTTGATCTGGTGGGCGGTGCAGGGTTCGAACCTGCGACCCCTGCCGTGTGAAGGCAGTGCTCTACCGCTGAGCTAACCGCCCGGTATCTGGACCGGGTTTTCTCTGAACTTCCAACAAGAATCCAAAGTGACTCCGACGAAAAACTTCGATGAAGAGACTTTGGTGGGCGGTGCAGGGTTCGAACCTGCGACCCCTGCCGTGTGAAGGCAGTGCTCTACCGCTGAGCTAACCGCCCGGTCTTGTCGTCCGCCACCGCTGCCAAGCTTGTTGCTTCGCTGCCGTTTTGGATGTCCGGGAAAGTCGAAGATTATGCCATGAGAATTTGACGCGATTCAAGCGCTGTTTGGCACGCGGCCCTTCAAGCGGCCACCGGCACCTGCCAGATGCGCTTGCCGCCGCTGGCCTTGTCGAGATCCACCAGCGCCTTCTCGTGCAAGGCCAGTTCCTCGGCCGTCGCCGCGATCACCGGCAGGTCGAAGGCGCTGAAGTCGATGGCCACGACCTCCAACTGACCGCCCTCGCCCGACGACGACGCGTTGTCGTCGATGACGAGCGAGTCCTGACCCCGCGTCAGCCGGATGAAGACCTCCGCCAGCAGCTCCGCGTCCTTCACCGCGCCGTGCAGGCCGCGGTTGCTGTTGTCGACCTCCAGCCGGCGGCACAGCGCGTCCAGCGAGTTCGCCTTGCCCGGGAACATGTCCCGCGCCATCAGCAGCGTGTCGCGCACGCTCTCCACGCATTCGTGCAGCGGCGCCTTCCCGCAGCGCTTGAGTTCGGCGTTGATGAAGCCGACGTCGAAGGCCGCGTTGTGCGCGATCAGCTCGGCGTCGCGGATGAACTCGAGGAACTCGTCGACGATCTGCGCGAACTTGGGCTTGTCGGACAGGAACTCGGCGCTGAGCCCGTGGACGCGGAAGGCCTCCTCGGGCATGTCGCGTTCAGGGTTCAGGTAGAAGTGCAGATGGCGGCCCGTCAATTGACGGTTGACCATCTCCACGCAGCCGATGTCGACGACGCGGTCGCCCGATTCAGGATTCAGGCCGGTGGTTTCGGTGTCGAAGAAGATCTGGCGCATGTCGGGTCTCGAAGGGGAATCGCCCCGTTCAAAGGGTCAGCGGTTCAGCGGTTCAGCGGGGCAGCGGTTCAGCGGGTCGCGCTTGCCGTCCTGAGGCGCGCCGCGCGCCGGTAGGCCCACAGCATCATGAGGATGCCGACGACGATCATCGGCGCGCTCAGCCATTGGCCCTGGCTCAGGTGCAGCGGCTGCTTGTCGAGCGTGAGGAAGCTGTCGGGCTCGCGGAAGTACTCGGCGACGAAACGGGCCACGCCGTAGCCGACCAGGAACAGCCCCGACACCGCCGCCATCGGCCGCGGCTTGCGCGCGAACAGCCACAGCACGATGAACAGCAGCACGCCCTCGCCCAGGAACTGGTACAGCTGCGACGGGTGGCGTGGCGTCAGCACGGCGTCATGCGCCTGCGGGAAGACCATCGCCCACGGCAGGCCGGGATCGGCGGCACGGCCCCACAGCTCGCCGTTGATGAAGTTGCCCAGACGGCCCGCGGCCAGCCCGGTCGGCACGCACGGCGCGACGATGTCGCCGACCTCGAGGAAGTTGAAACCCCGCCGCCACGCGAAGAAGGCCAGCGCGACCAGCACGCCCAGCAGCCCGCCGTGGAAGGACATGCCGCCCTGCCACACCGCCAGGATCTCGCCTGGATGACTCAGGTAGTAGCCCGGCTTGTAGAAGAACACATAGCCCAGCCGACCGCCCAGCACCACGCCGAGCACGCCGTAGAACAGCAGGTCGTCGATGTCGCGGCGGGTCCAGCCGCGCGCCGCGTTCCAGGGCTTGCGCACCATGCGGTTGCCCAGCCACAGGAACAGCCCGAAGGCCGTCAGGTACATCAGCCCGTACCAATGGATCGGCCATCCGAAGAGGTTGACGGCGACAGGGTCGAACTGGGGATGGACCAACATGGAGAAAGCTTTACCGCGTCGAGAAGGCGCGAATCATAAAGCTGGGCGTCAGCTCCCCAGTGCGGCGAGCTGCTTGCGGCAGTCCTCGATGTCGCCGTTGCTGCCGCGGCGGTTGTCGATGCAACGCTGCAGCGCGGCGCGCGCGCCGGCCTTGTCGCCCTTGCCCGCCAGCGCGCTGCCCAGCCGCCGGTCCAGGCCCAGCTGCTCGGCGCCCTGCAGGCCCCGGGCGCGCTCGAAGGCGGCCACGGCCTTGTCGTACTGGCCCAGCGCGTCGTACGCACGACCCAGGCCATAGGCGCCCATCGCCTGGTGGGGCTGGCTCTTGAGCAGCTCCTCGAACCAGGGCACCGCCCGCTCCTTCTGGTCGCCGAAGAACAGGTTGCGGCCGTAGTCGCTCCACAGCACGCGCTGCTCCAGCAGCAGCTCGGGCCGCTGCGTGCGCACCGCGCGCAGCGCCTTCTCCATCGCCGGCCAATCCTTCCTGGACGCCGCCACCCGCGCGCGCATGAGACCCAGCTGCGCCGGGTCCTTCACCTCCTGCTCGAGCGCGCGCGCCTTGGATTCCCCGCCGCCGACGAAGCTCGGCAGGGCCAGGTAGTACTGCTGCAGCGCGCTGCGCGGCTCGGGCGCGTCGGGCAGCAGCGTCATCGCGCGCTGCGCCAGTTCGCTCACCCGGCCCAGCGAGCCCAGCGCCTTGAACTTGCTGCCGCCCCGCGCCTGCATGACCAGCGCCAGCGCCAGCGCGTAATGGCAGGCGCCTTCATTGGGCGCGCGCTGCACGCATTGCTCCAGGCGCTGGATGTTCTGCTTCAGGACCGCGCCGTCGACCAGGTCCAGTTGCGCCAGCGCCAGCGCGGCCACCGCCTGCGGGTCGTCCGGATCGGCCTTCACGCGCTGCGCGGCCAGCTTCTCGAGATCGTCGGCGCGGCCGGCGTCCAGCAAGGCCTGCAGCTCGGCGTCCTTCAGCACCGCGGCGTCGGCCGGGGTCGCGAAGGCCACGCTCATGAGCATCGAAAAACCGGTCACGACGCAGATGGCACCGATCAGGCGTCGCCAGGGGCCGCGGCGGCCGGCGGCGTCGTTCTTGCGGGGAGCTTTCACGGGGGAAGATCCTTTCATGGACAGATGGTCGCAGAACTCCGCCGGGCCTGCAGGCCCGTCACGGAACTTCATGCGCCTTCATGATCGGCAACAAGCAGGCCGGACCGGCCTCCGCGAACCGTCCGGACGGCGGGTCACGCCTTGACTTCCACCTGCCCGCGGACATGGTCGACGAACCGGTGAACCACCGGCGACGCGTCGTGGCGCCAGATCAGGCTGGTATCGCAGGCCGGCACGCGCGCCGACGGCCACGGCCGGTAGCGCACGCCGGGCCGCTGCAGCGCGCAGACCGACTGCGGCACCCAGGCCACGCCCATCCCCGCCGACACGAGGTTGACGATGGTCTGCATCTGGATGGCCTCCTGCGCGATGTGCGGCGTGGCGCCGTGCGCGCGGTAGAAGCCCAGCAAGGCATCGAAGAGCGACGGCGCGATCTCCCTCGGGAACACGACCAGCGGCTCGCGCAGCACGTCCTCCAGCGACGGGCTGCGGCGCCGCGCCAGCGCCCAGTCCTCCGCGTGCGCCAGCACCAGCGGCTCGGTCGACACGGTCAGGCATTCGAAGCCGGCCGGCTCCGCGCCGGGCGCGTGGATCGCGAAACCGGCGTCGAGCTCGCCCGTCTCGAAGCCGCGCAGCTGGACATCGAGCGTCGCCTCGCGCAAGGCCAGTTGCACATCCGGCAGCGCCTCGCGGAACAGCCGCAGCCAGCGCGGCATGTCGCCGTAGCCGACGGTCGACACGAAGCCCAGGCTCAGGCGCCCGGCCTCGCCGCTGGCCGCCGCGCGCACGCGGGCGGGGACCTGGTCCGCCTGCTCGACCAGACGCAGGGCGGCCTCGACGAGCGCCAGCCCCGCCGCCGTCAGCGCGACGGTCCGCCGGCCGCGCTCCAGCAACTGGACACCGAGTTGCGCCTCCAGCTTCTGCACGGCCAGGCTGAGCGGCGGCTGCGTCATGTGCAGCCGTTCGGCGGCACGGCCGAAGTGAAGTTCCTCGGCCAGCACCAGGAACTGCCGCAAGGGACGGAGCTCGATCATCGATACATCGCATGAATCAAAACGACGTCAACTATATATTGGACCCGCAAGAAGGCCAGACGCATACTCAGCCGCTCCAAGCCTCGCTCGCCAGGACGACACCATGACCGATCCGAAGAACAACGCCGCCAAGGGCACGGCAGCCGCCCCCCACGACGACGCGCCCAACCGCCGTTCGAAGCACATCACCGAGGGCGTCGCGCGCGCGCCGAACCGCTCGATGTACTACGGCATGGGCTACGAGGAAGGCGACTTCGGCAAGCCGATGATCGGCGTGGCCAACGGCCACTCGACGATCACGCCGTGCAACTCCGGCCTGCAGAAGCTGGCGGACGCCGCGGTCGTCGGCCTGAAGGCGGCCGGCGCGAACGCGCAGCTCTTCGGCACGCCGACGATCTCCGACGGCATGGCCATGGGCACCGAGGGCATGAAGTACTCGCTGGTCTCGCGCGAGGTCATCGCCGACTGCGTCGAGACCTGCGTCGGCGGCCAGTGGCTGGACGGCGTGATGGTGATCGGCGGTTGCGACAAGAACATGCCCGGCGGCATGATGGGCATGCTGCGCGCCAACGTGCCGGCGATCTACATCTACGGCGGCACCATCAAGCCGGGCCACTACAAGGGCCAGGACCTCAACATCGTCAGCGTCTTCGAGGCGGTCGGCCAGTTCAGCGCCGGCAAGATGAGCGAAGAGGACTTCTGCCAGATCGAGAAGCGCGCGATCCCCGGCAGCGGCTCCTGCGGCGGCATGTACACGGCCAACACGATGAGCTCGGCCTTCGAGGCGCTGGGCATGTCGCTGCCCTACTCGTCGAGCATGTCCAACGTGGAGGACGAGGTGGTCGAGAACACCCGGCGCGCCGCGGACTACCTGGTCGCCGCCGTCAAGGCCGACCTGAAGCCGCGCGACATCGTGACGAAGCAGGCGATCGAGAACGCCGTCGCGGTGATCATGGCCACCGGCGGCTCGACCAACGCGGTGCTGCACTTCCTGGCGATCGCGCACGCGGCCGAGGTGGACTGGACCATCGACGATTTCGAGCGCATGCGCACGAAGATCCCGGTGCTGTGCGACCTCAAGCCCAGCGGCCGGTTCCTGGCCGTGGACCTGCACAAGGCCGGCGGCATCCCCGCCGTGATGAAGCAGCTGCTGAAGGCGGGCCTGCTGCACGGCGACTGCATCACGATCACCGGCAAGACCGTCGCCGAGAACCTCGCCGACGTGCCGGACCTGTCGCCCGACCAGCAGGTCATCCGCGCCGTGGCCGACCCCATCTACGCGCAGGGCCACCTGGCCATCCTGAAGGGCAACCTGTCGCCCGAGGGCTGCGTGGCCAAGATCACCGGCCTCAAGAACCCGGTCATCACCGGCCCGGCGCGCGTCTTCGACGACGAGCAGTCCGCGCTCGCGGCCATCATGGCCAACCAGATCAAGGCCGGCGACGTGATGGTGCTGCGCTACCTGGGTCCCAAGGGCGGTCCGGGCATGCCGGAAATGCTGGCGCCCACCGGCGCGCTGATCGGCCAGGGCCTGGGCGAAAGCGTCGGACTGATCACCGACGGCCGCTTCTCGGGCGGCACCTGGGGCATGGTCGTCGGGCACGTCGCGCCGGAAGCCTACGAGGGCGGCACGATCGCGCTGGTGCACGAAGGCGATGCCATCACCATCGACGCGCTGCAGCTGCTGCTGCAGCTCAACGTCGACGATGCGGAACTGGCGCGCCGCAAGGCGGCCTGGACGAAACCCGCGCCACGCTACACGCGCGGCGTGCTGGCGAAGTTCGCCAAGAACGCCTCGAGCGCCAGCTCGGGCGCGGTGCTCGACAAGTTCGAGTGAGGGGTCGGCGCCGACGATCAGCGCCGAAGATCAGCGCCGACGATCAACGCTTCTTGCGCGTCTTGTCGCCCTGCCCGATGGCGTCGAGTTGACGCTGTCGGCGCGCTTCCTTCTTCTCGTCCATCTTGTCCATTTCCCGCTTCTTGGTGTAACCCGTCTTGTCGGCGAATTCCCACCACACGATGGCCACCGGGAAGGGCGACAGCACCCACCACCAGCTCAGCGTTTCAAACGGGCCGACACTGGCCAGCTTGAGCAGAATCAACAAGACACCGATCACCATCAACCACATCGTCGTTCTCCTCGTGCGCACCCGGTCGGCGCATCCCCCAACACTACAATCGCGCGAGCCCCGACGCTCCCAGCCACCCGTCGACTTGCGTCGCGACTCGTCATGTCGCGGCGCGATTGTCACGGCGGCGATTGTGGCGCCATTCGGAGATCGGGCGACACCTGAAAGGATGCCATGAGAAACGCCTTGTTCATCTCCGCGGCCCTCGCCGCCACCTTGAGCGCGCCCAGCGCCTTCGCCAGCCCCGAGCTGGCGCAGAAGAAGAACTGCATGGCCTGCCATGCCGTCGACAAGAAGCTGGTCGGTCCTGCCTACAAGGACGTCGCGGCCAAGTACGCCGGCGACAAGGACGCGGTGAAGAAGCTGTCCGAGAAGATCATCAAGGGCGGCTCCGGCGTCTGGGGGCCGGTGCCGATGCCGGCCAACACGCAGGTCAACCCGGCGGAAGCCGAGCAACTCGCCAAGTGGATCCTGACGACGAAGTGACCCGGGGCGGGGCGGGCGGCAAGGTCCGCACCTCGCCCGCTTCTCACGCTTCTCCCGCTTCTCCCGCGTTCAAGGCCCTTCGGGACCTTTCCCTTTTCAGGCCACGAGCTTGAACAGCTCGTCGCGCCGCCGGTCGTCCAGGTGACGGCTCTCGCGGGCGAGGTTGACGGCCTTGGCCACCGTCGCGAGCTCGAGCACCGACTCGTCGATCCTGTAGCCGCCGCGCCCTTGCATCCAGCGCAGCACGTCCCACAGGTGCCAGACCGAGGACGAGTTGCCCTCGTGGATCGGGGACGGAAAGCTCATCGGGTGCGTCAGCATCAGCTTGCGCATGTTCTGGCGGGACACGCCCACCAGCGTCGCCACATCGGTCAGGCCGACCATGTCCGGCCCCGCCTCGATCAGGCGCGCACCGGGGATCGCCTTGCGGACCTCGCGCAGGGCGCCCAGCAGGGCCTGATCGGCCCGCTCGGCGGCCCGGGCGAAGCTCAGCATCAACCTGCCGCGCAGCCCCACGGCGACCCGCGCGTCCTTGCAGCCGACGGACGCCAGCCGTTGCTTCAAGGGCTCTTCCTCGCAGTCCTGCGGCGGCATCTGGTACTTGAGCATGAACGAATATTCCACAAACGACTCCTTCTGTGAGGGGGGCGTCTGGCGCGCCGTGTCGCCCGAGCGCCGCCAAGATCGCGGGGACCGCTCCTGGCGGAACGGAGCCGGGATTCTTGGTCCGGGGCCGCCGGGGTTCCACAACCCGTGGGAGTGTGGATGCCGCCTCCTCTGCCACGAGAAGGTCAGCCGGTCCCGCACTTCCTGCCGTCCAGGCGGTTGTCGGATTGCGCCGGCGCAAGAAAAAGCCCCGCGAAAGCGGGGCTCGGGGGCGTCGTCAGAGGAGAAACGCTCAAGGAACCGATGACAACGCGGGTGACACGCGCATCCCGCGCAGGGCCCCGCCGGCGTCTTCAGTAGGCCTGTCCCAGCTGCTCCAGGATCGCGGGATTCTCCAGGGTGGACGTGTCCTGCGTGACCGTCTCTCCCTTCGCGACCGAACGCAGCAGCCGCCGCATGATCTTGCCGCTGCGCGTCTTGGGCAGGTTGTCGCCGAAGCGGATGTCCTTGGGCTTGGCGATCGGACCGATCTCCTTGGCCACCCAGTCCCGCAGCTGCTTGGCGATGGCCTTGGCCTCATCGCCGCTGGGCCGCGCACGCTTGAGCACGACGAAGGCGCAGATCGCCTCGCCGGTCGTGTCGTCCGGACGGCCCACGACCGCGGCCTCCGCGACCAGCTCGGTGCAGCTGACCAGCGCGGACTCGATCTCCATCGTGCCCATGCGGTGGCCCGACACGTTCAGCACGTCGTCGATGCGGCCGGTGATGGTGAAGTAACCGTTGTCGGCGTCGCGGATGGCGCCGTCGCCGGCCAGGTAGTAGCCCTTGAGCTCCGGCGGGTAGTAGCTCTTCTTGAAGCGTTCCGGATCGCCGTAGATCGTGCGGATCATCGACGGCCACGGCTTCTTGACGACGAGGATGCCGCCCTGCCCGTTGGGCACGTCGTTGCCGGTCTCGTCGACGATGGCCGCGGTGATGCCGGGGAACGGCAGCGTGCAGGAGCCCGGCACCAGCGGCGTGGCGCCCGGCAGCGGCGTGATCATGTGACCGCCGGTCTCCGTCTGCCAGAAGGTGTCGACGATGGGGCAACGGCCGCCGCCGACGTGCAGGTGGTACCACTCCCACGCGGCCGGGTTGATCGGCTCGCCGACCGAGCCCAGGATGCGCAACGAGCCCAGGTCGTAGCGCTTGGGATGCACGGCCTCGTTCGCCTCGGCCGCCTTGATCAGCGAGCGGATCGCCGTCGGCGCCGTGTAGAAGATGGTGACCTTGTGCTTCTCGATCATCTGCCAGAAGCGGCCGGCGTCCGGGAAGGTCGGGATGCCTTCGAAGACGACCTCGGTGCCGCCCAGCGCCAGCGGGCCGTAGGCGATGTAGGTGTGGCCGGTCACCCAGCCGATGTCAGCGGTGCACCAGAAGACGTCCGAGTCCTTCAGGTCGAAGGTCCACTTCGTGGTCAGCGCGGCATGCAGCAGGTAGCCGCCGGTGCTGTGCTGCACGCCCTTGGGCTTGCCGGTCGAGCCCGAGGTGTAGAGCAGGAACAGCGGGTGCTCGGCCTCGACCCATTCCGGCTCGCAGCTCGAGGACTGGCCTGCGACCGCGTCGTGCAGCCATTCGTCGCGGCCGTCGACCCAGGCGATGTTGCCGCCGGTGCGCTTGTAGACGATGACGTGCTGGATGGTCGGGCAGCTGTTGTCGGCGAGCGCCTCGTCCACGATGGCCTTCAGCGGCAGCGACTTGCCGCCGCGCGCCTGTTCGTCCGCGGTCAGCACCAGCACGGCGCCGGCGTCCTGGACGCGGTCGCGCAGCGATTGCGCCGAAAAGCCGCCGAACACCACCGAGTGCGTCGCGCCGATGCGCGCGCAGGCCTGCATCGCGACCACGCCCTCGACCGACATCGGCATGTAGATGACGACGCGGTCGCCCTTCTTCACGCCGCGCGCCTTCAGCGCGTTGGCCAGTTGCGCCGTCCGGCTCAGCAGCTCGGCGTAGGTGACGCGGGTCGTGGTGCCGTCGTCGGCCTCGAAGATGATCGCGACGCGGTCGCCGCGGCCGGCCTCGACATGGCGGTCCAGGCAGTTGTAGGAGACGTTGAGCCTGCCGTCCTCGAACCATTTGAAGAACGGCGCGTCGGACTCGTCCAGCACCTTCGTGAAGGGCTGCTTCCAGCTCAGCAGCTCGCGCGCCAGGCGCGCCCAGTAGCCTTCGTAGTCGGTCTCCGCTTCCTTGCACAGCGCCTCATAGGCGGCCATCCCGGACACGTGGGCGCCCTGGACGGCGGATGCGGGGGGGTTGTAGACGACCTTGTCGCTGATCGTATGGGTCATGGGCCTTTGTCTCCGTACAGGCAGGGATCTTCGAACTCGGGTTCAGACTCGGCCGAACTCTCCGCTTTCACACTGACGATGTGCTTACTCTTGTAGAAGAGCCGTCGCGATGCTCTCACTAAAATCGCGTGGTTTGGCGGTTCCCGCCAGTTACGACTTGAAGGACTTACCCCGATGACCGACCGCCCGACGCCTCCGGCCGAGACCGCACGCAAGCGCATGCACCCGCTCTCGCATCTGATGTTCGGGAGCCGCTGGCTGCAGTTGCCGCTGTACATCGGCCTGATCCTGGCGCAGGCGGTCTACGTCTTCCAGTTCTGGACCGAGCTCGTGCACCTCGTCGAGGCCGCTTTCGGCAACCAGGAGGCGTTGAAACTGCTGGTCAGCAGCGTCGGCTACCAGCCCGATGTCCAGGTGACGAAGCTCAACGAGACCATCATCATGCTGGCCGTGCTGGCGCTGATCGACGTGGTCATGATCTCCAACCTGCTGATCATGGTGATCATCGGCGGCTACGAGACCTTCGTGTCGCGGCTGCACCTCGAAGGCCACCCCGACCAGCCCGAGTGGCTGGACCACGTCAACGCCTCGGTGCTGAAGGTCAAGCTGGCGACGGCCATCATCGGCATCTCGTCGATCCATCTGCTCAAGACCTTCATCAACGTCGAGAACCTCCAGGAGAAGACGCTGATCTGGCAGACCGCCATCCATCTGGCCTTCCTGCTGTCGGCACTGGCCATCGCGATGACCGACAAGCTGCTCTCGCACGGTCCGGGCGAGAAGCACTGAACCTCGGCGCGGCACGGCGACCGGGCCAGCGAACGGGCCAGTGAACGGGCCAGTGCACGAACGACAAAGCGACCCGCGGGCCGCTTTGTCGTTGGCGGATCGCGTGCTCAGCCGCGCTTGCGCAGCAGGATCAGCGTGCCCGCGATGCCGGAGAGGATGGACCCGCCGAGCACGCCGAGTTTCACGCGCGTCTCCCAGTCGGGGCCGTGGCCTTCGAACGCGAGGCCGCCGATGAACAGGCTCATCGTGAAGCCGATGCCGCACAGCACGCAGACGCCGAGGAACTGGACCCAGTCCGCGCCGCCCGGCTTCTGCGCCAGGCCCAGCCGGATCATCAGCCACGAGCTGCCGAACACGCCGATCGCCTTGCCCAGCAGCAGGCCCAGCGCGATGCCCAGCGACACGGGATGGAGCAGATCGCCGGCGTGCAGCCCGAGCAGCGACACCCCCGCGTTGGCGAAGGCGAACATCGGCAGGATCAGGAAGGCGACCCACGGATGCAGCGCGTGCTCGAGGTCCTCGGCCGGCGAGTGGCCGTGGCCGTCGTCGTCGGACGGGATGAAGAGCGCGGTGGCCACGCCCGCGAGCGTCGCGTGCACGCCCGACTTCAGCACGCAGGTCCACAGCACCAGGCCCACCACGATGTAGACGTCGACGCGCCGGACCTTCGCGCGGTTCAGCGCAAAGAGGACGGCGAGGCAGGCCGCGGCGGCGGCGAGCATCGTCAGCGAGAGCTGGCTCGTGTAGAAGAGCGCGATGACGACGATGGCGCCGAGGTCGTCGATGATCGCGACGGCGGTCAGGAAGACCTTCAGCGAGGCCGGCACGCGGCTGCCCAGCAGCATCACGATGCCGATGGCGAAGGCGATGTCGGTCGCCGCGGGGATGGCCCAGCCGTGCAGCGCGACGGGGTCGCCGAGGTTGAGACCCGCGTAGATCAGCGCCGGCGCGGCCATGCCGCCGAACGCGGCGACGATGGGCAGCACGGCCTGCGACCGGTCCGACAACTCGCCGCCGACGAATTCGCGTTTGATCTCCAGGCCGACGAGGAAGAAGAAGACGGCCATCCACAGGTCGTTGACCCAGACGAGCAGCGGCTTGGCGAGCACCAGCCAGTCGCCGCCGATGCGGACCTCGCCCTCGATGCGGGTGAAGGCGGCGTAGAGCTCCCGCCAGGGGGAGTTGGACAGGATCAGCGCGGCGACCGCGGCGATGGCGAGCACGATGCCGCCGGCCGATTCGCTGGCGAAGAAGCGTTTGAGTCCTGGGGTCAAGAAGGCGTCCTCCGAAAGGGCGGAACCGCCTGATCGGCGGCCCGGCAGTACAGCAGAGCGGGCGTGTCCCGTCCATGGCTCATC
Source organism: Roseateles sp. GW821-FHT09G09 (assembly GCF_059415965.1). Lineage (NCBI taxonomy): Bacteria > Pseudomonadati > Pseudomonadota > Betaproteobacteria > Burkholderiales > Sphaerotilaceae > Roseateles > Roseateles sp. GW821-FHT09G09. The sequence goes on along the minus strand of NZ_JBWKOG010000004.1, from coordinate 470,727 downwards.
AGGGCAGGACACGCCGTGAAGCCCCGATCATCGCCGGTGCGCGCGCCGCCCCGCGAGCGGCGGCTTGCGCGTTCCCCCGAGGCCGTCCGCGCGCGGGCGCCGATAGGATCTTCGGCCGAGGCGGATCGCCTCAACAGCCCTGGTGATCAGGGAGAAGGACGCGATGAGCTTCTGGACCTGTGCCGCGCTGCCGCTGGTGGCGGCGCTGGCCGCGTGCGCCGCGCCCGAGGCGGACAAGGCCACGACCGCCAAGGCCGAGGTGTGCGAGGGCGAAGCGCAGACCGAGTGAGGCCGAGTGGGCCGAACGCCAGGGGATCAATAGCTGAAGCGCATACCGGAGTACCAAGCGCTAAGGGCTTGACCAATATGTGCGTGGTAGTTCAACGCGGTTGGTCCGAAAATCTCAACTGGCTCGTTTCAGCTAGTGCTTCCAAGTTAATGACACCAGAATCAGAGTTGAAATAGGATCGTGGCGCATTCGAATTTTCGACTGCCTGGATCCGAGAATCAACGGAGGATTGATGTCATTGCGCCTATCAGCAGCCTCATGGCTGCGGTCTTTCTTATTTTTCGTCATGGCAACAATTGCCACTGCACAAGCTTGGGCTTCAACCGCAGTGTCTGCATTGGAATTCAGGCCGGGACAACCGCTGCTCGTATGCAAGTCAGACGGTCCAACGGGAACCTCGACTTGTGAAACGGCGCGACCAAGCCATCAAATGTTTGGGTACAAACAAGCTGTTGCCATGCCTCAGGTGTACAGCAGCGGCTTCGGGTGGCTACAAGCCTCTGACAACAGAACAGAACTTTGTATTCTCACCAAATATAAGAATGTCCACTGCCAGAGCCTGGAAACATCGATCACGGCTCCAGAGAAGATACGCCTAGCGAAAATTACAAATGAACGTTCAGTTCTTCTTGTTCCGGTCGTCGCCAATCAACCCATCCCGAAGGCCGTGCGCAGAGAATTGGCCAAAAATTTTGCGAGCAAACTCACTGCGGCACGGAAGGCTTTGAATGCACGCATCGCCGGTCTCGGTGAGACGTCCAATGAACCAAGGAAGGCAGGTTTGAAAGGACTGGACATCAGGATCATCCGTGTGTCCCTTTCGAAACCCAGGAGCTCACCAGTTGCTCGTAACTCTGCGATGGTGGCACTATCCTCCTGCGACGGTTCATTTCAAGAAGATGAAGGCGAGTGCGAGGACGAACCCGGTGGTGATCCTGGTGGCCCTGACGGTGATGATGGCTCCGGTGACGGAAATGATCCCGGCGATGATGGGAATGGCGGTGATGTGGGGAGTGACGGGAATGAGGTCAGTTGCACAGGCGGAGGAAGTGGCCCAGGCTGCCCCCCGGCAACTGAAGCCTATCGAAAGTGCGTGGACGGCGCAGACAAGCTTTATCAGAATGATGTTGAGCGTTGTCAGGAAAAGCATCTGGAAGGTACTGTGGAACGGGCCAGGTGCTATAGCAACGCGAGCGATGACTACGGATGGAGGTTGGCACGGTGCTACGAAATCAATTGATTCCTTCCGGAATGAGCGTCATACGAACGGTGCTCATGGATTTTTCTGATTCTGAGCAATCAGTACCGGTTAGCATTTTCATTGGGGCTGCGAGTCAAGGGCCGGAGGGAGCCTACTGCGATTTTATCGTGGAACGCATAATGCCTGCCCCCAGGCGCGTCGTCGGAATCGATCCCATGAATTCCATAGAATGCGTTTTGCGCGCTATCAACTCATTGCTGACTTCGCTGCCGGCGTCCATGAGAGTGCGATTTGTCAATGATTCAAAGTATGAAAGCACACAAAACTGACGAGCATGTCCCAGGGCAAACTATTCATTCCGCCGCGCCTTCACAACGTGCAGCTGCAAGGGACCTTGACGAAAGGCCCTGTCAAAGCCAGCCCGAGCGGCCTTAGCTGGCAACGTGTGAGGGTCTAGGAAAGCTCCACGACCGTGCGAGTGCCCAACCAGCGGCCCTCGCCCGCGTCAGCAGCAAGTGCGCCAGCTGGCGATAATCACGGTCTCCCGTGACCAGCCTGTCCACGACCATGACCACCATCCGCTACGCCGACCTCGTCGAAAGCGTCGCCGCCGCGCTGCAGTACATCAGCTACTACCACCCGGCCGACTACATCCAGCATCTGGCGCGCGCCTACGAGCGCGAGCAGAGCGTGGCCGCGAAGGACGCGATCGCGCAGATCCTGACCAACTCGAAGATGTGCGCCGAAGGCCGCCGTCCGATCTGCCAGGACACCGGCATCGTCAACGTGTTCCTGAAGATCGGCATGGACGTGCGCTGGGGCGACTTCCCCGGCTCCATCCAGGACGCCGTGAACGAAGGCGTTCGCCGCGCCTACAACCACCCGGACAACAAGCTGCGCGCCTCGGTGCTCAGCGATCCGATCTTCGAGCGCAAGAACACCAAGGACAACACGCCCGCGGTGATCTTCATGGACGTCGTGCCCGGCAACACCGTCGACGTGATCGTCGCGGCCAAGGGCGGCGGCTCGGAGAACAAGAGCAAGGTCTACATGCTCAACCCGAGCGAGAACATCGTCGACTGGGTGCTGAAGACCGTCCCGACGATGGGCGCGGGCTGGTGCCCGCCGGGCATGCTGGGCATCGGCGTCGGCGGCACGGCCGAGAAGGCCGCGCTGCTGGCCAAGGAAGCGCTGATGGACGACATCGACATGTACGAGCTGCTCGAGCGCGGTCCGAAGGACAAGCTCGAGGAGCTGCGCATCGAGCTGTACGAGAAGGTCAATGCGCTGGGCATCGGCGCGCAGGGCCTGGGCGGCCTGACCACCGTGCTGGACGTCAAGATCAAGACCTACCCGACGCACGCGGCCTCCAAGCCGATCGCGATGATCCCGAACTGCGCCGCCACGCGTCACGCGCACTTCGTGCTGGACGGCTCCGGCCCAAGCTACCTGACGCCGCCCAGCCTGGACCTGTGGCCCGACGTGAAGTGGGCGCCGGACTACAACAAGAGCAAGCGCGTCGACCTGAACACGCTGACCAAGGACGAAGTCGCCAGCTGGAAGCCGGGCGACACGCTGCTGCTCAACGGCAAGATGCTCACCGGCCGCGACGCCGCGCACAAGCGCATCCAGGACATGCTGGCCAAGGGCGAGCCGCTGCCGGTGGACTTCACCAACCGCGTCATCTACTACGTCGGCCCGGTCGATCCGGTGCGCGATGAAGTCGTGGGACCGGCGGGCCCGACGACCGCGACGCGGATGGACAAGTTCACCGACATGATGCTGGAGAAGACCGGCCTGATCGCGATGATCGGCAAGGCCGAACGCGGCCCGGTCGCGATCGAGTCGATCAAGAACCACAAGTCGGCCTACCTGATGGCGGTGGGCGGCTCGGCCTACCTGGTGTCCAAGGCGATCAAGCACGCGACGGTCGTCGGCTTCGAGGACCTGGGCATGGAAGCGATCTACGAGTTCGACGTCGTCGACATGCCGGTGACGGTGGCGGTCGACGCCGGCGGCACCAGCGCCCACATCACCGGCCCGGCCGAGTGGCAGCAGCGCATCGCCGCGGGCAAGCCGATCAAGATCCCGGTGGCGGCGGGCTGATCGCCCTTCCCCCTCGCGATCATCACGGACAAGACCACCCTCGGGTGGTCTTTTTCATTGAGCCGCCGCGGCTGCGCCCATCGGGCGCTTCAGGCGATCCGGCCGATCCGGCCGATCAGGTCAGTCCGGCCGGTCAGGCCTCCACGGGAACGTGGAAGTCGATGATCGAACCCGGCGTCTGCGGATCGAAGCGGCCGTCATAGAGTTCGAATTCGGGCCCGTCGACCACCTTCAGGCCGGAGGCTGGAAGCAGCTCGCCCCAGATCATCGCCATGGCCTGTTTGACCTGCGGGTGCAGCGCCGTGCCGTTCAAGGTGATGCGGAACACCGCGTAGGTCGCGGCCGGTATCTCCAAGGCCGAAAAGCCCGGCGGCGGCAGGCAGCCCGGCTCGACGCCGACACCTGCCATGTACTGGAAGGCGCCCTCCTCGCGGTCGACATCGAAGACGACCCCGTAGGTCGCCCAGCTCTCGACCTGACCCTCGAACGGCAACCGGCCGATCAGCGCGGACCAGAGTTGAGGGATCTCGGCCTTGGTGTCCGGGTCGAAGCGGCGCATGGGGCCGGCGACGCGGAAGGCAGGGAGCTTCACGAAATCCGGCAATCGGATGACGGCGGTGTCCTGAGCGATCGGGAGAGTCATGGGAAATTGGCCTTCAATGGGGTCGACGGCGAATCCGCTGCGGAAGCGCCCCGGTGAGACGCCGAACACGCGCTTGAACGCACGCGTGAAGGCCTCCTGGGATTCGAAGCCGCAGTCGAACGCGAGGTCGACGAGGGGGAGATCGGGCTCGCGACAAAGCCGTCGCGCACCGCGCACGAGCCGGCGGCCGCGCACATGCGCCATGACGCTGCGGCCCATGCGCGCGGTGAACAGCCGCGAGAAGTGATACGGCGAGAGACCGGCCTGCGTGGCCACCTGCTCCAGCGTCAGCGGCTGGTCGAGCTGCTGCTCGATCCAGGCCACCACGCCGGAGAAGCTGTCGGTGGAGAGGGGCGTCGTCGTGCTGTCCATGCGGTCATCTTCGCAAAGGCGGGGGGTCGCGTCCTGACCGAACTTGCTCTCACGCCCTGCAACCGCAGCTCGGCGACGAGGCCGTGACGAACGCGGGAAGGCGCGCCGCCCCTCGATATCCGCCTCCCCCTAGTTCTAGGGTTAACCCCCACTGACCTCGCCGCTCATCGTCACCGACCGCGTTTGATCGCGCTTCACGCGCAGTTCATCGCAGCCGCGGCAGCGCGGCGGGGCGCCCCACCCAGAATCCGCCGCCGTGCCTTCGAGCGCGCCGCCAATGCCGCGGAACGCCGTAGGCATCGCGTCTGCGCGCCGACCGATGGCGGCCCGCCGGCGCGCGACCCCACGCGCATCGGATGAGAGTTTCTGGAGTGAGAGTGATGAATCGATGGATCCTGCGAGGCCTGACCGGTCTCGCCACCTTGGCCTTCCTGGCGGGCGCGGGCGCGCTGGGCGCCGTGCACATGGCCGATACGAAGATGAACCGCCGCATCGAGGTGGCGGCGCGGGACGTGCCCATTCCGCTGGACGCGGCCAGCCTCGAGCGCGGCCGCTACCTGTACGCGACGCGCGGCTGCGTCGATTGCCACGGCGCCAGCGGCGCCGGACGCCGCTTCATCGACGCGGACGGCATGCGCGTCGCCGGTCCCAACCTGACGACCGGCCCCGGCAGCGTCACGATGGCCTACTCGCCCGCCGACTGGGAACGCACGCTGCGCCATGGCGTGAAGCCCGACGGCACGCCGCTGCTGATCATGCCCAGCCAGGACTACAACCGCCTCACCGATGAGGACGTCGGCGCGCTGGTGGCTTACATCCGCTCGATGCCGCAGGCGCGCGGCGGTCCGGCGGAGATGCAACTGCCGCTGCCGGTGCGGGTGCTCTACGGCCTCGGACAGATTCCGGATGCGGCCTCGCGCATCGACCACACGCTGGCGCCGCCGGCGCCGGTCCCCGCGGGTCGCACGGTCTCGCACGGGCGCTATCTCGCGGCGATGTGCATCGGCTGCCATGGGGAGCAACTGCAAGGCGGCCGGATCCCCGGCGCGCCGCCGTCGTGGCCGGAGGCGGCGAACCTGGCCGACACGTCCGGGCCGATGGCCTCACGTTACGGGGACCCGGCGGCCTTCGCGCGGATGATGCGCAGCGGCCAGCGACCGGATGGATCGACGATCGCGGTGATGCCCTTCGAATCGCTGCGCGAGCTCACCGATGACGACCTCGCCGCGCTGCACAGTTACCTGACGCAGCGCAAGACGCAGGTGGCTTCAAGCGGCGGGCGCTGAGCCCGGCGCGGGCGAGACGGGCACTGCGGGCACCGCTGGCATCGCTGACACCGCGGGCATCGCGGGCACCGTCGACGCCTGCGGTGCTTCGGCGATCGTGCGCACGACGCGCTGCGGGAACGGAATGTCGATGTTCAAGCGATTCAGCAGCCGCAGGATCGCGAGATTCACCTCCGACCTCACCCCGCCCTGCCCGTTGTGCGGATCGGAGATCCAGAAGCCGATCGTCAGCTCCAGCCCGTCGGCGGCGAAGTTGCTCAACGACACCGACGGCGACGGCTCGGACAGCACGCGCGGGACGCGCTTCACTTCCTCGATCAGCTGCGGGAACAGCGCATCCACGTCGGTGCCGTAGGCCACCTGCACCACCGTCGACACGTTCACCTGCGGGTCGGCGAGCGAGAGGTTCTCGACCCGCGTGGTGATCAGCGACTCGTTGGGCACGATGGCCTCGCGGCCGTTGAGCGCGCGGATCACCGTGTAGCGCGTCTTGATGTCGCTGATGCGGCCCTCGAAGTTGTCGACCTTCACCATGTCGCCGATCCGCAGCGAGCGCTCGGCCAGGATCATGAAACCGGAGACGTAGTTCGCCGCGATCTTCTGCAGGCCGAAGCCCAGGCCCACGCCGACCGCGCCGCCCAGCCAGGACAGCGCGCTCAGGTTCAGGCCCACCGTGTTCAATGCCACCATCGCGCCGATCACCAGCAGCGCCGTGCGCGTGAGGTTGACGGCGATCTTGCGCATCGACAAGTCCAGCACCGACTTGCCGCGCAGCAGGCGAGCCTCGACGGCGGAGGAGAGCCACAGCACGACCAGCATCACCGCGCCGACCTGCAGCACGACGATCAACAGGTCATAGACGCTCGTCGCGTGGCCGTTCGGGCCCTTCGGCAGATACGACGGCTTGTAGTCGTCGAGCTCGTCGATCAGGATGGGCAGCACGCCGACGATCCACAGGATGGATCCCAGCCAGGCGATCCAGGACACGCTGCGCTCCAGCAGCTTGATCCAGACGGAGTCGGGCATCGTCGCCCGCATCACGCGCGCCACCAGCCGGATCACCACCAGCGACAGCAGCACCGGGATGACGACGCGGAACAGCGCGACCGGCTCGCCCAGCAGCGGCATGACCCGCCGCGCGCCGAGCGCCAGCAGCAGCGCGACGACCGGGAACAGGACGCCGTCGAACACGCGATGACCCAGCAGCACCGAGTGATGCCCCGGCGCCACCGTCACGTGCTTGCTGACGCGGTAGACGATCAGCCAGGACAGCGCCAGGCAGGCCAGCACCAGGCCGACCTCGATCAGCGCCTGAGGCCGCGCCAGCATCGTGAGCAGCGACTCCAGCTCACGCAGGCTGAGGGTGTGGTTGAGAGGGGTGGTGTTGCCCAAGATGACACTCAAGGAGGAAAACAATTCGGGAGCCGGCGCGGGCCGGGCCGTTCAGTCGCGGGACGGACTGAGTGACCGGGAGCGCGTCGGCAGTTGCGGGCGCGATTGTCGCGCCGGCTCAGATGCCGGCTCAGATGCCGGCTCAGATGTCGGCTCAGATGCCAGCCAGCGTCCGCAGGTGCACGCCGACGCTGCGCGCCAGCGCGCCGAGGTCGTAGCCGCCCTCCAGGCAGGAGACGATGCGCCCCTTCGCGTGGCGCCGGGCCACGTCCATGATGCGCAGCGTGATCCATTCGTAGTCGGCCTCGACCAGGCCGAGCTGCGCCAGCTCGTCGTCGCGGTGCGCGTCGAAACCGGCCGAGACGAAGACCATCTGCGGCTTGAAGCGCTCCAGCGCCGGCATCCACAGCGACTCGATCATCTCGCGCACCTCGGCGCCGCGCGTGTACGGCGGCACCGGCACGTTGAGCATGTTCGCGCCCTTGGGCTCGGTGCCGGAGTACGGGTACAGCGGGTCCTGGAAGATGCTCACCATCAGCACGCGCTCGTCGCCGGCCAGGATGTCCTCGGTGCCGTTGCCGTGGTGGACGTCGAAGTCGACGACCGCCACGCGGTCCAGCCCGCGCACGTCCAGCGCGTGCCGCGCCGCGACGGCCACGTTGTTGAAGAAGCAGAAGCCCATGGTCTGGTCGCGCGTCGCGTGGTGACCCGGCGGCCGGACCGCGCAGAAGGCGTTCTCGGCCCGGCCGTCCAGGACCAGGTCGGTCGCCTGCACCGCCGCGCCCGCCGCGCGCAGCGCCGCGGACCAGGTGAACGCGTTGGCGCAGGTGTCGGGGTCCAGCGCCTTCATCGGATTGGGCACGCCCTGCTTCGCCTGCTGCTCGAGGTCTTCGAGCGCCGCCTTCAATTCGGCGACGTAACGGGCAGAGTGCGCGCGCTCCAGCGACTGGAGCTCGGCGCGCGGCGCCTCATGGCGATCGAGCGCGACGTCGACGCCGTGCGCGATCAGCCAGTCCTCGATCGCGCCCAGGCGCTGCGGGCATTCCGGGTGACCGGCGCCCATGTCGTGGCGATGGCAGTCGGGGTGGCTGATGAAGGCGGTGCTCATGGTCGGCTCTTGCACGGGCGGGGCACGGTCGGGGCACAGTCAGGGCACGGTCGGGACATGTGCGCCGCTTCGTCGGAGCGAACGGATTCTGAGCTATCGTGCGCCGATGAGTTCCGACGCTCCGACCCTCGTCTCCCAGCCGCTGGCCGACCTGCGCCGGCAGATTAGCACGATCATCAAGGGCAAACAGGCGCAGACGGAGGACTGTCTGGCCTGCCTGCTGGCCGGCGGCCACCTGCTGATCGAGGACCTGCCCGGCGTCGGCAAGACGACGCTGGCGCACGTGCTGTCGATCTCGCTGGGCCTGCGCTTCTCGCGGGTGCAGTTCACCACCGACCTGATGCCCTCGGACCTGCTGGGGGTCAACATCTACCAGCCGGGTGCGCAAGCGGCCGGAGGCAGCCCCTTCCAGTTCCATCCGGGCCCGGTGTTCAGCCAGGTGCTGCTGGCCGACGAGATCAACCGCGCCGGTCCCAAGACGCAGAGCGCGCTGCTCGAGGCGATGGAGGAGTACCAGGTCAGCGTCGACGGCACGACGCATCCGCTGCCCCTGCCGTTCTTCGTCATCGCGACGCAGAACCCCAGCGAGCAGTTGGGCACGCACCCGCTGCCGGAGTCGCAGCTGGACCGTTTCCTGATGTGCATCAGCCTGGGGTATCCGGACCGCCAGGCCGAGCGCGAACTGCTGATGGGCGGCGACAGCCGCGAGCTGCTGCGCGCGCTCAAGCCGGTGATGACGCCGGACCAGCTGCGCGAACTGCAGCGCGCGGTCCTGGCCGTGCATGTCTCGCCGGCGCTGCTGGACTACCTGCAGGCGCTGCTGGAGGCGACGCGTTCCGGCGAGTGGTTCCAGGAAGGCCTGAGCCCGCGCGCCGGCCTGGCGCTGCTGCGGGCCGCGCGCGCGAAGGCGCTGCTGAGCGGGCGCGACTATGTCTCTCCGGACGACGTGCAGGCCATCCTGCCGCAGACCATCGCGCACCGGCTGCGGCCGCGCGGCGGCAGCGCCCGGGGCGCGCGCGAGCAGGTGCGCGCGATGATGGCCGCGGTGCCGCTGCCCTGAACCGCCGTGCGTGTTCCTTCCTGGAAACTGCCCTCGCTGAAGCTGCCCGCGGTGCGATGGCCGTGGCAGCGGCGCTGGGAGAAGTGGTGGCAGGGCCGCCACCCGGCCAGCGACACCACCGCGCTGACCCAGCGCAACCTGTACATCATTCCGAGCCGTCCGGGTGCCGCCTTCGTCGCGACGCTGCTGGTGCTGCTGCTGGCCTCGATCAACGACCAGCTGAGCCTGGGCTACCTGCTGACCTTCGTGCTGGCGGGCGCCGGCATGGCGTCGATGAACGCGACGCACGCGAACCTGCGCGGCCTGAAGCTGGACCTCAAGACGCCGTCCGCGACGCATGCCGGGCAGCCGCTCGCGCTGGACATCCGGCTGCACAACACCGGCGCGGCGCGTTTTGGCGTCGGCCTGCGACTGCCCGACGCCAAGGCGGCGGACACGGCCTACGCGGACGTGCCGGCGCAGGGCCACGCGCAACTGCACCTGCAGGTCACCTTCCCGACCCGCGGCCGGCATGCGCTGCCGCGGCTGCGCATCGAATCGCACTTCCCCTTCGGCCTGTTCGTCACCTGGAGCTACTGGCGTCCGGCGGCGCAGGCCTGGGTCTATCCGACGCCGGAGCTCGACGCGCCGCCCGCCGCCTCGGTCGAGGAAGGCCTGCCGCAGGGCCAGGGCCAGCCGGGGCTGGGCGACGATCCAGGGCTGCGGCCGTATCGCCACGGCGACTCGCCGCGGCAGATCCTGTGGAAGAAATCGGCGCTCGCACTGGCGCAACCGCAGCCGCCGTCGGGAAGCAGCGGAGGCGGCGCGCCGCTGCTGGTGCGCGAACGCCTGGGCAGCCGCGCCAGCGAGCAATGGCTGGACCTCGCCGCGACGCGCGGCCTCCCCTTCGAACTCCGCGTCTCCCGCCTGACGGCCTGGGTGCAGCGGGCCGAGGAAGAAGGTCTGCCTTACGGCCTGAAGCTGCGCGACATCGCGATCGCGCCGGACCTGGGGCCGGATCACTTCCGCGTTTGCATGGAAGCGTTGGCGCTGATCCAGGAGTAGTTCGAGGTCGTTGCGCTGGGAAGCGCAGTCGAAATCAAGACCACAGAAATCAACTGGTCGCTTGACTCAAACAGCTGGCACTCGTCGCAAAGTCGACCTCTATTAGCCATAGATGGCAAGACCTGGCACCGCAAAACTGTGCGTCAGCCTTGTTGCGCGCTCTTCATCAGAACGATGTCGACGCAAATAGGTCTGGTGTTAGGGCGCCACCCTTCACGCGCCCGTCCTGGAAATCCACATGCGTGAACTTGAACTTCATGAACTCGAACTGGTGTCGGGCGGGGACGCCGCAGCCACGCGAGTCGACGGGACAAATTCTTGGGGAGACATCATCGATCGGAAGCGATTTGATGGCGCTCAGTGCAAAGCGGCAGGTCCCTTCAGCCTGCTCTGCCTTGATTTCGCGCTGAAGTACGGCAACGACTTCTAACCCGAACTGCCCGCGCCATGACTGTCCGTCAACGTGCTGCAACCATGGCGCGGGTATTGCTCGGCCTTTATCTAGTTGGCAACGTCACCTACCGCTTGAGTCAGAGCATCTGCCAGGATGTCCTTCACCTCAATCCAATTCATGAGTCTCTGGTCGCTTCGCTGCTGACGTCGTTCCTGGACTTGTCGGTCACGTTCGTCATCTTCCAATCCGCGTTCCTGGCGAGAATCAAAGGCGGGCGCGGCTGGCGGAAGTCAGTCCGACTCGGTGTCTTGGTTGGCGCGGGCATCGTCGCCTCGATGCTGCTGGGGTCGACATTCGGCCTGATCAGGTGGAGCTCCCATTCGATCGGGAGCCTTCAGTGGATCTATCTGATCGGCTTCTCGGCCCACGCTGCGCTTTCCGAAGAGCTGCTCTGTCGATTCCTCGTCCTGGATCGTCTCGGACTAGTCATCGGACGAGTCGCGTCTTTCCTGCTGCAGATCCTCCTTTTCGTTTACCTCCACATGTTCGGGCCGCCGCTTGACCTGCGCGCGGCCAGTCACCTCGCCCTTGGCGCCATCCTGCTCGGATCTTTCTATCTGTGGAGCGGATCGCTGCTGGGTGCCATGGCGTTACACCTGACTTACGACGTGCTGGTCTCGATAACCTTCGGAGGGTCTCTCGACGGCCTCGCCATCCGCCCGTTCGTGGTCGGGGACAACTTCTCACTGCTCCATAGTCATCAGGCCAGCACCATCTTCATGTCCGGCCTGTCGATCTGGCTGCTATGGAACGCCCGCCCACGCGCGCAGCCTCCTCCTCTCACGACCAAGCCCCAGTGACAACCTGACCTGTGCTACGTTGCGTCCTTCCGAGCACTCCCTCAGCATCGTCGACGCGATGAGCGCCTCCCTTCCCCCGACCGCCATAGGCGGATCGATCAAGCACCGCAGCCCCCTGCCCCGCGAAGCGCGCGACACGCTGTTCCTGCTCGCGATCATCGCGGCCACGCTGGTGCCGCATGCCGGCCATCTGCCGTGGTGGTGCAGCCTGCTCACCGCGCTGATGCTCGGCTGGCGCGCGCGACTGGCCTGGCGCAGCGAGGCGCTGCCCGGCCGCTGGAGCCTGCTGGCCGTGCTCGCGCTCGTCATCGGACTGACCTTCGCCACGCACAAGACCATCCTCGGCCGCGAGGCCGGCATCACGATGCTCGCGATGCTGATGGCGCTCAAGACGCTGGAACTGCGCGCCCGACGCGACGCCTTCGTGGTCTTCTTCCTCGGCTTCTTCCTGGTCCTGACGCAGTTCCTGTATTCGCAGTCGCCGCTGATCGCCGTCTGGATGATCGGCTGCGTCTGGGCCCTGCTGTCGGCGCTGGTGCTGGCGCAGATGCCGCAAGGCGTCCCCAGCCTCAAGCTCGCCGCCCGCATCGCCGCCCGCAACACGCTGATCGGCCTGCCGGTGATGGTCGCGCTGTTCCTGCTCTTCCCGCGCTTCCCGCCGCTGTGGGGGCTGCCCAAGGACTCCGGCGCGCGTACCGGGCTGTCGGACTCGATGAGCTTCGGCGCGTTCGCGGAAGTGGCCACCGACGACACCATCGCGATGCGCCTGCGCTTCGACGGCGCGCCGCCGCCCCAGCCGCTGCTGTACTTCCGCGCCCAGGTGCTGACGCGCTTCGACGGCACGACCTGGACCACGCCGCGCGTGACCTGGGCGCCCGGCGAGGATGCCCCCGCGCTCGACGGCCCGGTGTTCCGCTACGAGGTCACGATGGACCCGCTGCGCGTCACGGCGATTCCGCTGCTGGAGTTCAGCCCCGGCGCCACCGGGGCGCGCCTGCCGCTCGGGCGCCTGACCGCGACCCGCGCCCCCCAGGGCCAGTGGCAGGTCGCGCTGCCGGTCGCCGAGGTGCTGCGCTTCCGGCATGAAGCCTGGCCGCGCGCGACGACGAGCACGCGGCTCGGGCGCGCGGACCGCAACGAATCGCTGAGCCTGCCGCCCGGCCTCAACCCGCGGGCGCGCGCCTACGGCGCGACCTTGCGCGAGCGCTTCGCCGCACTGGACGAGAACGCGCTCGCCCGGGCGGTCAGCCGCGAACTGATGACGCAGATCCGCCGCGACGGCTTCGGCTACACGCTGGCGCCGGGCATCTACGGCGAGACGACGCCCCATGCGATCGACGAGTTCTGGTTCGACCGCAAGCTCGGTTTCTGCGAGCACTTCGCGTCCGCCTACGTCGTGATGATGCGGGCGGCGGGCGTGCCGGCCCGCGTGGTCACGGGGTTCCAGGGCGCCGACCCGAACCTGCAGGACGGTGACCTCGTGGTCCGCATGAGCCAGGCCCACGCCTGGGCCGAGTTCTGGTCGCCCGCGAGCGGCTGGCAACGCGCCGACCCCACCGCGGCGGTCTCGCCGGAACGCATCCAGGGCCGGCCGCTGCGGCCGGAACCCGGCCTCTTCAGCGGCGCGCTCGAGCAGTTGCGCCCCGGGCTGCTGACGGACCTGCGCGCCGCCTGGGAAAGCCTCAACAACCGCTGGCAGCAGACGGTGCTGAATTTCTCGACCGGCGACCAGATGAGCCTGCTCAAGCGGCTCGGCTTCGAGGACCCGGACTGGACCACGCTGGGACAGGTCGCCGGCGCGCTGCTCACGGCCACGGCCGCGATCGGTGCCGGCGCGGCCGCCTGGCAGCGGCGGCCGCACGATCCCTGGTCCCGCCAGCGCCTGCGCGTGCGGCGCGAGCTGGACCGGCTCGGCCTGCCCACCCGCGACGACGAGACGCCGCGCCGCTGGGCGGCCGCGCTCGTCGAGCGCCATGGCACGCGGGCCGAGGCCGTGGCCGCGTCGCTGTTGCAATTGGAAGCGCAACGCTACCGGCAGGACCTCGCCGCGGCCACGTCACAATGGCAACGCCTGTTCGCGGCGCAATGCGCCGAGCTCCGGCAAGGCCTGACACGCTGATCCTCCCGATCCGTTTGATCCTCCCGATCCGATTGATCCTCCGGACAGGCCGCTCCTCGCCATTCCGCATCACCGCCGCTCCCGCGACGCCTTCGCCCGCATGACCGACCGCATGACCGCTCTCCGCCGTTCCCGCAGTGCCTCCCCCCGTCGCACCTTCCTCCGCACGCTCCTGCAGGCCGCGATGGCCGCATCGCCGCTGATGGCCGCGCTGGGCTCGGCGCCGGTGATGGCGCAGGCGCCGGCGCAAGGACAGGCCCGACCGCATGCCGCGGCACCGAAGGCCTCTGCCGCGAAGAAGGTCGCGAAGAAGCCCGCACGCAAGCCGGCGGTGCTGCCCGAATACGGCGACCGCGCCGACGTGATGGCCTTCGCCGACGCGCAGGCCGAGTCGCTCGGCTACCGCCGCGAGGAACTGCGCGCGGTGCTGGCGCTGGCGCGTCCGCAGCCGACGGTGCAGCGGCTGATCCTGCCCGGACCGCCGGGACAGGCGAAGGACTGGGGCGCGTACCGGCAGCGTTTCGTCGAGCCGCAGCGGCTGCAGGCGGGCCTGGCCTTCTGGGCGACGCACGAGGCGGCGCTGGCGCGCGCGGAGGCGGCCTACGGCGTGCCGGCGGAAATCATCGCCTCGGTGATCGGCGTGGAGACCTTCTACGGCCGCATCATGGGCGGCTTCCGCGTGCTGGACGCGCTGGCGACGCTGAGCTTCGACTACCCCTCGCCGCTGCCGCCGGGTGCGCGCGACCGCAGCCCGTTCTTCCGCGAGGAGCTGCGCCAGTTCCTGATCCTGGCGCGCGAGAACGGCCTGGATCCGATGGCGATGAAGGGCTCCTACGCGGGCGCGATCGGCTGGGGCCAGTTCATGCCAGGCAGCTGGCGGCGTTACGCCATCGACTTCGACGGCGACGGCCATGTGGACCTGATCAACAGCCCGGTCGACGCGATCGGTTCGGTGGCCAACTTCCTCAAGGAACACGGCTGGCAGCGCGGCATGCCGACGCATTACGAGGTGCAGGTGCCCAACGACACGGCGGCGCGCGCGCAGCTGCTGATCAGCGACGTGCTGCCGCAGCTGGACGCACGGCAGTTCGAATCGGTCGGCGCGCAGCTCTCGCCGCAGGGCCGCGCGCACAACGGGCCGCTGGCGCTGATCGAGCTCCAGATGGGCGGCGCCGCGCCGGTGTACGTCGCAGGCACGCAGAACTTCTACACGGTGACCCGCTACAACCAGAGCAGCTACTACGCGATGGCGGTGATCGAATTCGCCAACACGCTGGCGAGCTGGCGGAAGGCGACCGGTACGACCGGCACGACCGGGTCGACAGGGGTGACCCCGGTGTCGGGCGCGGCCAGCGGCAACTGAGGCCTCCGCCACCACGCCGGCACCGCGCCGACGGGATTGCCGGATCGATCAGATCAGGACTGCACGGCGAGCAGCGACGCGTGTCGCGGCATCGCCCCCCGCTCCCGCCACTCCATCGCCTCAAACAATTCCATCATGTAATCCCGCGCCAGCTCCGAACTCGCCGCGCTCACCACCCCGGCGAAAGGCAGCGACCCCAGGTCGTAGTCTGGGCTGCTGTCAAAGCGATCGCTCGGCGGGCGCTCGTGCCACTCGACCGCCCGGGGGTCTTGCCTCAATCGGTCGACGGCGCCTGTTGGCAGCCACTGCCCTTGGCCATACCGATGACCGGGAAGCACGTACCAGCCACAGTAGCGGCCCTCATTTCCCAGGGCGCGCAGGTCCGTCTGGCATTCGCCGACCAGCAGTTCGAGTTCCAGCTTCTGGAAGTCATCGCCCCAGGCGATCGACGTCGCTTGCGGAACGCCCGCCCCGCCCGTCCGGTTGCCGATTTCCAGAAATACCAGGCCCCGCTCGGATTCGATCGCCTCCAGATGGAATGCCCCCATCTGAATGCGCGTGGCAGTGATCACACGCTGGATCCACGCCATCGTTGGCGCATCCAGATCAAATTGGTAGGACCCCAGCGGCACGTTCTCGTTGTAGCGCTGGCAGGTTCCGATATAGCGACTGCCGATCGCCACCTCCACACGGCCTTCGCGCACGAGACCATCCAAATGGACAATCGGGCCATCGACGAATTCTTCAAGTTCGTAAGACCCGAACGCAGGCGCCGCACCCTCGAGCTTCGCAACCCCTGTGCGGCGCTCGGCCAGCGCGGCGAGCGCATCGGCAACGGTCGCGAAGATGACGACATCCTCGCTGCCCGCACCATGGGTCGGTTTCAACACGGTCCGACCTGCCCATGTCATGGTCGCGACGCCGTCGTCGAACCCGGCCAGCGACAGGAAGCGCGGTGCATCGATGCCGGCCGCGACGACCGCGCGCTTCATGGCGACCTTGTCGCGCACGAGCTGTGCATCCGCGTACGACGGGCCCGCCACACCCAGCGCTTCGCGCACCTTGGCGGCTTCCACGATGTCGTATTCGGACAAAGAGATCACACGGTCAAAATCCCGTTCCCCCCCTAACGCGGCCAATACGGACCCGCAGACCTCCTCGCCCCGGTCCTCGCGCGCCAGCTTGCGGCACCGCAAGTCCGCAGGCACGGTCGCCAGCTTCTCGGCCGTGCCGATGTAGGTCACCTCGTGGCGTTCGTGGTCGATGCCGCGGTGGTAGTCGATCGTCGGATACGCGATCTTGTGCAGGATGAGGATCTTCATCGGGGACTTTTCGAAGGGATATCAGGAGTGAACCGGGGCAGGCACGGGGCCCCGGCTGGGCGTGAACAACGCATGCAGCAGCTGCAGCAGCGCGAGCGCTGCGAGCATCGCGAACAAGAGGACGAATTCACTGCGCATGGCGATGGCCAAGTCAGCCGCGTTGGCCATTGCCTGAACCGCCGCCGCCGGATCAGTGGCGGTGGCGTGCCGGCTTTGCTGCTGCATGAGCGCGCGCGCGGCCGGGTCGCTGCCGGCCATGACGCCGCCACACAACGCCACACCGATCGCCTGCCCCAGCATGCGCGACAGATAGAACAGTGAGGTGGCGCTGCCGCGCACCGTATCGTCGACGGTGGACTGCAAAGTCACCGAGAACACCACGCTGCATGCCCCGAGACCAATGCCGAGCACGCCGGACATCAGCAGCAGCGGCCACGCGGTGTGAACCTGGTGCGCGACCTGGCACAAGCCCAGCGTCCCGGCCAGCACGGCCCAGGCGGCGGCATTCGCGAGCGGCCGATGCTGACCCGTCTTCATCAGCAGCCCGACGCCGATGCCGCTGAAGGTCCAGGTGAGCGTCATCACCGCGACTGTGGCGCTGATCGTCAGGTAGTCGGCCCGCAGCACGATCGCCGCGAAGCTCGGCACATACACCGTCAGCCCCATCGCGATGGCGCCGCACAGGAACGCCGACACCACGGCCAGCGTCACGATCGGCGCCCTCAACAGCGCGCGAGGAATCAACGGGTTGGCACTCAGGCGTTGCGAGCGCCACAACAGCGCCGCAGCGGGCCCGCCCACAGCAGCCACCAGTCCCCACTGCCACGGCACCAGCGATTGCCCATGCACCAGCGCGATCATCGCGGCGAGCAACGCGGCACACAGATAAAGGGAGGGCACCAGGGCGAGACTGCCGTCACTATCGCCATCGCCCGCAGCGCTGTCGCGCGACGCACGCCCCTGGTAGAACATGCCCAACAGCACCGCCGACACCACGACGACCGGAAGGTTGATCCAGAAGATGTAGCGCCAGTCGAGCATCGTCATGATGCCCGCGCCGACGATCGGCCCCGATATCGCGGCAATTCCCCAGACCGCGCTGCCCAGCGCCTGGTACTTGCCGCGCGACGATTGCGGAATGACGTCGTTGAGCGCCGCCGTGCCCACCGTGATCAGCCCGCCGGCCCCCACGCCCTGCAGCACCCGGAAAAGGATCAGCGACAACATGTCCCAGGCGAATCCGCAAGCCAGCGTGCCCGCGAAGAACATGGCGGCCGCGACCAGGTAGCAACCCTTGCGACCAAGCCGGTCCGATGCGCTGCCAAACAGCGGCATCGTCACCGCCTGCGCGATCAGGTAGGCGCTGAACACCCAGCTCATATCGGACAGGCCGCCGAAACCGCGGATCACGGTCGGGATCGCGGCACTGACCACCGTGGTCTCCATGGCGATCGCATACGAACACAGCAACACGGCGACGAGCACCGCCAAACGCGGACGCCTCCCGGCAGCCGCGCCAGCGCCGCCCATTGAACTGTCCGCCGAGCTCACCATGCGCCCGCTCACTCGACACGGTAGATCTGTTGCGCCAGCGTCGCGGCCTGGCGCAGATGCTCGCGGAGGAAGTCGTCCACCGGATCGTCGGGCCAGTAGAACTGCACCGAGCCGTCCCGGCTGTTCGAATCATGGCTTTTGACGATCACATCACCCGCACGCCGCCACGCCTGGACGGCGACCACCTGCTCCGGCAGCGTCGCCGCCGCAGGCAGCTCGACGCTGCGCACCGTGCCGGCCGACGCATTCATGAACGCGATCGCCGCCCTTCCCTGCAACGGCACAGGCTGTGGGATGTAGCCCTCCTGCAGATAGGACTTCGCGTGCATCTCGAAGATGTTGACGCCCGAGGCGCTCTCGATCATGTCCAGACCGCAATCGCCCGGCGGCCGCGAATTGAGCTCCATCAGCACGATGCGGTCCGCATCGAACACTTTCATTTCGACCTCGACAACGCCGCGGTCGATCCCGAGCGCATGACACGCCGCCACCGCGTTCTCGCGAATCGCGCGGCTACCGACGAACACGCTGGGCATCGAATGACCCATCTCGACGAAAAAAGGCTTCGCGCCCAGATACTTGTCCTCGACCGCCAGCACCACCACGTCCTGCGGCGAGGTCGCGAGAATCACGGAGACTTCGCAGGGCGCGTCGATGTATTCCTCGACCAGGAAGATCGCTTCATGGAGGCCGTAACGCGTTTGGTAGCCGGACATGGCGCGCCGCAGATGGGCGTAGGCGTCCGCGAGCTCGGCTGTCGTCCTGACGAGCACCACCCCCTCGCTACCGCCGGCATTGCGCGGTTTGATGACGACCGGGAACGCGAGCCGCGCGGCCTGGCTTTCCAGTTCCTCGAAGGTGGAGAACGGCAGGTACTTCGGCACCGGCAGCCCCGCCGTCTCGAAGGATTTGCGCATCTCGTACTTGTCGCGCGCCCGCGCGATGGACGCGTCGCTGAGATAGGTCAACCCGTAGGCCTTGGCGATGGCCTGGCCGGCCTCCATGCACATTTCGATCAGGGGCACGATCGCACGCGGGACCGCGCCCGTGCGCTGCCGGAAGCGCTCGATGGCGTCGAGCGCTTCCGCCGCATTGCAGTGATTGCCGCTGATGGACAGGTCGGCGAAATTGTGGCCGTTGATCGTGGCCTCGGGCGACATGACCGCGATCGGCAGCGAGGTTGCGCGTGCGGCGCCGAGCACCGAGCGATGGCGGAATTTCTCCGAGCCGAGCACGAGGCAGTAATCCTGCGACTTCCGAATGGTTTCCATGAGGATTCCCTGGTCAGTGACGAGCCTGGAACGCCGCATTCAGCGCTTGGGGGCCGCCGCGGCGATCAAGTCGGCCAACTTGTGTTCCGCCGGTCGCGCAGGCTGGCGCAAGGCGCTGACGATGCCTGCACGGTCGGCGCTGTTGCGCTGCTGGCCGACCTGTGATTTGCCGACCAGATCGATGATCTCGATGTCGATGCCCACGATGTGGGGCACCAGCGCGTCGATGAAATTCGACGGCGCTTCGTCGACGCGCCAGGCGTTCGGCCGATCGCCTTCGAAATGGTCGGTCATCGCGCGAATGCCGCGTGCCAGGCCATCGCGACCGTGCACCAGTGTCATTCGGCCATAGGCATGCACCACGCTGTAATACCAGCTTGGCTGCACCCGGCCATGCTGCGCGCGCGAGGGATACCAGGACGGCGAGATATAGGCATTCGGCCCGCCGAAGACGACCATGCAGTCGCAGTCGTCACCTACATGCGCCCACATCCGGTTGTCCCGCGCAGCATGGGTGTGGAGCGTGCCGAAGCGCGACGTTGGTGAGGTCTCGAGCACGAAAGGCAGATGGTCCACCTGCAGATGCCCCTCCACCGGCAGAATCAACGTGCCGAGGGCGTTGTCGCGGATCAGGCCGTGCAGCGCGGGCAGATCCTGGACGTCGAAGAGATGTTGCCTGTGCATGGTGGGGGCCTCCCTCAGGTCGAGGCCACGTCGGGCACCGGCGTAGGGCTGGTGACCGAGGGGTTCTTGCGAAGGTCGGTCATGCCCATGCCTTCAAGCACGGCCGGCGTCTTCGCAAAGCGGATGTTGCCGTAACCGACGATCTCCACGTGATTGCCCCACGGGTCGACGAACCCGAGAAAGCGGCCCGGCAGCACCGGGATGCCCAGTTCGGCCAGGCGCGCACGTACCAGCTCCTTGTCGTCGACGACAAGACCGAAGTGACGATCGCCATCCCTGTCCTGCACGCGACCCTTGGTCAGCGCGATGAACTGGTCGCCGAGTTCCAGCGAGCAGCGGTCCTCCTCGACGTCGTCCACCTCAACGGCCAGGATCGACGTATAGAACGCGATCGCCTCGGCGATATGGCCGACCTCCAGAGACACATGATTGATCCCGACGGCCCGGGCCAGCCTGGTAGAGGACATGTGCAGCTCCTTCATTCAGGCCGATGCGGCGGTGGCGGGGGGAACGCTCGGATCATCGGCGGCGGCGCTTCATGTCCGGGCAGCGCTTTCTCCAGCGCCTCGAGGAATTGACGCGTGGCCCAGGGACCGGCGACGCTGACACGCACCCAGTCACCGATCTGCGAATCGGCGAATGGCCGGCGCACCAGGATGCCGGATGCGGCAATGCGGGCGACCAGCTCATCGGGCGTCTGCCCGCCGCACTGCACCAGCACGAAATTGCCACGCGTGTCGCGCCACCGCACGTCGAGTTCGTCGAGCCTCGCGAAGATCTTGGCCTTGCTCGCCACGACCGTCTGACGGAAGTCCTCGACGACCTCGGGATGGTCCAGCACCCATTCGGCCACGTGGGCCGACAGTGCGGAGATCTCGTAAAGCGGGCGGCATTTGGCGATCTGCGCCATCAAGCCAGGATTCGAGATCAGGTAGCCGACCCGCGCACCCGCCATGCCATGGGCTTTGGACATCGTGCGGGAGAGGATGACATTGTCGAACTCCTCGATCAGCGGCAAATGCTCGCTCCGGTCGCCGTTGACGTAGAGATAGGCCTCGTCGATCAACAGCAGGATGCGGCGTTCATGCAGATGGCGTGCCAATTCGCGCATCTCGGCCACGCTGAGGGAGGTACCGACGAAACCGCTGGGGTCCTCGATCACCATCAGCTTCGTGCCAGGGCCCGCGGCGGCCAGCATCTTGTCAACATCGGGGCGCCAGTCATCGTCGACCGGCACCGAGGCGATGCGGGCGCCCGCGAGACCGGCGTAGATGTCGAACATGAAGTACGAGGGCGCATGCAGGACCACCTGATCGCCCGGGGCGATGCAGGCATCGAACAGCGCCTTGATGGCGACATCCGAGCCATTGGCCAGCAGCACCTGGTCGCTGCCGACGCCGCTTTGCCGCGCCACCTTCTCGTAGATCGGGCGCAGATCGGGATAGCCCCAGACCAGGTCTTGGGTGATCGTCTGCCGGAAGGCTTCGAACGGCTCGTCGTCGAACGCGTGCAGGTTCTCGTTCTTGTCGAGCCGCAGGTAGTTGGGGCGCTCGGCCAGCTCGTTGCGGATCATGTCGCGTTCGAGACCGAGGACGGCGGGCTTCACGTAGTGACCAAGGGGGCCAAGGGCGGTCATGGTGATCTCTCAGACAGGGACAAGGCCGGCGGCACGCGCGGCGACGAGGGATTCGCAAAGGCGTTCGACGTCCTCGGGACGATTGAACGCGTGGAAAGCGATGCGCAGCGCATCCAGGCGTGGGCTGGTCTGGATACGCGAGTTCAGCAGATGACGTTCAAGCGCCTTGGCCCGCGCCGCATCGCCCATGCGCAGTGCGAGATGGGCGCCGGTGTGCGCGGGCGGGGCAAGCCATTGCAGATTGAGCCCATGGTCGGCGAAACGCCGTGCCGCGCTGAGCTTGAGCGACGCGATCCGCTCGGCCACGCGATGCAGACCGATCTCCTGCAGCGCTCGCACGCCGGCCAAGGCCGCAAAGACAGGCGCGATCGCGGGCGTGCCTGTTTCGAAGCGCCGCGCTGAATGCGGATGATCCAGCCGCAAGGGGTCAAAAGCGAATGGATCGACCCGCGCCTGCCAGCCGGTCAGCTCGGAAAACCGCTGCACGCGCTCCGGTTCACGCGCGAAGAGGAAGGCAAGGCCCGGCACGCCCAGCAGATACTTCATCGCGCCGGCGGCCAGATAGTCGACGCCGAGCGCCTGCATGCTGAGCGGCTCGGTGCCGACCAGCTGATAGGCGTCGCAAAAGCTCGTCGCACCGTGCAGCCGTGCGAGCGCGGTGATTGACGCGACCGGCAATCGGGCCCCGCTGACGAAGTCGAGCGCCGGCACGGACACGAGCCCGACGCGCTCGTCGATCACGCGGCGATAGGCGTCGAGTGTCTCGGCTGGATCGGCCGAATGCTCGACGAGCACCAATTCCGCGCCCCGGCTTTCTTGCGCCTTCCACACCTGGACGATCGACGGAAACTCGGCCCGGCTTGCGACGATGCGACGTCCCGACCCATCGATGCTGTTGGCGACCTGAAAGGCGGCGATCGTCGCATTGGGCTGCAGACTGACCTGGCGTTCCTCGCAGGTCAGCAGCTCGGACAGGACGCGGCGCAGCTCGACGACCTTGTGCTCGAACACCCCCCACGGGCGCTCCCCATCGAGCGCGCGCAGCATCTCGTCGAGCGCATCGGCGAGGAACGTGGAGCGCGGCGCGTAGCTGCAGCTCGCGAAATGCACACGATCGTCGAGTGAGGGGAAGCGGTCACGAAACGCCACGGCCATGTGCGCCTCCGCTCAATACTGCGCCGCCGCCAGGGCTGCGCGGGCGTCCCAAAGGTCGGCAAACAGACGATGGTCGAGCAGATGGGCGAGGGTCTGAACGGGCATGCCCTTGGTGCCGATGCCGCCCGTACCGATGGTTCGGACAGCCACGAACAGATGCTTCAGACGCCAGACCGACACCTTCCCATCCAGATCCAGCAGCGCTTCGGCCAGGCCATGGAGCGGCGCTTCGCTGCCGCTCTTGAGCAGGTCCGCCAAGGTCAGACACTGGGCCTCGCGCGCGGCGGTGAAGGCCGCGTACAGCCATGGCGCCGACTTGCGAAGCGTGGACCAGCCCGGCGACTCCAGGCCCGAGCCCCGGCCCAACGCCGGGCGCAGCACGCCGAAATCCAGCGAGCTCATGCGCGTCAGGATTTCGAGCTGTTCCGTGACGAAGGTGATGCAGTCCGACGCCCGTGCCGTCACCTGCGCGGCCGTGGCGATGCGGCCCGCGTTGATCAACGTGATCGCATGATCGATCTCGAAATGGGCCTGCTTGAGCCACAGCTCCGTCGATTGGTGCACGCACTGGAAAAGACGTTCGTCGCGATGCAGCAGCTCGGCATCGGCACGCTGCAGGGCCAGCAGCTCGTCGGTGCGCATGTAGCTGGCGTATTCCGACTTCGGCGCTGGCGGCGTGTCGGCGCCAGCGCCGCTGTCTGCCGCCGCCCTCAACGGACATTGCGTCATGGCGCGGCGCCGTCATGGATCGCCATCACGCGGCAGGGGCTGCCGGATCCGCCGACGATCGGCAGCGGCGCGACGATCAGCATGGCGCCGCGCGCCGGCAGCTTGCCAAGATTGCGCAGTTGAGTGAGGCCATACTTGTTGGCGCCATGGAAAAACCAGTGGCACGGATAGGCCGGGTCGAAACTGCCCGCCTCCCCGGCATCGGTGCCGACGGTCTCCACGCCGATGCCCTGGATGGCCGTCTGCTCGGCCAGCCATTGCGCACACAGCGGATGCACGCCCGGCGTGACGCCACCATTGAGGAACTTGTCCGTATCGTCGCCGCGCCTTGCCCATCCGGTGCGGTAGAGCAGCCAGCCGCCTTCGGGCAGCGGGCCGTGTTGCTCGATCCATTGCTCGACATGGCGGCGTTCGAGCAGGAACGACGCGTCATCGCCCGCCTGCGCCGTCAGGTCGACCACGACGGCGGGTGCGACCAGATTGCGGACCGGTACCTGCGAAACATCATCGAACTCGCAGCCCGTCAGCCAGTGGATGGGTGCATCGAAGTGCGTGCCCGTGTGCTCGCAGAGCTTCAGGTTGTTCCAGTAGACCTGCGGGCCCTTCTCGTCATAGCGGCTGATCAGCTCGCGCGAAAACGGCCACGGCTGCCCACGCTCGGGCGGCAGCCGGATGATGGGCGTGCCCTCATGCAGGGGCGCGGTCAGGTCGACGATCTGGAGCGTGCCGGTGGCCAGGCCCAGCAGCAAGGTATCGATCGGTGTGCTCATCGTGCACCTCCACTCACGCCGACCAGTTGATCGAAGCGCTGCTGCAATCGGCGGACGACCGGTCCGGGCGTGCCGTCACCGATCGCGATGCGATCGATCGACGTGATCGGCAGGATCTCGGCGAGCGTGCCGCACAGCATCACTTCGCTGGCGAGGTAGAGCTCGCTGCGATCGATCTCGCGTCGCACGAACGGCATCTCGAACTCGGCGGCCATCTCCTCGACGACGCGCAGGGTGATGCCCGGCAACGCGCCGGCCGTCGGGGGCGGCGACACGATGCTGCCGCCGATCACGGCCGCCACGCAGGCGCCGGGACTTTCGGCCAGGGTGCCCTTGTTGTTGAGGATCAGCGCTGTCTGGTATCCCGCGCCCTGCGCGTCCTGATGCGCGAGGCGGCTGTTGTGATAGTTGGCGCCGGTCTTGATGCGCGGCGGCATGGACTCGTCGCTGATGCGGCGCCATGACGAGGTGCCGGCCGTGATCCCGCCGGCGTGGCAAGGACTGCGCGGCAGTTCCAGCGCGGTGATGTGGGCATGGACCGCGTCGATCAATCCGAGCGATTCGCAGCGCAGGCCCATGCCGAAGGCCAGGCCGATCACGACGTGCACGTGGGCATGGAAGTTGTTGGCTTTGCAGAGCGCTTCGAGGCCAGCGGCGAATTGCTCGTCGCTGAACGGCACGGGCATGCGCAGGCATTTGGCCGATTCACGCAGACGGCGCAGGTGGTCGTCGAGACGGAAAAACGCGATGCACTCCTCCGACGTCTTCCAGTAACCGCGCACGCCTTCAAACACATTCGCGCCCCAGAACGCGCCCTGGGTGCGCACATGGATGCGTGCCTCGCTCCAGCGGACGATCTCGCCGTCCATCCAGGCATGCGCCGGAAAATCATTGCCACTCATGGATGTCGCTCTCTTGTGGACGCGGCTCAGGCCGCGATGGATGCGGGAACGGGCGGGCTCTGGCGAGCGAGCGAGAAGTCGCGCAGGGCGGCGCCGAACTCTGAAGGGTTCTGGAAATCGAAAACCCCCGCGATGTGCATGTCGGGGCGCACCAGATGCCAATGGTTGAGCTGCCAGTCGGCGAGCGCCTCGGCATCGGCGGTAGCCCCTTGGACGATGCCCGGTGGGATGGACCGTGGCTGCCCCTCACGGGTGTCGATGACCAGCGCCGAGGTCGGCAGGCGGCCCAGCGACGACTGCAACAGTGACACTGGCGGCAACACGGCGGGCTTGCTGGTCCCGATGTAGACAAAGCTGAAGCCGCGACCCAGCATCTCGCGAAGCTTCATCTCGCGGTGCCCGCCCAGCTTGATCGCGGCATCCGGCGCAAAGCGGCCGACGATCGCCGCGCCGGCCAGCGGCTGCACCAGCGCCGAATCGACATAGCGATGGGGTTGAGCCATCTTGCCGCTGTTGACGTACTTGCGAAAAACCGGGAACCGACGCGCCAGCGTGAACAGCCCGGCGCGACGCCACCTCACGAGCGGGCTCGACGGCACCATGAAGCGGATCGTCTCCTCCGTGATGGCAATGTTCTCGCGCGCGGCCGACGCGCGCTCGTCGTGATAGGTCGCGAGCAGTTGCGGATCCGCATGTCCCTGCAGCACAAGGGCGAGTTTCCAGGCCAGGTTGTCCGCGTCCTGAATGCCGCTGTTCATGCCGCGCGATCCATACGGCGGGAGGGCATGGGCCGCGTCCCCAGCAAAGATCACCCGGCCATTGACGAAGCGTTCCGCGATGCGCTGCTGGAATCGGTAGACGCTGATCCATTCCAGCGTGTACGGCACATCGCCGATCACGGACCGAATGCGACGATCGAGTTGACCGTTGGCGCGATCGGCCTTGACGTCCACATCGGGCGGCAGCTGCCAGTCGATCCGCCAGACGTCGTCAGGCTGCGGATGCATGATGACCTGATAGCCGCGATTGAAAGGCGGGTCGAAATGGAAATGGCGTTCCTTGACCAGCGGCAGTTTCGCCTTGATATCGGTGATGAGGAATCGCGCGCTGTGCCGATAGCCCAGCCAGGCCACCCCTGTCGCCTCGCGCAGATTGCTCCGCTGGCCATTGCAGGCGACCGCATAGGCGAATTCTCGCCTGATGGTCTCACCGGACCGGAGCGCCACCACCACGACGCGCTCCCCGCGCTGCTTCAGCGCCTCCACGCGGGTGGACCATTCCACCCTGATGTCGGGCCGCCGCTCGATCTCCGCCAGCAGAATCTGTTCGATCCGATATTGCGAGATGTTGACGAAGGGGCCGTAGCGATTCGGCAATTGGTAAGGCGAATGGGCAATGCGGGTGCCACGGATGTAGACGTTCGAATACTTCCAGGCAATGCCTTCGGCGTGAATCTGCGCGGCGCAGCCGGACTTGTCGAGGATCTCCAGCGCGTCGCCCTGGATCAGGCAGGCTTTGGAGCCCTCTCGCTTGAGCGCTGGGTTCTCGTCGATCAGCACCGAGGCGATCCCATGATCCGAGAGTCGCAGCGCGAGGCTCAGACCGACCGGGCCGGCGCCGATGATGAAGACGCCGCAATCCTGTTGAATGGTCATGGCTTGTCTCAGGGTCGGCGGGGGGCGGCGCCGACGGTGGGGGTGGGGGGTGTCGGCAGCGCGGTGAACACCGGCAGATCCTTGACCCTCCTCAGATAGGGCGTGCCCTCGGTGTAGCCAGTGCCTGTGCCATCGCCCAGGTACTTCTTCGCAATGCCGTAATGCGAATGGCGCCAGCGCGTCATCGTCTCGGCGAAGCCAGCCATCGCCGTCTCCAGCGCGGCCACCACAGACGCAGCCACATCGCCGCGCGCGCGCAGCTCGGCGAGCTTCTCGTCCAGCGACATGCGGCCGCCACGCAGATGCTGCTGCAGGCCGGGGACCGACGAGTAGGCGAGCGAATCGAGCCGCTCGGCGTCGGGGTTGCGGCAGAGGCTTTCCATGATCTTGTAGTTGACCGACTGGATCGCGCTGGCACCGGTGGTGAACTCACGGAAGGTGCTGAAGGAGCCCTTCTGCATCGTCGACAGCGTCAGGAAATGCTTCAGACCTTCCTGCAGCAGACCGTCGCCCGCGCTGACGTAGTCCACCGCCCGCGCAGGTTGCTCGTTGCAGGCACGCAGCGCGCAGCGCAACAACCCCGAGACGCTGACGAAGGTGGCATCGAGCGTCTGCAGGATGCGGAGGAACAGGTGTTCGTCATGCACGACGTAGACCGGCTGCATCGAGATGTCGAGCACGAACGGGCTGAGGGACAGGGCCTGCCGGCTGCAAAAGCGCGTGACCTTGTCGGCAAGGCGCGCGACGGATGGCTCATCGTCGACAGTGCCGAAGCCCAGGCGCAGCAGCGACGGTTCGAGGCTGCGCAGTGCAAAGCGCATGCGGCGTTCGATCAGATCGGCATCGGGGCGCATCGCCGGCAGGTAGCTGTCTTCCCCGGCCAGACACTCGAGCTCGAAGCGAAGGGCATCCCCCATCAGCGCGCACACCGTCGTGTCGTGCACATGGCGGGCGAGCGCGATGTCGGCGGTGTCATCGAGCGTCATGCGCTCCGGCTCCAGCAGCGACAGCCCCGTATAGCTGAGGTAGTTGTAGGTGCCGTCATGCTTGTCGAGCACCACATCGAGAAACCTGCCAAGCGTCTGTGCGCTGTCCTGAGGCAGCCGGGTCAGCGCGCTGCGGGCGTGATCGAACGCTGCGAGCAATCGATCGTCAATGAAATGTTTCCCTTGACGGCGGACGGCCGTCAAGGCGGCGGCGTATGGAAAGACAGCCGGACAGGGACGTTCCGACCAGTTCAGCAACATTGTCGTTGGCTCATCGAGTGCCATTTTCATTCGCCCTTCACTGCGATGACGCAGCAATATCGTCGCCGAAGCGATGGTCGCTTCTTATCCGGTCACTGAGAACCTGCAATCGCTTACATCACATGAAGATGCAGATGCACTGACACTTGTTTGCATGTCTTTGATCATCTTGCGTGGTCCCGGCCAAGGAAGGTCTGCAAAACCCGACGCATCGAATCACCGATGCGCGCCGGGAAATCCGGCCTCTCATTCCTGAAAGACGCACACGCGCCGTCATCCAGGAGCGAATGCGCGATGACGGCGTAGCGCGGCCATTCCGCAGGACCTCGGGCAGCCTGGCGACCGTAGAACGCCCGCGTTTCTTTCGCCCACGGGGAATAGAGAGCCCCGCGTACAGGCTCGAATGCATGAGTCGAATCGCGAAACGACTCCACGGTGCGCCTGACATGTCGCCAACCTCCGGCGAAAGCCCTGATGAGGGCACGTCAGTTGGACTGTCTGAGGTGCGATTTCAAGCCCTCCGATCGACAGCAAGTCAGTCAGATGACCACCCGGGCTGCGGAGGAACACCAACATCCATCCGCGTCGCTTCGGGGTAGCGTTGCCGTATGACACGCTTGCTTCGACGCTCCCGGATCGCCATCTGCGCTACATGCGCCGCACTGCTGCCTCTGGCAACACGCGGTCAAGCGCCTTCGCCGCAGGCTGCCGACGCGCCAGCCTCGTCCGCCTCCGCGGCGGCCCCGCCCGCGCTGTCGCCCATCGCCGCCAGCCTGCGCTACGACTCCCGCCTCGCCGACTTCAAGAAGCCCTTCGGCGCCCAGCCCGCCAAGACCTGGATCGACTTCCAGCTCACCGCGCTGCCCGGTGTCGACAAGCTCGAGCTTGTCGTCGAGCGCCGTCGCGTCGAAGGCAATGAAGACCTCATCGCCTACGCCGAGGAAGCCCGCGTGCCGCTGCACAAGGCCGGCAGCGCCGCCGGCCGCGATGTCTGGAAGGCGCGTCACCGCTTCGGCGGACCGGGCGTCTACGGCTATTACTTCGTCGCCACCGTCGACGGCGCGCGCTACGTCGTGCAGAACAACGCCGACACCATCTACTGGACCAAGGAGAAGGGCTCGATGGGTCCGGCGAGCGTCGCCGCCCTGCCCGCAGGCGCGGAGAAGTCCGATGCCAAGGGATCGAGCCCGCCCTTCGCCATCCGCCGCTACCGCCAGACCATCCACGCTTCGGACTTCGCCGTGCCGGACTTCGCGCGCGATCTCGTCTACTACTACGTCTTCCCCGAGCGCTTCCGCAACGGCGACAAGACCAACGACCCGCAGGTCGGCCAGGCGAAGTACCAGGACCACGGCATCGAGCGCCACCCGCGCTGGCTGGACCGTCCCTACAAGCCCGGCAGCGGCGACGGCTCCGACGCGGTCTACAACAACGACTTCTTCGGCGGCGACCTCGCCGGGATCATCGACAAGCTCGACGATCTCCGCGACCTCGGCGCCAACGCGCTCTACCTGACGCCGGTGTTCCAGGCCGCCAGCAACCACAAGTACGACATCGGCGACTACAAGCGCATCGATCCGGCCTTCGGCAGCAATGCCGACTTCGAGCGCCTGACCAGCGAGGCCGGCAAGCGCGGCCTGCGCGTGATCCCGGACACCTCGCTGAACCACGTCGGCGCGGACTCGCCCTACTTCAACCGCTTCGGCAACTTCCCCGCCGGCGGCGCCTTCGACAACGGTAAGCCCAACGCGGCTTCGCCCTACGCAAGCTGGTTCAAGTTCGACCTCGCCAAGAGCAGGCCCGACGACCAGTACGCCGCCTGGATCGGCATCAAGGACCTGCCCGAACTCGACAAGTCCAGCCGCGCCTTCCGCGAGTACGCCTTCGGTCGGGACGGGGTGATGCAGTTCTGGCTGGACCGCGGCGCGGCGGGCTGGCGGATGGACGTGGCGCCCTGGGTGCCGGACGACTTCTGGCGCGCCTGGCGCGTCGCGGTGAAGCGCCATCAGCCCGGCGCGCTGACCATCGCCGAGACCTGGTTCGACGCGAGCAAGTTCTTCCTCGGCGACACCTTCGACGCGACGATGAACTACATCTTCCGCAACACGGTGCTGGACTACGCGGCCGGCGGCAACGCGGAGCGCCTCTACCAGAACCTCGAGCTGCTGCGCGAGTCCTACCCGGCGCCGTCGCTGTTCGCGTCGATGACGCTGCTGTCCTCGCACGACCAGCCGCGCGCGCTGCATCACTTCGGCGTGCGCGACGACAGCCCGCCGGAGAAGGTCGCCGACGGCAAGCGCCGCTTGCTGCTGGCGGTGTTCTTCCAGATGACCTACCCCGGCGCGCCGACGATCTACTACGGCGACGAGGTCGGCCTGGGCGGCGGCGAGGATCCGTACAACCGCGCGCCTTACCCGTGGGCCGATGAAGGCGGCCAGCCGGACCTCGCGCTGCGCGAGCAGTTCAAGCGCCTCGTGGCGCTGCGGCACGCGCAGCCGGTGCTGCGGCACGGGGCCTTGTCGGCGCCGCTGTGGCTCGACGAGCACGTCATCGTGCTGCTGCGCCAGGACGGCCAGCGCAACGCGATCGTCGCGATGAACAACGCCGCCGAGCCGATGCGCGTCGAGCTGACGCTGCCACCCGCGCTGCGCGGCATCCCGTTCATCGATGCGATGACGCCCGGCGCGCCGATGAAGGCGGCGGCCAGCGGCAAGCTGTTGATCGAGATCGGGCCGATGTCGGGGCGGGTGCTCGTCGGCGACTGACGCGATTCAGGCCGGCACCTTGATTGGCATGCGAGCAAGGCGCTCGTCGATGGTCGTCCGCTTTCGTACCGATCGTTTCATGGCCACGCGGACGGCGGCTTCCAGAGCGCCCCGGTCGCACTCCGGTGCGGCAAGTCCTGGCAACGCGGAGTCTCTACCGATCAACCAAAGCGCAGTGGCGTAGACAGCCATCGACACAGTCGGATCGCCGCGTTCCATCCTCGCGAGCGTCGGCTCCGACACGCCGATCCGTTGCGCCCAACTCTTCATCGGTTCTTCTCTTCGCTTGCGCGCGATCGCTAGGTTCTCTCCGAGCTCACGCAAGTGCGCGAGTACCGCCGGGGGCATCTGCTCTTTGACTGGTGTGTTCTTTGACATCACATACATGTGAGTGAAAGCGCCATTTCACCAACGTATATGTTGGCTGGAGAAAAATGGAGTGGGCGCCACGCCACAAGGTCGAGGGGTGTGGTGAAGTCCTCGATCCGGAAATCCTGGTAAGCAAGCACGGTTCAGTTGAACTGAGCGTCATAGACGATGCGTCTCCGTTGCGAATCGAGATTGCGCGGCAGCCCTGCAAACAAACAGCCCCGACCGGCTCACGCCGGACGGGGCTGCATCGTTCGTTGAACCGGCTTGAACCGGACCGGGCCGGACCGGGCCGGTTCAGAGGCTCATCAGAACTTGTAGGTCGCGCCGATCAGGTAGGTCCGGCCCCACTTGATGTACTCCAGCGGGCGGTCCTTCGTGGCCGCGTAGGTGCGGTAGGCCTCGTCGGTCAGGTTGTTGACCTGCGCCAGCAGACCCAGCCCCTTCAGCGGACCCTCGGTGAAGTTGTAGCCGATCTGCGCGTCCACGATGCTCTCGCCGACCACGTAGCGCAGCGTGCGCGCACCGTTGAAGTTGCCGATCTCGCCGATGAAGTCCGACCGCTTGCGCTGGCTGATGC
The DNA here is from genome assembly GCF_059415965.1 of Roseateles sp. GW821-FHT09G09. NCBI lineage: Bacteria > Pseudomonadati > Pseudomonadota > Betaproteobacteria > Burkholderiales > Sphaerotilaceae > Roseateles > Roseateles sp. GW821-FHT09G09. The sequence goes on along the minus strand of NZ_JBWKOG010000004.1, from coordinate 438,851 downwards.
GGGCCTCGAAGCCGTTGGCCTCGTAGTACGCGGTCAGGTTGTACACGTGCTTGGACAGGCCCGGCAGCGAGATGTTGCCCGACCCCACGCTGCTCGCGCTCTCCGGATCCTTGATCTGGATGTTGCTGCTGTTGAAGCTGGCGCTCGCGACGATGCCGAAACCGTTCAGCGACTGGCTGAACAGGTTGAACGGCAGCGAGGCCGTCAGCTCCAGGCCGCGCAGCTTGCCGCCCTGGCCGTTGTACGGCGCGGTGTAGGTGCCGATCGGCAGCGCCGGCGGCTGGCCCGGCTGCGGCGTGTAGCCGGCGACGAAGCGCGAGAAGTCGTAGCGGTCGTTGCTCTGCGTGTAGATGTAGCTGCGCAGGTCCTTGTAGTAACCCGCCACCGACACGTAGGCCTTGGAGCCGAAGTACTTCTCCCAGGACAGGTCGACCGCGTTGGCGCGCCACGGATCCAGTTCCGGATTGCCGCCGCTCGCGCCCGGCTTGCCGGTGTTGGCGTCGACGCCGAAGTCCAGCGCCGAACGCAGCTGGTCCACCTTCGCGCGGGCCATCTGCTTGGCGACGGCGAAGCGCAGCGTCTGGTCATCCGACAGCGACCACGCCAGGTTCAGCGCCGGCAGGTAGTCGGTGTACTTCTTGCCGCCGTCCAGCGGCTTGACCTGCTGGCCCGCCGGGGCCGTGCCGTCGAAGTAGTTCGACTGCGACGACTGGTCCGTGTGCACGACCTGCAGACCCACGTTGCCGCGCATCGGGATGCCGAAGGTCGACGAGTCGATGTTGCCCTTGAAGAACACCGTCGCCACCTTCTCCTTCACGTCCCAGGCCTTGGAGATCAGGTAGCTCTCCGTGTCCGTGGGGTTGAAGGTCATGTAGCGGCCGACCGCGCCCGGCACGTTCCACGCCGGGATCATGCCCAGGCCCGCGAAGCTCAGGTCCACCGGGCTGTACTGCAGGTCCGAACCGATCGCCGTGTTGCCCTGCGCGCCGACGTTGATGTTGCCTTCAGGCTGGCGCTTCTTCTTCGAACGGTCCGCGTAGTTCACACCGACGTCGAAGTCCGAGAACCAGCCGTTCACCACCGCGGGCGCCGGCATGTTGCCCACCAGCTTGAAGCCGGTCAGCTCGTCCTTGACGCTGGGTGTCTTGCCGTAGCCCGAGCCGTAGATGGTGTTCTGCAGGTACAGCTTGCTCGGGTCGGAGTAGGTCAGGCCCGGCACGATCTGCGAGAAGTCGCCCGAGTTGAACGCCAGCTTGACGTTGTCCAGCGGGACCGCGCCCGGCACCGACAGCAGCTGCGTGTTGTTCTCGAGGTTGATCTCGTTGCGCGTGGCGCGCGAGTAGTTCACGTCGGCCGTCAGCGACAGGCCGCTGTCGAACTTCAGCTTGTTGTTCCAGCCGGTGGCGACGATCTTGTCGTCGCGCTTGTTGTACATGCCGCGCACCAGCGGATACGCGTTCAGCAGCGTGCCGCCGGTCTGCGTGTTGGCGGGGTTGGTCGTGACACCGGACCAGTCGAGCGGCGCGTTGTTGCCGTTCCAGGTCATGCTCATCTCGAACTGGTTGGCCGTGTCCACCGCCTTGGCCTTGGTCCAGAAGCCGTCGACGACGCTGGTCCAGTTCTTGGTCGGACGGAACTCGATCGTGCCCATCAGCGCGTCGCGTTCGGTCTTGCCGGTGCGGCGCAGCGCCTTGATGCCGCCCGAGTTGTAGGTGCCCGCCGGCAGGCCGGTGCGGCCCGAGGTGTCCCAGGGCTCGTACAGGCCGACCTGCTCTTCCTGCGTCGGCGTTTCCTGGTGCGCGTAGCCCAGCGACACGCCGATGGTGCGGTCGGCGAATTGGTCGATGTAGCTGGCGCTCAGCCGGTTGCCGTTGGCGCTGGCGTTGGCGGCGGAGCCCAGCGAGTTGCGCTGGCCGCGCGCGTTCAGCGTGACGACGCGGTTGCTGAAGTTCAGCGGACGGACCGTCTGCATGTCGATGGTGCCCGACAGGCCCTGGCCCACCAGGCCGGCATCCGGCGTCTTGTAGACGACCACGCTGCTGAGCAGCTCGGACGGGTACTGGTCGAACTCGACACTGCGGTTGTCGCCGGTGGAGACAAGCTCGCGGCCGTTGAGCAGCGAGGTCGCGAAGTCCGGCGACAGGCCGCGGACCGAGATCACCTGCGCGCGGCCGGCCACGCGCTGCGCGGACAGACCCGGCAGGCGCGCGATCGATTCGGCGATCGACACGTCGGGCAGCTTGCCGATGTCTTCGGCCGACACGGCCTCGACGATGGAGTCGGAGTTTTTCTTCACCGAGATCGCGGCCTCGATGCCGCGGCGGATGCCGGTGACGGTGACGGTTTCGAGCTGGCGGTCGGCGGCGGCTTTCTCCGCGGCGGCCTTGTCGGCCTCCGTCTGGGCCTGCTGCGCATGCGCGGCGCCGGCCATCAGGGCCAGCGTCATCAGGCAACCGGCAGCGACGGGCTGCACCCGGAACAACTCGCGCGAGGCGTGCGATGTCTTCATTTCTTTGTCTCCTGTTTGAACGACGGTACCCAACGTTCTGAAAGAATTCTGTACTAAAACTAGATCACGATCCAAGCTCTCGCAAACCCTGGACAAGACAAAGCGACCCCGCCATGGCGGAAAAACGACGAAGTTACGTCGGGTTTCTACTGAGAAACCTGCGAATTAGGGAGAAGAAATGAAAAACGGCGGCCTCAGGGGCCGCCGTTCAGAGTGTGTGATGTAGCTGGACTACAACCCATCCTTGCCTGGACTACAGACTCAACGCACCGACTGCTCCAGCGCGAAGGCCGCGCCCGCCAATGCCGTCAGCGTGTCGGTGATCAGCACGCAGGGCACGGAGGCGAGGTAGGGGGCGAAGCGGCCCTTCGCCTCGAAGCGCGCCCGGAAGGACGACTGGAAGAAGCGCTCGCCCAGCCGGGGCACGATGCCCCCGCCGATGTACATCCCGCCGCGCGCGCCCAGCGCCAGCGTGACGCTGCCGGCGAAGCTGCCGAGGAAGGCGCAGAACTGGTCCATCGTCTGCGCGCAGATCGCGTCGCCGGACAAGGAGCCCTCGACGATCTGCTCCGCCGTCAGGCGCCGCGCGGACGGCTGGCCGGCCACGGTCGCCACCGCCGCGTGCAGGGTCGGCAGGCCGACGCCGGACAGGAAACGCTCGGCGGAGACATGCGGGAATTCCTTGCGCGCGGCGGCGAGCAGCTCGCTCTCATAGTCGTTGGTCGGCGCCAGCGTCATGTGACCGCCCTCGCCCGCCAGCGCCACCCAACCACCCGAGGTCGCGATCACACCGCCCACGCCCAGGCCGGTCCCCGGACCGATCACCGCCAGCGTGCCGCGCGGCGTCGTCAGGGCGGGACCCGACACGGCCGCGACCTGGTCCGCGCGCAGGCCCGGCAGGGACAGCGCCAGGGCCTCGAAGTCGTTCAGGAGCCGCAGCTCATCCAGGCCCAATTCGGCCTGCAGCTGGCTGCGCGAGAAGGTCCAGTGGCTGTTGGTCAGCTCGATGCGGTCGGTGTTGATCGCCGTGGCCAAGGCCAGCGACGCGCGCTTCGGCCGCGCCGACACGCCGAGGCCGGCGAGTTCCTTCAGATAGGCCTCGGCGGCGGCGCGCAGCGAGTCGTACTGCGCGACCGGCAGCTTGCGCACGTGCGCCACGGACTGCCCCGGCCCGTCGACCCAGGCGAAGCGGGCGTTGCTGCCGCCGATGTCCGCCACCAGCCACGGATAACCCGCGGCCTCCGTCGTCCGATTCAAAACCACACCCTGATCTGCTTGCACTGTTCTTGTCCTGCTCTCTGACTGGGGAGGGCCGCCAAAGGCCCCTCCGAGACCGCATCCGCGGCGACTCCGCGCAAGGTAGCAAAACTACATCACTCACACAAGAGAAGTGTTGCCAAGTCGCTCCCAGGCCACTTCTCCCGCGCTGTCAGTGCTTCGCCTCTCGCGCTCAATTGCTTGTCTTTGAAGGAGTTTTTCCTCCTGCGTCGACGATTCTCGCCTGATTTCCACGCTGTAGTCACGCTACACCCCGACACGCGACCGCACCCGCGCGCGGCTAGGGCGAACCCTTCCGGACGCTGCGGGACGTCGCGCCATAATCGCCGCTTCATGCGTGAATTCGACAGTCCCCGGCTCATCGCCGACATCGGCGGCACCTTCGCCCGCTTCGCCCTGGAGACCACTCCCGGAGAGTTCGAGCACATCGCGCTGCTGCGCTGTGCCGAACATGCCGATTTCCATGCCGCCGTGCGCGCCTACATGGACCGGCTGCCGCGCCAGCTGAAGGTGGCGCATGCGGCCATCGCCATCGCCAACCCGGTCGAGGGCGACCTGGTGCGCATGACCAACTACCACTGGCAGTTCTCGATCGAGGAAGCGCGCCAGCGACTCGGCCTGGACACGCTGGTGGTCGTCAACGACTTCACCGCGCTGGCGATGGCCCTGCCCCGGCTGCGCGGCAGCGAGATCCGCCAGATCGGCGGCGGCGAGGCCCGCCCCCACAGCGTGATCGGCCTGCTGGGCTCGGGCTCGGGCCTGGGCGTGTCGGGCCTGATCCCCGCGGGCGAAGGGTGGATCTCGCTCGGCTCCGAAGGCGGCCACACCAACTTCGCGCCGCGCGACGAGCGCGAGATCGCGCTGCTGCGCTTCGCCTGGAACGAGTACGAGCACGTCTCCTTCGAGCGCCTGCTGTCGGGTCCGGGGCTGGAGCTGATGCATCGCGCGATGGCGGACTACCTGAAGCAGCCGTCCGAGCCGCTGACGGCGCCGGACATCACCGCGCGCGCGCTCGAGGCCGCCGATCCGGTCTGCGAGGCCACGCTGGACCTCTTCTGCACCCTGCTGGGCACCGCCGCGGCCAACCTGGCGGTGACGCTGGGCGCGCTGGGCGGCATCTACATCGGCGGCGGCATCGTGCCGCGGCTGGGCGAGTACTTCGACCGCTCGCGTTTCCGCGCGCGCTTCGAGGACAAGGGCCGCTTCTCCGACTACGTCACCGCGATCCCCACCTTCGTGATCACGGCCGAGCACGCGACCTTCAAGGGCGCCTCGGCGATCCTGGAGGCGCAGCTGCGCAGCCTGCAGACCAGCGGCGGCGCGTCGGCCATCGTCAGCCAGATCCGGCGCGCGCGCGACGGCCTGTCGCCGGCCGAGCAGCGCGTGGCGGACCACGTGCTGGCGCATTCGCGCAAGGTGCTGAACGACCCGATCGCGGAGATCGCCCGCGCGGCCAGCGTCAGCCAGCCGACGGTGATCCGCTTCTGCCGTTCGCTGGGCTGCGAGGGCCTGTCCGATTTCAAGCTGCGCCTGGCCTCCGGCCTGACCGGCACGGTGCCGGTCAGCCACACGCAGGTGACGCAGGACGACTCGATGGTGGAGCTCGGCGAGAAGGTGCTGGGCAACACCGCGTCGGCGATCCTGCAGGTGCGCAGCCAGCTCAACCGCGACATGATCGACCGCAGCATCGACCTGCTGCTGCAGGCGTCGCGGATCGAGTTCTTCGCGATCGGCCATTACGGCGTCGTGGCGCAGGACGCGCAGTTCAAGTTCCTGCGGCTGGGCGTCGCGTGCAACGCGTACGTCGAGCCGCGGCTGCAGCTGCTGGCCGCGCAGACGCTCAAGGCGGGCGACGTCGCCGTGCTGATCAGCAGCAGCGGCAAGCTGCCCGAGCTGATCGCCGTGGCCGACGCCGCGCGCGAACGCGGCGCGCACGTGCTGGCGATCACGGCGAGCCAGTCGCCGCTGGCGAAGAAGGCGGACGCCGCGTTGATCGTCGATCACGTCGAGGATGTCGCCACGCACCTGCCGATGATCAGCCGCATCCTGCACCTGCTGGTGATCGACATGCTGGCGGTGGGCGTCGCGATGCGGCGTGACAACGCGGGGGCGTCGGGACTGGCGCTCGGCGCCGCGCATCCGGAGCTCGACGAGGGCGACGCCGACGGACACGCCAGCGCGCGCCGCGCCGCGCCCGGCATCAGCCTGGCCTCGCCGCTGGCGAAGCTGACCGCCCACAGCCGCTGAGCTCGTCGGCCCCGTCGGGGCCGGGGGTCGACACCTCATCCGGGCTTGTTGTCGGATGCGGCGCCGCGTCACATGACTGAGAGGGTTCTTCTCTCACCATGAATGCCGTGCCATGCCGATCCTCACGTCCGATTCCAAAGCCGGTCACGAACCTGGCCGTCTCATCGCCCGTGCGCCCGAGACCGAGACCGGCCTGCTCACCGTCCTGATCGATGCGCTGGACTTCTCCACGGAGAACTGGGTCGACGACACGCCCCCGATCTCCCAGGCGCTGCGGACGCAGCTGAACCGCCTGACCACGGATCTGCCGACCTCCAAGGACAGCGAATGGAAGTCCAACCTGGTGGAGATCGGCACCCGGATCGCCCAGGGCCGCCTCCCCATGGCGAAGGGCCTGCTGGCGATGCCCGGGGCCTTCGTCGTCGCGAAGACCGAGCAGCTCGTCGACCTGCCTGCCGGCCCGTTCGGGGAGATCGACCCCCGCCAGGTCGATGACACCCTGCGATCGTCCTCCGCGCCGTCGATCAGGATCCAGCAATCGACGGCCTTCATCCTGCGCTTCCTCGACCTGTTGGCGCAGCGGATCGAGGCCGCCCCGCAGGAGTCGCTGAATGCCTACGGCAAGGCGGCGAGGCTGCGGCTGTTCCGCGCGGCCCTGGCCAGCGGCCTGGGCGGATCCCCCTTCGTGATCGACGTCGACCGGCTCCGGCGCGACCTGGGCAGCACCGGCTCCGCCGAGGCCACCGGCCGCGTCCAGGCCCTGAAGAAGCTCTATCCCGTGCTGGAGCAACTCGCCCGCCAGGGCGCGATCGGACCGCTCCATGCCATCAGCAGCGATCCCGCCACGCGGACGGGAGCGGATTGGCAACCCTGGGTCGGCGACTGGTCCCGGACCGGAGAAGCGCCCACGCAGACGCTCATGCGGGCGCTCATGCCCGACATGTCCCGGCTCCCGTCCCCGCCCACCGCCGAAGAGGTCCTGCCCGGTCTCTTCTCCCGGTGGAAGATCGGCAACGATCGCTGGACGCTGTCGCGCACGCAGGGGCGACTGACGCTGTCCTCCGCCGTGCCCAACGGCGTCGGGACGACGATCCTGTTCCCCGTCGCGACGGCCGACACCGTCGGCGCACAGAACGCACTGCTGCTGACCCTGGAGCGCCTGCTCCGGCTCACGGGTCTGGCGGCGACCAGCCCGGACACCTGGCCCGAGACCCTGTCGATCGACGCGCAAGCATTCAAGGCCGGCAGTCTGGTGCTCGCCAGTGCCGATCCGACGGGACGATGGTCCATCGACCCGGTGGCCGCTCATCACGCCCTCAACGCGCTCGCCCGGACCCAGGTCGCCCGGCGCGACGGGCCCGTCGACCGTTGGGCCGATCACATCGATCTGCCGTCGACGACGTCGCAGTCCCCGTCGCCCCTCCCCGAGACCTCGTCGACCACCGGCCCGGCCTCGCGCGAGCTGCGACTGTTCGTCGCGCTCGAAAACGAGGAGACCATGGACTGGGCCGGCCGCCACCTCCTGCGGCAGTACGCGGACCGGGGGGGCATGGTCTGGATCCGACTGGCGGCGGACGGGAGCTGGAAGATCCGTTCCGGCGAGCCCCTGCTCCACCCCATCGGCAACGACACACCGGCGCGGCCGATCCAGCTGATCGTGCACGGTCACGGCACGATGGACCCGCGCACGAAGCAGGCGCTCCTGGCCGGGTATCGACCCGACGTGCTGAGCGGCTCGATCGGTCGGCTGCTCAAGGCCCTCAAGCAACGCCATCCCGGCGTGATGACGGAGGTCGCGCGTACCCGGTTGCTGGGATGTGCGCTGGAGTCGCCGGTCTACACGGAGCGCTTCGGCGCGACGTTTGCCAGGTCGGCGGCGGCGCAGGGATGGGCGCTGCCGGACATGCGGACCACCGTGTATGCGGAGACCATGCTCGTCTCCGAGTACCCCCGCCTCGGCCTCTCGACCATCCTCTCCGAAACGAACCAGGGGGTGGCGCCCCAGCGCAAGGCCGCCGGCAAGACCTGGCAGTACTGGATCGAGGACGGCGAGGTGCGGCGCTCCGACAAGTATCCGGAGGGCGGCGCGGGCGAGGACGTGCCGCTGAGCGATGACATGATCATCCGCCTGATGGGCGACACCGCCGGTGCCCGGAGCGCATCGCCGCTCGCTGCGCTCTACGCCGCCGAGAAGACGCTCTGGGACCTCGATCGACGCGCGACGTCGATCGCCCTGGCGCTTCAGGAGAAGCGCGTCGATGCGCAGCCCCGCGTCGCGACGACCGCCGAGACCAAACACCGCCTGGGCGTCGCGCTCGGACGTGTCGCCCGCAACCTCTATGGTCCCGGCCTCCAGATCCGACAAGCCGCATCGGGCGCTTCGGCGAGCCACCTCGACGACATGTCGGCGCGACACCTGGACGAGGCGGCGGCGCACGTGGTCACCGGCATGTTCGACGGCTCGTTCGTGCCGCTCAACGAGGCCCACCGCTCGCTGCTGACGGTCTTCGTCGCGGGGGGCGGCGATGCCGCCAGGGTGGCGGCGCGGGCGCTCGAGGCGCTCACCACGCTGAAGGACAACGTGCTCTCGCTCATGGACGGGCTCGTCGACGATGCCACCGCCCAGGCGTCGAAGGCATTCGCCGAGTCCTACATCGATGCCCTGCGCCAGCCCGCGGCGTCGACATCGGCCGCCGCCGAAGAACCGGGCGGCGACCAAGCCGTCGACAAGGCCGTCGACGCGACGGCGCTGGCCCGATCGCGGGGGGCAGGGGCGTCGAACGAGGTCGGCCGCGCCTCGGTGATCGCGCACACGCTGGACCAGCTCACCGCCTCGTGGCCCGACGACGCGTCGCTGCCCACGCCGCTCAGGTCCGACCTGCGCCAGGCCCTCGACCGCCTGTCCCTGTCGAACGTCGAGGCGCCGCTGGCGTCCGCCGCCTTGCGGCAACTGGCGGCGCAGTTGTTCGACGCCATCCTGGACGAGGGGCCGTTGCAGATGGGGCGGGTCTACGCCGCGCTGCTCGAGGCCGAGCGCCAGGATCAGGGCGACGCCGGCGCGGGCGCACGCGCGACCCGATCCTTCCAGGGCCTCGTCGACGAGATCGGCGAGCTCCTCGCGGGTCATCCCGATGCCACCGCCGAGACACGCACGGTGCGCGGCCGGGCGCTCGCGGCCTTCTTCGTCGAGGCGCTCGAGGCGACCGGTCCCGACCGGCCGTTCGTGGTCCGGCTCGATCCCCTGATCGACGCGCGCGAAGCCGGCGCGAGCCGCGCCCTGCGCATCGACGCCGGGCTGAGGCTGGCCGCGCTGGACCGGCTCCGGCTGCTGAGCGAAACCGAAGTGATCGGTCCGCTGCGCTTCATGGCGGCGTCCTTGCGGACCGACATCAAGGACGAGGGCGTCCACTGGCGAGGTGTGGCCGACGGCGGTTATGAAACCAGTGCCGCCGGCGCGGCGCGCCTGCTGGCGGGCTTCTTCTTCGATCCCATCGACGAGCGGGTCTCGCGTCTGCGGGATGACGTGCTCATCCGCGCCCTGAGCGACCCCTGGAAGCGCTTCGTCACGTCCACGTCCACGTCCACGTCCACCGGCACCGGGCGGCCCGGCTCGCGCGAGGCGAAGGCGCGCGCGCGCCTGGCCGGTTTCGGGCAGGCCATCGTCGACGACCTCGCCGGCCTGGCCGCACGCCCGCTGCCGGAACGCGGGATCGTCATCGGCGAGGCCGCCTGGCAGCGCCGAAGCACGGCGATGGCCGCGCTCCTGGCCTCCCTGCGCGCGGACCCCGCCGCGACGCCGGACCTCCTCGATGCCTGCGCCCGGCTCGAGCGCCTGATGAACGGCTTCCTGGACCAGTCGGTCTCCGGCTGGGTGCGGCAGTCCGCGCTCGGCTGGCACGCGCTGAGCCCGGTGACGGACACGCGGCCCCTGCCCCTGCTGGCCGCCCTGGCGCCCGGGATGGAACAGCACCTGGATCGCGCCACCGGGGTCGTCGAACTCACGGTGAACGCGCAGGACAAGCGGTCCTGGCGGGTCCCGGCGCTGGGCGATCCGGCGGATCCTGTGGATCCGGCGATGCAGGCCCGCCAGGACGACGCCCTGCGCCAGATGGACATCTGGATCGCCCGTGACCATGTGAGCGCCGACGGGCAATCGCTGGGCGCGATGCCCGCCCAGGTGCGGTGGGTCGACGGCATGCTCGAGATCGACGGCGTCGTCACCGCGCGCCTGGCGCGCATCGACGACGACACCTCGACGGCCAGTTCGACGGTCAGCTCGACGCCGCCGTCCGATGCGAGGCGACCGAACGATGCGTCATCGACGAGCTCGTCGCTGTCGGACTCAAGGTCGGCCAGTGATTCGGAGTCGTCGTCGGCCAGCGATCCGCCTTCACCTTCGCCTTTGCCTTCCTCGTCGGATTCGGATTCAGGCTCCAACTCCAACTCGAACTCGAACTCGGATTCGGATTCGGATTCGGACGCGAGCTCGGACTCGGACTCGGACGCCGTGACGTCCAGCGAATCGTCCTCGGACACGGCGTCGACCGTGCGCCCGGAACCGGATGCGCGCCCTGCACGGCCGCGCTGGTCGCCGGACCCCGCCGGGGCCCTGACGATCGAGCAGCGCGCCGCCACGATCGCGGCGGCCTTGGAGGTGGACACCGCCGACTGGGGGCTGTCGCTCGCCAACGCCGAGGCGCTGCGCGCGCGCCTGCTGCCGCGCCTGCGCCACGCGGCCTCGGCCCGCGCCAGGAAGTTGCCGGCGGCCTCGCTGGACGCGGGCGCCGCCCCCCTGCTGGACGGGTTGATCGGCGGCTCGCCGCTGCGCCTGCGCGACGCCTATCTGGCCCTGCTCGACGCGGTCGATCCGGCGCGACGACGCACGCCCGAGCTTCTGGCGCAAGCCTCGGCGCACTACACGGCGCTCAAGCGTCTGGCCTGGGACGGCCTCCGATCGGTGAACGGGGAGTACCGGGCCGAGACCTCCCAGACGCTGGCCGACCTCTATCTGATGGCCGTCGACGCCGCGCCGGGCACGGCGCTCAAGCTGGTCCTGGATGAGATGAACTTCGCCCCGCTGCACAACCGCTCCCTCGCCGAGGACGCGGCCGTCGGCGTCACCCTGACGCTGTACGAGCGCCTGCGGCAACTGGACCGCGCGGGGCTGATCGGCGAGGTCTTGTGGACGTCCGACACGCCGCGCGCCGGCGCGACCTGGCGCGCCACCGGGACCGAGTTCCTGTCGACCGACGACATGCGCGACCTGCGGGCCCGCTGGGTGTTCGAGCCCACCACCGGCCTGCAGGAGCGCAAGCCGCTCCCGCAGCCCCCCCTGGCGGCCCTCGACGACACCCGGCCGCTGCGCACCCTGGCCGCGATGTCCCCCGGGCTGCGCCAGACCCTGGACCGGCAGGCCGGCACCGTGCGCCTGGCATGGACCTCCGCGGGAGTCCGCGGCCACGCGCTGCTGGTGCTCCCTCCGGAGGCGACGGGCAGCGGGCTGCCCGACCTGGACGGGCGGCTCCGCCAGCTCGACCTGCTCGTCTCGGCCCATGTCGCGCGCGCCGATGGCGCGGACCTGAACGCACTGCCGGCTGAGCTCACCTTCAACGCGGCGGCACTCTCCGACGGGCGGCAGGTCATCGCCCGCAGCACGTCGTCCGGATGGCGATTCGGGCAGGACACGCCGGCGGTGCCCGGCGGCGCGCGGCCGATGCCGGGGGACGGCGCCGGCCGCGTCGAAGTGATCACCGCGCTGCTGCAGACGGCCATGGCCTCCTGGCCCGCGCCGGACGGCGGGACCGACGCCGAGAAGGACGCCCTCGTCGAGGCCTTCGGCCTGCGCCGCTTCGACGAGCGCACGGTCGCGAGCCGCCGCACGTCGGCGATGCGTCCCGTGGCCGAGACCCTCCTCGCCGGGATCCTCGACGCCTCGGTCCCCACCTTGCGTCGGGCGTATGACCTGCTGTGCGCGATGAAGCGTCATCAGGATCCCGCTGCCGTGCATCGACAGGCGTCCCTGCACCTGCGCCTGCTGATGGACCGCGCCAACGCCTTCCTCGCCGATCAGCCGGGCGACGGCCAGGCGGCGGCCCGCAGCCTGCCGGGACGGACCCTGGCCGGCTTCTACGCCGACCTGCTGAGCTCGGCCGCCAATGGCACCCCGCTCACCCTGGACTTCGAGTCGATGCGGACCGCGCTGGATCGCGGCTACGCCCGCGATCCCGCGGCCACGAGGTATTGCGGCCTGGTGCTGGCCCTGCGCGATCAGCTCCGGCTGATGACGGCCACCGGCGTCATCGGCCCCGTGCGCCACGTCGCCACGCGCGTGCCCAACGACGACTCGGGGGCGGGGTGGGTCTTCGACGGCCAGCGCTGGACGACGCAACGGGACATGATGGCCGAGTACTGGCCGACCGCCGTCGTCGATCCGGCCTCCGGAAAGGTCGAGCGGCTGAATGTCAAGGACCTGGTCCAACCCTGGGAGGACTTCGCCGACGAGCTCAACGCCCGCAACTGGCCGGGCCGGGCCGATCGGCTGGCCGCCAACCGGCTCGACAACTGGGCCGACACGGTCGCCGACGAGCTGGGAGCGCTCGGGGGCCAGCCGCCGGCCGACCGCCCCGCCGGCATGAGCGCCGCCGCCTGGCAGCGACGCAGGGCCGACGCGCAAGCCCTGCGCGACGACATCCACCGGGATGACCGGATCGACGACTCGGTGCGCGACTACGCGGACCGGTTGGTCGCCATCGCGCAAGCCGCTGCCGCCGAGGCGGCGACGCCGGCCCGGCAGGCCGCGTTCGGTCGGGGCACGATGCCCGCCGTGGACGACGCCGTGCCCCTGCCGCTGCTGCGACGGATCGCGCCGGACGTGTCGCAGCGATTGGATCGCGACGCGGGCGTCGTCCGCCTGAGCCAGGGCGGCACCACCGCCGTCTGGCGCCTGGGCGCGGCGTCCGGACGCGACGCGGCGGCCCACCGGCGACTGGACGACGCGCTGCGGACCGTGGATGCGCTGATCACCCGGGACTTCGCCCGCGGCCAGCCCTCGACCCTCGAGACCCTGCCCCGGGACCTGAGCTACAGCGCGGGAGAGATGCGGTCCGGTTCCGGCGAACTGCTGGCCCGTCGCCTGGATATTCCCCCGTCCGGTCCGGGCCCCGATGCCGCAGGGACCCTCGGCGCCGTTCCGGTCGCCCAGGCCGACGCCGGCGGCCCCCCGTCGGGCGGCACGCCTGTCACGTCGCTGCTCGACCGGCCGCTCGCGCAGTGGCGCAACGAGCTCACCGCCAGGAAGGAGGCGTCCAACGACTGGCAGGCGCTGAAGGACCAGGTGATCGCGCCCCGACGCGCCGGCAAGCACCCGCGCATGACGATGCAGCGCGTGGTCCTGCAGATGGATGACTCGCCGAGGGCCTTCGAAGCCAGCCTCCGGCAGGCCGGTCGTGCCAGGTCCCAGGGCGGCGTGCTGTGGCTGCAGGCGGACCGCCTGGGCAGGGACCGGATCGTGGCCGGCGGCGAGCTGATCGGCACGACCTGGGCCGGCGACCGGATCAAGCTGGTCATCGTCGGCCAGGGGAGCCGGGACCGGGCCGGCCAGCGCCTGAGCGGCTACGACGGATCGGCCCTGTCGGCACGCGTCGAGGCCAGCCTCTCCGAGCAGCTCGGCCTCGGACGTCCCGTCTTCGGCAAGGTCACCCTGCTGGCCTGCGACCTGCAGGCGGACCGTCCGCCGAACCGCTTCGTCCAGGACTTCGTCGCCGGCTTCCAGCCGTCGCAGGCCTACGAGGTCACGTCCTTCCAGGGCCAGGTACTCTTCCCGGTCGACGATCCGAAGTCCGACGGACTGACCCAGCGCTGGACGTTGGGCGAAGGCCCGCTGCGCGCGATGCGCCACGCGGCGGACGGCGCGTTCGTGACCCGGCATGTGCCCGGCGCGCCGCCGCAGGCGGCGACCCCCAAGCACGCGCAGGGCGTGCCGACCGTGCTGCCCACCGCGGAGACCATCACCGCGCTGGACACGGCCCTGGACGACGGGGCCACCCAGGCGCACAGCCTGCTGGCCGCGATCGAGCAGTCCCTCGCGGTCTACGATCCCGCGCTCGACGCACGCCCCCCGGAAGTCCTTCAGGCGCTGTTCACGGACGGCGACGGGCAGGTCGACGAGGTGCGCCTCCAGCGCATCGCCTCGGATCCGCTGGAGCAGGACCAGCTGTTGCAGGACCTGCGCCAACGGCTGGCCGCGGCGGAACCCGGGCAGATCAATGACCGGTCCTTGTGGCGCTGGACGGACGAGTCGCTGGCCGGCCGCATCGTCTCGATCCGCGGCACGGACATTCCTGCGTCGTTCCTGAACGCCCTCGGCGCCCGCGTCAACGGCAGGTCGCTGCCCGACCGGCTCGCCGCGGGCGACTTCAGGCGGGGCGAGTTCCTGCCCGCGCACACCGGCCTGACACTCGACGCCGAGTCGTTCCAGCGCGTGCTGCGGCAGCTCCCCGACGAAGCCGGCGCCTGGATCCGGCTGGCGAGCCTGATGGACTGGATGGCGGAGGAGCAGAATTCGGCGCTGTTCCACGGCCAGCACCGGGCGGGCGCCATTGCCATGGCCGCACGGCTCGAGCAGACGGTCTTCGACGCCCGTAACGTCGACAGCAACGCCATCGTCGACTTGCACGCGGCGATCCTGGGGGACGACGGCGGCGCGGCGAAGGCGGTCGGGCCGCTCCCCCGCGGCGGCGACAGTCACGCGGCGGCGCCCGAGCACGGCCTGCTGGACGTGCTCCATCAGGCGCTGGCCCCCGCGCTCCCGGCGGGCACGTCCGAGCCCTGGACGCCCGAGCGTTCGCGCGTCTGGACCGCGGCACGCGAGCAGTTGTTCCGTCTGCTCGCCACGGACTGGCCGGTCGTCGACCAGCCCGCCATGCGGCGCGCGCTGACGGACGCCGGCGAAGCGCTCCTGGCCGGCCGGCCCGGCCACGGTCGCGGCGCGTTGCGCGCGGCGTTGCTCCTCGACGGCCAGGGCGACGGCATCGTGGACCTGCCCGCGGGCCCGTTCGGCGACATCGATCGTCTGCGCATCGACGAGACGGCGCGATCGGCGCTGATGCCGGCGCGATCGATCCGGCGCTCGACCCGCCTGTATCTGGACTTCCTGGACGGGATGGCCGCGCTGATCGAGGCGAACCCGGCGATCACGTCGACGCCGTGGCGCACGGCCGCGGCGCTGCGAGGGATGCGGTCCGCCATGGCGAGCGGCCTGGGCGACACGCCCTTCCTGATCGACGTCGATCGGGTCCGGCACGATCTCGCCTCGTCGACGCCCGCGGCATCGGGACGCATCGAGGCCCTGACGCTGAGCTATCCCGCCTTGGCGGAACTCTCGCGCGAGGGAACGATCGGTCCGATCCGCTTCATCAGCAGCGACCCGGCACGACGAGCCGCCGCCCCGTCCTGGACGCCGCTGGACGCGCGGTGGTCCTGGTCGCGCGAGGACCAGATGCACGGGCTCCTGCCCGACCTGCCCGCCCCGCCTACCCCGCTTGCGGCACAGCCGACGGAGACCTTGAAGGCCCTCTTCGGACAACGCCGCTACCTGGTGTCCCCCGAGCACGGCACGCTCTGGGTGCCCCACGACGGGCCCAACGCGCGCCGGTCGGTGATCCACTTCGCGCCCCCGCCCGAGGGCTCGCCTGTCCGCCTCGCCGAGCAGGCGCAGCAGCTGCGCACGCTGGCCCGGCTGCTCCAGCTCAGCGGTCTGACGGCGGAAACCGTGGACCGCTGGCCTGAAACCATGTGGCTGGACCCGGACGAGTTCAGGGCCGGCGCCAACGTCCTGGCGCGCGCGTCGGCTGACGGTCGATGGACGATCCATCGCGGGACCGTCGGCCGGCTCCTCGCCAGCTTCGACCATCCGCGGCTGTCGGCCGCGACCGGGTCCTTCACGCCGGCCAAGGCCGGCAACGGGTCCTTCTCGCCGGCCATGGCCGGCACCGCGGACGCAAGCTACTCCGCCACGATGGCGCTGGAAGATCCGTTGAGCGACACGACCCATCTCATCAGCTGGATGGCGTATCTCAACGACGAGGCATCGAAGCACGACGGCGGGGACGCCGGCGCGTCCTCCGCGGCCGCCGATCCCGTCCCGGAGCGCGGCCTGATCCGGTACATCCATGACGCGCTCACGCGCGCGCTGTCCGAGGGTGTCGCAAGCCCCGCGGCGGAGGCAGGTCGAGGCCCTTCGGCGTACATGCGCGGAAAGATGTTCGACGAGCTCCTGCTGCGGTGGCCGATGTTGCGCAATGTCCGGCTGCTGCGCCGCCTGCGCCAGGACGGCGAGGCGCTCCTGGACGGCCGGTTCCCGGACGCCTACGACACCATCCTGGGCTCGTTGACCGGCGAGAACCCGCAGTTGCCGCTCACGGCCGGTGGGGCCGAGTCGTCGCGCACGATCCGCGCGTCGACGGCGCTCTACCTCGACTTCCTCGACACGGCGGAAAAGGTCCTGGTCTCCGGCTTGCTGGTGGACCCGGAACACCACCGTCGGGCGACCGGCCTGCGCTTGTTGCGCGAAGCCCTGCGTAGCGGTCTGAAGCGCACGCCCTTCCTGATCGACCTCGATCGGATCGAGCAGGGCCTGGCGCGCCCGACGCCCGAGGGCACCGGCCACATCGACGCCCTGAAGCAGTCCTACCGCGCGTTGAGCGAGCTGGCCCGCCAGGGGGTGATCGGCGAGATCCGCTTCACCAGCAGCGCAGTGTCGCGACGGATCGACCCGCGGTGGACGCCGATGGACGACGGGCTGTCCTGGTCGAGTGACGACCCTCTGCAGTCGCTCTTCCCCGATCTCGCGCCCCTGCCTCCTGCGCAATCCGCCGAGGAGGCGCTGGCCGCCGTCGGCCTCGACATCGGCATCGGCAACGGCGGGCGGTCCCGTCTGGACCGGGCCGAGGGCACGCTCCGGGTGGCCTCCGAGAAGGCAGGAGAGCCGGACACCGTGATCCGCTTTTCCCCCTTGCCCGAGAACGCCGCCGCCGACGTCCGCGCCGCGCAGGACCGGCAACTCCTGACCCTCGCCCGGCTGCTGCGCCTGAGCGGGCTGGCGGACACGCCCGCCCGGACCTGGCCCACCGCCCTGTCCATCGGGCCGGACGGGTTCAAGGCGGGCTCGCTGCAGGTGGCCCGCAGCGACGGGAATGGCCGCTGGACGATTGACGACACCGCCCAGCGCCGGCTCCTGCGCGTCGTTCCCCGCGCGCGGGACGCCGCGTCTTCGACCCTTCGACCGGCGTCGGCGTGGAAGCACGCGCTCCCCACCGACGATGAAGCGGTGCGACCCGGCGGCAATCTCGTCCCGGCCTTCGACCCGCGCGCCGTGCGGGACCCCGACCTCCTGAGGATCTACGTCGCCCTGCAGGACGACCGGGTGATCGCCCAGATGGGCGACACCTTGTCCCGCAAGTACGCTCGGGGCGTGGTCCTGGTCCGGCTGGCGGAGGACGGCTCCTGGACCGTGCGCCACGGGCGCGAACTGCTCAACGACACCCTCCTCGGGAAGCGCCCTGTCCGCCTGATCCTCGGCGGTCATGGCCAGGTGGATCCCGCGACCAAGGCCACGCGCCTGGCGAGCTACACCCCCGAGGGGATCGCCACCTCGATCGACCGCCTGCTCGCGGCCTTGCGCCCCGGTGTGACGACGAAGGTCGAAGGCACCCGGATCCTGAGCTGCGCGCTGGAAACGCCGACGGCGGCAGGCAGCTTCGGCCGCGCCTTCGCGCAAGCCGCCGACACGGCGGGATGGGCGGCGCCGGGCATGCGCACGACCGTCTACTCGGACCTGCTGGTCCACCAGCTGTCCGACGCCTCGAGCACCAACGGCAACGGCAACGGCGGCGACGACCATTTCTTCACCCGGACCGACCAGAAAGGACAGGACGTCCGCCAGGCGGCGGGCGTCACCTGGCAGTTCTGGATGGAGAACGGCGAGGTGCATCGCCAGGACAAGTATCCCGGGGGCGGCCAGGGGCGACCGATCGAGACGGCGGGGAGCCGGTCCCTCGTCGGCGACACGAAGGGTGCTACGAAGGGCGCTACGAAAGGCGCTACGGCGGGCGCCGAGGACGGCGATACGGAAGGCGCTGCGGAAGCCGCCGCGGCGCGCTCCCGGCAGCTCACCGGGCGGCAGCTCGCCGACCAGGCCAGGCGCGTGAGGCTGGTCCTGGCGGTGCTCGCGCAACTGCCGCCGGACGAGCCGCCGCCCGCGTTCGCGATGCACCGGTCCGATGCCCTCGCCCTGTCCGACGAGGTCCTGTCCCTGCTGATGGCCCGCTACGGCCTGCCCGAGGACGACATCGAACGACTGACCTTGCTGCAGGCCATCGCCGACGACCTCTCGCAGGGGCTGCTCGGCGACGCGACGCCGTTGCGCCGCGCCTATGAGCGCATCGGTCACCTGACCCGCGGCGAGGAGGCCGCGGACGTCTCCCGCGCCTGGCTCGCCCGCGCGAACGGCTCGCCCCATGCGCAGGCGGTGCTGGACCGGATCGCCGGCAGCCCCGCCCGGATCGGCAAGTCGACCGACCTCTTCCTGAAGGCACTGGCCGCGGCCCGGGACGGCCTCTTCCTCGGCACCGGGAGACTGCGGGCCACCCCCTCCCGGATCCTCGGACGCATCACGCTGCTCATCGGCGCGGTGGGCGCCGCGGCGTCGGACGGCGCGCTCTACGTGGACCTGTCCCCGGTGGATGTGTCCTCGGGCCTGGCCGGCGAACGGGACATCGAACTGTTCCGCGCCCGCACGGCGCTCTTTCATCTGCGCGACCTCGGCGCACTGCGCGATGTCGTGGCCCTGTCCATCGACAGCCCGCAGGCCGCGCCGCGCGCGATCGCCGACGGATGGCACGCGCTGGGCAATCTCGAGGTCCGCCCCGCCACCGCCGACGCGGCCGCGACCGTCGTGGCGGTGACGGTCGCCCCGCTCAGCGAGCCCCTGGTCGCGGCCGGATTCCGTCATCTGGAGAAGTTCGACGATCATGGGGAGCTCGTCTGGGGCGCCCGTTCCGCGGCCAACCTCGAGTACATGACCCGGTCCCTGTCGAACCCGCTCACCGAGGCCCTCGACCGCTTGGCGACACTGCAGCGTAACGCTTCGACGCCTGCGGGACGGACGGCCCTCGACGCGTTGATCGACGACCTCCACCGCCGGGTGGTGCGCATCCGACGCCACAACGCGCCGGCATGGACCTTCGACACCTTCCGGCAGGAACTCCTGGCGAACGGCGCCGACCGCCCCCTGCATCGCGACGCCCTCGATCCGGAATCGCTCGCGCCCCACTTCCGGGATCTTCCGCTCGCGGACAGCGAACGGCTCAGCGACGCGATGGAGATCCACCGCGCGGCCCTGCAGCAGCTGGACGCGCGGGTGGCGTCCTTCGGCAAGTGGATGGCCGCCAAGCTGCCCGGCGACTCCGCCGAGGCCGCGGACCTGCTGCCGGAGGGGCGACCGCTCGCGGCGCTGCTGGATCGTGCGCCGCATGTCCGTCAATCGATGGACCGCGTCAACGGGCTGATCCATCTGGAGCACCCTCAGACGCAGGTCGTCACGACGCTGTCCGTCGACCCCCTGGCGAGCTACCGATCGGACGGCGCGACCGAGCGGACCGCCATGGTCCGGCAGGACGTCGACATCCGGACCGCGGAGGCCCTGGTCATGCGCCTCCTTCAGGCCTCCTCCGCCCTGCCCGCCCGTCTGCCGCAGGCCTTGGGCGAGCTGCCTCGCAGCATGAGCCTGCGCAACGGCGAATTCCGTGTGAACGAGCAGGTGGTCGCCCGGCGACGGGCCGGTCCCCTGTCCGGCAGGGAGTCCTTCGGGACGGCGGCCTGGGCCGTCGACCCCGACGGCGTGGACTCCGTGCTGCGAGCGCTTCGCGACGCTTCCGCGCCGAACCGCTTTTCCTCCGAGGTCAATCCCTGGGAACGGAGCCTGGAAAGCCTGCCCACGCCCGCACCCCCGCAGGGACCGCTGCGTAAGCTGAAACTGATCGTCCAGGTGGACGGCGACGCCCACAGCAGCATCGCCGCCTGGCTGCTCACCAGGAAGCAGGTCGACAGCGCGGCATGGCTGCAGATGAGCCAGCCCGAGACCCTCTTCGACCGCCCGCGCATCGGCGTGCTGGCCGGGGAACAGCTGCTGTCGGCCGTGACGGGGAGCACCGAGGTGGACATCCAGGTCGTCGGCCATTCGGGCATGCAACTGGGGGAAAGCCAGAGCCTCAGCGGATGGCGTCCCGAGGTGCTGGCGCAGGCGCTGCGCAACGCGCTCTTCGATCGCCCGGCGGATCTCATCCCGACGCTGCGCCGCGTCAGCCTGGTCGCCTGCGACCTGCAGGCGCCGTCGGTGGGCACGCCCTTCGCCGTCGACTTCATCAAGGCGCTGGTCCGGCCGGGCTGGACGAGCCGCGCCGACGTGACGGCGCGGACCGGGCACGTCCACGTCGCGGAACTCCAGGATCCCGTCAGCGGCGGCACGCGGATCATGAAACTGACGGAACGTCTCGACGCCAAGGGCAACGGCGTGCTGCGACATCGCATGCCCGCCGACACCATGCGCCTGACGCTGGATCCGATCACCCGCGAGGTGACAGTCGTCGACCGTTATGCGGAGCCGGGCGAGCCGACGACCAGGCCCTGGCAGCGGCCGGCCAAGGACCTCCGCCTGATGTTCGACAGCGTCCTCGGCGGCGCGGTGCCGACGCCCTTGATCGAGCTCTTCACCGACGCCGACGGCCGGATCGACGAAGACCGGATGCGCCGCGTGGCCAGCGATCCCGTCGAGGTGCGCCAGCTCGCGGACGATCTCGCGCGCGCGCTCGAGGCGCTGCCGGAACAGGCGCGCGCCGCCGTCCGGGCCCACGAGCTGCTCGCGGCATCGTCCGCCGGTCGCGCCGCCGGCAAGTCGGCGCCCGACGGCGCGGCGACCTTCGGGCCGGAAGGTCCGCAGGATGAGCGCCAGCTGGACGACCTGATCCGCCGCACGATGGCCGAGGACCGGCTCGACCTCGACGGCATCTCGCGCACCACGACGGACGACGCGCTGCGCGCGCTGCACGGCGCCGGCCTCGTGGAGGTGGACGCGACCGGCACGGCACGGCTGGCGGAGCAGCGCCTGGAGGCGCTCATGGCGAGCGGCGACGACGGCGCGCTGATGCGCGCGGGCGCGTCGCTGCTGCATCTTTCCGACCCGCTCTTCGAGGAACTGCGCGCGGGCGCGGGCCCGGCGGGACAGCGCCTGCTGGACAAGGCGCTGGACGTCCGCAGCAGCCTGGCGGCCGGCCTGGGCGACCGCATCGAGGCCGCGGCAGGTCACGGCGTCGGGCAGCTGAACACCGTCATCGCCACGGCCCAGCTCGTGCAGGGCTGGCGCCACATGGACGCGACGATGAAGGGGCTGCTGGTGCCCCAGACCGCCGGCGTCCTGATCACGCCGTTGACGGTGAAGGTCGGCGAATGGATACGCGGGCTGCCGGTCTCGCTGGGCCTGTCGGCGGAGTCGGGCCTCGCCTCGGGGGCGCTGGACGCGGCGCTCTCCGGCATCGGGAAGACGCTGCAAGGCGGGGGCGGCGACATCGCCCTGGCCTCGCTCGGACTGGTCGTGATCGGCCTGCAGTGGGAGGAGTTCCGCAAGAGCGGCCAGCGCCTGGACAGCTATGCCGGCAAGAGCCTCATCGCCAACACCACCACGATGACCTTCTTCACCGCCACCTCGCTGGTATCGGCGGGCGCGCAGGTCGCCACGATGTTGGCCGGCGGCGCGGAAGCGGTGGCCGGCACCGCGCTCGGCATGGCCGCCGGCGTGCTCGCCGGCGCCGCGCTGCCGCTGGCCCTGCTGATGATCGCGGTCAACGGCGCCGTCGGCTGCTTCCTGTGGGCGGCCGAGTACGGCGACTACATCCGGCCGTCGACCGATCTGGGCGACGTGATCGGCGCCAGCGTCGCCAAGTTCTTCGGCATCGAGACGGACGTGATGAGGCGGGCGGAGGTCGAGAAGAACGCCGCCACCGCCGCCGCGAACCAGGGCAAGCTGCTGGACAAGGCGCGGCAGGACTACATGGCCTTCCGCGGCGAGCAGCTCGCCGAATCCGGCTACGGATCGACGCGGTATCCCCGCCTCTCGCACGAGATCGCCCATGCCACGTTCAGGATGCCGAAGCAGGATCCCGATTACACCTTCGTGCTGCAGGAGCAACCCACGCCCGACGGACTGCGCTCCTTCCTCAAGGACTTCGGCGCCTTCGACCGCACGGACCCGCCCGCGCCGCAGGGCCAGCCCGCCCCCGACGGCGTGGCCTGGATCGATCTGCGCCACGACGGGCGCCTGGGTCGGTCGGCGACCACGGATCCGCAACGGCCGCAGCTGTTCGAGCTGCAAGGCGCCGCCGGCCGCTACCGCGGCGGCGCCGGGCGGGATGTCTTCCTGCTGGACGCGGACGCCACCCCCGACATCGACGGACAAGGCGGGCCGGACGAGGTCGACGTGGACGCGACGGGCCAGCACGTGAAGCTGCACCATGACGCGGCGCGCGATCGGTTCAGCCTCACCATGGACGACGCGGAACAGCCCGGCGGCGACCCCGTCCCGCTCGCCCTGTCCAACATCGAGCGCGTGACCATCCGCAACGCCATCGTCGCCGAGGTGACCGGCGGTCCCGGCGACGACCGCTTCGACGTGAGCGCCCTGCAGACCGCCATCGCCGGCGGCGGCGGCCGCAACACCTATGTCCTGCGCGGAGGCAACCGCATCGCCAGCTCGTCCGACGATGCCGCCGTCTGGTCCGGCAGCGTGGACGCCTTCATCGATTTCATCGGGGACACCCCCGGCAACCTGCTGTTGCGGGTCGATGTGCCGCATGAGGCCCTCACTTTCCAGCGACACGGCGACCGGCTGCTCGTCGGCAACGGCGCGGGCACGCTGACGCTGGAACGGTTCTTCGCCCACCCGACCCCGGCCCAGCTGTTCATCGTGGACGCGGTGGACACCCATCTGACGCTGACCGATCCGCGACGCCTGGATGCGTCGGTGCGTCCGTCCGCCACGCTGGACAAGCACCTGTTCCTCGACGCGTCCACGCCCGGGTCGCGTCGGGCCTTGACCGGCGACCACGGTCACACGCGGCATCACCTCGCCGCGGGCGGCGGCGACTTCCGCCTGCGTCCCCGCACGGCCATGCCGATGGACATCACGCTGGACGTGCCCATCGACCGGCTGCGGTATCGCCGGGACGGGCACGACCTCGTGCTCGTCGAGACACCGCCCGCGGACGCGTCGACGGCCTACACGCCCCTGCGGGTGACGCTGCCCGGCTACAGCGAGCGCGACTGGTCCGCGTCGCACGGCCAGCTGGCGTTGTGGGCGCGCGGCAGCTCGGAGAAGGACCAGCGGTCGGCCGTGAAGCTGCAGCACCCTTCGCCCGCCCTCGATGCGGACGAAGGTCCCCTCAAGGCTGCGGCACCCGAGTCCGCAGCATCAGAGACCGCGGCATCAGGGACCGCGGCATCCGAGGTCGTCGCGGACGGGGCGCGCGCAAAGCCGGTCGCGCCGCTGGCGTCGGTGGTGCCCACATCGACCACATCGACCCCATCCACCACGTCGCCGACAACGTCGACACCGTCGGGCCCCGACGCGACGTCCGTCGATGCCGGCAGGAACTCGCCCAGGATCCTGACCGGCAGCGACGGCGCGGACACCTACGTCGTGGGCGCCGGCCGTGAGGTGGTGATCGACAACCTGTCGCTCGTGCCGACGCGGGATTTCCTCCAGCTCGACGCGGCCCCCCGGCGGCTGCGGCGCGTCGGCGACGATCTGGTGATCGACCTCGAGGAGGGCAGCGTCACCGTGCGCCGCCACGCGGTGGAGTCCCTGGCGCGCCACCTGTCGATGGCGATCGACGGCGTGCGCTACGCCTTGCCGCTGATCCACGACAGCGGCGTGATGGTGTACGGCCCGGACGCGGAGGACGGCGACGTCCTGGCCACGCTGCCGGGCACCCATGTCGTCCTGACCCGCCCGGACGAGGCCTGGGCGACGGCGCCGACCCCGCGGGGCGTGTTCATCGCGCCGCCGACGGCGATGCGGCGGATCGGGCGCAGCCTCGTGGCCGAGACCGACGGCGGCGCCAGCCGCGTGATCCTCAAGGATCTGCTCACGCCCGCGCCGCGGGACGGCAGCGTGCACCTGCACCTGGTCGGCGACGATGGGCAGACCTGGCGGCCCACCCCGGTCGTGGACGCGCCCTGGCGCGAGGCGATCGACCGCCAGCGCCAGGCGGGACTGTCCGAAGACGCCTTGCGCGCCGCGGCGTTCGATGCGGCCGGCATCCGGGATGCCGGCACGATGAAGGCGGTCGTCGATCTGGCGCGCGATCTCCGGGACGACCACGCCCCGCCGGAGCGGGTCCACGCGGTCGAGGCCGTGCGGGCCTACCTGCGCCTGAGCGGACTGCCCGCCGCCATCGCCGACGC
This sequence comes from Roseateles sp. GW821-FHT09G09, assembly GCF_059415965.1. Lineage (NCBI taxonomy): Bacteria > Pseudomonadati > Pseudomonadota > Betaproteobacteria > Burkholderiales > Sphaerotilaceae > Roseateles > Roseateles sp. GW821-FHT09G09. The sequence goes on along the minus strand of NZ_JBWKOG010000004.1, from coordinate 414,304 downwards.
CGTCCGCTCGACCTCGGTCGGCCAGCTGCGGCGGATGCGCGCGCTGCTGGCCGCCTCGGTCGACGGCAAGACCTGGCCCTCGGCCGCGGTGCTGGACGATGGCGCCGCCGCGCCGTCGGACTTCCCCCTCTCGGCCGCGCGTCACGGCGCGATGCTGCGCCTGCTGGCGGCCCGGCAGCGCCCCTGGATCTACCAGCACCAGGTGCTGCGCGAGGACCTGTCGCCGCAGGCGCTCGACGCGTTCGAGACCTGGGCCGCCGGCGCGCTGACAGGGACGCCCGGCGACGCGGCCTCGCTGGACGCGCTGGCGGAGTTCAGCCGCCTGCTCCTGGGAAAGCCCCAGGCCGGCGGACGCGTGTCGGACCACACGGAGGCGCTGCTGCGGCTCGCGCTGCGGACCAAGGGCCGGCCCGACGACGTGGCGGACCAGATGGCCGATGCGATGTTGAAGGTGACGCTGGACGAGGACTGGATCGACGGCATGCAGCAGGCGGGCGTCGTCGATCACGCGGTCCTGCGACGGCTCTGGGACGCGAAGGTGACGGTGAGCGAGCTCGTGATCGGCAACGTCCACCGCTTCGACTACGAAAGCACGGGCAATCGCACCGGCCTGATCGAGGTGAGCACCTCGGACGCCTTCAAGACGCCCGCGACGACGGTGCCCCGCTATGTCGTGACGCGTTATCTGAAGCTCGACGCCAACGGCAACGACTTCATCGTGCACGACACGCCGCAGGCGGGCGTGAGCTACGACCTGGTGCCCGGTGCGGTCCTCGACGACAAGGGGCAATCCCCCGCGGCGCTCACCGACGGCGAGCGGTCGCAGCTGGAACAGTCCGTTAGGACGGCGTTCGACCGGAAGTGGGACCGGATCGAGGATCGGAAGCCGACCTCGTACTGGGACTCCGCGAGCACGTTCGGCTGGTTGACCCCGAAGCCGGCCTCCCAGCGCGAGAAGCATTGGCCTGCCGCCCGGCTGGCCGGCTTCTCCCAGCGTTCCTCGCTCTATGCCCTCATGGAAAGGAAGCTGGTCACCGTGACGCAGGCACCGGTGCCGGGCAGCGACGGGTACGGGCGCAGCACGCCCTCGAACCTGGTGGACGGCGACGCCGGGTGGGGCGAGGCCAAGGCCTGGCGCCCTCCCGCGGCGCTGGGGCGCCTGTCCTTGTCACGCGACCGGGACGCCGACGTCGCGGCCGTGCGCTTCGATTTCAGACACCCGGTCGCGTTGTCCAGGTTCAGCATGGACATCCAGCACGACTTCGCGCTCGATCCGAGCCTCGCCGCCACGGGACGCTGGCGGGTCGAGGCCCTGACGCGGCAGGGCGGCTGGACCCCCGTGTCGGATACCTTCGAAGTCAGCGCCGGGGGGACGCTGCGCCACGTTTGGCTGGACGATGCGATCCCCTACCGGAGCTACCGGCTGCGCGGCATCGACGGTGAGCTGTCCGCCGGCACATGGATCTCCGAGGTGGGCTTCGAGACCTCCGAGGCCGGCGTGCCCACCTGGCGGGATCGCTTCCGGCAGGCCGGTTACGACCTCGACCGCTCGCGGGCGCTGATCGCCATGGGGTGCCGCACGGCCGACGGCCTCGCACGCGCCTCGGCGCTGCCCGCCTGGTACCGCCAGGCGTCATTGGGGGACCTCTACCTGGCGATGAAACGGCACATCGTCCAGGCGGGGCCGCCGGACACCACGCTCGATGTTCCGCGTCTGGGCGCCCAGCTGGCACAGGCCATGGCGACACCCGGGGCGGCCACCGGCCCGGGCGCCGGCCTGGGCACCGGCCTGGGCTCCGGCGGACCGACGCCCGCGCAACAGCCGTCCGCGCTGTCGCTCATCGCACCGCCAGCCGCCTGATCCGGCGGCGCCCGGACGCCCGGCATCGAACGCCGGGCGCCGGGCGCCAGATGCCGCGAACCCCTCGACGCGTCGGGCCACTGCGGTCCCCATGGACCTTTACCGCTGCGCGTGTTTCCGATGACAGAACCCATGTCCCCGCTCCGACTTCCGCCCCCCGTGCCTGAGCCGCCTCGCGTCTCCCCGTTCGCGGCGCTCTGCCTGATCGCGGCCTTCCACGAGGTCGCCGCGGAACCCGAGGCGCTGGCGCACCAGCTCGGCCTCGGTCCGAACGATCCGGTCGACGCCGACGACCTGCTGCGCGCCGCGCGGCTGCTCGGGCTCAAGGCGCGGCGCCTGAACGCCGATGCGGCGCGGCTCGCGCGGGTCCCGCTGCCGGCCGTGGTCTGGCTGCGCGGCGACGGCGACCCTGCCGAGGCGTCGGTGCGGCCGGTGGTGATCGGCCGCTTCAACACCCAGGAGGCGCTGATCGCCGATCCCGCGACCGACGAGGGCCGCCCCGCCAAGCTCACGCGCGACGCGCTGCTGGCGCGCTGGAACGGCGAGCTGATGCTGGTGGCCAGCCGCGCCAGCCTGGTCGGCCAGATGGCCCACTTCGATTTCTCGTGGTTCATCCCCGCGCTGGTGAAACACCGGCGCCTGCTCGGCGAGGTGCTGCTGATCTCGTTCGTGCTGCAGGGCTTCGCGCTCGCGCACCCGCTGTTCTTCCAGGTCGTGATGGACAAGGTGCTGGTGCACCAGGGCCTGTCCACGCTGCACGTGATCGTCGTGGGCCTGGTCGTGGTGATGCTGTTCGAGAGCCTGCTCTCCGGCCTGCGTCACTACATCCTCAGCCACACCACCAGCCGCATCGACGTGGAACTCGGCGCGCGCCTGTTCCGCCACCTGGCCGCGCTGCCGCTGGCCTACTTCCAGGCGCGGCGCGTGGGCGATTCGGTCGCCCGCGTGCGCGAGCTGGAGCACATCCGCGCCTTCCTGACCGGACAGGCGCTGACGGTGGTGCTGGACCTGTTCTTCTCGCTCGTCTTCATCGCCGTGATGTTCCTCTACAGCGTGCCCTTGACGCTGATCGTGCTGGCGGGCCTGCCCGGCTACGTGCTGCTGAGCGTGCTGATCGTGCCGGTGCTGCGGCGCCGCCTCGACGAGAAGTTCGCGCGCGGCGCCGAGAACCAGGCCATGCTGGTCGAATCCGTCACCGCGATCCAGACCGTGAAGGCGGGTGCGCTGGAGCCCGCCTTCGCACGCCGCTGGGACAGGCAGCTGGCGGCCTACGTGTCGGCCAGCTTCCGCACGCAGAACCTGGCGGCCTGGGGCCACGAGGGCGTCGGCCTGGTGGGCAAGCTGACGCAGGCCGCGACGCTGTGGTGGGGCGCGCAGGAGGTGATGGACGGCGCGCTGACGGTGGGCCAGTTCGTCGCCTTCAACATGTTCGCGCAGCACGTCGCGCAACCGGTGATGCGCATGGCCAACCTGTGGACCGACTTCCAGCAGACCGGCCTGTCGATGGCCCGGCTGGGCGACATCCTGAACACGCGCACCGAGGCGCCGCCGGCCAGCGCCGCCCAGTTGCCGGCGCTGCGCGGCGCGGTCGAGCTGCGCGACGTCACCTTCCGCTACCGGCCCGAGGCCGCGCCGGCGCTGCGCGGCGTGAACCTGGCGGTCCGCGCCGGCGAGGTGGTCGGCATCGTCGGCCGCTCCGGCAGCGGCAAGAGCACGCTGACGACGCTGGTGCAACGGCTGCACCTGCCGCAGGAAGGCCGGGTGCTGATCGACGGCGTCGACAGCGGGCTGATCGACGCGGCGCAGCTGCGCCGCCAGATCGGCGTGGTGCTGCAGGACAACGTGCTCTTCAACCGCACGCTGCGCGAGAACATCGCGGTGGCCGACCCGGCCGCGCCGATCGAGGCGGTGGTCCGCGCCGCGCAGCTGGCCGGCGCGCACGAGTTCATCAGCGAACTGCCCGAAGGCTACGACACGATCGTCGGCGAACAGGGCGGCTCGCTGTCGGGCGGGCAACGCCAGCGCGTCGCGATCGCGCGGGCGCTGTTCACCGACCCGCGCATCCTGATCCTGGATGAAGCCACCAGCGCCCTGGACTACGAAAGCGAGGCGGTGCTGCACCGGAACATGGCCCACATCTGCCGCGACCGCACCGTGCTGATCATCGCCCACCGCCTCAGCGCGGTGCGCGGCGCCGACCGCATCATCGTGATGGATCGCGGCCGCGTCGTCGAACAGGGGCCGCACCACGAGCTGGTGACCCGGCCCGACGGCCTCTACCGCCGGCTCTGGGCGATGCAGGACGGCCCGGGAGCGCGCGCATGACCGCCCGATGGATCAAGGCCCTGCAAGACCGTGTGCGAAACCGGCAAGACCGGGTGCGGGACCGGGTGCACGACCGCGTGCAAAACCGGGTGCAAGACCGGGTGCAAGACCGTGTGCGAGCGCGGGTGCGAGGCTGGAAGACCGGATGGGGCCATCGCCTGGGCGGGCCCGCGGAGCTGTGGCACCGCCAGCGCGAGGTGTTCGCCGCCGCGTGGGCCGCGCGCCGCGACCTCGTCGGACCGGCGCGCCACGCCGAGGAGGCCGCGTTCCTGCCCGCGGCCCTGGCGCTGCGCGACACGCCGGTCCATCCGGCGCCGCGGCGCACGGCCGCCGTGCTGATCGGGCTCGCGGCGATCGCGCTGGTCTGGTCGCTCGTGGGCCGCGTGGACATCGTCGCCGTGGCGTCCGGCAAGCTCGTCGTCAGCGACCGCAGCAAGCTGGTCCAGCCGCTGGAACGCGCCGTCGTGCACCGCGTGCGGGTGCGCGACGGCGAGCAGGTGAAGACCGGACAGACCCTGGTCGAACTCGATCCGACGGCGCCGTCCGCGGACCGCGAGAGCCTGGACGAGCAGCGGCTCGCCGCCGCGGCCGAGCGATGGCGCGCGGAGCGGCTGCTCGCGACGCTGGCCGCGCTCGACGAGCGGCCCACCGCGGCGGGGAAGATCGCCGACGGCATCGCGTCATCGACCGCATCGACCGCATCGACTGCATCGGTCTCAGCGTCCGCCTCGGCTTCAGCGTCCGCCTCGGCGTCAGCCTTCACGGCGCTCTCCGCGAGCGACGCGTCCCTCTCGGCCGATGCGCCGGCGGACTGGCCCGCGCCGCGCCGGCGCGAGGCGCTGGCGATGCTGCGCGCCGAGTGGGGCGACCTGCGCGCCCGGCTGGACCGGCTGGACGCCGAGGCCGACCGGCGCCGCGCCGAACGCGACACCGCGCTCGCCTCGGCCACGCGGCTCGCCGCGGCGCTGCCGCTGGCCGCGCGGCGCGAGGACGACCTGCGCGCCCTGGCCGGCGAGGGGTTCGCCTCCACGCACGCCTGGGAGGACCGCCGCCGCGAGCGCGTCGACCTGAGCGGCGAACTGGCAACCCAGCACGCCCGCCTGCGTGAGACCGACGCCGCGCTGAGCGAGACCCGGGCGACCCGCGCCGCGCTGATCGCCGAAGTCCGCCAGCGCTGGCACACGACGCGCGAGCAGGCCGCCGCGCGGCTCGCGCAGATCGAGGCCGAGCACCGCAAGGCGGGTCGGCGCGAACAGCTGACGCGCCTGCTCGCCCCGGTGGACGGCACGGTGCAGCAGTTGGCGATCCACACGCCCGGCGGCATCGTGACCGAGGCGCAGGCGCTGATGGTGATCGTGCCCGACGACGCGCCGGTGACGGCGGAGGTGATGCTCGAGAACAAGGACATCGGCTTCGTGCGCGTGGGCGACGCGGCGGCGGTCAAGCTGGAGGCCTTCCCGTTCACGCGTCACGGCACGCTGCCGGCGACGGTCACGCGCGTGAGCCCCGATGCGATCGACCACGAGCAACTCGGGCCGCGATTCGCGGCGACGCTGACGCTCGCCGCGCGCGACATCGAGATCGACGGCCAACGCGTGCCGCTGCGTCCGGGCATGGCGCTGAGCGCGGAGGTGCGCACCGGCAGCCGGCGCGTCATCGGCTTCCTGCTGAGTCCACTGGAGCGGGTGCGCAGCGAGAGCCTTCAAGAGCGGTGATCGCGCGACGCCCATCGTCGCGTCGCCATCGTGCCAACGGCGCCCCTGAACCGCGCAGTCACCCCGCTTTGCCCCTTCAACGCCGAGGCCCCCATGCTCCCGCCCCTCCCGCCGTCCGATCACGCGCCGTCCGGTCACGCGCCGTCCGGTCACGCGCCGTCCGGTGGCGCGCCGTCCTCCGCCGAGCCCGGGGCTCCCCAGCCCTGGTCGCCGCTGGACACGCTGTCTCCCATCGAACGCGCTCACGCGGTGATCGACCTGGCCTGCTTCCTTCCGCCGCTGGCGATGGCGCGCTCGGTGGTCGACGCCGCGGCGGCGCGCGCCGCCGATTTCCTGAAGGGCATTTTCCGCATCGACGAGTCCGATCAGGCGCCTCTGCGAGACTTGCAAGCGATTGCGGCCGATCTCGGTGCCGGCCTCGTCGACGCCCGGCGGCTGAAGGCGGCGCTGGACGGCCTGCATCGCCTGGCCCTGCCTGTCGACGGTCAGGCGCGCGTCGCGCTCGAGCACCCGCCGCACCTGGACGTCGCCGACCCCTTGGCGACCGACGCGTCGACCGCCTCGACCGGCACTGCCGCCGTGATCGCGGCCGATGCCGTCTTCGTGAAGGCGCTGGAGCATCTCCACGAGGCGGACCGGCGCACCCTGCGGGCCATGGCGCCCGCCGACGTCACCCTGCACCATGGGGCCGCGGTCGCCCATTTCAGGCTGCTGGCGCTCGCGCTGCGTGCCAGCCTGACGGGTCAGCCGATCACCCTCCTGCTTGAACCGCCGGCGCCTTCCGGCCCCCGCCCGGACCCGCCGACGCCGCTCCTCGAGGGGTGGCACATCCACCTGGCGCAGGGGGAGCAGGCCCTGCGCCGCATGGCGATGCTCGACCTCATCCCGCCCCTGCGGGTCACACGCCCATCCGGACCGGGGGCCGTGCCCGACGAATGGCGACAGGCCGGGCCCGGCCGGTTCGTGTCCGACAGCGCCTCGTTCGCGGATGAGCTGCCGCTCCTGATCGTCGTCGACCCTCACGGCATCGTCGCGTGGACCTATTCCGACTCGCTCCGCCGGCGCTTCACCCGCCTGCAGCGGGCCTGGGCGGATCTCAAGCCGCTGTTGTCCGCCGTGGAGCTCGAACACGGTCGCGCGCTCAATGACGACGAGCGCAGGATCCTGGCGCTGCTGATGAAGGAGGTCGAGGACAACGCCGCCAGCGCGGCCCGCATCGCCGCGATGCAGGCAGGCGGCGCGGCCCTGGCGCGCGAGGCCAACGCGTACCGCGACACCATGCGCCAGAACGAGCGGGCCTACGAGATCGTGCCCCTGCTGCGCCCCAGCGAAGACAACGTGCTGCCGCAGGCGCTGTCGTCCTTTCATGACGCGTTCGGACAGGTCAGCGACGCGGTCCGGTCGCTCACGTTTGCCGGAGCCGCCTCGGCGCTGGCCCAGCTGCCGCTGCCCGATGCCCGCCCGATGCCGGCGTTGGGCGCCTTGACGCCGGGACTCGTCCAGCACCTGGACCGCCACCGCGGTCTGGTGCGGTTCAGCACCCCCCAGGGCGGGCGTGTCCTGCAATGGCGGGTGGGCAGGATCGACGATTACCGCGGCGGCAGCGCCTTCCCGCAGGACGCCTGGCTGCGCCAGGATCGGGACCTGCGGAGGCTGGAGTCGTTCGTTCTCAAGCACCTGCGTGGCAGGAGCGACGATCGGCGTTTCGCGCTGCCGACCGAGCTTCATCTGCTGGACGGGACCCTCGGTTCGGGCACGCTCGTGCTGGCGACCTCGGACCCTTCCACCGCCGGGGCCCTGGACTGGCGGACGGACACGCGCTGGCGGCTGAACGTCGACCGCATCGCCAACGTGCAGCGGCTCTCGCGCCCGTCCCCTCCGTTGTCGGCGAACCCGGCCGGCTGGAGCACGCATGGATTGAACCTGCCGTTGCCGGATGAACCGGCCTCGCCCGTGTCGGCGCTGCAGCGCCTGCACCTGATCTTTCAACTCGAGGACTCGCCCGAAGCGTTCACCGCGGCGTGGCTGCTGAGTCGCAAGCACGCCGGCACGGCGGCCTGGATCCAGCAGGGTGACATGGATCAGGTCGGCACCGTCCTGGTCGGTCACGCCCTGCTCCAGGCCGCCAGGGAGGGATCGCCGGTGAAGGTCGTGCTTGTCGGACGATCCGGCCTGCTGGCGGGGGCCAAGGTGAAACAGGCGCTCGCTGGCTGGCAGCCGGAGCCCTTGGTCAGCCGGCTCGACGGCTGGCTGGGGGGGCTCGGTCTGGTCCCCTCCCCGCGCCGGATCCCGCCGGACGCGGGCGCGTCCCCGGTCGCTCCTCGACGACCTCGCATCACCAGCATCAGCCTCGTGTCGTGCGCCCTGGCGACGCCGTTCCTCGAGGACAACTTCGCCAGCCGGTTCGTGTTCGCACTCCAGGCCCATGGTTGGGCGATCGGCGTGCCGGTCACCGCCCGGACAGGCGAGGTCCACGTCACCGGGTCCACGGGCGACGATGCCACGTCCCCGACGGTCCGCAAGCTCACCCTGCATGTGGCCGCCGACGGCACGAAGACGCTCGCGCACCAGCAGTCGGAAGACACGGTCGTGATGCGCTTCGACTACAACATCAATGAGGTCGTCGTGGTCGACCGCTACCCCGCCGCGGACACCGACACCGACACGGACACCGACACGGACACCCACACCCACACCGACGCCGAGGCCGACGCCGACGCCGGGCGCCCGGGCCGTCGATCCGACGCGACGGACCTCGCGCTCCTCTTCGACGCCGCGATGGACGGGACGTCCCCCGAGGCGCTGCGGCTGCGACACGCGCCCGATGCCGCGACGGGCACCGCGCTCGAGCGGGCGATGTCGCGCATCGCCGAGCACGCCGGTCATGGCGGGCTCGATGTGCGGCACCTGTTCGGGATCTCGGAGGCCGACGCCTTGGCCGACCTGCGGGCCCACGGCCTGCTGACGATCGATGCCGACGGCGTTCCACGGCTCGACGTCGACCGGATGGCCGCCCTCGCCGGCGGCAGGGACGATGCGCCGCTCCTGCGGGCCGCCGCTAGTCTGATCCAGGTCTCCGACCTCGTCTTCGAGCGCCTGTCTTCGTCGCCCGATCCCACCATCGATCCCCCCATCGATCGCCTCCCCGCACGGCTCCTCGCCAAGGCCCGATCGATCCGGGCATCGTTGCGCGCCGGATGGCGCGGCATCGACGGGGAGCAAGCGGCCAACCAGGGTCTGGGCGCGGTGAACACCGTGATCGGCGCGTTCCAGTTGGCCCAGAACTGGCGGTGGATGAGCGCCCCCCTGCAAGGACTGACCCTGGCCCAGCTGAGCAGCCTCGTCGTCACGCCGATGACCATGAAGCTGGGCGCGTGGCTCAGCGGCGCCGGCGTCGTCGCTCGCCATCGCGTGCTGGGTGCCATCTCCACGGCGCTGGCCGGCGGCGCGGCGGACATCGGCCTGTCGACGCTGGGTCTGGTCGCGATCGGCCTGCAGTGGGAGGAGTTCCACAAGAGCGGACTCGACACCGACAGCTTCGCCTACCGGACCCTCGTCGCCAACACGGCGATGGTGAGCACCTTCACGGCCGTCAGCCTGGCCATGAGCAGCGTGCAGGTCGCCACGGCGTTCGCGGGCGGCGCGAACGCGGTGGCGGGCACCGCGCTCGGCATGACCGCGGGTCTGATCGGGCAGGCCGCGGGACCGGTCGCCCTGCTGACCCTGGCCGTCCAGGGCACGGTCAACAGCTTCCTCTGGCTGAGCGAGTACGGCCACCACGTCCGAGGCTCCACCAGCACCGGCGACCAGATCCTCGCCGGTCTCGCCCTGTTCTTCGGATTCAGCACCCCCGTGACGCGACGGGCGGAAGTCTCCCGGAGCGCCAGCGAAGCCGCGGCCGCCAGACAGGGGGACCGGCAGGCGCACTGGGAGCGGCTCGTCGCGTTCCGGACCGCCTGGCTGGCCAAGTCCGGTTATGCCTCGGTGCAATCGCCCGTCATGGATTTCCCGGTCGCGCACGCCAGTTTCAAGGTCCCCGATGACGACCGGCCCTACACCTTCGTGCTGCAGGATCGCCGCCCGCAGTTCCACCATTTCAAGGAAACGAGACAAGCGGGAGCCCCGCATTCCGAATCGGTCGCCACGGCCTGGATCGGCCTGGCGGACGTGATCCTGTCCGAGGTGGCCATGTCGGACAACATGGGGGCGGAGCGCCAGTTGTTCGAGCTCCACGGCGCCTCCGGCCGGATCTCCGGAGGGCTGGGTCATGACCGGTTCATGCTGGACGCGTCCAGCGCCCTGACGGTGGTCGACGGCGACCAGGGCATCGACGAAATCGTCCTCGACGCCGGGAACCGCCACGTGTCCGTCAACGCCACCGCGCCGGACGTCTGGCGCCTGGGCCTGGCCGCGTCGCCGCTGCGGGCGCAGGAGGACGATTCGTGCGAGCTGAAGGCGCTGGAAAGCTTCGTCATCCGCAACGCCGCGTCGGTGGACATCCGTGGCGGCGCGAGCGGCGAACACTTCGATGTCGCCGCACGCGCGGGTGTCGTGGCCGGCGGCGGCGGCCGCAACGCCTATGTGCTGCATCCGGAGGTCCGCGTCGTGAGCACGTCCGACGACGCCCTGCTCTGGCGGCGCGGCGTGAGCGCCCGGGTCGATCTCGCCGGCACGCGCGCCACGAGCCTGCTGATCAGGATCGACGGACTTCACGAGGGGCTCTCGTTCCGCCGCGTCAACGACAGCGACAGCGACAGCGACAAAGACCACGACGACAACGCCAGCGACGACCTGCTGCTGCGTGCCGGCCCGGACACGCTGACGCTGAAGGGCTACTTCGCCCGCAGCACGGGTGCGCCGCAGGATCCGCCCCTGGTCATCGTCGACGCCCTGAGGACGCGGATGGTCCTGACCGACCCCCGCGGCCTGGGCGACCGGTTCCGCTCGTCGGCGTCGATGGACAAGCACCTGTTCCTCGATGCGGGCACCCCCGCCTGGCGCCGCTCGCTGACCGGCGGGCACGCGCGCACGCGCCATCACCTCGCGGCCGGCGCGGGCGCCTTCCGCGCGGCGCCGCGCACCTCGGTCCCGTTGGACATCAGCCTGGACGTGGCCGTGGACCGGCTGCGATATCGCCGTGTCGGCGACGACCTGGTCATCGAGGAGATCCCGCCGGCGGATGCGCCGCGCGGCTACACGCCGCTCGTCCTGACCCTGCCCGGCCGCCCGCTCGGCGATGGCATCGATCATCACCGGCGCCCGACGCTGTGGGCCCTGGCCGATGGCGCCTCGCCCGGCGGCGCCCTGCTCGATCACCCGGCGCCCGATGCTCCGGCGCAAGGACCGATGCGCCTGCGTGCCGGCGGCGCGGCGACGCCATGGCTCGACCAGCCACCGCTCGATCAGTCACCGCTCAACCCGCCACCGCTCGATCAGTCACCGCTCCATCAGTCACCGCTCAACCCGCCACCGCTCGACCAATCACCGCTGCGGCCCGTGGCCGCCGGCGAGCCGCGGGCTCGCGACGGGTCCCTCGCGGCGGGCACCGCGGGGAGCGATGTGCTCGACGCGGAAGCGCTCCCGCACGCCACCGCGTTGTCGGGTGGCGAGGGATCCGACACCTACCGTGTGCCGGCAGGACGCTCGATCGTGATCGACAACGCCTCGAACGACCTGGCCCCCGACACGCTGGCACTGGCAGCCGATCCCGCGCGCCTGCGGTTCAGGCGCGACGGCGACGATCTGGTCATCGACACCGGCAACGGCGTCCTCACGCTGCGCGGTCACGCGGCGAACCCGCTGGCCCGGCATCTGACCCTGGACCTGGGGCCCGGCGGGCGTTACGCCCTGCCGATCCTCCACGACAGCGGCGTGATGGTGTACGGCGCCGATGCAGCCGACAGCGCCGAAAGCGCCGGCGGCGACGTGCCGGCCTTCGTCCCCGGGCTCCATCTGGTCCGGCTCCCGCCCGACGCGGCCTGGACGTCCCCGCCCGCACGGCCTCGCGCGGTGCGCGTGCGCAAGGGGGCCACCCGGCGCAGGGAGGGCCGTTCGCTGACGATCAGCGCGCAGGCCGACGAGGCGTCATCGACCGTGTTCGTGCAGGACTACTACCGCGCGCCCCATCACGTCCTGCTCGAGGCGATGGACGCGATGGACGCGATGGACACGCGGGACGCGATAGACACGCTGGACGCGCCGGACGCGACGCGGCGGGACCAGCCGGCCGCGGTGGCCGACGTGGCCGCGACATCCATGGTCGCGCTGCTGCAGGCGGCCGGCATCGTCGACGACGGCTTGATGAAGGAAGTCGCCCGGATCGCGACGGACCTCGCCGACGTCGCCGGCGTCGCCGACGTTGCGAACGTCGCGGACGTCGCGAAGGCCGCGGAAGGCGGTCCCGGCAACGGGAACGCCTACGACCTGACGGCCGTGCGGACCTACTTCCGGCTGAATGGCCTGTCGCCGGAGATCGCCGACGGGCTGCGGTCCTCGACACCGGCCCAGATCAGGCGCGCGCATCGACTGCTGGCGGTGGCGGCGGCGGTGCAGGCGACACTGCCGGCCGCGTACATCGACGGCTTCGCCGCGAGTCCGGTCGACATCGCGCTGTCGACGTCCCGCCATGGTCCGCTCCTGCGGCATCTGGCCGAGAGCGGACGGTCGTGGCGACTCGCCGAGTGCGCGCTGTCGCACGACCTGACGCTCGACGCGTTCAGCGTCCTTGAAGCGTGGATCGAGGCTGAGCCACGGACCGGGCCGGGCCTGGAGGACGCGCTGGACCGTCTGGCCGAATTCGCACGCCTGCTCGCCGCCCCACCGGACCAGGGGCTCGTGGCGACGCGGGACACCCGCGCACTCCTCGAAGCGGTCCTGCGGACCCGCGGCCGGCCCGGCGAGGTGGCGACGTCGATGGCGGCGGCCATGATCGCCGTCGGCACGATGGACGAAGACTGGATCGACGGCATGCAACGCGCGGGCGTGGCCGATCACGCGGTGCTGAAGCGGCTGCACGACGCGAAGGTTCCGGTGCAGGACGTCGTGCTGGCCAACGCCCACCGGCGGCTGTACGAGGCGGGCAACCGGTCGGCGCTGATCGCGGTCGGCGTCTCGCCCAGCTTGCGCGGACCGGACGCGACGACCTTCCGCTACCTCGTCCGGGACCATCTCGCGCTCGACCGCAACGGCGACAGTTTCAGGACGCGCGACAGGACACGGGTGTCCGGACGGCATTACGACCTCATGCCCGGTGCGATCGTCGACGAGTCCGGGCAGTCGCCGGACGGCGACGGCGCGCTGCGGGCATGGGCGTCGGCGCGGCAGCAGCTGGCTGACGCCTATCAACGCAGTCATCGCCACGCCCACGCGCTGGTGGAGAGCGGCCGCTTGGGCGACTATCGTCGGCGGGCCCTGCGCAGCCGTCTGGCACGCGGTCAGGCCGAGTACGTGGAGCGCCACAGTCCCTGGCTGCCTTCCGTGCTGCGGCTTCACCAGGCCGGACTCGTCGACATGGAGACATCGACGAGCCCCGGCGCCGACGGATTCGGAAGCAGCTCGCCGGCCAACCTCGTGGACGGCGCCGACGCCATCGGCGAGGCGACCGCCTGGCGCCCCATCGATCCGCCATCGGGCCAGGAGACGCACTTCCTCCAGTTCGACTTTGCCCACGCGATCTCGCTCGACCGGGTTGAACTGCACAGCAGGCTGGGCCGGGTCGACCAGAGCGTGTCCGAGCGCTCCCCCGGTCGCTGGAAGGTCCAGGCACGAACGGCGCAGGGGCAGTGGATCGATGTCTCCCACGAGGCCGATGTCCCCCGCAGGAACTTCCAGCACGCCGCGCGCATCGACACCGGCGGCGTGCCGTACCGCAGCTACCGGCTCAGCGGCGTCGAGGCCTGGGCCGGCCGGCTCTCGTCCGACTCCTGGTTCACGGAGGTGATCTTCACCACGGCCGAAGCCGGCGCAAGCCCGTTGATCGCACGCCTGGTGTCGGCCGGATACGGCGGGGACGAGGCTGCGGCGCTGCTGTCGCTGGGACTGCAGACCGACGAGGCCGTGACAAGGGCCATCGACCTGCGCGAGCACGCGGGACCGCTGCGGCCGTCCGTGGTCGCGCGGGACGTCCTGGACCAGCCGGTGATGTCCACCCGTGAGCACGACCTGCTGCGCCTGCTGAAGGCGGCCGGCGAGTCCCCCGACGACGCCCTGGCCAGGGTCCGGGACAGCCGCTCGCCCAGCCGGGCCGTGCGCACGCTGGTCGCGGTCCTTCCGCATGGCCGGTGGTCGACGCATCGGATCGATCCCGCCCTGCTCGAGTCCCTCCGCCCGGAGTTGATCGACGAGATGAACGCGTGGCAGCAACGACGGTCCGCGTCCTTCGCCGCCTCCGCCCTCGACGAGGTGGCGGGACTGCTCCTGGCGGCGGCCGGCGGCGACAACCGGGCGTTGGGCCGCGCGATCCGACGGTTGGAGGAATGCGCGCCGGCTGGACGGTCCGGCACCCGCGAATCGACCACCTGGCACTCCGCCCACGTGGCTGAACTCACGTCGGGCGTCCCGCACGACCAGGCGTCGCCCACGGCGATCCGGGAATGGCCGGTCGCGCTGGCGGCCAGCGCATTGGCGCTCCTCGCGGAAGCCTTGTACCAGCGGATCCAGGCGACGAGCGACGAGACCACCGCCCTCTTCGCCACACTTCCGCTGTTCGTCCAGCTCGCCGCGATCGCCGCCGTCCCCGACAACGGATCGACGCCGCCCCCGCTGCGGCTGACATTGCCCGCGGGCCGGTCGGCGCGGGACGATGCCATCCGGTCCGTGATGACGACTGCCGCCGACGATCTGCAACAGGCCGAGAACGCCGGGTTGCTGGATGTGGCGATCGTCTCGACCCTGGCGCCGTCGCCCGTCGCCGCGGCACATTGGACGCGGCATCGGAGCGCCGACCTGTCCGGCGATGTCTACGTGTCCGAACTCGGCGTGCGGCAGTCGATCGAGCAAAGCCTCATCGATCCCGAAACAGCCGGGCTCGTCGCGCAATTCGCACAGGCGATGGCCGCGAACAGCGTCCCTGGATACGGCGCCGGATATGGCTCCGGATATGGCTCCGGAACGACCACGCCGCCGCTGGCGCAACGACTGGCACCACCGTCGACGCTCGCGCCGCAGTCCGCCTGACCGATTCCCGCCGCGCACCGCCGGCTCGATGGTTGCCGCTCGGCGTCTTCGCGGCGTCTTCGCGGCGTCTTCGCAGCGTCCTCGCGGCGTCTTCGCGGCGCCTTCGCAGCGTCCTCGCGGCGCCTTCGCAGCGTCCTCGCGGCGTCCTCTCGGCGTCCTACCAGGCCGCCACGACTTCTTCCGCCAGTCCGAAGGCGGTGCTGGCACCGGTCCCGCTGGTGACCATCACCAGCCGCGTGCGCTCGTCCGGCGCCTCGACGAGGCACGGCGCCGAGGCACTGACGGGATAGACGCCGGTCCAGCGCTCGACCACCTCCAGCGACGGCAGCGCCAGTTGCCGGTGCAGCTCGTCGAGGATCAGGCGGTCCACCGCCTCGCTCGCGAACGGCGGCAGCACCGGCCCGTAGTGGTGCGAGTCGCCGACCACCAGCGTGCCGTCGGCGCTCTGCACTGCGATCAGGTGGATGCCGTGGGCGAGCGCGTCGGGGCGCTCGGCCGACAGCCGCCGCCGCAGCGGCTGCGCTTCGGGCAGCGCCGCGTAGCCCTCGTAGCGCACCAGGCTCAGGTCGGCCATCAGCGCCGCGTTCAGGCGGAACCCCGACGGCGGGCGCACGCGCAGCATCTGCAGCTGGCACAGCGACAGCGCGTGCGGCGTCCAGCGGTCGGCGAAGAGGCCGTGCAGCTCGGCGCCCGAGCAGACGACGACGCGCTCGGCGCGGTAGCTGGCGAGGGAGCTGCGCACGTGCGGCGCCTCGACCGCAAGCACCGATTCGCCGAAACGGAATTCGACGCCGTGGCGCTCCGCTAGCCACGCGGCGATGCGCGGGATCGCGTCGCGGGATTCGACGCGGAGTTCATGCGGGCTGTACAGGGCACCGAGCAGGCGGTCGTCGCCGGACGCCCCCTCGGCTCGCAGGCCCGGCTGGCGCGCCGTCGCGTCAGCCGCGCCCATCCGCTCGCAGCCCTCGCCCATCTCGGTGGCGAGGAAGGCGTCCAGCAGCGCCTCGGACTCGACGCAGCGCGCGGCGAGCAGCAGGCCGGCGTGCTCGATGCGCAGGCCGGCCTGCGGTGCGAGCTCGGCCCAGAGATCGCGCGAGCGTCGCGCGCGGCGCCAGTGCGCGCCGCGCTGCTGCCCGGTCACGGTGACGAAGCCGAAGTTGCGGATCGACGCGCCGATGCAGGCCGCGTCGCGCTCGACGACGACGACGCGCCAGCCGCGCTTCGCGCCGGCCCACGCATGGGCCAGGCCGACGATGCCGGCACCGACTACGAGGAGGTCACAGTTCATGAGAATGCCTATCGAATGAAAGAAGCTCGCTGCTCGTTGACGCCGATCCCCTCCGGCACTGCGGGAGGTGGCAAGAGGGTTTCAGTACTGCCACGTCAGCTGGCCCTCACCCCAGCCCTCTCCCGCAAGCGGGAGAGGGAGTAAGAAGGGCGGCGGTCGGACTCACTCTTTCGCAAGCGGGAGAGGGAGAAAGAGGAACCGGCACTGCGAGTCGAGCCGGTCGGACTCCCTCTCCCGCTTGCGGGAGAGGGTGGGGGTGAGGGCCAGCGGCGATGGCGGTACGGAAGCCCTCTTGCTGGCGCTACCGCGCGCGCCACCGCTGGGTCCGTTGCACGAGGACATGACCGACGAGGCCGATGACGCCGCGCCCAACCGCCGCCGTGACGAACAGCAGCGTCGCCATCGCCGCGGCCGGTGCCGTATCCCCCGCATCGTCCATCGCCAGCACCGCGATCGCGGCCAGCGTGGTGTCGGGCGAGTACAGGAACACCACCGCCGACACCGTCGTCAGCGCGCTGACGAAGAAGTAGCCCGCCACCTGCACCAGCGTCGGGATCGCGATGGGCAGGTGCACGCGGCGCAGGTGCGTCCAGAACGGCAGACCTAGCGACTCGGCGACGCGTTCGTATTCGGGGTCGAGCTGACGCAGCGCGCCGAGCTGCGTCAGGTGCGCCACCGAGTAGTAATGCGCCACCGTGCACAGCACCAGCAGGCCGAGCCCGCCATACCAGCCGCGCAGCGGATTCCACGGCGCGTTGAAGAACAGGATGTAGCCCAGGCCCAGGGCAAGACCCGGCACCGCCATCGGCAGCGTCGCCAGCGCGTTGAGCACGCCGCGCGCGGCGACGAAGCCGCGCGGCTTGTCCACCAGCCAGGCCAGCAGGAAGCTCAAGGCCGTGCCGGCCAGCGCGGTCCACCCGGCCAGACGCAGCGAGTTCCCATAGCTGGCCCAACCGCCGCCGTCGCTCATGTCGAACTGGTAGTGGGACAGCGTGGGCGCGAGCTGGTACGGCCAGTACTGCGCGAAGGACGCGTACACCGCGATGCCGAACACGCCGACCAGCGCCGCGGCGATCAGCGCGCAGTACAGCAGCGCGGCCAGGTCGCGCCCCGTGCGCGGCGCCGGCACGTGCGGGACGGCGCGCAGGCTCAGCACGGCGCGCTGGCGCGCGCGCAGGCGCTGCTCCAGCACGAAGGCGCCCAGGGCCGGCAACAGCAGCAGCAGCGCGACGACGGCGCCGCGGTCCAGGCGCTGCTGGCCGACGACCTCCTTGTAGATGTCGGTGGCCAGCATCGCGGTCTGCCCGCCGACGACCTTGGGCACGCCGAAGTCGGTCAGCACCAGCACGAACACCACGACCAGCGAGATCAGCAGCCCGTAGCGGCTGGCCGGCAGCGTCACCGTGCGGAACACGCGCCAGCCGCTGGCGCCCAGGCAGCGCGCGGCCTCGATCGTGCGTGCGTCGCTGCTGGACAGGGTGGTGACGAGGATCAGCATCGCGTGCGGGAAGGTCCACAGCACCGAACCCAGCACGATGCCGGCCGGACCGTAGATGCTGGCGATGCCCAGCGCCTGCATCGCCGCCTTCAGCAGGCCCTGGTTGCCGAAGGCGTAGACCAGCCCGATCGCGGCCAGCAGCGAGGGCGCGAGCAGCGGCAGCAGCGCGAGCGCGCGCCACAGCCCCTTGGCGGGCAGCGCCGTGTGCGTCAACGCCCAGGCATAACCGTAGGCGAGCGCGACGCAGGCGACCGCGGAGACCGCCGACAGCGCGACGCTGTTCCACAACGCGCTCCACCGGCCGGTGGAGAAGTAGGCGACGAAGTGCGACGCGCCGACGAAACGGCCCTGCCCGTCGAGCACGCTCTGCGCGAGCAGCGACAACAAGGGCAGCAGGATGATCACGGTCAACGCGACCAGACCGGCGGCCAGCAGCGCGCGCAGCACCCAGGCTTCGCCGCTCCGCCCCCGTTGAAGCGGCGCTGGTGCGACGCGGGAGAGGGGTTGCGGTGAGGACTGCGGCAGGCCGCTGGCCCTCACCCCCCGCCCTCTCCCGCGCAGCGGGAGAGGGAGCCAGCGGGCGCGTCCTACCGCGTCTTCGGCGCTCACGCCGCCCTCCGCATCGACAGCGGCGCGTCGAAGAGCTGCAGCGCCGCGGCGGGCAGGCGCAGGCCGCGGACCTCGCCTTCGCTCAGGCCGGCGGCTTCGCCGCTGGGAACTTCGAGCATCAACCCGCCGCCGGTGCCGGTGCCAGTACTGGCACCGAGCGCCTCGCAGCGCAGCAGCACCTGCGTCACCGCGCCGTGGAACTGCAGCGTCTCGATGCGGGCGCGCAGCATCGCGCCCTCCCCGTCCATCAGCCGGATCGCTTCGGGGCGGATGCCCACGCGCACGACGCTGCCGGTCTTGTAGAGCCGGGTGTCGCCGTCGAGCAGCGTGGTACCGACGCGCACGCGTCCCTCGGCGACGACCTGCCCGTCCATCCAGTTCATCCGGCCGACGAAGCCCGCCACCAGCGCGCTCGCCGGGCGGTCGTAGAGCTGCCGCGGCGCGCCCTGCTGCGCGATCTGGCCCTTGGCGAGCAGCACCACGCGGTCCGACATCGCCAGCGCCTCGTCCTGGTCGTGCGTCACCATCAGCGTGGTGATGCCCAGGCGTTGCTGCAGCGCGCGGATCTCCGTGCGCAGTTCCTGCCGGACCTGCGCGTCGAGCGCCGACAGCGGCTCGTCGAGCAGCAGCAGCTTCGGCTTGGGCGCCAGCGCGCGGGCGAGCGCGACGCGCTGCTGCTGACCGCCGGACAGCTGCGCGGGAAACTTGCCGGCCTGCTCCAGCAGCCCGACCAGCGCGAGCATCTCGTCGGCGCGTGCGGCGGCTTCGCGCCGGGGCAGCTCGTCGAGTCCGTAGCGGACGTTCTCGCGCGCCGTCATGTTGGGGAACAGCGCATAGGACTGGAACACCACGCCGAAGCGCCGCTGCGACGCCGGCCAGGCGGTGATGTCCAGGCCGTGCATCAGCACCTGGCCGGCCTCCGGCGTCTCGATGCCGCACACGATGCGCAGCAGCGTCGTCTTGCCGCAGCCCGACGGGCCCAGCAGCGACACGAACTCCCCCGCCACGAGGTCGAGGTCGATGCCCTGCAGCACCGTCTGCAGGCCGAAACGCTTGGTGATCTGACGCAGATGCAGCATGGGGACGTCGGGGCTCGGGCTCAAGGTCGAATCACTGGCGGATCACTGGCAGATCACCGGCGGATCACTGGCCGATCACTTCTTCTCGGCCTTGGCCTCGTAGCGGCGCGACCACTCGGCGAGGATGCGGTCGCGGTTCGCGGCGGCCCAGTTGAAGTCGTTCTTCGCCAGCAGCTTGTCGAGGTCGGACGGCACGAACTCCAGCTGCTCCTGCACCGACGGCAGCGCCAGCACCGCGAAGTTCTTCGCGTACAGCTCGTTGGCCTTGCGCGTCACCGACCAGTCGGCCAGCGCCTTGGCGGCGTCCAGCTTCTTCGTCGTCTTCATCACGGCGGTGGCCTCGACGTCCCAGCCCAGGCCTTCCCTGGGGAAGACGATGTCGATCGGCGCGCCTTCCTTCTTGGTCTTGTTGGCGCGGTACTCGAAGGACAGGCCGACCGGGAACTCGCCGGCGCCGGCCTGGCGGCAGGGCTTGGAGCCGCTGTGCGTGTAGATGCCCATGTTCTGGTGCAGCGCGTCCATGAAGGCCCAGCCCTTGGCCTCGCCCATCATCTGCAGCCAGGCCGAGACCATCAGGTAGCCGGTGCCGCTGGAGGCCGGATGCGGCATCGTCAGCAGGCCCTTGTAGACGGGCTGGGTCAGGTCGGCCCAGGCGGTCGGCTTGGGCAGGTTGCGCTTCGCGGCCTCGACGGTGTTGAAGCAGACCGCCGACGACCACAGGTCCATGCCGACCCAGGTCGGCTGCGGCCGCGGGTCGCGCATCGTGGCGCGGACCTGCTCCAGCCCCTTGGGCGCGTAGGGCGCGAGCAGGCCTTCCTTGTCGAGCAGCATCAGCGAGGTCGCCGCCAGGCCCCAGACGACGTCGGCCTGCGGGTTGGCCTTCTCGGCCAGCAGCCGGGCGGTGACGATGCCGGTGGACTCGCGGACGAACTTCAGCTCGATGGCGGGATGGTCCTGCTCGAAGGCGGTCTTGTAGGCCTTGATCTGGTCGGCCTCGAGCGCGCTGTAGACCAGCAGTTCGGTCCTGCCCTGAGGGCCCTGGGCGCCTGGCGCGCCCTGGGCATGGACCTCGGGGCTGGTGAGCGCGGCGATCGCGGCCAGGGCCAGCGCCGCGGCGGCGTGCAGGACGGTGGACAGGGGGCTCGACCGGGGGGTCGACAGGGCAATGATCGGCATGGGCGCTCCAGCGGGCGGTGGTCGTTGGGGGACACTGTAGGAATGGGATATGTCATTGACGCGTCAAACGCCCCAAGTTCACGGAAACCGGTATTGGCCGATTTGGGGGGAACGCGAGATCCGGGGGGCCCGCCGTGCTCGTGAACCAGCTCAAGGCCTTCTTCGCCGTGGCGCGGCTGGGGTCCATCACCGGCGCGGCCAAGCAGCTGGGGCTGTCCCAGCCGACGGTGACGACGCAGATCCGCGCGCTGGAGGAGCAGTACGGGGTGGAGCTGTTCCACCGGGGCGGCGGCCGGCTGAGCCTGAGCGACGCGGGCCGGCGGCTGATGCCGCAGGTCGACGCGCTGCTGCAGCAGGAGCTGGACATCGAGTTCGCGTTGCGCGATTCGGCCGAGCTGCGCGGCGGCACGCTGCGGCTGGGCGCGACGGCGCCGTACTACACGCTGACGCTGGCGCAGCGCTTCAGGACGCGGCATCCGCGGGTGGCGCTGAGCATCTCGGCCGGCAATTCACGGCAGATGGTGGACGCGCTGCTGGCCTACGAGGTGGACCTGGCGACCTCCAGCCACCGGGAGGACGACGCGCGGCTGCACCGCGTCGAACTGGGCGCCGACCCGCTGGTGCTGCTGCTGCCGCGCGGCCATGCGCTGGCGCGGCGCGCGGCGGTGCCGCTGGCGGCGCTGGCGCAGGAGACGCTGCTGGTGCGGGAGCGCGGCTCGATGACGCGCACGCTGAGCGAGCAGGCACTGGACGCCGCGGGCGTGCGCCCGTCGGCGCAGATGGAGATCGCCAGCCGGGAGGCGCTGCGCGAGGCGGTCGTGCGCGGGCTGGGGGTCAGCATCTTCGCCGCGCATGAGACCGGCAGGCACCCGGACCTGATCGCCCTGCCCTTCGAGCAGGAGATGCCGCTGGTGCGGGAGTACCTCTACTGCCTGCGGGAGCGGCAGGGGGCGACGCTGGTGGCGGCGATGCTGGCTTGCGCGGGGACGGAAGACTGAGGTCGGATCGCGTCTTCCGCCGCTCGCGGTGAAGCGGCGAGGCGGCGAGGCGGCTTACTGCCCGCCTTGTTGCGCACCCTGTGGCGCGCCCTGTTGCACGCCCTGCCCATCCTTCAGGGACTTGGCGAGGAAGACCTCGACGCGCCTGGCGAAGTCGACACTGTTGTCCAGGTTGCCGAAGCCGTGGGCTTCGCCGCGGTACGTGATCCATTCAGGCGGACGGCCCACTTTCACGAGCGCGTCGCGCATGCGCTCGCCGTGCTCGATGGGGACGCGGACGTCGCGTTCCCCGTAGGCCAGCAGCAGCGGCGCGCGGATGCGGTCGGCCAGCAGCACCGGGGAATTGGCCTTGAGCATGTCGGCATCCTTGACCGCATCGCCGACCATCGCGGGCGCCATGTAGCTGCGGTAGGAGCTGCCGAGGTCGTCATCCACCCAGCTGTCGCCCTTGACGAACAGCATCAGGTCGGTCACGCCGAGCCAGGCCACGCCGCAGCGATACAGCGCGCCGTCCTTGGCCAGCCCCATCAGCGTGGCATAACCGCCGTAGCTGGCGCCCGCGATGCAGGCGCGGTCCGAGGCGAGCTTCTGCTGGCGCGCCCAGACCAGCGAGTCGGCGATGTCGTCCTGCATGGCCTGACCCCATTGGCGGAAGCCGTCGCGGTAGTGCTTGTCGCCGTAGCCCTCGCTGCCGCGGAATTCCGGCTCGATGACGAGGTACCCGCGCGAGGCGAGGAACTGCGCCCAGCCGTTCCATTCCCAGACCCGGCCGCGCATGAACGGACCGCCGTGCACCAGCACCACCGCCG
This sequence comes from Roseateles sp. GW821-FHT09G09, assembly GCF_059415965.1. Classification (NCBI taxonomy): domain Bacteria; kingdom Pseudomonadati; phylum Pseudomonadota; class Betaproteobacteria; order Burkholderiales; family Sphaerotilaceae; genus Roseateles; species Roseateles sp. GW821-FHT09G09. Next base: position 391,772 of record NZ_JBWKOG010000004.1, on the reverse strand, counting down.
GCGCCGGCTTGCCCGGCGCGACGCCGCGCGGCAGCGTGAGCCACACCGGCAGGTCGGCGCCGTCCCGGGCCTTGATGCGGTGCAGCTCCTGGCTGGCCATCGCGCGCGGATCGACGTCGGGGCGCTGGCGGCCGACCGGCTGCCAGCGGTCGGCTTCGGCGGCGGCGGCCCGGTAGACCCAGTACTCGCCGGGCTCCCGGTCCGAGAAGTTGCGCACCACGGCGACCATGTCCGCCTTGCCGCATCGCGCGCACTGGACGACGTTGACGCCGTCGGTGAAGCGGGCGTCGACCAGTTTCTGGAAGTCGCGCATGGCGGGGTCGAACCACGCCGTCGCTTGCGCGTCGGTCTGGTAGCGCAGGCCGACGGTGCGCCCGGCGTCCCGGATCACGGCGCTCTGTGCATCGAACCCCGGCGCGCTGAGCAGTGCGCGGGTTTCCGGCTTGCGGGTCTGGAAATCGAAACGGGTGAGCACCTCGTAGCGCTGCGCGCCTTCGAGGCGCTTCACGAACAGGCGACCCGTGTCGTCCACGGCGACGGGCACGAAGGGCAGACCCAGCAGGTCGCCGCGCGTGAGTTCGGACCAGGTCGTCTCCCCCGGTCCGCGCCAATGGACGACCTGGACGTTCTCCTGTTCGGTGATCACGAGGCGGGGCTCGCCGTGACTGTCGAAGAGGAAGCGCACCGCGCCGCGGGGTTCGTCGAAGGTCGCCGGCAGCGCACGGCCGGTGTCGACGTTCAGCCAGAGCGGGGTGTAGGCGCTGCGGTTGTTGGAGCGGTTGATGCCGAACTTGCCCACGAGCACCCGGTTGCCGGGCTCGCCCTCATGAGGGAAAGGCACGGTGAGGAGCCGATGGTTCCAGGTCAGCGCGCCGCCGAAGGCCTTGCGCTCGCCCTCGGTCTCGTGCTCGCGCTGGATCAGTTGCCGGATGCCGGAGCCGTCCGCGGCCACCGAGAACAGGCCGCTGGCCTGGTAGTGGGTCCCGGACGCGATGCGGCGGTCGGTGGCGGAGAAGACGATCTTGTCGTCGTTGACCCAGTAGAAGTCGCCGACGTCGTCGTTGCTGAACTGCACCACGCGGCGGGCCTCGATCTTGGCGCCCAGTTCGAACACGTAAAGGCCGACCCGCAGGCCGGCGGCGCCCGGCGCCGCGACGGCCAGGCGCTTGCCATTCGGCGAGAGCTTCGCCTCATTGAGCTCGGCGTTCTTGAAGAACACCTCGGCCGGCACGGAGGCCGGCGCTGGCGCCGGCTGGGCGTGAGCGACGCCCTGCAGGCCGGCCAGCGCCAGGGCGAGCGACAACGCGCAGCGGCGCGCGACGGAGATCGGCTTCATCGGGAACTCCCTGTTCCGCCGCGCCGCGCAGGCGGCCGGGGATGGTCTTGTGATGGCGAGGGATGCTAGCGGCGAGGAGACGCCGGATGTCTGCGGGATGTCCCGCAGAGGATTTCCCGTCATCGCGCGTCGCTCGATGGATCGCTTGATCCGGGAGGCGCTCGTGGATACTTCGGCGCTGCGGCGCGGCGGCGCTGCGGCGCTGCGGCGCTGCGGCGCTGCGGCGCTACGGTCACACGCGCCACGCGATAGCCTTCACGAAGCGAATGCCACCGATGTCGATCCAACTCCGCACTCCGATCAGCTCGCTCTTGATCGGCGCGATCAGCACGACATTTTTCTTCTGGCTCGCCGCGGTGTCCTTCACGACTGGCAAGCACCCGGTCGCCACGTTCGGCACGACCTTGTGCTTCGTCGCCCTCGGGCTGATGGCGCTGCCCATGGTCGCGGACTACTTCTTCGCCCGGCATCGGCTGTCCGACGAGGCCATCGACTTCGGCCGCCGCTTCGGCGGGCGCGGCACGATGCGCTGGGCCGACGTGCGACTCGTCCGCTTCTCGCCGACGATGAAATGGTTCGTGCTCGAGGACCCGTCCGGGAACAAGGCGAGGGTGTCGGCCAGCCTCGCCGGACTGCCGGAGTTCGCGAGACTCGCGCTCGCCCACGTGCCGCCTGAGGCGATCGACAAGAAGACGCACAAGCTGCTCGTCGATGCCAGCCTCGGCCGCAGACCGCGCGTGTGGCTCTGAGCGGCGCAAGACCTGACGCCGAGGAGCGCGTGCGGAGAACGCGCCGGCTCAGTCCGCGGTGATCCCCCGCTCCTTCACCAGCTTCGCCCACTGCGGCAATTCCTTCTCCAGCCGCGCACGCGCCTGCGCTGCCGTCGACGGCGTGGCCTCGAAGCCTTCCTTCGCCATCCGGTCCTTGACGGTCTGCGCCGTGAGCACCGCGTGCAGCGTCGCGTTCAGCTTGTCGATGACGGGTCGCGGCGTCGCGGCCGGCGCGAAGACCATGAACCAGGTCTCGAACGAATAGCCAGGAACGCCGGCCTCGGCGATGGTCGGCACGTCGGGCATCAGCGGCGAGCGCTTCGGGCCGGTCACGCCCAGCGCGCGCAGCTTGCCCGATTGCACATGCCCCTGCGCCGCCGAGAGCACCGGGAAGGACATCTCCACCTGGCCGCCGATCGTGTCGCTCAAGGCGGGACCGCCGCCGCGGTAAGGGATGTGGACGATGCTCACGCCCGCGACCGCCTTGAACAGCTCCGCCGACATGTGGAAGGTGCTGCCCGTGCCCGCCGACGCGTAGGAGAGCTTGCCCGGCTTACTCTTCGCGAGCGCGATCAGTTCCTTGACCGTCTTCGCCGGCACCTGCTCGTTGACGACGAGCACGTGCTGCGAGCTGGCCACCATGCCGATCGGCGCCAGGTCCTTGAGCGTGTCGTAGGGCATCTTCGGCGTGAGCGCCGGGTTGATCGCGAGCGAGACCGTCTGCAGGCCGATGGTGTAGCCGTCGCCGACCGACTTCGCGACCTCGGCCACGCCGACGTTGCCGCCCGCGCCGGCCTTGTTCTCGACCACCAGCGGCTTGCCGAGCGCCTTGCCCCATTCGTCCGAGATCAGCCGCGCAACGATGTCGGCGCTGCCGCCGGGCGCGTAGGGCACGATCAGGCGCACGGGCCGGTCCGGATAGCTCTGCGCGAGGGCGAGGGCCGGCAGCAGCGTCGCGGCCAGCGCCGCCGAGCCCGCCGCGATCAGGGATCTGCGAATCATCTTGTCTCCTGTGAAGCCCCGGTCGTGCGCCGGGGTCGCTCGATGCTAGGCGCGAGTCCGCCTTCCGGAATGTCGACCCGGATCATTCTTTCGTTCCTGGAGGTTATGAAAGCGCGCCCCGTGCGCCGAAGCTCTTGCGATAGGCGCTGGGGCTGACGCCGGCGATGCGTTGGAACTGGGTGCGGAAGTTCGCCGCCGATCCCAGGCCGACGGCCTCGACGATCTGCTCGATGCTCGAGGAGCCGGTCTCGAGCAGTTCCTGCGCACGGCGCACCCGCGCCTGGCTCAGCCATTGCACCGGCGAGAGGCCGAACTGCGCCCGGAACCGGCGATGCAGCGTGCGGGGGCTGACGCAGCCCTGGCTCGCGAGTTCCTCCATCGAGATCGGACGGTGCAGTTGTCGCAGCGCCCAGGCGATGACGGGCTGCAGGTCGCGGTCGGGCGGCAGGTCGGCGGGCTGGATGAACTGCGCCTGGCCGCCCTCGCGCTGCAAGGGAACGACGGACAGCCGCGCCATGCGGGCCGCGACGGCCGTGCCATGGTCCCGGCGCACCAGGTGCAGGCAGAGGTCGATGCCGGCGGCCGCGCCGGCGGAGGTGAGGATCTGCCCGTTGTCGACGAAGAGCACCGAGGGGTCGAGGTCGACGTCGGGATGGTGTTGCGCCATCAGCGGCGCGGCGGCCCAATGCGTCGTGGCACGCTGGCCGTCGAGCAGACCGGCCTGCGCCAGCACGAACGCGCCCGTGCAGATCGACGCGATCCGGGCGCCGCGTGCATGCGCCGCGAGCAGCGCGCGCTGGACGGCCGGGCTGATCGGCATCGTCGGCGACTCGATGCCGGGCACGATGATCGTGTGCGCGGCCTTCAGCGTCGCGAGGCGGCGCTTCACGCCGATGGTGAAGCCGCCGGTGTCGATCTCGTCCTGCTCGGCGCAGACCGTGACCGCGTAGGCCTTGCGACCGCCGTCCAGCGTGACGCGGCCGAAGACCTCGCCGGCGATCGTCAGGTCGAAGGGCACCACGCCGGGAAGAGCGAGCACGGCCACCTGGGTCTGGCCCTCACCCCCCGCCCTCTCCCGCGTCGCGGGAGAGGGAGTTCGAAGCGACGAGCGAGCAGATCGGGAGGCAGGCATGGCGAGGAACTCCGGGGCGAGACATCGGAGATGAGACAGGGTCGGTTCCGCATTCTGCGCGCTCCTGGCCGGAAACAGTCGAATGAAGGCAATCCGGCCACTTTCCGCAAAGGCATCGGATCGGAAGAATCCACCGGGTTCGCCCTCATGCCCTCGCGTTCCCTCGCAACCCCCGCGTTCCCACGGAGTCCACGTTGTCTCATCCATCGCCTCCTCCCCCTTCCCTTCACCCTTCCCGGCACCTCCGGCCCTCCCGGCCCTCTCGCCTTCCTCGTCTCCTGATGCTCAGCCGCCTGTGCCTGCTGGAGGCCTTCACGCTGCTGGCGCTCGTGCTGGTCGCGGTGCCGCTGAAGCACCTGGCCGGCCTGCCGATCGCGGTGTCCGTGATGGGGCCGGTGCACGGCATGGCCTTCCTCGTCTTCTGCTGGCAGCTCGCACAGGCTGCGGCGGAGCGCGCCGTCGACGGACCGACTGCGTGGCGGCTGCTGCTCGCCGCGTTCATCCCGCTGGGCGGGCTCTACAGCTGGCGACTGCTGCGTCTTGGAGCCGCGGCGTGATGTACCTCTGGCTCAAGGGGCTGCACCTCGCGGTCGTGCTGACCTGGGTGGGCGGGCTGGTGCTGCTCGGCGTGACGGCGGCCGCCTTGCGTCCCTCGAAGGAGACCGTCCTGCTCTCGCACGAGAAGCGTCTCGCGACGACCGTCCTGCGCTGGGATAGTCGCGTGACCACGCCGGCGATGCTGGCGGTCTGGGCCCTGGGCATCGCGCTCGCGAGCTGGGGCGGATGGTTCGGCGCGCTCTGGCTGAATGCGAAGCTGCCGATCGTCGTCGCGCTGTCGGGCCTGCACGGTGTGCTGTCGGCGACGCTGCGACGGCATGTCGAGCAGAGCGAGCGCCCTGCTCCGGCCTGGATCCGCCATGCGCCGGTCATCGCGATCATCGGGCTTGTCGCGATCGCGTTGCTTGCAGTGATCAAGCCCTGAGACGGTCGTGAGCGGGCGAAGACAATACCCTCATCGGGCACCTCGGCCCAAAGGACTTCAGGGGCAACGCATGGCGCAACGGGAGCGCTGGGAAATCATCGAACGATGGGTCTTCGTCACCCTGGGCGTTGCCATGGCGTGCGTTTCGCTGTGGCTGCTGGTCGAGCATCGCTCGCAGCCGGGACGGATCGCCGGCGCAATCTTGCTCATCCCCTGCACGTTCTGGGTCTTCTGGCAGCTGTTCCATGAAGACAAGCTCGGCACCCAGGCGGGCGTCGGCGGCGCGGAGCGCGCCATGTACTGCGGCTGGCTGTGGGCGAGGCGCGTGGTGCTCGGCGCGGTCTCGCTCGTTCTCGCGGCCGGTGCGATCGCAACGGCACTCCTCGGTGGTCCGCTGGCCGCCTCTGCGGTGCTGGCCGTGTTCGCCGTGGTCGCGGGCTGGGTCGCCGCGTTCGGCGGCGGACGCGTTCAATCGTTCGGCGATGACGTCGCCGTCCATCGCGAACGCGCCAGACGCTACGACAAATAGCTGACTGTCAGGCGCTACCGCCTCACACGTCGAACCCCGGGCACTGCCGGCCCGCCTGCCGCAACAGCGTCGGCCACACGAAGGCGCCGCCGAGGCCGCCAGTCTGCACGCGCATCGACTCGGCGGTGCCGCGGATGATCTCGTCGTGGACGGGCGTCAGCTCGACACCGCCGGCCTGCGCGGCGATCTGGATCTGGCAGACGCTTTCGAAGGTGTACATCGACAGGAAGGCGTCGGCGATCGTCTTGCCGACGGTCAGCAAACCGTGGTTGCGCAGGCAGTAGAAGATCTTGTCGCCGAGGTCGTTCTGCAGCCGCGGCTGCTCGTCGGGGCGGATCGCGACGCCCTCGTAGTCGTGGTACGCGAGCGAGGCCAGCACGAAGGTGGACTGCTGCGAGATCGGCAGCACGCCGCCCTTCTGCGCCGACACCGCCACGCCGGCGCGCGTGTGCGTGTGCAGCACACAGCCGACGTCGGGCCGCGCCGCGTGGATCGCGGAATGGATGATGAAGCCGGCCTGGTTGACGGGGAACGGCGTCTCCTGCAGCTTGTTGCCCGACGCGTCGACCTTGATCAGGCTGGAGGCCGTGATCTCGTCGAACATCAGGCCGTAGGGATTGATCAGGAACTCATGCGCGTCGCCGGGCAGCCGCGCGCTGATGTGCGTGAAGATCAGATCGCTCCAGCCGTAGCGCGCGACGAGCCGGTAGCAGGCGGCGAGGTCCACGCGCAGCTGCCATTCGGCGTCGCTGACCTGGCCCTTGAGCGAAGGGATGCGGGCGGTGATGTCATCCATGGGCGTCTCCGGAGCGCGCCGGACCATCGGATGGTCCGGTCAGCGGCGGATCGTGCTACCGGAGCACCGGCGTCGCTGTCGCATTCAGGACAGGTCAATGGCTGCCCAGGCCTATTCACTCAGGTACTTCAGCAAGTTGGTCCAGAAGTTCAGCTTGCTGCCAAACACCAGCACCACGAACAAGATTGAAATGGCCGCTGCGATCAGATTCGCGATCACGTTGGACCATACGCTGGGCCAGAAGCCGAGCGCTCGCTCGATCTGCTTCAACTGTCGCAGGTGATCGGCATCCGCATCGGCCAGCGCATCTGCAAGCGACTGCTGGGCCATGTCCTCAAGCATGGTCACAGCCTCAGCGCGATAGGCCTCGATCTGCGAAGGCAGATTCATGCCGAGCACAAAGCCATGCACATCCTCGTCGGGATGCGTTTTCATGAAATCGACCTTGTCGGCTTTGTACAGTGCGTATGCGATGAGGCCGGCGAGATCCTGGCGGTGATCGACAAAGGTTTGGAAGGTCTGATGCAGCATCAAGCGATGACTTTGGCTTTCGCCAACCATCGCTCGAATGCATTGTTTGCAGCCTTCACGATCTCCTCCCGGCTGGGCATCAGCGCTTGCACAGCGGGCGACGGAACATAGTCGCGACCGCGCGTCATCAGGTGTTGATTCGCACGCCTGATGGTGTGAGCGTTGATGTACTTGCGAGCGGCCGAGTTCTTCATGAAGGGCAATGCCGCAGCCGCGAGGCTGCTGGAGTGAGGGGCGTGATTGGTTGGACGGACCTGAGAACTCCACCCATCTGCGGACGGTGGTCAGGTGTGGAAGTCCAGAAGCTTCGCATTGCCGAATTGACCGATCAATGACACGTATCAGTAGCCATTGCGCAGGTCCTTCGCTCCGATGCAGAGCCGCATCATTCCGCGTATGACTCGGGAATGGAAAAGGGCGCCGTAGCGCCCTTCTCTTCTGAGGAAGCGTGGCTTCAGAACGCCGCGATCCCCGTCTGCGCGCGCCCGAGGATCAGCGCATGGATGTCGTGCGTGCCCTCGTAGGTGTTGACCACCTCCAGGTTGACGAGGTGTCTGGCGATGCCGAACTCGTCGCTGATGCCGTTGCCGCCCAGCATGTCCCGCGCCGTGCGCGCGATGTCCAGCGACTTGCCGCAGCTGTTGCGCTTCATGATGGAGGTGATCTCCACCGCCGCCGTGCCCTCGTCCTTCATGCGGCCCAGCCGCAGGCAGCCCTGCAGGCCCAGCGTGATCTCGGTCTGCATGTCCGCCAGCTTCTTCTGCACCAGTTGGTTGGCCGCCAGCGGCTTGCCGAATTGCTGGCGGTCCATCGTGTACTGCCGCGCCGTGTGCCAGCAGAATTCCGCCGCGCCCAGCGCGCCCCACGCGATGCCGTAACGCGCGCTGTTCAGGCAGGTGAACGGACCCTTCAGGCCGCGCACGTCGGGGAAGGCGTTCTCCTCCGGGCAGAAGACCTCGTCCATCACGATCTCGCCGGTGATCGACGCCCGCAGGCCGACCTTGCCGTGGATCGCCGGCGCGCTCAGCCCCTTCCAGCCCTTCTCCAGCACGAAGCCGCGGATCTGCCCGCCGTCGTCCTTGGCCCAGACCACGAACACGTCCGCGATCGGGCTGTTGGTGATCCACATCTTGCTGCCGCTCAGCGCGTAGCCGCCGTCGACCTTGCGCGCCCGCGTCACCATCGAGCCCGGGTCCGAGCCATGGTTCGGCTCCGTCAGCCCGAAGCAGCCGATCCACTCGCCGCTGGCCAGCTTGGGCAGGTACTTGCGCTTGGTCGCCTCGTTGCCGAATTCGTTGATCGGCACCATCACCAATGAGCTCTGCACGCTCATCATCGAGCGGTAGCCGCTGTCCACGCGCTCCACCTCGCGCGCGATCAGGCCGTAGCAGACGTAGTTCAGGCCGGCGCCGCCGTATTCCTCCGGGATGGTCGGGCCGAGCAGGCCCAGCTCGCCCATCTCGCGGAAGATCGCCGCGTCGGTCTTCTCGTGCCGGAAAGCCTCCAGCACACGCGGCGCCAGCCGGTCCTGGCAGTAGGCCGCCGCGGCGTCGCGCACGGCGCGTTCGTCGTCGGTCAGCTGCTGTTCCAGCAGCAGCGGATCGTCCCAGTGGAATGCGGCCTTCGCGGCCTTGGATGCGTGGCTCATGTGTCTCTTCCGTTCTTGAATGCGTTGGAACCGATCCTAGTCCCGGGCCGGCACCACCGCTGTCACCTCGATTTCAACCTTCGCACGGTCCTCGATCAGACCCGCGACCTGCACCGCGGTCATGGCGATGCCGTATTCGCTGCCCAGCACCTCGCGGTAGGCCTGGCCCACCTCGCGGCCGCGCGCGACGTACTCGCGCTTGTCGAGCAGGTACCAGGTCATCCGCACGATGTGGCGCGGCTCGGCCCCGCCTTCGGCCAGCACCGCCTTGATGTTGCTCAGCGCCTGGCGGCACTGGTCGACGAAGTCGTCGCTCTCGAACTGGCACTGGCCGTTCCAGCCGATCTGGCCGGCCACGCTGACCAGCGTGCCGGTCGCGGCCACGCCGTTCGCGTAGCCGCGCGGGGGCGCCCAGCCGGCAGGTTGCAGCACACGCTTGTCGGCGCCTGTCTTCTCGTTGTCGTTGTTGCTCATCGTCGGAACTCCTCTACTGCGCTGACGATTGATGGGATTGCTGCTGCTGGACCGCCCGCACCAGCGCGGCGCGGACATCCTCGGGGAAGGGTTGCGACTGGTGCGTCTCCAGCGAGGTGCACACCAGCACCTGGCCGAAGCTCACGCGCGGACCGTCGGCGCCGTCGAAGCTCACGCGCAGCGACAGCGAGCTGCGCCCGACACGCTCGATCCACAGCCGCTGCGTCAGCCGCTCGCCCTGGCGGCTGATGCGCTCGAAGTTGGTCTGCAGCTGCACCGTCGGCAGGCCGACGCGGCGTGGGCCGAGCAGCTCCGCATACGGCACGCTCAAGCCTTCGTTGAACCAGTCCTCGACGAAGGCGTTCAGCATCTCGAAGTAGCGCGGGAAGAACACGATGCCCGCCGGGTCGCAATGCCCGAAGCGGATCAGCACCTCGCGCTCGAAAGCAGCCGTCATGTTGTCCTCCTCGTCATGTCGTTCCCTCTCGACTCAAACGCCCAGGTGCCGGTGCCACAGCCCGTGATCGGCCGCCAGCGCGGCCGAGTCGCCGCGCCACACCACCTGCCCGCGCTCCAGGATGCTGTGCCGGTCCGCCAGCCGGATCAGCCGCTTCACGTACTTGTCGACCACCAGGATCGTCTGGCCCGCCTGCCGCAGCGTGTCCAGGCAGCGCCAGATGTCCTCGCGGATCAGCGGCGCCAGGCCCTCGGTCGCCTCGTCCAGCACCAGCAGCCGCGGATTGGTCACCAGCGCCCGGCCGATGGCGAGCATCTGCTGCTCGCCGCCCGACAGCTGCTGGCCCATGTGCGACGCGCGTTCCTTCAGCCGCGGGAAGAGCGCGAGGACGCGATCGATGGTCCATGGCTCCATCGCGCGGCAGCGGTTGGCCTCGAAGGCCTTCAGGTGTTCGAGCACGCTGAGGTTGGGGAAGATCTGCCGCCCCTCGGGCACGATCGCCAGCCCCAGGCGCGCGATGCGGTCGGCGCGCCAGCCGGTGACGTCCTCGCCGGCGAAGCGGATGCGGCCGCCGCTCGGCGCCAGCCAGCCGGTCAGGCAGCGCAGCGTCGTGCTCTTGCCCATGCCGTTGCGGCCCAGCAGCGTCGCCACCTCGCCCGGCGCGATGCGCAGGTCCAGGCCGAAGAGCACTTGGCTGTCACCATAACCGGCGCGCAGGCCCTCGATCTCGAGCAGGGCATCGCTCATGCGGCCGCCTCCGTCGCCTCGTCGCCGAGGTAGGCCTGCCTGACCGCCGCATCGTTGCGGATCTCGTCCGGCGAACCGGTCGCGATCACGCGCCCGCTCACCAGCACCGACACGCGGTCGGCAAGTTTGAACACGGCGTCCATGTCATGCTCGACCAGCAGCAGGGTCAGGCGTTGCGCCTTCAACGCAGACAGCAATTCGACCATGCGTGCCGATTCATCCGGACCCATGCCGGCCATCGGTTCGTCGAGCAGCAGCAGGCGCGGCCGCGCGGCCAGCGCCAACGCCAGTTCCAGCTGGCGTTGCTCGCCATGCGCGAGGCTACCGGCGACACGGTCGGCCATCGCGGCGAGGCCGACCAGCGTGAGCATCGCCTCGGCATCGGCATACGCCGCCTCGTCCGCGCGCGCCGCGCGCCACCACGACGGCACCGAGGGCCGCCGCGCGAGCACCGCCAGCACGACGTTGTCCAGCACGGTGAAGCGCCGGTAGATGCTGGTGATCTGGAACGAACGCACCAAGCCCTCGCGCACGCGGCGCGGCATGGTCAGCGCGGTGACGTCCTCGCCGTCGAAGAACAGGCCGCCGCTGTCGGGCGTCAGCGCGCCGGAGATCTGGTGGATCAGCGTCGTCTTGCCGGCGCCGTTCGGGCCGATCAGGGCGTGGGTCTCGCCGGCTCGGACGGCCAAGCTCGCCTCGTCGGTCGCGGTCAGCGCGCCGAAGCGCTTCACCAGGCGATGGACCTGGAGCAGCGAGAGCTCGGGAAGCGACGACGACTGTGTCGCGATCTCAGGCACGCGGGGTCTCCTTGAACAGTCCCGCCAAGCCGCGCGGCGCGAAGAGCACCACGACGAGCAGGATCGCGCCGAGCGCGAACTGCCAATGGACGGTCACGCCGGACAGCAGTTCCTCGAGCAGCAGGAACACCGCTGCGCCGACCGGGCCGCCCCACAAGGCGCCCGCGCCGCCCAGGATCACCATCACCATCAGTTGCCCCGACTGCGACCAGTGCATCAGGTGCGGCGAGACCAGGCCGTTGAGATTGGCCAGCAGCGCGCCGGCGAGCCCCGCGATCGCGCCCGCGACGACGAAGGCCGTCCACTGCACCGCGAACACGCGGCCGCCGGTCGCGGCGACGCGGGTCTCGTTGTCGCGCGCGGCCTGCAGCAGCCAGCCCAGTGGCGAGTTGACCAGGCGTCGCAGCCCCGCGAAGACCAGCGCGAACAGCACCAGGGCGACCCAGAAGAAGGACGCGTCGTCGGCGAGGTTCACCGGCAGCCCGTTCAACGTCGACCGCGCCGCGACCGGCAGGCCGTCGTCACCGCCGTAGGCCTTCAGCGAGACGGCCAGGTAATGGAACATCTGCGCGAAGGCCAGCGTGATCATGATGAAGTAGACGCCGCGCGTGCGCAGGCTGACGGCGCCGATGACCGCCGCCGCGGCGCCGGAGACGGCCATCGCCGCCGGCCAGGCGATCCACGCCGACGTCACGCCCGCGTCTGCCAGCACGCCCGCCGTGTACGCGCCGATCCCGACGAAGGCCGCATGGCCGAAGCTCACCAGCCCGCCGAAGCCGAGGATCAGGTTCAGGCTCGCCGCGGCGATCGCGAAGATCAGCACGCGCGTCGCGACCACCGTGTAGAACGCCAGGTCCAGCGCCTGCAGCAGCGGCGGCAGCGCCGCCAGCGCGACGAACACCGCCCACGCCCAGGCGCCGCCGGCGCGGTGGTGGAGCAGCGTGCGCCGGGGGCGCAAGGAGTCGGTCATCGGATCAGCCTCTCGCGGGGAACAGGCCGCGCGGTTTCCAGAACAGGACCGCCGCCATCAGCACGTAGATCAAGATGGCCGCGATCGACGGGCCGAGCGTGGACGCGAGCTCGGGCGAGGCGATCTGCCGCAGCGCCGCCGGCAGCAGCGTGCGCGAGCCCGTGTCCACCAGCCCCACCAGCAGCGCGCCGACCAGCGCGCCGCGGATCGAGCCGATGCCGCCGATGACGATCACGACGAAGGCCAGGATCAGGATGCTCTCGCCCATGCCCACCTGCACCGCCAGCAGCGGTCCCAGCAGCGATCCCGCCAGCGCGCACAGCGCCGCGCCGATGCCGAAGACCGCCGTGAACAGCCGGTCCGCGGGCACACCCATCGCCGTGGCCATCGCGCGGTTGGACGCGCCGGCGCGCACCCACATGCCCCACCGCGTGCGCGTCACCAACAGGAAGAGCCCGACGGCCACCGCCAGCCCCACGACGATGATCAGCAACCGGTAGGCCGGGTACATCAGGCCGGGCAGCAGCTCGACCGGACCGGACAACGCGGCCGGCGTGTTGAGCATCAGCGGCTGCTCGCCCCAGATCATGCGCACGCCCTCGTTGAGCATCAGGATCAGCGCGAAGGTCGCCAGCACCTGGCTCAGGTGGTCGCGCTGGTAGAGCCGGCGCAGCAGCGTCACCTCCAGCAGCATGCCGAACAGCGCCGTGCCCGCGACCGCGGCGATCACCGCGACCAGGAAGGACGCGCCGGCCGCCATCGCCGCCGCGGCGAGGTAGGCGCCGACCATGTACAGCGAGCCGTGCGCGAGGTTGATCAGGTCCATGATGCCGAAGACCAGCGTCAGGCCGGCGGCCAGCAGGAACAGCATCAGCCCGAACTGCAGGCCGTTGAGGGCCTGCTCGGCGACGAGGATCAGGTCCATGGCGGAACGCTCCGGGAAGGCGTCATCGTGAGCGGCGGTCGTCGAGTCACGCCAGCGTCCCTGCGCCATCACTTCATCTTGCACTGCGGCGCATACGCGTCCGCGTGCTGCTCGAAGATCTTGCCCAGCGTCCGGTTGGTCACGCGGCCCTGCGGGTCCTTGGTGATGACGCGCAGGTAGTAGTCCTGCACCGGGTACTGGTTGTGGTTGAAGCGGAAGGCGCCGCGCACCGAGTCGAACTTCGCCGCCTTGAGCGCCTTCAGCAGCGCGGGCTTGTCCTCGATCTTCCCCTTCACGTCCCGCACCGCGGCGCCGATCAGCTGCGCCGCGTCGTAGCCCTGGCTCGCGTACAGCGAGGGCAGCCGGCCGTAGGCCTTGACGAAGTCCGCGACGAAGCGCTTGTTGGCCGGGTTGTCCAGGTCGTGCGCCCAGTGCGAGCTGTTGAACATGCCCAGCATCGGCTCGCCGACGGCCTTGATCACGTCTTCATCGGCCGAGAAGCCGGGTCCGAACAACGTGACGTCCTTGGACAGGCCCGCGCCGACGAACTGCTTGATGAAGTTGATGCCCATGCCGCCGGGCAGGAAGATGTACATCGCGTCGGGCCGGGCCGCGCGTGCCTGCGCCAGCTCCGCCGAGTAGTCGAGCTGGCCGAGCTTGGTGTAGATCTCGTCGGCGACCACGCCCTTGTAGTAGCGCCGGAAACCCGCCACCGCGTCCTTGCCCGCCGGGTAGTTGGGCGCGAGCACGACGACCTTCTTGAAGCCCTTGTCCATCACCGTCTTGCCGATGGCCTCGTGCAGGTTGTCGTTCTGCCAGGCGACGTTGAAGAAGTAGGGGTTGCACTGCTCGCCCGCGTACTGCGACGGACCGGCGTTGGCGCTGATGTAGGGCACCTGCGCCGAGAAGACGCCGGGGCCGACCGCCAGCATCACGTTGGAGAACACGATGCCGGTCATGACGTCGACCTTGTCGCGCTTGAGCAGCCGCTCGGCGGACTGCTTGGCGACCTCGGGGTTCTGCTGGTCGTCGGCGATGACGGTCTCCACGGGCAGGCCGCCGAGCTTGCCGCCGTTCTGCTGCACCGCCAGCGCGAAGCCGTCGCGGATGTCGACGCCCAGGCCGGCGCCCGCGCCGGACAGCGTGCTCAGCATGCCGACCTTGAGCTTGTCGGCGGCATGGGCGGCGGGGGCGAACGCAGTCAGCGCCATGAGCGCGGTGAACGACGCACGCGCCGCGAGCGCCGCGAGCGCCGAAAACGCGGTCGGGGCGGCAGTCTGCATGGGCAGGAACGCGAGGGACTTCGACGGCATCTTCATCGGCTTCTCCGGGGGGGAAAGGGGGCGAAAGGGGACGGTCGGTCGGAAGACTGCGGTTACTGCTCACGCAGGCGGAAGCGCTGCAGCTTGCCCGTTTCGGTACGAGGCAGACTGGCGCGGAACTCTATCGCACGGGGGTACTTGTACGGGGCGATCGTGGCCTTGACGAAGTCCTGCATGGCCTTGATCAGCGCGGCTTCGCCGGCAACACCGCTGGCTCCCGGCGCGGCCGCGGCGGCGCTGTCGCCGTTGATGCCGTTGATGCCGTTGACGCCGGGCTTCAGCACGACGAAGGCCTTGACCACCTGGCCGCGTTCCTCGTCGGGCACGCCGACCACCGCGCACTCGGCGACCGCCGGATGCGCGAGCAGCGCGGACTCGACCTCCGGGCCGGCGATGTTGTAGCCGCCGGAGATGATCATGTCGTCGGTACGCGCCTGGTAGACGAAGTAGCCGTCGGCATCGACGAGGTAGGCGTCGCCAGTCAGGTTCCAGCCGTGCTGCACGTACTTGCGCTGGCGATCGTCGGCGAGGTAGCGGCAGCCGGTCGGCCCCTGCACCGCGAGCTTGCCGACGCTGCCCTGCGGCACGTCGTTGCCCTCGTCGTCGACCACGCGGGCACGGTAGCCCGGCACCGGCTTGCCCGTCGCGCCGGGACGCGCGGTCTCCTCGGTGTGCGAGACGAAGATGTGCAGCATCTCGGTCGCGCCGATGCCGTCGATCATCTCCAGGCCGGTCGTGTCCTTCCACAGCTGGCGCGTCGCGGCGGGCAGCGCCTCGCCGGCGCTGACGCACTTGCGCAACGAGGACAGGTCGCACGCCTTGACCACGTCCGTTCCGGGACCCGGGCTCGCCGACGTCGCTCTGGCGGCGATCGCCGCGGCCATCGCGCGATAGGACGTCGGCGCGGTGAAGCAGACGGTGGCGCGGTGCTTCTCGATCGCCGGCAGCAGCGCGTCGGGCGAGGCTTTCTCCAGCAGCACCGCCGTCGCGCCGACGCTCAGCGGGAACAGCAGCAGGCCGCCGAGACCGAAGGTGAAGGCCAGCGGCGGGCTGCCGATGAACACGTCATCAGCGCGAGCGCGCAGGCAGTGCGCCGGCCAGCAGCGGCAGATCGCGATGACGTCGCGGTGGAAATGCATCGTGCCCTTGGGCTGCCCCGTCGTGCCGGAGGTGAACGCGATCAGCGCGCAGTCGTCGGACGCGGTGTCGATATTGTCGAAGCTCGCGGATTGGCGCTCGGCCAGCGCTTCCAGTCCGTCGGCCGCATCGCTGCGGAACAGGCACACACGTTCGAGCACGGGGAACTGCGATCGAGCCGTCTCCAGCTCCTCGGCCAACGCCGCGTCGCACAGCGCGTGCGAGACGCGCGCCTTTTCGATGACCTGGCCGAGTTCCTTCGCCCGCAGCAGCGGCATCGTCGCGACGGCGATCGCGCCGGCCTTCATCACCGCGAACCAGCAGGCCGCCATCTGCGGCGTGTTGGCGCCGCGCAGCAGGACGCGGTGGCCGGGCAGCACGCCCAGGTCGTTCACCAGCACGTTGGCGATGCGGTTCGCCTGTGCCTGCAGCTCGGCGTAGGTCCAGCGGATCTCACCGCCGCGCCCTTCGCCGCCGATCACGCAGGTCCGACTGCCCTGCCCTTCGGCCACCCAGCGGTCCAGCAGGTCCCACGAGCAGTTCATCCGCTCCGGAAACTGCAGCTCCGGCAAGTCGAAGACCAGCGCCGGCCACTGCTCCTGCGGCGGCAGGTGGTCGCGAGCGAAGGTGTCCTGGTGGGCGGTGCGGTGCATGAGGAAGTCCTTATCCGTTCCTGTCCGTGCTCGTCTTGCGTGCTCGTGCGTGCTCGTGCGTGCTCAGCCGTTCTTCAACAGGTCGCGTCCGATGATCAGTTGCTGGACCTCGCTGGCCCCTTCGTAGATGCGCAGCGCGCGGATCTCGCGGTAGAGGGACTCGACGATCTCGCCGCGCCGCACGCCGCGGCCGCCGTGCAGTTGCACTGCCGCGTCGATGACGCGCTGCGCGCCCTCGGTGGCCATCAGCTTGGCCATCGCGGCTTCGCGTGTGATCGTGCGGCCCTGGTCGCGCTCCCACGCGGCGCGGTAGACCAGCAGCGCGCTGCTGTCGACCGTGCACGCCATGTCGGCGAGCTTGGCCTGCGTCAGCGGCAGGTCGGCCAGCGTGGCGCCGAACATCGCGCGCTCCTTGGCCTGGTTCAGCCCTTCCTCGAGCGCCCGTCGTGCGAAGCCCAGCGACGCAGCGGCGACGGAGGTGCGGAACACGTCCAGCGTGCGCATCGCCAGCTTGAAGCCCTCGCCCGGCGCGCCGACCATCGCGGTCCTGGGCACGCGGCAACCGCTGAAGCGCAGGCGCGCCAGCGGGTGCGGCGCGATCACGTCGATGCGCTCCACGATTTCAAAGCCCGGCGTGCCGGCGTCGACGATGAACGCGCTGATGCCGCGCGATCCGGGCGCTTCGCCCGTGCGTGCGAAAACGACATAGAAGTCCGCGATCCCGCCGTTGGAGATCCAGGTCTTTTCGCCGTCGATGACGTAGTGGTCACCGCTCTGGTCGTCCAGGCGCGCGGCGCACTGCATCGCCGCGACATCCGAGCCGGCTTCCGGCTCCGAGAGCGCGAACGCGGCCAGCGCCTCGCCCCGCGCGACGCGCGGCAGGTAGGCCTCGCGCTGCGCGGGCGTGCCCATCAGCGAGATCGCGCCCGAGCCCAATCCCTGCATCGCGAAGGCGAAGTCCGCGAGGCCGTCGTGGCGCGCGAGCGTCTCGCGCAGCAGGCAGATGGCGCGCGTGTCGATGGCCTCGCCCTCGCCCGCCACGGCGTGCCTCAACCACCCGCCGGCGCCGAGCGCCTTCACCAGCGACTTGCAGCTCGTGTCGACGTCCTCGTGATCGACCGAGCCATGCGCCAGGTTGCGCGCGCACCAGCCGTCCAGTTCGCTCGCCAGCGCGCGATGCTTGTCGTCGAAGAACGGCCAGTCCAGATGCTTCAGATGATTCATGGCCGTCCTCAATCGCCCTTGAATTCGGGGCGCTGCTTCGCGACGAACGCGTGGTACGCGCGATGGAAGTCCTGCGTCATCATGCAGATCGCCTGCGCCTGCGCCTCGGCCTCGATGGCCTCGTCGACGCCCATCGTCCACTCCTGATGCAGCATCCGCTTCGTCATCGCGTGCGCGAAGTTCGGGCCGGCGGCGATCTCCGCGGCCCAGGCCACGGCCTGCGACTCCAGCGCGTCCGGCTCGGCCATGCGGTTGAGGAAGCCCCACTGCAGCGCCTCTTCGCCACCCAGGCTGCGGCCGGTGTAGAGCAGGTCCGACGCGCGCCCCTGGCCGACGATGCGCGGCAGCAGCGCGCAGGCGCCCATGTCGCAGCCGGCCAGTCCGACGCGGGTGAACAGGAAGGCCGTCTTGCTGCGCGCCGTGCCGACGCGCAGGTCCGAGGCCATCGCCATGATCGCGCCGGCGCCGGCGCAGACGCCGTCGATCGCGGCCACCACCGGCTGCGGGCAGGCCCGCATCGCCTTGACCAGGTCGCCGGTCATGCGCGTGAACGCCAGCAGGTCCGGCATGGCCATCTTCGTCAGCGGGCCGATGATCTCGTGCACGTCGCCGCCGGAACAGAAGTTGCCGCCCGCGCCTTGAACGACGATCGCATTCACCTCGTCCACGTAGGCCAGCGTGCGGAACAGGTCGCGCAGTTCGGCGTAGGACTCGAAGGTCAGCGGGTTCTTGCGCTCGGGGCGGTTCAGCGTGACGACGCCGACGGCGCCCTCCTGGCGCCAGGCGAAATGCTTCGGCTCGAAGCCCTTCAGGCTGCGCGTGTTGCCGGTGATGAGATGGCTGTCCATCGATGAATACTCCTGGGTTCGCTCCCGGCGATCATTCGCCGCGGGCAGTCGGTCACTGGTGACAATCACTCGCCGGCGACGGTCATTTGCGGGCGACGGTCATTTGCGGGCGACGTCGAGTTGCGCGAGGTGGCCCTTCAGCACCGCGAGCAGCTCGTACACCTGGGTCTTCTGTTCGGGCGGCCAGCCGGCCAGCAGCTCGACGATCCAGCCCTCGTGCGTCGCGGCCATGCGCTTGAACTGGCGTCGTCCGGCCGGCGTCAGCCGCACCGTGACGCTGCGCCGGTCCGACGGATGCGGCTCGCGCACCACGTGGCCCTCGGCCTCGAGCTGGTCGGTGATGCCGGTGACGTTGCCGCCGGTGACCATCAGCCGCTGCGACAGCTCGCGCATCGTCAGGCCGTCGGGACTGCGTTCGAGCTGCGCGAGCAGGTCGAAACGCGGCAGCGTCGTGCCGAAGTCGTTGCGCAGGCGCTGGCGGATCTGGTCCTCGATGCGCGTGGTGCAGGCCAGCAGGCGCAGCCAGACCCGCAGGGCCTGGTGGTCGCCGTCGTGCATGCGCGACTCCAGGTCGGGGCCGAACTCGGTGCCCAGGTCGTCGACGTCCGGGGCCGCGCCTTTTGCAGCGGCGCGCGTCGCGCCGTTCGTGGCATCTCGTGCAGCGTCGCGCATCACATCACCTCCCCGCCGGCAACCGCGATCGCCTGTCCCGTGATCGAGCCGCTGTCGCGACGCGCCAGCCAGGCCACCGAAGCGGCGACCTCCGCCGGATCGACCAGTCGCCCCTGGGGATTGACCGAAGCGAGCTCGGCGCGCGCCTGGTCCGGCGTGCGGCCGGTCTTCGCGACGATGGTGTCGATCGCACCGGCGACGATGTCGGTTTCGGTGTAGCCCGGGCACACGGCATTGACGGTCACGCCCTTGCGCGCCGTCTCCAGTGCCAGCGCGCGCGTGAGGCCGAGTACGCCGTGCTTGGCCGCGCAGTAGGCCGCGACGTAGGCGTAGCCCTTCAGCGCGGCGGTGCTCGCGACGTTGACGATGCGGCCGAAGCGGCGTTCGGTCATCGCGGGAAGCACCTCGCGACTGCACAGGAAGCTGCCGGTGAGGTTGACGTTGAGCAGGCGCTGCCAGGTGTCCAACGAGGTCTTCGCGAGCGGCGCGGTCTCGACCTGCCCGGCGTTGTTGACCAGCAGGTCGATGGGCCCGGCCGCGGCCACCGCCGCCGCGAAGGCCTGGCTCACGCTGGCCTCGTCGCCGACGTCGCAGACCTGCAGCTCGACCGACGGTCCGCCGTCGACGTTCAGCCGGTCGCGTTGTTCCTTCAGCTTCTCGATGCGCCGGCCCATCAGCGTGACGCGCGCGCCGTCGGCGATCAGCGCCTGCGCGATCGCGGCGCCGATGCCGGAACCGCCGCCGGTGACGACGGCGTGCAGACCTTCGAGCGGGTACTTGTTGCTCATGGCGAGGCCTCCCGCTTCAGACGCCGAGCGCCTTGTTGGCCTGTTCCTGCGCGGCGGCACTGCCGCCCGTGGCGCGCTGGCGTTCGAACTCGCGCTCCATCTGGCTCTTGCCGGACAGGTACTGGACCGGCCAGTCCAGGCCAGGGCCGGAGAGGTAGCCGATCCTTGCGGCCTCGGTCAGCGTCCATGCCGGGTTGGCCAGGTGCGGACGCGCGATCGCGCACAGGTCGGCGCGGCCGGCCGCGATGATGCTGTTGACGTGGTCCGCCTCCGAAATCGCGCCCACCGCGATCGTCGCGATGCCGGCGCGGTTGCGTACGCTCTCGCTGAACGGCGTCTGCCACATGCGACCGTAGGTGGGCCGCTCCTGCTTGCTGACCTGGCCCGAGGAAACGTCGATCAGGTCGGCGCCCGCGGCCTTGAAGGCCTCGGCCATGGCGACCGCGTCCTCCGTCGTCGTGCCGCCCGGCACCCAGTCGTTCGCAGAGATCCGCACCGACATCGGCCGGTCCTGCGGCCACACCGCGCGCATCGCGGCGAAGACTTCCAACGGATAACGCAGGCGGTTCTCCAAGGAGCCGCCGAATTCATCGGTACGTTGGTTCGTCAACGGCGACAAGAAGCTCGACAGCAGGTAGCCGTGCGCGCAGTGCAACTCCAGCCAGTCGAAGCCGGCTTCCGCGGCGCGGCGCGTGGCCGCCACGAAGTCGGCCGTGACGCGCGCCATGTCGGCACGTGTCATCGCACTCGACCATTGGCTGACACCATCCAGGTACTGCTGCGGCGACGCCGAGATCAACGGCCAGTTGCCCTCGTCCAGCGGCTGGTCGATGCCGTCCCACGCCACGCGCGTGGAGCCCTTCGCGCCGGCATGGCCGAGCTGCATCGCGATCTTCGCGGTCGAGCTGCGATGCACGTGATCGACGATGCGCTTCCAGCCGTCGCGTTGCGCGTCGTTCCACAGGCCCGGGCATCCCGGCGTGATGCGGGCGTCCGGCGACACGCAGGTCATCTCGACGAACACCAGCCCCGCGCCCCCCATCGCACGGGCGCCGAGGTGGGCCAGGTGGTAGTCGGCAGGCTGGCCGTCCTCACAGGAATACTGCGCCATCGGCGACACGACGACGCGGTTCTTCAGCCTCACGCCGCGCAGCGTGAACGGCGTGAACATCGGCGGCGCGGCCCGGTCCAGGCCCGCGCGCTGCGAGAGCCACGACTCATACTCGCCGACGTAGCGCGCGTCGCGCAGCCGCAGGTTCTCGTGGGAGATGCGCTGCGAGCGCGTCAGCAGCGAGTACGCGAACTGTTCCGGCGCCAGGCGCGCGTGGCGCTCGACGTTCTCGAACCATTCCGTCGAGTTGCGCGCGGCGTTCTGGATGCGCAGCACGTCGATCGATCGCGTGGCTTCGTATTCCTCCAGCGCGGCGGGCAGGCTGTCGACGCCGCCGCCGTGACGCCCGATGTCGCGGGCGAGCGCGATCGCATCTTCAAGCGCGAGCTTGGTGCCCGAGCCGATCGAGAAATGCGCCGTGTGCGCCGCATCGCCCATCAGCACGACCGGCGCGCGGCCGTTGTGATGCACCCAGCGTTTGCACACCACGCGCGGGAAGCGGATCCACTGTGCCGAGCCCCGCAGGTGGGCCGCGTTCGAGATTAGCGGATGGCCGTCGAGCACCTTCGCGAAGAGCTTCTCGCAGAAGGCGATGCCCTCCTCCTTGCTCATGTCCTCGAGGCCGGCGGCCTGCCAGACCTGCTCTGGCGTCTCGACGATGAAGGTCGAATGCGTATCGTCGTAGCGGTAGGCGTGCGCCTGGAACCAGCCCCATTCGGTCTTCTGGAAATCGAAGGTGAAGGCGTCGAAGAGCTTGGTCGTTCCCAGCCAGACGAAGCGGCAGTTCCGCAGGTCGATGTCGGGCTGGTAGGTCGCGGCGTACTTCTGGCGCAGGCGGCTGTTGAGGCCGTCGGCGGCGATGATCAGGTCGGCATCGATGTCGGCGTCATCGCTGACGTCGGTCTCGTAGCGCAGCACGACGCCCAGTTCCTCGCAGCGCTCGCGCAGGATGTCCAGCAGCTTGCGCCGGCCGATGCCGCAGAAGCCGTGTCCGCCGGACACCATCGTGCGGCCGTCGATGTGGACGGCGATGTCGTCCCAGTGATTGAAGGACTGCAGGATCTGCTCGGCCGTCTTCGGATCGGCCTCGCGCAACGCGGCCAGGGTCTGGTCCGAGAACACCACGCCCCAGCCGAAGGTGTCGCCGGCGCGGTTGCGCTCCAGCACCGTGACCTCGTGCGCCGGGTCCTGCCGCTTCATCAGCAGCGCGAAGTACAGGCCGGCGGGACCGCCGCCGATGCAGGTGATACGCATGGTGGGAAGCCCGGCGAGCGTCGGGCGAGGACTGCTTGACGGGATCACTTTAGGCCTGGATAGTTGAGGTGTCAACGATCTGGGCGACCGGCCTTTCCCGAGATAACCCTGAGCCCGTCGACGTCGCCGCCCGGGCGGCTTGCGCAAAGCACCCGGCCTTGTTGGAATTAACCGACACCACGGTCCAGGACCGCGCGCTAAGGTGCGCGCCGTCGTGCCGAAGGCCCGGCAGGAGCAGCAGATGAAGTCAACCAGCCCATCTTCCCAGCCATCGTCCCAACGATCCTCCCCACGCTCGCTGTGGGACATCTCGCCGGTGGTGGCGCCCGACGCGCCGATCTTTCCCGGCGACGAGCCCTACGCCTTGAAGTGGACCGCGCGGCTATCGCCGGAGTGCCCGGTGAACCTGAGCGCGATCACGATGTCGCCGCACGTCGGCGCGCATGCCGACGCGCCGCTGCATTACGCCGACGGCGTCGCGAGCGCGGCGGAAGTCGCGCTCGATCCCTACCTCGGGCCGTGCCGCGTGATCTATGCGATCGGCTGCGGCCCGCTGATCCGCGTCGAGCATCTGGCACACGCCGCGCAGGACCTGCCGGCGCGCGTGCTGGTGCGCTGCAACGAACGCGCCGACACCGTCTGGAATCCCGCGTTCAGCGCCTACGCGCCGGAGACCGTCGAGTGGCTGGCCGCGCGCGGCGTGAAGCTGATCGGACTCGACACGCCGAGCGTCGATCCCGCGACCAGCAAGACGCTGGACAGCCACCAGCGGCTGCTGAGGCTGGATCTGCGCGTGCTGGAGAACCTCGTGCTCGACGACGTGCCCGAGGGCGACTACGAACTGATCGCGCTGCCGCTCAAGCTCGCCGGCGCATGCGCGTCGCCGGTGCGCGCGGTGCTGCGTTCCCTTTGAGCGCGCCGGGCGCCATCGCCCTCCCCCGACTTTCCGTTCTTCCCTTCTTTCATCGCACTTGCCTGGAACGCCGATGACCACACGACAAGACTGCCTGGCCCTGGACGCCGCCGATCCGCTGGCGCCGTTGAAGGACCAGTTCTCCCTGCCTGCGGGCACGCTCTACCTGGACGGCAATTCGCTTGGCGCGATGCCCAAGGCGACCGCCGCGCGCGTGCAGCAGGTGATCGCCGAGGAGTGGGGCCGCGACCTGATCAAGAGCTGGAACACGGCCGGCTGGATGGATCTGCCCTCGCGCATCGGCGACAAGATCGGCCGACTCATCGGCGCGAAGCCCGGCGAGACCATCGTCGCGGACTCGACCTCGCTCAACCTCTACAAGGTGCTGAGCGCGGCGCTGCGCATCGTGAAGGCGGGCGAGGCCGACGCGGGCGGCAGCCGCCGCACGGTCGTCGTCTCCGAGCGCAGCAACTTCCCGACCGACCTCTACATCGCGGAGAGTCTCGCCGAGCAGTTCGGCATGACGCTCCACCTCGTCGACCACGTGGATGAGATCCCGGGTCTGCTCAACAACCGGCTCGCCGTGCTGATGCTGACCGAGGTCAACTACCGCACCGGCCGCAAGCACGACATGAGGGCGGTGACCGCCGCGGCCCATGCGGCCGGCGCACTGACCGTGTGGGACCTGGCGCACTCCGCGGGCGCCGTCCCGGTCGACCTGAACGCCGCGGACGCGGACTTCGCCATCGGCTGCGGCTACAAGTACCTCAACGGTGGCCCGGGCGCGCCGGCCTTCGTGTGGGCGCATCCGCGTCACGCGGACCGCTTCTGGCAGCCGCTGTCGGGCTGGCTGGGCCACGCATCGCCGTTCCAGTTCACGTCGAACTACTCACCGGCGCCGGGCATCAAGCGCTACATCTGCGGCACGCCGGCGATCCTGTCGACGGCGGCGCTGGAGTGCGGCGTCGACACGCTGCTGGCGGCCGAGCCCTTCGGCGGGATGGCGGCGCTGCGCGAGAAATCGATCGCCTTGACCGAGCTGTTCGCGCGCCTGGCCGAAGAGCGCTGCGGCGACCAGGGCATCCACGTGGTCTCGCCGCGCGACGCGGCCCAGCGCGGCAGCCAGGTCTGCCTGGCGCTGAAGGCCCCGCTGCATGAGACGGCCGGCTACGCGGTCGTGCAGGCGCTGATCGAGCGCGGGGTGGTCGGCGACTTCCGAGCGGGCGATCCGGCACGCCTCGACGAGGTGCCGCACATCCTGCGCTTCGGCTTCACGCCGCTGTACATCGGCTTCGCCGACGCGTGGGACGCGGTCGAGCATCTGCATCAGGTGCTGGCCACCGGGGAATGGCGCGAGGCGCGCTTCAACAAGAAGGCGGCGGTGACATGAGTTGCCCGATGGGACATGGTTCCGATGGGTCCGATGGGTCCGGCGCGGCGGACGACAAGGCCGCTGAAGGAACGGGACAAGGCAGCGGACCGGGCACCGGACAACGCGGTGAAGCCATCGTCCGCGAGGAAGGCGCGCAGCTCGACTTCTCCAAGGACATGAGCTACGGCGACTACCTGCGCCTGGACCAGGTGCTGAGCGCCCAGCATCCGCTCTCGCCCGACCACAACGAGATGCTCTTCATCATCCAGCACCAGACCTCGGAGCTGTGGATGAAGCTGATGCTGCATGAGCTGCACGGCGCGGTGACGCACGTGGCCTCGGACCAGTTGCCCGAAGCCTTCAAGATGCTGGCGCGGGTGTCGCGGATCATGGAGCAGCTCGTCCACGCCTGGGACGTGCTCAGCACGATGACGCCGCCGGAGTACTCGGCCATCCGGCCCTACCTCTCCAACAGCAGCGGCTTCCAGAGCGCGCAGTACCGCCGCATCGAGTTCATGCTCGGCAACAAGAACGCGGCGATGCTCAAGCCGCACGCGCATCGCGCCGACCTGCTGGCCGAGGTGCAGGCGGCCTATGAGGCGCCTTCGCTGTATGACGAAGTCCTGCGGCTGCTGAAGCGCCGCGGCATCGATGTGCCCGCCGCCGCGCTCGAGCGGGACTGGACGCAGCCACGTTCCGCCGACGACGGCGTCAAGGCCGCCTGGCTCGAGGTCTACCGCGATCCGAAGGCGCACTGGGACCTGTACCAGATGGGCGAGGAACTCGTGGACCTCGAAGACGCGTTCCGGCTTTGGCGGTTCCGCCACGTCACCACCGTGGAACGCGTGATCGGCTTCAAGCGAGGGACCGGCGGCACGGGCGGCGTCAGCTATCTGCGCAAGATGCTGGACGTCGTGCTGTTCCCGGAGTTGTGGGCGCTGCGGACAGAGCTGTGAGCGCTCGCAGGGCAACCAGGCCCCCTTGACTCCATCTCCCTCCTTTGTCGGCCGCCCCGGCCGACAAATTCCCTCCCTAAGTTCCGTCAAGGGGGCCTGGTCGCCCCGCTCCGGCACGACCTCGCACGCTCGTTGGAGGGGTGGAGGACGTCACTCCTACAATTCGACGACTCGATGTGGGTGGCCTATCCGGTCACCCACGGTCCGCTCGCCAACCCGCCGAGGCCCGCCATGGATACCCGCCTTTCCCAGATCAAGCTGCGCATCTCCAGATTGCGCGACGCGCTGCGCAACGCCGGCGCCCACGCCATCCTGGTCCCCTCGGCCGATCCGCATCTCTCCGAATACCTGCCGCGCCGCTGGCAAGCCCGCGAAGTCTTCTCCGGCTTCACCGGCTCCATGGGCACCCTGGTCGTGACGCTGGATGACGCCCAGCTGTTCGCCGACAGCCGCTACTGGACCTCCGCCGAACGCGAGCTCGCCGACAGCGGCATCGCCCTCTTCAAGATCCCCACCGGCGCCTCCAGCCAGCACATCACCTGGATCGCGGACACGCTGCAGCGCGGCCAGACCCTGGTCGTCGATGGGCAGGTGCTCGGACTTGCCGTCGCGCAACAGCTGCGCGCGGCGCTCGGCGCCAAGGGCGTGCTGATCAACACCGGACTCGACCTGATCGACCAGGCCTGGGACGACCGCCCCGGCCTGCCCGACGCGCCCATCTACGAGCACGCCTCGCCGCAGGCCACCGTCAGCCGCGCCGACAAGCTCCAGCAGGTCCGCGAGGGCATGGCCAGACACGGCGCCTCGCATCACCTGATCTCCAGCGTCGACGACATCGCCTGGCTGCTCAACCTGCGCGGCTCGGACGTGACCTACAACCCGGTGTTCCTCGCCCATGCGCTGCTGGACACGACCGGCACGACCGGCACGACGCTGTTCGTCCAGCCCGGCAAGATCGACGCGGCGCTGGCGCAGCGACTCGCCGCGGACGGCGTGCGCGTCGCGCCGTATGCCGACACCCGCGCGACGCTGGGCGCCCTGCCCTCGGACGCCAAGGTGCTGATCGACCCCCGTCGCGTCACGCTCGGCCTGCGCGAGGCCTTGCCGGCCTCGGCGGCCGTCGTGGAGGCCATCAATCCGAGCACGCTGCTGAAGAGCCGCAAGAACGCCGCCGAAGCGCAGTTCATCCGCCAGGCGATGGAACAGGACGGCGCCGCGATGTGTGCGTTCTATGCGTGGTTCGAAGCGGCCCTGGCGCGCGGCGAGGCGATCTCCGAACTCACCGTCGACGAGCGCCTGACCGCCGAGCGGGCCAAGCGGCCCGGCTTCGTCGGCCTGTCGTTCTCGACCATCGCCGGCTTCAACGCCAACGGCGCGATGCCGCACTACCGCGCGGTGCCGGAGTCCTTCTCGCAGATCGAGGGCGACGGCCTGCTGCTGATCGACTCCGGCGGCCAGTACGTGGGCGGGACGACCGACATCACCCGCGTCTGGCCGATCGGCACCATCACCGAGGACCACCAGCGCGACTACACGCTGGTGCTCAAGGGCACGATCGCGCTGTCGCGCGCCGCGTTCCCGCGCGGCACGCTGAGCCCGATGCTCGACGCCATCGCCCGCGCCCCGCTGTGGGCCCACGGCCTGGACTACGGACACGGCACCGGCCACGGCGTCGGCTACTTCATGAACGTGCATGAAGGCCCGCAGAGCATCTCGAAGGCCGTGCCCGACGCGAACATGGCCATGGAGCCCGGCATGATCACGTCGATCGAGCCCGGCCTGTACCGCCCCGGCCAATGGGGGGTGCGGATCGAGAACCTGGTGCTGAACGTGGCCTTCGAAACCGCCGAGAAGGGGCAGTTCGGCGAGATGCTGGCGTTCGAGACCCTGACGCTGTGCCCCATCGACACGCGCTGCATCGCGGTGGCCTTGCTGTCGGAGGACGAACTCGCGTGGTTGAACGCATATCACGCCGAGGTGCGCCGGCGTCTGGCGCCGCTGGTCGACGGCGAGGCCCTCGCCTGGCTGAACACCCGCACCGAGGCGCTGCAGCGCTGAGCGTCGGACCGTCCCTTGCGACGGACAGCGGAAAAGCGCGGCTGAGCCGCGCTTTTTTACGTCCGGCTTCGCTGGAAGCGCGCCGGGCCGCCACCTAGACTTGTTGCAGCTTGTCGACGAGGAGCAGAGACCATGGACACCCGACTCTCTCAAGCGTGGAACGGCTGGCGCGCGTCGGCGCGACACCAGCCCTCGACCCCCGATGAACCCGAGCTGCACCGCTTCTCCGACGGCGCGATGCACACCGCGCTGATGGCCGCGATCATCGCGGTCGCCGTGATGGCCGTCGTGCAGATGGTCAACGTCGCCGCCCCGATGTGGCAGCTGGAACCGGTGGTCGTGCAGGGCAAGGCCCAGCAGGTGCCGCTGCCCGCCGCACCTCAACCGCTGGAGCAGGCGCAACCGGGCCGCTGAATCCCCGGGGACCGAGCACCGGCGCGCGCCGGCCCTCGCCCGCGGGTCGCCTCACATCTGCCGGAACAGGTGCAGGTAGCTGCGGCTGACGGGCAGCACCTCGGGCCGCGCCTTCAGGTGGAGGTCCGCCGTTTCGTTCGGCCCCCGCGTGACGTGGCTGATCGCGTGCAGATTGACCACCACCGAGCGATGGACCTGCACGAAGCGCTGGGCGTCGAGCCGCTCGATCAGTTCGCGGATCGGCGTGCGGATGAGCGCCTCGCCCTCGGCGGTGACGACCAGCGTGTACTTCTCGTCCGAGCGCAGGAAGAGGATCTCGTCGACCGGGATCAGCTTCAGCGTCGACCCCACGGACGCGCGTATCCACTGCAAGGGTCCGGTGTCGGTCGCCAGGCCGGCGGCCGCCGACGCGGGCGCGCCCGGTTGCCGCGCGATGCGGCGGGCGAGCTCGTCGATGACAGCCTCCAGCGCCGCCTGGCTGCCCTCCCCGCGCGAACGCCGGGGCTGCTCGGCCAGACGCTCCTTCAGCCGGCCGACCGTGTCGGCGAGGCGGGCCTCGTCGACCGGCTTGACCAGATAGTCGATGGCGCCGCGCTCGAAGGCCTGCAAGGCGTAAGCCTCGAACGCGGTGACGAACACGACATGCGCCTGGCGCGCGATCTGCCGGGCCGCCTCCATCCCGTTCAGGCCCGGCATGTGGACGTCGAGGAAGGCGATGTCGGGTCGGTGGACCTCGAACATCTCCACCGCCTCGCGCCCGTTGCGCGCCTGCGCGACCACGCGCAGTTCCGGCCACAGCAAGCCGAGACTGCGCTGCAGGCTGTCGCGCAGCAGCGGCTCGTCGTCCGCGATCAGGGCGGTCGGCGCGGCATGGTCGAACTGGGCGGGGCGGTCGGAAGAACTCATGTCATTGCGGAGTGAAGCGCAGCTCGGCACACAGGCCGTGCGGTAGATTTTCGGTCAGCGCCAACGAAGCGCCGGGGCCGTAGAACAGCGTCAGCCGCTCCCGCAGGTTGCGCAGCCCGGTGCCGCTGCCCATGCTCTGCGTCATGCCGACGCCGGTGTCGCTGACCCAGAGCCGCACCTGGCCGTCGTGCAGCACTCCGCCGACCTCGATGCGCCCGCCTTCTTCGCTGGGATCGATGCCGTGGCGCACGGCGTTCTCGACCAGCGTCAGCAAGGCCATCGGCGGAAAGCGCAGGCCGCCGAGCTCCTGCGGCAGGTCGACGACGACATCGAGCCGGTCCGGCATGCGCAGGTGCATCAGCTCGAGGTAGGCGCGGACCAGGGCGACCTCGTCGGACAGCGTCGTGGCGTCGCCCTGCAGCCGCGGCATCGCCGCGCGCAGGTAGGCAATCAGGCTGCGCAGCACCGGCGCGGCCTGGGGCGATCCGGTCTCCACCAGCGCGCGGACATTGGCCAGCGTGTTGAACAGGAAATGCGGCTCGACCTGCGCTTGCAGCAGGCGCAGCCGGGCGTCGAGGGCCCGTCGCTCCAGTTCGCTGCGTTCGAGCTCGAAACTGAGCGCCTGGCTGCGGGCTTCGGCATCGCGTTGGCGGTAGAGCGCCCCCATCGCCAGCAGCGGTCCGACGACCAGACCGGATCCTGCGATCCAGAGGAAGCCGAGCATCCGGGATTCGGATTCGACGAAGCTGGAGAAGTCACCGCCGACGGCGACCATGTAGACGGCCAGCGTGGCCAGCGGCACCGCCGCCGCGACCACGACGACCTGGAACAGCCATCGCGCCCACCAGCGCGGCAGACGGCGTGGCCATTGCCCGGCCGCCGAGAAGGCCAGCAAGGCCAGCATGCCCACGAACATCGTCCGGCCCAGCAGGACCGGGAACGGGGTGATGAAGATCGGCTGCAGCGCCAGCGCGAAGACGGTGGCCAGCGCCAGCGCCAGCAGGACGCGCTGCGGCGTCAGGTAGGAGACGAAACCGTGCCAGGCCGGATGCGGAGGGTCGGAAGGGCTGACGGGGAGGACCGGGGTCGACATGCCCGCACGATAACGGGCCCGTCGCGGCGATCCAAGCGTGGACGGGCGCTCACGCGACGAAGCACGGGATGGGCCGCTTGAGCCACGGGGAGCGGGGCGGCAGCCGGGCCGGCAAATGGGGCGGCAAACGGGGCGGCAAACGGGGCGCCAGTCAGCGAGATGGTCGGGGCGGTCTCCGCCCCCACCCGCGGGAGCGTGGTGAGGAAGTCGTCGAACAGGTCGTCATCGAACAGGGCGTCGCCGAACACGTCGGCATCGACAAGTTCGTCGAACAGGGTGGTCCGGATCATGCCGCCTCCGTCACGCGTACATGCCGATCCGGCACATCACCGCTTCCTTGCCGGCATTGATGGCGAAACGCAAGGCCTCCGCCGGCGTCGCCCAGCCGTAGCCGCCGGCCAGGTTCTCGTCGCGGAAGGCTTCGCGCTTGTTCATCGCCTCGCAGAGCCCCGTCCGCACCACGACGACCGCCGCCACGTAGCCGAACTGGCGGGGGCGCTCGATCGCGCCGGCATAGATGCGGTAGTCCCCGGTCTCGATTTCGGCGAAGTGCATGGCTGACTCCTTCAACGACAGGCAGCTCATGCCGAGCCGCGACGGAGTCAACTTTGCGCGCCGGATCGCGCCTTGCATACCCGACTGAGGAGGGCCCTCGGAAGGGGGAGTCCGTCCCGGATCCCCCCATCGGGCGATATCGGGCGTCGCCGGTCGGCGGGCCCCGCGCGACGGCGTCAGAACTGGTTGTTGGCGATCGAGGTGTACTCGCGCAACTCGGCATCGACGACGCGCTTGGGCGGCACGTCCGCCGGGCGCTGGCCCAGCGTGGGATGCAGGACGTCGTAGGACCGACGCTCCGACGGCGAAATGACGCCGTTCTGGTCCGAATCGGCCTCGGCATAGACCAGGTTGGGCACCAGGCTGATCGGCTCGGGGAACTTGTCGTCCCGGGACACCACGGCGGCCCGGGCATTGGACGGCTGGAAGGAGGTGCTCTGCGCCGTCACGGTCGTGGGGGCGGGCGCCGGGGCAGGCGCCGCGGCCTGGGCCGGAGCTTGAGTTTGGGCCTGGGCCTGGGCTGCTTGCGTCTGCACCGTCGAGGCGGGCGCCGGACGTGTCTGCGCCTGAGTTTCCGAGGCGGCGAGGCTCGCTGCCAGCGGGGACAGGCTCACCACGGCGGAGGCCTCGACCGGCGACGCCGTCGAGGGATCGTCGACGCCCGCTTCACGCACGCGCGCCGACTGCCCGGTGGTCGCACCGGGACCGTTCAAGGTCGTTGTGTTGTTGGAAACAGGATTCATGGCGAGCCTCCCGCGAGGTGTCCGCACATTTCGGCCAGCGGATGCCGGGACCGGGACGGGTCCCGGGCCATCGCCCTTCCAGGGCATGTTCGGTTTATCGGCGGGCGACCTCCGGACTTTAGGCCTCGATCCGCAGCTTTCGCGTGTTCTTGATAGGGATAAACCCTTAATTCCGGACCCGGAGGGGGCCGCGACCTCAAGTCCACTCGCCGGAAACCCCTGTCGCCATCGGTTAAATTGCATCGCATGGGTCTCCGCTCCTTCGCCACCGCTCACATTCCAGGCCTGACCGGGCTGGCCGGCCCCAAGGCCACGCCGGACACGGCCGCCGAGGCGTCCTCGTTCGACGCGCTCGTGGACCGCCTGCACTATCTGCCCAAGGCCGACGTCAAGCGCATCCGCGAGGCCTACAAGTTCGCGGACGAGGCCCATCTGGGGCAGTTCCGGGCCAGCGGCGAACCCTACATCACCCATCCGATCGCGGTCGCCGGCCTGTGTGCCGACTGGCGCCTGGACGCGCAGGCCATCATGGCCGCGCTGATGCACGACGCGATGGAGGATTGCGGCGTCACCAAGACCGAACTGATCGAGCGCTTCGAGGCGCCGACCGCCGAACTGGTCGACGGCCTGACCAAGCTGGACAAGCTGCAATTCTCGACGCGCGAGGAATCGCAGGCGGAGAGCTTCCGCAAGATGCTGCTGGCAATGGCGCGGGACGTCCGCGTGATCCTGATCAAGCTGGCCGACCGCCTGCACAACATGCGCACGATGCAGCACATGGCGTTCGACAAGCGACGCCGCATCGCCCGCGAGACGCTGGACATCTATGCGCCGATCGCCCACCGGCTCGGCCTCAACGAGATCTACCGCGAACTGCAGGAACTCTCGTTCCAGTACATCCACCCGTGGCGCCACGGCGCACTGGCCAAGGCCGTCACCAAGGCGCGCGGCCACCGGCGCGACCTGGTGTCGCGCATCGAGCGCGACGTGCAGAAGGCCTTCTCCGAGGCGAACCTGCGCGTCGAGATCCAGGGCCGCGAGAAGACGCTCTTCAGCATCTACAAGAAGATGAGAGAGAAGCACCTGAGCTTCGCCCAGGTCAGCGACATCTTCGGCTTCCGGGTGATCGTGCAGGACCTGCCCCAGTGCTACTGGTCGCTGGGCGTGCTGCACCAGCTCTACAAGCCGCAGCCGGGCCGCTTCAAGGACTACGTCGCCATCCCCAAGCCCAACGGCTACCAGTCGTTGCACACGACACTGGTGAGCCCGCTGGGCACGCCGGTGGAATTCCAGATGCGCACCGAGGCCATGCACATGGTCGCCGAGAAAGGCGTGGCCGCGCACTGGCTGTACAAGAGCAAGGGCGACGCCAAGGGCGCGCAGCAGCTGGGATCGCGCTGGCTGCAGTCGCTGCTGGACATCCAGGACGAGACCCGCGACGCGACCGAGTTCCTGGAGCACGTCAAGATCGACCTGTTCCCCGACGCGGTCTACGTGTTCACGCCGAAGTCCAAGATCATGGCGCTGCCCAAGGGCGCGACGCCGGTGGACTTCGCCTACGCGATCCACTCGGACGTGGGCGACCATTGCGTCGCCGCGAAGGTCAACGGCGAGCCGGTGCCGCTGCGCACCGAGCTGCGCAGCGGGGACGTGATCGAGGTGGTGACCGCCGCCGGCGCGCGGCCGAATCCGGCCTGGCTGAGCTTCGTGCGTACCGGGCGGGCGCGCTCCAAGATCCGGCATTTCCTGAAGAACCTGGAGCAGGAGGAGTCGCGCGAGCTCGGCCACAAGATGCTGGCGCAGGCGCTGCGCGCGGAAGGCCTGGCGCTGCCCAGCCTTCAGCCCGAGGACGAGACCGCCGCCGCGCTGTGGCAGGACCTGGCGCGCTGGGCGGGCAACCGGCATGTGGACGAGCTGCTCGTCGAGATCGGCCTGGGGCGCAAGATCGCGACGATCGTGGCGAAGAAGCTGGCGCGCACCCTGTCCGACCAGGGTCAGCGGCCCGACGCGGTGCTGCTGACGATGGGCCGCTTCGCCACCGACGACGCGCCGGCGCAGGGTCAGGTCCTGATCGACGGCAGCGAAGGCGCCTCCGTGCGCCTGGCCACCTGCTGCCGGCCGATTCCCGGCGACGACATCAAGGGCTACCTCGGTCGCGGGGAGGGCCTGGTGGTCCACACGGCCGAGTGCTCGGTCGGACGACGCCTGTTCCAGCGCGACAGCGAGCACTGGATCGCCGTCGGCTGGGGCGAGGAACTGAGCCGCAGCTTCGAGGCGGAGGTCGGCGTGCTGATGCGCAACGGCAAGGGCGTGCTGGCGCAGATCGCGACCGCGGTCAGCAGCGCGGAGGCCGACATCACGCACATCGCCATGAGCGACGACTCGCAGCA
The DNA here is from genome assembly GCF_059415965.1 of Roseateles sp. GW821-FHT09G09. Lineage (NCBI taxonomy): Bacteria > Pseudomonadati > Pseudomonadota > Betaproteobacteria > Burkholderiales > Sphaerotilaceae > Roseateles > Roseateles sp. GW821-FHT09G09. The sequence goes on along the minus strand of NZ_JBWKOG010000004.1, from coordinate 358,267 downwards.
GCGCGAGACCGCGGAAATGACGCTGCTGCTGGCGGTGCGCGACCGGCTGCACCTGGCCGATGCGCTGCGCACGCTCAAGCGCTCGAGCGCGGTGATGCGCGCCTGGCGCGTGAAGCCCTGAGCAGGCTCCTCGCCGGTCAGGCCGCCTGGGCTACTCGGGCGACCCGGGCTTGGGGTAGCGGACCTCCACCACCTCGATCGGCTCCACGCCCACCGGCGTCACCAGCTGCAGCTCGTCGCCCTCGCGCGCCTTGAGCAATGTGCGCGCGATCGGCGACACCCAGCTCACCTCGCCCGCCAGGCTGTCCGACTCGTCGATGCCCTTGATGGTGATGGTCCGTTCCTCGCCCTTGCCGTTGGCGTAGGTCACCGTCGCGCCGAAGAACACCTGGTCGCTGCCATGGTGCGCGCTCGGGTCCACGACCTCGGCGATGTCCAGCCGCTTCGTGAGGAAGCGCAGGCGACGGTCGATCTCGCGCAGCCGCTTCTTGCCGTAGAGGTAGTCCCCGTTCTCCGAGCGGTCGCCGTTCTTCGCGGCCCAGGAAACGATCTCGACGATCTTGGGACGCTCGACGTCCAGCAGCTGCATGAACTCGGCGCGCAGCCGGGCGTACCCCGCCGGCGTCATGTAGTTGCGCGAGCCCTGGGGCAATGCGGGCAGCGACGGGCCGTCGTCCTCATCGTCGCTCTCGGATTCCTTCGTGAATGCCTTGCTCATGCGGCTATTGTGTCGCGCTCCGGCGGCGTCCCCGCCCAGGCTTCCAGAGACCCGGCCGGCGACACGATATGGTGTCGCGACCCACATTCCCCGGAAGACGCGGCATGAGCGACACCTTGGACGACGGCGCGAACGACAGCGCGAACAACAGCGCGAACAAAGGCGCGAGCGGTCCCTTGAGCGGTTTGCGGATCGTGGAGTTCGCCGGCATCGGTCCGGCACCGTTCGCGGGGCTCGTGCTGGCCGATTTCGGCGCCGACGTGACCGTCGTGGAGCGGCCCGGCGGTGAGACACGGCTCGGTGGTGGCGCGGCGTTGAACCGCGGCAAGGCCATCGTCCAGGCGGACCTGAAATCGCCCGCGGGACTGGCCCGGGTGCGCGAACTCGTCGCGGGCGCCGACGCGCTGATCGAAGGTTTCCGCCCCGGCGTGATGGAACGGCTCGGGCTGGGACCGGACACGCTGCTGGCCGCTCATCCCACGCTGGTCTATGCGCGCCTCACCGGCTGGGGCCAGACCGGCCCGCTGGCGCAACGCGCCGGGCACGACATCAACTACGTCGCCTTGAGCGGCCTGATGCCCTTCTCCGCCCGCTCGGGCCAGGCGCCGACGCTGCCGGCCACCCTGCTCGGCGACATCGGCGGCGGGGCGCTGACGATGCTCTTCGGACTGATGTGCGCGCTGTGGGAGTCGCGCCGTTCGGGTCGCGGCCAGGTCGTGGACGCGGCCATCGTCGACGGCGTCGGCTACATGGGGACGCTCATCCAGGCACTGCGGGCCGGCGGCCGCTGGGACGACGATCCGTCGCGCAACCTCTTCCTGCACCGCTCGCATTTCTACGACTGCTTCGAATGCGCGGATGGGCGATGGTTGTCGCTCGGTGCGATCGAGGCACCGTTCCGGCAGGAGCTCATGGCGCGACTCGGCCTGATGCCGACGCCGCCCCTGCCACCATCGCTGGACGATCCCCTGCAATGGCCGGCGTTGCGCGACGCGGTCGCCGCGCGGATCCGGCAGGAATCGCTGGCGCACTGGGTGGCCCTCTTCGAAGGAAGCGACGCCTGCGTGGCGCCGGTACTGACTGCCGCCGAAGCGCCCCTGCACCCGCAGCAGCAGGCGCGTCGCAACTTCTTCATGCAGGATGGACTCGCCTGGCCGATGCCGGCGCCGAAACTCTCTCGCACGCCGGCCAGGCCCGGATCGCCGGTCGCCGCGACCCAACGCCAGCAGGAGTTATTCGATCCGGACGATATTCGCCCGGAATAATCCCGCGCAACCATTCAAAGCGGCGCGCCAATGAAGCGCGCGAATCGAATATGAGCGCACCGGAAATGATTTGGGCAAAGAAAAAAGCCAGCGTCTTTCAACGCTGGCTTTTTATTT
>NZ_JBWKOG010000004.1:338867-356067 GCF_059415965.1 Roseateles sp. GW821-FHT09G09 | reverse complement strand
GGTGCGGCTGGCAGGATTCGAACCCACGACCCCTTGGTTCGTAGCCAAGTACTCTATCCAACTGAGCTACAGCCGCTCGACTTTTACTGATCAGGAACCGCCGTCGTGGAAGCGATCCCAGGTTTTTGTTGTTACTTCTTCTTTTTCTTGCCGAATCTCCGGTTACCCGGAGATCCAACAGTTTTTCTGGTGCGGCTGGCAGGATTCGAACCCACGACCCCTTGGTTCGTAGCCAAGTACTCTATCCAACTGAGCTACAGCCGCTGAAAGACTGCGACTATAGCATGCGTTTTTGCAGGTCTGCAAGTATCTCGACGAAAAATCATTCCATCGAACCGCCCTGGCAGCTTCCAGGGCCGTACGCCGGCTTCAACCCAGACGTGCCGCCGCCTCGTAGCAGCGGGCACGGCGTTCGGTGTCGTCGTCCTGGTCAGCCATTTCCGCCAGTCGCAGCCAACTGCGGCGGCGCGCATTGACGGTCAATTCGCGATCCTCGGCGGCCTGCTCCAGCATCAGGCGGGCCTTGCCCCACAGCTGGCGCTCCGCGAGCGCGTGTCCCAGCGCGAGGGCCATCGTGCCGTCGCGCGGGAAGCGCAGGACCGCGCCCTCCAGGCGCTGCAGCCATTCCGGCCCCAGTCCGGGCGTGCACAGCACCAGCGCCTCGGCCAGCGCATGGCGCTCGTCGGCGCCCTGCTCCGCGATCGATTCCCAGAACGGCCGCAGCCAGCCGCGTCCGTCCTCCGGCGCGCCCAGGCTGGCCGCGCAGTTCGCCGCGCGCGACGCGACGAACACATCGCGCCGGTCCGAGGCGTCCAGTTGCTGCCAGATGCCGCGCAACTGGTCGATGTCGCGGGCGGCGTCCAACGCCTCGCACGCGAGCGAACGCAGCAGGCCTTGCGCGGCCGATTTCGAGAAGCCCTGGTGCTTGGCCAGCAGACGCGCGGTGCGCAGCGCCTCCAGCGGCTCATGCGCCAGGCGGCTGCCCTGCAGCTTGAGCCGCAGCGCCTGCGTGCGGCGTGCGACACCCGGCGTCAGTTCGCCCAGCAGGCCGAGCGCGCGCGGCGCGTCGCGATCGTCGAGGGCCCATTCCGCGGCCAGCAGTCTGGCGCCTTCTTCCTGCACCCGGGCACCGGCCGACGTCGCCGCCACCTGGAGGGCCTGGCGCAGATGCTCGTCGCGATTGCGCCTGTCCTGCAGCTTGTGGGCGCTCTGCGCGGCCACCAGGTGCGCCAGGGCCATGAAAGCGCCATCCTGCGCCAGATCCGGCGTCTGCACCTGGATGGCGAGCGCGCGCTGCGCCGCCTTCTGCGCCCGGCTGTAGCGGGCGCCGAAGTACTCCGCCCAGGCCTCGCGCAAGGCGACCTGCGCGCTGCGTTCACGCTGGGCCATGCGCCACAGCCGCGCCCGCTTGGGCAGCGTCAGCAGCGCGTCCAGCGTCTGCATCAGCGTCATCAGCGCGAAGCAGCCTCCCACCAGCAGCAGCAGGAAGAGATTCAGCGACAGGTCCATGCGCCAGCCGCGCCAGTAGAAACTGGCGAGACCGTCGTTGTTGCCCAGCGTCAATGCCGCGACCACGGCCGCGACGAACAGCAGCACCAGCCAGATCACCATGCGCACGGCGATCTCCTCAGCGCGCGACCGCGCTCAGCGCGGCCAGCGTGTCGTCGGGGCGCGGCACGGTCACCTGCCGGGACTGGCCCTGCACCTGACGCAGCAGCTCCGTCGTCTGGGTCAGCTTGCGCGAGCGGGCGTCGAAGTAGCGGTCCAGCATCGCCTGCGCCTCGCGCAGGTCGACCTGCGCGGTGTCGAACTGACGGCTCAGCAGCGCCAGCCGGGCGTTCAACAGCCGCAGCTTGAGGTTCTCCCGGAGGAAGAAGGACTGCTCGGGCGCGATCAGCGCGGCTTCCGGATGGTCGATGCGCGTGACGCGCAGCAGGCCGCGGGCTTCGCGCCAGACGTCGCCGGACAGCGTCGTCCAGCGATCGCCGGCCTGGTCCCAGAGACGGGTCCACCAGCCGGGTTCGCCGTCGCCAGCGGCCTGCGAGGCGGCGGCGGAGGCGGGCTTGCGCGGCGCGGCGGGCTTCGCGACGGTGGACGACGGGGTCGGGTGTTGCGTGACGGGCGCGACGGGCGCGACAGCGCCCGACGGATCCTGTCCGGGCTGGGCGACGGCCAGCAGCGGGAGGTCGTCGACCTGGCGCACGACCTCGTCCAGCTTGATCGTCAGCGTCGACACGTCGACCACGCTGACCGCCTTGATGCGTTCCAGGTCGCGCGTCACGGCGCGGCGGACGCCCTCCAGGCGCGGCTGCTTGTAGCGGCCCAGCCGCTCGTCGGCCTGGCGCAGCGCGGCCACCAGCGGCTCCGCGCTGCCGGTGATCGTGCTCTGCTGCATGGCCACGCGCAGCGAGGCCTCGATGTCGCCGACCACGTTCTCGTCGCGCGAGCGGTTCATCGACTGCATCAGCGTCTCGAGCTGCTCGCGCTGCACGGCGACCTCGGACAGCCGCGCGTCGACCAGCGCGACCTTGGCCGCGGTGTCGCGGCTGAGGTCCTGCGCCTGGCGCGCCTGGTCGCGGGCGATGTTGGCCTCGCTCTGGCTGCTGTCCTGGCGCCGGACGAGTTCCTGTTCGACCTGCTTGAGTCGCTGCTGGCTCTGCCAGGCCAGGCCGAGGGCCAGCAGGGCCACCAGACCGACGCAGGCCACGACGGCCTGGGTCAAGGTGGCGCCGGATTGCCGGGCGGGCTTGTGGGGCGACGGAACGTCGGCCGCTGGGGTGGTGGTCTCGCTCACGACGGCGATTCTAGGGTGGACCCTGACAGCACCCGGAACCCGGCCGCGACGGCCTCGGCATCCGGTCGCACCAAAACCACATGCCCCACCCCGAGGGCTTGCGCGCGGGCGGCGATGCGCTCGTGCGTGGTCAGCGCCAGGACGCGCTCCCAACGGGGGCGCCGCGGGGTGTCCGCCTCCCCGGCGGGCTCGCCCCCCTGCGTCCCCTTTTCGAGGGCCTCCAGGTGGCCGATGGCCTCCGAACTGCTGAAGAGCCACACGTGCCGCCCCGGCTCGCCCAGCGCGACGCGCAGCAGCGCCTCGGTCTCCGCCGACAGCCGGGGGCAGCTGCGGCGGTAGACGCTGACGGCGGCCACCTCGGCGCCCGCGTCGCGCAGCCGGTCGCCCAGCCATTCGCGTCCGCCGTCGCCGCGCACCAGCAGCGCGCGACGACCCGACCAGTCCGCGCCCGCGACGCGGACCAGCTCGGGCCACAGGTGTTCCGAGTCGAGGCTGTCGGACGCCGCCGGCGGCTGGACCAGCCGCGTCGGCGGCACGCCGCGCTCGATCAGCGCCCGCGCGCTGCCCGGACCGACGGTCGCCGCCCAGGTCCGCCCGGGCCAGACGGCGTCGGCAGGTCGATGGTCGAAGAACTGCTCGACGGCGTTCGGGCTGACGAACATCGCCAGGTCCATCGTCGGCAAGGCCGACCATGCAGCCGCGATGGGCGCCGGGTCGGCGGCCGGTTCGATGTCGATCAACGGCAGGGAGACGGTCGGCACCCCCAGCGCGGCCATGCGCCGCGCCCATTCATCGGCCTGCGCCCGCGGGCGGGTCAGCAACAACCGGACCGGGGCGACGGCGCCCGGCATCAGACGTCCTTCAGGTACTCGACAGCCCCGAGTTCGCGCAGCGCCGAGGCGGCCGAGATGCCCAGGGCTTCCGCGGCGCCGAGGTCCGCCACTGCCGCCTGCGCGCCCGCCCGCAGCAGCGCGCGTTCCGGCTCGATCGGATGACCCAGCGCGACGGACAGGCTCAGTTCGCCGCCGGCGGTCCAGACCGCGTGGGCGGCCAGCGGCATCGAGCAACTGCCGCCCAGCGCGCGCGAGACCGCGCGTTCCGCCGCCGCCGCCAGCCAGGTCGGCCGGTGCACCAGCGCGTCCAGATGGTCCGCCAGCGGCGCCTGGCCGGCGCGGATCTCGATGCCCAGCGCTCCCTGCCCGGCGCAGGGGATCATCTCGTCGACGCCGAAGTACTGGCGGATGCGGCCGTCCAGGTTCAGGCGTTTCAGCCCCGCGGCGGCGAGCACGATCGCGTCGTACTGGCCCTCGTCGAGCTTGCGCAGCCGCGTGTCGAGGTTGCCGCGCAGCGGCTCGATGCGCAGGTCCGGCCGGAGGTTCTTCAGCTGCGTCACGCGGCGCAGGCTGGACGTGCCCACGCAGGCGCCCTGCGGCAGCGCGGCGAGGCTGTCGAAGGTCGACGACACCAGCGCGTCGCGCGGGTCCTCGCGCTCCAGCACCGCCGCGAGCACGAAGCCCTCGGGCAGTTCCATCGGCACATCCTTCAGCGAATGCACCGCGAGTTGCGCGCGGCCGTCCTCCAGCGCCGTCTCCAGTTCCTTCACGAACAGGCCCTTGCCGCCGACCTTGGACAGCGTGCGGTCCAGGATCTGGTCGCCGCGCGTGGTCATGCCGAGCAGCCGCACCTCAAGGCCGCGCGCCCGGAGCAGCGCCTGCACATGTTCCGCCTGCCAGAGGGCCAGCCGGCTCTCGCGGGTGGCGATCACGAATTCTTGCTTCATGGGCCGGGATGCTAGCCGAGCGGCGCCCGCTGTCGTCCCTCGGTGGAGGGAAGCTCGTTTGCCGCGAAGCGAGGCTTGCGCGATCCCGGAGCAAATCCCTGCCGATCGCGGCGCCCGCGCCACGCCCACGGGCGAGCCGCGCACGAAGAAACTGCTAAAGTCAACCGAAGGTAACTTCGTTACATCACGCCCCTCCCCGGGTCCCTGACGAACCTCACGCCGCCATGCCCGCCAGTACCCCGTCCGCCTCCGCCAAGTCCCGCACGACGTCCCGCACCAAGGCCCGTGCCGAGCCGGCCGCAACACCTGCCCCCAGGACGACGCCGAAGCCGGCAGGCCAGGCGGTCGCCAAGTCCATCGCCAAGTCCGTTGGCAAGTCCGCCGCCAAGCCCCCCCGCAAGGGTGCGAGCGCCGTCCGCTCGATCAAGACCATCAAGGACAAGAACCAGCCGCTGATGGATGACATCCGCCTGCTAGGCCGCATCCTGGGCGAAGTGATCCGCGAGCAGGAAGGCCGCGAGGCCTACGAACTGGTGGAGCGTGTGCGGCAGCTGTCGGTGGCCTTCCGCCTGAAGCGCGACGCGCAGGCCGGCAGGCAGATGGACAAGCTGCTCAAGGGCCTGTCGGGCGAGCAGACGGTGAGCGTGATCCGCGCGTTCAGCTATTTCTCCCACCTGGCCAACATCGCCGAGGACCGCCACCACGTCCGCCGCCGCGAGGTGCACGAGCGCGAGGGCTCGCTGCAGCCGGGCTCGCTGGGGTATGCGCTGGAGCGCCTGTTCGACGCCGGCGTGCGGCCGGCGGAAGTGGCGAAGACGCTGGCGCACGGCTTCGTGTCGCCGGTGTTGACGGCCCATCCGACCGAGGTGCAGCGCAAGAGCATCCTGGACGCCGAGCGCGCCGTGGCCGAACTGGTCGGCGCGCGCGACCGCCTGCACACCGAGCGCGAACTGGCCGCGAACGAACTCCTGATCCGTGCCCGCGTCACGCAGCTGTGGCAGACGCGGATGCTGCGCTATTCGAAGCTGACCGTGGCCGACGAGATCGAGAACGCGCTGAGCTACTACCACGCGACCTTCCTGCGCGAGATCCCCAAGCTCTACACCGAACTGGAGGAAGCGCTGCCCGGCGAGGACGTGCCGCCCTTCCTGCGCATGGGCCAGTGGATCGGCGGCGACCGCGACGGCAATCCGAACGTCACCGCCGACACGATGCGGCTCGCGCTGCGCCGCCAGAGCGAACTGGCGCTGCGCCACTACCTGACCGAGCTGCATGAGCTGGGCGCGGAGCTGTCGATCTCGCTGCGCCTGGCCGGCGTCACGCCGGCGATGCAGGCGCTGGCCGAGCGCAGCCCCGACCAGAACGAGCACCGGATGGACGAGCCCTACCGGCGCGCGCTGACCGGCATGTACGCGCGCCTGGCCGCGACGCTCGAATCGCTGACCGGCACGGAGGCGCTGCGCCACGCGGTCGCACCGCAGGACCCGTACCTGTCGCCGGAGGACCTGCTCGCGGACCTGCGGATCATCAAGGAATCGCTCGAGCACCATCACGCGCACGCGCTGATCGCGCCGCGGCTCAAGCCGCTGATCCGCGCGGTGCAGGTCTTCGGTTTCCACCTGGCGACGCTGGACCTGCGCCAGAGCAGCGACCAGCACGAGCTCACCGTCGTCGAACTGCTGAAGCAGGCCCGCGTCTGCGAGGACTACTCGGCCCTGGGCGAGCAGGAGCGTCGCGCGCTGCTGGTCGACCTGCTGAACCAGACGCGCCCGCTGCGCGTGCTGGGCGCCGAGTACAGCGAGCGCACGCTGGGCGAGCTCGCGATCTTCGAGACCGCGCGCGAGTCGCTGAAGCGCTTCGGCCGCGAGGCGCTGCGCCACTACATCATCTCGCACACCGAGGACGTCAGCGACCTGCTGGAGGTGCAGCTGCTGCTCAAGGAAGTCGGCCTGCTGCGCGGCACGCTCGACGGCGACGCGGTCAGCGACCTGATCGTGGTGCCGCTGTTCGAGACCATCGCCGACCTGCGCAACGCGCCCCGCATCATGCAGGGCTTCTACGAGCTGCCCGGCATGGCCGCGCTGGTGCGCCGCTCCGGCGGCGAGCAGGACATCATGCTGGGCTACTCCGACTCCAACAAGGACGGCGGCGTGTTCACCAGCAGCTGGGAGCTGTACCGCGCCGAGATCGCGCTGGTGACGCTGTTCGACGAGCTGCGCCAGCAGGGTCCGCTGACGCTGCGGCTGTTCCACGGCCGCGGCGGCACGGTGGGCCGCGGCGGCGGTCCGAGCTACCAGGCCATCCTCGCGCAGCCGCCCGGCACGGTGAACGGCCAGATCCGGCTGACCGAGCAGGGCGAGGTCATCAACTCCAAGTACGCCAACCCCGAGATCGGCCGGCGCAACCTGGAGACGCTGGTCGCCGCGACGCTGGAGGCCACGCTGCTGCATCCGACCAAGACCGCGCCGCAGGCCTTCATGACCGCGGCGCAGGCGCTCTCGGACGCGAGCTTCGCCGCCTACCGCGGGCTGGTCTACGACACGCCGGGCTTCGCCGACTTCTTCTTCGCCACCACGCCGATCCGCGAGATCGCCGAGCTCAACATCGGCTCGCGTCCCGCCTCGCGCAAGGCGACACGCGCGATCGAGGACCTGCGCGCGATCCCGTGGGGCTTCAGCTGGGGCCAGTCGCGCATCACGCTGCCGGGCTGGTGCGGCTTCGGCTCGGGCGTCCAGGACTTCCTGGGCAAGGGCAATGGCAAGGACGGGGCGGCCCGCGACGAGAAGCTGGCGCTGCTCAAGCGCATGCACAAGCAGTGGCCCTTCTTCAAGACGCTGCTGTCCAACCTGGACATGGTGCTGGCCAAGGCCGACCTCGACATCGCGCGCCGCTACCTGGAGCTGGTCGAGGACAAGCGCCTGGCCAAGCGGATCTTCGGCGCCATCGAGGCCGAGTTCGCGCGCACCGAGGAAGCCATCGCGCTGATCACCGGCGAGAGCGGCCGGCTCGCGGCCAATCCCGCCCTGGCGCGTTCGATCGAGCACCGCTTCCCCTACATCGATCCGCTGAACCACCTGCAGGTCGAGCTGATGCGGCGCTACCGCGCGATCCCGGCGGAGAAGCGCGCGGAGGATCCGCGGCTGGAACGCGTCCAGCGCGGCATCCATCTGTCCATCAACGGGATCGCGGCGGGCCTGCGCAACACGGGCTGAAGCCCCCCGGGGCCCGTGCGACGGCGTTGCCGCGCTGCCGCGTTGCCGCGTTGCCGCGAAGTCGGTGAACCGTCCTCCGACCACGCGCCCGCTTCAGCGCTGTCCCGCCAGCGCTTCCCGCACCGCGGCGACCTGCCGCCGCGAGACGGCGAGCCACTCGTTGACATGGGCGATCCGGACCGCCCAGCCGAGTTCCCCGCCGTTGTCCCCGTCGCCGTCGGCCGGGCCGTCGGTAGGCACGTGGCGCTCGAGCTCGCGCACCGCCGAACGCGCGACCAGCGCGTTGCGGTGCACGCGCAGGAAGCGGTCGCCCAGGCGCTGTTCCAGATCGCTCAGCGAGCCGTCCATGACATGGCTCTGCGTCGCCGTGCGCAGCGTCAGGTACTTGAGCTCGGCCTTGAAATAGAGCACCTCCGAAAGCGGCACCCGCAGCAGGCGTCCGCGCTCGGTGATGTTGATGACGGGCGCCTCGGTGCCCGGCGACGACGCCGGGCCGAGGACGTCGCGCTCCTCGCGCGCCTTGGCGGCGGACCGTTCGTCGATGCGCTGGACCGCCCGCGCCAGGCTGGCCTGCAACCGCTCGCGCCGCACCGGCTTGGTCAGGTAGTCCAGCGCCTCCAGTTCGAAGGCCAGCAGCGCGTGCTGCGCATGCGCGGTGACGAACACGATGGCCGGCGCGAACGGCCGGCCGTGCAGCGCCTGCGCCAGCCCCAGCCCGTCCAGGCCCGGCATCTGCACGTCGAGCAGGATCAGGTCGCAGGCATGGTCCTTGAGCCACGCCAGCGCCTGATCGCCGCTGCCGGCTTCGGCGACGACCTCGGCGCGCGGCTCCTCGTTGGCCTCGACCAGACCGCGCAGCCGCAGCCGCGCCAGCGGCTCGTCGTCGACGATCAAGACCCTCAGCGGCGGATGCGTCAGCATGTCCTTCCCTCCCGTTCTGTTGTTGTCATCGCGGCATCACGATGCGCACGACGAAGCGCCCTTCGCCCGGCCCGGCCTCCAGCCGCGCCGCCACGTCGTGCATCAGCCGCAGGCGTTGCCGCACATTGCGCAGCGCCAGCCCGTGCCCCTTGCCGCGCGAGGGCAGGCCGACCGTGTTGACGACGCGGATCTCGATCTCGCTGCCGCGCGCGCGCGTCACGATGTCGACGTCGCCGCCGCCGTCGTTGGGCTCGATGCCGTGGCGCACGGCGTTCTCCACCAGCGGCTGCAGCAGCAGCGGCGGCACGCGCGCTTCCGCCGCGTGCGGATCCAGCTGCCAATGCACGCGCAGCCGGTCGCCGAAGCGCAGCTGCTCGATCGCCAGATAACGTCGCGCCAGTTCGACCTCCTGGTCGAGCCGCACGCCCTCGGCCGTCGGCCCGGCGTCCGCCAGCGCCACACGGAACAGCTCGGCCAGGTCCTCGAGCACCTCCTCGGCGCGGTTCGGATCGACGCGCACCAGCGCGATCGCGGTATTCAGCGTGTTGAAGAGGAAGTGCGGCCGGATGCGCGATTGCAGCTCCACCAGCCGCGCCAGCGCATCGGCGGGCGCTTGGGCGCGCTCGCGCAGCTTCAGCCATCCGAGCAGCACGCCCGCCGCCAGGGCGCCCGCCAGCACCGCCGCGGTGCGCTGCAAGGTGCCGAGCGCGCCGATGTCCACCGCCTCCAGCAGCATCGCGCCGCCGTGGGCGCAGGCCGCGCCGAGCGCGATCGGCAGCGTCCACTGCGCCCACTCGGGCAGCCGCGCCAGCAGGCGCTTGGATGCGCACACGATCAGCAGCCAGGCCAGGACGCCGCTCAACGCCGCGACCGACGCGCCGCCCATCGACCACGCCCATTGCCCCGCCGTCTCGGAGGTCATCGCCAGCCCCAGCGAGAGCACCAGCTGCACGCCCAGCACGGCGCGCAACACCAGGCCGACGTGGCAGACGTCGAATCTGCGCTGCGCGTCGATCAGCCGCGGCGGCTCGGTTGGCCGCGCGTCCAGCCGGGTCTCCTCCCAGGCGGGCTGCAGGGACATCGGTCGGCTGTCCAAGGGCTGCGTGCTCATGGGTTGGGTCGTCGGCGCGCGCGTGTCCAGTGTGCCCAGCGTGTCCATCGCCTCGCCGCCCTCGTGCGGCGGCTGGGTCGACCGCCAGGGGTCCGTCCCTGGCGCGCGCCCGTTCTTTGCCTTCGTGGCCATCGGATCCTCCCGTCGCCGCACTGTCCCGCCCTCTGAAGCAGCGCCTCGGGCGCCCCGGTGGCGCCCCCTTTAGAATCGGCGGCTCATTCTCACCCAGGCGTCCGGCCGCTTCCTATGCGGACACGCCCGGGGCGCCGCGAAGTCGTAACGCCTTGCAAGCCGATGCCCTCCTCCCCCATTGACCCCTCGTCCTCCCCTCAGGTCGCCGACAACCAGCTCGCCAACAAGTCGCAGGCCTGGTCCGCGCTCTTCTCCGAGCCGATGAGCGACCTGGTCAAGCGCTACACCGCCAGCGTCGACTTCGACAAACGCCTCTGGGCGGCGGACATCCAGGGCTCGCTGGCCCACGCGGACATGCTCGCCGCGCAAGGGATCATCGGCGCCGAGGACCTGGCCGCGATCCAGACGGGCATGGCGCAGATCCGCGAGGAGATCGCCTCGGGCCGCTTCGAATGGAAGCTGGACCTGGAGGACGTCCACCTGAACATCGAGGCCCGCCTGACCGAGCTGGTCGGCCTGGCCGGCAAGCGGCTGCACACCGGCCGCAGCCGGAATGACCAGGTCGCCACCGACGTGCGCCTGTGGCTGCGCGGCGAGATCGACACCCTCCTCGGCCTGCTCGGCGAGCTGCAGCGGGTGCTGGTCGAGCAGGCCGAGCGCCACGCCGACGTCATCCTGCCGGGCTTCACCCACCTGCAGGTGGCGCAGCCGGTGGCCTTCGGGCATCACCTGCTGGCCTACGTCGAGATGTTCGCCCGCGACGCGGAACGCCTGGTCGACACCCGCAAGCGCGTGAACCGCCTGCCGCTGGGCGCCGCCGCGCTGGCCGGCACCAGCTATCCGCTGGACCGCGAACGCGTCGCGCGCACGCTGGGCATGGAGGGCGTCGCGCAGAACAGCCTGGACGCCGTCAGCGACCGCGACTTCGCGATCGAGTTCAGCGCCGCGGCCGCGCTGATCATGGTGCACATCTCGCGCCTGTCGGAAGAGCTGATCCTGTGGATGAGCCAGGCCTTCGGCTTCATCGCGCTGCCGGACCGGTTCTGCACCGGCTCGAGCATCATGCCGCAGAAGAAGAACCCGGACGTGCCCGAGCTGGCGCGCGGCAAGAGCGGCCGCGTGGTGGGCCACCTGATGGGCCTGATCACGCTGATGAAGGGCCAGCCGCTGGCCTACAACAAGGACAACCAGGAAGACAAGGAGCCGCTGTTCGACACCGTCGACACGCTCAACGACACGCTGCGCATCTTCGCGGAGATGATGGCCGGCCTGACGGTCAAGGCCGACGCGATGGAGCGCGCGGCGCTCAAGGGGTACGCGACCGCGACCGACCTGGCGGACTACCTGGTCAAGCAGGGCCTGGCCTTCCGCGACGCGCACGAGATCGTCGCGCACGCGGTGAAGACGGCGCAAGCGCAGGGCATCGACCTGTCGGCGCTGCCGCTGGAGGCGCTGCGGCAATTCGATGCGCGCATCGGCGAGGACGTCTACGAGGTGCTGTCGCTGACGGGCTCGCTGAACGCGCGCAACATCCTCGGCGGCACGGCGCCGGCGCAGGTCCGCGCGCAGGTGGCGCGTCACCGCGCCCGTCTGGGCGCGAGCGTCACGGCCCCCGTCGCGAAGGCCTGACCATGAGCGCGCTGGCCTGGACCGACGAGCTCGTGCTGAATCAGCCGGAGCTCGACCACACGCACGAGGAATTCGTCGCGCTGCTGAACCGCTACGCCGATACGCTCGATCGCGGCGAGGACGCGCTGCCGGCGTTCAAGGAACTGCTGGCCCACACGGAGGCGCACTTCGCGATGGAGGAGCGCTGGATGGCAGCCACCGGCTTCGAGCCGGAGAACTGCCACAGCAGCCAGCATGCGATGGTGCTGAACGTGATGCGCGAGGTGGTGCGCTACGCCGAGGAACTCGGCGACCGCGAGCCGCTGGCGATCGTGCGCACGGAGCTGTCGCAGTGGTTCCCGGGTCACGCGGAGATGATGGACGCGGCGCTGGTCTACACGATGGAACAACGCGGCTTCGATCCGACGACCGGCGAATGCCGCGATCCGATCAAGGCGTCAGCGTCGTCCGAGGCCAAGGCTGAGGACATCGTGTCGGCCTGCGGGTCGACGAGCTGCGGACACTGACGCCCTGCCTCGCCTTCGTCGTCTGATCGACGAGGTCCTTGGCCGGAACCGGAACCGGCTCCCGGCCTGCTGACAGCGAGTGTCAACCGACACGCTCACAATCCCTCGCATGGCCGAGTCGACGCCAGCGCTGCCCGATCGCCTGATCGCCCATCTGGACATGGACGCGTTCTACGCGTCCGTGGAGCTGCTGCGTTATCCGGAGCTCAAGGGCCAGCCGGTGGTGGTCGGCGGACGGCGCGCCCACACGCCGCGGGAGCGGCCCGACGGCACGCGCGAGTTCTTCAAGCTGGCCGACTACACCGGGCGCGGCGTCGTGACGACGTCGACCTACGCGGCCCGCGACCTCGGCGTGTTCTCCGCGATGGGACTGATGAAGGCGGCGCTGCGCGCGCCGCAGGCGATCCTGCTGCCGGCGGACTTCGACTCGTACCGGCACTTCTCGCGGCTGTTCAAGGCGGCGGTGCGCGAGATCGCGCCGGTGATCGAGGACCGCGGCATCGACGAGATCTACATCGACCTCACCGACGTGCCCGGCGCGCGTGACGCGGTGGGTCACGACCCGCTCGGCGGCGTGCGGGCGATCGCGCGGGAGATCAAGAACTCGGTGCAGCGCGCGACCGGCCTGACCTGCTCGATCGGGGTGACGCCCAACAAGCTGCTGTCCAAGATCGCGTCGGAGCTCGACAAGCCCGACGGCCTGACGCTGATCATGATGGAGGACCTGCCGACGAAGATCTGGCCGCTGCCGGTGCGGCGCATCAACGGCATCGGGCCGAAGGCGGGCGCCAAGCTGGAAAGTCTGGACATCCACACGATCGGCGAGCTCGCCGCCGCGGCCCCGGAGCTGCTGCTGCAGCATTTCGGTGCGGGCTACAGCGCCTGGCTGCACCAGGCGGCGTGGGGCCTCGACGAGCGGCCGGTGGTGACCTACAGCGAGCCGGTGTCCATCAGCCGCGAGACGACCTTCGAGCGCGACCTGCATGCCAAGCGCGACCGCCCGGAGCTGTCGCGCATCTTCACCGCGCTGTGCGAGCAGCTCGCGTCGGACCTGCAGCGCAAGGGCTACCTGGGCCGCACGATCGGCATCAAGCTGCGCTTCGAGGGCTTCCGCACGGTGACGCGCGACCTGACCCTGGACGCGCCGGTGCAGGACGCGGCGGCCATCCGGCACGCGGCGGGCCTGTGCCTCAAGCGCGTGGACCTGAGCCAGCGGCTGCGGCTGCTCGGCGTGCGGGTCGGGAAGCTGAGCCGGCCGGGCGATGTCGAACCGAAGACACGGGGGCGTGCCGGGCCCGCGCCGAAGGATGACGCGCCCGCGCGACCGAAGCCGGAGAACCTGAGCCTGTTCGGTTGAATCGCCGTGCGATGCAAGCGTCCTCGATCGATCCACCCGGTTCATGACCGTCGCCGGCGTCGTGGCCCTGGATTCGGCCATCCGGGGAGTGTCGGAACGTCGCCTGTCGAATCAGGCCGTAGGCAGACGCCAGAGCCAGAGGCCGACCGCCAGGCAGCAGACGGCGGGCAGCCAAGGCACGACCGGCATGACGAGCGCGGAAATGATCGAGCTGATCGCCATCATTCCCCAGGCCATCTGCTTGGCCCGGAGCGGCACGGCGCGATTGGCGCGCCACTTCACGACCATCGGCCCGAAGCGCGGGTGGCCGACCAGCCACGCCTCGCAGCGCGCAGACCCGCGCGCGAAGCAGAACGCGGCCAGCAGCACGAACGGGGTCGTCGGCAGCAGCGGCAGGAAGATGCCGATCACGCCGAGCACCAGACTCAACCCGCCGCCCACCATCCACGGCAGACGGCGCCACAGGGACGCCTGTTCCAGCGCGCTCACGGTCGCGTCGTCGGCCGCGTGGTCGATCGCGTGGTCGATCGCGTGGTCGGCCGCAGCCTCGCAAGCGCCCTCGTCGGCGACGAGGCGCGGCCCCTCGTGCGCTTGGTGGCGGGCCTCGTCGGCAGCGGCGATCAGGCTTCTCTCGGGAACATCGGACATCGCGCCACTGTATCCGCGCGCTGCGACGCCTCGTGCGCCCGCCATCCTGCCTCCCTGACGGCCTGAGGGAAGAAAGCGCCCTGGACGCTACAGTCGCGCCCATGAGCGACCCCTCGCACCACGCCCCAGGCGAGCCTCTCGACGACACCTTGCGCCTGCCTTCGATCGACGGCCTGCTGGCCTTCGAGGCCGCCGCACGCTTGGGCAGCCTGGAGCGCGCCGCCGAGGTGCTCCACGTCAGCGCGAGCGCCGTTGGCAAGCGCATCGCGACCTTGGAAGAACGCCTCGGCCAGCCGCTGATGACGCGCCATCCGCTGCGCCTCACCGCCGCCGGCAAGGAATACCTCGCGCAGGTCCGGACCGCGCTGGCGCTGCTGGCCGCCGTGCCGCTGCATCGGCGCGAGCAGCAGCGCGTCGTCCGGCTCAGCATCACCAGCCCGCCGACCTTTGCGCGCCAGGTGCTGGTCCCCGCCCTGCCCGGCTTCGAGGCCGCGCAGCCGGACATCGAGCTCGAGCTGCTGCTGTCGACGCCCTACCTGGATCAGCCGGCGCCGCCGGCCGACGTCGAGATCTTTGCCGGCATCGTCCCGGCGGACGGCGAAGTCCTGCTCGACGACGTCGTCACGCCGATGGCCGCCCCGTCGCTGCTGGCCCGCCTGCCGGCGATCCGCACGCCGGCGGACCTGGCCTCGGCGCCGCTGCTGCGCACGCCGCTGCAGCCCTGGCAGCCGTGGCTGCGCGCCGCCGGCCTCGACTGGCCCGAGCCCGCGCAGGGCACGCGCTTCATCGACCTCGGCCTCACGCTGGAGGCTGCCGCCTGTGGCCAGGGGGTCGTGCTCGGCCGGCCGAGCCTGGCGGCCACCTACCTGCGCGGCGGCGCGCTCAAGCGCCTGTTCGACCTCGCCGTGCCCGCGGCGATGCCCTATGGCCTGGTCCGACACGCCGACGGCGACGCGGCGCGTTCGTTCGCGCGCTGGCTCGTCCACCATTGCCGGTCGCTCAGCGCCGAATCGGTCGCGACCCTCGACGGCGGCGGCATGGTCTGACCGGGGCGCCCCGGGAAGTCCCTGAGCCCGCCGGAAGGATCTTCCGACCGGGCCCGCGAAACTTTCCGGCCGGTGTCCGCGCGGCTCGCCTAGCATGCGGCGCATGAGCGTCATCACCTGTATCGAAGACCTGCGCGTGCTCGCGCAGCGGCGTGTCCCGCGGATGTTCTACGACTACGCGGATTCCGGGTCCTGGACCGAAAGCACCTACCGCGCCAACGAGTCGGACTTCCAGTCCATCAAGCTGCGCCAGCGCGTCGCCGTGAACATGGACGACCGCAGCACCGCGACCACCATGCTCGGCCGTCCCGTCGCCATGCCCGTCGCGATCGCGCCGACCGGCATGACCGGCATGCAGCACGCGGACGGCGAGATCCTCGGCGCCCAGGCTGCGGAGGCCTTCGGCGTGCCGTTCACGCTGTCGACGATGAGCATCTGCTCGATCGAGGACATCGCCGCGAACACGACGGCGCCGTTCTGGTTCCAGCTCTATGTGATGAAGGACAAGGGGTTCATCAACAGCCTGATCGACCGCGCCAAGGCCGCGAAGTGCGAGGCGCTGGTGCTGACGCTGGACCTGCAGATCCTCGGCCAACGGCACAAGGACCTGAAGAACGGCCTGTCGGCCCCGCCCAAGCTGACGCTGCCCAACCTGATCAACATGGCGACCAAGCCGCGCTGGTGCCTGGGCATGCTGGGCACGTCGCGGCGGCACTTCGGCAACATCGTCGGCCACGTGAAGGGCGTCGGTGACATGAGCTCGCTGTCCGAATGGACCGCCAAGCAATTCGATCCGCAGCTGAGCTGGAGCGATGTGGAGTGGATCCGCGAGCGCTGGGGCGGCAAGCTGATCATCAAGGGCATCATCGACGAGGAGGACGCGAAGCTCGCCGCGGCCACGGGCGCCGACGCGCTGATCGTCAGCAACCACGGCGGACGCCAGCTGGACGGTGCCGAGTCCAGCATCCGCGCGCTGCCGCGCATCGTCGAGGCGGTCGGCGACCGCATCGAGGTGCACCTGGACGGCGGGATCCGTTCGGGCCAGGACGTGCTCAAGGCTTGGGCCCTGGGGGCGCGCGGCACCTACATTGGCCGCGCGTTCCTGTATGGCCTCGGCGCAATGGGAAAGCCCGGCGTGAGCCGGGCTTTGGAGATCATCCATCGGGAGCTGGACCTCACGATGGCGTTCTGCGGCCATCGTGAGTTGCGTGGCGTCGATCGACAGGTGTTGCTGCCCGGCACGGTGCCGTAGCTCGCGCCGTTCGACAGTCTCCCTGGATCCGGGACGGCTCAGTGAGTGGGACCTGGGGTGAAAAACCCGTTGCCGCCCCACGTAATCCAGATCGTTTGATCGACCTGCGGAAGAATCAACGTCAACTCTGGCTTGGAGAAATCTCCCTGGTTGTCGAAGTCAAATCTGGCAACGGTGTGCCCGTTTTCGTTCAGCATCTGGATCCACTTTTCAGGATGGGCGTAGATGTCCGGGGGTTCGGTCAGGTCCGAAAAGTCGATCCTTTCAATGTCTTGGGCAGAGTGTCCAGGACGCATCTCGTAGTCGGGCAAAAGGAAAGTGCCTCTACTCTGGGAGTTGAACGTGAAGGCGTCGGGGCCACCTCCACCGATCAGGACACCACCACCTGCTGGCGCATTGACGACGTCGGCGGCATCTGTACCCCGGACCACGTTGAGGGATGAAGTTGCCTGATTTCCTGCCGCATCGGTCTGACGAACCGTCAACTGACTGTTTCCTACGCTGACTGCTTCAATCGGCAGGTCAGTTCCAGTTCCGTGTATCCATGTCGTGCCGCCATTCACGCTGTAGTCCCAAGCCGCTCCGGACTCCAGATTGCCGATTGTCAGCTTGCCGTTCTCCAGCGCCCCGATGCTTGGCTGAGTAACAACGGAGTCCTTCATTACGTCCGTGGTGACGCTCGAATGGTTACCCGCGGCATCGGTCTGCTGAATGGTGACGTGGTTCGTCCCCTCGCTCAGCACGCTTCCTGAGATGGAGGTTCCGCTGCCATGCGTCCAGGTCTGACCACCATCCAGGCTGTAGTCCCACTA
>NZ_JBWKOG010000004.1:190481-338770 GCF_059415965.1 Roseateles sp. GW821-FHT09G09 | reverse complement strand
CTTGCCGCCAGCTTCGATGCCGCCGACGTTCACCGAGCCGCTGTTGTTGATCGCACCGGTGCCGGTACTCGTACCGACGGTGGCTTGAGCGACCTGCGTATCCTTCACCACGTCGACCGTGTTCGTCGACTGATTACCCGCAGCATCGGTCTGTTGAATGGTGACGTGGTTCGTGCCCTCGTTCAGCGCGTTACCCGAGATCGAGCTGCCCGAGCCTTGCGTCCAGGTCTGACCTCCATCCAGGCTGTAGTCCCACTTGCCGCCAGCTTCGATGCCGCCGACGTTCACCGAGCCGCTGTTGTTGATCGCACCGGTGCCGGTACTCGTACCGACTGTGGCTTGAGCGACCTGCGTGTCCTTCACCACGTCGACCGTCTTCGTCGACTGGTTGCCCGCAGCGTCGGTCTGACGGACCGTCACGTGGTTCGTCCCCTCGTTCAGCGCGTTACCCGAGATCGAGCTGCCCGAGCCTTGCGTCCAGGTCTGACCGCCATCCAGGCTGTAGTCCCACTTGCCGCCAGCTTCGATGCCGCCGACGTTCACCGAGCCGCTGTTGTTGATCACACCGGTGCCGGTGCTCGTGTCAATGGCGGCTTGGGCGACCTGCGTGTCCTTGACCACGTCGACGGTCTTCGTCGACTGGTTGCCTGCCGCATCGGTCTGCCGGACGGTGACGTGGTTCGTGCCTTCGCTCAGCGCGCCGCCCGAGATCGAGCTGCCGCTGCCTTGCGTCCAGGTCTGGCCGCCGTCCAGGCTGTAGTCCCACTTGCCGCCGGCTTCGATGCCGCCAACGTTCACCGAGCCGCTGTTGTTGATCGCACCGGTGCCGGTGCCCGTGTCGATGGCGGCTTGAGCGACCTGCGTGTCTTTCACCACGTCGACGGTCGACGTCGACTGGTTGCCTGCCGCATCGGTCTGCCGGACGGTGACGTGATTCGTGCCTTCGCTCAGCGCGCCGCCCGAGATCGAGTTGCCAGTGCCTTGCGTCCAGGTCTGACCGCTGTCCAAGCTGTAGTCCCACTTGGCACCGGTCTCGATGCCACCGACGACGACGGACCCGGTGCCATTGATCGATCCGCCTGAGGAGGTCGTCACCGTCGGGTTCTGCGCGATCGAATCCTTGGTCACGTCGATCATGACGCTGGCGACATTTCCCGCAGCGTCGGTCTGACGGACGGTGACGTGGTTCACGCCCTCGCTCAGCGCGCCGGCCGCGATGGACGAGCCGTTACCTTGGGTCCAGGTCTGGCCATCATCCAGGCTGTAATGCCACGTTGCGCCCGACTCGATGTTGCCGACCGTCACCGAGCCGCTGGCGCTGATAGCGCCTGCGCCCGTACTTGTCTGGACGGTTGGGGTCCAGACATGCGCGTCCTTCACCACATCCGCGGTCGCCGTCGATTGGTTGCCTGCGGCATCCGTCTGGCGGACGGTCACGTGATACGTACCCTCAGGCCAGGCGGCGGCATTGATGCTCGAACCTACCCCCTCGTTCCAGCTCTCACCATCGAGGCTGTACTCCCACTTGCCGCCAGGCTCGATGTTGCCGACGGTCACCCAACCGGTGTGGTTGATGGCACCCGTGCCGGTGCTTGTGCCGATTGCGGCAGGAGCGATCTGCGTGTCTTTCACCACGTCGACAGTGTTTGTCGACTGGTTGCCTGTCGCATCGGTCTGCCGGACGGTGACGTGGTTCGTGCCTTCGCTCAGCGCGCTACCCGAGATCGAGTTGCCGCTGCCTTGCGTCCAGGTCTGGCCACCGTCCAGGCTGTAATCCCACTTGCCGCCAGCTTCGATGCCGCCGACGTTCACCGAACCGCTGTTGTTGATCGCGCCGGTGCCGGTGCTCGTGTCAATGGCGGCTTGGGCGACCTGCGTGTCCTTGACCACGTCAACGGTCTTGGTCGACTGGTTGCCTGCCGCATCGGTCTGCCGGACGGTGACGTGATTCGTTCCTTCGCTCAGTGCATTAACCGAGATCGAGTTGCCGCTGCCTTGCGTCCAGGTCTGGCCTCCGTCCAGGCTGTAGTCCCACTTGCCGCCAGCTTCGATGCCGCCGACGTTCACCGAGCCGCTGTTGTTGATCGCGCCGGTGCCGGTGCTCGTGTCAATGGCGGCTTGAGCGACCTGCGTGTCTTTCACCACGTCGACGGTCGACGTCGACTGGTTGCCTGCCGCATCGGTCTGCCGGACGGTGACGTGATTGGTGCCTTCGCTCAGCGCGCTACCCGAGATCGAGTTGCCGCTGCCTTGCGTCCAGGTCTGGCCTCCGTCCAGGCTGTAGTCCCACTTGCCGCCGGCCTCAATGCCGCCGACGTTCACCGAGCCGCTGTTGTTGATCGCGCCGGTGCCGGTACTCGTGTCGATGGCGGCTTGAGCGACCTGCGTGTCCTTGACCACGTCGACGGTCTTGGTCGACTGGTTGCCTGCCGCATCGGTCTGCCGAACGGTGACGTGGTTCGTTCCTTCGCTCAGCACGTTGCCCGAGATCGAGTTGCCAGTGCCTTGCGTCCAGGTCTGGCCAGCGTCCAGGCTGTAGTCCCACTTGCCGCCGGCCTCGATACCGCCGACGTTCACCGAACCGCCATTGTTGATCGCGCCGGTGCCGGTGCTCGTGTCGATGGCGGCTTGAGCGACCTGCGTGTCTTTCACCACGTCGACGGTCGACGTCGACTGGTTGCCTGCCGCATCGGTCTGCCGGACGGTGACGTGATTCGATCCTTCGCTCAGTGCATTACCCGAGATCGAGCTGCCGCTGCCCTGCGTCCAGGTCTGGCCACCGTCCAGGCTGTAGTCCCACTTACCGCCAGCTTCGATGCCGCCGACGTTCACCGAACCGCTGTTGTTGATCGCACCGGTGCTGGTACTGGTACCGATGCTCGGTTGAGGCGCGGCAGTGTCCTTCACGACATCGACCGTCTTCGTCGATTCGTTGCCCGCGGCATCGGTCTGTCGCACGGTGACGTGATTCGTCCCTTCGTTCAACGCGCTGCCAGGGATGGACGAACCGCTGCCCGGCGTCCAGGTCTTGCCGTCGTCCAGGCTGTAGTCCCACTTACCGCCGGCTTCGATACCGCCGACGTTCACCGAACCGCTGTTGTTGATCGCGCCGGTGTCGGTGCTCGTATTGACGTTCGGCGGAGTCGCGGCCGAGTCCTTCTCAACATCGACCGTCTTCGTCGACTGGTTGCCTGCGGCATCGGTCTGCCGCACGGTGACGTGGTTCGTGCCTTCGCTCAGCGCGTCGCCCGCGATCGAGTTGCCGCTGCCTTGCGTCCAGGTCTGGCCACCGTCCAGGCTGTAGTCCCACTTGCCGCCGGCCTCGATACCGCCGACGTTCACCGAACCGCTGTTGTTGATCGCGCCGGTGTCGGTGCTCGTATTGACGTTCGGCGGAGTCGCGGCCGAGTCCTTCTCAACATCGACCGTCTTCGTCGACTGGTTGCCTGCGGCATCGGTCTGCCGCACGGTGACGTGGTTCGTGCCTTCGCTCAGCGCGTCGCCCGCGATCGAGTTGCCGCTGCCTTGCGTCCAGGTCTGGCCACCGTCCAGGCTGTAGTCCCACTTGCCGCCGGCCTCGATACCGCCAACGTTCACCGAGCCGCTGTTGTTGATCGCACCGGTGCTGGTACTGGTGCCGATGGTGGCTTGAGCGACCTGCGAGTCTTTCACCACGTCGACGGTCGACGTCGACTGGTTGCCTGCGGCGTCGGTCTGCCGCACGGTGACGTGATTCGTACCTTCGCTGAGCGCGCTGCCCGCGATCGAGTTGCCGCTGCCTTGCGTCCAGGTCTGGCCACCGTCCAGGCTGTAGTCCCACTTGCCGCCGGCTTCGATGCCGCCGACGCTCACCGAGCCGCTGGTGTTGATCGCACCGGTGCCGGTACTCGTGTCGATGCTCGGTTGAGCGACCTGCGTGTCCTTCACCACGTCGATCACCGCCGGCTCACTGCGTGTGCCGTCTTTGTCAATCTGCACGATCGTGATCGTGTTCTTGCCTTCCGCGAGTTGATCTCCCGGAATCGAGTTGCCGGTGCCAGGTTTCCAGTGCTGACCGCCGTCCGTCGAGAACTGCCAGCCCGCGCCCGGCAAGAGCCCGTCGATCGTCACTGACCCATTGCCGTTGATCGCATCGTTGCCTGTGCTCGTGGACGGGGTCGGGGTCGGGGTCGGGGTCGGGGTCGGGGTCGGCGTCGGCGTCGGCGTGACGATGGGTGCCCCCGAATGGGTGGTTCCATGACCGCCCGCCGCTGCCGCACCGGCCAACGTCAAGGCGCCCAGACCAACGGACATCAGGGAAAGACTCGGCGCTCCGCCGTCGGCGGACGCAGCGACATCCAAGCCGGCGCCCGCGCCGACAACAGTTCGCTCCATCGATGGCGTCGATGCGTCAGCGACCACTGTGTCGGCGCTCGACGCGGTGTCCTCCGCAGGAAGATCCACGGAAGTCCCGAGCACGACCTCCTCATCCGCATCGGGTTTCACAGCACGCCGCACCTGTCGCCCGACGCCGGAGGCGACGATGTCGTTCGATGTCGATGGGACGGCTTGCGGGTTGGGCGCTTGAGGGGTGTGAGTCATGGTTCATCGTTCGAAAAAGGGACGCCCAGTCTCCAAGCGCTCCGATATACGAACCATTGCTGCTAGACACCACTCTGCGTGTCATGACCGACAACAATGAGTGAGCCCATCCCACATTCATGCAGCTGTACGCAAGGTTTCATCACTCCCGCCACTTGATGCAGGCCAGCCTCGCTGGCGGAAGTCGGCTGCAGGACGCGCCTGAAATGAAAACGCCCCGCACAGGCGGGGCGCCAAGCGGGGCGTTCATCGGATCCATCGCCCGGATCGCTCAGCCGAGCGGCCGGGGGGAACGCGCCATCACAGCGCGTTCATTTCCTTCAGCAGGCGGTCCGCCTTGTCGACGACCTTCATCTGCCACAGCATGTAGCGCGCATCCAGGCAGATGCTGCGGTTCATGTTGTCGTTGAAGTCCCAGTCCGAGATCACCGCGTCCAGCGTGCCGTCGAACAGCAGGCCGACCAGTTCGCCGTTGCCGTTCAGCACCGGCGAGCCCGAGTTGCCGCCCGTCGTGTCCAGCGTCGCCAGGAAGTTCACCGGCACCGAGTCCAGCGCCTTCACGCCGTACTTGTCGAACTGGCGCGCCTTGATCGCGGCCAGCTGTTCGGCGGGCGCGTCGAACTCGCCCGTGCCGGTGTGCTTGGCCACGATGCCGCGCAGCGTCGTGAACGCCGTCCAGGTCGTGCCGTCCACGCCCGGCGTGCGGCCCTTCACCTGGCCGAAGGCCACGCGCAGCGTGCCGTTCGCGTCCGGATAGACCGGCTGGCCGCGGCTGGCCTTGAAGTCGATCTCGGCCTGCATCGTCGCGGCGTAGGCCTGCTGCGTCTTGCCGGCCAGTTCCTTGTCGCGGTTCTCGCGCGCTTCCTCGTCGGCATGCAGCGCCACGGCGGCCTGGACCAGCGTGTCGGTGCTGGACTCGAAGGCGGCGGCATCACGCGACAGCCACGCGCTGCGCTCGGCCTTGTCGGTCAGCTTCGTGCCCGCGTACAACGCATCGACACGTGCCGTCACGGCGGCCGCATCCATGCCCGCCCGCACGCCCAGCGCGTTCAGGAACGCGGCGTTGAGCTGGTCGGCCGGCAGGGCCAGGTATTGCGTCAGGAAGTGGCTCACCACCTTCTTCTCGGTGACCTCGTCGAAGCGGCGGTCCAGCGTCTCCACCGCCTGCTTGCGGCGCAACTGATCGCGATCCTGGTAACCGGCCTTGCGCTCCGCATCCGGCTTCTTGCGCTGCAGCGACTGCTCGTACAGGTCGCTCGCGCTCTTGACGAGCGCGGGCGTCGCGTAGCTCAGCAGGAACTCGCGGCGCACGATGGCCTGGCGCTCGGCGATCAGGCGTTCCACCTCGACCAGCGACGGGCCGTAGGCGGCGCGGCGCTTGGCGTCGGCGTTCACCCAGGCCTTCATCTGGTCGAAGGCCGCCTGCTTGCGCGCGAGGATGTCGCCGCCCGCGTAGCTGGCCATCTGGCCCTGGTAGTTCTTGTAGTAGTTGTTGACGCCGGCGACCGTGTTGGCCAGCTTGATCTCGGCATCGCGACGACCGGCGGTCGCCTCCTTGATCAGGTCCAGCTGCTCGCCCATCGCCTTCACGCGGTTCGGGAAGTCCCACGAGAACGCGAAGTCGACTTCCGACGGCAGACGATGGCGGTTGGTGCGACCCGGGTACCCGGCCACGGCGACGAAGTCGTTCTCGTTCAGCGGCGAGCTCGCCAGCTTCAGGAACTGCTGCGGCTGGAAGGGCTTGTTGTCCTTGCTGAAGTCCGCCGGCTTGCCGTCTGCGCCGACGTAGGCGCGGTAGAAGCTGTAGTCGCCGGTGTGGCGCGGCCACATCCAGTTGTCGGTGTCGCCGCCGAAGACGCCGACGCCTTCGGCCGGCGCGTGGACCAGGCGCACGTCGCGGATCTCGAGCTGCTTGGTCAGCTGGTACATCAGCCCGCCGTAGAACGCGCCCACCGAGCAGCGGTGGCCGGCGTCCTTCTCGCACGCGGCCACCAGCGACTTCTGGTTGGCCTCGATCGCGTCGACGCGGGCCTTGCCCTGCAGCGAGGCGGTCTTCCTGTCGATCACCTGGTCGGTGACGTCGGTCAGCGCGACGGTGACCAGGATGCGGCTGCCCGGCGCGGCCGGCAGTTCATCGGCCAGCGACGCGGCCAGGAAGCCCTTCTTCAGCAGGTCCTTCTGCGGCGTCGAGTTGTACTGGATGCTGCCGAACGCGCAGTGATGGTTGGTCACCACCAGGCCCTGCGGCGACACGAACGACGCCGTGCAGCCGCCCAGGCTCACCACCGCGCCCATCGGATACCCCAGCGGCTGCGACAGCCGCGCCGGATCGAATTTCAGGCCCAGGGCCTTCATGTCCTTGGCCACCAGCGGCAGCTGCTCCGGCATCCACATGCCTTCATGCGCCTGGGCGCCGGCCGCGGCGTACAACGCCAGCGCGGCCCACATCACTCGTTTCTTTCGCGGGACTCCTGTCCACCTTCTGAGAAGGGGCGAACCATACACGAGCCCACAGGCCCGGACCCGTGCCGATCGGCACCCGGCCACCATGCCGCATGGCGGGATAACCCGGAGTTCCACTCGGGCTCCACGAGCGTGGGATGGGGAAACCCTGACTCCAAACTTACACTTCCACCCGTCCGGCGACCGCCGCGTCCCGGCCCCTCCCATCCCAACGCCCACTCCCGCCGTCGTCGTCCAGGAGCCCGCCATGACTCTCACGCAGCTCAGCCAGGTGAAGCGCTGGATGGTGATGCACAGCGCCCGCCACCCGGTCGAACTGGCGGTGTGGAACATCGTCCTGACGATCTGGATGCTGGGGTTCATGGGTGTTCCGGGCGCGTTATTGATCCAGGCGTGGATCGCACTGCCGTTGTGCCTGATGGCCTGGCTGCTGCCGATGGCCTACACCGGCGGCCGCCGGAGACTGCACCGCTCGGGCCGCCTGCGCTGCGACTGGCTGACCGCGCTCTGACCTCCGCAGGCCACGCACGACCCGCAGACCTCGGTGATTCGAAGCCGGCGGAGCCGGAGCCCCTCGGAGCGAATTCCGAGCGGCGAGGAGGAGATTGAGCGGAGAGGGGCGCCGGCTCCGCCGGCTTTCGCTCGTTCGATCGACCGCCTCCCGCCTTGACATCATCGTCACTTCTGACGATGATCCGTCGCATGAAGTATCCAGGCGGCAAGGGCAAGACGTACCAGCACGTCATCAACCTGATGCCTCCGCACCGGGTGTACATCGAGACGCATGTTGGCGGTGGTGCGGTCCTGCGCCACAAGCTGCCGGCGGCGCGATCGATCGCCATCGATGCCGACGAACGGGTCATCGCGCAATGGCGCGACCTGGCCCTGCCTGGTGTCGAGCTCGTTCACGGCCGCGCTGAGGATTTCCTCGCGAGACATGTATTCGAGGGTGATGAGCTGGTCTACGTCGACCCGCCCTACCACCCCGAGACGCGCCGGCAGACGCGCATCTACCGGCACGAGTACGGCGCGGCGGACCACGAGGCGCTGCTGGCACAGCTCGCGGCGCTGCCGTGCCGGGTGATCGTGTCGGGCTACGCGCATCCGACGTACGACGCCCTCCTGCGGGGGTGGCGCACGGTGGATTTCCGCGCGAAGACCCACACCGATGTGCGCACCGAGACGCTGTGGTTCAACTTCGAGCCGCCCGAGATGCTTCACGACAGCCGGCACCGCGGAGCGACCTTCCGCGAGCGCCAGACCCACAAGCGGCGTCTTGAACGCCTTCAAGAGCGTGTCCATGCCATGGATCCGGTCGAGCGCGCCGCGTTCGCCCAATGGCTGAACACCACCTATCCAGCCGCCCAGAGAGGCGGCGTTCCCCTGCTCCCATGACCCAGATCGTTGCCCTCGTTTCCCGCCACGGCTCCCTCCAAAGAGAACTTCCCGACCCCCACCACCTCCTCCTGACCGGCGTCCGCTGGGGCGCCGTCGAAGAGTTCCCGACGCCTGCCTACTGGATGCAGCAGGCGCTGGCTCGCCGCCTGGATCGCCTCGACGGCCCGGATCACCCGGATCATCCGGACATGACGTGGCCTGCGGCGTCGGGCCGATCGCTGGCCGAAGAGGTCGGCGCGTCGCTGCTCGGCGGTCCGGGTATCCCGGCCGCCGTGGGTCTCGCTGCGTTCGCACGCATCCGCGAGCGCGGCGCCTTCGTGCAGCCGGGCGTGTGCGAACTCACCCTCGGTGCGTGGCTCAGCGAGCCGCTGGAGGTGGAGGGCAAGGCGCTGGCCTTCCGCTTCGCGGCGCAGAAAGCCAGGCATCTGGCGGCGGTGATGCCGGCACTGCTGTCGGCGCCGGATTTCGAAGGGGGTCAGGAGGTGCGCAACTGGCTGATGGCGCTGCCCGGCGTCGGGCCGAAGACGGCCTCGGCGATCGTGCGCGGCTGGTCCGCGTCCGAGGAGATCGCGCTGATCGACGTGCACCTGCTACGCGTCGGCCAGGTGATCGGGCTGTTCTCGCGCAAGCTGACGGTCGAGCGGCATTACCTCGAAGCAGAAGCGCGCCTGTTGAAGCTGTGCGCCGCGATGGACCTGCGCCCGTCGGAACTGGAATCGGTGGTGGCGGCCGAGATGCGCCGCTCGCCGGAGACGGCGCGCTTCCTGGTCGATCACCTGAAGGCGACCGAGCCCGGCGCGAGGACGACTGGCGCCTCGGCGTCGACGAAGACCCGCGCGATGCGCGAGCCGGAGCAGATCGCGCTGGTGTTCACGGCCTGAGCGCCGCCGGAGGCGACGTCCGACACGCGTGTCGGCGCCGCCTCAGTTGGCCAATCTGAACCTCGCCACCACCTCGCTCAACCGCGCGGCCTGCTCCTTGAGCGCCTCGGCCGCGGCGGCCGATTCCTCGACCAGCGCGGCATTCTGCTGCGTCATGCCGTCGAGCTGCGTCACCGCCGTGTTGACCTCCGACAGGCTCTGCGTCTGCCCGCCGGTGGCCTGGGCGATCTCGCGGATCAGCTGGCTGACCTGCCTCACCGCGTCGACCACCTGCGTCATGGTCGTGCCGGCGTCGCCGACGGCACGCGACCCGGTCTCGACCTGTTCCACGGACGTGGCGATCAGCGTCTTGATCTCGCGCGCCGCCTGGGCGCTGCGCTGCGCCAGGCCGCGCACCTCCGACGCCACCACGGCGAAACCGCGTCCCTGCTCGCCCGCGCGGGCCGCCTCGACCGCGGCGTTGAGCGCCAGGATGTTGGTCTGGAAAGCGATGCCGTCGATCACGCCGATGATGTCGGCGATGCGCCGCGACGACTGCTGGATCCCCGCCATCGTCGAGACGACACGGCCCACCATGTCCCCGCCCCGGCTGGCCACGCCGGCCGCGTCCTGCGCGATGCGGCTGGCCTCGTCGGCGCTGCTGGCGCTCTGGCGGGCCGCATCGGTGAGCTGATGCATCGCCGCCGAGGTCTCCTGCAGGTTGGACGCCGTCTGCTCGGTGCGGCTCGAGAGATCGAAGCTGCCGGTCGCGACCTCGCGGCTGGCCTCGGCGATCTGGTCGGCGCTGGCGCGCACCGTCGACATCGACGCATGCAGCGCGTCGCGCATCTTGCCCAGCGCCCGCAGCAGGTCGCCGAGCTCGTCCCGACGCGATGCCATGTCGACGTCGCGCAGGTCGCCGCCGGCGATGCGGTCGGCCGTCGCCGAAGCCGCGCGCAACGGCTGCGTGAGCGACCGCGTCAACAGCCATCCGACCAGCGCGCCGAGCGCCATCGCGGCGGCGACCAGGGTCCAGATCGCGGTCAGCACGATGCGGTAGTCGGCGCGCGCATGCTCATGCGCCAGATCGGCGCCGTCGGCATTGATCTTCACGAGGTCCGCCTGGCGCTGGGTCGCGCCGCGGAACGCCGTGCGAGAGTCGCCGCGCAGCAGGGCCACCGCCTCGTCCCGCTGCCCTGCGCCAAGCGCCGCCGCATAGCGTTCCTGCATGGAGCGGTAGGCCTGGATCTGACGCCCGAGTTCCTCGAAGACCTGCCGCTCCTTGTCGCTGGCGACGAGCTTCTCGTAGCTCGACAGCAGTCCGGGCAGCACGCGCCACTGTTCGGTCAGTCGCGCCGCCTCCTCCGCGACCGCCTTGGCATCGCCGCCGACGAGCATCTGCAATTCCGCCCGCCGCATCTGGTTCATCGAATCGCTGATGGCGCCCAGCAGACGCGTGCTCGGCAACCAGTTGGTCGCCAGGTCGTCGACCTTGTCCTGGACCTGCGCCACGCGGGTCGCCGAGAACGCCCCCATGGCGAGCATCAGCACCAGCAGCAGCGCGAAGCCCAGACCGAGCCTCACCCCCACCTTCAAGTCGGACAGCATTCCCATGTGATCCTCCTGTCGGCGCCGGTGTTGGCGTCGCCATCGCAAGTTAGCACCTGTCCCGCGGCGTGCACAGCCCCAGTGACAGGGGGCAGCGCGGAACGGCGTTCAGGGCGCAAGCCCGGGAGGCAGCAGCTCGGCGGGGTCGGGCTCCGGCGCGCTGGAGGGCAGAAGGGGCTCAGCGGGAAACGTCGCGCCCGCGGGGAACCCGAGGTTCACAGGACGTGCGGCGTTCGCGGAATTCATCCCCTGCGGCACACGCAGCCAGTAGCGCCGACGCTGCGCCCGCTCGCAGCCGTCGATCGGCGGCGACCCGCGGTCGCTGCGCCAGAGCCAGGCGCCGCAGTCGACGGTGTTGAGCAGCAGCGCGCCGGCGGCGACATACCGCGCGACGACGTCCGGCTTGGGATGCCCGAAGCGGTTCAGATACCCCGACTGCACCGCTGCCACCTGCGGCGAGACCGCGCGCACGAACGCGGCCGTCGACGAGGTCCGGCTGCCGTGGTGCGGCACGACGAGGACCTCGGACCGCAGACCGTCCTCGCCGTCCTCGCGAACCAGGCGCGCCTCCTGCGGCGCTTCGACGTCGCCGGTCAACAGCACGCGGCGCCCGGCGGCCTCGACGCGCAGCACGCAGGAGCCGGCATTGCGCTTCGCCTCCTTGCGCTTCTGACTCGCCCCGCCCGCCCCGTCCGCACCGTTCGCCCCGCCCGCCTCTGCGTCGGCGATCGGCCACAACACCTCGAAGCGCACGCCGTCCCAGGTCCAGCGCTGTCCGCGCCGGCAGCCCTCCCCGCCCGGCACCGCGCCGAGCCGCCGTTCGACCGGCATCGCCGCGAGCACGCTCGCCGCGCCCCCCACGTGATCCTGGTCCGCGTGACTGACCATCAGCAGGTCCAGGCGCCGCTCGCCCAAGCCGCGCAACAGCGGCAGCAGCACGCGTTGCCCCGCATCGGAGCCCGGCCCCCACGACGGGCCGGTGTCGAACACCATCGTGTGGCCCTGCGTGCGCAGGATCGTGGCGCCGCCCTGGCCCACGTCGGGCAGCCAGAGTTCCAGATGACCTGGCGCGGGGCGCTCGATCACCGGCCAGAACATCGGCAGACACAGCGCGAGCCCGCCAAGCCGCAAGCGCCACGGCCACGGCATCGCGAGCGCGGCACCGCCGACCAGTCCCAGCGTCTGGGCCCAGGCCGTCGGCCACGGCAGATGCCAGACCGCCAGCGGCAGGACGCGCAGCGCCTCCAGCATCGCGTTCATCAGCGCGACGCACCACGCGCCAAGCGTCCACAGCGGCGGGCACAGGGCGCCGAGCATCGCCAGCGGCGTGATCACGTAGGAGACCAGCGGGATGGCGAAGGCATTCGCCAGCAGGCCCACGATCGACAGCTGCTGGAACAGCAGCAGCGTCAGCGGCGCGAGCCCGAGCGTCACCACCCACTGCGTGTGCCAGGCGTTGCGCAGCGCGCCGCGCCAGCCGGGATCGGCGCGGTGGTCCGCGGCCATCAGCAGGGCGACGGCGCAGAACGACAACCAGAAGCCGGCCTGCGTCAGCGCCCAGGGATCCGCGGCGCAGACGCCGGCGGCGGCCGCGCACAGGCTCGTCGGCCACGGCCAGCGCGCCCCGGCCTGGCGCAGCAGCGCCAGGATGGCCAGCAGCCCCACCGTGCGCTGCGACGGCACGCCCCAGCCGGAGAACAGCGCGTAGAGCCCCGCCGCCACGACACCGATCCACATCGCGGCGCGCGGCGCGGGCAGCCACAGGCACAAGCGCGCGCTGCGCCGCCAGGCCCAGCCGGCGGCGGCGCCGGCCAGCCACGCGAACATCGTCACGTGCAGGCCGCTCACGCTCAGCAGATGGGAGACGCCGGCATCGCGGTACAGCCCCCAGTCGGCCGCATTCACCGCCCCTTGATCGCCGAGGCTCAACGCGGCGAGCACCCCGGCGCCGCGACGATCGCTCCGCTCGCTGAGTTGGCGGTCGATCGCGTCGCGCATCGTCTGCCGCAAGCCGTCGACGCTGAACCAGCTGGGCGCCAGCCGCTCCTGCCCCTGGCTGCGGCAACTGCCGGCGGCGGGCAGGTCCTGGTCGAGCATCCACAGCGCCTGGTCGAAGCCATGCGGATTCATCAGCCCGTGCGGGCGGCGCAGCTTGACGTCGAGCCGCCACCGCTCGCCGGCGCGCGGCGGGAGCGGCATCTGATAGCAGGACAACAGCACGCGCGGCGGCGCGGCGGCGCTGACCGCGATCGGATCGACATCGAAAATGAAGCGCCAACCCGCCGCGCCGCCGATGCCGTCGGTGCGCTGGGGAAGGCTGCCGATGCGGCCGGTGAGTGTCATGACCTGGCCCTCGCGGTCGACAGCGGGCAGCTCGGCCATGCGCGCGCCGGCACGGGACGCCGTGAGTCCGGATCCGGCGATTGCCGCGAGCATCGACCAAGCCAGCCAATGGGTCCTCGTCCGGCGTGCGAGCGGCAACATCATCGTGAACACCAGCGTCACGGCGATCGCGATCCAGGCCCGCCAGGCGGCGGGACCGGCCAGTGCCGGCAGGACATGCACCAGCCCCATGCCGAGCAGGGCCGCGAGCGGGACCAGTGTCCAGCGCCATGCCGGGGTGTAGGATTCCCGGCGATTTTTTCCACTTCCGCGCAGATCCTCATGAGCACTTCCGTCTACGACCGCCTGACCCAACTCGGCATCGAACTTCCGCCGGTGGCGGTGCCCGCCGCGGCCTACGTGCCGTTCGTCCGCACCGGCAACCTCGTGTTCCTGTCCGGTCATATCGCGAAGAAGGACGGCAAGCCCTGGGTGGGCCAACTGGGCAAGGACACCGACACGGCGACCGGCCAGCAGGCCGCGCGCGCCATCGCCATCGACCTGCTGGGCACGCTGCACGCGGCGGTCGGCGACCTGAACAAGGTCAAGCGCGTCGTGAAGCTGATGAGCCTGGTCAACAGCACCGGCGACTTCACCGAGCAGCACCTGGTGACCAACGGCGCGTCCGAGCTGATCGGCCAGGTCTTCGGTCCCGAGAAGGGCGCGCATGCGCGCAGCGCCTTCGGCGTGGCGCAGATCCCGATGGGCGCCTGCGTCGAGATCGAGCTGATCGCCGAGATCGCCGACTGATGCGCGCCCTGACCGCCTCGCGCGTGCTGGCCTTCAGCGCGCTGGTCTCGCTCGCCGCCGTGGCGGCGGCCCTGGTGGCGCAGTACCAGTTCGGCGTCAAGCCGTGCCCCTGGTGCGTGATGCAGCGGGGCATCTTCCTGCTGATCGCCGCGGTCAGCGCGCTGGGCTGGGTGCTGCAGCGCGTCGGCGTCGTGCGCGTGCTGGCGCTGCTGCTGTCGGGCGCCCTGGGCGTGGCGGGCCTGTTCGCCGCCGGTTACCAGCACGAAGTCGCCTCCAAGCTGGCCAGCTGCGACATGACCTTCGCGGACCGCGTGCTGACGATGTTCAAGCTGGAAGATCGGATCCCGAGCATCTTCATGGTCACGGCCAATTGCAGCGAAGCGTCCGCGTACACGCTGCTCGGTCTGCCTTATGAGATCTGGAGCGGCGCCCTGTTCACCCTGATCGCGCTGCTGTGTCTGCTGACGCTCAAGCGCGGAGCGGTGCATCGTCGGTGAGACGCGCGCCGATGTCTTTGAGATCGATCAACCTGTCGGGAGAACCTGCATGAAACGAGTCACTGGCATCGGCGGCATCTTCTTCAACGCCAAGGACCCGGCGGTCCTGCGCGATTGGTACAGGACGCATCTGGGCGTCGACGTCCAGGCCTGGGGCGGCGCCGCGTTCACGTGGACGGACGACGCGGGCCAGCCCACGGGCGGCTCGACGATCTGGTCCATCGGCGCGGCCGAGGGCGGCGACGGCTTCGGGCCGAACAAGGCGCCCTTCATGATCAACTACCGCGTGGCGGATCTCGCCTCGCTGCTGAAGGCGCTGCGCGACGAGGGCTGCAACGTCCTCGAGAAGACGGACGACTCGGAATACGGCAAGTTCGGCTGGGTCATCGACCCGGAAGGCAACAAGGTCGAGCTGTGGGAACCGCCCGCGGGGCAGTGAGCGCGGCCGGCTGAGCCGGCAGTCACCTCCCCGTCACACCCTCCCGGCAGCATCGCGGGCTTCGCCCTTTCTGATCTCGCCGGGAGACCCGCATGGACCGCCGCCGCTTCCTCCACGCCAGCACCCTTCTGGGCGGCGCCTCGTTCCTGACCGCGCCCGGCGCGCGGGCGCAAGCCCCCGCCGTCATCACGCGCGACGCCATGCGTCCGCAGATGCCGCACGGCATCCAGTCCGGTGATCCGATCGCCGACGGCGCCATCGTCTGGACCCGCGGCGACCGGCCGAGCCGCCTCTGGCTCGAGTGGTCCACCACCGCCAGCTTCGCCAACCTGCAACGCGTGCGCGGGCCGCATCTGCTCGAGGACTCCGACTTCACCGGCCGCGTCGACCTGCGCGGCCTGCCCGCCGGCCAGGAGATCTTCTATCGCGTCGTCCTGCAGGACCTGCACAACGAGCGCGTCCTGTCCGAGCCCGTCGCCGGCCACCTGCGCCTGCCGGCCGCCTTCGGCGCGAAGGGCCTCCGCGACGTCCGCTTCGCCTGGAGCGGCGACACCTGCGGCCAGGGCTGGGGCATCAACGAGTCCTGGGGCGGCATGAAGATCTATGAGCAGATCCGCCGCATCAATCCCGACTTCTTCCTGCACAGCGGCGACACCATCTACGCCGACAGCCCCATCCCCGCCGAGATCAAGCTCCCCGACGGGTCGCTCTGGCGCAACCTCGTCACCGAGCAGACCAGCAAGGTCGCCGAGACGCTCGACGAGTACCGCGGCCGCTACCGCTACAACCTGATGGACGCCAACGTCCGCCGCATGTCGGCCGACGTGCCGCAGATCTGGCAGTGGGACGACCACGAGGTCACCAACAACTACTCCGACAGCAAGGACCTCTCCGGCGACGCCCGCTACACCGAGAAGAACATCCCGCTGCTCGTCGCCCGCGCCACCAAGGCCTTCCAGGACTACGCGCCGATGCGCCGCTTCGGCGACACCGAGGGCGAACGCATCTACCGCCACTTGCCGCAGGGACCGCTCCTCGACCTCTTCGTCGTCGACATGCGCAGCTACCGCGGGCCCAACAGCGCGAACCTCCAGACCGAGGAGAACGCCGACAGCGCCTTCATGGGCCGGCCGCAGATCGGGTGGTTGCTCGAGGGGTTGAAGCGCTCCAAGGCGGTGTGGAAGGTCATCGCCGCGGACATGCCGATCGGCCTGCACGTCAACGACGGCAAGGACGCCGAGGGCCGCGACAAGTGGGAAGCCATCGCCAACGGCGACGACGGCGCGCCGCGCGGCCGGGAGCTGGAGATCGCGCGCCTGCTCAGCGAGATCAAGCGCCATCAGCTGCACAACATCGTCTGGCTCACCGCCGACGTGCACTACACCGCCGCGCATTTCTTCGATCCCGCCAAGGCGAAGCACACCGACTTCCTGCCCTTCTGGGAGTTCGTCTCCGGCCCGCTGCATGCCGGCGGCTTCGGCCCCAACAAGGCCGACGCCACCTTCGGCATGCAGGTCGCGTATCAGAAGGGGCCGGGCATTGCCAACGCCGCGCCGGCGCCGGACACGCAGTTCTTCGGCCAGGTCGACATCGACGCCAGGACCCGCGCGATGACCGTCACCCTCAAGGACCTCGAGGGCTCGACGCTCTATGCGAAGACGCTGGCGCCGAAGCGGGCCTGATCCTCAGACCCGCTCCATCGCCCGCAGGACGCCTTGCATCGGCGGCAACTGCGCCACCATCGACACGAGGTCGCGGATGCTCTCGGTCGCCGTCTTCGCCCGCACGCTCGCGATCTGCGTGCGCACGGTCGAGATGGCCACGCCGTGGCGCTGGGCGATCTCCTGAGGCTGAAGCCCCGAGCAGAGCGACTGCAGCACCTGCAGCTCCGCCGCCGTCAGTTGGTGTTCGCGGGCAAACGCGAGCATCGGCAGTTCCCCGCACAGGTTGCGCTTGCCCAGCACCACCATCGCCTGCGACGGCCGCCCCTGGCCGTCCTGCAGCGGCAGCACCGACAGCGACAGCCGGCCCGCGCCACGCCCCAGGCAGATGAGATGGCGCAGCCCGCGCTGCACGTCGGTCAGCGCGCTTTCCAATCGCAGGTGATCGTTGCGCTGCGACGCGACCAGCTGGCCGTCGACGATCTGCAGCGGCGAGGTCTCGTCCAGCTGTCGTCGCGCGGTGCTGTTGGCATAGAGCAGCTGCCCTTCGACGGCGACGAGACAGACCCCCAGGTCGATCTCCTCCAGCGCATGGCGCCACCATCGATCCGGCCATCCACGCCGGCGTTCGGGCCCGCGATAGGACATGAGCCGGCCCAACTCCGGGCTCCTCCCCAGCAGTCCATCCATTTCAGCCTCCCTGGTGGGCGTGCGTGGAACGCGGCCCTCGACTTGCTCACGGTCTTGTCGCCGTGGTGGGTGCGTGGGGCCTCACCGAGATGTTAGGAGAACGCCAGGGGCTTGCGTAGCGGAACTTGACGGACGGCGCCCCCTAGGGTTGGGGGAACAGGCCCTGTCGGTTTCCGCGTCGATATTCCGGGAGGGCCCCGATCACGGAGAAACCCTTGTCCATCGGGCTCGCGGCCAGCCCACGATGGTGCGTCAGGCCATGAAGCCGAGGTCCACGCCGCCGAAATTACCGATGTTGGGCAGCACCGTCCGCAGCTCCGAAGGCGGCACGCCCATCCACAGCGCCAGCGTCGATGCGAGCTGGTCCACCGAGGTCGTCGGCAACAACCGGCCCTGACCGACGTCGTCCGGCCCGTTCACGCTCACCGACGGCGCCGTGCCGTAGAAGCGGCCGCCCTTGACCGCGCCGCCCATCACCAGGTGATGCGAACCCCAGCCGTGATCGGTGCCGTCGCCGTTGCTGCTGAGCGTGCGGCCGAAGTCCGACGCGGTGAACGCGGTGACCTTGTCGGCCACGCCGAGTTCCTGCAGCGCGCTGTCGAAGCTGGCCATCGCGCCGCCGACCTGCTGCATCAGCACCGGATGACGCGTCGTCAGGCTGTCGTGGAGGTCGAACCCGCCCACCGACACGAAGAACACCTGCCGCGTCATCCCGAGCGACGAGCGCGCGGCGATCATCCGGGCCACCATGCGCAGCTGCTGCGCGAGCGCGTCGGTGGCGAAGGCCGTCGACATCGATGCGCCGCCGGCCAGCGCGCCGGTCAGCGTCGACTGCAGATCGATCGAACGCGCGGTGACGCGGTTGAGCTCGCTCTCCATCGGATGGATGCGCTCCTCGGTGATCAGCGATTTCATCAGGTTGGCGCAGGCCGACGAGCCGAACAGCGCGCTGCCGATGCCCGTGATCGCCTGCTTGCCGCTGACGCCCATCTGGTATTGGAACGCGTTGTCGCCGGCCTGGAAGATGGCGTTGCCCGAGACGTTGATGCAGGTCAGCGCCGAGCGGCCGTTGGACGACAGCATGAAGTCGGCCATGCGGCCGCCCCAACCGGTGCGCGCGCCTTCGACGCTGGACGATTGCCAGAGGCTGGACTGGTCGTTGTGCGAGAAGAGCTTGGGCGGCAGCGGCACGGCGCCGGACTTGTACTGGGCGAGCGTGGTGGGCGCCATCAACGTGCCGATGTTGAGCATCACCGCGAGCCGGCCGGCGTCGAACGCCGGCTTGACGGCGGACAGGCCCGGCGCCAGCGCCATCTGCCGGCCGTCGGGCAAGGCGAGCGTCGGCGACAGCGCCGTGGCCGCCAGCGCGTCGCGGCCGATCGCCAGCGTCGGCCGGATCGCCGAGTAGGCCTGGTGACTCACGGCGTCGTAAGGGATCACGGTGTTGCCGTAGTCGTTGCCGCCGTACAGGAACACGCACACCAGCGCCTTGTAGTCGCTGCCGCCCGCGGTGGCCGCGGCGGCGTCGCCGATCGCCGCGAGCTGCAGCGCCCAGGGCGCGGCCGTCGCGGCCACGGACGCCGCCGAGGCGCGCTTGAGGAACTCGCGGCGACGCAGCGAGGAGAGCTTGGAAACATGAGCCACGGGAAGATCTCCAGTGACCGGCGCGCCATGGGCGCGACGGCGAAAAGCGGTGGGTTTACTTCTGGACCTGGTATTCGGGGCAGGCCAGCAGCAGCATCCAGCCCGCGCGGGCGCGGTTGAGCCTGCCGGCGTCGGTCGTCACCGCGATCGTCCCGACCGCCGTCGCGATGCGCTGCTGCGTCGCGTCCGACACGCCGCCGCCGCCCAGCAGCAAGGCCTGGCGCGCCACCATCGCGCGCGCGTCGGCGGCGAGGGCCACGTCGGCGCTGAAGTCCGCCTTCGCGTCGCCGAGGCCGTCGGTCAGCATCTTCTGCATGAAGTTGAGATACCCGGTGACCGTCACCTCGTTGACCAGCTGGAACTCTGGCGCCGTCACGCCGGCCGCCGTCATCGACGAGCTCGGCGGCACATACCCCGGACGGAAGAAGTTGAAGACCGACGGGCTGAAGAAGGGGCTCTGACCCAGCCGCGTTTCCGCGTCGGTGGTCTCGAAGATGCTCCACTGGCCCGCCGACGTCAGGACGACGTTGCGCGCCACCTGGACGAAGCGCAGCACCGGCTCGCGCAATTTGCCGGAGCTGGTGACGCCGGCCTCGGTCAGGCGCGCCTCGGGATCGAGCAGCACCGCGCGCAGCACGGCCTTCAGATCGCCGCGCACGCCCTGCCCGTTGTCGT
The DNA here is from genome assembly GCF_059415965.1 of Roseateles sp. GW821-FHT09G09. Lineage (NCBI taxonomy): Bacteria > Pseudomonadati > Pseudomonadota > Betaproteobacteria > Burkholderiales > Sphaerotilaceae > Roseateles > Roseateles sp. GW821-FHT09G09. The sequence goes on along the minus strand of NZ_JBWKOG010000004.1, from coordinate 319,122 downwards.
TGAACACCTGCGCGACCCGCTGCACATAGGCGGCGCTCGGGTTCGAGCAGACGAAGCGCTGGATCAACTGCCGCCCGAAGAACGGCCCGACGTTCGGATGGTCGGCCAGCGTGTCCAAGGCCTGGCGCAGCGCCGCTGGGCCGTCGACACCCGCGCCGATCGTGGCGCCGAGCACCGTCTTCGCGCCGGTGGAGAAATTGCTGGCGTTGTGCACCATCGGGCGGCGCATCACGCCGTACTCCGGGCCGCCGCTGTTGCCGGCGGTGTCGAAGTCCCAGCCGGTGAAGGCGCGCGCCATCTGCGTGACCACCGTCTGGTCGTAGGTCTCGACCGGCCGGCCGCCGCTGGTCTGCACCGTGCCGTCGAGGTTCAGCTTGACCAGGCCGATGGTGAACAGCTGCATCACCTCGCGGGCGAAGTTCTCGTCAGGCTGGCGGCCCTTGCCGTCCTCCTTCTTGCTGCCGCGCATCGCCAGGAAGGCGCCCATCGCCGGCGACAGCGTCACCGCCTCCAACAGGCCGCGGAAGGTGCCGAAGGCGTTCTCCTCCAGCACGTCGGCGTAGGCGGTCATCGTCATGGTGCGCCACGGGAAGTCGAAGCCCAGCGCCGAGACGACGAAAATCTCCGACAACGCCAGCACCATGCGCTGGCGCAACTGGTCCGGCGAGCTGATGAACTTGCGCCAGACGGAGTTGTAGAAGCCGTTGTAATAGAAATACTTGTTGGCCTCGATCGCATAGCCGTTGCGGACCACCCAGTCCCAATGGGACTCGGTGCGCGGCGCGAGGAACTGCAGGTCCAGCCAGGCGTTGTAGCCGACGGACTTGAGCGTGGCGATGTCGGCCTCGCTCGCGGCGAAGCCGGCCTGCGCGAGGAAGCGCGCGGCCTGGGCCTCGTTGGGCAGCGGCAGCGCGGCGCCCGCGGCGGGCGCCGGGGCCGGTGCGGGCGCGGGCGCCGGTGCCGGCCCGGGGGCTGGTGACGGTGACGGTGACGGTGACGGTGCGGGCGCGGGCGTGCCGTCGGGTGTGGGCGCGGAGCCGGACGGGGTGGCCGGCGAATCGCCGCCGCCTCCCCCGCCGCCGCAGGCGCTGAGGGCAGCGGCGGCAGCCGTGACGGCTGCGGAAGACCAGGGGAATCGGAGCATGGCGGTTGGGCGTCGTTACTGCTGACGGCCGCGACTCTAGAGAGTCCTGCCCCCGAAATCAGCATCCGATCCGCAACAGCGGAAAGGGCCGGAAACGCATCCGGTTACCGTGTCGTTCGACCTCGACAGGCGCCCTTTTCCCCCGTGATCATCGGCACTTCCGTCGATCGACCGGTATTTTTCCCGGACTCGGCCGACGGCCCGTGCGACTTCTCACGACGCGACCACCCGGTCGCACCGACGCGTTCGCGACGCGTCCGTTTCCCGCCACCCGCCGGCCTCGCCCGATGTAATTGGCGGGGACAAACCCGCCAGTCCCGGCGATCGCCAGCGAAGAGTTCGAAATCAGGCCGCAAAGAGCCCGAGGTCTTTCTGGCTGAAGTTCACGATCCCCGGGAGGATGCCCGGGAGGTCGCCCGCCGGCACGCCCATCCAGAGGGCCAGCGTCGCGGCCAGCTGGTCGACCGAGGTGGTCGGCAACAAGCGGCCCTGCCCGACGTCGTCGGGTCCGTTGACGGCGACCGTCGGCGCCGTGCCGTAGAAGCGGCCGCCCTTCACCGCGCCGCCCATCACGAGGTGGTGGCTGCCCCAGCCGTGGTCGGAGCCGTCGCCGTTGGAGCTCAGCGTGCGGCCGAAATCGGAGGCGGTGAAGGTCGTGACGTTCGGGGCGACGCCGAGCTCGACGAGCGCCGCGTCGAAGCTGGCCATCGCGCTGGCGACGTTGCCCAGCAGCACCGGCTGCTGCGACATCAGGTTGTCGTGCAGGTCGAAGCCGCCGATCGAGACGAAGTACACCTGCCGCTTCACGCCCAGCGAGGCGCGGGCGCCGATCAGGCGGGCCACCGTCTGCAGCTGGGACGCCAGGCCGTTGCCGTTGGTCTCGAACGGCGTCTGCAGCGTGGTGGTGGCCAGGGCGGTGGTGATGGTGCCCTGCGCGTTGACCGAGCGCGCGGTGACGCGGTTCAGTTCCTGCTCCATCCAGTGCTGGCGCTCGCCGGTGATCATGCCGCGCAGCGCTTCGGCGCAGGCGGCCGAGCCGAACAGCGAGCGGTTCGCGCCGTTGATGGCGACGGCGCCGCCGGCGCTCATCTGGTACTGCACCGCCTGGCCGCCCGACATGAACACGGCGTTGCCGGAGACGTTGATGCAGCTGAAGGTCGCGTTGCCGTTGCTGGCCAGGAACTGGTCGGCGAGGCGACCGCCCCAGCCCGAGGTCGCGCCTTCCGGCCGGGACGACTGCCAGAGGCTGGACTGGTCGTTGTGCGAGAACAGCTTGGGCGGCAGCGGCACGTTGGCGGCCTTGTACTGGGCCAGCGTCGTCGGCTGCATCAGCGGACCGATGTTGAGCATCACCCCGAGCCGGCCGGCGTCGAAGACCGGCTTGAGCCGGTTCATCGTCGGCGCGAGGGCGAGCTGCCGGCCGTCGGGCAGCGCCAGGGACGGCGTCAGCGCCGTGGCGGCGAGCTGCTCGCGCGGGATCGCCAGGGCCTGGCGGATGTTCGCGTAAGCCTGGTAGTTCGCCGTGTCGTAGGGGATGACGGTGTTGCCGTAGTCGTTGCCGCCGTACATGAACAGGCAGACGATGGCCTTGTAGTCGCCGGGGGCGGCGGCCGCGGCGGCCTCGCCGATGGCGGCCAGCTGCAGCGCCCAGGGCGCGGCGGTGCCGGCGATGGACACCGCCGAGGCGCGCTTGAGGAACTCGCGACGGCGCAGCGCGGGAAGCTTGGAGATGTGGGTCATGATCGGCTCCGCTCGGCTGGTTATTTCTGGACCTGGTATTCGGGCGCTGCCAGCACCATCAGCCAGGAGGCCTTGACGCGGTTCAGCTTGTTCGCGTCGGTGTCGGCCTTGATCGTGGCGACGGCGGTGGCGATCGTGGTGAGCGTCGTTTCCGAGATGTCGCCGCCGGCCATCAGCTGCGCCTGGCGGCGCACCAGCGCGGGGGCGTCGGCGGCCAGCGCCAGATCGGCGGCGTAGTCGGGCTTCATGTCGCCGATGCCGTTGCCGATCAGGCCCTGCATGAAGTTCAGGTAGCCGGCAACGGTGCTTTCGTTGCAGAGCTGGAACTCCGGCGCGGTCACGTTGTTGGTGCCCAGCTGCGAGTTGGGCGGCACGTAGCCGGGCCGGAAGAAGTTGAAGACCGAGCCGCTGCGCATCGGGCTCTGGCCCAGGCGCGACGAGGGGTTGCTGGTGTCGCCGATGGCCCAGAGGTCGCCGGGCGAGCTCATGCCGACCGTGCGCGCCCACTGGATCATGCGCTGCAGCGGTTCGCGCAGCTTGCCGCCGCTGGGCGCGGTCGAGCGCTGGCGGGCTTCCGTGTCGAGCAGGATCGCCTTGATCACCGCACGCAGGTCGCCGCGCACGCCCTTGCCGTTGTTGTCGAAGACGGCGGCGACGCGCTGCACGTAGGCGGGGCTGGGGTTCGAGGCCACCAGGCGCTGGATCAGCTGACGGCCGATGAAGGGGCCGACGTTGGGATGCGCGCTCAGCGTGTCCAGCGCCATCTTCATCGCGGCGGCGCCGTCGGCGGTCGCCGGGATGACGGCGTCCAGCACCTTCTTCTCGCCGGTGGAGAAGCGCGAGGCGTTCTGCCGCATCGGGCGCTTCATGTAGCTGAAGTCGAGGCCGTTCACGTCGGCGGAATCGATGTCGAAGTCCCAGCCCGTGAACACGCGCGCCAGGTCGGTGATCTGCTGCAGCGTGTAGGTGTCGACGGTCTTGCCGTTGACCATCTTGGGCGTGCCGTCGGCGTTGAGCTGGTTCAGGCCGATCGTGAACAGCTGCATCACCTCGCGGGCATAGTTCTCGTCGGGCTGGCGGCCGGTCTTGGCGTCTTCCTTGCGGTTGCCGCGCATGGCCAGGTACACGCCCATCGCGGGGGACAGGGTGACGCCCTCGATCAGCTCACGGAAGGTGCCGAAGCAACGCTCCTCGAGCATGTCGACGTAGCCGGCGGTGGCAAACTGCGGCCACGCGATCGGCAGGCCGTTCATCGACACGACGAAGATCTCCGACAGCGCCAGCACCACGCGCTGGCGCAGCTGGTCGGGCGAAGCGATCAGCTTGCGCCACAGCGTCGCGTCGACGCCGTCCAGGCTGTAGCGGTTGGCCTCGGCGCCCTTGCCCTTGGCCACGAGCCAGTCGTAGTGGCTCTGCGTGCGCGGCGCGTCGAACTGCTGGTCCAGCCAGCGCGAGAAGCCGGCCGTCTTGACGTTGGTCAGATCCGTCGCGCTGGCGGCGAAACCGGCCTGGCCGAGGAAGCGCGCGGCTTCCGGCTCGGTGGGCGGGACCGTGGTCTGGGGATCGCTGTCGGGGCCGCCGGAAGCGTTGTCGCCGCCACCGCCGCCGCAGGCCGCGAGCAGCGCCGCCGCGGCGGCAGCCGCCAGCGCAGCAGGCGCGCCGATGGACGGGGTGTCACCGACGACGCGGTCGTCGTCGGGCAGTGCGGGCGGTGCGGGCGGTGCGAAGGGGGTGGTGGCGGCAGCAGTCATCTCGGCATCGGCTCGTAGCAGCGGATGCGGGATGGTGGCGAGGGTCGGCCGTTAAGACACCGTCATTCGTACAACTTGTGAAAGGCGCGGCAACAGGTTGTGGCGGCGTGACTTATGCACGCGCCGAACTTGTCAGGGTCGGATAAGCGCGGGAAACGAACTGGAAACACGCCGCGTGCGCGTGGCACGCGGGGTGCCGGGGTCAGATCTTGCGTGAGGCCAAGCGCGGGCACTCCACGGTGCAGGGGGCATCCCTCCGGGAACCCCCAGCACCATTCCGGCCCCACTCCCGCACGCTGCCCACGGGCCTGGGCGTGCGTGTGGCAGGTCTTGCCATGGGGGCCAGGTCTTGCTCAGATCAGCGTGACGCCGGTCTTGCTCTGCACGAACTCGCGCGTGACTTCGGGAGCGAGCTCGACGAGCTTCAGGCCTTCCGGGGTCACGTCCATCACGGCGAGGTCCGTGATGATGCGGTTGACGACGCCGACACCGGTCAGCGGCAGCGTGCAGGCCGGGATGATCTTCAGGTCTTCGGTGCCGTCCTTCTTGCGGGCGACGTGCTCCATCAGCACGATCACGCGCGGCACGCCGGCGACCAGGTCCATCGCGCCGCCCATCCCCTTCACCATCTTGCCGGGAATCATCCAGTTGGCGAGGTCGCCTCTTTCGCTGACCTGCATCGCGCCCAGGATGCTGAGGTTGATCTTGCCGCCGCGGATCATCGCGAAACTGTCATGGCTGCCGAAGATCGACGAGCCGGGAATCGTCGTCACCGTCTGCTTGCCGGCGTTGATCAGGTCGGCGTCGACCTCGTCGTCCGTCGGGAACGGGCCGATGCCGAGCATCCCGTTCTCGCTCTGCAGCCACACTTCCTTGTCGGCCGGCACGAAGTTCGCCACCAGCGTCGGAATGCCGATGCCGAGATTCACATAGAAGCCGTCTTCCAGCTCCTGCGCGGCGCGTGCCGCCATCTGGTCTTGGGTCCAGGGCATGTCTTGTCTCCTCAGGCAGCGGGGCGGATGGTGCGCTTCTCGATGCGCTTCTCGGGATTCGGGTTGTGCACGATGCGGTGCACGTAGATCCCGGGCAGGTGGATGCTGTCGGGATCAAGCTCGCCGACCTCGACGACCTGCTCCACCTCCACCACCGTGACCTTGCCGGCCATCGCGCAGGCCGGATTGAAGTTGCGCGCGGTGCGCCGGAAGATGAGGTTGCCGCTCTTGTCGGCGATGTGCGCCTTGACCAGCGCGACGTCCGGGTTGAGCGCGCGCTCCATCACGTACTGGTGGCCGTCGAACTCGCGGATCTCCTTGCCCTCGGCCACCAGCGTGCCGACGCCGGTGCGGGTGAAGAAGGCGGGGATGCCCGCGCCGCCGGCGCGCAGCTTCTCGGCCAGCGTGCCCTGCGGCGTGAACTCGAGTTCAAGCTCGCCGGCCAGGTACTGGCGCTCGAATTCCTTGTTCTCGCCGACGTAGCTGGAGATCATCTTGCTGATCTGCCGCGTCTCGAGCAGCTGGCCGAGGCCGAAGCCGTCGACGCCCGCGTTGTTGCTGATGACGGTGAGCCCCTTGACGCCGCTGTCCCGCAGCGCCGCGATCAGCGCCTCCGGGATGCCGCACAGGCCGAAGCCGCCGACGGCCAGCAGCTGGCCGTCCTTCACGATGCCGTCCAGCGCCGCCTGGGCGCTGGGGAAGAGCTTGTTCATCCGATGTCTCCTGCTTGCCGTTGATGCACGGGGTTCAGAACTGGTCGGCCAATCTACTACGTAAGACATTACGTAAGCGCTACGTAGAATTGATTAAGCCACCGACGCCCGAAGGAAGCCCGATGACCCTGCCCCTGGACGCAACGCCGCGGGACGCGATGTCCCTCGACGAACTGCGCGCGCAGATCCCGAAGATCTTCGCGCCCTGGATCGTCGCACTCGGCCTGGATCCCGTCCATGCGGAAGACGGCCTGCTGCGTTTGACCATGCCGGTCGCGCCGGACCTGGTCCACGTGGGCGGCGTGATGTGCGGGCAGGCCTCGATGGCGGCGGCCGACACGGCCATGGTGCTGCTGATGATGCGCGAGCTGGGCGAGTTCCGCCCGATGACGACCGTCCAGCTGCAATCGACCTTCCTGCGACCGGTCTCGGGGGCGCGTTGCACGATCGAGGCGCACCTGCTGCGGCGCGGCAGGAACCTGGCGTTCGGGCAGATCGACCTGTTCGACGAGCAGGGCCGGCTCGCGGTCCAGTCGACGACGACCTACGCCTTGCTGTGACGATCGCGGCCCGCCCGACCCGCTTGCGACGTGACCCACCGATGAACCTCGACTACCGCATCGCCTTCGACCAGGCCCCGATCGGGCTGGTGATTTCCGAGCACCGCCTGATCAGGGACTGCAACCGGCTCGTGCTGGAGATCTTCGGCGCGGAGCGCGAGCAGTTGATCGGCCACAGCTTCGCGCTGCTGTATCCGAGCCCGGTCGAATTCGAGCGCACCGGCGAGCGCATCGTCGCGAGCCTCGATGGCGCCGGCTATTACGCCGACGAGCGGGTGATGAAGCGCGTCGGCGGCACGCGCGCCGGCGAGCTGTTCTGGTGCCACGTGTCGGGTCGCGCGCTGGACCCGTCTCAGCCGCATGCCAGCGGCATCTGGAGCTTCGAGGACCTGTCCGCGACGCGCCAGCTCAAGGCCGACCTGACGCCGCGCGAGCGCGAGATCGCTGCGCTGCTGATCGAGGGTCTCACGAGCAAGCTGATCGGCCGCAGGCTCGGCGTCAGTCCGCGCACGGTCGATGTGTACCGCGCACGGCTGATGAAGAAGTACGGCGCGGCAAGCACGCCGGACCTTGTCCACCGTCTGCTCGTGTCATGAGTTTCATTGCGTGACGTATTCCCGAGCAAGGCCTGACGCCGTCGGGAAAGCCCCCGTGGCGCGCTGCGATGTCGTTGTTGCAAGCGCTCACAGGATCCTCAGAAGCGCCGATGAACACTGATAACGCGCAAGACGTGACCCCGGATAGGCGATTTCATCGATGATTTGCGGGGCAACCCGGGGATGCGCACGTGATTTCTCACGCACAATACGCGCCGTCCGGCGTTAGTCGGGCCCTAACCGCAGAGTCAAACGAATGAACAAGACCGAACTGATCGAACACCTGGCTTCCAAGCACGAACTGACCAAGGCCGAAGCCGGCCGCATCCTGGAAACGCTGCTGGACGCGGTGGTGTCCACGGTGAAGAAGGGTGGCGCCGTCTCCATCCCGGGCTTTGGCGCCTTCAAGCAACACGCCCGTGCCGCCCGCACCGGCGTGAACCCCAGCACCGGCGACAAGATCAAGATCGCCGCCGCCAAGCTGCCGAAGTTCACCCCGGGCGCCGGCTTCAAGGCCGCCGTGGACCCGAAGGCCGCCGCTCGCAAGGCTGCCGCCAAGCCGGCCAAGGCCCCCAAGGCCGCTGCCGCCAAGCCCGCCAAGAAGGCCGCCAAGAAGTAATCCCCTTCTGGCGCACGCCGATCGCCAGGCCCGTCCTGGCGGTTCCGGCGGACCCGAACAAACCCGGCTTCTGCCGGGTTTGTTTTTTTGCTCCTACATTTCTGACATGTCCGCCCCCGCGCCCACCGTCGCGCCCATCGACGCCTCCTCGCCTGCGCCCGTCCCCGCGCCCGCGCTGCGCGTGCTGTCGCTCATCCCCCCGATGACGCAGCTCAACACGCCCTACCCGTCCACGGCCTACCTGACGGGTTTCCTGCGTTCGCGCGGCTTCCAGGCGGCGCAGCGCGACCTGGCGCTGACGCTGGTGCTCAAGCTGTTCTCCCGCGACGGGTTGAAGCGCGTGCGCGCCGCCGTGCAGGCGATCCCGCTGCCGGACCGCGGCATCGCCTCGCGCCATTTCGACGAGTCCTTCGACCGCTACTTCGCCACGATCGCACCGGCGATCGCGTTCCTGCAGGGACGCGATCCGACGCTGGCGCATCGCATCAACACACGGACCTTCCTGCCCGAGGGGACGCGGTTCCAGACGCTGGAGGTCTACGTCGCCGATGACGGCGAGGATCCGCTCGCCTGGGCCTTCGGCGCGCTGGGGCTGCAGGACCGCGCGCGGCACCTGGCGACGCTCTACCTGAACGACCTCGCCGACGTGCTGCGCGAGTCGGTCGATCCGCGTTTCGAGTTCGTCCGCTACGCCGAGCAGCTGGCGACGAGCCAGCCGACCTTCGACCCGCTGCACGACGCGCTGAACGCCCCGCCCAACCTCGTCGACGACCTGCTGCGCGAGCTGACGCTCGCCGCGATCGACGCGGAGCGGCCCGACGTGGTGCTGCTGTCGGCGCCCTTCCCCGGCGCGGTCTACGCGGCGCTGCGGATCGGCCAGACGATCAAGCGCGAGCGGCCGCACATCAGGATCCTGTTCGGCGGCGGCTTCGTCAACACCGAGCTGCGCGAGCTCAACGAACCGCGCCTGTTCGACTACGTGGACTTCGTGACGCTGGACGCCGGTGAACGCCCGTTGCTGGCGCTGCTCGACCACATCGCGGGCAGGCGCAGCCGGCAGCGGCTGGTACGCTGCTTCGTCCGCGAGGAAGCAGGGCAGGAATCAGGCCAAAAGTCAGGCCAGGACGCGGCGACTGCCGACGGCGTTCGCGCGGGTCAGGTCCGCTACATCAACTTCGTCGAGCCGGACGTCCCCTTCGAGGACGTCGGCACGCCGACCTGGGACGGCTTGCCTCTGCACGACTACCTGTCGCTGCTGGACATGCTGAACCCGATGAACCGGCTGTGGAGCGACGGCCGCTGGAACAAGCTGACCATCGCGCACGGCTGCTACTGGAAGAAGTGCAGCTTCTGCGACATCACGCTGGACTACATCTCGCGCTACGAGGCGGCGTCGGCGAAGACGCTGGTCGACCGCATCGAGGCCATCGTCGCGGAGACGGGCCAGACCGGTTTCCACTTCGTCGACGAGGCGGCGCCGCCCAAGGTGCTGAAGGCGCTGGCGCAGGAGCTGATCGATCGCGGCGTCTCCATCAGCTGGTGGGGCAACGTGCGCTTCGAGAAGACCTTCACCCCGGAGCTCTGCCAGCTGCTGGCCGACAGTGGCTGCATCGCGATCAGCGGCGGGCTGGAGGTCGCGTCGGATCGCCTGTTGAAGCTGATGCAGAAAGGCGTGTCGGTGGAACAGGTGGCGCGCGTGACGCGCGCGTTCACCGAGTCCGGCATCCTGGTGCACGCCTACCTGATGTATGGCTTCCCGACGCAGACGGTGCAGGACACCGTCGACGCGCTCGAGTACGTGCGGCAGCTGTTCGAGAACGGATGCATCCAGAGCGGGTTCTTCCACCGCTTCGCGTGCACGGTGCACTCGCCGGTGGGACAGGATCCGAAGGCCTTCGGCGTCGAGCTGCTGCCGCTGCCGCCGTCGCCGTTCGCGAAGAACGACGTCGGCTTCGTGGACCCGACCGGCACGGACCACGATGCCATGGGCGATGCGCTGAAGAAGGCGCTCTACAACTTCATGCACGGCATCGGCGTGGAGCAGGACGTGCGACGCTGGTTCAGCGTGCGGGTACCAAAGCCGAAGGTGTCCAAGCAATTCATCGCGGAAGCGCTGGACGCCTGAATTGCAGGTCATCTGACTCCGACAGGCCGCTGGCCCTCACCCCAACCCTCTCCCGCAAGCGGGAGAGGGAGTAAGAAGGGTGCCTCGCGCGAGCGGAAGCAGCGTAGGAAGTGAGCCGGTCGGACTCCCTCTCCCGCTTGCGGGAGAGGGCGGGGGTGAGGGCCAGCGGCCGTTGCCTAGCGCAGACCTGCCGGGGCAATCATCCCGGCAGCCGGCACCGCGTTGGTCGTCGGACCCGCTCCCGGATCAGGCAGTCTCACCGGCCGGATATCCAGCCGCACATCGAGCAGCGTGACGTCCTGTCCATCGCCGTCGGTGTCGATCCATCCCTGCGTGTCCGCACCACGATAGAGCCTGAAGACAAAGCCCGTGCGGTCGCGATCGCCCTTGGCATCGGGGCGGATGCGCGCCGCCATCGCGCGCACCTCGGCAGCGGGCGAGCTCAGCAGTTCCGTCATCGCCTGGACGATGCGGTTGTCGCCGAGGATGTCCGGCTGGAAGCTGTCCACCGGCCCCCGCGAGGGACCACCTCCGCCCTGCATCGAGGCACGGATTGGCACCGCCGCACCGGCGGCGGTCTTCCTCGGCGCCGGCATCGTGACGCCGGAGCGCAGGTCGTGGCGATCGCCGTTGTCGAGGTAGCTGATCCGCGCGCCGCGCACGTTGAACATGCCCAGCGACGGATCGCTGCGCGCATCGCGGAGGTCGACGAACAACGCGCCGCGTCCGCCGATCACGTCGATGCGATCGCCGTGCACGACGGCCGCGCTGTTCTCCTCGACCCCGAGCCCGAAGCGATACCCCTTGGCCATCATCAGCGGCAGCATGCGTCCGATGCGTCCGCGCTTGAGGAAGTGCTGGTCGACGAACAGCTCATCGCCGACGAAGCCCAGGCCGCGATCGACCTCCTGGCCCTCGCGCAGCGTGCCGCGCATGACCTCCATGACGTTGAGCGCGTCGCGGAACATCACGCGGCTCATGATGGCCGCGCCCGCGCTGGTGCCGGCGACGACGCCGCCGCGGCGGTAGACGTCCCAGATGGCATCGAGCATCGCGGTGCGCCGCCCCTCGGGCTGCAGCGTGTCGACGATGAAGCCCTGCGCGCCGCCGGTGAAGAAAACCGCATTGGACGCACGCACCTTCGCGATCAGCTCAGGGTCGTTGAGATTCTTCTGCAGGTCGGCGCCTTCCAGGCGCGGCGCGACGGGGATGTGCTCGGCCTGCGCGCCGTGCTTCTTCAGCGCGTCGATGATGAGCTTGGCGGAGAGCTCGGGATTGGCCGCGGCCGTGGCCAGCACGGCGAAGTGCGCCTTGCCGGGCCCGCCCGCCTCCTGGACGATGCGCGCCCAGACGGGATCGTTGTCCAGGCGCAAGGCGCCCCCGATGACGATGGCGGTCTGGGCCGAGGCGGCGCCGGAACCGAGCAGCGCCGCCAAGGCGAGCAGCGCTCGGATCCGGATCGAGATCAGGCGGAAGGCGTCCATGCCGCCCATCTTGCATATCGCGTGCCAGAAGTGAAGCAGGGCTCGCCTTCAACCTGGGGATATGAAAGGGCAATCCGGGGTGCCCTCCTCTGAACGCCCGCCTGCCGATCCGGGCGGACAGCGCACGGCAGACGCCGTTCAGCGGCGTCAGGCCGCAGGCGCACGTCGGGCGAGGACGCTCATTCCTGATTCGCGAGCGCGATCAAGCGCGCGAACGCGTCGGCGACCCCCTCGTCGCTCAACGCAAGCAGGTTGTCCCCGACATAGATCTCCGCCACGGACCGGCCGGGAGAGCCCGTCGCCCGCGCGGCGTTGAAGAGCCAGAGGCCGTCGCGCTCCGCGATCGCGTTGCGGGCGTCCACGAGGCGCTGCACCTCGCCGTCCATGTGCACATGGAACATGTTGGCGTGCGGCGCGGCGGGATTGATGCGGATGCCGCTCACCCGGCTCAAGGCCTCGACCACCGCGACGGTGCGCTCGAACAGACGCGGCATCAGCGCCAGGCGCTCGTCGAGGCGGAAGGCAGCGGACGCAGCAAGCGGCGCCAGTTGGAAGATCGTGCCGCCCATGCGCCGACGCCACACGCGCGCCTGCGCCATGCCGCGCTCGTCGCCCGCGAGCAGCGCGCCCGAGAAACCGCCCAGCCCCTTGTAAGTCGAGACATAGACGGTGTCGACGCCGGACACGATCTCGGCGTAGCTCCTGCCATACCAGGCGGCGGCCTCCCACAGGCGCGCGCCATCGAGATGCAGTCGCGTGCCCGTCTCGGCGGCCCAGTCCTTGATCGCAGCCAGTTCGTCCCAAATGGGTGACTGCCCGCCGATGACGCGCGCCGGGAGTTCCAGCACCACGGCCGACAAGGCCTCCGCGGGCTGCTCCAGATCGCGCCGATTCAGCGTCCGATGCGCCTGTCCGAGGAACGCCGCATGCAGCCCCATCACATGCGAATAGGCCTGCTCCTCCTCTGTCGCCAGATGGCAGGTCGCATGCATGCCGAAGCGCGGCAGGCGCTTGTCATCCGCGTGCAGACGCAAGGCGATCAGCTGCGCCATGACGCCGCTGGGCATGAAGACCGCAGCGGGTTTCCCGAGGAGGCTGGCGACGCGCTGCTCCAGCAGTTCAACGGCACCGCCTTCGCCGTAGACATCGGCGGAGACCGCATTCGACCGCGCCCAGGCCGCGACGGCCTCCAGGTCGTCGGCGAACGATCGTGGCGCGAAACCCGACACCCACCGGGTGCATCGGTGCTTCAGGGCTTGAGTCTCGGCAGGCGTCATCGCTGTGTCGCTTGTGGCGATAGTGAACGATCAGGATCGATCGGGTGGCGATTGAATCACGCGCACCGTATCGCGCGACAGTGTCACTTGGGATAGCCGACGTAGAACTCGCTGGCGATCTTCCAGTGGCCGCCGACCTTCAGCAGGTGGAGCACCTTCCAGCCCTTGCCGCTGTACGCCTCGTCCTGCAGCGCGGTTTCGTAGTCGAGCGAGACCTGCGCCAGCAGGCCGACCTGCTCGATCTTCACGTTCGAATGGCGCTGCTTGAAGCGTTTCCCGTCGCCGAAGAGGGCCTGCTTGAAGCCTTGATAGTTCTGCACGCTCGCCACGCCGGCGGACGCGCCGAAGTCCTTCGAGACGCCGGAGAACGGGATGCTCTGATCCAGCAGCAGCGATTCGAAACGCCGGGCGTCGCCGTCGTTCACGCTGCTCGTGTACTGCGTGAGCAGTTGGAGGATCAGGGTCTGGTCTTCGGGCGAAGGGGCGTTCACGTGGGTGTCCTTGAGGAGCTGCGTCGAGGCCACCGGAGCGCTGTCGGCCGGCGCGGCGCCGACCGTGGCCGGCACGCTGGCCGAGGCGAGGCAGGTGGCGATCAGGCACAAGAGGCCCCAGGGCTGGTTCAATCCGGGCATGAGTCTTCCAGTGGTGGTGAATGCGCCGTTCCCCGAAGCTTCGTGGGCCTCATGGGAACGGCGCGCCGCCAGTGTCACGACCCGGTCGACCGCGGGCAAGGTCCGCCACCGCAAAGCAGCGATGCGCGCAGCGCAACGGGCGCAAGGCCCCGCCTCAGGCACCGCGCCTCGCGCCTCGCGCCTCGTGCCTCGTGCCTCGCGCCTCGCGCCTCGCGCCTCGCGCCTCGCGCGTCACGCTACGCGACGATCACAGCTTCGTGCCGCCGCTCGCGTCGACGATCTGGCCCGTCGTCCAGGCGCCGTCAGGTCCGGCGAGGAAGGCGACCACCCCGGCCACGAACTCCGGCTTGCCGACGCCCGGCAGTGCCTGCACCTGAGCCAGCGTCTCCTTGCCGCCCGGCTCGTTGATCCAGGCGCTCATGCGCGTGTCGATGGCCCCCGGCGCGACCACGTTGACCGTGATGCTGCGCGGGCCCAGCTCGGCCGCGAGCTGCAGGCTGAGCGCGTCCACGAAGCCCTTGCTCGCGGAGTAGGCCGTGATGCCGGGGAAAGCAATGCGCGTCGCCGCCGTGCCGATGTTGATGACGCGGCCGCCATCGGGCATGACCGGCACCACGCCCTTCGTGACCTGGAACAGGCTGCGCATGTTGACGCTGACCAGCCGCTCGAAGTCCTCGACGCTGGTGTCGGCCAGGCCGGCGAAGACGGCGATGCCGGCGTTGTTGACCAGGACGTCGATGCGCGGCAGCTGCAGCGCGGTCACGCGCGCGACCAGCTGCTGCCCGCCGTCGACCGCGGACAGGTCGGCCTGCACCACATGGGCCTTGCCGCCGGCGGCGCGCAGCGACGCGGCCAGCGTCTCCACCTCGTCGCGGCCGCTGCCGTAGTGCAGCACCACCTCCGCGCCGTCGGCGGACAGACGTTGCGCGATGGCGGCGCCGATGCCGCGCGATGCGCCGGTGATCAGGGCGATCTTTCCTGCCAGGGACTTGCTCATGATGTGCTCCAAATAGACCGATCGGTCAAATTAAGGGGAAAGAAAGGCCGCTCGCGCGGCCGGAGGAAAATCAGGAATGGTTCAGCGGTGCTTCACCGATGCATCACCGATGCATCACGGTTACCTCAGCGATGCATCACAGGGGGATCAGGCGCGGATCAGACGAACGGACCGGATCACGCCATGTCGAGCACCCTCAACGCGAGCGCCACGGAGCGCTCCATCTGCGCGCGGGTACGCCCCGCCTGCGCGGCGACACGCAGCCCGCTGGTCAACGCGATGAGGAGCTCGGCGAGTTCCGCCGACGGCGTCTGGCTGACGATCGAGCCGTCGCGCTGCCCCCGTTCGACCGCGACGCGCAGCAACTCGTGCGTGGCCTGCCAGCGGCTGGTCAGCGCCCAGGCGAGCGGCGCGTCGGAGAGGCCTTCCAGCAGGCCTCCGGTGACGATGCAGTGCTTCTCGACAGGGTTGTCGCTGGCGCAGCTCGCGACCATCGCGTCGTAGTACACCTCGATGGCCGCCCGGCCGGTCTCGGCCGCCTGCACGGCGGCGACGGTGTTCGCGGCACGCTGCACCGCGCAGTCGATCGCCTGCAGGTACATCGCCTGCTTGTCGCCGAAGGTGTTGTACAGGCTCTGCTTGCCCAGCCCGGTCGCTTCTTGCAGGAGCGCGAGACTGGTGCTGGCATAGCCGTGCGTGGCGAAGACGTCGGTCAGACGCTCCAGCACTTCGGCTTCGGAAAATCGGCGTTCGCGGGGCATGGGACGGATGCTACGGCGTATTGGACCGATCGGTCAATAGCCGCAATTTCCGTCCGGTCTCACCGCCTCGACGCTCGGATCGACGCCGCATTAGCGCCTGCGGATGGGCCCCCGCAGGCCTCCGGTCACGCCTTCGACAGGTCGGTGTCCTTCAGCGGCAGCTGCCGGATCCGCTTGCCCGTGGCCGCGAACACCGCGTTCAACACGGCCGGCGCGGCCACCGCGATCGTCGGTTCGCCGACGCCGCCCCAGAAGCCGCCCGACGGCATGACGATCACTTCCACCGCGGGCATGTCGAACAGGCGCATGACGCCGTAGGTATCGAAGTTGGTCTCCGCGATGGCGCCGTCCTTCACCGTATTGCCGCCGAAGAGCGCCGCGCCCAGGCCGTACACGAAGGATCCCGCCACCTGCGCCTCCACTTGCTGAGGATTGACGACGTGGCCCGGATCGGTCGCCGCGACGATCCGGAGCACCTTCAGTTGCCCGTCCTTCACGGAGACCTCCGCGACGGCGGCCGTGTAGCTGCCGAAGCCCATGTACTGCGCGATGCCGCGGAACACGCCCTTGGGCACCGGCCTGGACCATCCGGCCTTGTCGGCCACCGCCTGCAGCACCGCGAGGTGCTTGGGCCGTTTGGCCATGTGCTGCTTGCGGAACTCGAAGGGATCCTTGCCGGCGGCGTGGGCGAGTTCGTCGATGAAGCACTCGCTGTAGATCGCGTTCTGGTTGGTGTTGACCCCGCGCCAGTAGCCGGGCCGCACATGCGGATTGCGCATCGCGTGGTCGATGAGCAGATGCGGCACCTCGTAGCCGAAGTGCCCTTCGGGCGAGTCCGCCAGCAGCCCCTGGAAGACGGTGGCGTCGCCGTTGGCCGTGATCGCCTTCGGATTGACGAAGGACGTGATCGACTGCCCCGCGATGCGCATGTGCAGCGCGCCGATGCGCCCCTGCCCATCGAGCGTCGCACGCAGACGGCACTGTGTGACCGGATGGAAGCGGCCCTGGAGCATGTCTTCCTCGCGCGTCCACATCATCTTCACCGGCACGCCCGGACGTTGCTTGGCGATGCGCACCGCCATGGCGAGGTAGTCGGTCGCCAGACGTCGACCGAAGCTGCCGCCGATGCGCATGGGATGGACTTCACAGGCGGCGATGTCGAGCCCGGCGGCATCGGCCACCGTCGCGAGCGCCGCTTCCGCGACCTGCGTCGGCGCCCAGACGTCGCAGCGCTGCGCGGTCCACTGCACCGTGGCGGACAGCGGCTCCATCGGCGCGTGGTTCTGGAACGGGGTGCCGTAGTCGGCCTCGATCACGCGCGAGGCGCCCTGCAGCTGCGCCTTCGCATCGCCCTGGCGATTGCCGACGAAGGGTGTGTCGCCTTGCAGCCCCTCGCCGATCAGCGCAGCGATCGAGGCGCTGCTGACCGACGCGTTCGGCCCCTTGTCCCAGACGATGGGCAAGGCATCGAGCGCGCGCTTGGCCTGCCAGAAGCGGTCCGCGAGCACGGCGACGGTGGCGTCATCGACCTTGATCACGTCGCGCACGCCCGGCATCTTCAACACGGCCTGCTTGTCGAAGCTCACCAGCGTGCCGCCGTGGACCGGACAGGCCTTGGGCAGCGCGACGATCATCCCGGGCAGGCGCAGGTCCATGCCGTAGACCAGCGAGCCGTTGAGCTTGTCCGCAGTGTCGAGCCGCTTCAGCGGCTTGCCGGCGATGCGCCACTGCGACGGGTCCTTCAGGACGACGTCCTCGGGAATCGGCAGCTTGTTGGCGGCCGCGGCGACGGCGCCGAAGGTGGTCTGGCGCCTGGAGGCCGCGTGCCGGATGGTGCCGCTGTCCACGGTGCATTCGGCGACGGGCACGGCCCACTGCTGGGCGGCCGCGCTGACCAGCATCGAGCGCGCGGCCGCGCCGGCCTTGCGCACGTAGTCCTGCGAGCCGCGGATGCCGCGCGACCCGCCCGTGCCCATGTCGCGCCACACGCGGGCACGCGCCCGGTTGGCGCCGGGCTTCACCAGCTCGAAGCGGACGTTGGCCCAGTTGCACTCGAGCTCCTCGGCCACGAGCTGCGCCAGCCCGGTCAAGGTGCCCTGCCCCATCTCCGCGCGGGCGATGCGAATGACGACGGACTCATCGGGATGAATGAGCAGCCAGGCGGTCACCTCGCCCGTCGGCGCAGCGCCCGGCGACGGTGCCTGGGCTGGCGTCTGCGCTTGCGCCACCGCGCTGGTCACGGGCAGCGTGAACTCGAGAGCGAGGCCGCCCGACACGAGGCCGGTCGCCTTCAGGAAATGGCGCCGCGTCGCACGCGTCGCACCCGTCGCACCCGTCGCACCCGTCGCGCCCGTCGCGGCCGTCGCGGCAGCGCTCGTGTTTGCGGTGCTCGTGGCTGCGGCAGTCGATTCTGCGGCGTGCTTGATTGCGGCGCTCATCGCTGTGCTCCCGCGCCGCGCAGGCGCTGGGCGGCCAGCTTGGTCGCGGCCAGCACGCGCGGGTAGGTCCCGCAGCGGCAGATGTTGGTGATGCCCGAGCGGATGTCCTCGTCGCTGGGATCGGGCGTCTGGGCGATCAGGGCGGCCGCGGCCATGATCATCCCGGGCTGACAGTAGCCGCATTGCGCGACGTCCAGCTCGGCCCACGCGTCCTGCACGACCTTGAGCCGCGTCTGTCCCAGCCCTTCGATCGTCACGATCTTCGCGGTGGCCGGCAGCGCGCTGACCGGCATCACGCACGAGCGCAGCGCCACGCCGTCCATGTGCACCGTGCAGGCGCCGCACTGCGCGACGCCGCAGCCGTACTTCGTGCCGGTGAGCTGCAGCTCCTCGCGCAGCACCCACAGCAGCGGCGTGTCGCCCTCGACGTCCGCGCGCAGTTGGCGGTTGTTGACGTTCAACTCGGTCATGGTCATGGCTTGCCTCCTTGTTCCATGATCCAGGTGGAGAGCGCCTGGGCCCCCTCGGCGCTCACCTGTGGATTGGCCGGCATGGGCACGGGACCCCACCGTCCCGAGCTGCCCTTGCCGATGCGCGACGCGAGTTCCGCGGCGGCGCGTCCCGCTTTGCGTACTTCGCCGCGACGTCCTTGAACGAGGGGCCCACGAGCCGCTTGTCGACGGCGTGGCAGGCCATGCAGTCCTTCTTCTGCGCAAGCGCAGGATTGGCCCGGGCAAGACCCGGCACGGCGACCAGCACCGCGCAGCACGCAAGTGCAGACAGCTTCCTCATGAATGGCTTCTCCGGAGTGGCTTTTCGAGGCGGCGTACGCGCCGTGCAGGCACTCTAGGCTCGAGAAGAGCCGCCCACAATGCGCGAAAGCCTGCTTTGGGCGGCGAGCGCCCCGCACCGCCCGGCGGGGCGCCGCCCAGCCGCTTAGGCCAGCAATTCGAAGTCTCTTTCAGTGACCTTGGCGGGCGACCGTTCCAGGTCAGCGAAGACGAGATTCTGCGCATGGTCGACGATTTAGAAGCCATCAACCAGAAGCAGTGGGTGCCACCGAGGTCGGAAAATCTCGACCTTCCGGTTGAGCAGTTGCATCCACTTGGCGCATCTGGAGAAGTCGCCGATGGCTAGTGTGTTGGGAGGTGTGCGGAGTCGCGGAAAGGCCCTTGGTCAAAAGCCCCTTTGCCAACGCCACTGGTTTTGAGATCACGCACACGCATCGCGCTCAGATCTCCGAGATTCAGTTCCGGGATCCTGAGGAAGAAGTAGTCGTCATTGCGGAAGCCCTAGGCCATGCGTTTGATGCCCTTGATCTTGTCGTTGCCCTCGACAAGGTTGGTCCCCCAGGGCCATCGGCAGCGCGACAGGATGCCTGGGCAGGTAGCCATTCAAGTTGCGTGTGAAGGCCTTGAGCGGCTCGATGCGCCTTCACATGGCGCGGCTGTACGACTACCTCCAGAAGCGCTCGGCGCAGCCGCTGTGCCGGTAGTCCCACAGCGTTTTGGGGTCGTCCTTCATCACGTAGACGGTAAAGAGCGGGCGGTCTCTTCATCCCGGGCACTGCAGTCTTGGTCATCGTCCTCGTCGTGAGCACCCCATCGGTCGCCAATCAAGCCCGACCTGTACAGGCCGTCCTCGTAGCCTCGCGTCTTCAATTCATCGAGTGGCGTGCGCATGGCGATGACGGTGCCGATGAGTCGCAACTTTTCGCCGCGACGCTCGATTTCTTTGACGTGAACCAAGCTGCCGACGTTCCGCCTCCCGTTCAGCCAACCGGTGTATGCGGACATTGAGGTTGCCTCCCGGCGGTCAAAGTCGAAGCGGACTTCCACCTTGTTGGCAGACCGAGTACCCCGCACGGCAAGGGCCGGAACAGGCGAGCCCTTCAAGTCCTCAAAGGAATGAGTGCCCTGAACGTACACCAGGTCTCCGGGTACGACCACCCGCTTCGGCGATTTCCAGACCAGCCTGGGCGTGGCAAAGAACATCCTGGCAACGCGGCTGAAAGCGCTGGTCGCTGAAGGCGTGCTGGAGGTCCAGCCAGCGACGGACGGCTCGGCCTATCAGCAGTACGTGCTGACGGCCAAGGGAGAGACGCTGTTCCCGGTCGTGGTGGCCCTGCGCCAGTGGGGCGAGGACAACCTGTTCGCTCGGGGCGAACGTCATTCGCGTCTGGTCGAGAATGCAACGGGACAGACCGTTGGAAGACTCGCGGTCATCAGCAAACGCGGTGACGCGCTGGACTTCCGCGACCTCAAGGTCGTCGGCAAGACCTAGCCACCGATCCATCCATCGCCCATGGTTCTCGATCCCTTCACCCTGCTCGTCCTCACCGCCGCCATGGCGGCCGCCTCGGCGCTGTGCCTGGCCGCGGAATGGCGCAGCGTGCGCGAACGTTCGCTGCTGCTCTGGAGCGCGGGGTTCACCATCATCGCCGTGGGTAGCGTGCTGGCCCTGCTGCGCTCCAGCGGCCATGTGCTGCTCGGCATCTGGTTCCCCAACGGCTTGCTGATCGCCGCCCACTGGTTGTTCCTGGCCGGCGTCGCAGGATTCACGCGCACCCGGTTGCCACGCACCTGGTGGCTGCTGGCCATCGTCTGGCTGGCGATGCTGTTTCTGCCCGATGGGCCGTGGTGGTCCAAGGTGATGCTGGGAACCCAGTCGCTGCTGATCGCCGTCATCACCCTGCGCGCTGGCCTCCTGCTGCGTCCGCACGGCGGCGTGTTGAGCCTGGGGGAGGCGCAGTTGCGCTTCGTCCTGCTGGCCCACGGTCTGTTCTACCTCGCCAAGGCCGGGTCGACCCTGGCACCCGAGGCCTTCGTCAACCTGGCCGGCTTCCGCGGTGCGGTGATCCTGCTCTCACTGGTCGAGGGTGCGATGGCGATCATGCTGCTCGCCATCTCGATGACCGGCACCGAGCGCCATCGTCGCGAGGAACGCATCGCGGAGCTTGCCGCACGCGACCCGCTCACCGGCCTGGACAACCGCCGCGCGCTCTACCTGCGCGCACCGGCGCTGCTGGCGCAGGCCTCCCCGTCCCGCCCCTGCGCCCTCCTGCTGATCGACATCGACCACTTCAAGCAGGTCAACGACCTGCACGGCCACGACGCCGGCGACCGCCTGCTGGTGGCGCTGAGCGACCTCATCCGCGGGGCACTGCCCCCGGATGCGCTGGCCGCGCGTCTGGGCGGGGACGAGTTCGTCATCCTGCTGCGCGGCGTCTCCGACGCCACTGTGCAGGCGCTGAGCCAGGCGTTGCGCGAGGCATTCGCGGAGCACGCGCGCGGGATGTTCGTGACACCGGAGCGGGTCTCCCTGAGCATCGGCGCGACCTTGTCCGATCAGCCCGACGCGGAGCTGTCGCACTGGCTCAAGCAGGCCGATGAAGCACTCTACGCGTCGAAGCGCAAGGGGCGGGATCGGATGGAGCTGGTCCCGCTTCTGCTTTGAAAGTCGACGGAATGCTCCTCGGTAGACTGGTGAGCCATGAACATGCAGGCAAGCTCCATCACCGCCGAGGACGCCGGCGACTGGCACGACGCCGAGCGCTTCGTATCGTGTGGCCCCGCAGGTGCGAATGCGTCTGTCGTTGCGGCTGTTGGGATCAGCCTAGGAGCGTCAGAGTCACTGCGCTTCGACGGAACTGGCCGCCTACTTTGGCGGAGATCTGAACTTGCGGTCGATGGTGTCATCGTTCAGCGAGTCCAAGACGGCCTGGTCTTCGGCGATGCCGAGTGGGACCCGCCAGACGGGTGGGAACCCTTTCGACTGCACCTGGATTCTGGAGTGGTCTGTGGGCCGCGGACTCGTGACCAAGGCTGCTCATCATGAAGCAGTGCCCACATTGCGCTGCTCGCGCAATACCGCTGCTTGCAGCACTTCGGTCCGACCTGCGCAGGCCTGTTCGATGTCCCCGCTGTGAGGAACTGAGCTATCTGCCGTCCGTCGCGACGCTCTTGGTCGGTGCGACCGTGGAGCTGTTGCTGATGGCGGCCCTACTCCTTTCCGAATGGCTGAGCGGTATCAACATCCTCTATGCAGCAAGCGTCTTCACCGTGGTCTTGATTGGTGGCACGGCCACCCTATGGCCGCTGAGACCTGTTCCGCCACGCGGGGGCAAGCTCTCATTCTCTCGCCGGTCGCCGGCCTGACCAACATGCGTGCTGCGAAGTCAGCTTGACATCGCGCCCTGCCACACTGCAGTTCACACGATGCTGGAAGGTTTGGCCGCGTAGTTCGCCATGAACTCTTTGAACGATGCTGACATCTGCTCGCCAGGAGGGTCGCTGGCCGTCACGCGGTAGACAGGCGCTGGCTGCTTTGAGTCGGCTGTGAGCTTGACGGCGTAGAGCCACGAATTGACGAGGTAGTCTGCGAAGACAAAACAGTCTGGGTAGGCGAACCGGTCCGGATAGATGACGCCACCCCGCTCGTCCAGTTCCTCGTGAACTGGGACGAATTCGCCGAGCGGCCAGAAGCGGACCAGGTCAACATCCATGTGGCCATCGCTGCTTCCGTCGACAGTCATCAGGTACGCCAGCACGTCAGCTGGAAGTGCGACTCCGTTTTTGACTTGAAACGCCTCGACTGCCGCCACGGAAACTCCCGGCCGAATCGCCATGCCTGATCGCCGCCAATACGCAACAATAGTTCTCCACGGTCCCTCACGGCACTCAGTCCCATTTGCGGACTCCAGAGCTGGCTTGGTACCTCGAAGCAATCCAAACATACGTCTCCCTCCTCGAGCGCCGTGCGGCGTTGCCCAAAAGCGCCTGCGTGGACATGCGTGAGGTCGCCTCATGCATCGGCGAACCGCTCAAGCCGCAAGCTTCCTAGAGCTGGTCATCTCCCCACCAGCTTGAAATCAAAGTTGATCGACAGCTTGTTGTCCCCGGCCTTCACCGAGTCGATCTTGAGCGCCTGCACTTCGCCTTGCATGCGGCTCCCTGAGCCCTTGAGCATCTCCTCGACCGCCTGCTTCACATCGAATTCGACGGCACCGGGCAACGCCGGCGCGAGGCCTAGGTTCAAGAGGCTGCGCGTATTGGGATCTTCGACCTCGTCCACACGGATCTCGGTCAAGCGCACGACGTGACCCTGCGCGACGGGAGCCGCTGACACGGTCGCCCAGCTCGCCAACGCGACGCCGAGGCAGTCCCGTCCCGAGGGCACACCCAACTTGCTGTTGAGATGGACCCGGATGATCACGCGCCCGCTCTGGAGCGACACCTTGGGATCCTCGAGATAGGCGAAGCAGGCGCCCTTCTGCAGATGGAGCTTCCCTTCCTCCTTGAATAGCCCTTCGACCAGCAGCGACTGGACCGCGGACTGCTCGAGGACGATCTCCGCGCACCGACCGATACCCGGCACGCCGAGCAACGCGGCGGCGAGGCTTCCAGAGATGATGAGTTTCTTCATGGTCTCCCCAGTCTGCCATGGGACACGGAAGCGGCCCCAGAACGAAAAAAGGCCGTGGCATGAGCCACGGCCTTCTGCTTGATGAATCGGCGCGCGAGGCGCCCGTTCCTTCAAGTTCTCATCACAGCGTCTTCAGCCACGCCAGCAGCGCGTCCCGATCCGCCTTGGACAGCTGCTCGAAGCGCTGACGCGACTTCTCGCCTTCGCCGCCGTGCCACAGGATGGCTTCGGTCAAGTTGCGGGCGCGGCCGTCATGCAGGTAGCCGACCGGTTGACCCTGGGCGACCTTCTCCGTGTAGCCGATGCCCCACAGCGCCGTCGTCCGCCACATCGCGCCCTGCGCCTGGCCTTCCGGCAGGTTGTCCGCCAGGGCCGGGCCCATGTCGTGCAGCAGCAGGTCGGTGAACGGACGGATGGTCTGGTCACGCAGTTCCGCGAACGGATGGTTCTTGCCCGTCTTCATCTCCGCCGTGTGGCAGGCCGCGCAACGCAGCGCGTCGAACACCTTGCGGCCGTTGGCCACCTGGACCGCATCCACGCGATGCTCGTCCGTCGGCGCCACACCCTTCGGGAATCCGCTCGGGATGCTCCGCTGGGCCGGCACGGCCAGCAGCTGCATGTACTGCGTCAGCGCGCTCAGGTCGGCTTCCTGGATGCCCTTCTGCGCCGGCGCCGTGCGGCAACCCTGCGGGTCGGTCGCGCAGCTGCGGTTCGGGTACACCGGCGAGGTCACCGACATGTCGTTCAGCAGCGCGTTGGCCACCTGGTGACGGATGCTGGCCTTGGACGCCTTCCAGCCGAAGCGGCCCAGACGCGTGGCGCCGGTTTCCGGATCGAAGGTGAAGTTGGCCTTGCCCACCACGCCGTCCGCGTCCGGCGACGTGCGCGCACGGGCCAGGATGTCCGCTTCAGGCACCGCTTCCAGCAGGCCGACACCCAGCAGCGGCAGCGCGGCGCGCGCCGACCACAGCTGCGGCGTGGGACCGTCGAAGGCGAACTTCGGCTTGCGCAGCTCGACCTTCGAGCCGTCCCCCAACGTCACGCTGCTGGTCTCGAAGCCCGCGACCTTCACCGCGTTGCCCCAGTCCTGCGGCGCGCCGGTGGGCGAGGTCGAGTTCATCTGGATCGCCGAGCCGTAGCGCGGGTCCGGACGGATCGAGCCGTCCGCCGCCTTCACCGCGACGTGGAAGGCCATCTTGTCCAGGCGCTGGTCCACCGTGAACGGCGCGGGGCTGCGACCGTTGTTGGTGTGGCACTGCACGCAGGCCGTGGCGTTGAAGCGCGTGCCCGCCAGGTTCTGGATCGAGGTCATCGGATCGTTGCCCGGCTCGATGTGCTGCCCGGTCACGAAGCTGCTGTGCACCGCGCGGCGGCCTTCAACGAATCGCTGCAGGTTCTGCATGCCAATGTTGTTGAACGGCTGCTGGAACATGCGCCAGCCTTCGTCCGAGTAGTTGTACGACACGGAGCCCAGGCCGCCCGACAGGACGGCGTCCGGCAGCGGCACGCTGTTCAGGCGCGGCTGGACGCCGTACCACGGACGCAGGCCCGCACCCATGACGTAGATGACTTCGCTGGTGTAGTAGCGGTAGTCGCCCTTGTCGCCGATCGCGTCCATCGCGGCGCGGCTGGAGAAGAACGAGCCGGTGAACTCGATCGCCTCGCCCAGCTGCAGCGGACGCGCCGGGATGTTGACGCCGTTGGGCACCAGCACGCCGTTGGCGTTGGGCGCCAGATCGGTGTGACCCGGCATGTTGTCCAGCACCACGGAACAGCCGTCGTTGGCGCCGATGATGCCCTTGTAGCCCGAGTCGGGCTTGGCCAGGGCGTTCTGCGGCGGCTTGGGCACCACCGGGCAGGAGGTCTTGTCGACGAAGCCGTCCGTGTAGGTGGTCGGATCCAGCAGCTGACCCGGCGACATCCAGCCGTAGCCGGTGACGTTCGGATCGTCGATGCGGCGGAAGAAGGAATGGCCGCCGCCGCGCTGCGCCTGCGGGAAGTACTGGTTGACGATCAGACGCGGCTTGGTGACGCCCGCGACGCGGCTGTTGTCGATGAACTCCACGCCCCAGGTGCGATTCTTGAAATAGTTCGCGACGAAGTTCATGTAGTTGCCCGGACCCTTGTCCACCGGGTTGCCGTTGGCATCCACGGTCTCGTTGGGTCCGAAGCCGATCTCGTTCCAGTCCTCGCCGCGCTCGCGACCGTGACGGCCGACGCCACGCTGGCCGAAACGCGTGACCAGCGTTCCATCGGGCAGCGTGAACTGGATCTGCTCGATCGGGGCCTGCGGGTTGAACAGCGGCGCCGCATTCACGCCGTTGACCGGGAAGGAGAACGGCGTCGTCGTCGTGGTCGGGATGCTGTTGTCGCTGCCGACGGTCTTGAACTCGACCTCGAACAGCGAGTAGCCGTAATTGGTCGCGCGGGTCACGCCCTGGAGGCGGACGAAACGCGTCTTCACGCCGAGGTTGAAGTACTCCTCGGTGCCGCCCTTGCCGGCCGGCTGGTTGCGCAGACGCGTCCAGGCCTTGCCGTCGTCCGAGATCTGGATCTCATAGGCCTTGCCGTAGGCGTTCTCCCAGACCAGCTTCATGTAGCCCAGCGGTTGCGCCGTGCCGAAGTCGTACTGGATCCAGGCGCCGTCTTCGGCCTTGGACGCCCAGCGCGTCGACAGGTTGCCGTCGATGGTGTTCTTCGCGGAGAGGCCGTCGTTCTCGGGGGTCGACGAGATCGCCGCCGTGGGCTTGATCGCCACGCCCGGCTTGCTGGTGTCGCCGACGGGGTCCGTCGGCTGCGTGGGCGTGGTGGGCGTGGTGGGGTTGGTCGGCGTCGTCGGATCGGTCGGATTCGTCGGCGTGGTCGGGTCCGTCGGGGTGGTCGGCGGGACCGGCGTGCCGGTGAAGGCCTGGATCTCGAAGATCGAGTAGCCATAGCCCGTCGAGCGCGTCACGCCCTGCACGCGCAGGTAGCGGCCCTGGCCGCCGAGGTCCTTCAGGTCCTCGACGCCGCCCGGGCTGTTCTCCACCGTCCTGATCGTGGTCCAGGTCTTGTTGTCCTCGGACGTCTGCAGCAGGTACTTCTTCGCGTGGGCGTTTTCCCAGTTGATGCGCACGCGCGTGATGGCGACGCTGCTGCCGTAGTCCAGGGTCAGCCATTCGTTGTCGGTGAACGCGGAGCCCCAGCGGCTGTTGTCGTCCTTGTCGATGGCCTTGGCGCCGTTCAGGTCGCCGCGCTCCATCGAGCTGCCGGTGGCGGAGACGGGCGTCAGCGCCGTCTCGGTGCCGTTGTCGCCGGCCATGCGCTTGGCGCGCGCGGCGGCGTCGGCGTTGCCGCCGCTGTCGTCGGAGGCGATCTGGACGCCGCCGTCCTGCTGGCCGTTGCCGCCGCCGCATGCGGCGAGCAGCGCACTACCCAGCAGGGCAGGGACAACTGCCCTGCCCATCAAGATGCCGAGTTGCTTGAACTCCATGGTGGTTCCCTCCCGTGCCTGTGGGTGCGTTGGGTGCCGCGGGGTGGTGCCCGTGGCGCTTCGGTGGACCTGGCTGGGTCCGGTGCACGCGCCGCCCATCGACGCGCCACACCGCCTGTCCCTCCTGGGAGGGGCAAGCGGCGCGAGTGTCCGCGTTTGTTTTGCCATGCGGCAAGTTTTAATGTGTGTCGAATTGATGCCCTTGTGGAGGTCGGCGCAGCGGTATCGATACCAACGCACCAAGTCGGGAAACACGGGCGATACGCAGCCGGATTTCAAGGTCGCAAGCTACCTCCGGCGAGGTAGTGAGGCCGCATGACAAAGGCATGATGTCGAGCATGAGCACTCCGGATACTTCCACGCCGCGGCGCCGCGGACAGCAGCGCTCGGCCGACACGAAGCAGACGATTCTGCGGACCGCTTTGAAGGAGTTCGCCGAGCGCGGCTTCGAGGCGGCGAGCATGCGTGCGATCGCGGAGCAGAGCGGGCTGACGCATCAGCTGATCACTTACCACTTTCAGTCGAAAGAGGTCCTGTGGCAAGCCGTGGCGATGCTGGTCCACGAGGAACTCGCGCGGGCACGCGAAGGATTGATCCGGCAAGCGAAGCCGGCGACCGCGATCGGGCAGCTGCGGCAGGAGTTCATCGCGTATTTCCAGTTCACGCTGGACCAGCCGCACCTGCACCGCTTCATGATGCAGCGGCGCGAGGGGACGCACAGCGAGGACCGCCAGGCGTGGCTGGCGCAGCACTTCCTGCGGCCGCACTTCGACCTGGCGCGGCCGCTGATCAAGGCGGCGCAGAAGGCCGGCGACCTGCCCAAGGGGGAACCGGTGCTGCTGTATTACGCGATGGTCTCGCTGGCCAACACGCTGGCGGTGATGGGGCCGGACATCGAGGCCACGACGGGCGTGCAGGCGTCGGCAGCGAAGACGGCCAAGGCCTACATGAAGGTGATGGACGCGATGCTGTTCAGCCGGGCGGGGGAAACGACGTGACGTGAGTCGAGGGGCGCGGCGGGCCCCCTCAAATGGAGGGGCACCGCCAGCGGCGAACCGTGTTTCCGCACCGCATCATCCTCAGCCATTGAGCAGCCCCGGCTGGGACAGTCCGAGGGCGCCCGCGCGACCATCAGCGCAAACCTGAGACTCGGGGGGAGCAGATGACGGAGAAACGCCAGGGACGCTTCGCGTGCCCGCTGTTGGGACTCGCGGCCCTCGTGATGCCCGCCATCGCGCCCGCACAGGGTCGACCGGCCACGGTGGTGGGTCGGCCGCCGCTCATCGAGCGGCTCCAGCCGACCGAGGTCAACAGCCCCCTGGCGATCAACGCCGTCTACGGATTCGTGCGAGGTGAGCCGGTCTCGAGGGTGCGCTTCCCGGCGGCCGGCAGGGCCGACCCGACGCTCTACCTGGAGGGCGTGGGCCCTCGCAACACGAAGGTCTGCGTGGAGGTGAACCGGGCCCAGGGCGGCTACAAGGCCAACTTTGAAGCCGGCGTCCCCGCCGGCAAGGGACCGGCGCGGTTCGACCTGGACAGCTCGCCGGAAGTCCGGGCGTTCATCGAGGACGCCAACACGGTGAGCGCGGAGCTGGCGATCCGTGCTTCCGTGGCGGTGAACGGGACATGCGGCGCGGCGGCGCCCCTCCTGGTGGGAAGCTGGAGCGGCCATGTCACCGAGCCGCTCTACCTCGCGGTGGGCGGCTTCGGCTTCGGCCTCCCGTCCATCCGCGTGGATGGCGCGCCGGAGGTCCGGTGCGACACGGTGAGCCGCCTGCTGGATCGCGATGCCTTCGGCGCGAACGTGTACGGCGGTTATTGCCCCGTCCAGTTCCCCGGGTCGACCTGCAAGCCGCGGACGCCGGTCAAGGTCCTCTGGAAGGAAGGCGGCGTCGTCTCCGCCGAGGTCCCCCTGGTCCTTCAAAGGGACTGCGATGGCCGATAGCTGGCGACGCCTGACCCGCCGACTGACGGGGACGCGTTATCGCGCCTACACCAGCATCCTGGTCGTCGGCTACACGGTCATCATCATTGCCGTCGGCTGCTCGCTCCTGATGAACAAGCGCGCGGCGCAGTACCGAGTCGTCGCGGAGACGGAGTACCTCACCGCCACGCTGGCGCGGGACCTCCGGATCGGCGAGGCGCACGTCGCCTTCACCGCGGCGGGCAGGCAGACCGTCTGCGAAGCGGCGCTGACCGTCCCCGCCAAGGCGACCTTGACCGGTGCGGTCCGCGCCAGGACCGCCAAGGCCGCCGAGCGCCACCCCACCTACATCGACGTGGCGTCCGCGCCCTCGTCGCCCATCTCGGTCCAGTGCGCCGGGAAGAGCCCCGTCGCCGCGAGCAACGTCGTCATCTCCTGGAAGCCCGCCGCGTCGGGCGAGCCGGGCGACGCGTCCGACCAGGACCGGCTCGTCCTGCGGCTCAACGGCAACGTGACGCTGGGGCATCCCGTCCAGGACACCACGGCCGCCGACCGGGTCCAGGTCTTGCGCACCGCGCAGGTCACCGCCGAGCATCGCGAATGGCCGAGCGGCAATGTGACCGTCTTGTTCGAGCGGACGGTCGGTATCGGCAACCAGCTCACCTTCCGTGGCCTGGATCACCGGGCGGCGGACACCGAGGGCATCCTCGTGATCCGCCCCACCCACTTCGACCTGAGCTTGCGCTTCCAGGGCAGCGAGGTCCTGCTGACGCCCCCGGGCGCCGGGGACGGTTCAACCTTCGCCATGGCCCCGACCTTCCTCGACCGGGCCAAGCTGCAGGCGGAATGGGCGGCATGGGCGCTGATCGTCAGCCTCGCGCTCGCGCTGCTGGAAGTCCTGCGCAGCTTCGAGTCGGCACCGAAAGAGACCAAGGAGGCCCAGCAGGCTCAGCAGACCGGACAGACCGGACAGACCGGACAGACCGGACAGACCGGACAGACCGGACAGACCGGACAGACTGGACAAGCCAGACAGAGCCGACAGAGCCGACAGACCAAAGTGACAAAGTGACAAAGTGACAAAGTGACAAAGTGACAAAGTGACAAAGTGACAAAGTGACAAAGTGACAAAGTGACCAAAGGGACCAAAGGGACGTCAGCATGACGATGAGACGCTTCGATCGGAAAACGGGGGCACGCCCGCGGACTCGCGTCCGTGACCTCAAGCGCGTGGGCGGTCTGGCGATGCTCGCCGTGCTGAGCGCCTGTCCGTCGGCCCGTGCGGCCGACCCCGGCGCGTCGGCGGACTACCCGGCCGTGGCCATCCTCACGGCGACCGCGCGGGGACAAGGCGTGCTCTTCAGGAACCCGGACGGGAAGCCCAACTGCCTGGTGCTGACGTCCGCACATGTCGCCCGTCCCGGCGATGACATCCAGCTCGTCGGCTCGAGCCGCACGTCGGACAAGCCCACCAGTTTCCGGGCGAAGGCCGGCGTCAAGGAGGAGTTCATCGACGCCCAACTCTCCGTGCTGCGGCCGGACATCGAGCTGGTCGACTGTCCGCCGCTTCGCGTCGGCAACATCAACGCGTCGCTGGCGCGCGACGGCATCGCCAGGACGCGCTATTTCAACGAGGCGACCGGCGAGACCATCTTCTCGCGGATCGTTCTCGAGAGCGCCACGGTCGACACCCTGGAGGCCGCCAGCATCGGCGCGAGGCGGGTCCAGCCAGGATTCAGCGGCGGGCTCGTCACGCAGGACGGTCAACCCCTCGGGGTCGTGCAGAAGGTGGATGGACGCGGCGTGGTGCTCGCGTCGCGTCTGGACTTCTCGCGCGTGTTCGTGGGGAAGTACGCGTCCATTCCCGACGCGCCTGTAAGCAACGCATGGGACGTCAGTTTCCTTCCGCCCGAGTACCAGGCCATCTTCACGGCTGCCGTCGACATGAGGAAAGAGGCGGAGGCGGCACAACGGATTGCGCGCCAGAACGCGCTCGACGCCAACGACGCGCAGATGCGGGCCCGTGCGGGCAGTCAGAATCACGCCGAGATCGAGGACACGGGGGGGGTCTACCGCGGGCAGACGGACTCGCGCGGATGGGCGATCGGCGCCGGCGTGCGGACCATCACGAGCGGTGATTCCGCAGGGAATCAGCTCAGCGGTCGTTGGCGGCTTGCGCCCGACTCCAAATCCACGGGCCTGTTCGGATACGGCGTCGTGACCTACGAGCGCATTGCCGCGAACGGAAACGACAACCGGAGCTTCGAGGGCGAACTTGCCAACGGAGAACCCAATGGCGCAGGCGTCCTTCAGAAGGTGAACGGAGACACCTGGTTCGCGAAATGGACCCAAGGCATTTCCAACTCGATCACCCAGTTCTACCGCGTGGCCGACGGTGCGCTGTTCATGGCGAAGAGCAAGGACGGGACGCTGGACGGTCCGGGGCTCCTCTGGAGCAAGGACGGCCAGCTCCTCGCGGTCGGCATCTGGAAGCAGGGCAGCCTGGTGGATGACAAGACTGCAGTGCTGACCCGGCGCAAGTAGCCGATCCTGCGCCGGAGAGCGCCGCAGCACGGGCACGCGCGGTGCACGGGATCGACGCTTGCCCTCTTCGGCAGCATCCTTCCCACCTCTTTGGAGTTCCGCATGGCCACCAAGAAGAAGTCTCCCCCGAAGTCCGGTCGCGTCGACGCCGCGCACGCCGCCACGACGCCGACGATCGACAAGTCCGTCAAGACCCAGTCGCAAGAGACCCAGCGCTTCGGCGAGGTCATCAAGATGCCGCACGGGCTGCCCGAGGCAGTCGTCAAGAAGAGCGTGACCTCGCTCAACCAGGTGCTGGCCGACACCATCACGCTGCGCGACATGTACAAGAAGCATCACTGGCAGGTGGTCGGGCCGACCTTCAACCAGCTGCATCTGCTCTTCGACAAGCATTTCGAAGCCCAGGTCGAGCTGGTCGACCTGCTGGCCGAGCGCATCCAGATCCTCGGCGGCGTGTCGCTGGCGATGGCCGCGGACATCGCGGAGGAGACGCGCATCCCCCGCCCGCCGCGCGGTCGCGAGCCGGCCACGGTGCAGCTCAGCCGCCTCATCGAGGCGCACACGATGATCCTCACCTACGCGCGCGAGCAGGCCGAGAAGGCCAGCGACGCCGGCGACTCGGGCACGGATGACCTGCTGGTCAGCGACGTGGTGCGGACCAACGAGCTGCAGGTGTGGTTCCTGTCCGAGCATCTGGTGGCGGCCTCGCCGATCTGAGGCGGCACGCCACGGTCCGAGACGGTGGCGCCGTGATCGTCGCGACCTGGAACGTCAACAACGTCCGGAAGCGACTCGGCCAGTTGCTCGACTGGCTGGCGCGGCGCCAGCCCGACGTGGTCGCGTTGCAGGAGCTGAAGACCCCCACGGAGGACTTCCCGGTCGACGCGCTCCGCGAGGCCGGCTACGAGTCCGTGGTGGTCGGACAGAGGACGTGGAACGGCGTCGCCCTCCTCGCGCGCGGGCACACGCCACTGCCCGTGATGAAGGCCCTGCCCGGCGACACCCAGGACAGGCAGGCCCGCTACGTCGAAGCCGCCGTCAACGGCGTGCTGGTGGCCGCGCTCTACCTGCCCAACGGCAACCCGTTCCCGGGCCCCAAGTTCGACTACAAGCTGGCGTGGTTCGAGCGGATGCGCCGTCGCGCCGACGACTTGTGGCGCGCGGGTCATCCCACGGTGCTGCTCGGCGACTGGAATGTCGTCCCCACGGATGCCGACATCTACAAGCCGGACACGTGGCGAGACAACGCGCTGCTTCAGCCGGAAGCGCGTGAGGCGTTCGCGGCCATCCTGGAACAGGGCTGGACCGATGCGTTGAAGACGGCGCATCCGAAGGACACGCCGTTCACGTTCTGGGACTACCGCCGGAACCGGTGGGAACGCAACGCCGGGCTGAGGATCGATCACATCCTGGTGAATGCGGCTTTCAAGGTGAAGGCCGCCGGCGTCGATCGCGGGGAACGCGGAGCGGAAAGTCCCAGCGATCACGCACCCGTGTGGGCGGATCTCAGCGCGTCCAGGTCAAGCCGAAAGAATTCGGGCAGGACCGGCTACTGAGCGCGGCGCCTGCCCTGTCCGGCCTGGCCCGGCCCTGCACGGCCCCGGGAAGCCTTTCAGAACCGGAGTTCCCCTTCGATGGAATCGTCCAGCGTCTTGCCGATCGCGGCACCGATGGCCATCTTGGCCCCCGCGACGATGTCGCCGTGCTTGTTGTCCCAGTAGTAGCCCGACATCGGCGCCACGGCGATGGTGGTGATGCGCGGGTCGTCCTTGCCTTCGGTGAACCATGTCTTCATCAACGGGCTCCAGAGCTCGTCGATCTTGGCTGCGTCTCGCGAGACGGTGGCACGCCCGTGCAGCGTGACGAACCCTGAATGCTCCGAGGCCTGGAAGAAGAGCCAGACCAGCGGGTTCTGCGCGATCTCGGCATTCTTGTGGGAGTCCGAGGCGCTCATGAACCACAGCGTACCTGCGTCATCGACTTGCAAGGCCCCCATGGGGCGGGTCGCCTGAGACCCGCCGGTGCTCACGCCCGTGCAGAAGAAGCAGGTCTGATTCTTTTTCACGGCGCCACGGACGCGCTCGATGGCGTCGGCGCCGCTCAGGTCGGCGCGGTTGATCTCGGGCTGCTGGCGATTGATCGAGTCCATGACGGGATCCGGTGGTTGGGGATCGATCGGTATGGCAAGGGGCGTTCCATGCAGCTCGTTGGCTCCAGATCCTCGTCGCGGTACATCGGGCGCCATCGACCGAGGATCCGTCGCGTGTTGATCCGGATCTGCCGTCTTCAACTTTTATACAGCTTAGCTGTATATACTGAAGGTCGTTGGCACACCCGTCGACGAGTTTCATCGGAGTGAACATGGATAGCGCATCCCGCAAGCAGGTCGTGCAACGCTTCAACCGCGAGGTGATCGAACAAGGTCGCCGCGACGTGTTCGAGACGCTGATGGCGCCTGACTTCGTCAACTGGTCAGCGCCGCCTGGGGCGCCGCGCGACAGCAGCGGCCTGTGGAATACCTTCGAGCATCTGCTTCGCCCGGCCCTGAGCGACTTGCGCGTCGACATCCATGAGCAGCTGTGCGAAGGCGACAAGGTCACCACCCGAAAGACCGTGAGCGGTCAGCACACCGGGACGCTGATGGGCGTGGCGGCGACAGGACGCGCCGTCAGCATCGAAGTCATCGACATCGTGGCCGTGCGCGATGGGCGCTATGCCGAGCACTGGGGCGTGAATACCCTCGGCGCCGTGCTGGCGCAGTTGAGGTCGACATGAGCGGCGCCGCCCGCCCGGCCTCGGTCGACACGTCGACGGAGGCGCTCGCGGAATCGCTGCGAGTCGCCATCGGGCGCTTCGTCCGCTCGGTCAGGAGCCAGAGCGGCACACCGCGCGATGCGCAAGCGGATGCCTTGGCGGATCTGGCCCACGCCGGCCCGATGAGCATCGCGGGCCTGGCCGAAAGCCGGAGCGTGACCCATCAGTCGATGCGGCTGGTCGTCGCGCGTCTGGAGGACGCCGGGTTGCTCAGACGGCAACCGGATCCCGCTGATGGCCGGGGTTGGCTGATGAGCCTGACGGCTGCGGGCCGCCGCACCGTCGAGAAGGACCGTCAAGCCCGCGCCCAGTGGCTCGCGCAGGCGATCGACGAGAAGCTGTCACCTGGCGAGCGAGAGGAATTGAGCCGGGCCGTGCCTTTGCTGCTGCGGCTGATCGACGCGGGTTGAGCACGGTGTGGCAAGGTGTGGCCGGCCCGATCAGGCCAAATGCTGCCGCAGCCACTCCGGCAACGGCACCGACTTCTGGATGGTGGCGTCCTGCCACACGGTCGTCGCGCCGCCCGAGGCGTAGATGACGCCCGGCTCGTCGAGCCGCTCCAGCGTGATCCACGTGTCGAAGCTCGATCGCCCGGGATTCGACACGTAGTGCTTCGCCAGGATCTCGCCCGGATAGGCGAGCTGCCTATGGAAGTTGCAGAACGCGTTGACGATCACCGGCCCCTGCCCATCGGGGCTGGGCGGGTGGCCGAGGCTGGCCAGCCACTCCACACGAACGATCTCCAGGTAACGGAAGTAGACCGTGTTGTTCACATGGCCCATCGCGTCCATGTCGCCCCAGCGGATCTGGATGCGCGTTTCGTGGACGAGCTTCTTGTCGTCGGGCAGTTCGAATCGCATGCCGGTCATCCCTTGTTCAGTTGTGATCGCAGCGGGCGGAAGAACGCGCGGATCTCGCTCGCCAGCAACGCAGGCTGCTCCAACGCCGCGAAGTGCCCGCCCCGCGGCATCAGTTCCCATCGCTTCACGTCGTACGCGCGCTCGACCCACGAGCGCGGCGGCGTCGGCAGCTCCTTCCGGAACAGCGCCATGCCCATCGGCGGCGTCACGCGCTCGCCGGGCTCGAAGACATGCGGTCGCGCGCGGTTCTCCTTGTAGAGCCGCAGCGAGGCCGTGATGCTGTCGTTGAACCAGTACAGCGAGATGTCGGTGAGCAGCTCGTCCATGGACACCACGCTTTCGAGGTCGCCGCCGCAGTCGCTCCACGAGCGGAACTTCTCCGAGATCCACGCCGCCAGGCCCACCGGCGAGTCCGCGAGCGAATAGGCGAGCGTCTGCGGCTTGGTGCCTTGCAGCGCGGCGTAGGCGCCCTCCTCCGCGTACCAACCGGCAGCCGTCGTCTGGAAGGCGCGCTCCTCATCCGTGAGCGGCGCGGCCTGCTCGTCGACGTGCGGCCGGAAACCGCCGGGGATGTAGTTCAGGTGGATGCCGACGACGTCCCGCGGGAAGCGCCGCGCGAGCCACGTCGACACGCCCGCGCCGATGTCGCCGCCCTGCGCGCCGAAGCGCTCGTAGCCGAGGCCTTGCATCAGGCCGTGCCACAGGCCCGCGATCTCGCGTGACCCGACGCCCGTCGTCTTGGGCGCGGGAGAGAACCCATAACCCGGCAATGAGGGCACCACCACGTCGAAGGTATCGGCGGCGTCACCGCCATGCGCGGCCGGATCCGTCAGCAGGCCGAGGATGTGCGTCATCTCCACGACCGAGCCGGGCCAGCCGTGCGTCAGGACCAGGGGGAAGGCATTCGCCGCCGCGCTCTTGTGATGGATGAAGTGGACGTCGGCGCCATCGACCGTCGCCATGAAGTGGCTGAACGTGTTGAGCCTGGCCTCCTGCTCGCGCCAATCGAAGCGGTCACGCCAATGCGCGACGAGGCGCTGCATGAACGCCAGCGACGTGCCGTCCGCCCATCCCGCCTCGTCCAGCGACACGGGCCAACGCACCCGGGACAAGCGCTCGCGCAGGTCGAGCAGCCGCTCATCGGGGACGTGGATCTTGAAGGGGACAACACGCATGGGATCTCCGAGCCGTCGCACCGACAGCCGCGGATCATTGTGGCGTCAAGCCTTGACCCTTGCGCCCACCCCGCCTACTTGCACACGATCTCGTCCACCGACGAGCCGCCCCACATGGGCGCAGATCGACGCTCTTCTGCGCGAGCCCCGTGAGAATGGGTCAGCCGACGACACACGCTTCACCGTCACTTCACCGTCAGCCCTCAGGCTCCTCACCATTGCTGACGAGACTGTGCCTCTCACACCGAGGAGCCCCGATGAACCCTTCCACCCCCCGATCACCGACGTGGCGCATTGCCCTCTGGGGCGGCGCCCTGCTGCTGCTCGTGCTGCCTTGGGCGGCCATGCAGGTCACCGCTGAAGTGCGCTGGGACCTGGCTGACTTCCTCGTGTTCGGCGCCATGCTCGTCGCGGCTTGCGGGGCGTTCGAAGGGGCGGTGCGTCTCACCGCTGACCGGCGTCGCCGCTGGTGGGCCGGCGCCGCGATCCTGGCGGTCTTCCTGCTCGTGTGGGCGGAGCTGGCCGTCGGTCTCTTCAACTGACAAGACCGGGCGTCTTCCGGCTGGACGCGGGCGTATCCTTCGCGCGCCACCACCGAAGGGAGACGCCCATGACCCGTGCCTGGTCGACGCTCGCCGTCGCGCTCGCGATCCTGATTCCCCGCGCCGAAGCGCTCGCCGCGGACGCGACACCGCCGCGCGAGCTCCGCCGCTTCCACGAGATCTTCAAGGAGCTCGTCCAGACCAACACGACGAACTCCGCGGGCAGCTGCACCGTCGCCGCCGAGGCGATGGCCAGGCGCCTCAAGCAGGCCGGCTATGCGGACGGCGACCTGCAGGTGATCGTCCCGCCGGACGCGCCGACGAAAGGCAACCTCGTCCTGCGCCTGAAGGGCAGCGGCGAGAAACGCCCGCTGCTGCTGGTCGCGCACCTCGACGTCGTCGAAGCGAAACGCGAGGACTGGACCCGCGACCCGTTCAAGCTCGTCGAGGAGAACGGCGTCTACTACGGTCGCGGCACCTCCGACGACAAGTCGCAGGTCGCCACGCATGTGAGCAACATGCTCCGCTACAAGGAAGAGCAGCTCGTCCCGAAACGCGACATCATCATGGCGCTCACCTGCGACGAGGAGATCATCCCGTCGAAGTGGGACGGCCTCGACTATCTGCTCAAGCATCATCGTGCGCTGATCGACGCCGAGCTTGCGCTCAACGAGGGCGGCGGCGGGACGCTCGACAAGGACGAGCGTCCGGTCTCGTACAGCCTGCAGATCGGCGAGAAGGTGTTCGTCGGCTACGAGCTCGAAGTGACGCATCCCGGCGGCCACAGCGCCGTGCCGGTGCGGGACAACGCCATCTACCGGCTCGCCGAAGGGTTGACGCGGCTGGCGAAGTTCGACTTCCCCAT
This sequence comes from Roseateles sp. GW821-FHT09G09, assembly GCF_059415965.1. Lineage (NCBI taxonomy): Bacteria > Pseudomonadati > Pseudomonadota > Betaproteobacteria > Burkholderiales > Sphaerotilaceae > Roseateles > Roseateles sp. GW821-FHT09G09. The sequence goes on along the minus strand of NZ_JBWKOG010000004.1, from coordinate 281,673 downwards.
CCAGTTCAACGACACGACCCGCGCCTACTTCGAGCGCGTCGCCAAGCTCGACGCCAACAAGGACATCGCCGCGGACCTGCGCGGGCTGCTCGCGAAGCCGACCGACACCGCGGCGCTGGAGCGGCTGTGGGCGAAGTCGCCGGTCTACAACTCGAGCGTGCGCACGACCTGCGTGGCGACGATGGTCGATGCCGGCCATGCGACGAACGCGCTGCCGCAACGCGCCCGCGCCACCGTCAACTGCCGCATCCTGCCGGGCCAGTCGGCCGAAGAGGTGCAGAAGACGCTCGTGAAGGTGATGGCCGACGAGTGCATCACCGTCCGCGCGACCAACGAGGCGCTGCCCTCGCCGCAGCCGCCGATGTCGCCGCTCGTGATCCAGGCGGTCGAAAACACCGCCGCCGAGTTCTGGCCCGGCGTGCCGGTGATCCCGACGATGCTGGTGGCGACCACCGACGGCCGCTTCCTCAACAACGCCGGCATCTGGACCTACGGCGTCGGCACCTTCTCCGGCGTGGAGCCCAGCGGCGTGCACGGGCTCAATGAACACATCCGTGTGAAGTCGCTCAACGACTTCCACGAATTCATGTATCGCCTCGCGAAGCGGCTCGCTTCCTGATCCTCGCTTCCTGATCTTCGCCGCCTGCTCCTCGCCTCCTGCCCTCTCGATCCGGGCCTGCGGCGTCGGGCACCCGGGTTGCCGACCTCCTCCCATCGTCTTACCGGAGGTCGCACCGTGTCCATCACCATCAACGGGACCCTCGTCCCCTTGCCCGACGACCCGCGGGTCTCCCTGCTCGACTTCCTCCGCGAGCACCTGCACCTGCACGGGTCGAAGAAGGGATGCGACCAGGGCGCCTGCGGCGCCTGCACCGTCCTGGCCGACGGCGAACGCGTGCTCGGCTGCCTGGCGCTGGCCGTGCAGTACGCCGGGCGCTCCATCACGACGATCGAGGGCCTGGCGGGCGCGGACGGCCTGCATCCGTTGCAGCAGGCCTTCATCGACCATGACGGCTTCCAGTGCGGCTACTGCACGCCCGGTCAGATCTGCTCGGCGGTGGGCATGGCGGATGAATGTCGACGCGGCGTGCCCAGTCATGTGACGCAGGATCTGCAGGCGCGCGTGATCCCGCTGACCCGCGAGGAGCTGCGCGAACGCATGAGCGGCAACCTCTGCCGCTGCGGCGCCTACAACGGCATCGTCGAGGCGATCGCCGCCGGGGCGAACGTGGTGGAGATCGCGCGATGAAACCCTTCACCTATACACGCGCCGGCGATCCGGCCGAGGCCCTGCTCAAGGGCGCGGCGCCGGGCGCCAGATACCTCGGCGGCGGAACCAACCTCGTCGATCTGATGCGAGAGACGCTGGAGCAGCCGGACTCGCTGGTCGACGTCACCGGACTCGAAAGCGGCATCACCGCGCACGACGACGGCCGCATCACCATCGGCGCCGGCGTGCGCAACACGGCGCTGGCCGCCCATCCCGCCGTGCGCGAGCGCGTCCCGCTGCTGTCGCGCGCGATCGTCGCCGGCGCCTCGGCGCAGATCCGCAACATGGCGACCGTCGGCGGCAACCTGCTGCAGCGCACGCGCTGCGCCTATTTCTACGACAGCGAGGGCTCGCGCTGCAACAAGCGCGAACCCGGGCAAGGCTGCGACGCGCTGGACGGGTTCAACCGCATGCACGCGATCCTCGGCGCCTCGCCGGCCTGCGTGGCGACGCATCCGTCCGACATGTGCGTCGCGCTCGCGGCGCTCGATGCGGCGGTCCATCTGCGACATCCGGACGGCGACCGCTCGCTGCCGCTGATCGACCTCCATCGCCTGCCCGAGGACCATCCCGAGATCGACACGCGGCTGCGGCCCGGCGAGCTGATCACCGCCGTCGAACTGCCGGCCCTGGCCTTCGCCGCGCGCTCCACCTACCGCAAGGTGCGGGACCGGTCGAGCTACGCCTTCGCGCTGGTGTCGGTGGCCGCCGCGCTCGAGCTGCAGGACGGGCGGGTGAAGGACATCCGGATGGCGCTCGGCGGCGTCGCGCACAAGCCGTGGCGCGCCTTGAAAGCGGAAGCGCTGCTCAAGGACCAGCCGGCCACGGAGTCCACCTTCCTGGCCGCGATCGATGCGGAGCTCGCCGGTGCCCGGCCGCTGCGCCACAACGCCTTCAAGATCGATCTGGCGCGTCGCACAGTGGTTGCCGTGCTGCGCCAACTGACGGAGACCCAGCCATGAGCCTGCTCAAGGACGCCGCCCAGGCGGCGATGAAGAAGGCGATCGAGATCGCGCCCGATGCCTGGATGCCGGGCGGCACGCCCGATCCGTTGATCGCGCGCCGCGAGGGGCTGGTCGGCTCGCCGGTGTCGCGGGTGGACGGCGCGTTGAAGGTGAAGGGCGAGGCCCGCTTCGCCGCCGAGTTCCCGATGGACGGGCTGCTGTACGCCGCGCTCGTCTACAGCACGATCGCCAAGGGACGCGTGTCCGCGCTCGAGACCGACGCCGCCGAAGCCGCCGCCGGCGTCGCGCTCGTGATGACGCATCGCAACGCGCCGAAGATGAAACCGGCGCCGCTGTTCCTGACCAAGGACAAGGCCGCCGGCGGCGACGACCTGCCGGTGATGCAGGACGACCGCGTGCACTGGAACGGCCAGCCGATCGCCCTGGTGCTCGCCGCGTCCCAGGAGCAGGCCGATCACGCCGCCTCGCTGATCCGCGTGGCTTACGAGGGGGAGGCGGCGACCACGGCCTTCAGCGACGCGAAAGCCGCCGGCACCAGGACCGGCGTCTTCCAGGGGGAGCCGCTGCACACCGAGATCGGCGATGCGGAAGCCGCCCTGCTCGCCGCGCCGCATCGCGTGGACGTGACCTACACCACGCCGCGCTACAACCACAATCCGATCGAACTGCACGCGGCGACGCTGGCGTGGCAGGGCGACGAGCTCCACGTGCACGACGCGTCGCAGGGCGTGGCGCATTGCGCGTGGACGCTGGCGCAGATCTTCGGCCTGGACGAGAAACAGGTGCACGTCACCTCGCCTTTCGTCGGCGGAGGGTTCGGCAGCAAGACGCTGTGGCGACACCAGGTGCTGGCCGCGGCGGCGTCGCGGCTGGTCGGACGGCCGGTGCGGATCATGTTGTCGCGCGAGGGCGTGCACCGCGTCGTGGGCGGACGGACTTGCACGGAACAGCGCGTCGCCATTGGCGCGCAGGCCGACGGCCGCTTCGACGCGCTGATCCACACCGGCACCGTCGCGATGACCCCGCACAACAACATGCCGGAACCCTTCATCCTGCCCGCGCGCTGCGTGTACGGCGCCGGCAGCTTCAAGCTGGACGTGCAGACCGCCGAGGTCGACATGCTGGCCAACACCTTCATGCGCGCGCCCGGCGAATCCGTCGGGACATTCGCGCTCGAGTCGGCCATCGACGAACTGGCGGTCGCGCTGGACATGGACCCGATCGCGCTGCGCCTGCGCAACGAGCCGGAGAAGGACCCGACGACCGGCACGCCCTTCTCGTCGCGCCACCTGGCCGAGGCTTACCGCGCGGGCGCCGAGCGTTTCGGATGGCAGCACCGCGATGCCCGGCCCGGCGCGCGGCGGGAGGGCGAGTGGTGGTTCGGCATGGGCTGCGCGACGGCGACCTATCCGTACTACCGCATGCCCGGCGGCGCGGCCCGGCTCACGCTGTCCGCCGACGGACGCGTCCGGGTCCAGATCGCCGCGCATGAGATGGGCATGGGCACGGCCACCGCGCAGACGCAGATCACGGCGGAACGCCTCGGTCTGACGATGGCGGACGTGGACTTCAGCTACGGCGATTCGAGCTTCCCCGGCGTGGTGCTGGCGGGCGGGTCGCAGCAGACGGCCTCGATCGGCAAGGCCGTGATGCTGGCCTGCGACGCGTTGATCGAGGGCCTGCTGAAGCTGGCCGACAAGGGGTCGCCGCTGCACGGGCTGAAAGCGGACGAGGTCGAGGCGCGCGACGGTGCGCTCGTCAGCCGGGAGGATCCGGGGCGGCAGCAACGCCTGACGGATCTCCTGTCCGCCGCAAAACGCGAGGACCTCAGCGTCGAGGCGAGCGCCCCGCCGCCGCTGGAGATGCAGCACTGGTCGATGCATTCGTTCGGCGCGATGTTCTGCGAGGTGCGGGTGAACGCGGTGACCGGCGAGGCGCGCGTGAGCCGCTTCCTCGGCTCGTTCGACTGCGGTCGCATCATCAACCCGAAGCTGGCCTCCAGCCAGTTCCGCGGCGGCATCGTGATGGGCCTGGGCCTGGCGCTGACCGAAGAGACGCAGTTCGACGAACGCAACGGCCGGATCATGAATCCCAGCCTGGCCGAGTACCACGTGCCGGTGCACATGGACGTGCCGGACATCGACGTGATCTGGACCGACATCGCCGATCCGCACACGCCGATGGGCGCGCACGGCGTGGGCGAGATCGGGATCACCGGCGTCGGCGCGGCGGTGGCGAACGCCGTCTTCAACGCCTGCGGGCGACGGGTGCGGGATCTGCCGATACGCCTGGACGACCTGATGTAATCGGCGGATGACGCTGAAGCTCCCCGCCCGTCCGCACTTCGACCTCACCACGGTTCACCTGTTCATCGCCACCGCCGAGCTCGGCGGCGTCACGCGCGCGGCGGAGCGCCTGCACATCGCGCCGGCCGCCGCGTCGCGGCGCATCGCCGAGCTGGAGGCGCAGTTCGGCCTGCCGCTCTTCCTGCGCAAGCCGCACGGCATGGCGCTGACCGACGCGGGCCGCGCCATGCTGGCCCATGCGCGCAACATCACCCACACCGTGCTGCGCATGCAGGACGACGCCGCGTCCTTCGTCGGCGGCGCCCAGGGCGTGGTGCGGCTCGCGGCGCCGAAGTCGGCCGTCCTGCAGTTCGTCCCCGCCGACATCGAGCGCTGCGCCGCCGCCTGCCCCGGCGTGAGCATCGACCTGCAGGAGATGAACAGCCTCAACGTCCAGCAGGCGCTGACCCGCGGCACCGCCGACATCGGCATCTTCGAAGCCTCGCTCGGCGCCGTCGACCTGCCGACGATGCCGTATCGCGGCGATGAACTCGTGCTGGTCGCGCCGCGCGGCCACGCGCTGTTCGCCCACGCGCCCGCGACGCTCGACAACATCCTCGCCTGCGATGTCATCGGGCTCGGCGAAGGCTCGGCCATCTCGGCCCTGCTCGAGAAACTCGCCAACGAGTCCGGCCGCCTGCTGCGCATGCGCATGCGGGTCGGCGGCTTCGACAGCATCGCCGCGCTGATCGCGCAGGGGCTGGGCGTCGGCGTGATGCCCAAGGCCGTCGCGAAGGCCGTCGCGGGCGGCGCCCGCTTCCTGCGCGTGGAGATCCCCGAGCCCTGGGCGCAGCGCCGGTTCGTCCTGTGCTGCCGCCCCGCCGACAGCCTGTCGCCGGCCGCCGTCAGCGTTGCAGAAGTCTTCGCGCGTACGAATTTCGCGAAACCTGATCCGCCGAATTAGCGATGGCCGGCGGTCCCCTCGTTGCTCAATAGTCGTCCCCACAGACCAACGACAACGACGGAGACAACGATGCGCCGCAGAACCTTCACCCGTGCCGGCCTAGGCGCCCTCGCCTTGCCCGCGCTGACACTCTCGCCCAGCCTGCTGCGCGCGGCCCCGCTGCCCACCACCCCCGTTCGGATCATCGTCGGCTTCGCCGCCGGCGGCGGCACCGACGTGCTGGCGCGCGTGCTCGCGCAGAAGCTCAGCGTCATGTGGGGCACGCAGGTGCTGGTCGAGAACAAGCCCGGCGCCACCGGCGTCATCGCCGCGGACTACGTGTCCAAGCAGCCGCCGGACGGCACCACGCTGCTGATGGCGCACGTCAACAGCAACGCGATCGCGCCGGCGCTGATGCCCAACGTCAAGTACGACCCGCGCCGCGACTTCTCCCCCATCGTCATGGTCGGCGTCACGCCCAACGTGCTCACCTGCGTGGACACGCAGAAGGTGCGCACGGTGCCGGAGATCGTCGAGCTCTGCCGCAGCAAGCCGGGTCAGGTGTCTTTCGGCTCCTCGGGCATCGGCTCGGCGCAACACCTGGCCCTCGAGATGTTCATGCTCGCCACCAAGGTCAAGGCCACGCACGTGCCCTACAAGGGCTCGTCGGCGCTGCTTGTGGACCTGATGGGCGGCCAGATCGACTTCGCCTTCGACACGATGACCGCGGCGACGCCTTTCATCAAGCAGGGCAAGGTCACCGCGATCGCGCAGACGCGCATCAAGCGCGCGAAGAGCTACCCCAACGTCCCGACGCTGGCGGAGTCCGGCTGCCCCGGCCTGGACGCCGCGTCGTGGTACGGCTTGGTCGGTCCCAAGGGCCTGCCCGCCGAGATGGTCCAGCGCATGAACCAGGACGTGAACAAGGGGCTCGCGCTGCCCGAGATCGCCGCAAAGCTCGATGAATTCGGCGCGGAGGACGCCGGCGGCAGCAGCGAGAAGTTCGGCGCCTACATCCAGGCCGAGTGCACGAAGTGGGCGAAGGTCGTGAAGGACGCGAACGTCCGCGTCGAAGCCTGAAGGGAGTACCGATGACCGCATCCACTGAATCGACCGCATCGACCGGATCGACCGGATCCACGCGACCGTTGCCGCTCAAGGGCGTGCGCGTCCTCGACGTCAGCCAGGTGATGGCCGGCCCGTATGCCTGCATGCTGCTGGCCGACCTCGGCGCCGACGTCGTGAAGATCGAGCCGCCCGAAGGCGACCAGACCCGCGGCGCGATGGGTTTCAAGATGAAGGGGCCCGACAGCATGGGCTTCCTCAACATGAACCGCAACAAGCGCAGCGTGACGCTGGATCTCAAGTCCGAGGCCGGCAAGCAGGTGCTGCACCGCATGGCCAAGGAAGCAGACATCCTGATCGAGAACTATCGGCCGGGCGCGATGAAGCGGCTGGGCATGGACTACGAGACGCTCAGCGCGATCAATCCCGCGCTGGTGTACGTGAGCATCTCGGGATTCGGGCAGTCGGGGCCGTGGTCGGAGCGGCCGGGCTTCGACCTGATGGCGCAGGCGATGTCCGGCGTGATGAGCGTGACCGGGTATGCCGACGGGCCGCCGGTGAAGGCCGGCGTGCCGGTGGCGGATATCGGCTGCGCGCTGTTCGCGGTCTACGGCGCGCTGTCTGCGTACATCGGCGCGAAGGCCACCGGCCGCGGGCAGTACGTGGACGCGTCGCTGTTCGATTCGGCGCTGGCCTTCTCGGTCTGGGACACCTGCGAGTACTGGGGGACCGGTCGTGAGCCGACGCCGCTGGGCACCTCCAACCGCATGAGCGCGCCGTACCAGGCGGTGAAGGCGTCGGACGGCTACTTCGTCATGGGCGCGACGAATCAGAAGCTGTGGCAGAAGCTCTGCGCGCTGCTGGAGCGCCCCGACCTGCTGGCCGAGGAGCGCTTCAGCTCCGTCTCGTTGCGGCTCGCGAATCGCGAGGAGCTGATCGAGTCGCTGGAACGCAGCTTCGCTGAGGACACCACCGAGCATTGGATCGAACGCATGCTGGCCGCCGGCATTCCGGCAGGCCCGATCCTGACGTATCCGCAGGCGTTCAACAGCGAGCACGGCAAGCACCGCAAGATGCGCATCGAGATCGAGCATCCGATCGAAGGCAGCGTGCCCAACATCGGCTTCGCGGTGAAGCTGCTGGGCACGCCGCAGGAAGTGCGGCATCCGCCGCCGCTGCTGGGGCAGCACATCGACGAGGTGATGGCGGAGTACGGCATCGAGGCGTCGGAGCTGCGCGCGCTGGCGGAGGCCGGCGCGTTCGGGGAGAAGCGCGGGAAGGCGAGCGCATGAGCGAGAGCACGAGCCAAGGCACTACCCGCCTGAGCCGCGAGGGCGCGATCGCCACGATCACCTTCGACCGGCCCGAGGCGCGCAATGCGATGACGTGGGAGATGTACGGGCAGTTGGCCGAGCACTGCGAGTCGCTCGCGCGCGATCGGGAGATCCGCGTCGTGGTGTTCCGCGGCGCGGGCGGCCAGGCGTTCGTCGCGGGCACGGACATCGCGCAATTCCTCGCCTTCCGGGACGGAGCCGATGGCGGCGACGACGGCGTCGCCTACGAGCGGCGCATCGACAGCGGCATCCAGCTCGTCGAGCAACTGCCGATGCCCACCGTCGCGGTGATCGAAGGCTGGGCGGTCGGCGGCGGGCTGGCGATCGCCACGGCCTGCGACTTCCGCATCGCAACGGCGGATGCGAAGTTCGCGGTGCCCATTGCGCGCACGCTGGGCAACACCTTGTCGGCGGCCAACATCGCGCGGCTGCAGGTCGCGTGGGGAACGCAGCGCGTGCGACGCATGCTGCTGCTGGCCGAGGCTATGCTCGCGGACGAGGCGCTCGCGTGCGGCTATCTGCATGCGGTCTGCGCCGCCGAGGAGCTGGACGCCGCACGCGACGCGCTCTGCGACAAGCTGAGCCCGCTCGCACCCGTGACACAAGCGGTCAGCAAGGAGATCCTCCGCCGGCTCACGTCGAGCAACCTGCCCGATGTCGACGACCTGATCCGCCAGTGCTACGGCAGCACGGACTTCCGCGAAGGCGTGGGGGCGTTCACGGAGCGCAGGAAGCCGGTGTGGCGGGGTGCATAGACCCCAGCCCTCACCCCTGCCCTCTCCCGCAAGCGGGAGAGGGGGTAAGAATGGCGCCGATCGGACTCCCTCTCCCGCTTGCGGGAGAGGGCGGGGGTGAGGGCCAGCAGCCTCCCGGAGGCAGAGGAAGCGCGGTGACTGACGCCGCGAGGGCCCGGTCAGTCGGAAATACCGAGCTCCGACTGGATACGCGCGACGACCGCCTTCAATTGATCCACCTCCGCGCGCAGCGCCGCGATCTCTTCATCGCGCGCGCTGTTCGATGACGAACTCGCACTCGAAGAGGACATTGACGCCACATACACCGGCACCGCCGGCTCGCCGCTCAACAGGTGCGCCCATCGCGCCTCGCGCGCGCCGGGCGCCTTTGCCAGCTTCACCGCCAGCGCGGGCTCGCGCGCCGCGAGCTCGTCGAGGAATCCCTCCACCGACGAGACATCCGCGAAGCGGTGGATGCGCTCGCAGTTCAGCCGCAACTCCGCCGAGGTCTGCGGGCCGCGCAGGATCAACACCGTCAGCAGCGCTTCCGCCTGCCCCGGCACGCCCAGCACCCGCTTCATGTTGTGCTCGAACCGCGCCACGCGGCTGCCGCTCACCGTGTTGACCAGGCTCATCGCCTTCAACTCGTCCAGCACCGCGGCGACGTCGGACTCGCTCGCGTTCATCACCGGATCGCGCGCGGTCTTCTGGTTCACACCCAGCGTCAGGCTGTTCAGCGACATCGGGTAGCTGTCGGGCACCGTGGACTCCTTCTCCACCAGCACCGCCAGCACGCGCGCTTCCAGCGCGCTCAGTTCTCTCACAGCCATCGGCTCGCTTCTTTCCTCAAACTCCGAATCCGTCGTCCGCCTGGATGACCGCGCCGTTGATGAAGCGGCTTTCCTTCGCGCACAGCATCAGCAGCGTCGTGTCCAGGTCCTGCGGCGTGCCCACGCGCTTGCGCGGCAGCAGCTCCACCAGCTTGCGACCCTGGTCGGTCTGCCAGTGGTGGTGGTTGATCTCCGTGTCGATGTAGCCGGGGCAGATGGCGTTGACGTTGATGTCGAACTTGCCCCACTCCAGCGCCATCGCCTTGGTCATGTGGATGACCGCCGCCTTGCTCATCGCATAGACGCCGATCTGCGACAGCACCCGCAGCCCCGCCATCGACGCGATGTTGACGATGCGCCCGCCCGTGTACGTGCCCGGCGCCGCGCCGCGCGCCCGCGCCAGCATGCGCTTGCCCACTTCCTGCGCGACGAAGAACGCGCCGCGCACGTTGGTGTCCATCACGAAGTCGAAATCCTCCGGCGACACGTCGACCAGGCGCTGCGTCGTGCTCACGCCGGAGTTGTTGATCAGGATGTCCAGCGTGCCGACTTCCGTCTCCGCCCGCGCGACCGCGGCGGCGATGCTCTCCAGGTCGGTGACGTCCATCTGCACCACGTGCGCGTCGCCGCCGCCGGCCTCGATTTCCGCGCGCAGGTCCTTCAGGCGGTCCACGCGTCTGGCCGCCAGCACCACGCAGGCGCCGGACTTCGCCAGGGTCCTGGCGAACTGCGCGCCCAATCCGCTGGACGCGCCCGTGACGAGGGCCACACGGCCCTCCAGATCGATGCTGTAGCTCATGGCAAGGTCTCTCGCAAAACTTCTCGTGTGACCGGACAAGTGCCGATGACGATAGCACGCAAGACCCGCCCCGATGATGATGGCCGACCTCCGTGGGCCTACGTTGGCCTCCGTCGACCTCAGACGGCCTCAGCCTGCCATCACCGTCTCGATCTCCGTCTTCACCTGCGTCATCAGCTTGTGCACCGGGCACTTGTCGGCCACGGCGAGCAGTTGCTGGCGTTCCTCGTCGCTCAGGTTGCCGACGAAGGTCAGCGAGGCCTTCAGCTTGTAGACGCCCTGCCGCTCCTGCGAGCGGTCGCTCTCCACGTCCACCAGCACGTCCTCCAGCGCCATGCCCTTGCGCCGCGCGTACCAGAGCACCGTCAGCGCCTTGCACGACGCCAGCGCGGCGTCGTAGAGCTCATGCGCGTCGGGGCCGGCGTCCTCGCCGCCGCCTTCGACGGACTGGTCCGCCGTCAGCACATGATTGCGGATGCTCACCGTCTGGCGCATCGGGCCGGTCTTGTCGCGTTGAACGTGAATGCTCATGGGATCCTCGAAGTGGGTCTGGTGTCGCGCCGCATCGTACGGCGAGGCCCCGTTCCGCGCCGCCTCCCGTTCGGGGCAAGGCCCGCCCCTTGCCCATAAAAAGCACGATCGTTCTTTTTTCCCCATCACCCGGCTAGAATGCGCCGCAAACCGCCCCAGCCAGACAGCGAGCCGGCCCCCGCCGATCCGCGCGTGCACGGCCAGGACTCCGACTAGAACGAGCAAGGATGACCATGACCTCCGAAGAACTCATCGCCCAGTACGGTCCGCGTGACAGCATGGACTACGACGTCGTGGTCGTCGGCGGCGGTCCCGCCGGCCTGGCCACCGCGATCCGCCTGAAGCAGATCGCCGCGGAGAAGGGCCAGGAGATATCGGTGGTGGTGCTCGAGAAGGGCTCGGAGGCCGGCGCCCACATCCTGTCGGGCGCGGTCATGGATCCGCGCGCGATCACCGAGCTGTTCCCCAACTGGAAGGAACTCGGCGCCCCGCTGAGCCAGCCGGTCACCGGCGACGAGGTGCTGTTCCTGTCCGAGTCCGGCGCGAAGGCCACGCCGCAGTTCCTGATCCCCGGCTGCTTCCACAACCACGGCAACTACGTCATCTCGCTGGGCAACGTCACGAAGTGGCTGGCGCAGCAGGCCGAGGCGTTGGGCGTGGAGATCTTCGCCGGCTTCGCCGCCGCGGAGGTCGTCTACGACGAGCAGGGCCGCGTGAAGGGCGTCGCCACGGGGAACGTGGGCGTGGGCAAGGACGGCGAGCCGCACGAGGGCTTCCAGCTCGGCATGGAGCTGCACGGCAAGTACACGATCTTCGCGGAAGGCTCGCGCGGCCACCTCGGCAAGCAGCTGATCGCGAAGTTCCAGCTCGACGCCGGCAAGGATCCGCAGACCTACGGCATCGGCATCAAGGAGCTGTGGGAAGTGCCGGCCGACAAGGCGCAGCCCGGCCTGGTGGTGCACACCGCCGGCTGGCCGATGGACAGCGAGACCTACGGCGGCGGCTTCCTGTACCACCTGGAGGGCAACAAGGTGACGCTGGGCTTCGTGGTCGGGCTCGACTACCAGAACCCGTGGCTGTCGCCGTTCGAGGAGATGCAGCGCTGGAAGACCCACCCCGCGATCCGCAAGCACATCGAGGGCGGCAAGCGCCTGGGCTACGGCGCCCGCGCGATCACCGCCGGCGGCCTGCTGAGCCTGCCCAAGCAGGTCTTCCCGGGCGGCGCGCTGGTCGGCGACGACGCCGGCTACCTGAACGCCGCGCGCATCAAGGGCAGCCATGCCGCCATCAAGTCCGGGATGATGTGCGCCGACGCCATCGCCGAGGCGCTGGCCGCGGGCCGCTCGTTCGACGAGCTGAGCGCCTACCCGGCCGCGTTCGAGAAGAGCTGGCTGCGTGAAGAGCTGGACCAGTCGCGCAACTTCAAGACCTGGTTCAAGAAGGGCAACACCGTCGGCACGCTGATGACGGGCATCGAGCAATGGCTGCTGCCCAAGCTCGGCATCAAGAGCCCGCCGTGGACGCTGCATCGCGACAAGCCCGATCACGTCTTCCTGCGCCCCGCGTCGGAGATGCCGAAGATCAGTTATCCGAAGCCCGATGGGAAGCTGACCTTCGACCGCCTGTCGTCGGTGTTCGTGTCCAACACGAACCATGAGGAAAACCAGCCGGCCCACCTGACGCTGAAGGACAACAGCGTGCCGGTGCAGGTCAACCTGGCGAAGTACGCCGGCCCCGAAGCCCGCTACTGCCCGGCCGGCGTCTACGAGTTCGTGAAGACCGACGACAACGTCGAGCGCCTGCAGATCAACGCGCAGAACTGCGTGCACTGCAAGACCTGCGACATCAAGGACCCGACCCAGAACATCGTCTGGGTCACGCCGGAAGGCGGCGGCGGACCGAACTATGTGAGCATGTGATCAGCGGCGGCTCAAAGCCGCATCGCTCGACGAAGAAGGCCCGCTTGCAGCGGGCCTTCTCTTTGGTCGTTGTCATCGGACTGCGAGCAGCAAGACCTGACCCCGTGAACGATCTCTCGCTCACCGCGGTGCGAGCTCGCGCACCCATCTCGCGAGGATCTGCTCCTCCAGCGAGCCGTGGTGCTCCTGATGCGCCAGGATGCGCTCGCGTTCGGCGGCGCTGCGGTTCTGGCTGATCTTGGCCTTCATCGTCCAGCGAGCAACCGGCACGCGGAAACCGACGATCGCGCCCAGCATCTTGCGTTGGAAGTCTTCCGGCAACCCGCGCCATTGCGCGGCGTAGTCGGGCTCCTGCGTCGCGATGAGGCGCTTGAGCAGCGCATCCTTGGCGTGCTCCTCGTCGATGATCTGCACGCGGCCATGGACCTGCAGGGTCAGGTAGTTCCACGTCGGCACGGACAGCGGCGTGTCGTAATGGCTCGGCGAGATGTAGGCGCCGGGACCGTTGAACTGCACGAGCACTTCGCCCAACTCCTCCGACTTCAGCGCGGCCACATGCGGGTTCGCGCGCGCCAGGTGGCCTTCGAGCCACCAGCCCTCGCCATCGGCGGAATCGGTCGGCGCGCCCCAGATCATCGGCACCGGCGTGGCGGACAGGCCATGCGTCGGATCGATCAGCATCAGCGTGGCCAGCGGATGCTCCTGGATCATCAGCCGGGCATGCGACAGGTCCGGCAGATCGAAATGCTTGGGCGTGTACATGCGATGACTTTAGGACACATCGCCAAGGCGCCGCTGAAAGTTTTCCTGACCCACTGCAGTAGTCTGGAATGCATTCATTGACCCCGGAATGCAAAAACCCCCGCAACTTGCGTCGCGGGGGTTTCACATCTGGTTGGCGGAGACGGAGGGATTCGAACCCTCGATGCAGGTTTTGCCCACATACTCCCTTAGCAGGGGAGCACCTTCGGCCACTCGGTCACGTCTCCAACCGGAGAAGCAGCGACTATAGCATGGCTTTTCGCGGCTCCAAGTGAAACGGGCGCATGGCGCGTCTCGATCAGGCCTCGATGTCCTGGTCCAGGTCGAAGGCGCGATGCAAGGCGCGCACCGCCAGCTCCATGTACTTCTCGTCGATGACGACGGAGGTCTTGATCTCGCTGGTCGTGATCATCTGGATGTTGATGCCCTCTTCCGACAGCGAGCGGAACATCTTCGACGCCACGCCCACGTGCGAGCGCATGCCGATGCCCACGATGGACACCTTGCAGATGCGCTGGTCTCCAGTCACCTTGGCGGCCTGCACCGCCGGTCCCACGACCTTCTCCAGCAGCTCCATCGCGCGCTGGTAGTCGTTGCGGTGCACCGTGAACGAGAAGTCCGTCTTCCCGTCCTGCGACACGTTCTGGATGATCACGTCGACGTCGATGTTGGCGTCGGCCACCGGTCCCAGGATCTGGAACGCGATGCCGGGCTTGTCCGGCACGCCCAGCAGCGTCACCTTGGCCTCGTCGCGGTTGAAGGCAATGCCGGAGACGACGGCTTGTTCCATTTGTTCGTCCTCTTCAAAAGTGATCAGGGTGCCGGACTTGGCTTCTTCGTCGATGTCGATGTCCCAGGGCGTGAAGCTGCTCAGCACGCGCATCGGCACACGGTACTTGCCCGCGAATTCCACCGAGCGGATCTGCAGCACCTTGGAGCCGAGCGAGGCCATCTCGAGCATCTCCTCGAAGCTGATGGTGCTCATGCGCCGCGCCTCGGGCACGACGCGCGGATCGGTCGTGTAGACGCCGTCCACGTCGGTGTAGATCAGGCATTCGTCGGCCTTGATCGCCGCGGCGATCGCCACCGCCGAGGTGTCCGAGCCGCCGCGTCCTAGCGTGGTGATGTTGCGGTCCTCGTCCACGCCCTGGAAGCCGGTGATGACAACCACCCGGCCGGCGTCGAGGTCGGCCTTGACCTTGGCGTCGTCGATGCTCTCGATGCGGGCCTTGGTGTAGGCGTTGTCGGTCGACACGCCGACCTGCCAGCCGGTGTAGCTGACGGCGTCCATGCCCTCGGCCTGCAGCGCGATCGCCAGCAGCCCGACGGACACCTGCTCGCCGGTCGAGGCGATCATGTCGAGTTCGCGCATCAGCGACGGCGACGAGCTCCCGGGCGACAGCTCCTTCGCCAAGCCGAGCAGGCGGTTGGTCTCGCCGCTCATCGCCGAGGGGACCACCACCATCTGGTGACCCGCCCGTGCCCATTTGGCGACACGCTTAGCCACGTTGCGGATGCGGTCGGTCGACCCCATCGAGGTGCCGCCGTACTTGTGAACGATCAATGCCATGGGAATGTCAGAGGAGGGCTGCGGGTGGATCGGCGATTCTAAGACCCGCCCTTGCCCGCAACGTCGCTGCCCATGCGGGATCCGCATGCATCCGACACCCATCGCAGCGCCATTTGTGCTTCACCGGCCGGCGCCATCCAGCGCGCGTCGATGCCCAGACCGGGCGCGAACAGCAGTCGTCCATCGACGTAGATCAGCGGCCCTTCCCTCTGGATACCGGGGATTCCGGCCGTCTGCCAGCATTTGCGGAGCGCGCGCGCCAGGCCCCTGGCATGCGCCTGGAACTGCTCGCCGCCTTCGCGCGGGCGCAACTCGACATTGCTGAGCGCAGAAAGCGCGACGCCCCCCGTGGTCACGGGTTCGACATCGACAGCGCCTCCCCAGGCCGCGATCGGGTGGCGCCCCGGCCGCGAAAGATCGACGAGCAGCCGCGAGTCCGCGGCGGCGGCGGCGACGACACCAAGCCCTCGAAGCGAAGCCGGCAGCGCGTCCGCCGGAGCGGGCGGCCGCACGGGCGACGGCGCCTGCACGAAGAGGCGGCCGCGATAGAGATGCAGCTCGGTATCGCCGAGCGGCCAACGCGCCACGGTCGCCGCGGGCGCCTCCGCCATCAGGCGGCGGATCAGCGTCGCGGGCGCGGTACGTCCCGCCGCGCGCTGCAGCCAGGCCCGCAACGCGTTCGACGCGCGCGCCGGGCTGAGCGTGTGCAGCATGGCCTGCGACAGGCCGTCGGCATCGGACCAGCGGGCGAGGTCTTCCTCGGCGATCTCGCGCTGGAGTTCGGCCGCCTCCTGCGCCCAGGCGGCGGCCTGCGCCAGCGCCGCCTCCGCCCCGGGCGCCTCCACGGTCAGCGCGGGCCAGGCCTCCAGACGAAGCCGGTTGCGGGCGAAGCGCGCGTCGCCGTTGCTGTCGTCCTCGATGAAGCGCAAGCCGTGTTCGGCGACGTAGGCCTCGATGGATTCACGCCGACGATCCAGCCAGGGTCGCGCCCAGCACACGCCGTCGCGCCATTGCGTGCGCGGCATCGCGGACAGCCCCGCCACGCCGGCGCCGCGCATCGCTTGAAGCAGGAAGGTTTCCGCCTGGTCGCGGCGATGGTGCGCCAGCAGCAGCAGGTCAGCGCCGGCATCGAGGGTCAGGCGTTGCAGCGCCCGGTGGCGACCGGCACGGGCCCAGGCTTCGACACTGTCGCCGGGGCCCGGCGCGCCACCGAGACGCTCATGGACGAGGCTGACGGGCAGACCTTCCGCCGCCCAATCGTCGACCTGCGTCTGCAGATGCGCCAGCCACGCGTCGGCGTGAACGCTCAGTCCATGATGAATGTGCAACGCCACCACCTGCAGTCCGAGCGGGCGGGCTGCAACAGCGGTGGCGTGGAGGAGCGCCGTCGAATCGCGGCCGCCACTGGTGGCGACTGCAATCACGCGGCGGGTCGGATCGGGTCGAGCCGGCATGCCGGCATCCATGTCGGCGTCCGTTTCCACGTGGGCGCCTGCATCGGCGCCGGGATCACCGGCTCTTGGTGTCGCTGAATCGACCATAGGCCTGCAGGCGCTCATAGCGGCGGTCCAGCAGGTCCTTGGTCTTCAGGTCGGACACCTGACGGAGCGCATCGCCGAGCGCGCGCTTCAGGCTCGACGCCATCTGCTTGGGATCGCGATGCGCGCCGCCGACCGGCTCGCTGACGATCTTGTCGATCAGGCCCAGGGCCTTCAGGCGGTGGGCGGTGATGCCCAGGGCCTCGGCGGCCTCGGGGGCGCGCGCGGCGGTCTTCCACAGGATCGACGCGCAACCTTCCGGCGAGATCACCGAGTAGGCCGAGAACTGCAGCATCAGCACCTGGTCGGCCACGCCGATCGCCAGCGCCCCGCCGGAGCCGCCCTCGCCGATCACCGTCGCGATGATGGGGACTTCCAGCTGCGCCATCTCGAAGATGTTGCGGCCGATCGCCTCGGACTGGCTGCGCTCTTCCGCGCCGATGCCCGGGTACGCGCCCATCGTGTCGATGAAGGTGAAGACCGGCAGGCCGAACTTCTCGGCCAGCTTCAGCAGTCGCAGCGCCTTGCGATAACCCTCGGGGCGCGGCATGCCGAAGTTGCGCAGCGTGCGCTCCTTCGCGTCGGAACCGCGCTGGTGGCCGATGACCATGCAGGCCTGGCCGTTGAAGCGCGCGAGACCGCCGACGATCGCGGCGTCATCCGCGAAGTGGCGGTCGCCATGCAGCTCCTGGAATTCGGTGAACACCTCGCCGCAGTAGTCCAGCGTCTGCGGACGTTGCGGGTGGCGCGCGACCTGGTAGACCTGCCACGGCAGGACGTTCGCGTAGATGTCCTTCGTGAGCTGCAGGCTCTTCTTGCCGAGGCGGTCGATCTCTTCCGAGATGTCCACCGCGGACTCGCTCTGCACGTAGCGCAGCTCGTCGATCTTGCTTTCGAGCTCGGCGATCGGCTGCTCGAATTCGAGGAAGTGTTTCTTGCTCATTCTCAGTAATCCACGGGTAGCGGATCGAGGCTCCGCCAAATGTACCATGTGGCCACCGAGCGATACGGGGCCCAGCCCTCGCCCAGCTCTCGGGCCTCCGCGCGCGACACCGGCTCGTCGCTGAAGTAATGCTGGCTGATGCCTTTCAGCAGCCCCAGATCATCCAGCGGCAGCACGTTGGGCCGCATCAGGTGGAAGATCAGGAACATCTCCGCCGTCCAGCGGCCGATGCCCCGGATGGCCACCAGTTCGTCGATGATGGCTTCGTCTTCCATCTGCGCCCATTGGCGCACATGGACCTGACCGGTTTCGAAATGCTGCGCCAGGTCGCTGAGGTACTCGACCTTGCGCAAGGACAGGCCCACGGCCCGCAGCGCGGTCTTCTCCAGGCCCAGCACCTCGGTCGGCTTGATGCGGTTGGACGGCCCCGAGGTCAGCTCGGCGAACTTGTCCCACACGCCCTGCGCCGCCTTCACCGAGATCTGCTGTCCGACGATCGAACGCGCGAGCGTCGTGAAGGCGTCACCGCGGCTCTGCAGCCGCGCTTCGCCGAATTGCGGGATCAGCTTCTTCATCACCCGGTCGCGCTTGACCAGGTGTCTGCAGGCCTCGTCCCAGTAGTCCGGGGTCACCCCGGCGGTCGCCACACGCGCCATCAGGCCTGCTCTCCAACCTTCGAGGCACGGACCCAGGTCGTGCCGGTCGGGGAATCCTTCAGCTCGATGCCTTGTCCGGCGAGCGACTTGCGGATGCGGTCGGCCTCGGCGAAGTCGCGACCCGCCTTCGCGGCGGCGCGCGCGGCGATCTGCGCCTCGATCGCGGCCTCGTCCAGGCCCGCGCCGGCTTGCAGGAAGGTCTTGGGCGCCTGCTGCAGCACGCCCAGCACGCCGCCCAGCGCCTTCAGCAGACCGGCGTCCTGTGCGGACCGGTCGCGGTTGACCTGGTTGGCGAGTTCGAACAGCACGGCCAGGGCACCCGGGGTGTTGAAGTCGTCGTCCATCGCGGCCTTGAACGCCGCGGCGGGACCTTGCGTCCAATCGATCGCCACGTCCGCCGGCGCGACCGCGTCCAGCGCCGTGTACAGGCGACGCAGCGCGGTGCGCGCATCGTCCAGGCTGACATCGCTGAAGTTGAAGGGGCTGCGGTACTGCGTGCGCAGCATGAAGAAGCGGATCGACTCGCCGTCGAACTTCTCCAGCACTTCCTGGATGGTGAAGAAGTTGCCCAGGCTCTTGGACATCTTCTCGCCGTCGATGTTCAGGAAACCGTTGTGCAGCCAGTAATTGACGAAGTGCCCGAAGGCGCCCTCGCTCTGCGCGATCTCGTTCTCGTGGTGCGGGAACTGCAGGTCCATGCCGCCGCCGTGGATGTCGAAGCGCTCGCCCAGCAGCGCGCAGCTCATGGCCGAGCACTCGATGTGCCAGCCCGGGCGGCCTTCGCCCCAGGGGCTGGCCCACTTGGCCTCGACCGGTTCGTCGGCCTTGGCCGACTTCCACAGCACGAAGTCCAGCGGATCGCGCTTGCCGTCGTCGACCGCGACGCGCTCGCCGGCGCGCAGCTGGTCCGGCGACTTGCCGCTGAGCTTGCCGTAGCCGTCGAACTTGCGCACCGCGTAGTTCACGTCGCCGCCGCCGTCGGCCTGGTAGGCCAGGCCCTTGGTCTCGAGCCGGCCGATGATGTCCAGCATCTGGGGGACGTACTCGGTCGCGCGCGGTTCATGCGTCGGCTTGGCGATGCCCAGCGCATCGAAGTCGCGGTGCATCGCGGCGATGGTGTCGCTGGTGAGCTGGCCGATCGTGATGCCGCGCTCGAGCGCGCGGCGGATGATCTTGTCGTCGATGTCGGTGATGTTGCGCACGTAGGTGACGTCGAAGCCGCTGGCCTTCAGCCACCGGTAGACGACGTCGAACGCGATGTTCATGCGCGCATGCCCCATGTGGCACAGGTCGTAGACCGTGATGCCGCAGACGTACATGCGGACCTTGCCCGGCTCGATCGGTTGGAAGTCCTGGAGCTGGCGGTCCAGCGTGTTGTAGATGCGCAAGGAAGACATACGGGGCTCGCGCCGCACCGGCGACGGGTCGCGAGGTTCGGCGCTTTCAACGGTGCGGTGCGGGTGGGCCGGAGAGCCGGCCGGGAGGCGAGCGTGAGACGAAAGCTCGCTCTAGAATGCCCGGCAGTATAGCGGCCCGACCCCATGCCAAGACTTGCGCCAAGACTTCCCGCCCTGATCCGCTCCTGCCTCGTCGCCCTGGCGATGAGCGGCGCCACGCTGACGCATGCCGCCGCCCTCGAGGACGCGCAGGCCCAGTGGGCCGCCGGCAAACGCGACCAGGCGATCCTGACCGCCGAGACCGGCCTGAAGACCACCCCGGACGATCCGCGCCTGCGCTTCGCGCTGGGCACGATGCTGCTCGAGCAGCAGCAGCTCGAACGCGCCCGCGCGCTGTTCACCGGCCTGACCGAGGACTTCCCCGACCTGGCCGATCCGTACAACAACCTGGCCGTCATCCATGCCGCGCGCGGCGAGTACGAGGCGGCGCGCCAGTCCCTCACCCGCGCCCTGGACTTGCAGCCCGACCACGCGCAGGCCCAGGAGAACATGGGCGACGTGCTGATGCGCCTGGCCCAGCAGTCCTACGAACGCGCGCTGAAGCAGGCGCTCGGCGACGACACCGCGCTGAAGGTCAAGTTGCAACGCGTCACAGCGTTCAACAACGCCAAGGGCGGCCAGGCGCGATGATCGCGGGCGGCGCACGCGCCCCCAACGCTTCCCTCAACGCTCCAACCACCCCACCAGGACCATGCGGACATCCAAATTCCTGCTCGCCGTCGGCGCCGCCGTGCTGGGCCTCGCGGCCTCGCTCGTCCAGGCGCAGACGGTCCGGCTGAACACCACCGCCGGCGACATCGTGATCAAGCTGGACGCGGAGAAGGCGCCCAAGACGGTCGCCAACTTCCTGACCTACGTGAAGGCCGGCCACTACAACGGCGTGATCTTCCATCGCGTCATCGGCGACTTCATGATCCAGACCGGCGGCTACACGGCCGACCTGAAGCAGCGCCCGACGCGGCCGCCGATCCCGCTGGAAGCCGGCAACGGCCTGATGAACATCCGCGGCTCGATCGCGATGGCGCGCACCAACGATCCGAACTCGGCGACCTCGCAGTTCTTCATCAACACCGTGGACAACGCCGCGCTGGACCCGGGTTACGCGTCCGACGGCCGCGGCTATGCCGTGTTCGGCTACGTCAGCGAGGGCATGGACGTGGTCGACAAGATCCGCGCGGTGCCGACCGCGCCGTCGCCGAAGAACCCGGCGTTCCAGAACCTGCCCAACACCCCGGTCCTGATCAACAAGGCCACTGTCGAGAAATAAGGAGTTGAAGACATGACCAAGAAAGTCGAACTGCACACCAACCACGGTCTGATCACCGTGGAGCTGGATGACGCCAAGGCCCCCAAGAGCGTCGAGAACTTCCTGGCGTACGTCGCCAAGGGCCACTACGACGGCACGATCTTCCACCGCGTGATCAAGGGCTTCATGGCCCAGGGCGGCGGCTTCGAGGAAGGCATGAAGCAGAAGCCGGCCGACGCGCCGATCCAGAACGAGGCCAACAACGGCCTGAAGAACGACAAGTACACGCTGGCGATGGCGCGCACGAACGCGCCGCACTCGGCCAGCGCGCAGTTCTTCATCAACACGGTCGACAACGACTTCCTGAACTTCAAGAGCGAAAGCCCGTCGGGTTGGGGCTATGCGGTGTTCGGCAAGGTCGTCGCCGGCCAGGACGTCGTGGACAAGATCGAGAAGGTCAAGACCAGCCGTTCGGGCTTCCATGACGACGTGCCGGTCGACCCGGTGATCATCGAGCGCGCCGTCGCGGTCGAGTGAGTCCCGGGTCCGCCGCCTTCTCCCCGCTTCCCCTGCCCCGCGCCGTGCTGCCCCTGGCACCGCTGCGGGCGGCGGGCGGCTGGCGGCGGATCGACCTGCTGTCCGACCTGCACCTGTCGCCGGACATGCCGGCGACGCTGGCCCGGTTCCGCGCCCATCTGGCGGTGACGCCCGCCGACGCGGTCTTCCTGCTCGGCGACATCTTCGAGGCCTGGATCGGCGACGACGCGCGCTGGCAGGCCGGCAGCTTCGAGCAACTCGCGCTCGATCTGCTGCGCGAGGTCTCCTCGCGAAAAACCCTCTTCTTCATGCACGGCAACCGCGACTTCGCGCTGGGCGAGGCGATGGCGGCGGACGCCGGCATGCGGCTGCTGCGCGATCCGACCCGGCTGGACGCCTTCGGGCGCTCGTGGCTGCTGAGCCATGGCGACCAGCTCTGCCTGGGCGACGTCGGTTACCTGAAGGCGCGTGCCATCGTGCGCCGGCCGGAGGTGCTGGCGGCGCTGCGCGCGATGCCGCTCTTCGCGCGACGGGCGCTGGCGCGTCATCTGCGCGCGAAGAGCCGCATGCACCAGTCCGACCCGTCCACCTGGGCCGACGTCGATGACGAGGCGGCGCGCTCGTGGCTGCGCGCGTCGGGCTGCGACACGCTGATCCACGGACACACGCACCGGCCGGCGCTGCACGATCTCGGCAACGGGCTCACGCGCGCGGTGCTGTCCGACTGGGACTATGACCACGGCGGCACGCACGGCCAAAGCAGCCACAGCGGCGGTCGCGGCGACGTCCTCGTGCTCGATGCCGGCGGCCTGCGTCGCATCGCCCCGATGAGTTCGGCGACCGAGGTCGCCATCGCCCCATGATCGGCGGCCTGCTCCAACGCTGGCGCGCGCACCGCGAGCGCAAGCTGCTCGACCAGTACGCGATTCCCGATGCGCTGTGGGAGCTCACGCTCACGCAGTACCCCTTCATCGCCCGTCGCAGCGAGGTCGATCGCGCGGAGCTGCGGCGGCTGTGCTCGCTCTTCCTGGCGGCGAAGGAGTTCCACGGCGCCAACGGCTTCGAGGTCACCGACGAGGTCGCGGTGGCGGTCGCCGCGCAGGCCTGCCTGCCGGTGCTGCGTCTGGGGCTCGCGTGGTATGACGGCTTCGTCGGCATCGTGATGCACGAGGGCGAGGTCGTCGCCGCGCGCGAGACCATGGACGAGGACGGCATCGTCCACGCGTACGACGAGACGCTGGCCGGCGAGGCGATGGAAGGCGGGCCGCTGATGCTCGCCTGGAGCGAGATCGCGCCCGAGGCCGTCGATCGCGTCGAGGGACACGATCCGGTCTACAACGTGGTGATCCACGAGTTCGCGCACGTGCTGGACATGCGCGACGGCGAGCCCGACGGCGCGCCGACCATCGAGGATCCGACGCTGCGCCAGCAGTGGGGGGCGACGATGGAAGCCGAGTGGCACTGGTTCTGCGATCAGGTCGATGCGGGCGTCGCCACGCTCATCGATCCCTACGGCGCGGAAGCCCCCGAAGAGTTCTTCGCCGTCGCCGTCGAAGCCTTCTTCGTCGCACCGCGGGAACTGCTCGCCGAGCAGCCTCGCCTTTACCGGCTGCTCGCCGGGTTCTTCAGGCAAGACCCGGCACGGGACTGAGGCCGGCGCGAGGCCGGCCCCTTGTCCTTCAGCGCAGGGCGGCTCTATAACGCGTCGCGCAGGCCCGCTGGTCGACCTCCGACATCGCGCGCGAAAAGCCGAAGCCGTTCCAGCGATAGGCCAGCGTCAGCGTCCCTGGCGCCGTCGGCGCCCCTGCGTCGACGACCGCGGGGCCCGCCAGGAAGGAACTGGCCTCGTGCAGCGCGCACAGCACGTCGCCCTTCCCGGACGACGGCATCACGACCGCATCGATCAGCGGATACGCGAGCGCGGAACCCCGCCACAGCGCCCGCAGCCGTCCGGATCCGCCGGCACGCGGCGGCGGGTCCAGCGCATACACATAGGGGCGAGGCGCCACACGTTTGTCGAGGTTGGAATACCGGTCTTCCAACAGCAGCAGACCGGTGCCGGCGCCTGGTCCTGTGCTCGTGCTCGTGCTCGCGCTCTTGCTCGCATCAGCGTCCGCATCCTCGACAGCTTCCGGTTTCCATGTCTTCAACGAGATCGCCTGGGCGCGGCGCACACGCCCGACGACCGCCTCGAAGGCTTCGCCGTCGTGCGGCGAAAAGCGGAGCTTCTGACGCACCGATCCCTTCACGAGCTCGCGCGCACCGGCGGAGACCGCGATGCCGTCGATCGTCAGGCGCGGGTACGACGGCGCGGCGCACACCGGCAAGCGCTCGCCCGTGCGCTGAGGAAAGAAGCCGCCACCGACCATCGCCGTGCGCAGCCCGGTGCAGTTCAGGTCCCCGTCGGCGGTCCAGCCGCATTGCGCGAGCAGACCGGATTTGGCGTCGGCGTACTTCTGATCGAAGACGTGGTTGCCGAGCGAGAAGAACACCGGGCGCCCCTCGACGCATTCCGGCGGCTGCACGACGTGCGGGTGATGGCCGACGATGACGTCCGCGCCGAGCGCCTGCAACGCCGCCGCGTCGTCGTACTGCGCGCGCGAGGGCCAGCCGGCCAGCTCGGTCCCCCAGTGCACGTAGACCACCACCGCATCAGCCAGTTGGCGGGCGGTGGCCAGTTGCTGTTCGAGCGCGACATCGAGGGGCTGCGCCTCGCGGTCCGCCGCCGCCAGGCGACTCAGCGTCACGATCGCCAGCGTCCGCCCGCCGATCTCCAGGAATGCGGGACCGTCGTCGAAGTTCAACGGCGTCATGCCGGCCTGCGCGATGGCCTCACGCGTGCGCCGACGGCCGTCGGCGCCGGTGTCGCCAGCATGATTGTTCTCGTGGCCGAGCAGATCGAAACCGGCGGCTCGCGCCGTCGTCAGCCACGCGGCCTCGGTGGCAAAGCACAGCACCTGTCCCTTCGGGCAATCGTCCGGATCGCCGATGGCGCCTTCGAAGTTGCCGACGAGGAGGCCGAGCTCCCCCTTGGCGGCGAGCGGCGTCCACGGAGTCGGGCCGCCGGCCGCGCGACGCAGGGCGTTGCCGACGAGACGCGCCAGCATCACGTCGCCCGCGAAGGTGATGTGAGCGGGTCCCGGTCCTTCGCCCGCCCACGCCGATCCCAGCGTGCTCGCCGCGAGGACGATGCCCCCCACGACTCGCCGCATCCCGCCGGTGCGAGACCGCGCCGGACGTCGGCTCATCGCCCGCTCTTGGGCACCGACGCGGTCGTGCCCCCCGGCGCCGTGTAGGCCCGCAGCCAGTCCGGCACCGGCAGCCTGGGTTCGAGCAGACGCCATTGCTGATCGTTGATCGGCCCGGGCTGCACCGTCTCGCGGTAGGTGTAGACGGCGCCCTTCGACAACTGGCGCAGCCCGTGGAACGGCATCGCCTGCTGCCAGCCGCCGACGGCGCCCACGCCCACCAGCAGCGTCTGCCCGGTCTCGGTGTTGTCGGCGACATCCGCCACCTTGGGCAGCGGATCCGGATCGGACAGGCCATAGGGCTCCTTCTCCGACGTCCGCCGCGTCTGGGCGCTCTTGAAGACCAGGTAGGGATGC
This sequence comes from Roseateles sp. GW821-FHT09G09, assembly GCF_059415965.1. Classification (NCBI taxonomy): domain Bacteria; kingdom Pseudomonadati; phylum Pseudomonadota; class Betaproteobacteria; order Burkholderiales; family Sphaerotilaceae; genus Roseateles; species Roseateles sp. GW821-FHT09G09. The sequence continues at coordinate 256,684 of NZ_JBWKOG010000004.1, read as the reverse complement.
TCCATCGAGCGCCCCACCGCCTGGATCTCGATGGCGTCCTCGTCGCTCAGCGGCGCGCCGTCGCGCGCCGAGCGCGCCATGCGGGCGAAGTCGCGCACCATGTCCCGCGACTCGACGAGCGTCCGACGCACGCCGTCCCGCAGCGCCTGCGCGGGGCGCGAGCGCCAGTCGACGGCGACGGTCTCCAGCACGCCCTGCGCGCGCTCGAACAGGCCCGCGATCGCGAGGAAGGTCTCGGGATCGGGCTCGACCGACCCCCGCGGCGGACGCCGCACGAGGAACTCGAAGCTCGGACCGCCCTCGCCGCCTTCGGCCCCCGACTTGTCGTTGACCAGCAGCGTCGCGTGCCGCAGCGTCGCCCACGAGGCGAGGCCGGTCTGCAGACGCTTGGCGTCCCACAAGGCCGGGCTGCGCGTGCCCGGGATCGGCGCGCGCGGGGCCCACTGCACCGCCAGGCCCTGCAGCCACGCGTTGTAGAGCCCCTCGTTGAGCGCCGGCGAGGCCCGTTCCGCCTGGAACAGCGCGGAGAGCTCGTCGATCTGCGCCTGGTAGTTGCTCACCTTCGAGAACTCGGCCACCAGCACCGAGCGCGCGAGCGCGTTGCCGAACACGGTCGCGACATCGAGGCCGCTCGGCAGCATCCGCTGCACCCGCTCGCGGCCCTCGCGATCGGTGTGCAGCACGACGCGGTCCAGGATCTCGTTGTCCAGGCCCCAGCTCAGCGGGAACAGCCGCTTCTTGGTCAGCGGATTTTTTGCATACGGCGGCACCGTGGCCCCGACCGGCAGGACGGTCTCGCCGCGCGTCCCCGCGATGAAGGGCAGATAGGTTCCCACCCAACGCCGCAGCGGCGCGCGCACGGCCTCGGGCAGCCGGGCCCACTCGGCCGCCTCGTCGGCATCCGCGCCCACTCCCACTCCCACGCCCGCTCCGGTCCTGGGCCCGTTCTTCGGGAAGGTCAGCATCCGCATCGCGGTGAAGTAACGCGCCGCCAGCTTCGAGCGCAGGTAGTTGCCGCGCGGCTGGTACTCCGGATCGGTCAAGGCCGCGCGCACCGCCTCGCTGTTGTCGTCGAGGTCCATCAGTGCGGCGGCGACCAGGATCTTGTCGGCGAGCGGCCCCGGCGGCGTCGTCCCATCGCTGACGCGCGCTCGCAGGGCGCGCACCGCCTCGGTGAAGGCCGGGATCGCGGTCTCGTCCTCGGAGACGGTGAAGAGGTTCTCGTAGGCTGCCGCGAACAGCTCCCAGAACAGGTCGGTCGTCACCAGGTAGGGATAGGCGGGGTCGTCGGCTTGGGACCGCACCTCGTAGTTCTCGACGTCGTAGAACAGGTGCATCTGCTCATGGGGCTCGCGCGTGAGCAGGCCGTCGTGGCGCACCACCAGGCGCAGTTCGGCGTCGGTGTTCAGCATGCCGGCGTTGACCACGTCGGCCAGCGCGATCGACACCGGTCGCGCGCGCAGGGTCAGGACTTGCGCCGCGTCTGTCACCCCGACGAGCACCGCCCCGTCGGCCGTGAGCCGCGGCGCACTGGCGAAGCGAAGGTCACCGGCGAGCCGCGCGGTCGCTTCGCCGATCGTCAGGGTCACACCCGGGTCGCTCGGCCGCCAATGGATCCAGCCGAGCCCGTTGGGCAGGAACTCGCCTTCGCCAGTGCCGCAGGCGAGCGCCTTCGGAAACGCCTGCCGCAGTCGCGATGGCGCCGCCGTCGAGTCCTGACCACTGACGGTCCGCCAGTCGTCGGCCACGTGGGCAAGCTCGATCCAGCAACCCTTGGCGTCCTGCAGCACCATCCGCGTGCCTTGCGGATGGAACGACACCGGTCGCGCGGCGACGTCTGCGACGAGCGGCGGGGCACGGTCATCCCCGTCGCGCACGTCCATGGCACTCGATCGCGCGGCCACCGGCAGCGGCTTCGTGCCATGGAACAGGTAGTACCGGTGGCCAGTGGTCGCCACCGAACCGGTGCCGAACCCGATGCCGGCCTGGAACACCGAGAAATACAGGCGATGCGCGGGCCCGCCCGGGCTGACGGTGAACGGCAGCGGCGAGACCCGCAGGTCGTTGAAGGGCAACGCGGAACGCGCGACGGCCGACACACCCCATCGCCAGGTCCGCATGTCCAGCTCCTTGAGCTGCCACTGGTCCTTCACCTTCACCGAGGCGTAGAGCAGCGGCTTCGTCGGATGGAAGGCGACCGCCGAGATGGCGCCGTCAGGCCCCGGGTCGGGCAGCGTCAAGGGCGAGAGCCGGTCCGGCTGGCGCAGGTCCCACAGCACGAGACGGCTCCGCCCGCCGGCCGACAGCGCCACCGCGGCCACGGGCTCCAGGCGCGATACCGCCAGCGAAAGCACACGCTCGCCGGGCGCCAGGGCCAACGCGGCCTCGCGGATGGGCGTGCGCTGCACCACGGGCTCGGGGTTCTCGCGATACCAGTCGAGGTCGCCGCCGCGCTGCGCCGCCGCCGGACCGGCCGCCGCCGCCGCCGCGATCAGCGCACCGATCAAATGCTGTTTCATGTCTCTCCCTCCATCGTCCGCGGCGTCCGGACGAAACAAAGGCCGCTGAGGCGGTTGCCGCAGCGGCCTTCGGAGGCCGGGCGCGCCTTGCGGGCACGCCGGGGATCTTATGTCAGCGCCGGACTCAGTCCGCCGTCGCCGGCTCGGACTTGGGCTTGTTGTCCTTCTTGTTGGGCGTGATGTCCAGCTGGACCTCGCCCTTCTCGTCGACATCCACGCTGAGGCGGCCGCCGTCGATCAGGCGGCCGAACAGCAGTTCGTCGGCCAGCGCGCGACGGATGGTGTCCTGGATGAGCCGCTGCATCGGACGCGCGCCCATCTGCGGGTCGAAGCCCTTGGCGGCGAGGTGCTTGCGCAGCGCGTCGCTGAAGGTGACCTCGACCTTCTTCTCGGCCAGCTGGCTTTCGAGCTGCAGCAGGAACTTGTCCACCACCCGCAGGATGATGTCCTCGTTCAGCGCGCCGAAGTTGACGATCGCGTCCAGACGGTTGCGGAACTCCGGCGTGAACAGGCGCTTGATGTCGGCCATCTCGTCGCCCTGCTCGCGCTTGGTCGTGAAACCGATCGTCGACTTGGTCATCGCCTCGGCCCCCGCGTTCGTGGTCATGATGATGATCACGTTGCGGAAGTCAGCCTTGCGTCCGTTGTTGTCGGTCAGCGTGCCGTGGTCCATGACCTGCAGCAGCACGTTGAAGACGTCCGGATGCGCCTTCTCGATCTCGTCGAGCAGCAGCACCGCGTGCGGCTTCTTCGTGATCGCCTCGGTCAGCAGACCGCCCTGGTCGAAGCCCACGTAGCCCGGAGGCGCGCCGATGAGGCGGCTGACGGCGTGACGCTCCATGTACTCGGACATGTCGAAGCGGATCAGCTCGATGCCCAGGATGTAGGCCAGCTGCTTGGCGACTTCCGTCTTGCCCACGCCCGTCGGGCCGCTGAACAGGAAGGAGCCGATCGGCTTGTCCGGCTTGCCCAGGCCCGAGCGCGCCATCTTGATGGCCGCGGCCAGCGCGTCGATGGACGGATCCTGGCCGAAGACGACACTCTTCAGGTCGCGGTCCAGGCTCTTGAGCTTGCCGCGATCGTCCGACGACACCGAGGCCGGCGGGATGCGCGCGATCTTGGCGACGATGTCCTCGACCTCCGCGCGGGTGATGGTCTTCTTCTGCTTGCTCTTCGGAAGCACGCGCTGGGCGGCGCCGGCCTCGTCGATGACGTCGATCGCCTTGTCGGGCAGATGACGGTCATTGATGTACTTGGCCGAGAGCTCCGCCGCCGCCTGCAGCGCGGTCAGCGCGTACTTGACGCTGTGATGCTCCTCGAAGCGGGACTTCAGGCCCTTGAGGATCTCGACGGTCTGGTCGACAGTCGGCTCGACCACGTCGACCTTCTGGAAGCGCCGCGACAAGGCCGCGTCCTTCTCGAAGATGCCGCGGTACTCGCTGAAGGTGGTCGCGCCGATGCACTTCAGCTGGCCCGACGACAAGGCCGGCTTCAGCAGGTTGCTCGCGTCCAGCGTGCCGCCCGACGCCGCGCCGGCGCCGATCAGGGTGTGGATCTCGTCGATGAACAGGATCGCGCCGGGCTGGTCCTTGAGCTGCTTGATCACCGCCTTGAGACGCTGCTCGAAGTCGCCGCGGTACTTGGTGCCCGCCAGCAGCGCGCCCATGTCCAGCGAATAGACCACCGCCTCGGCCAGCACGTCGGGCACCTGGCCCTCGGTGATGCGCCAGGCCAGGCCTTCCGCGATGGCGGTCTTGCCCACGCCGGCCTCGCCGACCAGCAGCGGGTTGTTCTTGCGGCGGCGGCACAGGATCTGCACCACGCGTTCGACCTCGAGCTCGCGGCCGATCAGCGGATCGATCTTGCCGTCGCGGGCGAGCTGGTTGAGGTTCTGGGTGAACTGCTCGAGCGGGCTGCCCTTGCCGCCGCCCTGGCCCTGACCGCCCTCGCCCTCCTCGCGCTCGGACTCGGCACCGTTGCCTTCCGGGCCCTTCGGGGGCTCGGGCGGCTCGCTCTTCTTGATGCCGTGGGCGATGAAGTTGACGACGTCCAGCCGCGTCACGCCCTGCTGGTGCAGGTAGTAGACGGCGTGCGAGTCCTTCTCGCCGAAGATCGCGACCAGCACGTTGGCACCGGTCACTTCCTTCTTGCCGTTGCCGGTCGACTGGACGTGCATGATCGCGCGCTGGATCACGCGCTGGAACCCGAGCGTGGGCTGGGTGTCCACCTCGTCGGTGCCCCCCACGGTCGGCGTGTTCTCCTTGATGAACTGCGCAAGCGACTTGCGCAGGTCTTCTATGTTCGCTGCGCATGCGCGCAGCACCTCCGCCGCGGACGGGTTGTCCAGCAGCGCCATCAGCAGGTGTTCCACGGTGATGAACTCGTGGCGCTGCTGGCGCGCTTCGACAAACGCCATGTGCAGGCTGACTTCAAGCTCTTGCGCAATCATGCGGCCTCCATAATGCACTGCAGGGGGTGACCGGCGCGCCGTGCGGCCGCCAGCACCATTTCGACCTTGGTGGCCGCGACGTCCTTGGTGAAAACACCGCAGACGCCTCGACCGTCGTGATGGATCTTCAACATGATCTGGGTGGCCGTATCCAGGTCATGGCGGAAGTATTCCTGCAAGACCATCACCACAAACTCCATCGGTGTGAAGTCATCGTTGAGCATCAGCACCTGGTACAGGCGCGGCGGCTCCGTCTTCTGAGCGACACGCTCCAGCGTGGTGGAATTCCCACCGTCCTCCGGACCCGGCGGCTGAGGGCCGGGCGGGGGTCCCGCGGGTGGGGGCTGTTGGGCAAACAATGGCATGAACCGATTCTATAAACAGCGGGAGCACCCTACATGGGGACAGGCTTCCACCTGTCAATGCCCCGAGTTTGTCACCTTCGCGCCTCCTGACCCCGGGGAGTTCCTCAATTGACACTGACTTGACACGGATTTGAGAATCCGCCCCGGTGCGAGAAAGACACCGGGATGGAGAAGAACATGGCAACAGGCACGGTCAAGTGGTTCAACGATGCCAAAGGGTTTGGCTTCATTGAACCGGAACAAGGCGGGGGCGACGTTTTCGCGCACTTCTCAGCCATTCAGATGGACGGCTTCCGGACGCTGAAACAAGGCGGCAAGGTGAGTTACGAGCTGGTCCAGGGGCCCAAGGGGCAACTGGCGCAGAACATCCGTCCCTTGGACGGTGGTGACGGAGGCGAAGGCGGTGACGCCGCGGACGCCCCGCCGCTGGGCGCGCCCCTGGGCATGCCGCTGTTGGCGGAAGCCCACGCCGGGCAGCAGGCGGCTGCGGCTTGAACCACTTCCGCTGATCTGACTCGCACGCAGGAAAGCCCGCGCAAGCGGGCTTTCTGCTTTTCGGCGATGGCCAGTGACCCGCGTGGCGGCGGCCGCCGCGATCGGGGCGCAAGCCGACGACCCTGTGGTCAGAAGGAAACATCGACCGAGGATCGGTCAAGGAATCGCTCGAGCAATGGGGCGCCCGGACGCCCCATTCCTCGCCCGGACCTACCGATTTCAGCGTCCCCCGGCAAACGCGCCGCGTTCGTCGGAGAAAACGATCTCCACGCGCCGGTTCTGCTGACGCCCTGCGGCGTTGTCGTTGGAGGCGACGGGACGCGCCTCGCCGTTGCCGCGGACGTCGATCCGGCCCGCGTCCACACCCCGCTTGGCCAGGGCATCCCGCACCGATTCCGCGCGGGCGCGGGACAGGGCGAGGTTGCTCTCCGCGCTGCCCGTGCTGTCGGTGAAGCCTTCGATCAGGATGCGGCGTTCCGGATGGTTGCGCAGCGCCGAGGACAGCGTGTCCAGGCGGCTGTAGGCGCCTTCCTTGAGCGTCGCCTTGCCGGTGTCGAACAGGACGTCCTGCAGCATCACGACGAGGCCTTGCGGGGTGGGCTTGGCCTGGATCTCCGCAAGCTCGCGCTGCAGGCGGTTGGCGCGTTCGGAAGCCGCGACGGCGGCTGCTTCGGCAGTCGCGGCCTGGCCCTGGGCGACCTGTGCCTGACCTTGGGCCACCTGGGCCTGACGGGTACGGACCTCGGCGCGCAGGCGTTCGCGTTCGAGTCCGGCCGATTCGACCTTCGCGTCGGCGGCGCGTGCCGCGGCCAGGTTCATTGCCGTCTGGGCGCGCTGCGAGGCGACGGTGGCGGCGCTATCGATCTCGGACGGGTCCTTGCGCTCCCGCCAGGCGAAGTCGGCGCGGTCCAGGGACTCCCTGGCCTTCGCGAGTTCCGTGGCGGCGTAACGGCTGGTGTTCGGGTCGCTGCTGGCCTGCGAGTAATCGCGTTTGGCGGCTTCGAGGCCCGCATGCGGGACGGGGACCGACGAGCAGGCGGCCAGCGCCAGCGCAGTGAGTCCGCCAGCGATATTCCAGTATCGATTCATGGTATCTCCTCAGGGTGGAAGTCGCTGCGATCTCAACGGCCGGGCGCGGCGGGGACCGAGCCTCGATTGAGTTCCTCGCGCAAGGTCGAGAGGCTGCGGTCGAGTTCGGCCGCGGCCTTCTCCGACCGATCGCGCGCGGACTTCGAGCGTGCCAAGGCGGCAGCGGCTTCGGCCTCGTCGGCCTTGCGGCGGGCGAGCGCGTGATCGCCCTTCTTCTGGGCCTCCTGGGCTTCAGCCAGACGCGCGCGGGCCACGACCAGATCCGGCGAATCGCCGGCGCCGATGCTGGTCTGAGCGGCATCGAGCGCGCCTCGGCTTTCGCCGAGCTGGGAGGCGGTCTCGACCTTGTTGGTCGAGCATCCGGTCAGCGCAACCGCGGCGAGAACGCCCGCTGCGATGAGGGTGCGCCCCGGGAAGAGTTGGTGTCGCATGAACACTCCTTGATGGGATGGATGTTCATGCGATGGCAAGCGCGGGTCCCGCGCCGCTCAGAAACGAAAAAACCCCAGGCGCTTTCGCGCACTGGGGTTCTTGATCGCAGCCCGGTTCAAGCCCGGGCTGTCGTCGATCACATGTTCTCGATCATCACCTGACCGAAGCCCGAGCACGACACTTGGGTCGCGCCGTCCAGCAGGCGGGCGAAGTCGTACGTGACCTTCTTCGACAGGATCGACTTCTCGATCGACGAGATGATCAGGTCGGCCGCTTCGGTCCAGCCCATGTGGCGCAGCATCATTTCCGCCGACAGGATCTCGGAACCCGGGTTCACGTAGTCCTTGCCCGCGTACTTCGGCGCCGTGCCGTGGGTGGCTTCGAACATCGCGACGGAGTCGCTGAGGTTCGCGCCCGGGGCGATGCCGATGCCGCCGACCTGCGCCGCCAGCGCGTCGGAGATGTAGTCGCCGTTCAGGTTCAGCGTCGCCACGACCGAGTACTCGGCCGGACGCAGCAGGATCTGCTGCAGGAACGCGTCAGCGATGCTGTCCTTGACCACGATGTCCTTGCCGGTCTTCGGGTTCTTGAACTTGCACCACGGGCCGCCGTCGATCAGCTCCGCGCCGAATTCCTTCTGCGCCAGCGCATAGGCCCAGTCACGGAAGCCACCTTCGGTGAACTTCATGATGTTGCCCTTGTGCACGATCGTCACGCTGGGCTTGTCATTGTCGATCGCGTACTGGATGGCCTTGCGGACCAGACGCTCCGTGCCTTCGCGCGACACCGGCTTCACGCCGATGCCCGAGGTCTCCGGGAAGCGGATCTTCTTGACGCCGAATTCCTCTTGCAGGATCTTGATCAGCTTCTTGGCCTTCTCGCTCTCGGCTTCGAATTCGATGCCGGCGTAGATGTCTTCCGAGTTCTCACGGAAGATGACCATGTCCGTCTTGTGCGGTTCCTTGACCGGCGACGGCACGCCTTCGAACCAGCGCACCGGGCGCAGGCAGACGTACAGGTCCAGTTCCTGGCGCAGCGCGACGTTCAGCGAGCGGATGCCGCCGCCGACCGGCGTCGTCAGCGGGCCCTTGATCGAGACCACGTAGTCCTTCAGGACCGTCAGCGTCTCTTCGGGCAGCCACACGTCGGGGCCGTAGACCTTCGTCGACTTCTCGCCGGCGTAGATCTCCATCCAGTGGATCTTCTTGGCGCCGCCGTAAGCCTTCGCCACGGCCGCGTCCACCACCTTGATCATCACCGGGGTGATGTCGAAGCCGGTGCCGTCACCCTCGATGTAAGGAATGATCGGGTTGTTCGGAACGTTGAGCGAGAAGTCGGCGTTGACCGTGATCTTCTGGCCGCCCTCGGGCACCTTGATGTGCTGGTACATGGAGTCGTCTCCGCGAGTCGCGTGGGTGGTTTGGGGTAAACCGGAAGCGTTGATTCTATGACAGCGAAACTTTCAATCGGCTGATGCCGGGCCCATGTCCCTCGGAGCTTCAGCCGCAGTACGCGCGGATCTGCGTCCACAGGCCGTGACCGAGCGCCCAGAGCGCCCCCGCGGCCAGCATGGCCCCCGACAAACGGGTCGCGATTCGCACACCCGAGCCGCCCGCCAGGCCGCCGCCCCCACTCACCCGGCCGAGGCGGGCCAAGCGGGCCAGCAGCCAGGGCCCCGCGAGCAGCCCGGGCGACGAACCGAGGGCGAAGGCCGCCATCACGCCCGCGCCCTGCCAGGGACCTTCCGCGAGCGCCGCGACCGTCAGCGCCGATTGCAGCAAGCCGCAGGGCCAGGCCAGCCACGCCAGGCCGGCCAAGCCGGCGCCGGCCATGCGCGCCGGAGACAGCGCGACCGCGCCCGGGCCTGCGCCGAGCGACGCGACCGGAATCCCGACCGCCGCAGCCGCACGGGTCGTCCACATGCGCAGGACCCATCGCGGCGGCGCCGCGCGCCAGACGAGGAAGGCCCCCATCGCCAATGCCGCGAGGTGCACCATCAGCCACAGCGGACGCAACGCCCCCGAGGCCGACTCCCAGCGCAGCAGGCCGCCGACGCTGGCCGCGACCACCGCCCCGCCCACCGCGTATCCCAGCAGCCTTCCGGCCTGGAAGGCGGCGATGCCGCCTCGCCGCCCCCCGGTCACCGCCGCGCAGGGCGCGACGCACATCGCCGCGCAGTGCAGGCTGCCGGCGGCGCCTATCACGAACGCGGTGCCTGCAAGTGCCAGCGAGAGCATCCCGACCCTGCCGTCGACTTCAGAGGATGCGCGAGAAGCGCAGCGGCGCTTCGCCGGGTGCCTCCCGGGTGCCGGGCGGCTTCAGATAACGGTCGAACACCATCGCCACCGCCCGCACGAAGAACCAGCCCATGGTCGTCACCTGCACGGCACGCGCCTCGATCGTGACGAGTCCGTCCTCCGCCATCGGACGCAGGCGCTCCAGTTCCGTCGCGAAGTACTCGGTGGCGACGATGCCGTGCGAGCGCTCGATCGGCTCGAAGTCCAGCCGGCCCTGGCACATCAGCGCCATGATCGCGTCGCGACGCACCAGGTCGTCCTGGTCGAGCACCAGGCCGCGGTCCACCGGCAGCCGACCTTCGCGCAAGGCGGCGTAGTACTCGGGCAGGGTCTTCACGTTCTGCGCGAAGGCGGCACCGACCTTGGAGATCGCCGACACGCCCAGCGCCACGAGGTCGCAGTCCGGCTGCGTGCTGTAGCCCTGGAAGTTGCGATGCAGCCGCCCTTCGCGCTTCGCCACGGCCAGCGGGTCGTCGGCGAGCGCGAAGTGGTCCATGCCGATGTAGCGGTAGCCGCGTGCGATGAAACCCGCGATCGCGCCGGACAGCATGCGCAGCTTGTCGCCGGGCGGCGGCAGCGCGGCAGGCTCGATGCGGCGCTGCGGCTTGAAGCGGTGCGGCAGGTGCGCGTAGCCGTAGAGCGCGATGCGGTCCGGCCGCAGCATGGCGACCTGCTCGACGGTCCGCGCGAACGAGGCCGGCGTCTGCAGCGGCAGGCCATGGATCAGGTCGACATTGATCGACCGGAACCCCAGGTCCCGCGAGGCGCCCATCAACGCGGCGACGCTCTCCAGGCTCTGCACCCGATGCACGGCGCGCTGCACATCGGGATCGAAGTCCTGCACGCCGAAGCTCAGCCGGTTGAAGCCCAGCGTGCGCAGGTGACGCAATCGCGCGACGTCGATGGTGCGCGGGTCGACCTCGATCGAGATCTCGGCATCCGCGGTCAAGCGGAAATGGCGATGCAGCAGGGCCATCAGCATCGACAGCTCGCGATCGGCCAGGAAGGTCGGCGTGCCGCCGCCGAAGTGCAGCTGCGACACGAGCGCACGATCGCCGAGCCGGCGGTGGACCAGCCCCATCTCGACCTCGAGCGCGTCGACGTAGGCGGCCGCGCGCTCGTGGTGCCGGGTGACCACCTTGTTGCAGGCGCAGTAGTAGCAGACCGATTCGCAGAACGGGATGTGCACGTAGAGCGACATCGGCTGTCGCACCGCGGGCCCGAAGGCGCGCAGCGCCAGCACTTCGCCGTGGCGCTCGGCGTCGACCCCCGCATGGAAACGGTCCGCGGTCGGGTACGAGGTGTAGCGCGGTCCGGCGATGTCGAAGCGGCGCAGCAGGTCGGCATCGGGGAGGCTGCAATCCCACAGGGTCGGGTCAGGGCACATGGACCCGATCCTCACCCTTTGTTGGCAAAGCGTCATTGATTGATGTCATTGCCGGCGTCGATGCCCCGGCAAAGAATCCCCCGCTTCCTCGCATGTCCGATGAACCCATGCCGAGCGCCACGCTGACCTCCCCTTCCCCTCCGCCCGCTTCGACTGCTGGGACCACTGCGGCCGCTGCGGCCACCGCGCCCACTCCGACAGCCCAGGTCATTTCGCCGATGCTGACTGCGCTGTCCGTGCTGCCCGACGCGACCCGGATCACCTGCGCCACCTGCGCGGTGCGGCAGATCTGTCTGCCGACCGGCCTGCCTGCCGCCGAGGTCCACCAGCTGGAACGCATGATCTCGGACCGCCGCCTCGTCGCGCGCAACACGGTGCTGTTCAAGCCCGGAGATCCGTTCGAGGCCGTCTACATCGTGCGCACCGGCTTCTTCAAGACCTCGGCCTCGGCGGAGGACGGTCGCGACCAGATCACCGGTTTCCCCATGGCCGGCGAGATGCTCGGTCTCGACGGCATCTTCAGCGGCGCCTACGCCAGCCAGGCGGTGGCGCTGGAGGATTCGCAGATCTGCGTCGTGCCCTATGGCCGGATCGATGACATGACCCGGGAGGTCGACCGGCTGCGCCGCCAGTTCCATCGCCTGATGAGCCGCGAGATCGTCCGCGACCAGGGCGTGATGATGCTGCTCGGGTCGGTGCGCGCCGAGCAGCGCGTGGCGACCTTCCTGATCAACCTGATGCGTCGGCTGCGGGCGCGCGGTTTCTCCTCCTCGAGCGTCGTCCTGCGGATGACCCGCGACGAGATCGGCAGCTACCTCGGCCTGACCCTGGAAACGGTGAGCCGCACCTTCTCGCGGATGCAGGACGACGGCCTGCTCGAAGTCCGCGCGCGCGAGGTGCGCGTGCTCAAGCCGAGACAGCTGCTGCAGCTGGTGCGCCGCACGGCATGACCGCCCCGCGCGGTCAGCGCGCCTGGCCGCCGGTCGCCGCATGGTTGCGCGCCTCCAGCGCGGGCGCTCTGTCCGGCGCTCTGGCAGGTGTTCTAGCGAGCGTTCCTCCGGGCGTGTTCGTGGCGCCGTCGCTCTCATCGGCGGCGACGCCGCTGCGGTCGACGGCACTCGTCGACCGCACCACCGGATCAGGATGCGTGATCGCCAGCGTCAGCGTCACCATCGAGGCCACGACCACCACGGTCGGGCCTCCGACCACCAGCCACATCATCGGATGCCGCCACCAAGGGCCGCTGGTCGGCAGGCCCGCAACGCTGAATCGGGGAGGCGTCATTCGCGTTGTTGTCATTCGCGTGGTCGTCATGTCCGCTCCTTGTGCAGAGGGAAAGGCTGAAGGATCGATCCGGCCGCGCTCATCGCGGCACGACGAAGGTGGATTTCTCGAGCAGCGCGCGCTCGGAAGGCGCAGCGGACCCGGACGGCGCATCGCACGGCGCATCGGACGGCGCATCGCACGACGCATCGGACGACGCGACGCGTCGTATGGCGAAGCGCATCGGATGCGCGCCGGTGCCCAGGGCAAGCGCGGCGTCCGGCGGCAGCCGCAGCGCGACGGTGACCCACCGCGCCTCGGCAGGCCCGAGCGTCAGGGCCCCGGACGGCGTCGCCACGCGCAGGCCCTCGATGCCCTGCACATCGAGGACGAAGCGCTGCGTCGATTCCGCGGCGTTCATGAGTTGCAACCGGTAGAGGTTCTCGACGACGCCGTCCTCGACCTCGCGCGCCAGGGTCGCCCGGTCGCGCACGACGTCGACCTTGAACGGCATGCGGACGGCCAGACTCCAGACCAGACCGCCGGACACCAGCATCAGGATCGCGCCGTACACCAGCACGCGCGGCCTGAACACGCGGCGCCACTGCTGCGCCGCCGTCCATCCTCGGCTCATGCCGTTCTGCGTCGCGTAGCGGATCAGGCCACGTTCGTAGCCGAACTTGTCCATCACGTCGTTGCAGACATCGATGCACGCGGCGCAGCCGATGCATTCGTACTGCAGTCCCTGGCGGATGTCGATGCCGGTCGGGCAGACGTGGACGCACTGTTGGCAGTCGACGCAAGCGCCCAGGCCGATCGTCGACAGGTCCGCCTTCTTCGAGCGCGGCCCGCGCGGGTCCCCGCGCGCGGTGTCGTAGCTGATGATCAACGTGTCCCGATCGAGCATCGCGCTCTGGAACCGCGCGTACGGGCACATGTACTTGCAGACCTGCTCGCGCAGGTAGCCGGCGTTGCCGTAGGTCGCCAGGCCGTAGAACAGGATCCAGAACAGCGACCACCCGCCGAGCGCGAGCGCGGCCGCGTCGGCCCCCAGCGCGCGGATCGGCTCGAAGTAGCCGACGAAGGTGAAGCCCGTCCACAGCGACACCGCCAGCCACGCCCCATGCTTGCCGCTCTTGCGCAGCAGTTTCTCCGCCGTCCAGCCGGCGCGGTCGAGACGGATGCGCGCGGCACGGTCGCCTTCGGTGTGGCGCTCGATCCAGAGGAAGATCTCCGTGTAGACCGTCTGCGGGCAGGCGTAGCCACACCACAGGCGCCCTGCCACCGCGGTGAAGAAGAACAGCCCGAAGGCCGACACCACCAGCAGCGCCGTCAGGTAGATGAAGTCCTGCGGATACAGGATGAGGTCGAAGATCAGGAAGCGGCGCGCCGCCAGATCGAACAGCACCGCCTGTCGCCCGTTCCACTGCAACCACGGCAGGCCGTAGAACACCAGCTGCGTGGCCCAGACCAGCGCCCAGCGCCACACGGCGAACCAGCCGTGCACGGCGCGGGGGTAGATCTTGGCCTCGGCTTCGTAGAGCGAGACGGCCCGGACGTCAGGATGGCTCATGGCTTTGGCTCGAGCATGCTCATGGCGAATGCCTCAAAGGCTTCACGGCTTCTCGTGGGAGAGTCCCCAGACGTAGCCCGCCAGCACGCGGATCTGCTCGGGACTCAGGCGCGAGCCGTGCTCGGGCATGTGGCTGTGCTTGCCGTTGTTGACCATGGCGACGATGGCGGACTCGCCCCAGCCGTGCAGCCAGACCTTGTCGGTGAGGTTGGGCGCGCCCAGGGCCGGGTTGCCCTTGCCGTCCATGCCGTGGCACGCCGCGCAGGCGCTGAACTTCGATTTGCCGAGCGCCGCCGCCACCGAGTTGTGCGGACTGCCCGACAGGCTCAGCACGTAGTGCGCGAGGTTGCGCACGTCCTCGCCGCTGCCCACCGCCGCCGCCATCGGCGGCATCGTGCCCTCGCGCCCCTGCGTGATGGTCTGGACGATGGTGTCCCCGCTGCCGCCGTAGAGCCAGTCGTTGTCGGTCAGGTTGGGGAAGCCCTTCGAGCCCTTGGCGTCCGAGCCGTGGCAGGTCGCGCAGTTGTTGGCGAAGAGCCGCTCGCCGATGGCCTTCGCCTGCGGATCCTGCGACAAGGCTTCCACCGGAGTTTTGTCGAACTTCGCGTAGATCGTGTGCATCTCGGCCCGCGCCTGGGCCTGCTCGGCCTCGTACTGGCCGGAGCTGGACCAGCTCAGCGAGCCCGCGTAGGCGCCCAGTCCGGGATAGAGCGCCAGATACAGCCCCGAGAACACCACCGTCAGCACGAACAGCACCATCCACCAACGCGGCAGCGGGTTGTTGAGTTCGCGGAGGTCCTCGTCCCAGACGTGGCCGGTGGAGTTGTCCTCCGCCATCACCTTGCGGCGGCTGGCGATGATCAGCAGCGCCAGGCACAGCGCCAGGCCCAGCACCGTCGCCGCGGCCACGAACAGCGACCAGCCGTCCGAAATGAAATCACTCATGACGACCTCCTCGCGGCGCGTCCTCGTCCGTCAGGACGAGCGCGCCCAGGTCTTCGAAACGTTCGCGGTTGTGCCGGGCGTAGGCCCAGACGACGATGCCGACGAACACCAGCAGCGACACCACCGTCACCGCGGAGCGCAGCGCATTCAGATCCATGTCGGGCATGGGGTCCTCCGATCAGGGCTTGAGCGCGGTGCCCAGCACCTGCAGGTAGGCGACGACCGCGTCCATCTCGGTGCGGCCCCGGACCTCGTCGGCCGCGCGGGCGATCTGCTCGTCGGTGTAGGGCACGCCGACGGTCCGCAGCCCGCGCATCTTCGGCGCCAGCTCTTTCGGATCGAGCGCCGCGCCGGCCAGCCACGCGTAGGCGGGCATGTTGGACTCGGGCACCAGGTCCCGCGGGTTGGTCAGGTGCAGGCGGTGCCACTCGTCGCTGTACTTGCCGCCGACGCGCGCCAGGTCCGGCCCGGTGCGCTTGCTGCCCCACTGGAAGGGGTGGTCGTAGACGAACTCGCCGGCCACCGAGTAGTGGCCGTAGCGCAGCGTCTCCGCGCGCAGCGGACGGATCATCTGCGAGTGGCAGTTGTAGCAACCCTCGCGGATGTACACGTCGCGGCCGGCGAGCTGCAGCGGCGTGTAGGGCTTCAGGTGCTCGACCGGCTGCGTCGTGGAGCGCTGGAAGAACAGCGGGACGATCTCGACGATGCCGCCGACGATCACCGTCAGCAGCACCAGCACGATCATCAGGAAGTTGCTGGTCTCGATGCGCTCGTGACCGCGGGCGGGGGCATGGGGGTGGGCCATGACGGGCTCCTTGACGGGCGATCAGGCGGCGGCCGCGAGCGCGGCGCCGGGAATGGGATGACGGGCGGGCCGGCCGACGCGGACCGTCATCACGACGTTCCAGGCCATCAGGCCCATGCCGCCGAGGTACAGCAGGCCGCCGAGCAGACGCACCACGTAGAACGGATAGGTGGCCTTGACGCCTTCGGCGAAGGTCCAGGTCAGCGTGCCGTCCGGGTTCACCGCGCGCCACATCAGGCCCTGCATCACGCCGGCGATCCACATCGCGGCGATGTAGAGCACGATGCCCAGCGTGGCGATCCAGAAGTGCAGCTCGATGGCGCGCTTCGAGTACATCTCGACGCGGCCGTACATGCGCGGGATCAGGTGGTACAGCGCGCCCATCGAGATGAAGCCCACCCAGCCGAGCGCGCCGCTGTGCACGTGGCCGACGGTCCAGTCGGTGTAGTGCGAGAGCGCGTTGACGGTCTTGATGGACATCATCGGCCCCTCGAAGGTCGACATGCCGTAGAAGGACAGCGCGACGATGAGGAACTTCAGGATCGGGTCGTCGCGCAGCTTGTGCCAGGCGCCGCTCAGGGTCATGACGCCGTTGATCATCCCGCCCCAGCTCGGCGCCAGCAGCACCAGCGAGAACAGCATGCCCACGCTCTGCGCCCAGTCGGGCAGCGCCGTGTAGTGCAGGTGGTGGGGACCCGCCCACATGTAGGTGAAGATCAGCGCCCAGAAGTGGACGATGGAGAGCCGGTAGCTGTAGACGGGGCGGTTGGCCTGCTTGGGGATGTAGTAGTACATCAGCCCGAGGAAGCCCGCCGTGAGGAAGAAGCCGACCGCGTTGTGGCCGTACCACCACTGCACCATCGCGTCCTGCACGCCGGCATAGGCGGAGTAGCTCTTGGTCAGCGACACCGGGATCTCGGCGCTGTTGACGATGTGCAGCAGCGCGACGGCGATGATGAAGGCGCCGAAGAACCAGTTGGCCACGTAGATGTGGCGCACGCGCCGCACGCCGATCGTGCCGAAGAAGACGATCGCGTAGGACACCCAGACGACCGCGATGAGGAGGTCGATCGGCCATTCGAGCTCGGCGTATTCCTTGCCGGTCGTCAGGCCCAGCGGCAGCGTGATCGCGGCCAGCACGATCACCAGCTGCCACCCCCAGAAGGTGAACCAGGCCAGCGCCGGCGCGAAGAGCCGCACATGGCCCGTGCGCTGCACGACATGGAAGGCGGTGGCCATCAGCACGCAGCCGCCGAAGGCGAAGATCACCGCGTTGGTGTGCAGCGGCCGCAGGCGGCCGTAGCTCAGCCAGGGGATGCCGAAGTTCAACTCCGGCCAGGCGAGCTGCGCGGCGATGATCACGCCGACCCCCATCCCGACCACGCCCCACAGCACCGCGGCCAGCGAGAACGCGCGGACCACGCCGTCCTCGTAGCTGGGCGCATCACCGGGCGCATCACCGGGTGTGATGGCGCGTCCTCCCTCCGACTCTGATTTGCTTGCCATGCTGGCTCCTCGAGGCGCTTGTTGCGCCGATGCCAGCAATTGTTCGGCGCCGTCTCGAAGCGCGTGTTGACGCGCGTCAAGCTAACGCGTCGTCCTCGAGGATTCGTTGACCTTCCCGGTCCAGCGACTCGAGTTGACCGTGCTGCACGGCCCAACCGAACACGGCCAGCACCAGCAGCACGAGCACCACCGACAAGGGGATCAGCAGATAGAGGATGTCCATGGGGCGTCTTCGCTCAAGGGGTTCAGGCCGTTCGAACGCGGAGCGGCCGCACGGCCGCGTCGCGGCCGAGCCGCGCGGCATTGGCGACGACGAGCAGCGAGCTCGTGGCCATGCCCAGGCCCGCGGCCCATGGCGGCAACCAGCCGACCAACGCCATCGGCACGCACACCGCGTTGTAGAGCGCCGACCACGCGAAGTTCTGGCGCACGACGCGGCGCGTGCGTGCGGCGAGCCGCAACGCGGCCGTGATCGCGTCGAGCCGATCCGAGATCAGCACGGCGTCGGCGCGCGCCTTCGCCAGGTCGGCGCCCTGCCCCATCGCGATCGACACCTGGGCTCGCGCGAGCACCGGCGCGTCGTTGATGCCGTCGCCGATCATCAGGACGCGGTGGCCGCGCGCTTGCAACGCGGTGAGGTGCTGGAGCTTGTCCTCCGGTCTGGCGCCGCCGCGCCACGGCACGATCCCGGCCTCCTTCGCCGCGGCCTCGACCCGTGCGGGCGCATCGCCCGACAGCAGCTCGACCGCGAGGCTCATCGCGTGCCAGTCATCGATCGCCGCCGATGCGCCAGCGCGCAGGCGTTCGTCCACGCGCCACGCGGCGCGCACCCTGCCCTCGCAGCTCAGGACGATCTGGGCGTCGGACGACTCCGGCCCCGTGCCCGGCCAGCGGATTTCGCCGGCGGCCCATGGCGGCGAACCGAGACGCCATCGCAGCCCGCGGGCGTCCAGCCCTTCCAGGCCTCTGCCACTGAACTCCTCGATGGTCCATCCGTCGTTGGCGCCGGATGGCGCGGGAAGCGTCGCCGCCAGTGCGCGCGACAGCGGATGCAGCGATCCCCCGGCAAGCCGCGCGGCGGCCGCGATGGCCTCTGCATCCGGCACTTCGTGAGACAAGCGGCTCAGGCGCGGAACGGGATCCGTCAGTGTGCCGGTCTTGTCCATCACGATCCGGTCGATGTCGGCCAGCGACTCGATGGCGTCGAGCCGCGACAGCAGCAGGCCGCGTCGGGCGAGCGCACCCGCGGCGGCGACCCACGCCGCCGGCGCCGCCAGCGACAGCGCGCAGGGACAGGTGACGATGAGCACCGACACGGCGACCGCCACCGACCGCGACGGGTCGACGGCTTGCCACGCGAACGCGGCCGCACCGGCGAGCCCCAGCACGGCGGCGAGGAACCCGCCCGCCACGCGATCCGACATGCGCGGCGTCGTCGGCCGGTCCTGGCCGGCTTGCGCCATCAGCCGGCGGATGCCGGCGAGGCGCGTCTGCTCGCCGACATGGCGCACGCGCAGCGTGAGCACGCCGGCCAGGTTCAGGCTGCCCGCGAGCACGGCATCGCCGGGCGCCTTCGCGACCGGACGCGACTCGCCGGTCAGCAGCGATTCGTCGGCCGCACCGGCGCCGGCCTCGACGATCGCATCGGCCGGCATGCGCTGGCCGGCCGCCACACGGACCCGATCGCCAACCACCAGCGCCTCGATCGCCACGCGCTCCGTGGCGCCATCCGGCCGCAGCCGTTCGACGTCCTCCGGCAGCGCCTCCGTGGCCTGTTCGATCGCCGCCGCCGCGCGATGCCGCGTGCGCAATTCCAGATAGCGCGCGCCGAGCAGGAAGGTCACGAACATCGTGATCGAATCGAAGAAGACGTCGTGTCCGAACGGACCGCCGGGGTCCAGCGTTGCGCCGCTGCCGGCCACGAAGGCGACGGCCAGGCCGAGCGCCACCGGCACGTCCATGCCCAGCCGCCGTCCGCGAAGCTGGCTCAGCGCCGCGCGGAAGAAGGGCCCGGCGGCCAGCAGCATCACCGGCAGCGTCAGCACCCACTGGCCCCAGCGCAGCAGCGCGGCCTGGTCGGGCGCCAGTTCGCCGGGCGCGGCGACATAGGACGGCCACGCCAGCATCATCACCTGCATCATCAGGAAGGCGGCGACGAACAAGCGCCAGAGCGCCTGGCGATGCTCGCGACGGCGCAGGTCGCGGGCGGGCCCGGCGAGGTCGGGGACGAAGTCGTAGCCCGCCGGCGCGAGCACCTGTCGCAACTGCGCCAGCGTCACGAGTTCCGGCCGCCAGTCCAGCATCAGCGTCTGGGTGGCCGGCTGGACCTCCGCCGACCGCACGCCACGTTGCGTCTGAAGCAGGGACTCGACCAGCCCGGCGCAGGTGGCGCAATGCAAGCCGGACAAGCGGAACCGGCCGCGCGTCAGCGCTGCGTCGGGAGCGGGGCGATTGGCGGGTCCGGCATCGGCGCCCAGGGCACCGGCGGACACCGTGGCGGCTGGGGCGGGCGACATGGCCGCGATAATCCGCCAAACCTCGAGGTGACAACATGCGCAATATCAAACCTGCGGCATCGTCCGCCCTTCTGTCGACCGTCCGATCCTCCGCGCTGTCGGCGGTGCTGTCCGCTGCCATGGCGGTGGCTGCCCTGACGGCGGTCGGCCCGGCCGCGGCCCAGCAGATTCCCCAGACGGGCCTGCCCGTCGTCGAGCTCGGCGCCGGCATGCACCTGATCCACGCCGAGGTCGCCCGCACCGACGAGCAGCGCGCCATCGGCCTGATGGCCCGCAAGGAGATGGCGCAGAACGCCGGGATGATCTTCGTCTTCGAGCAGCCGTCGCAGCAGTGCTTCTGGATGCGCAACACGCTGATCCCGCTGTCGGCCGCCTTCGTCGGCGACGACGGCACCATCGTCAACATCGTCGAGATGCAGCCGCTCTCCGATGTCTCGCACTGCTCGACCCAGCCGGTGCGCTACGTGCTCGAAATGAACAAGGGCTGGTTCGACAAGCGCGGCCTCAAGGCCGGCGCCAAACTGCGCGGCGGCCCCTGGCCCAAGTGATCCGGCCGGCGGCTCCGCGGCGGCGTTTCGGACGCTGAAACGACAACGGCCCGGGAAGCGATTCCCGGGCCGTTGCTTCATGGGCGCCCGCGAGGCGGGCGTCCGCGGGTCAGCCGCCGTTCAGCCGCCGTTCAGCCGCCGAAGTTGGCCTGGGCGAAGTCCCAGTTCAGCAGACTCTTCAGGAAGGTCTCGACGAACTTCGGACGCGCGTTGCGGTAGTCGATGTAGTAGGCGTGTTCCCACACGTCGATGGTCAGCAGCGCGGTGTCGCCGGTCGTCAGCGGGGTGCCGGCGGCGCCCATGTTGACGATGTCGACGCTGCCGTCGGCCTTCTTGACCAGCCAGGTCCAGCCGGAACCGAAGTTGCCGACGGCGCTCTTCTGGAAGGCTTCCTTGAAGGCGTCGACGCTGCCCCACTTGGCGTTGATCGCGTCGGCCAGCTTGCCGGTCGGCGCGCCGCCGCCGTTGGGCTTCATGCAGGACCAGAAGAAGGTGTGGTTCCAGATCTGCGCGGCGTTGTTGTAGATGCCGCCGCTGGAGGTCTTGACGATCTCTTCCAGCGTCTTGTTCTCGAACTCGGTGCCCTTCTGCAGGTTGTTCAGGTTGTCCACGTAGGCCTTGTGGTGCTTGCCGTGGTGGTACTCCAGCGTCTCGGCGCTGATGTGCGGCTCCAGCGCCTTCTTGTCGTACGGCAGCTCGGGCAGGACGTGTTCCATGAGGGACTCCTAATCGGTGGTTGATGGTGGGACGGGTGTCGCGGGCGATTGTAGGCAGCGAAATCATGCCCCTGACGGGAGCGCGCATACCGCGCCGCAGAGGGCGCGGGCCGCCTTCAGACCTCTCGGCGAACGACGCGCCCGACGCTGAGATCGGCCTCGCCGTCGGCCAGGACGGCGCGCAAGTCCTGACCCTCGCGGAGCTGGTCGACCGAACTGAGCGCCCGCCCCTGGCCGTCGTCCAGCCAGGCGTAGCCGCGGGCCAGCACCTGGCGCGGATCGAGCGCCTGCAGGCGCGCCTGGAGCGAATCCAGCCGATGCGCGCCGCGTTGCGCCTGCTGCGGGAGCGCCCGGTCGAGCCGTTCCGCAAGATGTCTCAGCCGCTGTGTCTGCAACGCCGCGGCGCGCGGCGCGATCTGGTTCAGCCGCTGTTCCAGGTGGCCCAGGCGTTGCGATTCCAGGGACACCGTCCTCGGCGCCACCTGGCCGAGCCGCTGCGAGAGCAGGTCCAGCCGGCGTTTCTGTCTGGCCAGGGCATCGCCCGGTCGCGCGAGGCGCAAGGCCAGGCGGTCGAGGCGTTGCGCGGACGCGTCCAGGCGCTGCTCG
Organism: Roseateles sp. GW821-FHT09G09; assembly: GCF_059415965.1. NCBI lineage: Bacteria > Pseudomonadati > Pseudomonadota > Betaproteobacteria > Burkholderiales > Sphaerotilaceae > Roseateles > Roseateles sp. GW821-FHT09G09. Next base: position 235,173 of record NZ_JBWKOG010000004.1, on the reverse strand, counting down.
ATCCGGCGCACCAGCTGGCGTTCCAGGGCGTCCAGCGTCTCCAGGCACTGCTGGCGGGACACCGTGGCGAGTTCAGCCGCCGCCGTCGGCGTCGGTGCGCGCAGATCGGCGGCGAGGTCGGCCAGGGTGATGTCGGTCTCATGCCCGACGCCGCAGATCACCGGCAGCGGCGATTCGGCCACCGCCTGGACGACGCGTTCGTCGTTGAAGGCCCAGAGGTCCTCCAGGGAGCCGCCGCCGCGCACGAGCAGCAGCACCTCGGCATCGGCGCGCTCGTTGGCGGTGGCCAAGGCACGCACGATCGCCGGCGGCGCCTCGTTCCCCTGGACGAGCGTGGGATAGAGGAAGACCTGCGCGTGCGGCGCTCTCCGGCGCAAGGCGGTCAGCACGTCCTGCAGCGCCGCCGCACCGGTGGAGGTGATCACACCGATCCGGCGCGCATAGGGCGGCGGCTGGCGCTTGCGATCCGCGTCGAAGTAGCCCAGCGACTCCAGCCTGGCCTTGAGGCGCAAGAACTGTTCGTAAAGCGCCCCTTCGCCAGAGCGCCGCATCGCCTCGACGATGAACTGCAGCTCCCCGCGCGGTCCGTACAGGTCGAGCCGGCCGCGCAGCTCCACCGTCATGCCGTCGCGCGGCGCGAACTCCACCAGGGACGCCGCGCGCCGGAACATCGCGCAGCGCAGCATCGCCGGCTGGCCTTCCGCATCCTTCAGGCTGAAGTAGCAATGGCCGCTGGCCGCGCGCGTGAAGCCGGAAAGCTCGCCCTGCACCGTGATGACGGGGAATCTGGCCTGCAATGCGTCGGAAAGGGCCGTCAACAGGGCCGCCACCCCCCAGACCATCCGTGGCGATGCGGGTTTGGAGGCGTCAATCATGCGCAAACCCAATGCTGGCGCGGGTCCGGAACTCCACAGCCGCGTCAATGCTGGCTCCGCGGGCCATATTGGCCGTCATGCCCGCGTCACAGATCGATAAGCGCTTGTTTTTCAAAAGCTTTTTCCTGCCTTTTTTTGGAGCAGCCTAATCCTTGCCGTTTGGCGACGGGCCCTGGCGCGGTTCCAGGACCAGTTGCCCACAAAGTTATCCACAGGAACGGTGGATGTTTGTAAGGGCTTGTGATGAGGGTCCGGAGTGGTCGGCGCCGACCGTGGGGAGCGCCATAATGCGCCGCCGGGCCGGAGATGCCCGTACGGAGGGATAGCCTTGTTTTCGATCATACAAGCCGCCGGCTGGCCGATCTGGCCCTTGCTGCTGTGTTCCGTCGTGGCCCTGGCGCTGATCATCGAGCGCGTCGTCAGCCTGCGGGCGGCGCGTGTCGCGCCGCCCAGCCTGATCGAGGAAGTGCTGGGCGTGACCCAGCTGCAGATCCCGAGCGGCGAAGTCGTCGGCAAGCTGGCCGAGAACTCGCTGCTGGGCCAGGTCCTGGCTGCGGGGCTGCGCACCTCGCAGGCCGATCCGCGCGCGGGAGAGGCCCGCCTGCGCCAGTCCTTCGAGCTGGCCGGCCGCCATGCGATCCACCAGATGGAGCGCTACCTCAACACGCTGGGCACGATCGCCGCGGCCGCGCCGCTGCTGGGCCTGCTGGGCACCGTGGTCGGCATGATCGAGATCTTCGGCAGCCAGAGCCCCGGCCCCGGCGGCAACAACCCGGCGCTGCTGGCGCACGGCATCTCGATCGCGCTCTACAACACCGCGTTCGGCCTGGTGGTCGCGATCCCGTCGCTGATGTCCTACCGCTACTTCCGCGGTCGCATCGAGTCCTACGTGGTCGACATGGAGCAGGCCAGCGAGCGCCTGCTGACGCACCTGGTGAACCGCGCGATGCCCGCGGGCGGCCAGGCCGGGCCGGTCACCGTGCCGCCGCCGGTCGCCGCGCCGGTGCCGGGGAAGGCCAAGGCATGAAGTTCCGCCGTCGCCAGGGCGAGGAACCGGAGATCAACCTGATCCCGTTCATCGACGTGCTGCTCGTCGTGCTGATCTTCCTGATGCTGTCGACGACGTACTCGAAGTTCACCGAACTCCAGCTCACGCTGCCGACCGCCGACGCCCAGCAGCTCAAGGAGCGTCCGGCCGAGATCATCGTGGCGATCTCGGCGGACGGCCGGTACTCGATCGACCGCAGCGCCGTCGAGGGCCGCAGCGTGGACCTGCTGACCGCCGCGCTGCTGCAGTCGGCGCAGGGCAAGCAGGAGCCGGTCGTGATCATCTCCGCCGACGCGGCCACGCCGCACCAGGCGGTGGTCAACGCGATGGATGCGGCGCGCCGCGCCAACCTCACGCGACTGACCTTCGCGGCCAACAAGCCCCAATGACCGCCGCCATGGACCGGGACCGGACATGACCCGGCCGGCCCTGGAGGACCGGCTGCAACGCGCCTGGCGCGACGACGACCGGCTCGCCCACCTGCTGCGGCCGCTGGCCGCGCTGCACGGCGCGGTGCTGCGGCTGCGCGTGGCGCTTTACCGCTTCGGCCTGAAGCGGGCGGAGCAGCTGCCGGTGCCGGTGATCGTCGTCGGCAACTGGGTGGTCGGCGGCGCCGGCAAGACGCCCACGACCCTCGCGCTGCTGGACACGCTCCAGCGCCTGGGCATCCGCGCGGGCGTGATCTCCCGCGGCTACGGCCGCGCGGATGACGCGCAGGTCCGCGTCATCGCCGACGGCGACCGTGCCGAGGACGTCGGCGACGAACCCCTCCTGATCAAGCTGCGCGCCGGCGTGCCGGTCGCGGTCGGCCGCGACCGCATCGCGGCGGCGCGCGCGCTGCTCGACGCCAGTCCCTGGATCCAGGTGCTGGTGTCCGACGACGGCCTCCAGCACTGGCGGCTGCCGCGCCAGCTCAGCGTGCTGGTGTTCGACGAACGGGGCCTCGGCAACGGTCGCCTGCTGCCCGCCGGGCCGCTGCGCCAGTCGCGGGCCCTGCCGCCGCCGCCGGGCTCTTCGGCGGACACGCTGGTGCTCTACAGCACCGGCCGGCCGAGCACCGCCCTGCCCGGTTATGTCGGCACCCGCCAGCTGGCCGGCGCAGTCGCGCTGGCCGACTGGTGGCGCGGCGAACCCGGCCGCATGGAACGCCTGCACGCCCTGCGCGGCAAGCCGCTGCTGGCCGCCGCCGGCCTGGCGCGGCCGCAACGCTTTTTCGACATGCTCGGCGAGCAGGGCCTGAACTTCCGCGCGCTGGCGCTGCCCGACCACGCCTCGCTGGATCCGCTGCCGTGGGCCCGCACGGACGAGGTCGTCATCACCGAGAAGGACGCCGTCAAGTTGCGTCCGGAGGCGCTGCAAGGCTGCCGCATCTGGGTGGTGGCGCTAGACTTCCGCCCCGAACCCGCTTTTGAAGAGGCGTTGCAGCGCGAGCTGCGGCGGCTGCTCCCCCATGGACCATCGACTGATTGAGATGCTGGTGTGCCCCGTCTGCAAGGGCCCGCTGGACGACCGCCGCAACGCCCCGGCCAGCGGCCTGCCCGACCGCGAACTGCTGTGCCCGGCGGACCGCCTGGCCTTCCCGATCCGCGACGGCATTCCGATCATGCTGGCCAACGAGGCCCGCTCCACGGACGCCGAAGGCGACGCCGCGTGAGCACCGGTTTCCACATCGTCATCCCGGCCCGGCTGGCGTCGACACGCCTGCCCAACAAGCCGCTCGCCGACATCGCCGGCGCGCCGATGATCGTGCAGGTCGCGCGCCGCGCGGCCCTGGCCGGCGCTGCGCAGGTCGTGGTCGCGACGGATGCCGTCGAGGTGAAGACCGCCTGCGAGGCCCACGGCATCCGTGCGCTGATGACACGTGCCGACCACGCCAGCGGCAGCGACCGCCTGGCGGAGGCTGTCGAGCAACTCGGACTGCCGGATGACGCATTGGTCGTGAACGTCCAGGGCGACGAGCCGCTGATCGCGCCGGAGATGATCCGCGCCTGCGCCGATCTGCTGGCCGCGAAGCCGCAATGCGCGATGGCGACGGTGGCGCACGCGATCGACGACGACGCCGAGTTCGCGAACCCGAACGTCGTCAAGCTCGTCACCGACGCCCAGGGCCTGGCGCTGTACTTCTCCCGCGCCCCCATCCCCTGGTGGCGCGACGCGCCGGGCGGCGGCGCCCGCGTGAAGCCCGGGGCCGTGCTGCGGCACGTCGGGCTGTATGCCTATCGCGCCGGTTTCCTGCGCCGCTTCCCGACGCTGGCGGTCTCGCCGCTGGAGCAGATCGAGGCGCTCGAACAGCTGCGCGTGCTGTGGCACGGCGAGCGCATCGCGGTGCATGTCAGCGCCGAGCGGCCGGGCCCCGGCGTGGACACGCCCGAGGACCTCGAACGCGTCAGAAGGCTGATGACAAGCTGAATCGCGGCCCGACCCGACAGGGTTACACCGCAGTTCATTCGCCTGCCGCGTCAGCGGACCGTAGGCCAGCGCGTGCTATTCTCGCCCGCAGTTTTCGAGGGCGCGTCGGCCCGTGCGACGCGCCCTCTCCCTATATCGAGGAGACCCATGCGACTGATTCTTCTGGGCGCCCCCGGCGCCGGCAAAGGCACTCAGGCCTCATTCATCTGCAACAAGTTCGGCATCCCGCAGATCTCCACCGGCGACATGCTGCGTGCCGCGGTCAAGGCCGGGACCGAACTCGGCATCGCCGCCAAGAAGGTGATGGACGCGGGCGGCCTGGTCAGCGATGAACTCATCATCAACCTGGTCAAGGAACGCATCGCACAGCCGGATTGCGCCAAGGGCTTCCTGTTCGACGGTTTCCCGCGCACCATCCCGCAGGCCGACGCGATGAAGGCCGCCGGCGTGAAGCTGGACTTCGTGCTCGAGATCGACGTGCCTGACAGCGCCATCGTCGAGCGCATGAGCGGTCGTCGCGTGCACACGGGCTCGGGCCGCACGTACCACGTCAAGTTCAATCCGCCCAAGGTCGAGGGCAAGGACGACGTCACCGGCGAGGACCTGATCCTGCGCGACGACGACAAGGAAGAGACCGTCAAGAAGCGCCTGGAGGTCTATCAGGCGCAGACGCGTCCGCTGGTCGACTACTACTCGAGCTGGGCCGCCAGCGGCGACGCGCAGGCACCGAAGTACCGCCGCATCGAAGGCATCGGCACGGTGGACGAGATCACCGGCCGCGCCCTGGCCGCGCTGAGCTGAACCCACCCCCACCCGTGACAACGGCGGCCCACGTGGCCGCCATTTTTTCGTCGACAATTGACGTTTACGTCAACGGCAACCAACAACTCGGAAGGAGACATCCCATGGACATCGCGAACAAGGTCTTCATCGTCACCGGCGGGGCCTCGGGCCTCGGCGAAGGCACGGTCCGCATGCTGGCGCGCGAAGGCGCGACCGTCGTCATCGCCGACCTCCAGGTCGAGCGCGGCGAGGCGCTCGCCAAGGAGCTGAAGGGCGCCTTCGTGAAGTGCGACGTCAGCCAGGAAGCCGATGCCCAGGCCGCCGTCGCCAAGGCGGTCTCGCTGGGCAAGCTGATGGGCCTGGTGAACTGCGCCGGCATCGCGCCGGCCGCCAAGACCGTCGGCAAGGACGGCGCGCATGCGCTGGCGACCTTCTCGAAGGTGATCACGGTCAACCTGGTCGGCAGCTTCAACATGATCCGCCTGGCCGCGGAGGCGATGAGCAGGAACGAGCCGGAAGCCACCGGCGAGCGCGGCGTGCTGATCTCGACGGCCTCGGTGGCGGCCTATGACGGCCAGATGGGCCAGGCGGCCTATGCGGCCTCCAAGGGCGGCGTCGTCGGCATGACGCTGCCGATCGCGCGCGACCTGGCGCGCAACGGCATCCGCAACATGACGATCGCCCCCGGCATCTTCGGCACACCGATGTTGTTCGGCATGCCGCAGGAGGTACAGGACGCGCTGGCCGCCAGCGTGCCCTTCCCCTCGCGCCTGGGCCGTCCGGAGGACTATGCCAAGCTGGTCCACCAGATCGTCACCAACGACATGCTCAACGGCGAGGTGATCCGCCTGGACGGCGCGATCCGCATGGCACCGAAGTAAGCGGCGCACGGCCGCGACATCGTGGCCCACTCGACAAATGAAAAGGCCTCCCGGCGCGAGCCGGGAGGCCTTGTCGTTGATCGCAGCGATCGCGACGCGATGGGGTCAGTGCTTGGCGCTGCGCGAGTAGACGGTCCACAGGCCGGCCAGGTCGGCCGAACCGTCGGTGCCCTTGACGGTGCGCCACGTGGCCTGCGCCTTGGCCTTGTCGCCGCCCAGGAACTGCGCCAGGCCCAGGTAGAGCTTGGCGTCGTCCGGCCGCTTCAGGTTGCCCTTGGCAATGCCTTCTTCCATCAGCTTGATGCCGGCGGCGGCCTCGCCGCGCTGCACCTGCGCGAAGCCGACCTTCACCAGCTCGTCGCCTTCACGGGCGCCGCGGGCGGCCTTCTCGGCCTCGGCCGCGCCGGCCTTGGCTTCGGCGATGCGCTTGTCCAGCAGATCAGCCAGACGCTTCGGACGGGCGTTGTCGTCAGTCGGCTTCAGGACGCCGGCCGCGAAGCCCTTGTCCAGGACTTTCTTGCCTTCTTCCGGATAACCGGCGGCACCGGCGAGCTGGGCCAGCTCCATGTAGTCGTTGGCGCCCGTCATGTTCTCGGTCACCAGGCGCAGACGCAGCACGTCGACCTGGTAACGGCCGGCGGCGAAGCCCTTCTTGGCCTGCAGCGTGCCCAGCGACTGCGCCCACAACTGCTTGGTCGGGTAGTAGTTCAGCAGCTTCTGGATCAGCACCGACTCGGTACCGCCGTCGCCCTTCTTGTTGGCCGCCCACAGCGCCGTGTTCAGCTTGTCCTGCGAGGGCGTGCGACCGGCCTTCTCGTCGGCGGCAATCTCGGCCAGCGTGTCCTTGAGGATCGTGGTCACGTCGCCCGAGCGCAGTTGCGCGGCGGCCTGCACCTGCTTCATCGCCGGGCTGTTGCCGCCGGCGGCGTTGTACTTGTTGACCCACTCCAGCGCCTTGGCGCCGTTGCCCGCGCGCAGGTAGGTGCCGGCGATGGCTTCCATCGTCGGCAGCTTGTTGGCGGCCGGCAGCTTGCCGGCGGCGCTCAGCGCGTCATAGGCCTTGACCATGGCGTCTGCATCACCCAGGCGCGAAGCGGCGGACAGGCGCAGGCCTTCCAGGGTCGCGTTCTCGTCGGCGTTGCGGCCGGGCACGGCCTCGGCTTCGCGGATCTTGGCCATGGCTTCCTGCGCCTTGCCCTGCTTCAGCAGGTCGGACGCGGCCTTGAGTGCGCCGCCGACTTGCGGACGCACCTGTGCGGCGGCTTGGGACAGGACGCTCAGGCTGCCTTCGGGCGTGGAGCCCAGCACCAGCGCAGCGGCGCCGACAGCGGCGGTTGCCAGCAGTTTGAGTTTCATTCGCTTGCTCTCCAAAGAAGAAAAACGCGCCGCCCTTTCGGGCAGGCGCGTTCTGGTCAGACACCGATCAGGCGGTCATCCGGCTCAGTTCAGGAACTGCTCGTTCCCGACCATCGCCATTTTCTTGACGCCCAGGCGCTGCGCCGATGCCATCACATTGGCAACGTAACCGTACTCGGCCAGCTTGTTCGGCTTGATGTGCACTTCCGGCTGGTCCGGCATCGCGGCGACCTCGGTCATCTTGGCCTCCAGCGCCGCGTGGTTCGGCACCGCGGCGCCGTCCCAGAACACCGTGCCGTCGAAGTCGATCGCCACTTCGTGGACGACCGGCTCGTTGGGCGGCGGGTTGTTGTTCGGCGGCGGCATGTCCAGGTTGACCGAGTGCAGCTGGATCGGGATGGTGATGATGAGCATCACCAGCAGCACCAGCATCACGTCGATCAGCGGCGTCGTGTTGACGTCCAGCATGGTTTCCGGCTCGTCACTGCCGCTGGAGCTTCCAACGTTCATACCCATGTTTCAGCTCCTTCAGCCACCCCGAGCCGGCGGCTCGGTGACGAACTTGATGGACATGATGCCAGCGCGCTGGCACGCCACCATGACCTTGCCCACGTTCTCATAGCGGGACTTGTCGTCGCCGCGGATGTGAACTTCCGGCTGAGGATTCAGAACCGCCACCTTCTTGAGGCGGGCCACCAGCGTTTCCACGTCGGGAACCGGCTGCACGCCCCAATAGATGTCGCCATCCTTGGTCACCGCGATTTCGATGTTCTCCGGCTTGGTGACGCGGACGACGTTCGTCTCCTTCGGCAGGGTCACCCCCACCGACTGCGTCACCACCGGCACGGTGATCAGGAAGATGATCAGGAGCACCAGCATCACGTCCACGAGGGGCGTGGTGTTGATGGTCGAGACCACTTCGTCGTCGCCACCGGACGAACCTACGTTCATCCCCATATTGCGTCTCCGGAAACTGCGGTGCGGATTAGCGGCCTGCGACCTTGCGGCTGCCCATCAGGACGCCGTGCAGGTCAGCAGCGAAGGCACGGACCTGGCCCATCACCGTCTTGTTGCGGTTGACCAGCCAGTTGTAGCCCAGCACGGCCGGAACGGCGACGGCCAGACCGATGGCGGTCATGATCAGCGCGGCGCCCACGGGGCCGGCGACCTTGTCGATCGAGGCTTGGCCGGCGACGCCGATCTGGGTCAGCGCCTGCAGGATGCCCCACACGGTACCGAACAGGCCGATGAAGGGGCTGGTCGAGCCGACGGTCGCCAGGAAGCCCAGGCCGCCTTGCAGACGGGTGTTGACTTCGCTCACGGCGCGGTCGATGTTCATCGTGACCCACGTGTTGTGGTCGATGTTCTCGGTCAGGGCGCCTTCATGGTGCTCCGAGGCTTCCACGCCGGTCTGGGCGATGAAGCGGAAGGCACCGGATTCGCTCAGGCTCTTCAGGCCTTCCTGCAGCGAAGCCTTCTTGAAGAACGACGCGCGGACGTCCTTGGCTTCACGCGAGATCTTCGAGGTGTCCCACAGCTTCGTGAACAGGATGTACCACGAGCCCATGGACATGATCGCCAGGATGGCCAGCACGGCCTGGTCGACGACGTTGCCGTGGGCGACGATGTTGCCCAGGCTGTACGGATTGTCGACCGGCTTGGCGGCGGCCGGTTCGGAGACAGCAGCGGGAGCGATGTCGGCAGGAGCGGGGGCGGTGTCAGCGGCGGAAGCGGCGGCCGAGGCAGCCTGGTCCTGCGCTTGGGCGGCCAGCGGGGAGACGGCCAGGGTCGCGGCGCACGCGACGGCCGCAAACAAGGCAGACAGACGAGAGATCATGGAGGGTGCTCCTACGAGAAAAGTCTTGAACTCAGGTTGAGAGGTCGGGGCGCGTCAGGCGCCCCGTGTTCGATCGATCGCGGGTGGGACAGTCCCGCGGATCATTCCATGTTGAACACGAATTCCTGTTCGAGGATCGCGTCCGTGCACTGGTATTCCGTCAGCGCCGCCTGGATGGCGTTCTTGAGCGCGCGTTCGGCCTTGCGGTCGTTGGCGCCGCGCAAGGCGGTGAAGGTCACGTCAGCCACCTTGCCGCCCTTGACGGTGAAGGTCGCCTTGTAGCTCGCGGTGCCGCTCCAGTTCAGGGCCGGCATTTCGGGCTTGGCCATCTTGGTGCAGTTGCCGATCGCCGACCGGGGCTTGTCCGACGGCGGGGCCGGCGGCGCGGGGGCCGGTTGCGGCGGTGCCGGACGGAAGTCCGACGGCGGCGGCGTCGCCGCCGACTGCAGCACCGGCGCCTGCGTCACCGGCGGCGGAGCCGTCACGACGACTTCCGGCGGCGGAACGAACGGCGGCGGCGGGGCCTTGATGTCCGGCGGGGGCGGCACGACCTTGTCGGGCGGCGGAGGCGGCTTGACCTTCTCCTCGACCACCTTCACGTCGATCGGGCCCTTGACGGCCTCCTTGATCTTGGTCGCCAGACCGCTCGCCAGCGCCCAGATGATCAGGACGTGGATGACGATGACGATGCCGATGCCAGTCACGCGCGATGACCCAGCTTTATCCTGCGCAAAGTTCATGCGCGCTCCTTCATCAAACTGCGAATTTCTTTCATCGAAGCTACAAGGGGAGTTCGACTCAACACAGCGTCTGGTCGGATCAGGCGTTCGCGCCGCAACCTGGGGTCAGCAGCGCCTGTCTTGCCGGCTGTGCGAGCGACGGAGACGAACGGTGCCACATCGCCGGAGCGCCACGGACCGCCGCCCCGCCGAAGGCAGGAGGGACACACGAAGACTCGAAAACCCAGGGCACGATACGAACCCGACTCAACAAAAATGCCCGTCAGCTTGTGGCCGCGGGCGTCTCGAGGATCGATCAAAATCATGTAGCAAAACTACAGATTTCGACCACCTTTCACGACCTTGATCATAAACGACATGCACAAGCCGCAAGCCATGGGGTTTGCCCGAGCATGCGCGCATCGCCCATCGCACGGGGCACCAGCGGTTACAGCCGGTGCGCCGTCCGACGATCGAGTGCGTCGACCCTGGTATTCTACTGGTATGCACCTCAGCCTCCTCCCCTGGAAGCCTAGGGCTAACCCGCGAAGCCGTTACCAGACGAACTGCGCTTCAAATGAGGCAATCCTCATGCCAGCTAGGCGGCAATCAGCCATCCGGTGATCGCCTGGCGCTCCGCCATGGCGAATGGCGGCACGTAGGAGACGAAATGTCGTTGCGGTACCGTGAAGAGCGACAGTGAGTTGAAGTGGGGGAAGTAGGTATCGAGCACCGATCCGTCCTCCGCGGTGAAGTGGAGCATCCCGCCCCAGTCCGGACGCCAGCGCCGCGTGAGGTTGATCACATAGGCGATCCGGCGGTCCTCGCGGTCCACATGATCGTCGTGCGTGGTCAGGAAGTTACCGCGCGAGTACATCGTCGCCTGCGCGTAGACGCCATTGATTTGAGGGTCACCGCTCAGCTCGCGCATCGGTGAGAGGAACTCGTCGCCCGCCATCCAGCGCATGAAACGCGCCAGCAGGTCCTCGCGCCCCGCGTGCACGGCATGGACCAGCGAGTCGGAGAAGAAGGAGAACTGGAAGTTCTCGCGAGCGACCGAGTGGATGCCCTCGGTCAATTGCATGCGCTGCTGCGGCGTCAAGCCGCGCAGCTGCTCGCCGGTGAGGCGCCGGTCGCCGTTCAGGTCGCGGTAGACGAGCTCCCAGTCGATCGCGCGCAGGGACTGGTCGAGGGCCTCGGCGACGGCGGGGGCGAAGAAGTCGCGTATCAGCACCCTCCCCTCGGTCCGCAGGGTGCGGCCGTGGGCGGCGAGGTCCAGGTCGGGATTCAAGTAGTCCATGTCGGCAGCGATGAGGGGCGCGCAAGGCGCGTCAGGCCTGAATGAAAACAGGCCCCGAAGGGCCTGCCGAGTCTATGCCCGGAGCGCCGGTCCACGGGAGACCGGCGATCCGTCCGCCATCAGTAGCGGTAGTTGCCGCGGATGTAGAACGAACGTTGCTGGACGGCCGCGTAGGTCGGGTCGAAACCGACCTGGAAGTAGTCTTCCTGGTTGGTCGTCGGCGGCTTCTTGTCGAACAGGTTGCGGATGCCGGCCGTGATGGTCACGCCCTTGATGCCACGGAACTGCCCTTGCACGTCGAACAGGTCGTAGGCCTTGACCTTGCGGACCTCGTCGTAGTCCTCGTAGCCGTTCTGGCGGAAGTAGCGCAGCGAAGCGCCCCACTTGTCCTTGTCCCAGTCCAGCGTGAAGGTCTGCTTGAGCTTGACCACCGGACCGCCCAGGTTGTACTTGCCCAGGTTGTCGCGGGTCGTGCCGGTGCCGACGATGCTTTCCTCGCTCTTGGTCAGCAGCGTGGCTTCCCAACCCGGGGTCAGCGTGCCGAACTCGGTGCGGATGCGACCGCGGGCGCTGAAGTCGAAGCCCGAGGTGCGCAGCTTGCCGACGTTCTCCCACGAAGCGCGGATGTAGTTCAGGTAGCCGGTGGCCGGGTCGATGACCAGGCGGTCGTTGAAGATCGACGTGCTGGTGAAGGTGCCCGGAACGCGGTGCTTCTCCCAGTCGCGCATGATGTCGTCACCCGACAGGAAGCGCAGACCGTTGGTGATCTTCATGTCGAAGTAGTCCACGCTCAGCGTGGTGTCCTTGATCATCTCGAACACCATGCCGACGTTGAAGGTCTTCGACTTCTCCGGCTCCAGCGCGCGGTTGCTGTTGTTCTGCACCGTCAGCTGCGTGTTGCAGTAGTTGGTGTTGGGGAAGGCCGCGCAACCGCGGATGCGGTCGTAGTTGGGGTCGGTGAAGTTGCCGCCCGAGTTCGTGAACGCCGACGGGGCGAACATGTTGTCCAGCGCCGGGGCGCGGAAGCCCTTGCCGGCGGAGGCGCGGAACAGCAGGCCGGTGATCGGGGTGAACTTGACCGACAGCTTCGGGCTGGTGGCCGACAGGTTCGGCGTGTCGAACGTGCCGTCGCGCGAGCCGCCGCTGGTCTTGGCGTACTTGTCGTAGCGCACGGCACCGTTGATTTCCAGGCTCTTGAGCACCGGGAAGTTGGCTTCGCCGAACACGCCGCCGACGTCACGTTCCGCCTGCACGCGGCCGGCCGTGCCGGAGCCGCCCACCACGTCGCCGGAACCGGCCAGTTCGGAGTAGCCGTCGAGGTACTTTTCCTTGCGGACTTCGCCGCCGAAGGCCACGCCCAGGTTGCCGTAGCCGACATTGAACAGCTCACGCGACAGCGTCAGGTCGACCCCGGTGTTGCTGGTCTTGGAGCTGCGGTTGTTGCCGGAGAGCTCGGCGCTCTTGAGCGCGGCCAGGCCGGCGGCGTCGTTCGGGCCCCAGGGGTTGATCAGGCCGGTCTTGAGGGCCGCGACCAAGCGGGTGTCGGAGTAGTTGCCGCTGATGAAGTCTTCGCGGGCCTTGCCCTCGGCGTAGACGAACGCGCCCTTGTAGTCGAAGCCCGCGATCGTGCCTTCGGCACCCAGCACGGTGCGGGTGACCTGGTTGGTCACCTGCGTGCGGCGCTGCCCGCCGTCCACCATCCGCCAGGCCAAGATCAGGTCGCCGCGGTAGCCCGGGGACACCGCGTCGACGGCGGCGGTCGGGTAGTACTTGCCGCCGGCCGGATACAGGTAGTCGTCCTTCCCGGTCGTGGTCGAGGGCGTCTGCGACGAGCCCAGGATGATCTCGTTGCGGCTGTAGGAGACCTCGGCGAACAGGGTGTTGTTCTCGTTGGCCGCGAAGGTGCCCTTCAACAGCGCGCCGTAGCGGTCGGACTCGGGCACCAGGTCGATGTAGTGCGTGTAGTCGTAGCGGCAGTTGGCCGCGCCGGCGTACGAATCAGGCGGACGGCAGTTCGGGTAGCCGGCCGCGCCCGGCACGTACTGGCCGGTAGTCGCCAGGAAGGTGTTCGCCGGGAAGGTGTTGCCCGAGTCCTTCACCACGCCCAGGTCCGGCCGGTTGCCGGTGGACGCGTACGAACGGTCCGCGGCGCGGATGGGGTCGTACTTCTGGTAGTTGAAGGTGCCGAGCAGGTTCCACTTGTCCTTGGACAGGTCGCCGACACCGCCGCCGGCCGACACGGAGAACACGTCGCCCACGGTCTTGGGCATTTCCAGGCCGACCGACAGGTCGAAGCCTTGGAAGTCCTTGCGGGTGATGAAGTTCATCACGCCGCCGATGGCGTCCGAGCCGTAGGTCGCGGAGGCGCCGTCACGCAGCACTTCGATGCGCTCGATCGCGGCCAGCGGGATCGAGTTCAAGTCCACGCCCTGGCCGGAGAACGGATACACCGGCATGCGGCGACCGTTCAACAGGACCAGCGTGCGGCCGCGGCCCAGGCCTCGCAGCGAGGCGCCGACCTGGCCGTTGGCGGCGCCGTCGCCGATGGACTGACCCAGCGCCAGACCGCCGCCGTTGTTGTAGCTCAGGCGGTCGACGAGTTCCTGGACGTTGGAGGCGCCGGACTTGTTGATGGACTCACGGCTGATGACGCTGACGGGGAGCGAGGTTTCGGCGTCGATGCGCTTGATCGACGAACCGGTGATCTCGACGCGGTCGAGCTGGGTGTTTTGCGCGGCGACGGGCAATGCCGCAGCGCCCAGCGCGAGCAGCGCGGCGAGATTGATGCTCTTGCGTTTGAACATGAAGACTCCTTAACCAGAAACACAGGTTGTTGTGTCGCCGGGAACACGGGTGGCCGCGATGTCGGCCTGAACCCTCCGAGCGGTGTTCCCGACGTTGGGCCGGGCCAGTTTCTTTTCCGCTTTGAAAAGGAATCCCCCGTGTTCACCCTATGGCGCACCAGACAAGGCGGTTTACAGAGGGAAATCGCGGGTAAACACCCAAGGGCGGATGGCGACCAACGTTGCTGCCGCGCTACGCGCGAATGTCGCCCTTGGCAAGAGTTTTACAGGTGTAAAAGGTCGTAATACGCACCATAAGTGCGCACCTCAGCCGCATCCGTCGACGCGTATCGCCCGAATGCCTTGCTGCGAGGCAATGCCTTCCGGCCCACCCATGCCGTTCGTATGGGCGATTCCCACGCCGTCCCGTCGGAACGGTCGTGGACGCACCACGATGGCGCATCGAAGGTGGCCACTTTGTATCTGGCAAGAAAAAGGACCGCATGGCGGTCCTCGGGGTGTCTCCGGCGGGCGACGGAAGGTCGCCGGTCAGACGGGTGCCTGCCGCTCCACCCGGGGAACTGCCGCGAGCAGCGTGCGGGTGTAGTCCTGCCGCGGGGCACCGAGGACGGCGTCGCAGGTCCCGGACTCCACGATGCGGCCGGCCTGCATCACGGCCACCTCGTCGGCGATGTATTCGACGACGCCGATGTTGTGGGTGATGAACAGGAAGGACAGTCCGCGGCTGCGCTGGAGTTCGCGCAGCAGGTTCAGGATCTGCGCCTGGACCGACACGTCGAGGGCCGAGGTGGGTTCGTCGCAGACGATCAGGCGCGGCTCCACGGCCAGCGCGCGCGCGATGGCAATCCGCTGGCGCTGGCCGCCGGAGAACTCGTGGGGGAAGCGCGCCAGCGCGTCGCGGCGCAGCCCGACCTGGTCGAGCAGGTCGTGCAGCAGCGCCAGCCGGCCCGACGCGTCGAGCTCGGGCCGCAGCGCGAGCAGGCCTTCTTCCAGCACTTCCTGCACCCGCAGGCGCGGATTCAGGGACGCGAACGGGTCCTGGAAGATGATCTGCACCTGACGCCGCGCCTCCCGCAGGGCCACCCCGTCGAGGTGGAAGAGATCCGTCGCCCCCCCGCTCTGGCCGCTCTGGCCGCTCTGCCCGCCCGCCCCGACGAGGGCCCCTGCCGGGCCCCCCGGCGGGTGGAGCAAGGCCTGACCCTCGATGACGGCGACGCGACGCAGCAGCTGGACGATGGCCTTGCCGGAGGTTGTCTTGCCGCAGCCTGACTCGCCGACGAGGGCCAGCGTGCGTCCCGACTCGATCGAGAACGAGACGCCGCCCACCGCGTCGAACCATCGCTTCGTGCCCCCGAAGAATCCGCGCCCCATCGGATACCGCACGTGCAGATCCTTCACCTCCAGCAGCATCGCCGGCGACTGCTCGGCGCTGGAGGCGCCGGTGCCCCTCGAAGCGAATGCCGAGCGTGAGGAGGCGATTGAGCGGAGAGGGGCACCGGCGCCTCCAGCGCTCTCCGTCCCCGCCACCGGCTCCCTGGGATCCGTATAAAGCAGACACCGCACCTCATGCGCCCCGCCCCCGCCCGCCACGGCCGCCAACGCCGGCTGCGTCGATCCGCAATGGACCATGGCCCGATCGCAGCGTGGCGCGAAGCGGCAGCCATCGAAGGTCTGCCACAGCGGCGGCACCGTGCCGGGGATGGCGGCCAGCGGCTCCCCGCGACGCTGCGCATCGGGCAGCGCCTGCAGCAGCAGCCGCGCGTAAGGATGTTTCGGCGCGGAGAAGAACTCGGCGGCCGACGCCACCTCCACGATCTGCCCCGCGTACATCAGCGCCACCTGGCGGGCCATGCCGGACACGACGCCCAGGTCGTGGGTGATCAGGAGCAGGCCCAGGCCGCGCTCGCGCTGCAGGTCCTTGAGCAGGTCCAGGATCTGCGCCTGGATGGTCACGTCGAGCGCGGTCGTCGGCTCGTCGGCGATCAGGAAATCGGGTTCCGCCGCCAGCGTCATCGCGATCATGATCCGCTGCTTCTGGCCGCCGGAGAGCCGGAACGGATACTCGTCGACGCGGCGCTCGGGCTCGGGAATGCCCACGCGGCGCAGCCAGTCGATGGCCTTCCTGCGGGCCGCCTCGCCGCGCAGCGGCGTGTGCGCCTCGATCGCCTCGACGATCTGCGCGCCGACCTTCATCACCGGATTCAGGCTGGTCCCCGGCTCCTGGAAGATCATCCCGATGCGCCCGCCGCGCACGTCGCGCATGCGGGCTTCGCTCAGGTCGAACAGGTCCACGCCATCGAGCTCCAGCCGGCCGCCGGCGATGCGGCCGTTGTCGGGCAGCAGGCGCATCAGCGCCAGCGCCGTCATGCTCTTGCCGCAGCCGGATTCGCCGACCAGCGCGAAGGTCTGGCCCTGGGCCAGCGTCAGCCGCATGCCGTCGATGGCGCGCACCAGGCCGGCGTCGGCGTCCAGGTGGACGTGGAGGTCGTCGATCTTCAACATGTCGCGGCGTCCCTCACGAGGCCTTGGCGGCCTTGCCGGCCGGGCTGGCCGGCCCGGCGGTCTTGTTCTTCTTCAGCGACAGCACCATCGGCCGCAGCTTGCGCGCGCGCGGATCGAAGGCGTCGCGCACACCGTCGGCGAACAGGTTGGCCGCCAGCACCAGGCTTACCATGAAGCCGAAGGCGGCCACGAAGCTCCACCACACGACCGGGTCGCGGCTCATCTCCGAGCGCGCGAGGTTGATCATGCCGCCGAAGCTGTTCATGCCCGGATCGACGCCGACGCCGACGTAGGTCAGCACCGCCTCGTAGAGGATCAGGTCGGAGAAGTTGAGCACCAGCGAGATCAGCACCAGGTGCATCACGTTGGGCACGATGTGGCGGACCATGATCGTCGTGTCGCGCACGCCGAAGGCGGTGGCGGCCTGGACGAAGTCGGCCTCGCGCAGCTTGAGCGTCTCGCCGCGCACCAGCCGGCACAGCGTCGCCCAGCCGGTCACGCCGAGGATCACGCACAGCAGGAAGATCTTCAGATCGGCGCGCTCGGCGCCGGTCTCGAAGACCTCGGGGTGCTTGTCCAGGAAGACCTGCACCATCAGCACGCAGGCGGCGATCAGCAGGACGTTGGGCACCGAGGTCAGCACCGTGTAGAAGTACTGGATGACCTCGTCGACCCAGCCCTTGAGGTAGCCGGCCAGGATGCCCAGCACCAGCGCGAACGGCAGCGTCGCCAGCGTCGACAGCGCGCCGATGACGAACGCGGTACGGATGCTCTTGAGCGCCTGGTAGAGCACGTCGTTGCCGGTCTGGTCGGTGCCGAACACGTGATAGTGGCCCATCAGCGCGATCACCGGACCGGCGAGCAGCGCGATCACCGACAGGGTCGCGAGCGCCGCGCGCCATGGATAGTGCGTGCGGTCCCCCAGCAGGTCCTTCAAGCCCTGACGGAAGCCGCCGTGATGCGGCCCGAGGACCGCCGCCATCAGCAGGGCCATCAGCACCGACGCGACGGCGCCCAGCGCCAGCCCCGTCAGCGCGCGCCGCGCCAGGTCGCTGTGCCAGTCGCGCGCCGGGTCCTGCAGATGCGCGCCGCCGAAAGCCAGGCGCGGGAATTCCCGCACCATCTCGTCGCCGTGCGCGACGCTGTCCAGCGTGAAGCCCTGGTAGGCCAGCGGCGCGGAATAGCTGGTCTCGCGCATCTCGATCTGGCGTGCCAGCAGCAGGTCCAGCACGGACTCGGTGCGGGTCTCGTAGAACTGCTGGCCGGCGGGGCTGTCGGTCAGCGCGCGGCGGAAGTGCAGGCTGTCCAACGCGGTCACGCCGAGGAACAGCACCAGCACCATGCCCGCGCTCAGCGCGGCCGGGTCACGCAGCACGCGCTGCCAGTTGGCGCGCAGGTGCGGGCGGCGGACCAGCCGCACGATGTAGAAGACCAGCGCCGCGAACATCGCCCACAGCGCCACGTCGGTCCAGAGGAAAACGACCTTGAATCCCATGTCGGCTCTCGTGTCCTGTCTCGAATGCTGAACGCGCCCGGCGCGTCAGCTCAGCCTCACGCGCGGATCGACCCAGGTGTAGACCACGTCGATCAACGCGTTGCTGGCGATGTAGAGCAGCGCGCCCAGGAACACCATGGTGCGCACGATGGCGAAGTCCTGCCCGGTGATCGCCTCGATGACGAAGGCGCCCAGGCCGGGGATGCCGAAGAAGCTCTCGAACACCAGGCTGCCCAGGAACACGTACGGCAGGTAGGCGCCGGCGCTGGTGATGATGGGGATCAGCGCGTTGCGCAGCACATGGCGCATCAGCACGGCCGGCTCGG
This sequence comes from Roseateles sp. GW821-FHT09G09, assembly GCF_059415965.1. NCBI lineage: Bacteria > Pseudomonadati > Pseudomonadota > Betaproteobacteria > Burkholderiales > Sphaerotilaceae > Roseateles > Roseateles sp. GW821-FHT09G09. The sequence continues at coordinate 216,838 of NZ_JBWKOG010000004.1, read as the reverse complement.
ACAGCCCCTTGGCGCGGGCGGTGCGCACGTAGTCCTTCCCGACTTCCTCGAGCAGCATCGCGCGGTACAGCCGCGCCTCGCCGCCCAGGCGCGACAGCAGCGACAGCGCGATCGGCAGCGCCAGGAACTTGATCGCGTCCAGGCCCGGCTCGTAGCCGTTGATCGGCACCAGCCGCAGGATGCGCGAGAAGAAGAACTGCCCGACGATGATGTAGAACAGGCTGGAGATCGACAGCATCAGCACGCAGATCACGACGCCCCAGAAGTCGATGCGCGAGTTGCGGAAGAAGGTGAGCAGCACGGCGAAGGCCACGCTCACGATCAGCTGCAGCACGAAGAGCGGCACCGCGAGCTGCAGGCTGATGCCCATGCGGGTCTTGATCTCGTGCCCGATGTCGACGGCCTGCCGCGCGTCGGAGCGGCCGAAGTCCAGCAGCATCAGCGAGACCGAGCGCTCCCAGAACACCGTGTGCGTCACGCGCTCCGCGCCGGTGCGGGATGCGTCCCAGTACAGCGGCTTGTCGTAGCCGCGCTCGACCTTCCACTTGTCGATCTGCTCCTGCGACACGCGCTTGCCGCCGATGTTCAGCCGGGCCATGTCGTCCGGCGTGTTGACGGTGAAGAACAGGAAGAAGGTCAGCAGGTTGACGCCGACCAGGATGGCCAGGCCGTAGGCCAGCCGGCGGGTGAGGTACTTGAACATCAGTCGGCGCCCCGGGGAGCATTCGTGGCGACGGGCGTCGCGGTCGGCGCGGACGTGCCGCGCGCGGTGGCGGTCTCGCGCTTCTGGAAGCTGCGGCGCGTCATCCACACGATCGCGACGCCGCCGACGACCAGCACCAGCAGCGGCCACCAGACGGGCCGGTTCCATTCGCCCTGCAGCTGCGCGCGTTCCTTCGGATCGATGCGGTAGTGGCGCACGCCGTCGCGGATGACGATGCTGGGCTTGATGTTGTGGACCCAGCGCTGGTAGGCCTGCCCGGTCCAGGCCCAGTAGCCGAAGGCCCAGGGCGCGTCCTGCTGCGTGATCTGCACCATGCGGTCGATGACCTGCTGCTTCTCGGGGCCGTCGTCCAGCACCTGCGCCTGCTTGAAGAGCCGGTCGAATTCGAGGTTCTCGTAGTTCGCCGAGTTCTCGCCCTCGTGCAGCGACTTGCTGTTGGGGCCGTAGAGCAGGAACAGGAAGTTCTCGGCGTCCGGGTAGTCCGCGAGCCAGCCCCACCAGAACACCTGGTGCTTGCCCTGGCGCAGCTTTTCCTGGAACTGGTTGTAGTCGGTGGCGCGCACGTCCAGCTGCACGCCGAGCTTGGCGAACTGCTTCACCAGCCAGTCGTTCTCGGCCTTCACCTCGGGCGTGACGGTCCGCATGAAGTCGTAGTTCAGCACCAGCGGCTGGCCGCTCTTGGCGTCACGGCCGTCGGGATAACCGGCCTCGGCGAGGAGCTGCTTGGCGTCCTCGATGGAACGGCGCTGGATCTTGCCGTCGACGAGTTGGTGCGTCACCGGATTGAAGAAGCCCGGCTGCGCCTCGCGCGAGCCGAACACGCCCGGCGGCACCGGCCCGTAGGCCGCCACGCCACCGCGATTCTTGAAGATGCGGCCGTAACCCTCTTCCCAGTCGATCGCGATCGACAGCGCCTGGCGCAGCTTGCGGTGGCGGGTCTCATCTTCCGGCGTCTTGCCCTTGCCGATCACCGGATCCAGCATGTTGAAGCCGAGGTACCAGTTGTTGGGATCGGTCGAGCGCGGGAACGAGAAGCCGCGCTGCTTGAAGAAGGCGTCGGTCTCGGCGGAGTCGCTCGCGTCGGCGAAGAACTCCACGCCCCAGTCTGCGCGCTCGAGATCGGGGAGGTCGAGGTAGCCCTGCTTGAACATCTCCTTGCGCGGCACCCGCTCCTTGATCAGCGTGGCGACGATCTTGTCGATGAAGGGCATCGGCTTGCCGCAGTCGGCCAGGCGGCCGGCCGGGCCGTCGTCGGGCATGCCCTCGCAGGGGTAGAGGTCCTGGCGGTAGTTCGGATTGCGCGACATCACGTGACGGCGATCCTGCTGGTACTCCGTCATCATGTAAGGCCCGGTGCCCACCGGCCACTGGTTCCAGGACATGCCGTGCTCGGCCATGCCGGGCTGCGAATAGAAGAGATCGGCTTCCCACGGGATCGGCGACAGGAAGGTCGTCGACATCCAGTACGACCACTGCGGGTACTTGCCCATGATGCGCACGCGCAGCAGGTGGTCGTTCACCGCCTCGGCGCCGGCCAGCGGCCACTTGCGGAAGTCCAGGAAGGGCTTGTCCGGCGAGTTCTCGGGCAGGCCCTTCAGCAGCTTGGCGTTCTCCTCGCGGATCAGCGCGCCGTAGGCCTTCAGGCCGAGGACGTGCTCCGAGAACAGGCCGTAGATCGGCGCCTCGATGCGCGTGGTCGCATGGCGCTTGAGCGCGAAGACGAAGTCTTCGGCCACGAGCTCGCGGGTGCCCTGGTGCTCGAACTGCCACGGCGAGCGCTTGTCGCCCAGGTCCTTGGCCGTCAGGTGGTGGTAGCGGTAGCGGCCCTGCCCGTCCTTCGCGAACGCGGGGCTGGGCGCGTACTGCACGCCGGCGCGGATGGGCACCTCGTAGACGCTCTGCGCGATGCGGTCCGCGGGGGCGTCGTCGGGCAGACGCTGGCCTTGCGCGTCGAGGTAATACGGTTTGACCACGGCGGACGCGGCGCGCGGGATGAGCTCGTAGGGCCGCTTCAGGTAGTGGTACCCGTAGAGCGGCTCGGTGATCTGGTAGGTGTAGACGGACTCCGGCGCCGTGTACGAGGCGGTCGGGTCCAGATAACGCGGCGATCGCTCGTCGAAGGACAGGTACAGCGTGTTGTCCTTGGCCGCGCCGGCCGGATACGGGCTGTTGTTGCAGGCGACCAGCAGCACGGCGGCCAGCAGGCCCGCCATCCGGGAGAGCGAGGCCATCGGTGCCCGCCACGTCCCGCGCCAGCTTTCAGCCGCGTGCAGCGACGCGTTCCACAGCCCCGACGACATCGTCATCCTTCCAAAAAGCAAACGCCGCATCCTGCGGATGCGGCATTGCCAGATTGTTGCCAAGGCCGCGCCTCTCGTGGAGGCCGGCCGATGCCGGGGCGGATCATAGCGGCCCGGTTCGCGGGGCGCGTGTGACGTCCGTCAGTGGCCGTGGTCGTGGTCGTGGTCGTGGCGGTGGTCGCCCTCCGCGTGGCCATGATCGTGCCCGTGATGGCCGTGGTGATCATGGCCCTGGCCGACGTGCCCCCAGGCAACGATGACATCGCGCCCCTCCACCATCATCTCGGCCTTCGCCCCGACCGGCAGGCAGACCTTGGTCGGCACGTGGCCGAATGGCAGGCCCGTGAGGATCGGCACCTTGACGCGTTCGCGCAGCGCCTCGACGCAGGCCTTCATCGAATAACCGCGATCCAGCGGCGACTTCTTCCAGCCGCTGAAGCTGCCCAGCAGCACCGCCTTCTGCGCGTCCAGCACCCCGGCCTGCCAGAGCTGGAGCAGCATGCGCTCGACGCGGTACGGGTGTTCGTTGACATCCTCGAGGAACAGGATGCCCCCCTTGACGCGCGGGAAGTGCGGCGTGCCCAGCAGCGAGCACAGCACCGTCAGGTTGCCGCCCCACAGCGTGCCGCGCGCCTCGACGCCGTCCAGGCCGGCCTCGGTGCGGAAGCCGATGGCTTCGAGCGAGCCGTCCATCGCCTCGAGGAAGCAGTCGCGGGTGATCTCGTCGACGCCGCCGTCGGTCTCGGCGCGGCCGAAGTCGTCGCAGGCCAGCGGTCCCGCCCAGCTCGTCTGCTTCGTGTGGGCGAGCAGCCCCAGCTGCAGCGCGGTCAGGTCGCTCAGGCCGACCCAGCGCGTGCCGCGCTCGACGCTGCGGGCGATGGTCGGCCAGTCGATGCGGTCCAGCAGGCGCGTCAGGCCGTAGCCGCCGCGCGTGGCCAGCGCCACCGACGGCGCGGCCTCGGCCACGCGATGCAGCGCCGCCAGCCGCGTCTCGTCGTCGCCGGCGAAGCGCTGGTGCTTCGCGAGCGCCGCGTCGTCGACCGCCACCTCGAAGCCGAGCGCCGTCAGCCGTCTGGCCGCGCGCTTGAGGGCTGGCGATTGCGCCAGGACGCCGGAGGGGGTGTAGAGGGTCAGGGAGCTCATCGCTGCTTGTCGTCCTGCATGTGGTCCTGCATGTTGTCCTGCACGTTGTCCTGCGAGAGATCGGAATTCAGGGAAAGGTATTGCGCGTCGCCGACGGGGATCTCGGGGAATTCCTGGACTTCAGGCAGCACGCTCAGCGTGTCGACGGCATCGACATCGAGGCCCTCGCCCGCGGCCCCGGACGCGCCCGCCTCCACGGCGGCGCGTCGACGGCTGTCGCGCAACTGGCGCGCCGCCTCGCGCCGTTCGGCGAAGAACTCGCGCAGCAAACGGGACGACGCCTCCGCCAGCACGCCGCCGTGCAGCGCCGTGTGATGGTTCAGCTGCTTCTGCCCGAACAGGTCGAGCACCGAGCCCGCGACGCCGGTCTTCGGATCGGGCGCGGCGAAGACGACGCGCTTCAAGCGCGCGTGCATCATCGCCATCGCGCACATCGCGCAGGGCTCGAGCGTCACGTAGAGCTCGCACTCCGGCAGCCGGTAGTTGCCGAGCAGCTGCGCGGCGTGGCGCAGCGCGACGATCTCGGCATGGGCGGTCGGGTCGTGCGTCGTGATCGGCCGGTTGTAGCCGGTGGCGATCACCTGGCCGCCGCGCATGATGACGGCGCCCACCGGCACCTCGCCGACGAGCCAGGCGTTCTGGGCCTGGTCGAGGGCGAGCCGCATCGCGTAGTCATCCGCGGGGTCGGCACGGTCGGCGGGAGGGATCGGGAGGGACTCGGTGGTCATGGCGGCGCTCGCGCGGCAGTGTAGCCGTGCCCGCTATGCTCCCGGCCCATGCAACAGGAGTTCCCCGGTCAACAGGACGATCTCTTCGGCGAGCTGCTGCCGCCGGCGCCCGCCGCGCCGCCGGCGCGTGCGACCGGTCGCCGCGGCATCGATGGCGACGACGACGACGATGAAACCGGCGTCGGCGATGGCAGCGGCGATGGCAGCGGCGACGGAGGAGAGAACGGCGGAGAGAACGGCGGCGAAAGTGGCGACAACACCGCCGCCGCCCCGAAACGCCGCCGCGCCGGCATCCAGACGCAGCCGCCGGACGACGACCAGATCGCGCTCGCGGCCGCGCTGTCGCCGAAGATCCGGCTGGGCACCTCCTCGTGGAGTTATCCCGGCTGGCAGGGCATCGTCTGGGCGGGCCGGCACGGCGAGTCCAACCTCTCCCGCAACGGCCTGACCGCCTACGCGCAGCAGCCGCTGCATCGCGCGGTGAGCATCGACCGCGGCTTCTACCAGTCGCTGACGGCCAGCCAGTACGAGCGCTATGCGCAGCTGGTCCCGGAGGACTTCCGCTTCACGGTCAAGGCGCCGAGCCTGATCACCGACGCGCAGGTGCGCGCCGAGGACGGTCGCGGCCGGCAGGCCAACACGGCCTTCCTCGATCCGCGGCTGGCGGTCCAGGAGTTCCTGTCGCCAGCGATGGAGGGCCTGGGCGCGCGCATCGGCGCGCTGGTGTTCCAACTGAGCCCGCTGCCGCTGGCCCTGCTGGACCGCATGCCGGCGCAGCTCGACCGCCTGCACGCGATGCTGGCCGCCCTGCCTTCGCTGCGCGACGTGGCGCCCGAGGCGGTCGTGGCCGTGGAGGTCCGCGATCCGGAATGGCTGACGCCCGACTTCGTCGCCGTGCTCAAGGACTGCGGCGCGCGCTACTGCCTGGGCCTGCATCCGAAGCTGCCGCCGATCCAGGATCAGTTGCCGCTGCTGCGCGCAATGTGGCCGGGACCACTCGTGTGCCGCTGGAACCTGCACCGGATCCACGGCCCTTTCGGCTACGAGGACGCGGAGAAGAAGTACGGGGAGTACGCCGAGCTGATGGATCCCGATCCCGAGACCCGGGCCGTGCTCGCGAAGGTGATCCGCGCGACGGCCGAGGCCGGGCATCCGGCCTACGTCACGATCTCCAACCATGCGGAAGGCTCGGCGCCGCTGACGCTGCGCGCGCTGGCGCGGGAGATCGTCGCGCCGGGCGAGGCCTGATCACGACGCGTCGCCGCCGTCCGCTCAGGCGAGCGGCCAGCGCGCGAGTTCGACGTGCGTGGACAAGCCCTGCAGACTGTCGATCAGCAGGATCTCGCTCGCCGTCCAGCCGGGGACGATGAACGGCTGCGGCTCGACCGCGAGGTCGTCATAGAACAGCGTCAGGTGGGGCGTGAAGTGCGGGTCGGTCCGCAGGCCGCTCGCGCGCAGGCAATCGCCGAGCGTCGACTGGATCGCCCGCACGGGATCGAGACACGCGCCGCCGCTGAGCACCAGCGGCAGGTTCCGCCGCTTGCGGGTGAAGCTCAGGAGCTGGTCGAAGTCGACAGGCACGGGCGAGTGCCGCAGCGATGCAGCGGCGGCCTCGGCGAGCTGCCTGACTTCCGACATCACATCGGCTTGTTCAGTCTGATCGTCGTACCAGCCGAGGTGGTGCAGCGTCACATGGAGGCGTTCCGTGCGCGACGCTTTCGCGCGCAGGCCGAAGCGACGCACGAGCGCGTCCGAGACCGCGCCCAGCCTCGCCGCGGTGAGCGCATCGGGCCGCAGGCAGAAGAAGAGCGCGTGGACGGTCATGCGGTGACGCCATCAAGGGGCGCTTGTGGCGCGGCGAGTGGCGCAATCACTGCGCCTCGGAAGCGCGTTGCTCGCCTTGCTTCATCAGGTCCTGCACCTGCCGGCCGACCGCTTCCGGCTGAGGCAGCGCCGACGACGACGCGGACGCCGCCGGATCCGCCGAGGCCGGCGGCTTCATCGCCTGCATCTGCTTCTTCGCGGTCAGCATCACGATGGTGAGCACGATGACGAGGGCGAGGATGGACAGGGCGCTGCGCATGCAAGGACTCCGGGGTAGAAGCGGGAATGGCGCGAAGCATAGCCACACCCGATCGCTCCGCCCTGCCCCGCCGGATCAGCGCGGCGTCGGGACGACGCCCGGTCGCAGGCGCAGGATCTGCGGCGACCGTTCCTGCGCGTCGCGCCAGCGCGGTTCGAGCGAGCGCCACGCGGTCGAATGCCGGCAGGCGCTCCAGCGGATGGCCCAGTCGTCGGCATCCGCGGCGCGGGTCATCCAGACGAAGACCTTCTCGCCCTCGCGCACGGGCAGGCGCGGGAAGTTGTTGGGCGAGCGCTCCGGCACGAAGCTGCCGATCACCGGCAGGCCCGCCGCCGCGATGACCGGCGCGACCTCGTGTTCGAAGAAGCGGGCGAAGCCGTCCTCGGGATCGGCCGGGTCTTTCCACAGGGTGCAGAGGTGCAGCACGACCAGCCCGGGCGCGGCGCCTCGCCCGAACGTGCCCGCGGCCCGCGCCGCGTCGATGCGCGTCGGATGCGGCCCACAGCCCGGGCTCCGCATCAGCAGCACGTTGTCGTTGTCGACGAGCAGCGGATTGGCCTCGCCGCGATGAGCCTGCCACACGGGGCCGGAATAGAACTCGCCGAGCATGCGCTCACGCGCCGCCATGTCGTCGAAGCCCCGGATCCACACGAACCGGTCCGGATCGTCGAGGTCGGCGAACTGCCCGTACAAGCGCATGCCGACGGCTTCCTGCGAGTCGACGAAGGCCGCGTCGAACAGGCGCATGAAGCGCTCGCGTTCGCCCTTGACGATCTTGTACTGGCGCAGCTCGTAGACGGGGTGGTCGTCGGCCATGGGGGTCTCCGAAAGGTGTCGAAGCAATCCCGGCGATTCTGGACGGAGGCCCTGACATCGCGTGTCAGCACGATCGACGCGCTGCGCGTTTGCGTCATCGAGGTCCCGACCACAGGTTCTACCCAAAAGGCACGAAGGACTCAAGACGCCAGCGTGGGCTCCGACGGCCGTTGGGAAGCGCTCATTCCCATTCGATCGTCGCCGGCGGCTTGCTCGAGACGTCGTAGGTCACGCGGTTGATGCCGCGCACCTCGTTGATGATGCGGCCCGAGCAGCGCTTGAGCAGGCTGTAGGGCAGCTCCGCCCAGTCGGCCGTCATGAAGTCGCTGGTCTGCACCGCGCGCAGCGCGACCACGTAGTCGTAGGTCCGGCCGTCGCCCATCACGCCCACGCTCTTCACCGGCAGGAACACGGTGAAGGCCTGGCTGGTCAGCTCGTACCAGGTCTTGCCCGTCGCCTCGTCGCGCGTGTTGCGCAGCTCCTCGATGAAGATCGCATCGGCGCGACGCAGCAGGTCCGCGTATTCCTTCTTCACTTCGCCGAGGATCCGCACGCCCAGGCCCGGGCCCGGGAACGGGTGGCGATAGACCATCTCCGGCGGCAGGCCCAGCGCCACGCCCAGTTCACGGACCTCGTCCTTGAACAGCTCGCGCAGCGGCTCCAGCAGTTTCAGGCCCAGTTGCTCGGGCAACCCACCCACGTTGTGGTGGCTCTTGATCGTCGTGGCCTTCTTCGTCTTCGTGCCGCCGCTCTCGACCACGTCCGGATAGATCGTGCCCTGCGCCAGGAAGGTTGCGCCCCGATGGACGCCCTTGCCTCCATCGCCGGATTTGAGCCGCTCGGCCTCGGCCTTGAACACGTCGACGAACAGCCCGCCGATGATCTTGCGCTTGCGCTCCGGATCGGTCACGCCGGCCAGTTGACCGAGGAACAGCTCGCTCGCGTCGACGCGGATCACCTTCGCGTGCAGCTTGCCCTCGAACATGTCCATCACCGCGTCGCCTTCGTTCAGGCGCAGCAGGCCGTGATCGACGAACACGCAAGTCAGCTGGTCGCCGATCGCGCGGTGGATCAGCGCCGCCGCCACCGACGAATCGACGCCGCCGGACAAGCCCAGGATGACCTCCTCGTCACCGACCTGCTCGCGGATCTTCGCGACGGCCTCGGCGATGTAGTCGCCCATGATCCAGTCGCCCTTGCAGCCGGCGATCTCGCGCACGAAGCGGTGGAACACCGCCGCGCCCTGCACCGTGTGCGTCACTTCCGGGTGGAACTGGAACGCGTAGTAGCCCTTGTCCTCGTTGGCCATGCCGGCGATCGGGCAGCTCGGCGTCGACGCCATCAGCTGGAAGCCCGGCGGCAGCGCGGTGACCTTGTCGCCGTGGCTCATCCAGACCTTCAGCATCCCGTGACCTTCGGGCGTGGCGAAGTCCTGGATGCCGTCCAGCAGCTTCGTATGACCGTGCGCGCGGACCTCGGCATAGCCGAACTCGCGGTGATCGCTCCACTCGACCTTGCCGCCCAGTTGCACCGCCATCGTCTGCATGCCGTAGCAGATGCCCAGCACCGGCACGCCCAGGTCCCACACCGCCTGGGGCGCGCGCAGTTCATGGTCCTCGTAGGTCGACGCGTGGCTGCCCGACAGGATGATCGCCTTCGGCCCGAACGCGCGGATGAAGTCGTCGCTGACGTCGTTGGGGTGGATCTCGCAGTAGACCTGGGCCTCGCGCACGCGACGCGCGATCAGCTGCGTCACCTGGGAGCCGAAGTCGAGGATGAGGACTTTGTCGTGCATGGTCAGCTTCTGAAGATGCTTGGGGATTCTGGGAGGCTCAAGCTCACGTGCGCGCTCAGGCCTTGGCCGCGGCGGCCTGTGCCGGCGGGTCCGTGTTGAAGTGGCGCCACGCAAAGCCCAGCGAGGCCAGCTGCAGCAGCGCACAGAGGTAGAACGGCGCGCCGAGGCGCCAGTCGGTCTTGGGGAGCTCGGCGACCAGCGCCATCAACCCCAGGCCGGCGATCGGCGAGATCACCGCCATCAGGCTGTTGATCGCCGCCACCGCGCCCATCGTCTCGCCTTGCGTGCGGGCGTCGGCGGCGTTGGAGATCAGGCTCTGCATCGCCGGGGCCGCGGCCACGCCGGCGATGTTCAGGAAGATCGCGCCGACCATCATCCAGGCTTCGGTCGACAGGCCCCAGATCACGTTGGTCAGGATCGAGGTCGCGAGGCCGATCAGCACCAGGCGGCGCGCGCCCAGCCAGCGCATCAGCGGCTGCAGCAGCACGCCCTGCACGACCACCGCGACCAGGCCCACGACGAACAGTGACAGGCCGTTCTCGCGCGGCCCCCAGCCGAACTTGTGCTGGTTGTAGAGCACCCAGCTGGTCTGGATCACCAGCTGCGCCAGGCCCGAACACGCGATCACGTAGATCAGCGGTCCGACGCCGCTCAGCTTGCGCAGCCGGCCCAGCGCCGCGACCGGATTGGCCTTGCGCCACTCGAAGGGTCTGCGGTGTTCCGGCGCCAGCGATTCGGGCAGCACGAAGAAGCCGTAGAGCCAGTTCAGCAGGGCCAGCGTGCCGGCGACGTAGAACGGCAGGTGCAGGTCGATGCTGCCGAGCAGCCCGCCCATCACCGGGCCGAGGATGAAGCCCATCCCGAAGGCCGCCCCCAGCATGCCGAAGCGCTTGGCGCGGTCCGCCGGCAGCGTGATGTCGGCCACGTAGGCGTTGGCGACCGCCGCGTTGCCTTGCATCGCGCCGGAGAACAGCCGCACCACGACGAGCATCCACAACGCGTCGGCCATCGCCGTCACGAAGAAGCTCAGCGCCAGGCCGCTGAAACCGATCAGCATCACCTTGCGGCGGCCGAAACGGTCGGACAGCCCGCCCAGGATGGGCGAGCCGAAGAAATTCGCGAGACCGAAGGCGAACGCCACCGCCAGTTGCGCCAGCGTGTGCTGGGTCTCGCTCTGCGTGAAGGTCCCGACCAGCGGCGGCAGCACCGGGATGATCAGGCCGATGGACACCATGTCGATCAGCACCGCGATCAGGATGAACGACATGGCGGCCTTGCGGCCGCCATGCGTCGTCGGAGCTGCGACGGCGTCGGGGCCTGCGCCCCGCGCCGCGTCCACAGGGTCGGACAAGGGCGTCACTCCAGCCGGTAGTTGGGCGCTTCCTTCGTGATCTGCACGTCGTGGACGTGGCTCTCACGGATGCCCGCCGAGGTGATCTCGACGAACTCGGCCTTGTCGTGCATGTCGGCGATGCTGGCGCAGCCGCAGTAGCCCATGGAGGCGCGCACGCCGCCGGCCATCTGATGCACGATCGCGACCATCGAGCCCTTGTACGGGACTCGCCCTTCGATGCCTTCCGGCACCAGCTTGTCCGCGTTGGGGTTGGTCGTCTCGTCGTTTTCCTGGAAGTAGCGGTCCGCCGAACCGGCTTTCATCGCGCCGATCGAGCCCATGCCGCGGTAGCTCTTGTAGCTGCGGCCCTGGTACAGGATCACTTCGCCCGGGGCTTCCTCGGTGCCGGCGAACATGCCGCCCATCATCACGGTGCTCGCGCCGGCGGCGATGGCCTTGGCGATGTCGCCGGAGTAGCGGATGCCGCCGTCGGCGATCGCCGGGACGCCGGTGCCCTTCAGCGCGGTGGCGACGAAGTCGATCGCCGCGATCTGCGGCACGCCGACGCCGGCGACGATGCGGGTCGTGCAGATCGAGCCGGGACCGATGCCGACCTTGACCGCGTCCGCGCCGGCTTCCACCAGCGCCAGCGCCGCGGCGCCGGTGGCGATGTTGCCGCCGATGACCTCGACGCCGGGATAGTTCTTCTTGACCCAGCGCACGCGTTCGATGACGCCGCTGCTGTGACCGTGCGCGGTGTCGACGACGATCGCGTCGACGCCGGCCTTGACCAGCAGCTCGACGCGTTCCTCGGTGCCTTCGCCCACGCCGACCGCCGCGCCGACGCGCAGCTTGCCGTGCGCGTCACGCGCGGCGTTCGGGAAGTTGGTCTGCTTGGTGATGTCCTTGACGGTCATCAGGCCGCGCAGTTCGAACGCGTCGTTGAGGACCAGCACGCGCTCCAGCTTGTGCTTGTGCATCAGCGCCTTGCCGTCGCTGAGCGACGCGCCTTCCGGCACGGTGATCAGGCGTTCGGCCGGGGTCATGATCTCGCTGACCGGAATGTCCATGCGCGTCTCGAAGCGCAGGTCCCGGTTGGTCACGATGCCGACGACCTTCTGTCCCACCAGCACCGGGAATCCGGAGACGCCGTGGTGCTCGCTCAGCTGCTTGACCTGGCGGACGGTGGTCTCGGGGGTGATGGTGATCGGGTCGCGGAGCACGCCGGACTCGTAGCGCTTGACCCGCGCAACTTCCGCGGCCTGCTGCTGCGGCGTCAGGTTCTTGTGCACGATGCCGATGCCGCCCTCCTGGGCGATGGCGATCGCCAGGCGCGCCTCGGTCACGGTGTCCATCGCGGCGGACACGAGTGGCAGGTTCAGGCGGATGCCACGCGTGAACTGCGTGGACAGGCTGGTGTCGCGCGGCAACACCTGGGAGAACGCCGGCACCAGCAACACATCGTCGAAGGTGAGGGCCTTTCCGAGTAGGCGCATGAGGGAAGCTCCAGTCGCAAAGGCGCATTATAGAGAAGCCCGGCAGTACACTCCACGACCATGATGAATCCCCCCCTCCTGCGACGCCCGCGACGCCCGCTGGGCGTGATCTGCGCGCTGGCGCTGATGGCGCTGACCTCGATCGCGCACGCCCAATGGAAGTGGCGAGACGCCGACGGCCGCACGCAATACAGCGACCGTCCGCCGCCGCCGAGCGTCGCCGACAAGGACATCCTGCAGCGTCCGTCGAATGCGACGCGCGTGCCCCCGTCGCCGGGCCAGGCCGCGCTGCAGGGCGCGTCGGCGCCGGCCTCCGCGGCTTCCGCGCCGGCTCGTCCGGCGAGCGAAGCCTCCTCGCGCGACAAGCTGGAGCGCGAGCGCAAGGCCCAGGAGGACAAGGCCCGCGCGGACGCCATGGCCGAGAATTGCCGCCAGGCCCAGAACCGCCAGCGCGTCCTGGAATCCGGCCTGCGCCTGCGCAGCGGCACGCAGACCGGCGAATCGCAGCCGATGACCGAGCAGATGCGCCAGGAAGAGATCCGCAACATGCAGGCCGTGATCACCGCGAACTGCAAATAGGGCCGGAACGAGTTCCGGAAACAACACCGGACGGCAAGACGGACGTAAGTCCGGTGACCACCGGTAAGACGAAAGGCCGCTCACGCGGCCTTTTTGCTTGGTTCGGCGGTGTCGGGCCTCTGAGGGGTCAGGCCTTGCGGCCCAGCGGCCGATGTCGCGTGACGATGCGGCTGCCGGCGGCCTGGAAGCGCTGGCGACGCGCCTCCTTCGGATCGACCGTCAACGGGCGGTAGACCTCCACACGGTCCTGCTCGCGCAGCGGCGTGTCGAGCGCCGCCGTGCGGCCCCAGATGCCGGCCGTCAGCGCAGCTATCCGTGCTGGCTCGAACCAGGCGCTGGCGACCAGGGCATCGCGCAGCGTGCTGCCGGCGGGCAGGGTCAGTCGTTGTTCGCGCAACTCACCGCGGACCGGGCTCCAGAAGAGCTCGATCGACAGCTCAGCGGGCGCCATGGACCTGCTCGGCGCGCTTCACGAAGCTGTCGACGAAGGTGTTGGCGATGCGGTCGAAGACCGGGCTGACGACCGCCTCCAGCGCGAAGCTCGAGAAGGCGTAACGCAGTTCGAATTCGATCTTGCACGCGCGCGGCTCGCCGTCCGTCGGCGCGCCCGGACGGTGCAGCGGCAGGAACTGCCAGTCGCCGTCCAGCATCGAGAACGGTCCGTCGACCAGCGTCATGCGCACGCGCTGGTTGGGCTCGTTCGTGTTGCGGGTGGTGAACGCGTGCCGCAGGCCGGCGTACTGCAAGGACAGCCTGGCGGTCACGCCATCGTCGTGGCGCTCCAGGACCTCGGCGGACGAGCACCAGGGCAGGAACTCCGGATAGCGCTCGACCTGGGTGACCAGCTCGTACATCTCGCGCGGCGAGTACCAAAGGAGGACAGTCTTCCGGACGTGCTTCATGGTGGTTCTTAGAATGGCGGGATTGTAGGCGGCCCGATCGACCCCATCTGGGCGTCACCTGGCCGCCACGCACAAGAAGAATCCCCATGTCCATTGCAGAAAACCGTCGCGCCCGATTCGAATACCACCTCGAGGAGCAGTACGAGGCCGGCATCGTCCTCGAAGGCTGGGAGGTCAAGGCCATCCGCTCCGGCCAGGTCCAGCTGCCGGACGGTTATGTCGTCATCCGCGAGGGCGAGCTGTTCCTGATCGGCTGCCGGATCGATCCGCTGCGCACGGCGTCCACGCACGTCAGCCCGCTGGCCGACCGCACCAGGAAGCTGCTGATGAGCCGCGCCGACATCCGCCGGCTGATCGGCAAGGTGGAGCAGCGCGGCTTCACGCTCATCCCGCTGGACCTGCACTACAAGAACGGCCGGGTGAAGGTGCAGATCGCGCTCGCCAAGGGCAAGGCCCAGCACGACAAGCGCGAGACCGAGAAGAAGCGCGACTGGGAACGCGAGAAGGGCCGCCTGATGCGGCACAAGGTCTCGGGGCCGTCCAAGGACTGAGCGGCGCGGCGGGCCGCTCGCGCGCTCAGCGCTTCAACGCTTCAAGGCTTCAAGGCCGCGAAGGCTTGCGCGAGGTCCGCACGCAGGTCCGCGACCTCCTCCAGTCCGATCGCGAAACGCACCAGCGTGCCGCCCTCCTCCGCCGTCCACGGCAGCCCCAGCGAGCGGCTGCGACTGAGGTCGTAGGGCACGACCAGGCTCATCGGACCGGCCCACGAATAGCCGATCCCGAAACACGTCAGCGCATCGACGAAAGCGTCGACGCGGCGGGCATCGAACTCGGAGCGGAACACCGCCGAGAACAGACACCCCGCCGCCTCGGGACTGACGTCCCGCCAGAACGCATGGCCGGGCGATTCCGGCAGCGCCGGGTACAGCACCCGCGCCACTTCGGGCCGGTGGGCCATCCACTGTGCGAGTTCGCGCGCCGCCGCGTCCTGCGCGCGGTAACGCAGCGCGATGCTCGGCAGCCCGCGCAGCACGGCTTCGACGTCGTTCTGGCCGACGCCGTAGCCGAGGTACTCGTGCGTCGCCACCAATTGGCGGTTGAGCGCCACGTCGCGCGTGCAGACGGCGCCCATCAGCAGGTCCGCGCCGCCTGACGGGAACTTGGTCAGCGCCTGCATGCTGATGTCGGCGCCGAGTCCGGGCGCGACGTGCGGCGCCACCTCGAAGGCATTGAAGGCCAGCCCCGCGCCCCAGGTGTTGTCCAGCGCCGTGAGCACGCCGCGCGCGCGGCAGGCCCGCAGCAGCCCGATCAGGTCGGGGAACTCCAGCGTGATCGATCCCGCGGCTTCGAGCCACACCAGCTTCGTGCGTTCCGACAGCATCGCCTCGAACGCCGGCACGTCGAGTGGATCGTAGAAGCGGTGCGTGATGCCGAGCCGCGTCAATAGACCATTGGCGAGGTGGCGGTTCTGACCGTAGACGTTGTCGGGCAGCAGGACCTCGTCGCCCGGCTTCAGGAAGCTCAGGCTGGTCAAGGTGATGGCGGAAACACCGCTGGGCGTGAGCACGCAGTGTTCGGCGTGTTCGAGCGTCGCGATGCGCGCGGCCAGCGTGTAGGTCGTCGGCGTCCCCGGCAGGCCGTAGCGGTAGCTGACGCCATCCATCGCGCGCGGGCGGTGCAGTTCGGCGGTGTTCTTGAACAGCACGGTCGAGGCCTTGGCCACCGGGACGTGCACGGCGTCCCAGCCCTCGGGCGCCCGGTACGGGTGGTGGATCTGTTCGGTGGACGGGCCGCGCTGGGTCACAGGGTCTCCTGGGTTCGGGAATCAGCCAGCGGCCATTCTCCAGCACGCCCTGCCTCGATGGGCGGCGGCACCGATCAGGTCAAAGACAGCGCCGCAGCAGGGCCGTCGATCGAACTCCCGGGCCCTGTTTCCGCACAAGGGAACTCATCTGATCCCCCTCCACGACATTCGACCCACCATGCGCCCGGACACCTCCTTCAGCACAGTCATCGCGCCGGCAGAGGCGTTCGCCACATCGGCCGACGAGGCCTCCGACGATTTCGAGCTGGTCGACGTCGACCATCCAGCGCATCTGTCGCCGGCCAAGTGGCATCGCCATCATCCTGACTGGGCGCATCGCCGGCCGGGAGAGCCGGTGGACGGCAATGCGCTGTGCCGTCTGCTCGCGGAGCTGGCGGACCAGGTGCGTCGGCGGGGCCGGTCGCTTCCTCACGGACTGCTGACGCATGTGACGGCCTGCGTCGACGCGGCGCCGGCCATCCCCCTGGTGATCGATCGCCGTGGCTGGCCGGACATCCTGCTGGCCAGGGAAGCGTTGAGGGCCAAGCTGCTGACCGCAGCCCTCGATCCCGAGAAGATCCAGTCCGCGGTGCCACGTCGCTTCGACAGCATGTTGCGCCAACTGCAGACCCTCCAGGCTCCGGCACTCCGCAGCCACCAGACGATCCAACTGGTCGAGGCTGCCGAGGCGACGCGGATCGTCGATGCGAACGACGCGTTTGCAGCCGCGCTGCACGACAGCGCCACGGAGATTCGCCGTTCGCGCGCATGGTCTGGCCTCGGCGGCGAGTTCTCGGTGCGCGCCATCACAAGCCTGCCCGGCTGGCCCAAGGGACGCGTGCTGAGCATCGAGGACCGCTCCGGCCGCGAAAGCGACCGCTATGGCACCAAGGCGCCGGGCAGCACGCCCATCCGGGTGCGTCTGCACGCGTCCCATTACGACGCCATCGTGGACGGCAAGATCGTGCCCGTCCCGGGTGACGGCGATTGCTTCTACTCGTCGGTGCTTGCGGGGATGGATGCGGGCGAGCGGCAGACCTTGCTCAAGACCTCGACCGGCGACGAGGACCAGCAGCGGCTCATCCTGCGCGGGCTGGTGGCGGACCACATTGAAGCGATGGCTCGCCGGCCGTCGACGGCACCGGAGATGATGCGCCACGTCTGGATCGCCAACGCGCCCTGAATCGCTCGCGCCAGGAAAAGCGCCGGCGCGAGGCCGGCGTTCATCGGGGCGCCGACGCGCCGGATCAGATCGGCAGCGCGATCAGGTCGTGGCCCTCGACGCCGACGATGCGGGCGCGGGTGAATTCGCCGACGCGCAGTTGCTTGCTGGCCTTCTCGGGCGGCAGCAGACGCACGGTGCCGTCGATCTCCGGCGCGTCCGCGTACGAGCGGCCCACGCCGCCCTTGCGACCCAGCGCCGGCGCGGAATCGACCAGCACCTGCATCGTCGCGCCGACGCGGCGTTGCAGCTTGGCGATCGACACTTCCTCGGCCACGGCCATGAAGCGGGCGCGGCGCTCTTCGCGGACCTCGTCCGGCAGCGCGCCGTCGAGCGCGTTCGCCGGCGCACCTTCGATCGGCGAGTAGGCGAAGCAGCCGGCACGGTCGATCTGCGCCTCGCGCATGAAGTCGAGCAGGTACTGGAACTCCGCCTCGGTCTCGCCGGGGAAGCCGGCGATGAAGGTCGAACGGATCACGAGCTCCGGGCACATCTCGCGCCAGCGCAGGATGCGCTCGAGGTTCTTCTCGCCGTTGGCCGGGCGCTTCATGCGCTTCTGCACGTCGGGATGGGCGTGCTGGAACGGCACGTCCAGATACGGCAGGATGAGGCCCTCGGCCATCATCGGCACGATCTCGTCGACGTGCGGATACGGGTAGACGTAGTGCAGGCGGACCCACGCGCCGTAGGGCTTGGCGATCTCGCCGAGCTGCGCGACCAGGTCGAACATGCGCGTCTTGACCGGCTTGCCGTCCCAGAAGCCGGTGCGGTACTTGATGTCGACGCCGTAGGCGCTGGTGTCCTGGCTGATGACCAGCAGTTCCTTGACGCCGGACTCGAACAGCGCCTTGGCTTCGGACAGCACGTCGCCGATCGGTCGCGAGACCAGGTCGCCGCGCATGCTCGGGATGATGCAGAAGCTGCAGCGGTGGTTGCAGCCCTCGGAGATCTTCAGGTAGGCGTAGTGCTTGGGCGTCAGCTTGATGCCGGCGATGCCGCGGGCCTCGGGCACCAGGTCGATGAACGGGTCGTGCGGCTTGGGCACGTGGGTGTGGACGGCGTCCATCACCTCCTGCGTCGCATGCGGGCCGGTCACGGCGAGCACGCTGGGGTGGATCTCGCGGACCATGTTGTCGGAGCTCGCGCCCGCCTTGGCGCCGAGGCAGCCGGTGACGATGACCTTGCCGTTCTCGGCCAGGGCCTCACCGATGGTGTCCAGCGACTCCTTGACGGCGTCGTCGATGAAGCCGCAGGTGTTGACGATCACCAGGTCCGCGCCGGCGAAGGTCTTGGAGGTCTCGTAGCCCTCGGCGCGCAGCTGCGTGAGGATGAGTTCGGAATCGGTCAGCGCCTTCGGGCAGCCGAGCGAGACGAAGCCGATCTTGGGCGCGGGGCTGCCACCTGCGCTGCTCGTCGTGGCGGCGGCGGTGGGGTCGTAAGTCGTTGATTCCATTTGGGTTCCGCCGGGCGATCTGGCTGAGGGCTGGGGCGGCATTGTAAGCGACGCGGCATTTTCCAGATGGGGCCGGGTGCATTGCGCCACGCCCGTGACCGTGGACGACTGCCGCGGCGCACGACCGGTAACGGGCCGGGACCGCGGCGTGCCGACCCCGCGGGCCGCTACGTGGATACTCGCGCCTCCGGTCTTGCCGTCGCGCCACGCCCGTCCTCCCTCTCTCGTCTTCCCTCGTCCTCCCTCAGGTCCCCCTCCTCCTGCCTCGATGTCCGATCCCTCCCCGCGCTCCGAGCTCCTGCCCCTGGTCGGCGACCGTGCCTCGGTGGAAATGGCCGCGCTGGTGCTGCCGCCGGTCGTGGTCGCGAGCACGCCGGCGGGCAGCGCCGCCCCCTGGGCGTGGGCCTGGGCCATCGCCTATGCGCTGAGCTCGATCGGTGTCGCCATCGCGCGTCGCCGCTTCCGGCGCGAGGCCGCGGTGATGGACCCCGACGACTTCGTGGCGCGCTGGTCGCGACCGCTGGAGCGCATCGCCCTCGCCTTCGGCCTGCTGTGGGGCCTGCTGCCCGGGGTCGCCGCCGCCAGCGGCGTCTTCGAGCACGCGGTCTTCCTGTACCTGGTGCTCGCCGGCACGACGGTGTCGACGGCCGCCTTCGCCGCGGCGGACCTGCCGTTCTTCGCCCGTTTCCTCGTGCCGGCATGGGCGATGGCCACGGTGGCGGTGCCCTTCGCCTTCCCGACGCAATGGACGATCGTCCTGCCGCTGTGCCTGCTCTTCCCGTGGCTCGTGTGGCGTCACGCACGCACGTCCAACGGCTTCCTCGTCCAGCAATCGCGCCTGAAGCGCCAGAGCGAAGCCCTCGCCCTCGCCCACAAGGAGGCCCGCGATGTCGCCAAGGCCGCGTCGCGCGAGAAGAGCCTCTTCCTGGCCACCGCCTCGCACGACCTGCGCCAGCCGCTCTACGCGCTGACCCTGACCGCGCAGGCCGCGCTCCAGCGCAACCAGGATCCGTCGCTGCGGCCGCTGCTGGTCGACATCTCGCAGGCCGCCGGCCACGTCAACGACCTGCTGAACTCGCTGCTCGACGTCTCCGCGCTGGACAGCCGCAGCGCCGAACTCGCGCTCCAGCCGCTGGCGCTGGCGCCGCTGCTCTCGGAGTTGCATGAGCGTTTCCAGCCGGAGGCGCAGGCGCGCGGCCTCGACTGGCGCATCCGCGGGCCGGAAGCGCCGGCCTGGGTCGTCGCCGAGCCGATGCTGCTGCGCCGCGCGCTCGCCAACCTGCTGCACAACGCGCTGCGCTACACGCCCGAAGGCGGCGTGCTGCTCGCGATACGACGCCGCGCCGACGACTGGGCCATCGAGGTCTGGGACACCGGTGTCGGCATGGCCGCGACCAAGCGCGAGGCGCTCTTCTCCGAATTCCATCGCGGCGACGACGCCGCGCAGCTCACCGGCGACGGCCAGGGCCTCGGCCTGTCGGTCGTGCGCGACTGCGTGCGACGGATGCAGGCCTCGATCGATTGGCACTCCACGCCGGGGCACGGCTCCTGCTTCCGCATCACGCTGCGCGGCGCGGCCATGCCGGCGATGCCGACGAAGCGCGCGCCCGTGGCCCTGCATGCGTTCGAGCCGCTCGGCGGCCGCGTGCTGGTGGTCGATGACGACCGCGGCGTGACCCGCGGCCTGTCGCATCTGCTGGGCGAATGGGGCGTCGACTGTCGCATCGCGGGCGATGCCTCGCAGGCCCATGCGGTGCTGGACGCCGAGTTCGAGCCCGACATCGTGGTGAGCGACCTGCGGCTGGGGCACGACGACGGCGGCTATACGCTGCTGCAGGATCTGCTGGACCGACTGCCGCTCGCGCGCGGCCTGGTGGTCACCGGCGAGTTCGACCTGCCCGACCTGCGCCGCGCCGAGGCCGACGGCTACCTCGTGCTGCGCAAGCCGGTGCAGCCGGGCCCGTTGCACGCGGTGCTGCGATCGATGCTCCCGGCGCGGGTGCTGTCGTCGCCGGGCTGATCGACCGCGCCACGGCACGCGCGTTGCCGGAAACGGCCCTCAAGGAGAACATCCGCCATGCACCTCGAAGGCTCCTGCCACTGCGGCCGCATCCGCTTCTCGGTCGATTCGACCGAGCCCTGTCCGTTCATGCGCTGCTACTGCACGATCTGCCGCAAGACGGCCGGCACCGGCGGCTACGCAATCAACATCGGCGCCGACAACAGCAGCTTCAGGCTGATCAAGGGCAAGCGCGATCTGAAGGTCTACCGTGCCGTCATCGACGGCAAGGAAAGCAGCGGCCAACGCCACTTCTGCGGACATTGCGGTACCGCGCTCTGGATGTACGACGACAACTGGCCCGACCTGATCCATCCGCATGCGAGCGCGATCGACACGCCGCTGCCGCAGCCGCCGGAGAACGTGCACGGATTGCTGGACTCCAAGGCGCCCTGGGTCAACGTCGAAGGCAAACCGGGTGATCCGCGCTTCGACCACTTTCCGGACGAGTCACTGGCCGAGTGGCACCGGCGGCACGGGCTCTAGAACCGCGCATTCGGTCACGGCGCCGCGGGCACGCCGCGCCCCCGAGGGGCAAGCGGCTGTCTAGCATCGTGCCCATGTCGACGACCCGCCCCGCCCCGCTCCTGGACGACGCGCCGCGCACGCGCTCAGCCCCCTTCGCCTGGACGAAGCGACGTCCTGTCTGGGCAGCGCTTGCGCTGATCGCGGTGATCGTGCTGCTGGCGGTGTGGACGGGCCAGGACCCCTACGCCGAGCGCGAGGACTGCCTGGCGCGCCAAGGCACGCCGGTGGTCGTGAATGCGGCCCTGCATCAGAGCGAGTGCCGCATCGTCGACGAGGGCGCCGACGGCGCGCTCAAGCGCTGAGCGCGCTGGACCCGCTCGACACGATGAACGCGCAGCACCCGCTGCACGCGCCGCTCACTTCTTCGGCGGCGTCGGGAAGCCCGGCATCCCGGGCACGCCGGGGAAGATGTTCCCCGCGCTCTGGAACTGCTCCTGCATCTGCAGGAACAGGTTCTTGGACTGCTCGAGGTAGTTGCCCATCAGGCCCTGCATCATCGGCGCCTGGCCGCTCATGAACTGCGACCACAGCTGCGGATCGAAGCCGCCGCCCTTGCTCGGATCGGCGAAGCGGCTCTGCAGTTCGGTGACGGCCTCGAGGTTCTTCTCGAGGTAGGCGCCCATCAGGCCCTGCATCGCATGGCCGTAGAAGCGGATGATCTGCGCCAGCAGCGGCGTCGAGAACATCGGCATCCCGCCCATCTCCTCCTCCAGGATGATCTGCAGGAGGATGGAACGGGTCAGTTCATCGCCGGACTTCGCGTCGCGGACCTCGAAGTCCTCGCCGCCGAGCACCATCTTCTTGACGTCCGCCAAGGTGATGTAGCTGCTGGTCTGCGTGTCGTACAGCCGCCGGTTGGGGTACTTCTTGAGCACCCGCGGCCCCTTGGGGTGCGCGGGATCCTCGCTGCCGGTTGCGGTCTTGCCGCGTCGGGCCGTCGCCATGCTGTCTCCTCTGAGGGTCTTCGACCCATTCTAGGAGGCGCCCGGCAAGCGGCCCGCCGGGTGATTTCCCTTGCTGTGCGGGAGGCGGACCGGACTGCCGAAGCAGCGCCGCAAGTCCGCGTCCGCGCTCAGTCCGGCTTGACGTTGCCGTCCTTGATGACCTTCGCCCACCTGGCCTGCTCGGCCTTCTGGAACTCGGCGAACTGCGCCGGCGAGTTGGGCGTGTACTCCAGGCCCAGCCCTTCCATCTTCGCCTTCACCTCGGGCAGCGCGACGATCTTCTGCACTTCGGCATTGAGCCTGGCGACGATGGGCGCCGGCGTGTTCGCCGGGAAGTACAGCGCCTGCCAGCTCGACACGTCGAAGCCGGGCACGCCGGACTCGGCCAGCGTCGGCACGTCGGGCAACTGCGCGCTGCGCTTGGCCGAGGTCACCGCCAGCGCCTTCACCTTGCCGCCCTTGATCTGCGGCAGGGCCACGGTCACCGTCTCGAAGCTCATCGGGACCTGGCCGCCCATCACGTCCTGGATGGCCGGCGCGCTGCCCTTGTAGGGCACGTGCGTCAGGTCCGCGCCCGTCAGCAGGCGGAACACCTCGCCCGACAGGTGCTGCGACGTGCCCTGCCCCGCCGACGCGAAGGTGATGTCGCCGGGCTTGGCCTTCGCGGCGGCGATGATGTCCTTCACCGTCCTGGCCTGCGAGCCCGGCCCGATCAGCAGCACGTTGGAGATCTTGCCCAGCAGGATCGCCGGCGCGAAGTCGCGGTCGGCCTTGTAGGGCATCTTGGGCAGCAGCGCCGGATTGATGGCGTGCGTCGCGATCGTGCCCAGCAGCATCGTGTAGCCGTCCGGCGCGGCCTTGGCCACGCTGTCCGCGCCCAGCACGCCGCCGGCGCCGGCCTTGTTGTCGACCACGATGGTCTGCTTGAGCGAGACCTGCAGCCGCGCCGCGATCTCGCGCGCCAGCACGTCGGACGTGCCGCCCGGCGCGAACGGGACGATCAGCTTCACCGGCTGGGTCGGCCAGTTGCTGGCGTCGGCGGCCTGCGCCGCCATCGTCGTCATGCCCAGCACCCCGATCGCCGCCGCAGCGGCCAGGACGCGCACGCGGTCCCGCATCACCGTATTCATGTCGCTTGTCTCCATCCATGACGGCATGCGGCCCTCGTCGACATCGACCCGGTCCCGATCCCGTCTTCTTGATGCAGCCGATGGTATCGGTACCATCCGGCGCGTCAAGATTGCGTTCGTGAGGGATTCCACCGGGGCCGCTCGGTGAGCGGACTCCCCGGACTCCCCGGACTCCCCGGACACTCAGGCGCTGGCGCGCTGGACCAGCTCGAAACCGATGTCGACCGCGCGGCGATCGACGCTGCCGCCGGCCCGGTCGAGGATGAAGCGGGCCGCCTGCCGCCCGATCGCGAAACCGTCGATGCGGACCGTGGTCAGCGCCGGCTCCAGGTCCCGGGCCAGGGCCAGGTCGCCGAAGCCGACGATGGCGAGGTCCTCGGGGATGCGCAGCCCGCGCGCCTGCGCCTCGATCACGACGCCCAGCGCCAGCGAGTCGGAGCTGCAGAACACCGCGTCGACACCGTCCGGATGCGCCAGCAGCTCGGCCAGCCCGCGGCGGCCGCTGCCCAGGGTCGTCGGCGTGGCGACGGTGGCCACCGGCACGTCGGCGATGCCCAGCGTCCCGGCCTGCTCCTGGAAGGCGCGGAACCGGCGCATCGCGCGCTCGTCGCTGCCGCCCACGCCCGCCAGCCGGCGGTAGCCGCGCTCATGCAGGAAGGACGCGACCTGGCGGCCGACCTCGACGTGGGAGAAGCCGACCAGCATGTCGATCGGGTCGTCGCTCTGGTCCCAGGTCTCGACGACCGGCACGCCCGAGGCGCGCAAGCGCGTGCGCGCCTGCTCGGAATGGCTGGTGCCGGTGAGCACCAGGCCGTCGGGACGGCGACCGATCATCGCGTCCAGCCACGCGTCCTCCCGCGCGTTGTCGTAGCCGGTCTGACCGAGCAACACCTGGTACCCGGCCTCGAACAGTGCCTCGGTCAGGCTCTGCACGGTATCGAGGAAGACCGGCCCCGCGATCGTCGGCACCGCGACGCCCACCATGCGGCTCTTCATCGAAGACAGCGCGCCGGCCAGCAGGTTGGGGACGTAGCCGGTCTTGCGGACCGCCTCCGCCACGCGCTCGCGGACCTCCTGCGACACCTGCGCGGGGTTGTTGATCGCGCGCGAGGCGGTGATCGGCGCCACGCCCGCGATCTGCGCCACGTCGCGCAGCGTGACGGCGCCGCTGCCCTTGCGGCGGCGGGGACGGGGGAAGGTCTCGATGTCGGACATATGGCCGTCGATTATGGCGGTCGATCACAGGGAAAACCGGGGGGAAGCGGCGCTGCGGAAGGGGGCCGTCGCCGACGCCGACGCCCGACGGCCGTGGGCAGATCCCCTACACCGCCGTGCGTGCCCCACCCGACCCCGGGTGCCGCCATCGGCTGCTGTTGGTAACGAGTCGTGAGAACGAAGATTCATCCATCGACAACAGGGGGCCGACATGAACACGATCTCGAAGCAAGCCAGCAAGTTCAAGCACATCGCCATCGGCCTGGGCCTGGCGGTATCCGCCACGATGGCGGCCAACGCCACGACCGCCCAGAACACCTTCCAGGTGACCGCGACGATCACGAGTTCCTGCACCGTGTCCGGTTCGGCCCTGAACTTCGGCAGCGCGATCGACCCCCTGGCGGTCGGCGTGCCGCTGGACGCCTCGTCGACGCTGACGGTCACCTGCTCCAACACGACGCCCTATGCGGTGTCGCTGAACGCCGGCACCAACGCGGGCGGCGCGTCCAACTTCACGTCCCGCACGATGAAGAGCGGCGCCAACACCCTGGGCTATCAGCTCTACCTGGATTCGGGCCGCACGACCGTCTTCGGCGACGGCACCGCCAGCTCCAGCACCAAGAGCGGCACCGGCAGCGGCAGCGCGCAGTCGATCAGCGTCTACGGCCGTGTGCCGACGCTGGCCGGCGTGGTGCCCGGCGCGTACACCGACACCGTGACCGTCACCATCACCTACTGATCTCCGATCCGCGGCCCGGTTCAGCGCCGCCCCCTGCGACGAACCTCGGGCCTCGCGCCGATCAGGCGATCAGGCGATCCGCCAGGAAGCTCCGCTCACGCCCGCAAGGGCGTCCGGAGCTTTCGTCTTTTCTTCTCTTCGTAGGACATGTCGTCCGCGGCCTCGAGCAGCCGCTCGTAGCTCGTCTGGCCGTCGCCGACCGCGTAGCCGATGGACGCGCCCACGGTGACCATGCCGCCATCGATCGCGATGGGCTCGGTCAGGGCCTGCAGCAGGCGCTGCCGGATCTGCGCCATGCGGAACTCGTCGGGCGCACCCGAAAACAGCAGCACGAATTCGTCGCCGCCGACCCGCGCCGGGAGGTCGCCGTCCCGGCACTGCGCCCGCAGGCGCTGCCCGACGGCGCGCAGCACGGCGTCGCCGGCCGCATGGCCGTGGTGGTCGTTGACCGGCTTGAAGTCGTCGAGGTCGAAGACGATGACGCTGATCGGCCGACCGGCGAGTTCCTGCGCCCGCCGCGCCAGCGATCGCCGATTGGCCAGACCGGTCAGCAGGTCCGTGTCCGCCGTCGTGGCCAGCTGGGTCATGTCGCGATCGCTGGCGCGGACGAGGCGACTCGCATAAGCGATGGTCCAGAGGGTGAAGGCGATGAACAGCGCCGCGAGCGCCAGGGCCGAGCGCTTGACCGCCAGGAGCCCGCGCTGCTGCTCGGCCTGCCGGGCCGTCAGCAGGGCGCGCTCGGCGCGCTCCATCGTGTCGAGCAGTTGTCGCAGCCGCTTCGAGGCATCGTTCGTGATCCGCGCGTCCAGTCCGTGACGCAGGGCCTCGGCGCCGTCGCGATCCGCGATCACGGCGGAAGACAGGTACCAGCCGGTGATCTCCAGGGTCTCGGAGCGCACCTCCGCGGCCAGTCCCAGCTGCGATGGGTTGTCCTGGACCAGCGAGCCGAGTGTCTCCGCCGTCTGCCGCGCGTCGTCCGCGGCGGCGCGCAGCCGCTGGAGCGCTTCCGCCTGCGGCACCAGCGCGAAATTGCGCAGCGCGATGCCGCCGCGCAGCAGCCCGGAGCGCAACTGGTTCAGTTGATCGAGGACCTCATGGGTGTGGGCGACCAGGTCGTTCGCGTCGCCGTAGCGGCGGGCGCTGTCGACCAGCACCCCGGCAGCGCCGATCACCAGCATCAGCGCCACCGCCTGGGACAGCTGCAGGACGCGCGCGATGCGCCGGAGCAAGGGGTTGGAGACGGTCGCCAAGAGCGGGTGCGGGGGCCAGGATCGGCGCATCCTAGCGCCAGCGCACCCACAAAGCAGAACGCCCGCTGAGAAGCGGGCGTTTGCCGATACGTCCCGAAGGACGTCCTACCGTCT
>NZ_JBWKOG010000004.1:0-190383 GCF_059415965.1 Roseateles sp. GW821-FHT09G09 | reverse complement strand
CGGGTAGGCGCGATTGGATTCGAACCAACGACCCCCACCATGTCAAGGTGGTGCTCTAACCAACTGAGCTACGCGCCTGAAATACTCGGCCAGCGGTGGTCAATCCACTGGTCGGAAAACAAATCGCCCGCCGTTGGAGCGGGCGATCCGTCTGAGGTGTCCCTGAGGACTTGCCTACCAATCCTGGTAGGCGCGATTGGATTCGAACCAACGACCCCCACCATGTCAAGGTGGTGCTCTAACCAACTGAGCTACGCGCCTGGAGAAGCCTCGCAGTATAAGCCGAATTTTGAGGCCCGTCCAGGAAGCTGCGGCAAAAAGAACAGCAGTCGCACGGCGTCCTCGACAAGCCCGCGAGCGGCAGACCCTGAGAAGGCTTCAGCGACGCCGCGCGCTGCGGATGCCCGAGACCTGCGACAGCGCCATCAGCGTCTGTTGCAGCCGCTGCGCGTCGCTCACCTCGACGGTGAAGTTCATCCGCGACAGGTCGTTGCGCAAGGGCTTGCCCTTGCCGCTCTGCTGGTTCACCGAGATGACGTTGAGCTTGTCCTTCGCGAAGAGCTCCAGCACGTCGCGCAGCAGCCCCGGCCGGTCCGTGGCCTCGACGACCAGGTCCACCGGATACATCGCGCCCTTGCCCGCCCGGTCGGGCGCGGGCTCGCCCCAGGCGACCGCGATCACGCGCTCCGGCGCCGACTGCGCCATCTGCCGCAGGTTCGCGCAGTCGCAGCGATGGATGGCCACGCCCTTGCCGCGCGTCACATAGCCGGTGATCGCGTCCGGCGGCGCCGGCCGGCAGCAGCGCGCCAGGCTCGTCAGCAGGGAGTCCACGCCCACCACCAGCACGCCGCCCTTGGGCGTGCGCCCTTCTCCGACCGCGCCCTTCGTGTGCCGCTGGACCAGCAGCTCTTCCTCATCCGCTTCCGGCACTGGCGGACGCAGCAGCGTCTCGATGTTGCGCAGCGAGTACTCGTCCTTGCCGACGACCTCGAACAGTGCCTCGGCGCTCTTGAAGCCCAGCCGTCCCGCCAGGTCGTCCAGCTTGATCGCCGTCTTGCCTTCGCGCTGCAGCAGCTTCTCGACGAGTTCGCGACCCTTCGAGATCGTGTGCGTCTGCACCTGCGCGTTGAACCACGCGCGCACCTTCGCCTTGCTGCGCGGGCTCTGCAGATAACCGAGCTCGGCGTTGAGCCAGTCCATCGACGGACCGCCCTCTTTCAGCGCGACGATCTCCACCGTCTGGCCGCTCTGCAGCGGCGTGTTCAGCGGCACCATCTGGCCGTCGACCTTCGCGCCGCGGCAGCGGTGACCCAGGTCGGTGTGCACCGCGTAGGCGAAGTCCACCGCCGTCGCGCCCGCGCAGAGTTCGACCACGTTGGCCTGCGGCGTGAACACATAGATGCGGTCGTCGAAGCGGGCGTCGGTCTCGGCGACGTAGTCGCGCTCCCACGCCAGCAGTTGCCGCAGCACCGCCTTGCGCGCCTGCGCGACCTGTTCCTCGAACTCGCCCGCCGCGATCACCCCGGCATAGCCCTTGGTGCCCGCCTCCTTGTAGGCCCAGTGCGCCGCGACGCCATGCTCCGCATGCTCATGCATCGCGCGCGTGCGGATCTGCACCTCCATCGGCCGGCCGTCCGCCGCGATCACCACCGTGTGCAGCGACTGGTAGCCATTGGGCTTGGGCCGCGCGATGTAGTCGTCGAACTCGCCGTCCACCGGCAGGTAGCGCTCGTGCAACTGCGCCAGCACCGCGTAGCAGTCCGCCACCTCCGGCACGACGACGCGCAGCGCGCGCAGGTCGAAGACGCGTTCCAGCGTCAGGCCCTTGCCGCGCATCTTCTTCCAGATGCTGTAGAGGTGCTTGGGCCGGCCCTGCACCTGCGCGTCGACGCCGTGGGCCTGGAGCTCGCGTTCCAGCGCGGCCCGCACCGACTCCACCGACTGCTCGCGCTCGACGCGCTTCTCGTGCAGGCCCTTGGCGAGCTGGTGGTAGTGCTCCGGCTCCAGGAAACGGAAGGCCAGGTCCTCCAGCTCCCACTTGATCTGCCAGATGCCGAGCCGGTTGGCCAGCGGCGCGAAGACCTGCAGCGATTCCGCCGCGAGCTCGCGCGGGCACGGCGTCTTGCTCGCCGCGAACCAGCGCAGCGACTGCAGCCGCGACGCCAGCCGCAGCAGCACCACGCGCAGGTCGCGCGAGAACGCCAGCAGCATCTTGCGCACCAGCTCGGTCTGTTCCTGCCGGCGCTGTTCCTCGACCCGTGCCTCGCGCGCGGCGCGCTGGATCTGCACCAGCCGGCGCGTGTGCGCGACCAGGCTCGCGTCGCTCTCGCCGAAGGCCTTGGCGACGATCTCTTCGGGCTTGTTCAGGTAGTCGCCGGCGTACACCAGGTAGGAGGCGGCCTGCATGGACGGCGCCGCGCCGACGCCGGCCAGGATCGCGGCCACGCCGTCGGCGTGGGCCAGCGCCGGCTCGCCGGTCCCGAGCAGGTGATCGGCCAGCAGCGGCTCTGCGAACGCGCGGGCGCGTCGCACCGGATCCACCGTCTCTTCGGCGCGCGGCTGCGCGGTCGGCAGCCGGTGGGGCAGATCCCCGTCCAGCAGGGCCACGATGGGCGCCGCCTGGTCCTGCCGCAGCCCCGATTCCGTCTTCATTCGTCGTTCATCCGTGTCCTCGGGGGCGCGTGCGCCGCCGGGACGTCATCCGCGAGCCAGGAATTGCTCCACCACGCGGATCTGTTCGTCATGCACCAGGGTCGGCGCATGGCCGACGCCCGGGAACTCGTGCAGCTCGGCGCGCGGGCCGCGCTGCGTCATCAGCTCGGCGGTCGTGCGCGTGAGCAGGTCCGAATCGCCGCCGCGCAGCAGCAGCGTCGGGCAACGCACCGCGTCATAGGCGGCCCAGAGCTGCGCCTCGCCGGCTTTCGCCAGCTCCGGCGTCAGCCCGGCCAGGCCCTGCCCGATGCGCGGGTCGTAGTGCAGCCGGCAGCGGTCGCCGTCCGGCTTGAACATGGCCCGCGACAGCGCCAGCCATTGGTCGTCGGTGTGCGGCCCGAAGCTCTGCGAGATGCCGCGCAGGTAGTCGGCGCCCTGCTGGCAATTCTCGAACTGCGGCGCGCGGCCCAGATAACTCGCGATGCGCTGCAGGGCGACGAACTCGATCGTCGGCCCCACGTCGTTGAGGATCAGCCGCTTGATCGGGCTGGCCGGCATCGCCGCCAGCGCCAGGCCGATCAGGCCGCCCATCGAGGTACCCAGCCAGTCCACCTGCCCCACGCCCAGGCGCGCCAGCAGCGTGACCATGTCCGACACATATTGAGGAAGCTGGTAGTTCCGAGGATCGCCCAGCCATTCCGACTCCCCGCGTCCGACGACATCCGGGCAGATGACCCGGAAACGCCCGCTCAGGCGCTGCGCGATCACGTCGAAGTCGCGGCCCTGCCGCGACAGTCCGTGCACGCAGACCAGCACCTGAGGGTTGTCAGACCGTCCCCACTCCCAATACGCGACCTGATGAAGGCCGCAGGGGCTCAGCGCCTGGACTTTTTTCAACAAGGGTTCAGACATCGCTCGTATCCTTTGTCCCCATCCTAACAACCCTGAAGAGGACGCGGCATGTTGAAAGGCAAGACGGCGCTGGTCACCGGCTCCACGAGCGGCATCGGATTGGGGATCGCCCTGACCCTGGCCAAGGAAGGCGCGAACATCGTCCTGAACGGCTTCGGCGACCACGCCGGCCCCAAGGCGGAGGTCGAGGCGCTCGGCGTGAAGGTGGGTTATCACGGCGCCGACATGAGCAAACCGGCCGAGATCGAGGCCATGATGGCCTACATCGACCAGGAGTTCGGCGGCTGCGACGTCCTGGTGAACAACGCCGGCATCCAGTTCGTGGCCAACGTCGACGAGTTCCCGCCGGAGAAGTGGGACGCGATCATCGCGATCAACCTGAGCTCCGCCTTCCACACGATGCGCCTGGCGCTGCCGGGCATGAAGAAGAAGAACTGGGGGCGCGTCGTCAACATCGCCTCGACGCACGGGCTGGTGGCGTCGGCGGGCAAGTCGGCCTACGTCGCGGCCAAGCACGGCCTGCTCGGCCTGACCAAGGCGGCCGCCCTGGAAACGGCCCTCCTCCCGGTCACGGTCAATGCGATCTGCCCCGGCTGGGTGCTGACGCCACTGGTGCAGAAGCAGATCGACGACCGCTCGGCCAAGGAAAAGCTCGACCCCGCCGAGGCCAAGCGTCAGTTGCTGGCCGAGAAGCAGCCCTCGCTGCAGTTCACGACGCCCGAGGAACTCGGCGCGCTGGCCGTGTTCCTGTGCTCGGACGCCGCGATCAACGTGCGCGGCCAGGCCTGGGCGATGGACGGCGGCTGGACCGCCCAGTGAGGATCACCTGAGGATCACTTCGTCATCAGCACGCTGCCGTTGACGTTCACCGTGACGGTGGCCTTGCCGGACTCGACGGGTAGGGCCTCGTCCGCGGACGCGCCCATCGTCTTGAAGCGCGCCATCGGGGCCGCCATCACGGCCACCGGCTGGTCGGCGTTCACGCTGACCTCGCCGATCCGGTAGTTCGAGTAGCCGAACTCCTTGGCATAGATCGCGGCCTTGCTCTTGTAGCTCGCGATCGCCTGCGAGACCACCTCGTTCTCGGCCTTCTCGCGCGCCTCGCGCGACAGGCCGTAGCTGACGTTGGCGATCGCCAGCGAACTGATGCGGCCGCTCAGCTTGGAGATCGCCTCGATGTCGCGACCCTGCACCAGCAGCTCGACGCTGCCTTGCCAGCCGGTGATCTGCGGCGCGGCGCTCGAGCCCGCCTTCGGCTGGCCGTAGCGCGGATAGACCGACAGGTTGCCCGCCTGCAAGTCGACCTGCCCCGGCCTGGCCACCTTGCGCGCCTCGGTCAGCGCGGCGTCCAGGGCCTGCTTGAGTTCGTTCTGGACGGCGGCGGCCTCCTTGCCCTCGCGCGTCGTGGAGAAGCGCAGCTGCAGCAGGTCGCGGGTCACTTCGGTCGTGGCCGAGGCGCTCAAGGACAGCAGGTCGGTCCGGACCGCCTGGGCCTGCGCCATCGCGGGCAGGACCGCCACCGCGCCAGCGGCGATCAAGGTGCGGGCAAGGATCTTGGAGCTTCGGATCATTCGGGTTCCTACGGAGAGTCCTGGTGGGAACCAGCATAACGCGTGAGGAAAGCGTCACGGTTGACCGGCGTCGGCCACCGTTCATCCGCCTTTCCGAGTCATTCATCGCCCACGTTGAGGGGCATGGACAGCCTTGTTACAAAAGATGTAACCATCCGGTAAGGACTGATGCATCCCGCAAACAGGTCGAAAAACTGCCCTTACAGTCCCGCTGTTACAAATTTCGGAGTGGCCGCCATGCAAACCACAACCCGCCCCAACCGTGTCCTGGTCGTGGATGACGACGCCCGCATCCGGGACCTGCTGCGCCGCTACCTGGCCCAGGAGGGCTTCGAGGTCCTGCTGGCCGAGGACAGCAAGGCGCTGAACAAGCAGCTGACGCGCGAGACCGTGGACCTGATCGTCCTGGACCTGATGCTGCCCGGCGAGGACGGCCTGTCCATCTGCCGCCGGCTGCGCGCCGCGGGCGACAGCACGCCCATCATCATGCTGACGGCCAAGGTCGAGGAAGTGGACCGGATCGTCGGCCTCGAGGTGGGGGCCGACGACTACCTGGCCAAGCCCTTCAACCCGCGCGAACTGCTGGCCCGCATCAACGCGGTGCTGCGCCGCCGGCCGCCGCCGGAAGCGCCGGGCGCGCCGTCCAAGGAACCGATGACGGTCCAGTTCGGCCCGTTCGAGTTCGACCTGGCGCTGCGCCGCCTGGCCAAGAACGGCGAACCGGTGCCGCTGACCACCGGCGAGTTCTCGATGCTGAAGGCCCTGGTGCGTCACCCGCGCCAGCCGCTGTCGCGCGACAAGCTGGCGATGCTGGCCCGCGGCCGCGAGTTCGAGCCCTTCGACCGCAGCCTGGACGTGCAGGTCTCGCGCCTGCGCAAGCTGCTGGAAGAGGATCCGGCGCAGCCGCGATTCATCCAGACCGTGTGGGGCGTGGGCTACGTGTTCGTTCCGGACGAGGCGGCCTGATCCCGTGGCACCCCCGCGTCTGGCGCTGAACCTGTTCTGGCGCACCTTCGCCCTGCTGGCCCTGCTGCTGGCGGCCGGCGTGCTGGCGTGGCAGCAGACCTTCAAGGCCCTGGAGGCCGAACCCAAGGCCCTCGAGGCGGCGCAGCAGCTGGCCGGCCTGGTGAACCTGTCGCGGGTGGCGCTGTCCAGCACCGACGCGATCAACCGGGTGGCGGTCGTCAAGTCGCTGGCGCGCAGCGAGGCGGTGTCGGTGGAAGTCGCCGAGGCGACCGACCGCTGGCTGCCTTACGAGAACTCGCCCTTCGCACAACGGCTGCGCAAGGAACTGGTCTCGCGGCTCGGTCCGCAGACGGTGCTGGCGAGCGGCCTGAACGGCGTGCCCGGGCTGTGGGTGAGATTCGACGTCGGGCCGGACCAGTTCTGGCTGCAGACCAACCCGGCGCCGCTGCAGGCCAACATGTCCAGCAACTGGTGGTGGATCGCGATCGCGCTGGGCGCCTCGCTGCTGGGCGCCGCGGCCATCGCGCGCCTGATCAACCAGCCGCTGCGCGAGCTGTCCATCGCCGCGAGCCGCATCCGCGAGGGCGAGTACGACTCGCGCCTGGACGAGAGCACGCTGACCAGCGAGATCCGCGAGGTCAACATGGGCTTCAACCGCATGGCGCGCGAGCTGGCCAAGATGGAAGAGGACCGCAGCGTGATGCTGGCGGGCATCTCGCACGACCTGCGCACGCCGCTGGCGCGGCTGCGGCTGGAGGCGGAGATGAGCGTCAACGACGAGCAGGCGCGGACCTACATCGCGCAGGACATCGACCAGCTTGACGCCATCATCAACAAGTTCATGGACTACGCGCGTCCGAGCGAGCTGCAGCTGCAGGCGCTCAACCTGCGCGAGCTGGTGGAGCGCGAGGCGCAGGGCTTCCGTGATCCGCAGCAGATCCAGATCAGCGTGCGGCTGTCCGCGGCGCTGCGCATCTGGACCGACCCGACGGAGCTGGGGCGCATCCTGCTGAACCTGTTCGAGAACGCGCGCCGGTACGGCCACCACGGCGACGAGCCGACGCGCGTGGAAGTCACCGCCGAGGCCGACAGCGCCTGGGTGCTGCTGACGGTGCGCGACCACGGGCCGGGCGTGCCGCCGGACAAGCTCGCGAAGCTGACGACGCCGTTCTACCGCGGCGACACGGCCCGCACGGCGGCCACCGGCGCGGGGCTGGGCCTGGCGATCGTGGAGAAGTCGGTGCAGCGTCTGGGCGCGCAGCTGCGGCTCGCGAATGCGGACGACAGCGGCTTCGTCGCGCAGTTGAGACTCAAGCGCGCGAGCGTCTGACCGCAGTCAGCCTGTCTCTCTTGCCCCCTCTCCCGCAAGCGGGAGAGGGAGTCCGGACGAGCGATTCAGTCGGCGGCGCGCACGAGCAGGCAGACGGCGCGCGCCTCGATCGCCTTGAGCTCGCCGACCGGCCCCATTTTTTCGGCCGTCTTCGCCTTGACGTTGATCTGCCCAGGCGCGATGCCCAGCACCTCCGCGAGCCGCTGGCGCATCGCCGGGATGTGCGGCGCCATCTTCGGCTGCTGCGCAATGATCGTGCTGTCGAGGTTGCCGATCACCCATCCCAGGTCCTTCACGCGCCGGTAGGCCTCGGCGAGCAGCACCATCGAATCGGCGCCCTTGAACTCGGCCGCGGTATCGGGGAACAGCTTGCCGATGTCGCCCAGCGCGGCGGCGCCGAGCAGCGCGTCGGTGATCGCGTGGGCCAGCGCATCCGCGTCCGAGTGCCCCAGCAGGCCGTGCGTGTGCGGGACCGTGACGCCGCCCAGGATCAGCGGGCGGCCGGTGACGAGCTGGTGCGTGTCCCAGCCCTCGCCGATGCGGAAATTCAGAACCATGAGGATGTCGCGTTGAAAGCTTGAAGCGGGCGGGTGGGCCGACGGACCGGGGTCAATTCGGCAGCGCGTTCGTGACGACGAGCGGTCCGTTGCGGGTGACGATCATCGTGTGCTCGAACTGCGCGGACAGGTTGCCCTTGACGCCGGAGAGGGTCCAGCCGTCGGCCTCCTCGTCGACCCAGCGGCTCTTGGTCGACAGGAAGGGCTCGATGGTGATGACCATGCCTTCGGTGAGCACGCGGGTGTCGTTGGCGTCGTAGTAGCCGGGGATGCTCTTGGGCTCCTCGTGCAGCGAGCGGCCGACGCCGTGGCTGCACAGGTTCTCGATGATCTTGAACTTGTGCGCCTTGGCGACCCGCTCGATCGCGTGGCCGATGCGGTTGAGCTTCGCGCCGGGTTTCACTTCCTTCATCGCCTGCTCCAGCGCGTACTGCGCGGCGAAGACCAGCTGCGTCTTGGTCGGCGTGGTCGGCGGGACGATGCGCGTGCCGCCGGTGTCGCCGAAGTAGCCGTCCAGCTCGGCCGAGACGTCGACGTTGACCACGTCGCCCTTCTGGATCACGCGGTCGCCGGGGATGCCGTGCGCGGCCTGCTCGTTGATCGAGATGCAGGTCGCGCCGGGGAAGTTGTACATCACGCGCGGCGCGGATCTCGCGCCGAACTCCGTCAGCCAGCGCTCGCCCATCTGGTCGAGCTCCAGCGTGGTCATGCCGGGGCGGATCGCGTCCAGCATGCGGCGCAGCACGGTGGCGACGGCCTCGCCGGCGGCCTTCAGGCCCTGGATATCGTCATCGGATTCGACAGTCATGCGCGGCTCCTGAGCAAGCGTTCGGCCAACGCGAAGTCGGCGGGGTAGGTGACCTTGAAATTTTCCATGGAGGCTTCGACCAGCCGGGGCGCGTGCCCCAGGGCCTCGATCGCGCTGGCCTCGTCGGTGATGCCGTCCAGCGGGCCGGCCAGCGCGGGCATCAGCAGGCCGAGCCGGAACATCTGCGGCGTCTGAGCGGCCCACTTGCCGCGGCGGTCGACGGTGGCGGCGACGCGCAGGGACGGCGTCGCACCGGGGTCGGTGCCCGGGCTCGCGGCCGCCGCGTCCTTGAGCGTGTCCGCCACGGGCAGCGCGAGCAGGCCGCCGACCTCGTCGTCGTCGCAGGCCGCGATCAGCGCCTCGACCCATTCGGGGCGGAGCAGGCAGCGGGCGGCGTCGTGGACCAGCACCCAGTCGTGCGGCTGGGCGCCGCGCTCGCGCAGCGCCTGCAGGCCGGCGGCGACGGTGTCGGCGCGCGTCGCGCCGCCGGCGCGCGCGATCCAGCCGCGTTCGCCTTCAAAGCCGGGCACGGCGGATTCGAACTGGTCGTCGTCAGGCGAGAGCACGACCAGCGTGGCCTCGATGCGCGGGACTGCACCCAGCGCCGCCAGCGTGTGCGCGATCATGGCGCGGCCGGCGAGCGGGACGTACTGCTTGGGACGGTCGGCGCCGGAACGGCTGCCGACGCCAGCGGCCGGCACCAGCGCGAAGCAGCGCGGCGCGAGACCGATCGGAAAGGAACTCATGGGGGTCGATTGTAAGGAGCGCGAAACGCAGCAGGAATTCCCTCTCCCGCGCTGCGGGAGCGCAACCGCATCAAGCATTCCTTGACTGCCGCGGCCGCTGGCCCTCACCCCCACCCTCTCCCGCAAGCGGGAGAGGGAGCAAGAGGAGCCGGCGCTGCGAGCGGAACGGATCGGACTCTCTCTCCCGCTTGCGGGAGAGGGAGCAAGAGGAGCCAGCGCTGCGAGCGGAACGGATCGGACTCCCTCTCCCGCTTGCGGGAGAGGGCGGGGGTGAGGGCCAGCGGCGGTGGAAGTGCCGCACGGCGGGGCCGCCGATTCGTTGGGTGAAAATCCCGCTTCCTCCTCCTGCTCCGAATGCCGTGTTCTCCATCGCCGACATCCACCGCCGCCTGACCGCGCTCGGCGCCAACGAGGCGCACGCGGGGCGCGTGCTGCGCCACTGGGTCCAGGCCCGGCCGCTGACCGAGGGACGACGCAAGCTCGAGCACTACCTGCCGCAGGCGGTGCGCGACGCGTTGCCGGCGCTGATGGACGAGCTGCACGGCCTGGCCACGCTGATCGAGCGACATCCCGGCGAGGACGGCTCGGCGCGGCTGCTGGTGGGCCTCCAGGACGGTCAGACCGTCGAGAGCGTGCTGCTGCCGCGCGACGGCCTGTGCGTGTCGAGCCAGGTCGGCTGCGCGGTGGGTTGCCGCTTCTGCATGACCGGCAAGGACGGGCTGTTGCGGCAGGTCACCAGCGCCGAGATCGTCGCGCAGGTGGCGCTGGCGCGGCGCGAGCGCGTGGTGAAGAAGGTCGTGTTCATGGGCATGGGCGAGCCGTCGCACAACCTGGAGGCGGTCATGGAGGCGATCGAGCTGCTCGGGCTCGAAGGCAACATCGGCCACAAGCAGTTGGTCTTCTCGACGGTCGGCGATCTGCGCGCGTTCGAGCGGCTGGCCGCCGGACCGGTGAAGCCGGCGCTGGCGCTCTCGCTGCACACGACCAAGCCGGCGCTGCGCCGCGAGCTGCTGCCGCGCGCACCGCGGCTGACGCCGCGCGAGCTGGTCGAGGCCGGCGAGCGATACGCCCGCGAGACCGGGTATCCGATCCAGTACCAGTGGACGCTGATCGACGGCGTCAACGACGGCGAGGACGAGCTCGACGGCATCGTCGAGCTGCTCAAGGGCCGCTACGGCGTGCTGAACATGATCCCGTACAACAGCGTGCCGGCGCTGCCGTACACGCGACCCGACTGGGACAAGGCGCGCGACATCGCCCGACGCCTGCACGAGCGCGGCGTGCTGACGAAGCTGCGCGACTCGGCCGGGCAGGACGTCGACGGCGGCTGCGGGCAGTTGCGCGCGCGGAGTCCGGCGACGCCGCCGGTCTCGATGCGCGAGGCGCGCCGGGCGATTCCCATCGCGCCGGCGGACTGAACCGCCGCGCGCCTCACAGCGCGTAGCCCACGCTGACCCACACCTGGGGCGCCCGCCCCTTCGGATCCGACAGCGAGACCCGCTGCGCGGCCGTCCCCATGCGCCATCCCGCCGTGCCTTCCGCGCGCCAGGCGCCGTGCTGCCAGCGCAGCCCGACCCCCGCCCCGGCCAGCGTGCGGCCTTGCGGCAGGGTCCGCGCACGGGCGCTCGCGGCCCATGGGGTGTGGCTGAACCTGACACGTCCCGCATCGACGAAGCCGAAGGGCTCCAGCGTCCCGCACCGGTAACGCAGCTCCATCTGCGCGAGCACGCCGTGGTCGCCGGACGTCTCCCCCGACGGCCACGCCCTCACGCTGCGCGCACCGCCCAGCGAGAACTTCCTCGACGCGTCCAGGTTCTTGTCGGCGATCTGTCCGCTGCCGCGCAGCAGCAGGCCCCAGGCCCGCCATTGCCGGAGCAACGCGGCGTCCGCCGCCAGCACGAGGTACTCCCCCGCGGACCGGGCGCTCGCGGCATCGAACGCCGCCACGGACACGTCGCTCAGGCGCACGTGGCCCGCTTCCATCCACAGGCCGCCCCAGGCCGCGGTGCCCGCCGACGGGTACATCACCGCCTGCAGCCCCGTCGTCACCGCGATCGCGCGCCGCGGGTCCGACAGGGCCACCGCCTTCTGCACATTGACGATGCGCCGGCCTTCCAGGCCGATGTGCCAGGACAGGCTGCCCGGCCCCCGGGTCGTGAGCGGCACGACGGCCGTCGCCCCGACCGCATCGACCTGTCCCTGCGCCCGCAGCCGCGCGAATTCGCCGCCCAGTTCATGGTGCTGACGACTGGCCGTCAGCGACACCCGCGTGCCCCGCGTGCCCAGCGGCACCTGGTAGGCCGCCGCGCCGTCCCAGCCCCTGCCGGTGTTCGCGCCGCCGCTGGCGGTCAACCGGTCGCCGAAGAGCAGCAGCCCGTTCACGTGGCCCGCCACGCTGCCGCGCCCGCGACCCGCAAACCGGTTGCCGTGGTTGTCGGCCTTCACATTCAGGCTCCAACGGCGGGCCTGTTCCACGAACAGGTCGACATCGCCCTCGCCCACCTCGCTGCCGGGTCCCAGGCTTGCGGAAGCAGCGACGCCGGGCAGACGCGACAGGATCTGCACCTGGCGTTCGAGTTCATCGCCGAGGGGGCGACCGGGACGGATGTCGTCGATCCAGGCGGCGGCGTCCCCGGCCGCGCCGCCGCGCAGCGCGACGCGGCCATAGCGGCCTTCCACCACGACGACGCGGAGCGTCCCATCCATCATCCCGTCCACCGGGACATGCGCCCGTGCGAACGGTCGCCCGCCCTCGCGGACCTGCCGCTCCACGCCGCGGATCACCGCTTCGATCCCGGCGCGGTCCCACCGGCGGTCGAGCGACGCCTGCCACTGCCGCGTCAGCTCCTCGGCGTCCAGCACCCCGAGTCCCTCGATGCGCAGGCGCAGCGGCGCGGAGCGGCCGCTCCCGTGCCAGGTCTTGCCCGCGGCGGCGCCAGGGGCCGGTTCGGCCGGTTCAGCCGAGGCGGCCTCGGCGCTCCAGGGTCCGGCGACACACACCGCCACGGCGGCCATGACAAGAGACCCGGCGCAACGCCGGCGGAAGAACCGCGTACTCGTGAGCGATCGGGGCAGCGGCCGCCCTAGGGGATTCAGTGCGTTCATGAAAGAAACGGAGAGGGGAAAAGTCGTCGGAAAGCCGGTCCTGCGGCCTCGGTTCACGGAGCGGCTTCAAGCTGCTTCGCGTCCTCGGCCGGGCGGGTGCCGCCCTTCACCCTCAGTCGCGGAACCGACGAATCCGGCCTCTCTTGAAACGGTCGGCTTTCGCAGGAAGGAAGAGACAGAAAGAGAAGGTCCGGCCGGTGAGCGCAGCCCGCCGTCGGCCCGGCAAGCGCGATGGCCGCGGCCATCGACGGTGGCATCGCGGGACGAAGCGGCACGTGCGGCTGCGAGGAAGTTCGCGGGGGCGTCGACGGAAGGGGATCGACGGAGGATGGCGCCTGCCCTGACGTGTTCGTCGTAGGCGCCTGGGGCGACACGGGTGTCCCCGGCATCTCGGGCATCTCCGGTGTCTTCGGTGTTCCCGATGTCTCCAGCATCTCCGGTGTTTCCGGTGTCTCGGGCGACACTCTCACCGGCGGCGGGTTGGAAGTCGGCCGCTCCTCCGGCAAGGAGGAACTCGGACCGCTCGCATCGATGCGTTTCTCCGTCGACACCGTGCCGTCGATCGCCGTCGGCTGCGACGGCTCCGCCACGCGCTCGCCCCTCGCCTGCCCGTCGACGGGAATCTCCTCGAAGCGCAGGTTCAGGTTGCTGTCCGGCAGCAGCATGATGCTGTGCAGACCGGCGCGCAGGATGTCCGCCCGCGTGCCGCCGCCCTCGTCCTTGCCGGCCTGCGTGATGACGATGGCGGCGCTGCCGGTATCGACGTCGAGCGCTCGCGCGTTCACCACGCCCAGGGTCAAGCGGTCTCCCGGACCCGCCGACGCCGACGGGGCGCGGGCCGGCACCGTGAGAGACACCCGGGAGCCGGGCGCCTGGATGGCCGCGCCATCCGCCATCGTGATCGAGCCCGCCATGCGGTCGCGCTTCACCGCCGACAGGGCGAGATCGCCCGCCGCCCGTTCAATCGTGGCGTCCAGGCGAATGGCCGGGGCCGACATCGAGAGTTCGCCGGCGTCGGCGCGGGTGTCGGTCGTGACGAGGGGATGCGTCACGGCGATCGTCCCTTCGGCCCTCAAGTGAACCGAGCGTCCCTGGTCCAGCCACGTCGACAGATCCGAGGCCTTCAAACGGGCCGGCGCCTCCTTGTCCGAGTCAGGCGGTACGTCGCTACGCCGACGCCGCTCGCCGGCCCCGACCTCCCAGGCCTGCGCACCGAGCGTCAGCTGTCCGCCGCGTGCCTCGCCGAAATCCAGGATCGGTGCCGGTCGAGGGCCGGATTGCGCGGACAACTCGATGGCGCCCCCGTGCGCCTCGGGCCCGCCGCCCCGGACCCGCAGGATGGCCCGCTCTTCCACGTGCAATCCGGCCGAGGACGTCAAGGTCACGCGCCCGCCCGGACCCGACGGCCCCGCGCCGCTGGCGGTCAGCAGCGTGCGCCCGAGGACACGCAGATCAACGTCGGACGGGTCGTCCGCGGGATCGGCCGCCCGGATGTCGATCTGTCCGGACGGGGTGCTGCCCTCGGCATCCACGTCGATGGCAGCGTCGCGCCCCTCGGCGCCGCCGATCCGCACATCGATGCCCCGGATCCACACCTCCCCGCCCGGTGAGCGGATGCGGCCGGCGACGTCGACCTCGCCGCCCTGCAGGATGGCGACACCGCCCTGTCGCACCGTGACTTGCCCGGCGACCTGGAGCGGGCCTCCACCGGCGTCCTGCGCCCTCAAGCGATCCGCGTCCAGGCCGGTCCAGGCGTCGTCCTGCTGCTGTCGAGCGGAGACGGCGAGCCCGCCGACATCGATCCGCGCCTGCGGTCCGAACACCACCCCTTGCTCGTTGAGCAGGAAGACCTGTCCGTCGGCGGTCAACGCGCCCAGGATGCGGCTCATGTCCCCGCCGACCACGCGGTTCACCATCACCGACGCAGGACCGGGTTGCCGGAACGTCACCGACGCCTGCTCGCCGATGTCGAAACCCTGCCATTCGATCGCGGCGCGCTCGCTGCGCTGGAGGATCGTCAGGTGGGCGCCCGACGGCGACTGGACGAGGGCGTCGCCGGCCGCCACGCGCGCCCCGGTCGGCAAGGCCGTCGGCGCGGCGGGCTGCCCCTGGGCGTGGGCCACGGCCGCAACGTCGACGACGACCGCGAGGCTGGCGAGCCATGCCGCGGCGGACAAGGCGTGTCGCCGCGCCCCCCGCCCTGCGGTCAAGGGCCTCTGGATGAATGAACTGCGCATGTGAAAACGTGGTCGAGAGAAAACCACGATTCTTCGAAGCGCGGGCGCTTCCACCAATCGCCGCGACTCATCAGCGCGGCACCTCCACCCCCCTCCTCGCGGCGCCTTGATCCTGGAATGCATCAGGAACCGGAGGCCGGGTACGCCGACTGCTCCCCCACGGCTTCCGACAACCGACCGACCACCGACCGACGACAACCGACCGACGACGACAGACAGCACGCGACAACGATGGACGACGCGCGACAGGCGTAGCACGCCCCCTTGTCGCTCCTGTCACGCGCTGTCGCGGCAGCCTCCCTACAATTCCCCCGAGCCCCTTCCCCGGGGCTGTCCTCATTTGTGCGCCATGCAGCTGTCCACGATCTCCCCCGGCAAACGCTTCACCCTGCCCCGTCCCACCGGCTCCGCCGACGCGCTGCTGCTCGCCCGCTTCGCCCGGCAGCAGCAGGCCGCCGGCCGGCTGACGCTGGTCGTCACCGCCGAGCCCGGCGACACGCAGCGCCTGGAGGACGAGCTCAAGTTCTTCGCGCCCGAGTTGCGCGTGGCCGTCTTCCCCGACTGGGAGACGCTGCCCTATGACAGCTTCAGCCCGCACCAGGACCTGATCTCCGAACGGCTGGCCACGCTGTGGCGGCTGCTGCAGGCCAACGGCAAGCCGGTCGCCGAACGCGACCTCGACGTCGTGCTGCTGCCCGCGACCACCGCGCTGACGCGGCTGGCGCCGCCGTCCTTCCTGGCCGCGACGACCTTCAACTTCCGCCAGAAGCAGCGCCTGGACGAGGCCGGCCTGAAACGCCAGCTGACGCTGGGCGGCTACCAGCACGTCAGCCAGGTCGTCTCGCCCGGCGAGTACGCCGTGCGCGGCGGCCTCATCGACCTCTTCCCGATGGGCTCGCTGGTGCCCTACCGGGTGGACCTGTTCGGCGACGAGGTCGACTCGATCCGCGTCTTCGATCCGGACTCGCAGCGTTCGCTGTATCCGGTGCCCGAGGTCCGCCTGCTCCCCGGGCGCGAGTTCCCGATGGACGAGGCCTCGCGCAAGGCCTTCCGCGCCCGCTGGCGCGAGAAGATGGACGGCGACCCGACCCGGTCGCGCCTCTACAAGGACATCGACACCGGACTGGCCACCGCCGGCATCGAGTACTACCTGCCGCTGTTCTTCGACGAAGTCGCCAGCGTGTTCGACTACGTCCCCGCCGAGGCCGGCCTGGTGCTGCACGGCGAGGTCGACGAGGCGCTGCAGCGCTACTGGGCCGACACCCGCGAGCGCCACCGCTTCCTGCAGCACGACCCGGACCGGCCGATCCTGGCACCCGAGGAGATCTTCCTGCGGCCCGAGGAGTTCTTCACCGCGACCCACCGCCACGCGGTGCTGGCCGTGCGCGGTCACGAGGCCGTCGACTATGCGCGTCCGCTGCCCGACGTCAGCGTCGAGCGCGGCGCGCAGGAGCCGCTCGCCCGCCTGGCCGCGCACCTGAAGTCCACCGACTTCCGCGTGCTGCTGCTCGCCGAGAGCGAAGGCCGCCGCGAGAGCCTGCTCGAACTGCTGCGCGACAACAAGATCGATCCGCCGTCGGTGAAGGACCTCGCCGAATTCGAAGCGAACAAGGACGAACGTTTCGCGATCACCGCCGCGCCGCTGGCCGCGGGTTTCTTCTGGTTCGAACCCGACGAGGGCCGCCAGATCCAGCTCTTCACCGAGACCGAACTCTTCGCGACCACGCCGACCACTCGCCGGCGCCGTAAGCAGGAGCAGGTCAGCGACGTCAACGCGCTGATCAAGGACCTGTCCGAGCTGAAGGTCGGCGACCCGGTGGTGCACACCAACCACGGCATCGGCCGCTACCTGGGGCTGATCAACATCGACCTGGGCGACGGTCCCAGCGAGTTCCTGCACCTCGAGTACGCCGACAAGGCCACGCTCTACGTGCCGGTCGCGCAGCTGCACCTGATCAGCCGCTACACCGGCGTCAGCGCCGAGGAAGCGCCGCTGCACCGGCTGGGCTCGGGCCAGTGGGACAAGGCCAAACGCAAGGCCGCCGAGCAGGTCCGCGACACCGCCGCCGAGCTGCTCAACCTCTACGCCCGCCGCGCCGCGCGCGAGGGCCATGCGTTCCGCTACTCGCCGCACGACTACGAGGCCTTCGCCGCGAGCTTCGGCTTCGAGGAGACGCCCGACCAGCGCGCCGCGATCCACGCCGTCATCCAGGACATGATCAGTCCCAAGCCGATGGACCGGCTGGTGTGCGGCGACGTCGGCTTCGGCAAGACCGAGGTGGCGCTGCGCGCCGCCTTCGTCGCGGTGATGGGCGGCAAGCAGGTCGCCCTGCTCGCGCCGACGACGCTGCTGGCCGAACAGCATTTCCAGAACATCGCCGACCGCTTCGGTCGCTGGCCGGTCAAGGTCGCGGAGATGAGCCGCTTCCGCTCCGCCAAGGAGATCAAGGCGGCGATGGAAGGCCTGGCCGACGGCTCGATCGACATCGTCATCGGCACGCACAAGCTGCTGTCGGCGGAGGTGAAGTTCAAGCGCCTGGGGCTGCTGGTCATCGACGAGGAGCACCGCTTCGGCGTGCGGCACAAGGAGGCGATGAAGGCGATGCGCGCCGAGGTCGACGTGCTGACGCTGACCGCCACGCCGATCCCGCGCACGCTGGGCATGGCGCTGGAGGGCCTGCGCGACCTGAGCGTCATCGCCACCGCACCGCAGCGGCGCCTGGCGATCAAGACCTTCGTGC
The DNA here is from genome assembly GCF_059415965.1 of Roseateles sp. GW821-FHT09G09. NCBI lineage: Bacteria > Pseudomonadati > Pseudomonadota > Betaproteobacteria > Burkholderiales > Sphaerotilaceae > Roseateles > Roseateles sp. GW821-FHT09G09. Next base: position 172,758 of record NZ_JBWKOG010000004.1, on the reverse strand, counting down.
GCAGCGAGACCAGCGGCACCATCCGCGAGGCCATCCTGCGCGAGCTCAAGCGCGGCGGCCAGGTCTACTTCCTGCACAACGAGGTCGAGACCATCGAGAACCGCCGCATGAAGCTCGAGGAGCTGCTGCCGGAGGCCCGCATCGTCGTGGCCCACGGCCAGATGCCCGAGCGCGAGCTGGAGCGCGTGATGCGCGAGTTCGTCGGCGGCAAGCACAACGTGCTGCTGTGCTCGACCATCATCGAGACCGGCATCGACGTGCCCAGCGCCAACACCATCGTCATCAGCCGCGCCGACAAGTTCGGCCTGGCGCAGCTGCACCAGCTGCGCGGGCGCGTCGGCCGCTCGCACCACCAGGCCTATGCCTACCTGATGGTGCCGGACGTCGAGGGCCTGACCAAGCAGGCGGCGCAGCGCCTGGAGGCGATCCAGGCGATGGAGGAACTGGGCTCGGGCTTCTACCTCGCGATGCACGACCTGGAGATCCGCGGCGCCGGCGAGGTGCTCGGCGAGCACCAGAGCGGCAACATGATGGAGGTCGGTTTCCAGCTCTACAACGAGATGCTGTCGGAGGCCGTGCGCTCGCTCAAGGCCGGCCGCGAGCCGGACCTGCTCAGCCCCCTGTCGGCGACCACCGAGATCAACCTGCACGCCCCGGCGCTGCTGCCCGACGCCTACTGCGGCGACGTGCACCAGCGGCTGTCGCTGTACAAGCGGCTCGCGACCGCGGACCGCGCCGAGCAGATCGACGCGATGCTCGAGGAGATCACCGACCGCTTCGGCAAGCTGCCGGCGCAGGGGCAGACGCTGTTCGACACGCACCGCCTGCGCGTGCTGGCCAAGCCCTACGGCGTGATGAAGATCGACGCGGCGCCCAGCGTCATCAACATCAACTTCCGGCCCAATCCGCCGATCGATCCGATGCGCGTCATCGAGCTGGTGCAGAAGAACCGCAACATCAAGCTGGTCGGCAACGAGAAGCTGCGCATCGACAAGGCGCTCACCGATCCGAAGGACCGCGCGCAGGCCGTGCGCGAGGTGCTGCGGCTGCTCGGCGCGCCGGTGGCGCAGGCCTGAACTCTCCCGCAGTGACGTCGGGCGCCGTCACTCAGCGTCGCTGACTTGGACTGCTGGAAGACGACACGCACCTCCACCAGTTCAGGTCAGTGCGCGGGAGGGAACATCTTCCTAGACTTCCAGGCATCGAAGTTTCTGGAGTGATTCGATGCCCCATGTGATTGTCGACTTGAGGAATGCGCCCCTGCCCGCTCATGTCAGGGAAATGAGCGAGGACGAAGACGACGGGTTCTACGAAATGATGGTCGCGGAGAGGGAGGCCCGACACCGCGGCATGGAAAACATGCCTCGTTGCCTGGCCTGCCCGCACCTGCCGCAGGACGAGGTCGAGCCGGACCTGGACGACTTCTCTCTCACCCTGATCGAGATGCGCCGTCATCGTCGCGTGGCCTGCCATGCGCAAGGCGATTGCAACGATTGCCCCTATCTGCCGGAGAACTACGGCAAGCCAGTCCGCTTCCGGGTGCTGGGCGTGGACGACTGGGGTGACAACGTCGCCGCCGAACAGATCCGGCGCGCGCGATTCCATGACTGGGAGGCCCTGCATGCAGCCGACTAAGCCGCTCTTCATGTTCGACTCCAACATCGTGAGCGCCTTGGTCGAGCCCGAGGGCACGCTGCGTCGCGAACTTTGCGAACAGCGCCTGAAGCAGCTCGACGGCGAGCTCGCGATCAGCGTGGTGGTCGACGCGGAAGCCCGCGCGGGATTCCGCAAAAGCATGTCGCTCCGCAAGGAGGCTCGATTCCTTGAGCTCAAGCGGCGCATGCGCGTCGAATACATCGACCGGGACCTCGAGATTGCTGAGATCTACGCCATCGAGCGGGCCGCGCTGCTGCGTGCAGGGCTGCCCTTGTCAGAGCTGGACACCTTCATCGTTGCCCATGCGATCGCGCTCGGTGCCACGCTCGTGAGCAACGATCGGTCGATGTCGCGCGTGGAACGGCTGAAGTTGGAGAACTGGCTGTTGCCGGAGCCCACGCGACCGCATCGTCACCCCGATGTGGCCGAGCCGATCGCCGGCTATGCGGCGGGTCACCGCTTCTGGCCGGCGCAGGACCGCTGGTCGCCGGGTGTCTGGATGACGCGTTCCGGTCCGGCTTCGTACGTGAGTTCGCAGGTGCAATGAGGCTGCGTCGGCGAGTGCGCTAAGCTCCCGCCCGTCCCCGCCGACTGATCCAAGTGATCATCGGCGGGGACCTTCCGCATTCCAGACCGCGCTCGCATGACCTCCTCGTCGCTCTCCACGGCATCCCCCTCCCCGCTCGTCCTGCAAGGCTTCACGCCGCCGCTGGCGCTGCGAGACTTCAAGCTCGCCGCCTTCGACATGGACTCGACGCTGATCGCCATCGAGTGCATCGACGAGATCGCCGCCGCCGCGGGCCGCAAGGCCGAGGTCGCCGCGATCACCGAGGCCGCCATGCGCGGCGAGATCACCGACTTCAAGGACAGCCTGCGTCGCCGCCTCGCGCTGCTCAAGGGCGTCGGCGAGGACGCGCTGGCGCAGGTGCTGCGCGATCGACTGACCTTCAATCCCGGCGCGCGCGAACTCTGCGCCGCGCTCAAGACCGCCGGCCTGAAGCTGGTGCTGGTGTCGGGCGGCTTCACCTACTTCACGCGCTTCGTCGCCGCCGAGCTGGGCATGGACTTCGTGCGCAGCAACGAACTGGAGATCGTCGACGGTCGCCTGACCGGCGGCCTCGTGATGCAGGACTGGGGCGACATCTGCGACGGCGAGGAGAAGCGCCGCATGATGCTGGCCTGCGCCGAGCAGATCGGCGCCACGCCCGCGCAGTGCATCGCCGTCGGCGATGGCGCCAACGACCTGCCGATGATGGGCGCCGCCGGACTGTCGGTCGCGTACCACGCCAAACCCAAGGTCCGCGAACAGGCCATGGTCGCCATCAACGAGGGCGGTCTCGACCGCCTGCTCGACGTGTTGCGCTGAAGCCCACCGCGCCCGCGGCAGCGGGTTCCTCTTGAAGCGGCGCGGCTTCCCTGCGATGCTCCCGGTACACGGGGAGCAGCGATGCGAGAACAGCACGCGACAAGAACCGACGAGCAGGCCGACATCGACCACCTGCAGCGCGACGTGCTGGAGGCCGTCGCGCTCGGCCGCCCGCTGGCGGCGGTGATGGACCTGCTGTGCCGCGCCGTCGAGGCGCTGGCGCCGGAGGTGATCTGTTCCGTGCTGGCCGTGGACGATGACGGTCGCGTGCACCCGCTGGCCGCGCCCAGCCTGCCGACCACCTTCAGCGCGGCGCTGGAGGACTTCACGATCGGCCCGCAGGCCGGCTCCTGCGGCACGGCGGCCTGGCGCCGCCAGCCCGTCGAGGTCACGGACATCGACACGGATCCCCTCTGGGCCGACTTCCGCGAACTGGCGCGGTCGCACGGCCTGGCGGCGTGCTGGTCGACGCCCATCCTGCTGCGCTCCGACCAGGTCGTCGCCACCTTCGCGCTGTACTACCGCGAGCCGCGCGCGGCGGCGCCCTTCCACCGCCGCATGGTGCAGGCCTGCACGCAGCTGTGCCAGATCGCGTTCATGCACGACCGCCATCAGCGCGAGATCGAGCGCCTGGCCTACTTCGACGGCGTCACCGGCCTGCCCAACCGCACGCTGCTGGCCGACCGCGCCCGGCAGACGCTGCTGCAGGCCTCGCGCACCGAGGCGCCGGCCGCCTTGCTGCTGCTGGACATCGACCGCTTCAAGACCGTCAACGACTCCCTGGGCCACGCCGTCGGCGACCAGGTGCTGAAGCACATCTCCGCGCGGCTGCTGGGCACGCTGCGCGACAGCGACACGCTGGCGCGGCTGGGCGGCGACGAATTCGTCGCGCTGCTGCCGGGTTGCTCCGCGGAGGACGCGATGCACGTCGCCGGCAAGCTGCGCGCGGTGCTGGAGGCGCCCATCCCTCTCGACGGCAGCCACGCGCGGGTGCAGATGACGGCCAGCATCGGCGTGTGCGCCTATCCGCGGGACGGGCTCGACCTCGACCAGTTGCTGAAGAACGCCGACATCGCGATGTATGAAGCCAAACGCGCCGGCCGCGACTGCGCGCGCTTCTTCCTGCATGCGATGAACCAGGCGCTGGACGAGCGGCTCGACATCGAGGCCGCCCTGCGTCACGCGCTGTCCACCCAGCTGCTGCAGCTGCACTTCCAGCCCAAGGTCCGCTTGACCGACCGCGCCCTGGTGGGCGTCGAGGCGCTGCTGCGCTGGCACGACGCCGAGCGCGGTTGGGTGCCGCCGGACCGCTTCATCCCGGTCGCCGAGGAAAGCGGCCTCATCAACGCGCTGGACGCCTGGGTGCTGGCGCAGTCCTGCGCGCAGCTGGCGCGCTGGCGGGCCGAAGGGATCGTGGTGCCGGGGGTGTCGGTCAACGTCTCGCCGCAGCGCTTCCACCAGGACGACGTCGCCGCCCATGCGCGGGCGCTGCTCGCCAAGCACGGGCTGGCGGCGAGCGACCTGACGCTGGAAGTCACCGAACGCCTGATGCTGGACGACACCAGCCGGCCCCGCGAACAACTGCAGCAGCTGCACGAGATGGGCGTGGGCGTGTCGGTGGACGACTTCGGCACCGGCTACTCGAGCCTGAGCTACCTGAAGCGCCTGCCGGTGACGGAACTCAAACTGGACAAGAGCTTCGTGCGTGACCTGGAGCACGACGCCGACGATCGCGCCTTGTCGAGCGCGGTGATCGGCATCGGCCGCTCGCTCGGGCTGACCGTGGTGGCGGAAGGCGTGGAGACCGAGGGTCAGCGCGACATCCTCGTGGCGATGGGCTGCGACGGCGCGCAGGGCTGGCTGTTCGGACGGCCGATGCCGGCGGAGGCGCTGGCCGGATGGATCGCCGGGCAGGCATGACGCCTGCGAGGCGCGCGCCGGGCCTCACCCGACGGTGCCGGAGCGCGCCGGCCCTGACGCCGCTCAGCCTGCCGCGTGCACGGGCCCCGGCGTGATGACGACGCCGTCCTCGTCGGCGTAGAGCCAGTCGCCCGGGCGGATCCAGACGCCTTCGAGCTGGACGGGCACATCCGCGAGGCCTTGCTCGCGGCGCTCGGTCGGCATCGGCACATGCCCCAGCGCGAAGAGGCCGACGGCGGCCGCGCGCAGTTCCTCGAGATCGCGCACCGCGCCGTGCACCAGCACGCCGGCCCAGCCGTTCTTCGCCGCGCTGGCGGCGAGGTTGCCGCCGACCAGCGAGCGCCGCAGCGAGCCGCCGCCGTCGACGACCAGCACGCGGCCGGCACCGAAGCTCTCCACGGCGGCCTTGACCTGCGAGTTGTCGTCCAGGCATCGCACCGTGGCCACCGGGCCGGCGAAGCGCGGATGCCCGCCGTAGCTGCGATACAGGCTGCCCGGAAGCCAGCGCGTGTCACCGCTGGTGTCGGCCTTCAGCGAATCGCAGAGGTCGCAGGTGGAGAAACGGATCGCGGCGCGGGTCGCAGCACTGGGAGCGGTCATGGGGTCATTCCTCCGAGTCCTTCAGGACCTCGATGCGTTCGCCGTTGAACTCGACCACCTGGCCGCCGCGGATCTTGGCGGTCTTGCGCAGATCGACCTGGCCGTCGACGCGCACCTGGCCTTCGGAAATGAAATGCCGGGCCTCGCCGCCGCTGCTGGCCAGCGAGGTGGCCTTGAGCAGCTTGTCGAGTTCGATGTACTCGCCGCGCAGGGCGAAAGGAATGGATGCAGACATGTGCCGATTCTCCGTCAGAGGCGGCCGCCGTCGATGTCATTGGGACTTCCGCTTCAGCGCCGCCTCGCGGATGCTGCTGAGCGTCGCACGCGAGGTGGAGATCTCCACCGGCAGCTTCAGGTGGATCAGCGTGGGCCCCTGCGCGGACAGCGCCTGCCGTAGCGCGGGCTCGACGTCCTCGGTGCGGGCCGCGGTGAAGGCCGCCCAGCCATAGGCGCGCGCGAGCGCCGCGAAGTCCGGGTTGTGCAGGTCGCTGCCGCTGACGCGGCCGGGGTACTCGCGCTCCTGGTGCATGCGGATCGTGCCGTAGCTGCCATTGTCGACGACGAGGCAGATCAGGCGCCGCGCGCCATGCGCCATCGCGGTGGACATCTCCTGGCCGGTCATCAGGAAGTCGCCGTCGCCGGCGATGTTGACGACCCAGCGCTCGCGCTGCAGCAGCGCCGCCGCGACGGCGGCCGGGAAGCCGTAGCCCATCGCCCCGCTGGTCGGCGCGAGCTGCGTGCGGCCACCCTGATGCAGCGCCGTATAACGGTGGAAACGGTGCAGCCAGCCGCTGTAGTTCCCGGCGCCGTTGGTGAAGATCGTGTCGGCCGGGAGCAGGCGGTCCAGCAGGTGGATGACCTCGGCCAGGTCCATCGGTCCGACCGGCAGCGCCTGCTGGTTGCGCTGGTAGTCGGCATGCGCGTCGCGCGACCATTGCAGCCACGGCAGCTCCGCCAGATCGGCCGGCGGGCGCAGCTGCTGCAGCGCCAGCGCGGCGCCGCTCATGCTGGCCTGGATCATCTGGTCGGCGGCGTAGACGCGGCCCAGTTCCTCGGACCCGGCGTGGATGTGCACCAGCTGCTGCGTGGGCCGCGGGGCTTTCAGCAGCGTGTAGCCGCCGGTGGTCATCTCGCCCAGGCGCGGGCCGATCGCGATGACCAGGTCCGCTTCACCGATCCGCCTGGCGAGCGCCGGATTGATGCCGATGCCGACGTCGCCCGCGTAGAGCGGGTCGCGGTTGTCGTAGAGGTCCTGGAAGCGGAAGGCGCAGCCCACCGGCACCTGCCAGGCATGGGCGAAGTCCTGCAGCGCGGCGCAGGCCTCGGCGGTCCAGCCGCCGCCGCCGGCGATGACGAAGGGCCGCTGCGCGCCTTCGAGCCGGGCCTGCAGTTCGACGAGGTCGGCCGGTGCCGGCCAGGCGACGGCGGGCCGGGCGCGCGGCAGCACCGGCGCGTCCGTGAGTTGCGTCAGCATGTCCTCGGGCAGCACCAGCACCACCGGTCCGGGGCGCCCCTGCATGGCGGTGTGGAAGGCACGCGCGACGTACTCGGGCAGGCGATGCGGGTCGTGCACCTCGCCGACCCACTTCGCCATGCCCAGCGTGCCCGGGCCGAACATCTGGCGGTAGTCGACTTCCTGGAAGGCTTCGCGGTCGCGCTGGTCGGACGCCACCTGGCCGATGAACAGGATCATCGGCGTCGAGTCCTGGAAGGCGGTGTGCAACCCGATGCTGGCGTTGGTGGCGCCGGGTCCGCGCGTCACGAAGCACACGCCGGGGCGGCCGGTCAGCTTGCCCTGGGCATCGGCCATGAAGGCGGCGCCGCCTTCCTGCCGGCAGCTAATGAAGCGGATGCGATCGCGGTGTTCATGGAAGCCGTCGAGGACCGCGAGGTAGCTCTCGCCCGGCACCCCGAAGACCTTGGTGATGCCTTGCTCGATCAGGGCCTCGACGAGGACGTGCCCGGCGGGACGGGAAACGGTGCGGTGCTGATCCATGGCGACCCACTGTAGCGAGCGCCCCCGCCTTTGCAAGCGTGTCGTCTGTCCCCTGTTGCGGCGCGGATGCGACGCGGCAGTGTCAGGTCTTGCCCTTGCGCACCAGGCTCGCCGCGCCGATGCCGAGCAGCAGCGCGAACGACGCGCCGAAGAACACGGCGTTGTTCCAGTGGCGGTCCATCAGCGCGCCGAAGATCGGCGCGGCCACCGCGAAGCCGGTGTCCAGGCCCGAGTACACCGTGCCGTACACGCGCCCCGTCGCCCCGGGCGGCGCGGCGCGCTTGATCAGCATGTCCCGCGACGGGCCCGCCAGGCCGGTGCCGAAGCCCGCCGTCGCGGCCGCGATCAGGGCCGCCGTCGCCGGCAGCCAGCCCGTGGCCGTCAGCGCCAGCAGCGCCGCGGCGACGAACATCGCGCCGGCGATGTTGCGCTCCAGGTTCTGCGACTTGGCCACCAGGAAGCCGCCGACGATCATCCCCGCCGCGCCCGCCAGCATGTAGCCGGTCACGACGAAGGCGGTGCTCGCCAGGCTCACGCCGTACATCGCCGACAGCGCCGGCGACGCGAAGCTCTGGATCGCGCTCAGCGCCGAGGTCGTGAAGAAGAAGAACGAGAAGCACAGCCACACCGACGGCAGCTTCAGGAAGGCCATCGGATGCTCGTCGACCGGCGCCTTCGCGCCGGCCTTCTCGTGGCCCCAGGAGCCCTGCGTGTCGTCGATCGCGTCGCGCTTGAAGACCAGCAGCGCGATCACGAACAGCGCCCACGCCGCCGTAGCGACGTAGCCCAGGCGCCACTGCCCGGTCGCCTCGTGCATCGAGATCAAGAGCACCGGCGCCACGGCCCAGCCGAGGTTGCCGGTGATGCCGTGCACCGAGAACGCGTGCCCCAGACGCTGCTGCGACACGCGCTTGTTCAGGATCGTGAAGTCCACCGGGTGGAAGGGCGAGTTGCCCAGGCCCGCCAGCGCCGCGGCCAGCGCCAGACCGCCGAAGCCCTGCGCCGTGCCCGCCGCCAGCGACGCCAGCACGAAGCAGCCCAGCGCCGCGAACAGCACCGGCCGCGCGCCCGTCTTGTCGACCAGGAAGCCCGACAGCGCCTGCCCCACGCCCGAGATCACGAAGAAGATCGTCACCAGCAGGCCCAGCTCTGAATAGCTGAGCCCGAATTCCCGCATGAACACCGGGAACAGCGGCGGCAGCAGCATGTGGAAGAAGTGCGAGGTGCCGTGCGCCAGACCGATCAGGCTGATGGTCTGGATGTCTCGTGTCCTGCTCTGTGCGGCGCTCTGTTCGGGGCTCAGGCCCGGAAATCCGGTCGCGGCCGCGCCGGCGGTGGTGGTGGCGGTGTTCATGGGCGGAATGGTGACAGGACCTTCACGTCGGAATTACGATAGCCGGACAAGTTCTGTCGAGTTCCAGCCATGACCCGCACGTCGACCTCATCGCCTTCCGACCGCCCGCGCCGGCCCGCCACGCCGCACGCGCGTCAGTCGGTGCCCTCCCGGGACGGCATCCCGCCCGGCCGCGCCAGCGTGCCGCCGCTCGACCCGAGCCGGTATGCGCCGAGCGAGCAGCGACCGGTCCGGGCGAAGTCCCGTTCGATGGACGGGAACATGGACATCCAGGCGCACTTCCACACCTGGGGACAGCTGGTGTTCTCGGTGTCGGGGGTCGTGCGGGTCAGCACGGACCGGGCGACCTTCCTGGTGCCGCCGTCGCGCGCGGTATGGATCCCGGCCGGCATCGTGCACGCGGTCACCGCCGTCGAACGCTGCGAGTTGCGCACGCTCTACCTGCTGCGCCCTCCGGCCCGCCGCGGGGATGGGAATGGGGATGGGGACGGGAACGACGCCGTCTGGCGGGAGAACCGCGTGCTGGAGGTCTCGCCGCTGCTGCGCGAGCTGGTGGTGCAGCTGGCGCTCGACGATCCGCAGAACGGGGATGCGGTGCTGGACCGCGAAGTGTGGATCGGCCGGTTGATCCTGGACGAGATCGCCCGCGCCCGTAGCCTGCAACTGGGCGTGGCGCTGCCGACCGACAAGCGCCTGCGCCGCCTCTGCGAGGCCGTACTGGCCGAACCGATGCGCCATGCCAGCCTGGACGACTGGGCGGCGGAGGTCGGCGCGAGCGCACGCACCGTCTCGCGCCTGTTCCGCCAGGAGCTGGGCAGCAGCTACGCCCAATGGCGCCAGCAGGCGCTGCTGGCCGAGGCGCTGCGGCTGGCCGCGCACCGCAAGCCGATGCAGGTCATCGCCGCGGAGCTCGGCTACGCCAGCGCCAGCGCCTTCACCGCGATGGTGACAAGGACGGTCGGCATGCCGCCGAGCCGGTTTTTCGGCCACACCTAGAATTCCCTCCCATGGAACAGGTTCTCTACGACTTCGCCCGCCAGGATGCGGACGGCGCCACCTGCACCGCCCATGCGTGGGCCAAGGTGCCGGCACCGTTGACGCCCAGCCAGCGCTCGCAACTCAAGGCGCGTGCCGCCGAACTGCTCAAGGCCAAGGGGGCGGTGCTCGTCGCCCACTACTACGTCGACGGCGACCTCCAGGACCTCGCGCAGGAAAGCGGCGGCATCGTGTCCGACTCGCTGGAAATGGCGCGCTTCGGCCGCGATCACGCGGCGCAGACGCTGGTCGTCGCCGGCGTGAAGTTCATGGGCGAGAGCGCCAAGATCCTCAGCCCCGAGAAGCGCGTGCTGATGCCCGACCTGGACGCGACCTGCTCGCTCGACCTGGGCTGCCCGGCCGACGACTTCGCCGCGTTCTGCGACGCGCATCCGGATCGCACCGTGGTCGTGTACGCCAACACCAGCGCGGCGGTGAAGGCGCGCGCGGACTGGATGGTCACCAGCTCCTGCGCGCTGGAGATCGTCAGCGAGCTCAAGGCCCGCGGCGAGAAGATCCTGTGGGCGCCCGACCGTCACCTGGGGCGCTACATCCAGGAGCAGACCGGCGCCGACATGCTGATGTGGAACGGCGCCTGCATCGTCCACGACGAGTTCAAGGGCCTGGAGCTGGAGCTGCTGCGCGAGCAGCATCCGGACGCGATGATCCTGGTCCACCCGGAGTCGCCGGCCTCGGTGGTCGCGCAGGCGGACGTGGTGGGATCGACCTCGGCGCTGATCAAGGCCGTGGTCGAGGGCAAGGCGCGCGAGTATGTCGTCGCCACCGACAACGGCATCCTGCACGCGATGCGGCAGATGGCGCCGGGCAAGGTGTTGATCGAGGCGCCGACGGCGGGCAACAGCGCGACCTGCAAGAGCTGCGCGCACTGTCCGTGGATGGCGATGAACGGCCTGCAGGGCCTGGTCGATTGCCTGGAGCGCGGCACCGGCGAGATCTTCGTCGAGGAGGCCGTCCGGGTCGAGGCGAAGTCGTGCATCGACCGCATGCTGGACTTCACCGCGAAGCTGAAGGCGAAGCAGGCGGCAGCAGCAGGCGCGATGGTGCCGGGCATCGGCGCGGCCTGACCGTCCTTCGACGGCCGCTGGCCCTCACCCCTGCCCTCTCCCGCAAGCGGGAGAGGGAGCAATACGACTGCAGCACTTCCACCGCCCTGGCCCTCACCGCCGTCCTCGCCCGCAAGCGGGAGAGGGAGCAAGAGGCGCCGGCGCTGCGGGTCGAGCCGGTCGGACTCCCTCTCCCGCTTGCGGGAGAGGGTGGGGGTGAGGGCCAGCGGCCTGGGTAGTGCGCCCCCGCGCGAACGAATGTCCGCGGGGGCTTTCCATGAACGCGCGGCGCGGCCTATGCTGTGGTCATTCCAGCTGCCCGATGCAGGACGCACTCATGGATTTCACCTCGCTCTACAACCATCACGAACGCGAAGTGTTTGCCGCGGTGATGGAAACCGCCCCGCAGTTCCCCGAGATCCACCGCGAGGCCGAGCTGCTGGCCGACGTGGCCTGCGTGGCGCTGAACCGGCTCCCGCCGCGCTACATCCGCCATGCCGTCGACTACTCGTTCTACCTGACCGAGCAGGAGCGGCTGGATGTCGACGCCGCGATCAAGGAAGCGGTCAGCTACGCCTACAACTTCGTGCAGGCGCGCAGCGTCCTCCGCACGAAACAGCGTTGACTGAAAGCGCAGTCCCTCAGGCTCACTGGGGCCGGAATGGGGCTTGGGGTTCGCGGACGCGAGGCCCCATGCCCCGTGGAGCGCCCGCGCTTGACGACGGCAGGCGTCTTCGAGGTCAGCGCGTATTCCCGTTGCGCACCAGCACCGTCGGCAAGCTCGCCGGCAGCGTGCGCGGGTAGTCGCGGCTGTAGTGCAGCCCGCGGCTCTCGTGCCGCAACAGCGCCGACCGCACGATCAGCTCCGCGCAGTCGACAAGATTGCGCAGCTCCAGCAGATCGCGGTTGACGCGGAAGTTGGCGTAGTAGTCGTCGATCTCCGCGCGCAGCAGGTCGATGCGGTGCAGCGCGCGCTCCAGCCGCTTGGTCGTGCGCACGATGCCGACGTAGTTCCACATCAGCGAGCGCAGCTCATCCCAGTTGTGGGCGATGACGACCTGCTCGTCCGCGTCCTCGACCTGGCTTTCGTCCCAGGCCGGCAGCGGCGCGGGAGGAAGCACCTCTTGCGACAGGATGTCCGACGCGCAGCCCTGGCCGAGCACGACGCACTCCAGCAGTGAATTGCTCGCGAGCCGGTTGGCGCCATGCAGCCCGGTGTGGGCGGTCTCGCCGACCGCATAGAGCCCCGGCAGATCGGCGCGGCCGTGCAGGTCTGACACCACGCCGCCGCAGGTGAAGTGCACCGCCGGCACGACCGGGATCGGCTGGCGCGCGATGTCGATGCCCAGCGCGAGGCAACGCGCATGGACGGTCGGGAAGTGTTCCTTCAGGAAGTCCTCGCCCAGGTGCGTGGCGTCCAGCCACACGTGGTCGAGGCCGTGCTTCTTCATCTCGAAGTCGATCGCGCGGGCGACCACGTCACGCGGCGCGAGCTCGAGCCGCTCGTCGTGCGCGGCCATGAAGCGCGTGCCGTCCGGCAGCTTCAGATGGCCGCCCTCGCCGCGCAACGCCTCCGTGATCAGGAAGCTGCGTTCCTGCGGGTGGTACAGGCAGGTCGGATGGAACTGGATGAACTCCATGTTGGCGATGCGACAGCCCGCCCGCCAGGCCATGGCGATGCCGTCGCCGGTGGAGGTGTCCGGATTGGTCGTGTAGCGATACACCTTGCCGGCGCCGCCGGTCGCCATCACGACGGCGCGCGCGGCGATCGCATCGACGCGCTGCGCGTCCATGTCCAGCGCGTAGATGCCGTAGCAGCGGGACGGTTCCTCGCGCTGCACATGGCGCGAGGTGATCAGGTCCAACGCCATCCAGCGCTGGCGCAGCTGGATGTTGGGATGGGCCTGCGCCTTGGCCAGCAACGCATCGTGGATCGCCTTGCCGGTGGCGTCGGCGGCGTGGGCGATGCGGCGCACGGCATGGCCGCCCTCGCGGGTCAGGTGCAGACCGAGCGGTCCCTGCTCATCGAGCGTGAACGGCACGCCCTGCTCGACCAGCCAGCCGACGGCGTCGGCGCTGCGTTCGGCGATGAAGCGGGCGGTCGCCTCGTCGACGAGGCCGGCGCCGGCCTCCTGCGTGTCGCGGACGTGGCTCTCGATGCTGTCGTCCGAGCCGAGCACCCCGACGATCCCGCCCTGCGCCCAGGCGGTGGCGGCCTCGTTGAGTTCGCGCTTGGCCAGCACGATCACCGGCACGCGGTCGGCGAGGTGAAGCGCCACGGTCAAGCCGGCCAGGCCGGCGCCCACGATCACCACCGGCGCCAGCGCGGCCTCGGTCCGAACAGCTGCTGTCATCGTCATCGCCCGGTCACCGGGGCGTCATCGCTTGGGAGCGGCGATTCTACGAGCGAGGAACAAAGGCCCCACGGAGCCGGCGGCGGCCGGTCAGAACAACGGCTTCTCGCCCGCCAGCACGCGCAGGTCGTCGAGCAGCTGCAGCTGCTCATGCGCCTTGTCGTAGAAGCCGTCGGCCCCATGCTTCTCGCACAGCGAACGGTAGAAGTCGGGGTCGCGGCTGCTGAGCACCCACAGCTTGCCGACGTAGCCGCCGGCGCGTGCGCGCCGCAGCACGTGCATGCCGGAGCCGACCTGCAGGTTCAGGTCGAGCAGCACGACGTCGGGCTTGAGCACCGAGATCGCCTGGACAGCGTCTTCCTCGCTGTCCGCATAACCCACCACTTCGACGAAATCCAGCCCTTCGAACAATCGCAGGAACTGCTCGCGAACAAACTCGGAATCCTCAACGAGCAAGACGCGCATGCCCTTCCCTCTCTCACTGAATCGTCCGCCACATTCTGGCGCGGCGGCGATTCACGTGCAGGCGTCAGGGGTTCGACTTCGCAACGGAGCGTAAATCCGACGCCTGCGCCGTGCGCCCTGCGCGCCGCGTTCAGACCACCGCGGCGATCGCCGTGCAGACGCCGCCCACGCTGGCGGCCGACGCGAGGAAGGTGACATCGCGGCGCTCGCTGCCGCCTTTCCAGGCCATCAGCGCGACCAGGGCCAGGGTTCCGGTGAACAGCAGGCCGGCAATGACGGGGGTGGTGAGGATGTCCAAGGTCGCTCCAACGCGGGAATGGCGAAAGTCCGCAGTGTGGCCAAGCCCTCGTCCGCCGCCAACATCGGACAACCAGCCGCCGGGTTCGGTTTTGGCGCAACGCCGCATCACGATCCCCGCCGGGGAAAGCCCCACTGTCTCAATCCGACGTCACTGTCTTGGGCTCGAGGAACGCCTCCATGCCCGCCACACCGAACTCCCGGCCCACGCCCGACTGCTTGACGCCGCCGAACGGCGCAAGCAGGTCCGGCGCGACCCGGTTGATCAGCACCGTCCCGGCCTGCAGCCGCGACGCCACGCGCCGCGCCCGCGGCACATCGCTCGAGAACACGTAGGCCTGAAGCCCGTACGGCGAGTCGTTGGCCACCGTGGTCGCTTCGTCCTCCGAATCCACCGGCAGGACGGACAGCACCGGACCGAAGATCTCCTCGCGGGCGATGTCCATGTCGTTGCGGACGTCGGCGAAGACCGTGGGCTGCACGAACCAGCCGCGATCGAGTCCGCGCGGACGGCCCTCGCCGCCGGCGATCAGCGTCGCGCCCTGATCGAGACCGCGGCGGATGAAATGCTGGACGCGCTCGTACTGCGCGCGGCTGACCATCGGTCCGATGGCGGTGGCCGGATCGCGCGGGTCGCCGACACGCAGCGCAGCCACGGCGGAGCGGAGCCGTGCCACGACGTCGGACATCCGCGCCCGCGGCACCAGCAGCCGCGTGCCCGCCACGCAGGCCTGTCCACTGTTCATGAAAGCCGCGCCCAGCACGAGCGGCAGCGCCGTCTCCAGGTCCGCATCGTCCAGCAGCAGCGAGGCCGACTTGCCGGTCAAGGCCAGGCTGACGCGCTTCATCGTGTCGACGGCACTGCGGGCGATGAGCTTGCCGGTCGGTGTCGAGCCGGTGAACGACAGCTTGGCCACGCCCGGATGCGTGCCGATCTCGGCGCCGACGTCGACGCCGCGACCGGTCACGATGTTGACGACGCCCGGCGGCAGACCGGCGGCGTCGATGGCGCGGGCGACGACATGCGCCTGCCACGGGCTCAGCTCGCTGGGCTTGATCACCGTCGCGCAGCCGGCGGCGATGGCCGCCGCGAGCTTGCTGGCCATCGTGCCGGCGGTGCTGTTCCACGGTGCGAAGAGCGCCGAGACACCAACCGGCTCCATCACGACGGTCGAGCCGCCGACGGGACGCTCGAACGCGTAGCTCGACAGCGCCCGTGCCGCGTCGGCGAAACACTGCGAGGCGTAGTTGGCGACCCATTGCGCACGGGTGACGGGGGCGCCATATTCGGTGATCGTCGCTTCGAGGAGCGCATCGGCGTGCGTCAGCATCGCGGCTTGCAGGCGCTCGAGCATCCCGATGCGCTCGGCAACGGACGTGCGCGCGAACGCCGGCTGGGCGCGTATCGCGGCCTCGACCGCGCGACGGGCATCGTCGCGACTGGCGAGCCGCGCGCGGCCGACGACATCCTCGGAGGCCGGATCCACGATGTCGACGAGCTCCTCGCCCGTCACCGGGACGAAGGCACCGTCGATGTAGTTCTGGTCGAAGGTCCGCATGGCTTGTCCTTTCAAGGCCGGCCTCGGCGACAGGCCGGGGCTCGATGAGGCGAATGTAGGCAGCGGACGCCATCCTGATAAGCCGGTCAATGGTGGACGCCACATCCTGATTCCAGGAACAATCGACGGATGCAGAAAGACAGCCTGACCGAGTTCGAGGTGGTGCTCGCCGTCGCGCGCCGGCAGGGATTCCGGCCGGCGGCGTTGGAGCTGGCGATGTCGACCTCCGCCGTGAGCAACGCGGTCGCGGGATTGGAAGCGCGCCTGGGCGTGCGGCTCTTCCACCGCACGACGCGCAGCGTGTCGCTCACCGAGGCCGGTCGACGCTTCGTCGACCGGATCGGTCCGGCGGTGGCGCAGATCCAGGAAGCCGTCGCGGCGGCGGACGATCACGCAGGCGCGCCTTCCGGCACGCTGCGACTCAACAGCTCGCTGGGCGCGGCCCAGATGGTGTTCCGGCCGATCCTGGCGGAGTTCCTGCGCCGCTATCCGGGCGTCACGCTCGACGTCGTCACCGAAGGACGGCTGGTCGACATCGTCGCCGAGGGCTTCGACGCCGGGTTGCGGCTCGCGCCGCAAGTGCCGCGGGACATGATCCGCGTGCAGATCGGCCTGCCGCTGCGGATGGCGGTCGTCGGCTCGCCCGACTACTTCGAGCGGCACGGCACGCCGTCGACGCCCGCCGAGCTCGCGCGCCACGCCTGCATCCGTGCCCGGATGCCGAGCGGCCTGCCGTCGCCTTGGGAGTTCGCGCGAGCGAAGCGGGGCAAGGCAGCAGCGGTCAAGGGGGCAGCCACGGGGACGGGCACGGACACGGGGGCAGGGGCAGGGGCGGGCACAGCGGGCGAAGCGCTCGACGTGCCGGGCCCCATGGTGCTGGATTCGCCATTGCTGATGCGGGAAGCGGCGCGCGCGGGACTGGGCCTCGCGCAGATCGCCGAGTGGTACGTGGCCGAGGACCTCGCGAGCGGACGGCTGCGCCGCGTGCTGGACGGTTGGGCGGCCCCGCTGCCGTCGCTCTGCCTGTACTACTCCGGCCACCGGCACATCCCGGCGACGCTACGCGCGCTGATCGACCTCATTCATGAGCTCGCTCCGCGCTGAGGATCAGGCCGCCTTCTTCGCCACCAGCGTCAGGATGTCGTAGCTGGCCACGAGCTCGCCGCGCTGGTTGGTGACCTGCACATCCCACGCGACGACGCCTTGCGGCGGTTGGTCCGGACGATTGCCGCGATCGATGCGGCGCTTGCAGGTCAGTCGCGCCTGGATGGTGTCGCCGATGGCCACCGGATTCACGAAACGCAGCGTGTCCAGGCCGTAGTTGGCCAGCACCGGCCCCGGCGCCGGCGACACGAACAAGCCCGCCGCCGCCGACAGCACGAAGTAGCCGTGCGCGATGCGCTGGCCGAATTGGGTGTCCTTGGCCGCGACCTCGTCGAAGTGCATGTAGAAGAAGTCGCCGCTGATGCCGCCGAAGTTGACGATGTCCGCCTCGGACACCGTGCGGCGATGCGTCAGCAGCGAATCGCCGACCTGGATCTCCTCGAAGTGCTTGCGGAACGGATGGATCGCGTCCTCGGTGACCTTGCCGCCGCGCACGTACTCGCCGGTGATCGCCGTGAGCATCGTCGGCGAGGCCTGCACTGCGCAGCGCTGCAGGTAATGCTTGACGGCGCGGATGCCGCCCAGCTCCTCACCGCCGCCGGCGCGGCCCGGGCCGCCGTGCTTGAGCATCGGCAGCGGCGAGCCGTGACCGGTCGACTCGCCGGCCGCGTCGCGGTCCAAGACCAGCAGCCGGCCGTGGAAGGCGGCGGCGTGATAGACGGCCTGCGCGGCCAGCGCCGGCGTCTTCGTGACCACCGAGCCCACCAGGCTGCCACGGCCCTTGGCCGCGAGCGCCAGCGCCTCGTCGAAGTCGCCGTAGCTCATCAACGTGGACACCGGCCCGAACGCCTCGACGTTGTGGACGGCCTCGTTGTTCATCGCGTCGCGGCACAGCAGCAGCGTCGGCGCGAAGAAGGCACCGTCGCCGACGCCCTCGCCCACCGGCGCGAAACCGTCGCGCTCGCCGTAGACGATCTCGTTGCCCTGGGCGAGTTGCGCCAGACGCTCGGCCACGTCGGCCTGCTGCGCCTTGGAGGCCAGCGCGCCCATGCGCACGCCCTCGACGGACGGATTGCCGATCTTGATCTTCGCCAGCCGCTCGCGCAGCGCCGCGGCGACCGCGTCGATCTGCGCCGCCGGCACGATCGCGCGGCGGATGGCCGTGCACTTCTGGCCGGCCTTGGCGCTCATCTCTCGCATCACTTCCTTGACGAAGAGATCGAACTCGGGATCGCCGGGCACCACGTCCGGCGCCAGGATCGCGCAGTTGAGGCTGTCCGCCTCGGCGTTGAACGGCACCGAACGGCGGATCAGGTTCGGATTCACGCGCAGCTGCGCCGCCGTGTCCGCCGAGCCGGTGAAGGTGACGACGTCCGTCTCCTCCAGCCGGTCCAGCAGATCGCCGGAACCGCCGATGACCAGCTGCAACGCGCCGGCCGGCAGCAGGCCGGACTGCTCGATCAGGCGCACGCAGGCTTCGGCGACATAGCTGGTCGCGGTGGCGGGCTTGACGATGCAGGGCATGCCGGCGAGGAAGCTCGGGGCGAACTTCTCCAGCATCCCCCACATCGGGAAGTTGAACGCGTTGATGTGCACGGCGACGCCGCGCTTGGGCACCAGCACGTGGGTGCCCATGAACTGGCCGAGCTTGCCCAGCGCCTGCGCCGGGCCTTCATGGACGATGTTGCTCGACGGCAGCTCGCGGCGGCCCATCGATGCGTAGGCGAAGAGCGTGCCGAAGCCGCCTTCGATGTCGATCCACGAATCGGGCCGCGTCGCGCCGGTGTGCGCGGAGATCGCGTAGAGCGATTCCTTGTGCTCCTGCAGGTAGGTCGCGAGCGCCTTCAGGATCGCGGCACGCTGCTGGAAGTCGAGCGCCAGCAGCGCCGGCAATGCCTGCCTACGCGCGAAGTGCAGGCTCTCGCCGAAGTCGATTTCCTCGGCATGGGTCTGCGTCACCAGCCGTCCGTTGACGGCGCTGTGCAGGCCGCGCGCGGCGGTCGAGCCGATCCAGCGACCGGCGATCAGGCTTTGGAGGACGGGGGTGGCGCTCATGACTGTCTCTCTTGAACTTCTGTTTGAACTTCGGTTCGAACTTCTGAAATGAACGAGGGCGGGACGTTGTGCGTCCCGCCCTCAGGTCAAAGGCTTACGGCTGATATTTCCAGGCGCCGTTCTCAATCTTGACCATGACACGGGCGCGTTGGTCGAGACCCAGATGGTCGTTCGGCGACATCGTGAAGACGCCGTGCGCGGCCGGCAGTTCCTTCACGCCTTCGAGCGCATCGCGCAGCGCCGCGCGGAACTGCGGCGTGCCCGGCTGGGCCTTCTTGATCGCTTCGGGGATCGCCGCCTGCAGCAGCAGGCCCGCGTCCCACGCGTGGCCGCCGAAGGTCGACACGCTGCCCTTGCCGTACGCGCCCTCATAGGTCGTCACGTAGGCCTTGGCGCTCTTCTTGGCGGGATGTTCCGCGGGCAGCTGGTCGACGACC
The DNA here is from genome assembly GCF_059415965.1 of Roseateles sp. GW821-FHT09G09. Classification (NCBI taxonomy): domain Bacteria; kingdom Pseudomonadati; phylum Pseudomonadota; class Betaproteobacteria; order Burkholderiales; family Sphaerotilaceae; genus Roseateles; species Roseateles sp. GW821-FHT09G09. Next base: position 153,496 of record NZ_JBWKOG010000004.1, on the reverse strand, counting down.
AGCACCGGGCCCGACGGCAGGAAGGTGCCCTCGACGTCCTTGCCGCCGACGCGCAGGAAGTCGTTGTTGGCCACGCCGTGGGTCTGGTAGTACTTGCCCTGGTAGCCGCGCTCCTTGAGCGTCTTCTGCGGCAGCGCCGCCGGCGTGCCGCTGCCGCCGACCAGCACCGCGTCCGGCTTGGCCGCCATGATCTTCAGCACCTGGCCGGTCACCGAGGTGTCGGTGCGGTTGTAGCGCTCGTTGGCGACGATGCTCAGGCCCTTGCTGGCGGCGACCTTGTTGAACTCGCCGTACCAGCCCTCGCCGTAGGCATCGGCGAAGCCGACGTAGGCCACCGTCTTCACGCCCTGCGCCTGCATGTGGCTGGCGATGGCCAGCGCCATCATGATGTCGTTCTGCGGCGTCTTGAAGACCCACCGCTTCTTCGCGTCCATCGGCTCGACGATGCGGGCCGAGGCCGCCATCGAGATCATCGGCACCTGCGCCTCCGACACCGCGTCGATCATCGCCAGCGAGTTCGGCGTGACCGTCGAGCCGACGACCACGTCGACCTTGTGCTCGGTGATCAGCTTGCGCGTGTTGGCGACGGCCGTCGTCGTGTCCGACGCGTCGTCCAGGATGATGTAGTTGACCTTCTGCCCGGCGATGGTCTTGGGCATCAGCGAGAAGGTGTTCTTCTCCGGGATGCCCAGCGACGCGGCCGGCCCCGTGGCCGACACGGTCACGCCGACGTTGATGTCCGCCCACGCGCTGCCGCCCGCGCCCATCAGCGCGGCCCCCGTCATGGCCATGGCCAGCAGGGTCTTCTCGATGCGTTTCATGTCGTCTCCTTCGGAATATGTTTTTCAGGAACGCAAGGTCAATGAGGTACTGCTACTGCAACTTCGACTGCTTCAACGATGACTGCAAGCTCCGCACAGAGATTGCAGATCGACGGCGATGGTCCTCCGCGAAGCCTTCATGAGACTTGCGGCGCCGCCGGGTCGAGTTCGTTGCGCTCGTGGCGCGCCGAAGGATCGGTGAGTTCGGTCCGCACCGCGCCGAGCCCGCCGAAGAACAGGTCCGCCACCATGGGCGCGACCGCCTCGTAGGTCAGCGCGCCGTCGGGCCGCAGCCAGGTGAAGGTCCAGTTGATCATGCCGAACAGCAGCATGGTCAGCGGCTTGTGCAGATGCGCGCCGCGCAGCTCCGGCCGCACGGCGGCCACCGCATCGGCGAAGCGGCCCACGACCTGGCGCTCGACCGCGACCATGCGCTCGCGATGTTCGTCGTCGAGGAACTTCAGGTCCTCGGTCAGCACGCGGTGCTCGTTCTGCGCTTCGCCGTAGGCCTGCACGAAGCGGTGGATCAGGCCGCGCAGGTGCTCCGGCGGCGGCAGCTGCTGCGCGCTGACCTCGTCGACCAGGTCGACCAGGTGCTGCAGGTGGTTCTGGCAGATCTGCGCGAGCAGCTCGTGCTTGTCGCGGACGTAGTGGTACAGCGTGGGCTTGCTGACCTCGCAGGCCTCGGCGACCTGGTTCATCGAGGTTGCGGGGTAGCCCTGGTTGGCGAAAAGCCGGGCGGCCTGCGCGAGGATCTCCTCGCGGGTGGCATCGAATCCGGGAGCTCGACCTCGGGCCATGGGTATTGTTTTCCTTGTGGATCAGCGATCGTCGAACGAGATCACGACGCGCGGGGTCAGGGCATGCGCCTGGCAACTCAGGATGAATCCGGCCGCCACTTCGTGCTTCTCGAGGGCGAAATTCTTATCCATCCGGACCTCGCCTTCGATCAACTTGCAACGGCAGGTGGAACACACGCCGGATTTGCAGGAGAACGGGACGTCCATGCCGGCCCGTGCCGCGGCGTCGAGCAGGCTGGGATCGCTCTTGCGGAACTCGATCTCACGCGAGACGCCATCGCGGATCACGACGACCTTGGCGGCCTCCGCGTCCTCCTCGTGGACCTCGTGCGGCGCCGGACGACCGGTCTGCATCTCCGGCGTGCCGAAGCGCTCGATGTGGATGCGTTCCTCGGGAACACCGGCCGCGCGCAGTGCGGCTTCCGCCTGCTCGTTCATCTCGAACGGACCGCAGACGAAGACCTGGTCGATGCCGGCCGCCGGGACGGGGCCGCCGAGGAAATCACTCAGCTTGGCCTGGTCCAGCCGACCGGCCATCAGCGGCGAATCGACATGCTCGCGCGAGAACACGTGATGCAGCGTCAGCCGCGTCATGTAGCGGTTCTTCAGGTCCTCGAGCTCTTCCTTGAACATCGTCGTCGCCGGACGGCGGTTGCCGTAGATCAGCGTGAAGCGGCTCAGCGGCTCGCGGGCCAGCACGCTCTTCATGATCGACAGGATGGGCGTGATGCCCGATCCGGCGGCGATGCCGACGAAGTGCCGCCCCGCCGCGGGCTCCAGCGGCACATGGAAGCGGCCCTGCGGCGGGAAGACCTGGATCTCGTCGCCGGCCTTCAGATGCCGGTGCACCCAGGTGGAGAAGGCGCCGCCGTCGACCTGGCGCACGCCGACGCGCAGCTCGCCGTCGTCGACGCCGGCGCAGATGGAATAGGACCGGCGCATGTCCTGGCCATCGACGTCGCCGCGCAGCGTGAGGTACTGGCCTTGCGTGAAGCGGAAGGTCTCGCGCAGCGCCTCGGGCACGTCGAAGCACAGCACGACGGCGTCGTCGGTGTCCTGGTGCTTGGCGCGCAGGCGCAGCGGGTGGAAGTGCAGGCTCATGGCGATGGCTCAGATCGGCTTGAAATGTTCGAAAGGCTCGCGGCAGGCGACGCAGCGATACAGCGACTTGCAAGCGGTCGACCCGAAGGCCGACAGCTGCTCGGTGTGCGTGCTGCCGCAGCGCGGGCAGGCGATGGCCTCGCGGCGGCGGACGATGCGGATGGGCACGCCCTGCCCCGCGTCCACCGGTCCCGGGGGCGCGATGCCGTAGCGGCGCAGCTTCTCGCGGCCCTCGTCGGTGATCCAGTCTGTGGTCCAGGCCGGCGCGCGGCGCATCGTCACGGTGACGGTGCCGAAGCGCGACAGCGCCTCACGGACGCTCTGCTCGATCGCCTCGGTCGCCGGGCAACCGGAATACGTTGGCGTCAGCACGACCTCGACACCGTCGGCGGTCTCGACCAGGTCGCGCACGATGCCGAGCTCCACCAGCGACACCGCCGGCACCTCGGGATCGAGCACCTGCGACAGCACCTCCCACGCGGCGGACAGGCGGCCGCAGCCCAGGTCGGTCGCGCCGACATCGGACGGCGACGGACGCGGTCCGACCGGCGTCAAGGACGACACCCAATCCAGGTGAGACGGTGTCGGCGCATTCATCATGGTTCCGCTCACCAGACTCCGCCGGGATAGCTGCGCTGCAGCGATTGCATCGTCGCCAGCAGGTGGCCCATGTGCTCGCTGTGGACGCCGCGCACGCCGGTGTAGACATGCGGCGTGTCCTTCGGCCGCGCGAGCTGCGCCTCGGCGAGGACCTCGTCCATCGCCGCGTCCCAGTCGGGCTTCAGCGACGACCAGGCCGGACCCAGGCCGCTGGCCTCGGCCGCGGCGTCGATCTCGTCCGACGCGAACAGCTCGTTGACGTAGGGCCACAGCTGCGCGAGCGCGGCCTTCATCCGCTGCGCCGACTCCTCGGTGCCGTCGCCCAGTCGCACGACCCACTCGGCCGCGTGCTGCTGGTGATAGCGGACTTCCTTCACCGCCTTGGCGGCGATGGCGGCGACCTCCGCGTCGCTCGACGCCTGCAGCCGCGTCCACAACGGCATCAGCCAGCAGGCCGCGATCAGGTTGCGGGCCTGCGTGAAGGCGAAGTCGCCGCGCGGCAGCTCCATCATCACGGGGTTCAGGTAGTGGCGCTCCTCGCGCAGGTAGGCGAGCTGGTCTTCATCGAGCGGCTGCTCGTTGAGCTGGCCGGCGCGCGTCAGCAGCGCGCGGGACTGGCCCAGCAGGTCCAGCGCGATGTTGCCCAGCGCGAGTTCCTCTTCCAGGATGGGCGCATGGCCGATCCATTCGGAGATGCGGTGCGACAGCACCAGGCACGCGTCGCCGACGCGCAGCAGGTACTGGACCTCCGCGCGCTGGCCGGGTTGGACGGAAGCGGTCATCGTCCGGTCCTCACATGTGGTCCAGGGACTCGGGCAGGTCATAGAAAGTCGGGTGTCGGTACACCTTGTCCTCCATCGGGTCGAAGTACATCGACTTCTCGCCCGGGTCCGACGCGACGATCGCCGACGACGGCACGACCCAGATGCTCACGCCTTCCTGGCGGCGGGTGTAGACGTCGCGGGCCATCTGCAAGGCCATCTTCGAATCGGGCGCGTGCAGGCTGCCGCAATGCTTGTGGTCCAGGCCCGCCTTGTTGCGGACGAAGACTTCCCACAGGGGCCATTCGTTGGCGCCGGTCGTCTGGTTGATGCTCATGATTCGGTTGCTCTGAACTGTTCGTGGCGGAAGCGGCGTGATCGCTGGTGCGCGAATGCGCGGCAGCGATCGATCAGGCCGCCTTGGCTTCGGTGGCGCGCTTCTTCGCGTGGGCGAGCGCGGCGTCGCGGACCCAGGCGCCGTCGTCCCAGGCCTTGACGCGGGTGCCCAGGCGCTCGGTGTTGCACGGGCCGTTGCCGCCGACGACGCGCCAGAACTCGGCCCAGTCGATGGCGCCGAAATCGTGGTGGTCGCGCTCGGCGTTCCACTTCAGGTCGGGATCGGGCAGCGTGATGCCGAGCAGCTCGGCCTGCGGCACGGTCGCGTCGACGAACTTCTGGCGCAGCTCGTCGTTGGTCAGGCGCTTGATGCCCCAGCGCATCGACTGCTCGGAGTTCGGCGAATCCTTGTCCGCCGGCCCGAACATCATCAGCGACGGCCACCACCAGCGGTTCACCGCGTCCTGCACCATCGCCTTCTGCGCGTCCGTGCCCTCGCGCATCATGACCAGCAGGCTCTCGTAGCCCTGGCGCTGATGGAAGGACTCCTCGCGGCAGATGCGGATCATCGCGCGGGCGTACGGGCCGTAGGAGCAGCGGCACAGCGGCACCTGGTTCATGATCGCCGCGCCGTCCACCAGCCAGCCGACCACGCCGATGTCGGCCCAGGTCAGCGTCGGGTAGTTGAAGATGGAGCTGTACTTCGCCTTGCCCGTGTGCAGCGCGTCCAGCATCTGGTCGCGGCTGGTGCCCAGGGTCTCGGCGGCGGAATACAGGTAGAGCCCGTGACCGCCCTCGTCCTGCACCTTGGCCAGCAGGATCGCCTTGCGCTTGAGCGTCGGCGCGCGCGTGATCCAGTTGCCTTCCGGCAGCATGCCGACGATCTCCGAATGCGCATGCTGGCTGATCTGCCGCACCAGCGTCTTGCGGTAGTGCTCCGGCATCCAGTCCTTGGCCTCGATGAAGTCGCCCGCGTCGATCCGGGCTTCGAAGGCCTCGTTGCGCTGCTGCTCTTCAGCGGTCTGCAGCTTGGTCGCCTGGTCCTGCGGACCGACGCTCATGGCTTGCGTGTACATGGATGGACTCCTTACGAGTTCTTCGGACGTTGGTCCACGACGCGGCGGGCCTTGCCCACCAGCGTTCTTTCGATCGAATCCGGCGCGCCAACCGTCACACGGGTCGACACGCCGATCAGCGTCTTGATGCGGTGCTGCAGCGACTTCGACATCGCCTGCGCGTCGCCGCCGCCCGCGGCGGACAGCTCGCAGCGCACCTCGACCTCGTCGAGGTGGCCGTCGCGGCTGACGACGATCTGGTACTGGCCCGACAGGCCGGGTTCGGCGAGCACCAGTTCCTCGATCTGCGTCGGGAACAGGTTGACGCCGCGGATGATCAGCATGTCGTCGCTGCGGCCGACGATCTTGCCCATGCGCCGCATGCTGCGCGCGGTCGGCGGCAGCAGGCGCGTCAGGTCGCGCGTGCGGTAGCGGACCACCGGCAGCGCCTCCTTGCTCAGCGAGGTGAACACCAGTTCCCCCTCGGAGCCTTCCGGCAGCACCTCGCCGGTCTCGGGATCGATGATCTCGGGATAGAAGTGGTCCTCCCAGATCACCGGACCGTCCTTGGTCTCGATGCACTCGCTGGCAACGCCCGGCCCCATCACCTCGGACAGGCCGTAGATGTCGACCGCGTCGATGCCGGCCTTGAGCTCGATCTCGCGGCGCATCGCCTCGGTCCAGGGCTCGGCGCCGAAGACGCCGGTCTTCAGCGAGGACGCGCGCGGGTCCAGGCCCTGACGCACGAACTCCTCGACGATCACCTGCATGTAGCTCGGCGTCACCATGATGACGTCGGGCTTGAAGTCCTGGATCAGCTGGACCTGCTTCTCGGTCTGTCCGCCCGACATCGGGATGACGGTGCAGCCCAGGCGCTCGGCGCCGTAATGCGCGCCCAGCCCGCCGGTGAACAGGCCGTAGCCGTAGGCGATGTGGACGATGTCGCCCTTGCGGGTGCCGGCGGCGCGCAGCGATCTCGCGACCAGGTCGGCCCAGGTGTCGATGTCGCGCTGCGTGTAGCCGACGACGGTCGGCTTGCCCGTCGTGCCGGACGACGCGTGCACCCGCACCACCTGCTCGCGCGGCACCGCGAAGAGGCCGAACGGATAGTTGTCGCGCAGGTCCTTCTTCGTCGTGAACGGGAACAGGCGCAGGTCGGACAGATCTTTCAGGTCGTCCGGATGGACGCCCTTCGCGTCGAACGCGGCCTTGTAGTGCGGCACGTTCTCGTAGGCATGCTTGAGCGACCACTTCAGGCGCTGCAGCTGCAGCGCGCGCAGCTCGTCCTGGCTGGCGCGCTCGATGGGCTCGAGGTGCTCGGGCTGGAAGGTCTTCACCGTCATGGGGTCTGTCTCCTGACCGCTCTGCTCATTGCGGGGCACCGGCGCGCTCAGCGCGCGGCGGCCAGTTCCGGCACCACGGGCTTGCCCTTGATGCGGTAGGACCGGCCCCGGAAGACCGCGATCAATTCGTCGCGTTGATTGGTGATGCGGATGTCGTAGACGCCGGTGCGGCCGGCCAGCGAGGTCTCGACGGCTTGCGCGCTCAGGACGTCGCCCAGCCGGGACGGCGCGACGATGTCGATCGCGAAGCCCGAAGCCACCGTCACCTCGTTGTGCGAGTTGCAGGCGAAGGCGAAACAGGAATCGGCCAGCGTCGTCACAAAGCCGCCGTGGCAGATGTCGAAGCCGTTGAGCATGTCCTCGCGCACCGTCATCGACAGCGTCGCGGTGCCGGGGCCGATGGCGTCGATGCGCATGCCCAGGCCCTTCGAGGCGCGGTCATTGGCGAACATGGTGTCGCGGACCGCTTCGGCCACGCGCTGCGCATCGACACGGGGATCCAGGGTCTCGCTCATCAGCGGTCCTTGAAGGTCGGCTGACGCTTGGTCAGGAAGGCGGCGGCGCCCTCGAGGTAGTCGTGCGCGTAGCCGAGCTGGCTCTGCAGCCGGGCTTCGAGCTTGAGGGCGTCCTCGAACTCCAGGTCCATCGCGCCGTCGAGCGCCTCGCGCGTCTGCACCAGCGCCTTGGTCGGCATCCGGGCGAGCTTCTGCGCGGTGGCCATCGCCTCGCTCTGCAGCTCGGCATCGGCGACGCAGCGCGCGATCAGGCCCCAGGACTGCGCGTCGGCGGCGGGCAGCTTGTCGCCGAGCAGCGCCAGCTGCATCGCGCGGGCGCGGCCCACCAGGCGCGTCAGCAGCCAGGTGCCGCCGCAGTCGGGCACCAGCCCGATCTTCGAGAACGCCTGGATGAACGAGGCCGACTGTCCCGCCAGCACGAGGTCGCAGCCGAGCGCGAAGTTCGCGCCCGCGCCCGCGGCCACGCCGTTGACGGCGCACACGGTCGGCACCGGCATGCTGCGCAGGCGCAGCGCGAGCGGGATGTAGTAGTGGTCGAGCAGGTTGCCGATGTCCTTGGCCTTGGGCCTCTTGTGGACGTCGGCAGCGGTCGCCGGATCCGCGTGCTCATCGAACTCCGGCTTGATGTGGGGATCCGACAGGTCCTGGCCCGCGCAGAACGCGCGGCCCGCGCCCGTGATGAGCACCGCCCGCACGGTCTCGTCCAGCGCCGCGTCGTCGAGCGCGACTCTCAACTGGCCCAGCAGGCCGGTCGTGAACGCGTTCAGCGCCTGCGGCCGGTTCAGCGTGAGGACACGGACGGCGCCCTCGGTGCTGATCAGCAGCGGACTGTCTTCGGCAGCGGTGGATGGGGTCGTGGTGGCGGTGCTCATTCGGCTTGTCTCCTCGGCCGGCTATGGATTCAGCTTTTTCAGCTTTTGTTGATCGGCTTCTATTTACCGACCGGTCGGTAGATACTACGAGCCATCGCATCGCAAGACAAGGTCGGAAACCTGGGGTTACCACCTAGAAGGAGCGCATTCCATGCCCTGCTACGCCATCGACGGCCTCTCGCCCGTCGTCCATCCGAGCGCCTACGTCCACCCGACGGCGGTGCTGATCGGGGACGTGATCGTCGGCCCTGACTGTTATGTGGGGCCTTGCGCCTCCTTGCGGGGGGACTTCGGACGCATCCGGCTGATGGCCGGCGCCAACGTGCAGGACACCTGCGTGGTCCATGGCTTCCCGGACTCGGACACGGTCGTCGAGACCAACGGCCACATCGGCCATGGCGCGGTGCTGCACGGCTGCGTGGTGCGGCACGACGCGCTGGTCGGCATGAACGCGGTGGTGATGGACGAGGCGGAGGTCGGCGCGTTCAGCATCGTCGCCGCCTGCGCGTTCGTGCGGGCGGGGCTGAAGCTGCCGGAGAAGTCGCTCATCGCGGGTCTGCCCGCGAAGGTGACGCGCCCGCTGACCGAGGACGAGATCCGCTGGAAGCGCGTCGGCACCGAGACCTATCAAGACCTGGCACGGCGCTGTCATGCGAGCCTGGTCGAGGTCGCGCCATTGGCCGAGGAAGAGGCGGACCGCCCTCGCCTGCAGGTCGGCGGGCCGAAGACGTTGGTGGCGACGAAGCGCGACACCGGCGAGTAGCAGCTTGACAGGGATCACTGCTGACTTGGAGTCAGTCGGTCGCCCGGATCCGTCGATGATCGTCATGGTCGAGAGGCGGACGAACCACGAGCATGGAACCCTCTCAATTGCGGAGTTCGCTCGTGAATCTGTCCACTGGCCGCCAACGCCACGCGCCCGGCCTCCTCGCCTCGCAAGCCGGGCGATCCGATGCCGGACAAGGCCCGCCGACGCCCACGTCCATCGATCGGGCCAGGAGCGCGCTGGCGGCCACGGTCAGCCGCGCGAGGTTCGTCGCCCGGCTCGACCGGGGCCAGGCGGTCTACATCTCCTCGACCCTGGAAGACGTCGCCTTCGGGATGCTGGATGACCGGCCCACCGAGCCGATGGCGTTGCCGATGGACAGTGAGTTCGCCGCCGAGCAGGTCGTGCCGGTGCGTGCAGCGCCGCGACCGGTCGCGCCCGCCGTCCCGCAGGAAGCCGCGCCGCAGCCCCGGCGCGATCCGCTGTGGGGCAGCAGCCGGCCGGAAGGGAACGCGCTCGGCCTTGCGTTGCGCAAGCTGATCCAGGTCCACGGCAAGCCGATGGCGCTGAGGACCGTGTGGAACCCGGCGGCACGATCGGAGGCGGTTGTTGCGGTGCTGGAACTCCACGCGGCCCTCGTCCCGCTGATCGCCAGGATGCGTCTGGACTTCCGGACGGCCCATGACCAGCGCGGAGACTCCGCGGACGAGCGCGACTTCGTGGCGCTCACCGTGGCGGCTTACCTCAAGCCCTGCCTGGCGCCCCTGCCCCTCAATGAACTGAAGCGCCTGCGATCGCGGTTGGAATCGAAGCGCGGCCCCTGGGCCAAGGCCCAGTCCATGATGCACCGCGGGCAGGTCGACGCCGCGCTGAAGGCAGCCCGCTCGGGACGGGAGGGCGAAATCGCCGTCCATCGACAGTTGCAGCGCCGGGCCGCACTGGACGCCATCGCGCGAGCTTTCCGGCAGGCGCTGCGCGACGAGCCCTGAGCCGACGCCGTGAACGCATTGCAAGCATTGCAAGCATTGCTCGCATTGCACTCAGTACGGGATCGTCGCTCGCACACAGGCGACCTCGTTGTTCAGCCCGCTGGGCCGCTGGGCCATTTTCAGGCCATCTCGGCGCGCCTGACCTGCACCTGGTCGATGAGCGAGGTGACCAGCCCGGCCGAGAGCCCGTCCACGCCCGCGCCGGCACAGGCCGCCGCGCCGGCGGCCACGGCCCAGCGCAGGTGTTCCTCAGGATCCTGCGTGCCGCCGTTCATGAGGCTGTAGAGCAGCCCGGCCATGGCGGCGTCGCCGGCGCCGATGGTGTCGACGACATGGTCCAGCGGCGGCGGCGCCGCGCTCAGGTCCGCCTTCGGATGGAAGAGCTGCGCGCCGCGCTCGCCCAGCGTCAGCATCACGATCGCGCGCGGGTTCCAGGCCGAGATCTGCGCCAGGCCCAGGTGGTGGTCGCGGCTGCGGAACAGGCCGCGCAGGTCCTCGTCCGAGACCTTGATGACGTCCGCCAGCCGGCACATGCGTTCCAGCGTGCGGTCGTAGCGCGAGTCCATGGACATGCGGTAGTTGGGGTCGTAGCTGATGCGCACGCCCTCGTCCTTGAGGGACTCGGCCAGCGCGATCAAGCGGGCCGCGAGCGGTTCGCGGGTCAGGCTGATCGAGCCGAAGTGCGCCCAGCGCAGCGCGCGGCGCCAGCCGGCGGGCAAGGCGTGGGGGCGGAAGTGCAGGTCGGCGCTGTCGTCGCCGACGAAGGCGTACTCCGGCGGATCGAGCTGATGGACGTAGGCCACCAGCGGCGACTTGGCGAACTGCTGGATGAAGCGCAGGTCCAGGCTGGCGTCGGCGCTGGCCTGCCAGATCGCCTGGCCGAACGCGTCCTTGCTGATGCCGCCGGCGAACGCACTGAGCTGGCCCAGGCGCGACATCGCGATCGCGACGTTCCAGGGCGAGCCGCCGCTGCGGCTGCGCCACTGGCCGTGGTCGACGCGGATCATGTCGGTGAGGGCTTCGCCGAAGGCGACGAAGCTGGCCAGGTCCGCATGGACCACGGTCGTGGGGGTCAGGCTCATGCCGCGATTCGACCGCTGCCGGCCTCGTCACGCAAGTGACAGGTCCTACAGGGTGACGAGGGCGAATACCGTTCAGCGAAGCTCCAGCAAGACCTCGGGGTGAGCCATGGCGACACGCAGCAACGTCCGGGCCGCACCGGTCGGTTCCCGCCGTCCTTGCTCCCATTCCTGCAACGTCCGCTTCGACACCCCCAGCAGACCGGCGAAATCCGTCTGGGACAAGCCCGTGCAGGCGCGAGCCTCCGCAGCCCCAGGAATCTCGACGCGGGTGACCCGGGCCGCCTGCCCGGACCTCATCTGCCGGATCGACGCCAGCAAGTCCTGCTGGAACTTCTCCTTGTCCTTAGGCATCTTCGACTCCTTGCTTGAGCTCTTCCAGAAATGCGGCGGGGAGACTGTCGTAAGCAGCCTTCGAATACACGATCAACAGCCAGATCACCTCGTCCTCGACATTGAAATAGATCACTCGGACTCCGCCGCGCTTGCCGCGCCCCGCCTTCGTCCAACGAATCTTGCGACAACCGCCGCTGCCCGGAATGACGTCGCGGCCTCCGGGTTCAGTGCGATCCAACTGATGAAGTCCACGCGTTCCGCCTCGGTCCACACGTCTTTCGCGTACTTCTGGAACATCGTCGCCATTCGAAGGGCTTGCGCGGGCGCGGGCGGGCCGGCGGCGGCACAATCCGGTCCATGACCGATGGTGTGATTCCGCTGCTCGATCTGCGCCAGATCGGGCGGACGCCTCCCGTGCCGCATCCGCTGCCGCCGCCCCGCAGCGGCCCGTGGCTGGATGCGCGCGGCCGGCCGCTGCGCGACCTGCGGATCTCCGTCACCGACCGCTGCAACTTCCGCTGCAGCTATTGCATGCCCAAGGACGTGTTCGACAAGGACTACGCCTTCCTCCCCCACCGCGACCTGCTCTCCTTCGAGGAGATCGCCCGTCTGGCTCGCGTCTTCGCCCAGCTCGGCGTCCAGAAACTGCGCCTGACCGGCGGCGAGCCGCTGCTGCGCCGTCACCTCGAGGCGCTCATCGCCCAGCTGGCCGCGTTGCGCACGCCCGAGGGCCTGCCGCTCGATCTCACGCTCACCACCAACGGCTCGCTGCTCGCCCGCAAGGCGCAGGCGCTCAAGGACGCCGGACTCCAGCGCGTCACGGTCAGCCTGGACGCGCTCGACGACGCCATCTTCCGCCGCATGAACGACGTGGACTTCCCCGTCGCCGACGTGCTGCACGGCATCGAGACCGCGCAGGCCGTCGGCCTGGCGCCGATCAAGGTCAACATGGTCGTCAAGCGCGGCACCAACGACGACCAGATCGTCCCGATGGCGCGCCACTTCCGCGGCACCGGCGTCGTGCTGCGCTTCATCGAGTACATGGACGTCGGCATGAGCAACGGCTGGCGCATGGACGAAGTCCTGCCGTCCGCCGACGTCCTCGCCCGGCTGCGCCAAGACGTCGAACTGGGCGCCGACCTGGTCCCGCTCGCGCCCTCGGCCGACGGCGAGACCGCCACGCGCTGGGGCTACGCCGACGGCAGCGGCGAGATCGGCCTGATCTCCAGCGTCACCCAGGCCTTCTGCGGCGACTGCAACCGCGCGCGGCTCTCGACCGAGGGGCGCCTCTACACCTGCCTCTTCGCCGGCGACGGCCACGACCTGCGCGCCCTGCTGCGCGGCGACGCCGCCCACGAGGCCCGCAGCGACGACGAGATCGCCGCCGCGCTCGGCGCGCTCTGGACACGGCGCAACGACCGCTACTCCGAGCTCCGCGCCAGCCTGCCGGCGGCCACGGATTCCGGCCCGGCGCGCCGCGTCGAGATGCACTACATCGGCGGCTGATGCGCGCCACCGCGCTGGTCCTCTGCGGCGGGCGCGCCACGCGCATGGGCGGCGTCGACAAGCCGCTGCAGCCCTTCCTCGGCCGCCCCCTCGTCGATCACGTGCTCGAACGCATCGCGCCGCAGACCGGCGGCCGCGTGTGCATCAGCGCCAACCGCCATCTGGATGATTACCGCCGACTCGGCCATCCGGTCCTCGAGGACACGCTGCCGGACTTCCCAGGGCCGCTCGCCGGCATCCTGGCCGGGCTGGACGCGATGGCCGCCGCCCATGACGGCGACGACTGGCTGCTCGTGGTCAGCGGCGACAGCCCCTGGCTGCCCCTGGACCTCCTCGCCCGACTGGCCGCCGGCCTGGGTCCGGGCCAGACCGCGGCCATGGCACTCGGGCGCGAGGCGCCGGGCGACCCCTTGCGCAGCCAGCCGCTCGCGAGCCTGATCCACGCGGGTCACCGGGACTCGCTGGCCGACGCGCTGCGCGCGGGCGAACGGCGCGTCGAAGGCTGGCTGGCCGGCCTGCCGCTGGCGCGCGTCGCCTTCGATCGACCTGGCGACGACCACGCCTTCGCCAACATCAACGACAGGAGCGAGCTTGAGCGACTCGAACGACTCCGTTAACCCGAACGGCGGCACGAACGCCAGCACGAACGTCGACGCGACCGTCGATGCCATCACGCTGCGCCTGCTGACCGAAGGCGACCTGGCCGCCTACAAGGCCTTGCGCGACGCGATGCTGGCGCGGCACGAACAGGCCTTCACCTCCGACGCGGAGACCGAGCGGGCCCGCGAGGCGGCGAGCTACCGCGTGCGGCTGCATCCGCAGGCGGGCGGCAAGTCGCTGTTCACGCTGGGTGCGTGGCAAGGTGACCGTCTGGTGGGTGCGTTGACCTGCGAGCACGAGAACCGCAGGAAGGTGCAGCACATCGCGCACCTGATCGGGATGATGGTCGATGACGATTTCCGCGGCCGCGGCATCGGCAAGCGTCTGCTGCAGCAGGCGCTGGCCCTGCTGCGCCGCGAGCCGCGCCTCGAGGCCGTGACGCTCAGCGTGACCGCTGGCAATCAATCGGCCATCGCGGTCTACCGCCAGGCCGGTTTCACGCGTTACGGTCACCTCCCCCGTGCCATCCGTCTGTCCGACGGCCGTTACTACGCCAAGGACCTGATGAGCCTGGACCTGCGGGCTTAGGGACAGCCCGCAGCCGGCCCCGCCGCCACATCGACGTCGACCGTCAGCTCATCCTGGATGGCGAGCAGCCCGCCGAACACGGAGAACGGCGTGATGCCGAACTCGCTCTGACGCAGGATGAGCGCGCCTTGGGCTCTCAAAGCCGCATCTCCGGCAGGCCGGACGACCCGCACCGGCACGTCGATCTCGCGGACCTGCCCGTGCCACTGCACCGCGAGCTTGATCGCCAGGACCGGGAACGCGCCCGCCACCGCCGTGCTGCGCATCGAGATCGTCGGGAAGCGTTCGCCATCGATGGCGCGGAGCATGTTGGTCCGGGTGCCGGCGACGTCGGAGGCCGTGGGGACGCTGGAGAACTCCGCGCCGAGTCCGGCGCGCCAGTCGGGCTTGTCGATGCCGACGTCGTCGAGCCGGAAGGCCAGTTCGACGCCGGCACCGGCGATGCCGTCGGCGGGCAGGAAGACCTGGCCCTCGAGCCGCTCGACGCCGAGCACGTGGTTGTGGCCGACCTTGGCGAGCCGCCCCGCGCGGAACACGTGGATGCGGACCTGCGAGCCCGCGGCATCGACGCGGTAGAGCCGTCCTTCGCCCCGCTGCTGCGCCGCGAGCCAGGCCGGACAGGGCGACGGCGCCGGCCTACCCGGCGTACCCGGCGTCGCGGTCGCGTCCGACGCAGCGCCCGCGGACGGTACCGCGGCGATTGGTGCACTGCCGCATCCGGCGAGCGACAACGCCGCGGCCAGGATCGCAACGCCCGCCGCGCCCGTCCCGCCCGCCCCACCTGCCAAGCCCCATCGCCGCCGGGTCCGCAGAACCCGAGGCACCTCGCTTGCCCGCGTCAACACTTGCATAGGGGTAAACCAAGAGTGGTCAGACCTGCATTCTGAACGGCACAAACAAGCTGGTCGCACTAGCATTGCGACATCACGACGACACCCCGCACGGAGACTGCCATGGCCCGCCAAGCGACCGACCTGATGGCGCAGTACGCCGCCTACCACCGCGACCGCCGCAACATCGCCACGCATTTCGTCGGCATCCCGCTGATCGTCTTCGCGATCGGCGTGCTGCTCGCACGGGCGCAGTTCCACATTGCCGACTGGACCGTGTCCGCCGCCTGGGTGGTCTGGAGCGCCGCGACGATCTGGTATCTGACACGCGGCAACGTGGTCCTGGGCCTCGCCACCGCCGTGGTCAACGCGGTGCTGATGGCGTTGGCGCACCCGCTGGCGGCGGGCTCCTTTGGCGGCTGGCTCGCCTGGGGCCTGGGCAGCTTCATCGTGGGCTGGATCATCCAGTTCGTCGGTCACTATTACGAGGGCCGCAAACCCGCCTTCGTCGACGACCTGATCGGCTTGCTGGTGGGGCCGATGTTCGTCGTCGGCGAGGCCCTCTTCGCGATGGGCTGGGGCCGCGACCTGCTCGCCGAGATCGAGCGCCGCGCCGGTCCCACCCACCTGCGCGACCTGACCCACCCCGCCTGAGCGGGAGGGTGCCCGATCCCCGGGACAGGCGGCGATCGGGACCTCGCTCCTTGGGGGGTCGGGTCTTGCAGGGGCTTGCGGCGCGCCGCCAAGGCGCTTATCTTGGGCGCTCGATGTCCCTCAGCAATTCGCCAGGATTTCGCCAGGAGGCCCCATGAAACCGGTGTCCGATCTGTTGAAGAACCGCGGCCCGAGCGTCTGGCGCATCACGCCGGAAGCGACGGTGTTCGATGCACTGCATCTGCTCGCGCAACATGACGTCGGCGCGCTGCTGGTGATGGAGGGTGAGCGGCTGCTCGGCATCTTCTCGGAGCGCGACTACACCCGCAAGATCGCGCTGCAGGGACGCGACTCGCGCAACACGCAGGTCAAGGAAGTGATGACGGCCAACGTGTTCGTCGTGAAGCCCGACACCGAGTGCCGCGAGTGCATGAGCCTGATGAGCCAGCGCAAGATCCGCCACCTGCCGGTCGTCGAGGGATCGACCGTCGTGGGCATGCTGTCGATCAGGGACCTGATGGACAACATCATCGCGGACGACGAGCTGACGATCGCGCAATTGCAGAGCTACATCTACGGCTGAGGGCTGACGGCTGAGGGCTAGCCACCCCAGAACTGCAGCGCGCGGTCGGCGCCTTCCTTGGCGCCGCGTTGCTTGGGCGGCTTGTCCGACGGCGCCGGCGTGCCCATCGCGATCCAGCCGAGCAGCGTCTCGCCCGGCTCGCAGAACGCGGCGATCAGCCCCGGGTCGCGCGCCTTCGCCCCACTCAGCATTTTTCCGCCGAAGCCGAGTGCCTGCGCGGCGTTCAGGAAGTTCGTCAGCGCCCCGCCCACGCAGGCCCACTGCTCGTGCGCCGGCACCTGCGGATGCCCCATGTCCAGCCGGGCGACGACAGCCACCGTCACCGGCGGCCGCAGCGCGCGTTCCTCGTCCATTGCCAAGCCGGCCGCGTCCTTGCCGGCGCGGCGCGCGGCCTCGGCGAACAGCGTCGCCATCAACCGCTTCGCCTCGCCGCGCACGACCTTGAAACGGAAAGGCACCAGCCCCGCGTGGTCCGGCGCGTGCAGCGCGGCGTCGACCATCAGGCGCAGGTGCGCCTCCTCGGGGCCGGGCTCGATCAGGTACTTCGGCCCGACCGAAGCGCGCGCCAGCAGCAGCTTCAGGGCGTCGTCGTTCATGGCGGCATTCTTCATCGATTCAACTTCCGGCGCGCCGCGTAGGAACAGGCGTCGACCAGCATCACCAACGCCAGCATCGCCAGCAGCACGGTGCAAGTTTCGCGCATCTGGAACAGGCTGAGATGCAGGCTCAACATCTGGCCGAGCCCGCCGGCCCCGACGACGCCCAGCACCGTCGCGGCGCGGATGTTGTTTTCCCACCGGTACAGCGTGTAGCTGAGCAACTGCGGCGCCGCCTGCGGCAGCGTCGCGAACGCGAACACCTGCCAGCGTGACGCGCCCGCCCAGCGCAGGGCCTGGGCGGTCTGCGGCGGCGCGTTCTCGAGCGCCTCCGCCATCAGGCGGCCGAGCACGCCGGTCGTGTGCAACGCCAGGGCCAGCGTGCCGGGCATCGGCCCCAGGCCGGCCGAGACCAGCAGGATCGCCGCCCAGACCAGCTCCGGCACGCTGCGCAGCGCGTTGAGCAGCAGCCGCGAGAGCCAGCGCAGCGGCCCCGGCGGCCGGCTGGCCACCAGCGCGATCGCCAGCCCGGCCACCGCCGCCAGGCCGCTGCCGAGCGCCGACATTGCCAAGGTCTCCATCGCCCCCTGCCCGACGCGCGCGAGAAACGCCGGCGCCCATTGCGGCGGGAAGAACTCCGCGATGAAGCGCCCCATCTGCGCGAGCGCGCCCGCACCGAGCAGTTCGCCCCAGCGCAGCGGCAGCGTCGCGAAGCTCGCCACCAGCAGCGTGAGCAGACCGGCGAGCAGGGTGCGCACGCCCCACCGCGCGGCCGGGCGACCGGCAGGTCGCGACGCCTCCGCCCCCTGCCCGGCCTCGCGCGCGGGGCGCAGCCAGGCGCTGATCCGGTCCGCCATCGCCACGAGCGCGATGAACACCAGCAGGATGGTCGCGACCTCCGAGCCCGCGAACATCTTGGTCGCGTTGTCCAGTTGCTGCCCCAGCCCGCCGGCGCCCACGAAACCCAGCACGACCGAGGACCGGATCGCGCATTCCCAGCGGTACACCGTGTAGCTCACCAGCTCGTCGGCGCAGCCGGGCAGCGCGCCGAATAGCAGCGCCTGCAGGCGCCCGGCGCCGCCGCGCAGCAGGGCCTGCGTGGGCGCGGCGTCGGCGCTCTCGAGGATCTCGGCGTAGACCTTGCCGAGCATGCCGCCATAGGACAGCGCGATCGCCAGCACGCCCGCGCCGGGCCCCAGGCCGATGACGCGCACCAGCATCAGCGCCCAGACCAGTTCCGGCACCGAGCGCAGCACGACCAGCACCAGGCGCACGGCGCCGCGCCAGGCCGCTGGCAGGGTCCCCATGCGGCCGGCCACCGCGGACACCGACAGCCGCGCCGTCGCCAGCAGCGCCATCGGCACGGCGATCACCCACGCCAGCGCCAGGCCCACCGTCGCCATCGCGACGGTGCGCCAGGTGTCGGTGGCCAGCATCGCGAGGAACTCGCCATCCACGCGCGGCGTCAGGAACTGCGCGCCGAATCGCAGCGTCGCGCGCAGGCTGCGCGGGTCGAGCAGTTCCCACGGCCGGAACTCGCACCAGACCAGCAGCGGCCACAGCAGCACGAGCAGCCCGATGGCCAGGCCGAGACGTCGCGTGGCGGCGGGATCGCGGCGCCACGGCGCGGCGGCGGCGGCGGCGGCGCTCATCGACACATGGCCTGAGGCAGCGACGTCGGCCGCGCCGCGTCCTCGGCCACGGGCGGCGGCTCATTCAGCAGGTCCGCGTAGATCTCGTCCAGCTGCCGTGCGCCCAGGTCCCGAGGCGGACCGTCATAGACGAGACGGCCCTCGCGCAGCGCGATCACGCGCGGAAACAGCCGGCAGGCCAGATCGACCTGGTGCAGGCTGCACACGAGCGTCCGGTCCTGCGCGCGGGCGCTGTCCCGCAGCACCTCCAGGACGCGCTGCGCACGCTGCGGATCCAGCGCCGACAGCGGCTCGTCGGCAAGCCACAGCCGCGCCTTCGACACCAGCAGCCGCGCGACCGCGACGCGCTGGCGCTCGCCGCCGGACAGCTGATCGACGCGCGACCAGAGCCGGTCGCCGAGTTCCAGCCGGTCCAGCGCGTCGAACGCCAGGCGCGCCTGCGCCTCGGTCGGGCTGAGCAGCATGCGCAGGCTGTCGGCCATGGCCGCGCCGGGCAGCCGCCCGGCCAGCACCGCCGTCACCACGCGCTGGCGCGGGGGCAAGGGCGGATGCTGCGGCGCCAGCATCAACTCGCGCCGCAGCCAATGGCGGTCGCGCGACGACAAGGCCCAGGCGTCCTGGCCCGCCAGACGCAGGCTCCCCGCGACCGGCGCCAGTGCCAGCGCCAGCGCGTGCAGCAACGAGGTCTTGCCGGCGCCCGAGGCGCCGATCAGCGCGACCTGCTCGCCGGTGTCGATGTGCAACGACAGCGGCTCGATCAGCGTGCGCGCGCCGGCGCGAAGCTGCAGACCGTCCAGTTCCAGCAGACGCATCGCGATCGCCTCAGTTCATTTCAGCAGTCCGGCGTTCTCGGCGGCGGCCTTGATGCCGTTGTAGTTGTCGATCCGCGTCGGCACGTATTTCGTCGCCCGCTGAAGATCGAGGATCTCCCGGCCTTCCGGCGTGGCGGCACTGAGCTTCAGGAAGGCGGCCTTGATCGCTTCCCGGGTCGCGACCGGCATGTCGGCATGGACGCTCCAGTTGGCGTCGTAATACGGCGGCGTGGTGAAGAACACCTTCACGGCCGAGGTGTCGACCTTCTTCTCCGCGACCAGGCGCTCCCAGAGGTACAGATTCACCGCGCCCGCGTCGACCTTGCCGGAAGCCACGGCGGCCACGGTGCCGTCGTGGGCGCTGGAGAAGACGACCTGCTTCAAGCTGGTGTTGGGATCGATCTTCGCGGCCAGCAGGGCGGCGCGCGGCATCAGATGTCCTGAAGTCGACGTGGCCGGACCGAAGCTGAAGGTCCGGCCCTTCAGGTCCTCGAGCCGCCGGATGCCGGAGCCGACCGGCGTGATGAACACGGAGCGGTAGTGGCTGTCGCCCTCGCGCTGGATCAGCGGGATGATCTTGCCGCCGGACATCTGGTTGGCCCGCACCAGGGCGAAGCCGCCCAGCACGGCCAGGTCCACCTGGCGATGGACGAGGCTGTCCACCACCCGGTCGTAGTCGGTGCCCGGCACCCACTCGACCTTCATCTCGAGCTCCTTCTCCAGGTACCTGCCCAGCGGCACGAAGCGGCGGGCCACCTCGGCGGGCGACTCGCCCGGGATGGCGCTGACACGCAACAGCCCGGGCGTCTGGGCCCGAGCCTCGCCGACCAGGCCGGCGATGAGCGCGACGGCGATGAACACGACAGCGACGGACGCAACCGCGAAGGACGCAAAGGACGAGACGGAGGCGACGGAGGCGACGGAGGCGACGGACGCGGCGGCGAAGCGCGCGAGGGCCGGCCAGGCGCGGCGGGTCGGTCGATGCGGGCCGGACATGCGGGGCACCCGTCAGCTCACTTCAGCAGACCCGCGTTCTCCGCCGCGGCCTTGATGCCGGCGTAGTTCTCCGGCTGGGTCGGCACGAAGCGCGTCGCGCGCTGCAGGTCGAGGATCTCCTTGCCTTCCGGCGTCGACGGGGTGAGCTTCAGGAACGCGGCCTTGAGTTTCTCCTTCGTCGCGGCCGGCATGTCGGCATGGACGCTCCAGTTGTAGTCGTAATACGGCGGCGTCGTGAAGAACACCTTGACGGTCGAGGTGTCGACCTTCTTCTCGGCGACCAGCTTCTCCCAGACGGAGATGTTGAGCGCGCCCGCGTCGACCTTGCCCGACGCGACGGCGGCGACGGTGGCGTCATGCGCGCCGGAGAAGGAGATGCGCTTGAGGTCGGTGTCGGGATTGATCTTCGCGGCCAGCAGGAAGGAGCGCGGCATCAGGTGGCCCGAGGTCGACGACGCGGAGCCGAAACTGAGCGTCTTGCCCTTCAGGTCCTCGAGCTTGCCGATGCCCGACTTCGCGTCGGTGATGAAGACGGAGCGGAACTTCTCGTCCTCCTCGCGCTGGACCAGCGGCACGATCTTGCCGCCGGAGCGCACGTTGGCCTGCACGAAGGTGAAGCCGCCGAACCAGGCCAGGTCGATCTTCTTGTTGACGACCGCCTCGACGGCGGCGGCGTAGTCCGTGACGGGGGTCCATTCGACCTTCACGCCGAGTTCCTTCTCCAGGTACCTGCCCAGCGGCGCGAACTTGCGGGCGAGCTCGGTCGGCGATTCATCGGGGATGGCCGTCACGCGCAGCACCGGCAGCGGCTGCGCCGTCGCGGGCCCGGCGACGGTCATGGCGACGGTGGCGCCGATCAGCGACGCGGTGACGATTCCCTGCAGCGCACGGCTGACTTGTCGGAAGAGGCTGGGCATCAAAGGCTCCGGTGAAGGGCAGGAAGAAGCTTCAGGACAGTGGCGGAGAGACATGGGAGTCGAACCCACCCGGCGATGCGTGGCATCGCCCACCGGATTTGAAGTCCGGCCGATCCACCAGGATCGTTGTCTCTCCAGTGATCGTTGCGCGTTCATGAGACTTCGACGGCGTCGACACGGGTCGCGCCGCCGCCCTCATGATCGTCGATGAACAGCCGGCAGTCGGTCCGCAGCCGGTGCGCGTCGCCGACGCGCCGCAGCACGCCGACCTTGTCGAAGAATTCGAGCACCTGGATCGCGCGCTTGCGGCCCAGGCCGCTGCGGTCGCGGAACACCGCGGCCTTCACGTCGCCGCCGACGGCGGAGGCCCGTGCGATGCGCGCCAGTTCCTGGACGGCCGCCGGCGCGTAGTACAGGTCCTTGACGACCTGGAACAGCTCGCCCCGCTGGGACAGGCGCGCCAGCGTCGTGCGCACCAGGGCCTCGGGCTCATGCGCGTCCTTGGCCAGGTCGCGCGCCCAGGCGCCCTCGAAACCCGCCGACAGCAGGCGCGGCATCACCTTCTGCGCCAGGCGCTCGTCGAGCGCCGACAGCTGGACGCCGTGCGCCGGCAGGTGGGCCGACGCGCCGCTGATCGCCACCTGCCCGGCCGACGCCATCCGCCGCACCAGCGCCTGCCACAGCGACTCGGCCATCCGCGGCGCGGCCAGCCGGCGCCAGCGCGCAAGGTCGGGGCCGAGCTCCTCGGGCTGTTCCTCGTGATGACGCACCAGCCGCGCCAGCGCGACGGCTTCCCACTGGGCCGTCTGCGCCGCGCCCAGCGCCCAGACCGGTCCGTCGGCGCCCAGCACGACCGTCGATGCGCCGGCCGCCGCGAGCAGCGTCACGCGGGCGTCGCCGGCCACGCCCTGGCCCGCGGCGAAGCGCGCGAGATCGACGCCCATCGGCGCCTGCGCCAGCAGGCCCGCGAGCCGCCGCGCGGGCGAGTCCGCGCTCAGCGCGGCGAGTTCCGCGAGCCGCTGCGGCGTGCGGCGATAACGCGCGGGCGCCTGAGGGTCGAGCACGACGCCGCCCGCCAGCGCGCGCGTCGCGGACGCGTCGCGCAGCACGACGCGATCGCCGGCCCACGCGCCGATCGGTCGATGAAGAACGAGCTGCACCACCCCGTCACCGCCGGGCGGCAAGGCCTCCAAGCCCACGAACGTCCGCAATTCACCGCTCACCGCGCCGCGTGTCACTCCCTCTCCCGCTTGCGGGAGAGGGCGGGGGTGAGGGCCAGCAGCCTCCGCGGTACCAGAGCCTCCGAGCACCGCCACCGAGCCAGTGACAGTTTCCGCGCCCACATGGACGTGCACCGGCAAACCGCTGCGCAGCGCCTTCATCTCTTCGGGCCACACCCGCAAGCGCACGTCGATGCGATCCGTCCACTGCGCGATCTCCGGCGCGGCCAGCCATTGACCGCGTTCGACCTCGTCCTTCTCCAGACCGGCCAGGCCGATGGCGACGCGCTGGCCGGCCGAGGCGCGCGCGGCCGGCGCGTTCTGCGCATGCAGGCTGCGCACGCGGCCGCGCCGCGGCGACTGGCCGGGGACGGGCGGCAACAGCAGCAGCTCGTCGCCGATCGCCACCGTGCCCGCATGCGCGGTGCCGGTGCAGACGGTGCCGATACCGGCGAGGCTGAACACGCGGTCCACCGCCAGCCGGAAGCCGCGTCCGGCGACCTCGCGCGACGGCAGCGCCTTCGCTTCGGCGATCAGGTGCCCGCGCAGTTCGCGCACGCCCTCGCCCGCCGTCGCGGCGACCTCGAACACCGGCGCGTCCGCGAACGGCGTGCCGGCCACCAGCGCGCGGATTTCCTCGCGCCGCTGGGCGCGCGTGGCCACGTCGACGCGATCGCACTTGGTGAGCGCGATCGTCCCGCGCGGGATGCCGAGCAGCGTCAGCAGCGCCAGGTGCTCGCGGGTCTGCGGCATCACGCCGTCGTCGGCGGCGACCAGCAGCAGCGCATGGTCGATGCTGGTCGCGCCGGACAGCATCGTGTGCACGAGGCGCTCGTGCCCCGGAACGTCGACAAAGCCGATTCGACGGCCCTCGCCCACGCCCTCGCCCCTGCCTTCGCTCGACATGCGGGCATCGGCGTTGGCATCGGCGCCCGCGTCCATGAACGCGTACCCCAGCGCGATGCTGATGCCGCGCCGCTTCTCCTCGGGCAGTCGGTCCGTGTCGACGCCGGTCAGCGCCTTCACCAGCGTCGTCTTGCCGTGGTCGATGTGGCCGGCGGTTCCGACGATCATGCGAGCGACTCCTTCAGCCGCGCCAGCTGCTCGATGAAGTCGGGTTCCTCCCGGGCCTCGTCGAGGCAGCGCAGGTCCATCCAGAGCTCGTCGGCCTGCACGCGGGCGATGACCGGCAGCGGCAACGCGCGCAGCGCCGTGAGCAGCTCGTCGAGCGCGCGACCGATGCCGCGCTTGCCCGGCAGCCTCGGCGTCAGCACGAGGCCCGCCGACGGCAGCGTCTCCACCGGCAACGAGCCCGAGCCGATCTGCCCGCGCATCGCGCTCACCCGCGCGCCGAAGCGCGGCGCGACGGCGTCTTCCACGCGCGCCAGCAGCCGCTCCGCCTGCGCCTCGATCTGTCCGACCGGGCGCGTCAGCAGCCGCAGGGTCGGCAGGTCCTGCGTCAGACGGTCCGGCTGCTGGTACAGGCGCAGCGTCGCCTCCAGCGCGGCCATCGGCAGCTTGGACAGCCGCAACGCGCGCTTCATCGGGAACTTGCGGATCTTCTGCACCAGGTCGCGGCGGCCGACGATCAGCCCCGCCTGCGGCCCGCCGAGCAGCTTGTCGCCGCTGAAGGTCACGACGTCGCAGCCGTCGGCCAGCATGGCCTGCGGCAGCGGCTCGGCCGGCAGCCCCCACTGCGCCAGATCGACCAGCGAGCCGCTGCCGAGGTCCGTCATCAGCGGCACGCCCGCGGCCTTCGCGATCGGCGCGAGCTCGGCCTCGCTCACCGACGAGGTGAAGCCCTGGATCGCGTAGTTGCTGGTGTGGACCTTCAGCAGCAGCGCGGTGTCGGGGCCGATGGCCGACGCATAGTCCCCCGCGTGCGTGCGGTTGGTCGTGCCGACCTCCACCAGGCGAGCCCCCGCCGCCGCCATCACGTCGGGCATGCGGAACGCGCCGCCGATCTCGACCAGCTCGCCGCGCGACACGACAGCTTCCTTGCCGCCCGCCAGCGCGGCGATGCCCAGCAGCACCGCGGCGGCGTTGTTGTTGACGACCGTCGCCGCCTCCGCGCCGGTGATGTCGCACAACAGCGATTCGATCAGGCTGTCCCGGTCGCCGCGCTCCCCGCGCGCGAGGTCGAACTCGAGGTTGTTGGGCGAACTCATGCAGGCCAGCACGTGGCGCAGCGCCTCGTCGGCGAGCAGCGCGCGACCCAGGTTGGTGTGCAGCACCGTGCCGGTGAGGTTGATCACGCGGCGCATGCGCGGCGCGAGGCGTTGGACGCACAAGCGCTCGAGCTCGGCCGGCAGGCGGTGGAGTTCATCCACCGTCAAGGTGCCGGCCAGCGCGCGCTCGCGCGAGGATTCGAGCAGCCGGCGCGCCTCGGCGGCGACGAAGGCGTGGCCGTGCCGCGCCATCAGGTGCGTCACCGCCGCGTCGCGCAGCAGGCGATCGACGGAGGGAAGGTCCTTGGGGGCCGCGACCGGATCCTTGCTGCTGACCGGGGAGCCTGCCGTCGGACCATGAACCATGGATGCCTCGGGCTTCATGCTCAGTGCCCTCCGGGATCCGGTGGCGACGCCTCGGCCTCGCCGAGGATCAGCAGCGGATTGAAGCCCTGCCGCACCAGCCCCAGTTCACCGACCAGCAGGTCCAGCGTCAGTGTCGCCAGATCGTCGGCCAGCGGCTCGACCTGCAGGTCCTTCTCCATGTGGACCTGCTTGAGGTAATGACCGCAGGTCTCGCAGCATTCGGCCGCGACCGCGTCGGACTTCTTGCCCTCGTCGTCGACGAGGCTCTGGAAGCTGATGCCCTTCGTGCCCTGGCAGTGGGTGCACTTGATGCGCACGTAGTGCCACTGCGCGCCGCACAGCGAGCAGGCGAGGAAGCGCTGCCCGGATTGCTCCGCCGCGATGCGCGTGATCGAGGCCACCGGCCGCGAGCCGCAGCACGGGCAGACCGTGGGGTCGTCGATCATGCCGAAGGGCGCGACATGCTCGCCCTGGTCGCTGTCGTCGTAGCGCGCCTGCAGCCGCACGACGAGGCGCGCCCAGTACACCTGCAGGGCCGCGGCGATCAGCGGCGCCGCCGCCGGGTCCAGGCCGGGCCCGCCGCCGGCGAGCAGCGCGCCCGCCTGCTGCTCCAGCCAGTCCGCGTCGGCGTCGGCCAGTTGCGCCACCAGGGCCTTCGCCGGCTCCGGGACGGCCGCGGTCCGCATCGTGGCCAGCAGCGCGCGCAACTCCTCGCGCCACGCCGGATCCCGCCGGAAGGTCGCGACGTCCAGCGGCGGCAGGCCGCCCACCATCGCCGCGTTGATCAGCACCTCGTCCGGCAGCGTCATCGCGTCCGGCCGCCTGAAGCGCTCATGCTGCGCCTGCGCCAGCACGGCCACGAAGCGCAGATAGTCCTGCATCGCATGCCCCTCGGCCAACTGCCGCAGGCGCGCGGCGCGCTCGGCGAAGAGGCCGGGTTCCGGCACCTTCACCGGCGCGGCGCGGGCGCCCGCGTTGACCGCGATCTCTTCCGGGGTCATGACCCGGATGGGGGTGGACGATGTCATGCGCGTGGCCGCTCCTTCGCTTCCTTGTGCCACAGCGGATGATGGTGCGCGGCCCAGGTGTCGGTGACCGTACCACGGGTCATCGCGCGGAACGAGCCCTTGACCCAGATGGCCGCGTAAACGTGGATGATGATCGTCAGGATCAGGATCGCCGCCGACGCCGAATGCAGCACCACCGCGACGCGCCGCATCAGGATGTTGCCCTCGGGGAACCAAGCGTGCCAGAACATGAAGCCGGTGACGAGCAGGACGGTCAGCGTCACCACCATCACCCAGAAGACGATCTTCTGGCCGGCGTTGTACTTGGCCGCGGGCTGGACGCCTTCCTTGCCGGCGCCGGTGATCATGGCGGGGCTCTGCCGCATCCATTGCGAGTCGGCATCGATCCAGAGGTTGTCCCGCCACATCCGCGCCGCGAGGAAGGCGAAGGCGATCACCATGCCCAGCCCCAGATAGGGATGCAGCACGCGCGTCCACGGCCCGCCGCCGAAGAGGTTGCTGAGGAAGAACAGGCTCGGGTGGAAGAAGGCCAGGCCCGAGAGCCCGGCGCACAGGAACAGCAGCACGATGAGCCAGTGGTTGAGCCGCTGGCTGTCGCGATAGCGTTGCAGCAACATGAGGGACTCCCGGTGGGTCAGAGGCCGCCGCTGGGCGGGGTGTAGGTCGAGCGCCGCGGCTCGGCGCCGGGCGCCCCGTCGGGGCCTTCGCCGAGCTTTGCCCGCTCGTAGGCGAGTTCCTCCTCGGGATCGGGCTCGTCGTGCGCCGTCTTCTGCGGACCGACCTTCATGTAGTGGAAGAAGCCGGCCACCGCCGCGCCGACCATCGCGGCCACCGCCAGCGGCTTGGCCGCGCCCTTCCACAGCGACACCAGCGGACTGATCTGCGGATCCTTGGGCAACCCGTGATAGAGCCCGGGTTGGTCCGCATGCTGCAGCACGTACATCACGTGCGTGCCGCCGACGCCCTGCGGGTCGTAGACGCCGGCGTTGGTGTAGCCGCGCTCCTTCAGGTCGACGATGCGCTCCGCGGCGAACTCATGCATGTCCTCCTTCGAGCCGAAACGGATCGCGCCGGTCGGGCAGGCCTTCACGCAGGCCGGTTCCAGGCCGACACCGACGCGGTCCGAGCACAGGCTGCACTTGTAGGCCTTGTTGTCGGCCTTGCTGATGCGCGGCACGTCGAAGGGACAGCCGGTGACGCAGTTGCCGCAGCCGACGCAGTGTTCCGAGATGAAGTCGACGATGCCGTTCTGGTACTTCACGATCGCGCCGGGCGCGGGACAGGCCTTCAGGCAGCCGGGGTCGTCGCAGTGCATGCAGCCGTCCTTGCGGATCAGCCACTCCAGCTTGTTCTCGACGACCTCGACCTCCGAGAAGCGCATCACCGTCCACGACTGCGGGGTCAGGTCGCGCGGGTTGTCATAGGTGCCGTGGTTCTCGCCGACGTCGTCGCGCAGGTCGTTCCACTGCATGCAGGCGACCTGGCAGGCCTTGCAGCCGATGCACGAGGAGACGTCGATCAGCTTGGCGACCTCCGTCGTCGTGCGTCGCGCATCGGGACTGGGCAGCGTCGTCGCGGAGCGCTTGGCGATGTCGAGGGATTGCAATGAAGACATGGCTGGCGCTCCTCAAGCTTTCTCGATGTTGACGGTGAAGCTCTTGAACTCCGGCGTCTGGGTATTCGCGTCGCCCACGAAGGGGGTCAGCGTGTTGACCAGATAACCGGGCTTGGCCACGCCGACGAAGCCCCAGTGGTTGGGCAGGCCCACCGTGTGGACCCGCTTGCCGCCCACATCCAGCGACGCCACGCGCTTGGTCACCACCGCCACGGCCTTGATGAAGCCGCGGTTGGAACTGACCTTCACCTGATCGCCGTTGGCGATGCCCTTGTCCTTCGCCAGTTCCTCGCCGATCTCCACGAACTGCTGCGGCTGGATGATGGCGCTGGTGCGCACGTTCTTGGTCCAGTAGTGGAAATGCTCGGTGAGCCGGTAGCTGGTCGCCACGTACGGGAACTTGTCCGGCTTGCCGAACTGCTCGCGGTCGGCCTTGAACACCCGGCCGGCCGGGTTGTTCATCGCCTTGGCGTTGTTCGGGTGCATGGGGTTGACCGTCAGCGGCGACTCGAAGGGCTCGTAGTGCTCCGGCAGCGGGCCGTCGACCATGCCGCTGGGCGCGAACAGCCGCGCCACGCCCTCGGCCGTCATGATGAAAGGCCGCACCGCGTCCTCGTCGTTGGGATTGGCGTCGGGGCGGATGTCCGGCACATCGGAGCCGCCCCACTTGTCGGTGTAGCTGATCAGGCGCCGCTTCGGATTCCACGGCTTGCCGGTCGGGTCGCAGGACGCGGCGTTGTAGAGCACGCGCCGGTTCGCCGGCCAGGCCCAGGCCCAGTTCAGCGTCTGGCCGATGCCCCACGGATCGCTGTTGTCGCGCCGCGCCATCTGGTTGCCCGCCTGCGTCCAGGCGCCGGCGTAGATCCAGCAGCCGCTGGAGGTGCTGCCGTCGTCGCGCAGCAGCGCGAAGCCCGACAACTGCTCGCCCGCCTTCGCCAGTACCTTGGTCGCGTCCTTGGGATCGGTCACGTCGGCCAGCGCCTTGCCGTTGAATTCCATCGCCAGTTCCTCGGCCGAGGGACTGTTGGGGATCTTGTACGGCCAGCTCAGGTTGACGATGGGATCGGGGAAGGCGCCGCCGTCCTTCTGGTACAGCGTCCTGAGGCGCAGGAAGATCTCCGCGATGATCTCCGCGTCGCCCTTGGCCTCGCCCGGGGGCTCGGCGCCCTTCCAGTGCCACTGCAGCCAGCGGCCGGAGTTGGTCAGCGAGCCGTCCTCCTCCGCGAAGCAGGTGCTCGGGAAGCGGAACACCACGGTCTGGATCTCTTCCGTCTTCACGTCGTTGTGCTCGCCGTAGTTCTTCCAGAACTCGGCGGTCTCGGTGTTGAGCGGATCGATGATCGCGAGGAACTTCAGCTTCGACAGGCTCTCCACCACCTTCTTCTTGTTGGGGAAGGAGCCCACCGGGTTGAAGCCCTGGCAGACGTAGCCGTTGACCTTGCCCTGGTGCATCAGCTCGAAGGCCTGCAGCACGTCGTAGCCCTTGTCCCACTTCGGCAGGTAGTGGTAGGCCCAGTCGTTCTCCTTGGTCGCGGCCTTGCCCCACCACGCCTTCTGCTGGCTGACGAAGAACTTCGGATAGTTCTGCCAGAAGCTCATCTGGTTGGGACGCAGCGGCTTGAGCGCACGGCTCTTGTAGTAGGTCTCGAGGTCCTGCTCCGAGTCCTTGGCCAGCGACATGTAGCCCGTCAGCGAGGTCGACAGCAACCCCAGGTCGGTGAGCCCCTGGATGTTGCTGTGGCCGCGCAGCGCGTTCATGCCGCCGCCCGGCAGGCCGATGTTGCCCAGCAGCAGCTGCACCAGCGCGCCGGTGCGGATGATCTGCGAGCCCTGGCTGTGCTGCGTCCAGCCCAGCGCGTACAGGATCGTCATCACCTTGCCCGGCGCCGAGGTCTCGGCGATCTGGCGGCAGATCTCGACGAACCTGTCCTTGGGCGTGCCGGTGATCTCGCTGACCTTCTCCGGCGTGTAGCGCGAGAAGTGGGTCTTCATGACGTTGAGCACGCAGCGCGGATGCTGCATCGTCATGTCGACCTTGGCGAAGCCCTTCTCGTCCATCTCGTAGGCCCACGACGCGTTGCTGTAGGCGCGCTTGGCCTCGTCGTAGCCGGAGAAGATGCCGTCCTCGAACTTGTAGCCCTCACCGACGATGAAGGGGGCGTTCGTGTAGTTGCGGACGTACTCCGTCTGGATCTTGTTGTTGCTGAGCAGATAGTGGATGACACCGCCCAGGAAGGCGATGTCGGACCCCGCCCGGATCGGCGCGTAGTAGTCGCTCATCGCGGCCGAGCGCGTGAAGCGCGGGTCGACGACGATCAGCCGGGCCTTGTTGTGGTGCTTGGCCTCGATCACCCACTTGAAGCCGCAAGGATGCGCCTCGGCGGCATTGCCGCCCATGATCAGCACGAGATCGGCGTTCTTGATGTCCACCCAATGGTTGGTCATCGCGCCGCGTCCGAACGTCGGGGCCAGACTGGCCACCGTCGGTCCGTGTCAAACGCGGGCCTGGTTGTCGAACGCGAGCATCCCCATCGAGCGCATCGCCTTGTGGGTGATGTAGCCCGATTCGTTCGAGGACGCGGAGGCGCAGATCATGCCGGTCGAGAGCCAGCGGTTGACGGTCTTCCCATCCCCGTTGGTCGCGATGAAGTTGGCGTCGCGATCGGCCTTGAGCAGCTTGACGAAGCGGTCCATCGCCTCGTCCCAGCTGACGCGCTTCCACTCCTTGGCGCCGGCCTCTCGGATCTCGGGGTACTTCAGCCGGTTGGGGCTGTGGACGAAGTCCAGCAGGCCCGCGCCCTTCGGGCACAAGGTGCCGCGATTGACCGGATGATCGGGGTCGCCCTCGATGTGGATGATCTCGGAGGTGACGTTCTTCGCCTTGTCCCCGAGCGAGTACATGATGATCCCGCAGCCCACCGAGCAATAGGGGCAGGTGTTGCGGGTCTCGGTCGCCCGGGCGAGCTTGAACTGGCGCGTCTCGGCCAGTGCGGCAGTCGGGGAGAACCCCAGCGCCACGAGGCTGGAGCCCATCACGGCCGCCCCGCTCACCCGGAAGAAATGCCTCCGGTTCATGTCCATCTTGTGCCTCCTGGGCTCGACCCGCCTGCAGCAGGACCGACCTGGGTGAAACGCACGGCCGTCACGCGGCCCGTCCAAGCATTTCGGCACAAAGCTCCCGCTTTGTCCAATGGGGAGTCACCCTCTGACGAGAGGAAGAACCGCAGGGCGCACCGAGCTTGACGATGGCTTTTTCTGAGTGGGGGTCGTTGTGAGGTCGTTGTGCGGTGCAACGAAGGGCGCGCGGTGGGCAGCCATCCTGCGGCAGGCCGAGCGCAACGCCGGGCAGGCCGGTACCCCTCTCCGCTCAATCTCCTCCTCGCCGCTCGAAATTCGCTCCGAGGGGCACCGGCCTGCCCGGCTCCCGTTGCAGTGCAGCACTGCGCGGATAAGACCGGGGCGGCGCGGTGGGGGTCAGGTGTTTTTCGAGATGGTGATCGTCGGGAATTTCGACGAGTAATCCTTCGCCTGGCCCGCCAGCTTCACCGCGACCTTGCGCGCGATCTGCTTGTAAGCCTGCGCATGCACACCGTCCGGCTCGGCGACGACCGTGGGCTTGCCGCTGTCGGCCTGCTCGCGGATCGACAGCGCCAGCGGCAGCGAGCCAAGCAGCTCCTGGCTGTACTGGTCCGCCATGCGCTGACCACCCCCGCTGCCGAAAATGTGCTCGGCGTGGCCGCACTGGCTGCAGATGTGGATGGCCATGTTCTCGACGATGCCCAGGATGGGCACGCCCACCTTCTCGAACATCTTCAGGCCCTTCTTCGCATCGATCAGCGCGATGTCCTGCGGCGTCGTCACGATGATGGAGCCGCTCACCGGCACGCGCTGCGACAAGGTCAGCTGGATGTCGCCGGTGCCCGGGGGCATGTCGATCACCAGGTAGTCCAGATCGCGCCAGCGCGTCTGGCGCAGCAGTTGCTCCAGCGCCTGCGTCGCCATCGGACCGCGCCACACCATCGCTTGGTCGTCCTCGACCAGGAAGCCGATCGACATCAGCTGCAGGCCGTGCGACTCCAGCGGCTCCATGGTCTGGCCATCGGTGCTTTCCGGACGGCCGCTGATGCCCAGCATCAGGGGCAGGCTCGGCCCGTAGATGTCGGCATCGAGTAGCCCGACGGTCGCGCCCTCGGCGGAGAGCGCCAGCGCCAGGTTGGCCGCGGTCGTGCTCTTGCCGACACCGCCCTTGCCCGACGCGACCGCGATGATGTTCTTCACCCCGGGCAGCAACTGCACGCCGCGCTGCACGGCGTGGGCCGTGATCTTCGTCGTCACGCCGACGCTGACGTTGCCCACGCCCGGCACCGAACGCGCCGCCTCGACCAGCGCCGCGCGCAGCGCGTCGATCTGGCTCGCGGCCGGGTAGCCCAGCTCGATCTCGAAACTGACCGCGTCGCCCTGCACCTTCAACTGGCGGAGTTGCTTCGTCGAGACGAAATCGCGACCGGTGTTGGGGTCGACGACCTGCTGCAGGGCCTGCAGCAGTGCGGCTTCTTGAATCTGGGACATGGGGATCTTCGAATGAGGCTTCGCGAATCGCGGGGAATGGCGCGAAGTCTAGCGGGAATGACAAAAGGGGTTGCAACTTGCGCTGCAACCCCTTTTATTTGGTGGGCCCTGAAGGATTCGAACCTTCGACCAACGGATTAAGAGTCCGCTGCTCTACCAACTGAGCTAAGAGCCCGAAATTCTTTTCGCCTTCGTTTCGCCAATCTCCGTGGAAACTTGCGAAGCCGAGATTATGTCAGATATTTTGATCTCATCACACCAGATCCCCGCTGACATCGTTTCGTCGTCCGTGAATCGCACGCAACATCTTCGTGCGTCTTCACTCTGACGATCCGACAAGGATCGGTGGTGGGCCCTGAAGGATTCGAACCTTCGACCAACGGATTAAGAGTCCGCTGCTCTACCAACTGAGCTAAGAGCCCCCGAGAAACTCAACTGCCAGTCAATCCACTGACAGCCATTTGAAGCGATGGTGGGTCGTGCAGGATTCGAACCTGCGACCAACGGATTAAAAGTCCGCTGCTCTACCGACTGAGCTAACGACCCGAAGCCTGCACGCCAAAGCCTTTACGCCTCAGCCTGCTTCAAGCAGCGAAGGCCAAGTTGCCTTGACTTCCTCCGCGTTGCTTCGAGGTGTTTGCCCCTCAGCAGAGCCTCACATTATAGGACGGTTTTTTGCGGTCGCGCAAGCGCCTTCAGATACCGCTTCACCAGCTCCGCCGCAGCGACCATGCCGAAGCCGGCGGTGACCGCAACGCTCGATCCATACCCGTGGCAATTCAGGTTGCCGTCGAGGTCGCAGGCATCGACGCCTTCCGGTCGCGTCACCGGCTCGCGCGAGAACACGCAGGTCACTCCCATCGCGCCCTGGCGGGGCGCGGCGTGGAATTTGCGCAGCCGCTGACGCAGGTTGGCCAGCAACGGGTCGTGGGTCGTTTCGGAGAGGTCCAGGATCTCCACGTCCTGCGGCCGGTGCTTGCCGCCGGCGGCGCCGATGCAGATCTGGGGGAGCTTGAGCGCCCTCGCCCACGCCGCGATCTGCGCCTTCGCGCGGACCTGGTCGCAGGCGTCGACGATGCCGTCGACCTGCACGTCACCGAGCAGCGCCGGCCAGTTCTGGTCGTCGACGAAGTCCTCGATGGTGACGACCTCGCAGCCAGGGTGGATGTCCGCGATGCGCTGCTTCAGCGCCTCCGACTTGGCCATGCCCAGCGTGCTGCCGAGCGCCTGCACCTGGCGGTTGATGTTGGATTCGGCGACATGGTCGAGATCGACCAGCACCAGACGGGCGACGCCCATGCGCGCCAGCGCCTCGACGACCCAGGACCCCACACCGCCCAGCCCCACGACGCAGAAACGCGCCGCGCGCAGCCGCGCATAGTCCCGGTCGCCGTGCAGACGGCGCAGACCGCCGAAGCGGCGCTCCGTGTCCGCTTCCAGATCGAGGGGGCCGTGCCCGGTCTCCAGACTCAAGATCGTTGCGCGCCGCGGCGCGTCCTCAGCAGGTCAGCAGGTCAGCACAGATCGGCGCACGGATCAACGCAGTCCGGCCGCGCGTTCCTTGGCCGCCTTCGCAGCCTCGCTGCCGGGATAGGCCTTCTGCAGGTCTTCCAGCGTCTTGCGGGCGCTCTTGGTGTCCTTGAGCTCGATCTGGCAGTTGGCGATCGCCAGCAGGCTCTCGGCCGCGCGCGGATGGTCCGGGTTCGCGGCGACGAAGGCCTTGAAGGTCGCGATCGCGCCCTTGTAGTCGCGCTTGCCGTATTGCGCGTTGCCCAGCCAGAAGCGCACCGAGTCGGAGAAGCCGCTCGCCGGGAAACGCGTCAGGAAGGACGTGAAGGCGGAGGTCGCCTCATTGAAGTCGCCGCGGCGGATCAGGCCCATCGCGGCATCGAACTGGCGCTTCTCTTCCGGATCGGCCTGGAATTCCTTGCCGTCCAGCGACACCTTCTGCGGCTCCAGCGGGCGCAGCCGGTTGTCGAGGGTGGCCGACTGGTCGGTCACCTTGCGCTGGGTGTCGGACAGGTCGCGCGCCAGCTGCTCGTTCTGGCCGCGCATCTTGGCCAGGTCCGATTTCAGCGCCTCGATCTGTCCGGACAGGTCCAGCAGACCGCGTCGCGCGGTCTCGAGCTGGCCCTGCAGTTCCGTGACACGGGCACGCTGCGCGTCGTCGTTCTGCGCCATCTTGGTCCGCAGGTCGAGGATGGCCTTGCGGGCCTCGTCGTCCTCGAACAGCGCCGCCCGCGCGGGGCCGGCGGCGCTCAGCGCCAGCAGCACGCCGACCAGCACGGCCTTGGCCGTCGGGGTCGACGCGAACGGGAAGGAACGATCCATACGCAGCATGCTCATGTCACCGGATTACTTGTCGCGCAGTTCGACGCGACGGTTCTTCGCCCAGGCCTCTTCGTTGTGGCCGGTGTCCGTCGGACGCTCCTTGCCGAAGCTCACCGCCTCGACCTGGCCCGACGTCACGCCCAGCAGCGTCAGCGACTTGGCGACGGCTTCCGCGCGCTTCTGGCCCAGGGCCAGGTTGTACTCGCGGCCGCCGCGTTCGTCGGCGTGGCCTTCCAGGCTCAGCTGCAGCGTCTTCTTGTTGTTCAGACGCTTGGCGTGGTTCTCGATCAGGCTGCGGTACTCGTCCTTGACCACGAAGCTGTCGAAGTCGAAGAACACGACGCGCTGGTTCGACACGGCGGCGTCCAGCTGGGCGCCGAGGTCGACGGTCTCGACCTTGCGCTGGCTGGAGCTGCCGGTGTCGTTCACCGGCGGCGTCGCGGTCACGACCGGGGCCTTGTTTTCGGCCTGGGCCGGCTCATCCAGCTTGGTCGAGCTGCAGGCGGACAGGGCTGCCGCGGCCACCAGGCCAAGCATCAGTTTTTCGAATTTCATGGGCATACGCTCCTAGAGGTCAAGCGGGCGGGAATTACGGTCTGGACATGGCGGTGGACAGCGCCGCCGGTGAAGCCGCGGGGAACATCAATTGTGAATCATCAACTAACACATCCGTGGGGCAGGCCTGCCCGCGCGGGGGGTTGGTCGAGTCGTCACGATCACGCCTCGCACGGGACGGGCGAGGCGCGACGCCAACGTAGGCAAACCATGTGCCCGACGTTGCGAAATCCTTCAATTTCTCGAACGGATGCAAGGTCGGCCCCCGGCACGCTCAGTTGCCGAACGGGCCCCAGGCGGGCTCCCGGATGTCCGAGACGCCCGGCGTGGCCAGCTTCGCCTTGACCTTGCCGTCCAGCGTGGTCGTCATCAGGACGTCGCGGCCGCCGGCGCGGGTGGCGTAGACGATCAGCTTGCCGTTGGGGGCGAAGCTGGGGCTCTCGTCCTCGGAGGTTTCCGTGATCTGCTGGACCTGACCGCTGCCGAGGTCCATCACGCACAGCTTGAAGGTGCCGCCGCCCACCCGCGTGACATAGGCCATCGTGCGGCCGTCGGGACTGATGGACGGGCTGATGTTGTAGTTGCCGCTGAAGGTGACGCGTTCCGCG
This sequence comes from Roseateles sp. GW821-FHT09G09, assembly GCF_059415965.1. Classification (NCBI taxonomy): domain Bacteria; kingdom Pseudomonadati; phylum Pseudomonadota; class Betaproteobacteria; order Burkholderiales; family Sphaerotilaceae; genus Roseateles; species Roseateles sp. GW821-FHT09G09. Next base: position 117,928 of record NZ_JBWKOG010000004.1, on the reverse strand, counting down.
TTGCCGCCGCCGGCGGGCATGCGGTAGATCTGCGGCGCGCCGCCGCGGTCGCTGACGAAGTAGATCTGCGCGCCGTCGGGCGAGAAGGTCGCCTCGGTGTCGATGGCGGAGGTCGTTGTCAGGCGCTTCGCGCCCGAGCCGTCCTTGTTGATCAGGTACAGCTGCGAGCCGCCTTCGCGCGACAGCGTCACCACCAGCTGCTGGCCGTTCGGCGAGTAGGACGGCGCGCTGTTGGTGCCGCGGAAGTCCGCGACCTTGCGGCGCTTGCCGGTGCGCAGGTCCTGGATCCAGACCACGGCCTTGCGCGACTCGAAGCTGACGTAGGCGACCTCGTTGCCGTCGGGCGACCAGGCCGGCGAGATGATCGCCTCGGGGCTGTTGAGCACGGTCTGCTCGCCCTCGCCGTCCGCGTCGGCGACGCGCAGCGAGTAGCGCGGGCCGGCCTTGTTCACGTAGACCAGCCGCGTGGCGAAGACGCCGCGCTCGCCGGTGAGCTTCTGGTAGATCGTGTCGGCGATCTTGTGCGCCGCCAGGCGCAGGTCGCCGGCGACGACGGGGATGCTCTCGCTGCCCACGTCCGTGCCCTTGACGACGTCCCAGAGCCGGTAGCGGACGTCGAAGCGGCCATCGGCCAGCCGCGACGCCGAGCCCGCCGCCAGGGCGTCCGCGGCGCGCGCGCGCCAGTCGACGAACTGGGGTTGGGAGGTCTCGCTCATGCCGGACTGGCCGGGCACGATGCTGAACTGGCCGCTGCGCTCGAGGTCGGCGCGGATGATCGCCGCCAGGGGCTGGCCGGTGGCCGATTCGTTGTTGAAATCGCTGATCGCGATCGGCAGCCGGGTGGCGCCGACACCGGCGATCTCGACCCGGAACTGCGCGAGCGCCGGCATCGCCAACCCGGCGGCCATGCCGCCGAGCAGTCCACGGCGCGTCAGCGCGCCGATGCCGGGAGGAAGAAGAGCGGTGGGGGTGGCAATCGTCTTGGTGCTCATCGGCTTGCGGAACGAATGGAGGCCTGATTGTGCCCGAGGCCTGGACAGGTGTTTCTCATCGGCGAGGTTACAAAGGGCAAGGCCAACGGCAAGTGGCGCGCCAGCCCTCCCTGAACAAGTCAGTCGATGACCCGAACCAGTCGATGTCGACGGTGTGTTCAGCGAGTTTCGGTCATGGCGCCAGGCATGTCTCTTTCCCAGAATCACCCCCTTCGCCCGCGCCTGCCGCGACCATCGAAAGGAAGTCATGTCCGATCCGACGCGCCCCTGCCGCCCGCCCAGCCTCCCTTCCCGGTCCACCCCTTTGTGCTTCAGTGGCCGACATCGCGTGCGCCGCCTCGTCGACGCCCTTCGACCCTGGCTGATCGCGATCGTGTGGCTGATGGGAGCCGGACTCTTCCAGGCCGCGCTGGCGCAGGGGACACACCCGTCGCCCGGCACGTCGCCTGAAATGTCGCCCGATCCTTCACCCGACACATTGCCCCACACATCGTCCGAAGCGTCGTCGGACAGCCGCGAACCGTCGTTGACCCTGGTGATCCCGTTCAGCGCCGGCAGCGGCCCGGACCACGTGGCCCGCACGATGGCGCGGGTCTGGGCCGAGCGTTCGGGCGGACGCGTCGTGGTCCGCAACCTGCCGGACCGCCAGGGCTACCTCGCCGCCCGCGAGGTGGCGACGGCGCGCCCGGACGGACAGCTCCTGCTGCTGACCTGCAGCACCTTGCTGGCGCGCCCCGCGCGGCTCCCCGACGACCCGTTCCAGCCCCCGGCCGCGTCGGCGGAGGACTTCACCTCGATCGCGCGCGTCGGCCAGCTCCCGTTCGTCACCGTGTTCCCGCCGGGCATGTTCGGTCGATGGCTGACGCCCCTCGCGACGCCGCCGGCGTTCGGGCCGACGCCTGCAACGACAGCAACGCCTTCCGCATCCCTGGCCGGCGTGCTGCCGGCCACGCCCGCCGATCGATCGGCGCTCGCCTCGCCGCCGGACTGGGAGGACTTCGAGGCCCTCACCTCGCGCGACGCGCCGGCTTGGAACGCGCTGCTCGCGCCGCCGCGCCTGCCCCGCACGCTCGCGGACCAGCTGCGGACGACCTGGGGGCAGGTCGTGTCCGACCCCCGTGTGCGGATGGCCTTGGCCCAGACCGGGACCGAGCTGTGGGAACGGTTCCCCCCGGGAGGCTCGCGATGACCGGCAGTTCCTTCAAGCACCTCGTCGCGGCGACGGCGCACTTCCATCGCCTGATCCGCGCCCAGTTGATCACCGGCGAAGGCCTGGCCCACGCGCAGACGCAGATCCTCGGCGCGGCGCGGCTGGCCGGCCTGCTGATGTTCCGGAGCTTCCGCATCGACACCGGCGCGCTCGCGCCCGGCATGCATGTGCCTTCGTCGGAAGCCGAGATTCACGGCGCGCGCCTGCGGGAGGTGCTGATCGCGACCTTGCAGCAGCTCGGTCATGCGATGCACCTCGACGATGTCGACCCCCGCTGCAGGACCGCGGCGCTGTCGCGCCTGGCCTTCATCGAGGTGCACGAGCGCCTCACGCTGCCGGTGCTGGCCTACCTGGAGCAATCGCCGATGGGCGTGCGCGATGCCGCAGTCGCCGCCGCCAGCGCCACTGCGGGATTGATCCACGACCATGCGCCCGCGATGCCGGCGCACCAGGCGGGCGCGCTCGCGCTCCACGGCTTCGAGGAGGGGCTGACGACGGTGCCTTGGCCGCTCGCGTCGACCTGCGCCTCGGTCTTCGGCCTGCCGTCCTGCGGCTACATCAGCACGATGTCGTAGTGCTCGGTCTGGTTCGTCGGCTCGGCGGTCAGCGAGATCGGCTTGCCGATGAAATCCGAGAGCCCGGCCAGGTGCTGGTTCTCCTCGTCGAGCAGCATCTCGACGACATTGGCCGCCGCCACCACGCGGAACTCCTTCGGATTGAACTGCCGCGACTCGCGCAGGATCTCCCTCAGGATCTCGTAGCAGATGCTGCGCGCGGTCTTGACCTGGCCGCGCGCTTCGCAGGTGGGGCACGGCTCGCAGAGCATGCGGGCCAGGGACTCGCGGGTGCGCTTGCGCGTCAGCTCGACCAGCCCGAGCTGCGTGAAGCCGCCGATCGTCACCTTGGTGCGATCGCGGCTCAGCTGCTTGCGGAACTCCTGCAGCACGGCGGTCTTGTGCTCCTCGCGGGTCATGTCGATGAAGTCGACGATGATGATCCCGCCCAGGTTGCGCAGCCGCAGCTGGCGCGCAATGGCACCGGCCGCCTCGAGGTTGGTCTTGAAGATGGTGTCGTCGAAATTGCGCGCGCCGACGAAGCCGCCGGTATTGACGTCGATCGTGGTCATCGCCTCGGTCTGGTCGATGATCAGGTAGCCGCCCGACTTCAGGTCCACGCGCCGCGCCAACGCGCGGGCGATCTCCGCGTCGATGTTGTTGAGGTCGAAGATCGGACGCTCGCCCCGGTACAGCTCCAGCTTGGCGGTCGCCGTCGGCATGTAGGTCTCGCCGAACTGGCGCACCACGTCGTATTGGAGCTTGGCGTCGATCCGGATCGAATTGGTCCGGTCGCTGGCCAGGTCGCGCAGCACGCGCTCGACCAGGCTCAGGTCCTGGAACAGCAGGCTGCCGGGCGGCAGGGTCAGCGACTTCTCGCGGATCGAGTTCCAGGTCTTGCGCAGGTAGGCGATGTCGGCGCCCAGTTCCTCGTCGCTCGCTTCCTCGGCATTGGTCCGCAGGATGAAGCCGCCCGTGTTGCCGTCCTGGACGCCGGCCGACACCAGCGTCTGCATGCGCGTGCGCAGCGCGTCGCGCGCCTCGGGCGAGCCGATCTTCTGCGAGATGCCGATGTGGTTGTCCTGCGGCAGGTGCACCAGCAGCCGGCCGGCGATGGAGATCTGCGTGGACAGCCGCGCGCCCTTGGTGCCGATCGGATCCTTGATGACCTGCACGGTCAAGGCCTGGCCCTCGTAGACCTGGCGCTCGATCGGCACGGCCTGGGCGCTGTCGCCGTGCGGACCGTGGTGGCTGCGGGGATTGACGCCGTTCAGGTGCAGGTCGGCGACATGCAGGAAGGCCGCCCGCTCCAGGCCGATGTCGATGAAGGCGGACTGCATGCCCGGCAGCACCCGCGCGACCTTGCCGAGATAGACGTTGCCGACGAGGCCCCGTTCCAGCGTCCGTTCGATGTGCAGTTCCTGCACGGACCCGTTCTCGACCACGGCCACCCGCGTCTCCTGCGGGGTCCAGTTGATCAGGATGTCTTCCATGTTCTTGTACTCCAGCGCTCTCGTCAGCCTCGGGGCTGGCGGCAACGCTCGAGTCGCCTTCCGGAAAGCTTTGTCGGTCCAGGGTCCGCTGCCGCTCCGGCTCCACCTCCGTCTTCAGACGGGGAAACCGGCCTCCCGCAACAGCGCCGCCGTTTCAAACAACGGCAGGCCCATGATGCCCGAATAACTGCCGGCGATGTGTTCGATCCAGGCGGCCGCCTGACTTTGTATCGCATAGGCGCCGGCCTTGCCCATGGGTTCGCCCGAAGCCACATAGGCGCGCAGGCGTTCGTCGCCGATCTCGGCGAAGCGCACCAGCGACACGTTGACCGCACTCAGCAGCCGGCCATCCGGCGCGCCGATGGCCACGGCCGTCAGCACGCGGTGCTCGCGGCCAGACAGGCTGGCCAGCATGGCCGAGGCATGGGCCGCGTCGTCCGGCTTGCCCAGGATGCGATCGCCCAGGGCCACCGTCGTGTCGGCGCACAGCACCACCGCAGGCGGCAGCCCGCGACGCGCGCGACGCTGCAGCGCGGCATCGAGCTTGGCGGCGGTGACCCGGCGCACGTAGTCGTCGGGCGACTCGCCGGCGATCAGCGCCTCGAGCGCCTCCGCGTCCTCCTCGGCGCCGGGCAGCAGCAGCTCGTGGCGGATGCCGATCTGCTCGAGCAACTGGCGTCGGCGCGGGCTCTGCGATGCGAGATAGAGAAAGTCTGCGCTCATCGTCGGTTCACTCGCGGTGATACGGATGGCCTTCCATGACGGACCAGGCCCGGTAGAGGCCTTCGGCCAGCAGCACGCGGACGAAGGCATGCGGCAACGTGAGGTCGGACAGGCGCAGCTTCTCGTCGGCGCGCGACTTGATGCTGTCGTCGAGCCCGTCCGGTCCGCCGATGAAGATGGCGACGTCCCGCCCGTCGCCGCGCCAGGTCTCGAGGCGCTGCGCGAGCTGCTTCGAGGTGACGCGATCGCCGCGCTCGTCGAGCACCACGCGCCGCGCCCCCTTGGGGCAGGCGGCGTCGAGGCGCAGCGCCTCGGCCGCCATCAGCTGCTCGGTCGACTTGCCGGTGGTGCGCGGTTCCGCCTTCACCGCCTTGAGCTCCAGCCGCATCTCGGGCGGGAAGCGCTTGGCGAAATCCTCATAGGCCTCTTCGGCCCAGGCCGGCATCTTCTGCCCGACCGCGCACAACACCAGCCGCACGGGGTCAGGCCTTGGCCTTGGACTTCGTGCCGGTCTTCACCGTGGTCTTCTTGGCGGCCGGCTTGGACACCGGCTTGGCGGCCGGCTTTCTGGCGGCCGTGGCCGGCTTGGCGGCGGCGACCTTCGGCGACACCTTCTTCGTCGCCGGCTTCTTGCTGCCGACCTTCACCGTCTCGACCGGCGCCTGGGCGGCAGGCTTGCGCGCGGCCTTGGCGGCCGGCTTGGCCGAGGCGGCCGTGGTCTTGATGCTCGTCTTCTTGGCGGCAGGCTTGGCGGCCTTGGTCGCGGCGGTCTTCGCCGGCGCGGCCTTCGTCGCCGCCGTCTTCGTCGCCGACTTGGCGGCGGCGGACTTGGTGCCCGTCGCGCGCGACGGCGCCTTCTTCGACGCCGCGCCGATCACCTCGCCGTCGACCGACTTGAGCTTGGCCGACTTCTTGTCGGCCTTTCCAGCCTTCTCGGCCTTCTCGGCCTTCTCGGCCTTCTCGGACTTCTCGGACTTGTCGCCCTTCTTGCCCGCGGACTTCTTCGCCTTCGGCGCGTCGTCCTCGTCGTCCATCGGCTCGGACGCCTTCACCAGCTTGGTGCCGCTGTTGCCCAGCTTGAGCTTCACCGGCTTGCCGCCCCAGATCTCTTCGAGGTGGTAGTACTGGCGGATCGCCGGCTGCATCAGGTGGACCACGGCGGCGCCGCAGTCGACGATGATCCATTCGCCGTTGTCCTCGCCCTCGGTGCGCATGACCTGCATGCCGCGCTTCTTGACCGTCTCGCGCACGCTGGAGGCCAGCGCCTTGGTCTGCCGGTTGCTCGTGCCCGAGGCGATGATCACGCGCTCGAACAGCGGCGACAGGCGCTCGGTGTCGAAGACCAGGATGTCCTGGCCCTTCACATCCTCAAGACCATCGACGATGGCACGTTCCAGTTTCTTGATGTCCATTCAGTTCTCACTGTAGAGACGGTGCCGGGAAATATAACCCGCCACCTCTTCGCCCACCACGGGCCCAGCGTCAGCGCCCTCGGCCGCCAGTCGGCGGGCCTCGGTGGATGACCATTCCAGCGCCGGCATCGTCAGCCGGACCAGCCGATGCGGCCGTTCCAGCAGCGCCGCCGGCGCCTGTACCTTGTCCTGCGCGCGGGCCGCGACTGCCAGCCCCACGCGCCCGACCAGTTCCTCCCAGCCGTTCCAGCTCGGGAAGCCGGCCAACTGGTCCTGCCCGAGGATCAGCCAGAGCGCGTCGTGAGGCCGCTCCTGCTGATACTCGCGCACCGAGTCGAGCGTGTAGCTCGGTCCGGCGCGTTTCATCTCGCGATCGTCGAGGACGAAGCGGGGATCCCCGCCCTTCCCCGTGATCGTCAACCGCACCATCTCGGCGCGGTCCGCGGCGTCCGCCATCCGGCGGCCCGACTTCTGCCACGGCCGCCCGGCGACGATCCAGCGGACCTCGTCCAGCGCCAGCTGATCGAGCGCCGCATGCGCCAGCGCCAGATGCGCGCGGTGCACCGGATCGAACGATCCGCCGAACCACCCGACCTGCCGCACAGGAGTCAAGGGATTCATTCAGAACCAGAGGTGCGTCGGCACCTCGTCGGCCCAGTCGCGGGGGCGGAGGAAGTCGCTGTAGAGCTTCGCCTCGGGCGAGCCTTCCTCGGGCTGCCAGTCGTAGCGCCAGCGGGCGACCGGCGGCATCGACATCAGGATGGACTCGGTGCGTCCGCCCGACTGCAGCCCGAACAGCGTGCCGCGGTCGAAGACCAGGTTGAACTCGACGTAGCGTCCGCGCCGGTAGGCCTGGAAGTCGCGCTCGCGTTCGCCGTAGGCCAGGCCGTGCCGGCGATCGACGATCGGCTCGTAGGCGGGGAGGAACGCATCGCCGACGGATTGGACCATGCCGAACGCGTTCTCGACGCCGCCCTCGGCGAAATCGTCGAAGAAGATGCCGCCGATGCCGCGCGGCTCGTTGCGGTGCTTCAGGTGGAAGTACTCGTCGCACCACTGCTTGAAGCGCGGATAGAGCGCCTCGCCGTGCGGCTCCAGCGCGGCGCGGCAGGTGCGGTGGAAGTGCTGCGCGTCGCGCTCGAAGCCGTAGTACGGCGTCAGGTCCATGCCGCCGCCGAACCAGACGACCGGCTCGCGGTCGGGCGGCAGCGCCGCGAACATGCGCACGTTCATGTGGACCGTCGGCACGAACGGGTTGTGGGGATGCAGCACCAGCGACACGCCCATCGCCTCGAACGGCGCGCCGGCGAGTTCGGGCCGATGCGCCGTCGCCGACGGGGGCAACACCCGCCCCCGCACATGCGAGAAGTTGACGCCGCCGCGCTCGAACACGGCGCCGTTCTCGATCAGGCGCACCCGGCCGTCGCCCTCCAGCCGGCCGCCGGGCTCGCGCTGCCAGGCGTCGGTGATGAACGCCTGACCGTCCAGACGCTCCAGCGTCGTGACGATCCTTTGCTGCAGACCGAGCAGGTAATCGCGGACCAACTGCGTATTCATCGGGAATCTCCGTCCTTGGATTTCAACCGGATCGGTCCGGCGTTCTGCGGATGCTTGCCCTGGCGGCCGTCGAGCACCTCGGCGAACAGCGCGAAGTCCTGCGCCGGATCGCCGCTGAGCTCGACGAAGTCGGTGAACAGCACGCGCCGGGTGGCGAAGTCGAACGAGGCCAGCCCGACGGGCACGCCCGCCTGCACGGCGACGTGGTACGCACCGGACTTCCAGTGGTCGACGTGGCCGCGCGTGCCCTCGGGCGCCACGACGAGCCAGAAGGACTCGTCGCGCGCCCTGGCCTCGCGCATCTGCTGGACCGTGTCGGCGACCATGCCGTTGGCCGAGCGGCGGTTCACCGGCACGCCGCCGATCGCGCGCATCCAGCGCCCGACGATGGGCGGCTTGAACAGGCTGTCCTTGGCCCAGAACTTCAGCGGGAAGCCGAGGCTCCACTTCGTCAGCACGCCGATCGGGAAGTCCCAGTTCGACGTGTGCGGATAGACCATCACCACCCCCTGCTTCGCCGGCAGGCCGTGGCAGACGATGCCCCAGCCGAAGGCGCGCAGCACGCCGCGCGCCAACGCGCTGCCGCCGGGCATCGGCGTCAGCGCGCCGGTCCATCGGCGGGGAGAGGAAGGGGCCACGGCGAGTCGGAATTCGGGTCGGCGCTTGAGTGTGCGCTTGGGTGGGCGCTTGAATGGGCGCTTGAGTCGGCGCTTGAATCAGCGCCGGTGTCAGCGCTTGATCGCGCGGTGTCCGATGTCCTGGCGGTACTGCTTGCCGTCGAACTGGATCGATTGCGCGGTCTGGTAGGCCAGCTGCTGCGCGTGGCGCACCGCCTCGCCCAGCGCGGTCACGCACAGCACGCGGCCGCCGCTGGTCACGAGCTGGCCGTCGTCCTGCAGCGTGGTGCCGGCGTGGAAGACCATCGCGTCCTCGCCGTCCTCCGGCAGGCCGGAGATCGCGTCGCCCTTGCGCGGCGACAGCGGATACCCACTCGCGGCCATCACGACGCCCAGCGCGGCGCGGCGGTCCCACTGCAGCTCGACCTGGTCGAGCGTGCCGTCGGTCGCGTGCATCAACACCTCGAACAGGTCGCTCTTCAGCCGCATCATGATCGGCTGCGTCTCGGGATCGCCCATGCGGGTGTTGAACTCGACGGTGCGCGGCTGGCCGTGCGCGTCGATCATCAGCCCGGCGTACAGGAAGCCGGTGAACGGGGCGCCGTCGCGGGCCATGCCCTGGATCGTCGGCATGATGATCTCGTGCATCGCCTTGGCGTGGACGTTGGGCGTCACCACCGGCGCGGGCGAGTACGCGCCCATGCCGCCGGTGTTGGGGCCCTGGTCGCCGTCGAGCAGGCGCTTGTGGTCCTGGCTGGTGGCCAGCGGCAGGACGTTGCGGCCGTCGCACAGCACGATGAAGCTGGCTTCCTCGCCTTCGAGGAACTGCTCGATGACGACGCGGGCGCCGCCCTCGTTGTGGACCACGCCGAGCTTGTTGTCGGCCAGGATCCAGTCGATCGCCTCATGCGCCTCGGCCAGCGTCATCGCCACGACCACGCCCTTGCCCGCCGCCAGGCCGTCGGCCTTGATGACGATGGGCGCGCCCTGCGCGTCGACGTAGGCATGCGCCCGGGTCGCGTCGCTGAAGGTCTCGTAGGCGGCGGTCGGGATGCCGTGGCGCTTCATGAACTCCTTGGCGAAGGCCTTGGAGCTTTCCAGCTGCGCGGCGGCCTTGGTCGGGCCGAAGATGCGCAGGCCGCGGGCGCGGAACTCGTCGACGACGCCGGCGGCCAGGAAGGCCTCCGGACCGACCACCGTCAGCGTGATCTTCTGTTCGACCGCGAAGTCGGCCAGCGACTTCACGTCGGTGATCGGGACGTTCTTCAGCAGCGGGTCGCGCGCGGTGCCGCCGTTGCCGGGGGCCACGAAGACCTGCGTGACGCGCTCGCCCTGCGCCAGCCGCCAGGCCAGCGCGTGTTCACGGCCACCATTGCCAAGGACCAGGACCTTCATTCGGACAGGCTCGCGTTGTTGTAGACGTCCTGGACGTCGTCCAGGTCCTCGATCACGTCCAGCAGCTTCTGCATGCGCGCGGCCTCTTCGCCGGCCAGCTCGATGGTGTTCTCGGCGCGCATCGTGACTTCGGCGATCTCGGGCTTCAGGCCGGCGGCTTCGAGCGCGTTCTTGACGGCTTCGTAGTCGGCGGGCGAGGTCAGCACCTCGATGGCGCCGTCGTCGTCGGTCAGGACGTCCTCGGCGCCGGCTTCCAGCGCGACTTCCATGACCTTGTCCTCCGAGGTGCCGGGCGCGAACACCAGCTGGCCGCAGTGCTTGAACTGGAAGGCCACCGAGCCTTCCGTGCCCAGGTTGCCGCCGTACTTGCTGAACGCGTGACGGACTTCGGCCACGGTGCGGACGCGGTTGTCGGTCATGCAGTCCACGATGATCGCGGCGCCGCCGATGCCGTAGCCCTCGTAGCGGATTTCCTCGTAGGTCACGCCGTCGAGGTTGCCGGTGGCCTTGTCGACGTTGCGCTTGATGTTGTCGGCCGGCATGTTGGCGCCCTTGGCCTTCTCGATGGCCAGGCGCAGGCGGGGATTCATGGTGATGTCGGCACCGCCGGCGCGGGCCGCGACGATGATTTCACGCGTCAGACGGGTCCAGACCTTGCCGCGCTTCTCGTCCTGGCGACCCTTGCGGTGCTGGATGTTCGCCCATTTGGAATGCCCTGCCATGTCCTCGTTCTCCTGTGACGCGGCCCGGAAGAAATTCTCCGGGGCGGCGCGGTGGTTGCTTCGTTAGACTGCGATTTTAGCTTTTTTGCCTCTGGAGACTTCCGCATGGCCGACCCGATCCTGCTGGCCCGCCACGGCGACATCGAGTGCCAGCTGTTGCCCGCGTTGGCCAACCGTCACGGCCTGATCACCGGCGCGACCGGCACGGGCAAGACCATCAGTCTGCAGAAACTGGCGGAATCGTTCAGCCAGATGGGCGTCCCGGTCTTCATGGCGGACGTCAAGGGCGACCTGACCGGCATCTCGCAGGCCGGCGCGCCGTCGACCAAGCTGCTGGCGGTGCTGAAGGAACGCGGCTTCGAGCCGCCGACGCCCATCGCCTGCCCGACGACGCTCTGGGACGTGTTCGGCGAGCAGGGCCACCCGGTGCGCGCCACGGTCTCCGACATGGGCCCGCTGCTGCTGTCGCGGATGCTGGGGCTCAACGAGACGCAGGGCGGCGTGCTCCAGATGGTGTTCAAGATCGCCGACGACCACGGCCTGGCGCTGCTGGACCTGAAGGACCTGCGCGCGATGCTGCAGCACGTCGGCGACAACGCCAGCGAGTTCACGACGCAGTACGGCAACGTCTCGGCGGCCAGCGTCGGCGCGATCCAGCGCGGACTGCTGCAGATCGAGGCGCAGGGCGGCGACAAGTTCTTCGGCGAGCCGATGCTCGACATCCACGACTTCATGCAAACGTCGGATGGACTCGGGGTCATCAACATCCTGGCGGCGGACAAGCTGATGGCGGCGCCTCGGCTGTACGCGACCTTCCTGCTGTGGATGCTGTCGGAGCTGTTCGAGGCGCTGCCCGAGGTCGGCGACCTGGACAAGCCCAAGCTGGTGTTCTTCTTCGACGAGGCCCACCTGCTGTTCAAGGACGCGCCCGCGGCGCTGGTGGAACGGATCGAGCTGGTGGTGCGGCTGGTGCGGTCCAAGGGCGTGGGCGTCTACTTCGTGACGCAGAACCCGCTGGACATCCCGGACACGGTGCTGGGGCAGCTCGGCAACCGGGTGCAGCACGCGCTGCGCGCGTTCACGCCGCGCGACCAGAAGGCGGTCAAGGCGGCGGCGGACACGATGCGTCCGAAGCCGGGGCTGGACATCGCGATGGCCATCACCGAACTGGGTGTCGGCGAGGCGCTGATCAGCCTGCTCGACGAGAAGGGCCGACCCGCGATCACGGAGCGCGTCTTCGTGCTGCCGCCGGGCAGCCAGATCGGGCCGATCACGCCGGAGCAGCGCAAGGCCTTGATCGCCGGATCGCTGGTCGCGGGGGTCTACGAGAAACACGTCGATCGCGAGTCGGCCTATGAAAAGCTGACCGGCCGTGCGGCCACGACGACCGACGCGGCGCCGCAGCCGTCGCAGGCGGGTTCGCCGCGCGGCGGGGCCGGGGCCGGTTCGATGGCCGACGAGGCGGACCAGGCCCTGCGCCGCGCGCCGACGACGGGCCGCGGCGGTGCGCCTGCGCCGGCGCCCGCGCAGGACGAGGGCGGCGGCCTGCTCGGTGGACTGAAGGACGTGCTGTTCGGCAGCACGGGGCCGCGCGGCGGTCGTCACGAGGGGCTGGCGGAAACGGCGGCCAAGTCGGCGCTGCGCAGCATCGGATCGTCGGTGGGTCGGGAGATCGTCCGTGGCGTGCTGGGCAGCCTGCTGGGCGGCGGGTCTAAGCGCCGCCGTTGAGCTGACGGCGCCGGCCGCCTGGGCGGCCGAGCCCGCCAGGGTCACCCGCTCCGCCGCCGTCCCGGCAGCCACATCCGCAAGGCCTGGCCCCATGCCCTCGGACATCGCCTGGGTCTGGGATCACCACGCGCCGCCGTCCAACGCCACGGCCTGGGCCGTGACGGTGACGCAGATGCGCCTGACGCCGGACGGCATCGAGGAGCGCCCCCGGCGGCAAGGCCTGCCCCCGCCGGGCGATCGCCCGGTGACGCCGGTCGTCCATGTGGATCCGCTGCCGCAATTGCGCCGACTGGTGCCCGCCGGCGAGCTGTATGACGGCCGCGGTGCCGACGCCTCGCCGGGCCGCGCGCTCAACGAACGCCAGCAGGCCGCGATCGAACAGCGGGTGCTGACCGCCGCGCGGCGCTCCACCAGCGGCTGGGTGCAGCTGGACTTCGAGGCCGTGCCCTCTCAGCGCGACAGCTATCACGCGCTGGTGAAACGCCTGCGCGCTGCGCTGCCGACGTCGACGCGGCTGTCGGTGACGCTGCTCGCCTGGCAATGTCGCAGCAAGGCCTGGATCGATCCGATCGTCGCGGACGAGGTCGTGCCGATGTTCTTCCGGCTCGGCGTCGACAGCGCGCGCTGGCAGCGCGAACTGGCCGCCGGCGCCGCGGCCCTGCACCCGCGCTGCCGCAACGAGGCGGCCGGCTTCTCGCCGCAGGACACGCCGCCGGCCGACTGGCAGCGGCGCTGGCCCAAGCGGTACTGGTTCAACCTCGCGCGCGGCCGGGCCACCGAGTGGCCGGCGGCGACCGAGGCAAGCATCTGGGGCGTTGCGCCCTCATCACGATGACAGGGAGGAAGACGATGGACAGGGCCAACGACACGGCGATCGACACGGCGATCGACACGGCGATGAAAGCGACGATGAAAACGACGATGAACGCGGCGCTGAACACGGCGACGAGCTCCAGCGTGCGCGCGACCGCGACCGCGATCGCGCTGCTGCTGGCAGGCGGCGGATGGGTTCCCGCCTGGGGGAGCGGCTTCGACGGCGGCGACGACTTCGTGTCGTCCAGCCGGACCGAGGTGCGGCTCGACCGCTACGTCCAGGGCGAGCTGGGGACGGTGCTGCCCAGCTACTCGCGGCCGATGCTGTACACGGCCTGGCGCGCGATCGCCGGCGCCGATGCGAAACGCCCGCTGGTGCCGATCGCCGGCGAGTGGCTGGACAAGGCCTGCTGCACGTCGAGCTACAGCCCGTCGAACTACGAGTCGGAAAAGCATCCGCCGATCGCCGCCTGGCTGGCCGCGCGCCAGAAGCTCGTGGCCGACGCGCCGCGCTGGCGCCCCGGCTCCATGCGGGCGGCGGACGAGAAGTCCTACGAGGAGTTCCTGAACTGCCCCGACGGCGCGTACGCCTTCGCGGTGGAGACCCTGGCCGCCTTGCGTCAGCGGCCGGACGCCACGCCGTCCCGGCTCAAGGACTGGATCGACGGCCAGGACCGGGTCTTCGCGCAATGCACGGCGGAACCGCCCGGCCGGACGGCCGCCACCGCGAAGCAGACGCCAGAACCGCGACCGTCGATCGAGGCGCTGCCGGCCAGCGAGCCGCTGCACTGGCGCCAGGCGCGCGACTACCAGCGCGCGGCCTCGGCCTTCTATGCCAGCGACTGGATCACGGCGGAGACCGGCTTCGCGCAGATCGCCGCCGACAACGCCCATCCCTGGCAGGCCTGGGCTGCGCTCGCGCGGATGCGCACGGTGCTGCGGCAGGTCACGCTGACGCCGCGCGACGAGGGCGACTACGGCCCGCAGAAGCTGCCGCCCGCGCTGCTGGGCAAGCTCCAGCCCCTGGCCGCCTTCATCGGCACGCATGCGGACTGGGCCGTGCAGCGGCGCGCCGCGGACGACCTGCTGAACCTGGTCCGGGCGCGCAGCGAGCCGGAGAAGCGGCTGAGCCAACTCACCCGCGAGCTGGCGGTGCTGGACAAGGCCCCGCCGGCGCAGGCGCTGGCGGACTGGGCGCGGATCTCGGACCACTGGCTGGACGAGGGCACGCCCAAGGACCTCGCGGCGCGCGAATCGGTCGTGCGGGCGCTGCCGGTGTTCGATTGGATCTATGCGTTGCGCGGCTGCATGAACGGCAGCTCAGTCGCGGTGAAGACGCCGGAGAGCACCGGCGCGACGCCGCTCACGCGCTGGAAGGCCCAACAGGACAGCGTGCTGTGGCTGATCCCGACGCTGGTCTGCGCCAACGGGAAGACGCTGGCGAAGGACGCTTCGACCTGGAAGGCGATCCAGGCGGCGGCGGACAAGGTGCCGGCGACGCATCCGGGCTGGCGGACCGTGCGGATGCAGCAGGTCCGCCTGCTGCGCGAGGCGGGCGACGTCGACCGGGCGCGGACGCAGCTGGCGGCCTTGACCGCGCCGGCCGGTCCGACGCCGACCGCGCGCAACCTGGCGGCCGAGGAAGCGCTGCGGCTGGCGCGCACGCCGGCGGAGGCCGTTCCCTGGCTGGCGCGCGAGAGCGGCGCCTGGTCGCGGTATTCGCAGGGCGACACCGTGTATCCCTACGACTTTCCGGCGCCCACGACGCGGGCGCTGGACGAGGACGGCGCCACGCTGCTGGTGAAACGCTTCAGCGTGGCCGACTGGCCGGCGGTGATCGGATCGAAGACCGTGCCGGACAAGCTGCGGGCGGCGCTGGCGTTCGGGCTCTGGTGGCGGGCGGACGTGCTCGATCAAGCTGAACTGGCCCGGTCCGCGGCGACGACGCTGGCCGGTCTGCTGCCGAAGGCGGAAGGGGACGCGCTGGTGGGTCCCTACCTGAAGGCGACGACGCCGGAGGCGCGGCGGGCGGCGCTGTGGCGCGCCTCGATCACGCGGAGCGGGCTGACCGCCCAGGTGGACATGGGCTTGGGCGCGAACATGATGCTGGTCGGTCAGAAGCCGGACGATCCGAAGGACGCGACGGCCGGGACCTGGTGCCGCCTGGATCAGGGCGCTGACAGCGAGAAGCCGGAATGGGATCGGGAACATCCGATTCCCGGACCGGCGACGGGGTGGCCGTCCGCCGAGACGGTGGCGAAGGAACGCGCGGCCTTGGGCGCGATGGGATCCGCCACGGGCGCCTATGCGAAGTGGGTGCTGGCCGAGAGCAAGCGCCCGGACCGCCCGGCGGACCTGCCCTGGCTGCTGTACGTCGGCATCCAGTCGACCAAGGGCGGCTGCGTGGACAAGGACAACAGCGCGCAGTCCAAGGCCATGTTCCAGACGCTGCACCGGCTGTACCCGAAGTCGGAGTGGGCGAAGCGGTCGCCGTACTTCTACTGACGCACGGGCTGCCGTGCTGCCACCGCCGCTGGCCCTCACCCCCACCCTCTCCCGCAGGCGGGAGAGGGAGTAAGAGGGCTGCCGTACTGCCACCGCCGCTGGCCCTCACCCCCACCCTCTCCCGCAAGCGGGAGAGGGAGTAAGAGGGCCGCCGTACTGCCACCGCCGCTGGCCCTCACCCCCACCCTCTCCCGCAAGCGGGAGAGGGAGTAAGAAGGGTGGCTCTCCCGCAGGCGGGCGAGGGGGTAAGAAGCGCAGGTGCTGCGAGTCGAGCCGGTCGGACTCCCTCTCCCGCTTGCGGGAGAGGGTGGGGGTGAGGGCCAGCGGCCGTCGCAGTTCACGCCTCCCGGCCACCGTTCGCGCCGGAACCGGACGCCTCATCGCAATCCCGTGGCCGCTCCGAGCAGGCACGACGACAGTCGACCCCATCGACAACACCCCGCCCACGGAGCCCACCATGCACCCCACCCCGCTTCAGATCCTGTCCCACATCCCCGGTTTCGTCTGGGCGATCCTCGTGGTGATCCTGTACTTCGGCCTCAAGCAGACCAGCACCACCGCGATGCGCGCCAAGCGCCTGGTCGTGCTGCCGGCGCTGTGGCTGGTGTTCGGCGTCTGGGGCGTGGAGAAGAGCTTCGGCCTGGACGGCCTGGCGGGCCTAGCCTGGCTGCTCGGCATCGTCGCCGGCGTGCTGACGCTGCGCGCCCTGCGCTGGCCCGGCAACGTGCGCTACGACGCCGACAGCCGCCGCTTCATCGTCCCCGGCAGCTGGGTCCCGATGATGCTGATGCTGGGCATCTTCGTGCTGAAGTTCGCCTCCGGCATGAGCCTGGCGCTGCACCCCGACTACGCCCACAACATCGTCTATGCCATCGCCTTCAGCGCCGCCTTCGGCCTGTTCAGCGGCGCCTTCCTGGGCCGGGCGATCAACATCCTGTCCCACCGTCCCCAGGCGTCCGACGCCATCACCGCCTGAGCCTGCGCGACACTCCTCCCCCATGACCCCCCTGTCCCTCTCCCCGCCCATGCGCTGGATCGCACGGCATGTGCTCATCGTGCTGACGCTGACGGTGGTGGTCTCCCTGTCGCTGGTGGCCATCTTCAACCAGCCCCTGCGCCCGACGCTGATCTACTGCTTCTTCATCTCGCTGTTCTGCGCCGCCAGCATCAACCTGCTGCGCTACGGGCTGGGCTGGCTCCGCTGGCGGCTGCTGGCCGGCTTCGGCCGCGCGCCGGCCGAGCCCTTCGACTGGCCGGGCTGGCCGCTGATGGTGCTGTGCCTGGTGCTGGGCACCCTGGTCGGCTACAGCCTGGGCGTGGAGGCCGGCAACATGGTGACGGGCCTGCAGGAGAAGAGCCTGCTCTCCAGCCCCTTGCGCCGCGTGCTCAGCGTGATGGTGATCGCGCTGATCCCCGGCTTCGGCGCGACGCTGTTCTTCCTGTCCCGCCACCGCATCGCCGCCGCCGAGGCGCGCGCGGAGACGCTCCGCCGCCAGGCCGCCGAGACGCAGTTGCGGCTGCTCGAATCGCAGCTCGAGCCGCACATGCTGTTCAACACGCTGGCCAACCTGCGGGTGCTGATCGGCATGGACGCGGACCGCGCGCAGGCGATGCTGGACCACCTGATCGCCTTCCTGCGCGCGACGCTGTCGGCCTCCCGCGCCGAGCGCCATCCGCTGAAGGACGAGTTCGCCCGCCTGGCCGACTACCTGGCGCTGATGCAGGTCCGGATGGGGTCGCGGCTGCGCTTCGAGTTCGAGCTGCCCGAGTCCCTGCGCGAGGCGCCGGTGCCGCCGCTGCTGCTGCAGCCGCTGGTGGAGAACGCCATCAAGCACGGCCTGGAGCCGCACGTCGGCGGCGGCACGCTACGGGTGCGGGCGGCCGAGGCCGACGGCCAGCTGTGGCTGGACGTCGAGGACGACGGCGCGGGCTTCGACGCCGAGGCGGCGCGCTCGCCGGACAGCGGCTTCGGCACGGTGCAGGTCCGCGACCGCCTGGCCGTCGCCTGCGGGCCACAGGCGCGGCTGGAGCTCTCGCGCCTGGACCTGTCCCGCCCGGCGGGCGGCGGCACGCGGGCGCGGATCCGCATGCCGATGCCTTCGCCCGCGTCGGCCTTGGCGTCGACGTCGGGGATGGCGTCGGGGGCGGCGTCGGGGGCGGCGTCAACACCTGGCCCCACGTCCCGCGCCACGCGCTGAATCGATACGAACCCCTTGGAGGAGTACCCATGCCCACCGCCCTGATCGCCGAAGACGAAGAACTGCTGGCCGCGCACCTGCGCCAGGAACTGAAGGCGCTCTGGCCCGACCTGGAAGTCGTCGCGATGGCCACGCACGGCGAGGAAGCCGTGACGCTGGCGCTGCGGCACCGGCCGGAGGTCTGCTTCCTCGACATCCGCATGCCGGGCATGACCGGCCTGGAAGCGGCCGCGCAGCTCGCCGACGACTGGGAGGACACGGCCGCCGGCGGTGCGCCGTTCCCGCTGCTGGTCTTCGTGACCGCCTATGACCAGTTCGCGCTGCAGGCCTTCGACCGCGCGGCGGTCGACTACGTGCTCAAGCCGGTGCAGCGCGAGCGGCTCGCGCAGACGGTCTCACGGTTGAAGACCGCGCTCGCGCAGCGGCAGCAGCCGCCGGCGGCGCTGGAATCGGCGATCGAGCAACTGCGCGGCCTGCTCGGCGTCGGCACGAGCGCGACGTCCGGCGCCTCGACGGCCAACGCCGCGGCCGCCACGTTCGCCACCGCCGGCGCGACCGGCGCGACCAGTGCGACCGGCGCGACCAGTGCGACCGGGGGCGCGTCGGCGCCGCTGCGACATCTGCAGGTGGGCGTCGGCGAGTCCATCCTCCTGGTGCCGGTCGACGACGTCGTCTACCTGGAGGCCGCGGACAAGTACGTCCGCGTGATGACCGCCGACCAGGAGTACCTGGTGCGGATCTCGCTGCGCGAGCTGCTCCCGCAGCTCGACGCGAACCGCTTCTGGCAGGTGCACCGCGGGCACATCGTGCACGTGGACGCGATCGAGCGCGTCCAGCGCGACGACACCGGCAAGCTCACCCTGCGGCTGCGCCACCGGCCGGAGAAGCTGGCGGTGAGCCGGATGTACGGGCATCTCTTCCGGGCGATGTGAGCGCCCTCAGATCACGACCGGCGCGCCGGTCAGCCCGAGCCGGAGCAGCAGCTCGGTACCGGCCTGCGACGTCACCAGGATCTGCTGGTCGAAGTTGCCCGGGAAGGTCTCGCCCTTGCCGTCGTGGTCGATCCACAGCGACAAGGTGCCGTCGGCCAGCACCTCCTTGCGCAGGTAGTTGCCGAGTTCTCCCGACGAGCCCCCGTTCGCCGGAACGTGGACCACCTCGATGACGTCGCCCTGCGCCCTGCTGTAGCCGTGGATCCAGTCGACCTGCTGCGACGGGGACCCGGCGCGGCTGCGCCAGCTGAAGACGTCCGACCGGTCGCTGCCGTAGAGATGGTCCGCGAGCCAAGTCGATCGCGCGATCGAGCGACCGTCGAGCGGATCCGGCGTCGCGGTGGCGACGTGGTTCTCGACGAACTGCCCACCCGCGTCGAGCGCGACCGCGGCGGGCGCTGTCCCCGCTGACCCCGCTGACCCCGCTCTCCCCGCTGATCCATCGGCCCCGCTCATCGGCACGAATGAGACGTTGCCCGCCTTGTCCACCGCCAGCACGACGTACATGGCGTTGGCGGGCTGTTCCCGCCACATCGGCTCCACGGTGGTCTGCGCCCCGGCGGCCAGCAAGCCCTTGCCCTGCCATCCCGCCAGATGGCTCTGCGGCGTCTCCCCATGCACGGCGCCCACCGGAACGAACACGATCTGCGCGTCCTCGTCGGCCTGGAAATCGTAGGACTGGACTTTCCCGGAGACGCCGCGCGACGTCGCGATCGCCGGCGAGTAGGTCGCCGTCACGACGGGCGCCGTGTTGTCCACCGTCAGTTCGAGAACGGTGTCGCGACTCCAGTTGCCGGCCTCGTCCTGCTGCCGGATCCGGACCTCCTGCCGCCCTTCGCCTTCCAGCACATCCAGGTTGAGGCGGTCGCCCTCGCCAGGGACATGGTCCTGCCCGCCGTTGATGCTGTACGTCCAGCGCGCCCGGTCCTCGAGACCGAGTTGAAGCCAGGTGTCCCGGTTGACGGCGGTTCCCGCGTGAAAGTCGACCTCGTCAGCGAGCGGGTAGTGGTCGCGGGCCGCGCTCCTCAAGGTCGCTGTCGGATCCGCGATCGTGGTGTCCAGACGGAAGCTCAAGGTCGCTTCGGGACCCACGTGGCCCGCCGCGTCGATCTGCCTGACCTGCACGCGCTTGTTCCCATCGCCGGCAAACTCGGCGGCCGCGATCGTGTCCCCCGTTCTCGCCGTCCACGTCCTGCCGTCCCGGCTGGACTCCCAGTGCGCCCCGGCTTCCAGGCCCGACACCTGCACACGCGCATCGTGGGTGATGAGATCGCCGGGCACGCCGGTGTCGTGCAACAGATGGACGTCGAGTGCAGCCGGCGGCGCGTCGTCGCGCGCCGGTTTCGGATCGGGCTGCGGCTGCGGCGTCGAGTCCGGCTTCGGCTGCGGTGTCGTCTCCGGCTTCGGTTCCGGCGTGAGCTCGGGCTTTGGTTCTGGCGTGGGCTCGGGCTTCGGCTCCGGCGTGAGATCGGGCTTTGGTTCTGGCGTGGTCTCAGGCTTCGGCTCCGGTGTGGGCTCAGGCTTGGTATCTGGCACGGGCACGGGCTTCGGCTCCGGCACAGGGTCAGGTCTTGGCTCCGGCTCCGGCTTCGGTCTCGGCAGTCGCTCGGGCTTCGGCTCAGGCAGAGGCTCCGTGTTGGGCGGCGGCGGCGAGCCGCCGCGGTCCGAGCCTCCGGCCAGGAAGGTCGCCGAGCCTGCGGTCAAGGTGGCGCCCACCAGCCACGCCACCATCGCGGCCGCGGACTTCCCGGTCGCTCCCTCGGCGCAGCCAGCGATCACCGCCGCGGCGTCGTGACCCGCGTCCTGCGATACGTCTTCGGCGATGACGGAGGCTTGCGATTCGGCCAGGGGTGGCTCGGCCTCGGTCTCGTCGCGCGAGACCTGGGCCGGGGCCTGATCGTCGCTGTCGTCGGCGAGGCGGCGCCGGGGTGCGCCGCGCGCTGAAGTAGCGACAGGAGCAGGAGCAGGAGCAGGAGCAGGAGCAGGAACAGGAGCGGGAGCAGGAACGGGAGCAGGCGGGACGGCGGATTCGGGAGGTCGCATGAGCGTGTCTTCGGTTGTCGGTTGAACCCCGAGAGTCTTCAAGAGTCGCCCGTTCGCCTCCATGGCTCCGATGTTCGCGATGACCCGCGCCTCGCCGGCCCATCCGGGCAAGTCCCTGCCTCAAACGAGCCAGCAGGACATCGCCCGACCCCGCCGCGGGCGACGTCCGCCGAACATCCACGCCAGAGGGTGACGCCGCCGGGCCCACGTAGAATCCCTGACCTCTCCTCGAGACTTCACCCATCGATGTCCAGCCACGACAAGACCGCCGGCGCGCACGCGCCCGACAAGACGGACGCCGCCGTCAAGCCCAGCAACTTCCTGCGCGCGATCATCGAGCGCGACCTGGAACAGGGCTTCCAGCCGGCGCGCCACTTCGGCGGCAGCCCGGGCGACGCGGCGCACCACGCCGCCGGCCCGCTGGACCCGGCGAAGATCCGCACCCGCTTCCCGCCCGAACCGAACGGCTACCTGCACATCGGGCACGCCAAGGCGATCTGCCTGAACTTCGGCCTGGCGCGCGACTACGGCGGCATCTGCCACCTGCGCTTCGACGACACCAACCCGGAGAAGGAAGAGCAGGAATACGTCGACGCGATCAAGGAGATGGTCGCGTGGCTGGGCTGGCGCTGGGACGCCGCCGACGCGGGCGGCCAGGCGACCAGCCACCTCTACTACGCCAGCAACTACTTCGACCTGATGTACCGGGGCGCCGAATACCTGGTGTCGCAAGGCCTGGCCTACGTCGACGAGCAGTCCGCCGAGGACATGCGCGCCAACCGCGGCGACTTCGGCACGCCGGGCAAGAACAGCCCCTTCCGCGACCTGCCGCCCGAGCATCACCTGGGCCGCCTGCGCGAGATGCGCGACGGCAAGCACCCGGACGGCGCGATGGTGCTGCGCGCCAAGATCGACATGGCGTCGCCCAACATCAACCTGCGCGACCCGGCGCTGTACCGCATCCGCCGCGCGACGCACCACAACACCGGCGACCAGTGGTGCATCTACCCGATGTACACCTACGCGCATCCGATCGAGGACGCGCTGGAATGCATCACGCACAGCGTCTGCACGCTGGAGTTCGAGGACCAGCGCCCGTTCTACGACTGGCTGGTCGAGCACCTGGCCGAAGGCGGCCTGCTCGCCCGTCCGCTGCCGCACCAGTATGAATTCGGCCGGCTGAACCTGACCTACGTCGTCACCAGCAAGCGCAAGCTGCGCCAGCTGGTCGACGAGGGCCACGTCGACGGTTGGGACGACCCGCGCATGCCCACGCTGGTCGGCATGCGCCGCCGCGGCTACACGCCGGCCGCCATCCGCGCGATGGTCGAGAGCACCGGCGCGTCCAAGACCAACGCCTGGATCGAGTATTCGGTGCTGGACGGCTACCTGCGCGCCGACCTCGAGGGCCAGGCCGCCCGCGCGATGGCGGTGCTGGATCCGGTCAAGCTCAAGCTCGAGAACTACGCCGAGATCTTCGGCTCGGCCGAACACCGCGAGCCCTGCTCGGCGCCGGCCCACCCGCATGTGCCGGAGCTCGGCACGCGCGCGTTCAGCCTCGGCCCCGAGCTGTGGATCGAGCGCGAGGACTTCATGGAAGTCCCGTCCAAGGGCTACCACCGCCTGTTCCCCGGCAACAAGGCGCGCCTGAAGTACGGCTACATCATCGAGTGCACCGGCTGCGAGAAGGACGCCGACGGCACCATCACCGCGGTGCTTGCGAAGCTGGTCCCGGACACCAAGAGCGGCACGCCCGGCGCGGACGCCGTCAAGGTCAAGGGCGTCATCACCTGGATCGGCGCGCATGAAGGCGTCGCCACCGAGCTGCGCCTGTACGACCGCCTGTTCACCGAAGCCCAGCCCGATGCCGGCGACCGCGATTTCCTGGAGCTGCTGAATCCGGCGTCCAAGCGCGTGACGACCGGTTATCTGGAGCCGTCGCTGAAGGACGTCGCGCCGGACACCAAGGTCCAGTTCGAGCGCCACGGCTACTTCGTCGCCGATCGCGTCGACCACCGCGCGGGCGCGCCGGTGTTCAACAAGATCACCGGGCTGCGGGACAGCTTCGCGAAGTAAGGCCGTCCGGACACTGTCCGTCCGGCTGTCCGTCCAAGTGTCCGTTCGAGTGTCCGCGGACACTCGACGGGCAGCGCTCGGTGACGGCAAGTTATTGATCTGACACGGGATTCTGAGGAATCGCAGCCTGGCACGGGGCTTGCGAACAAGTGCGGCAGTTCTCACACGACGCCGCACTCGGACACCTCATGATTCGCGACACCTCCGGACAGGACGTTCCCCTCGCCCGCCCCCATGGACGCCGCCGCCTCTGGCTGGCGCTGGCCGGCGCGGGCCTGCTGATCGCCGCCTTCGCCGCCGCGCCCGCCGTGCAACGGATGCTGGGCAGCGGCAACTCGGTCAGCCTGCAACGCCTGTCCGTCGCCCCGGTGGAGATCGGCCCGCTGGTGCGCGACGTCGCCGGCGAGGGCAAGGTCGTCGCCGCGATGAGCCCCACCGTCTACGCGCTGCACGGCGGCAATCTGGTGCTCAAGGTCAAGGCCGGCGACAAGGTCGCCAAGAACCAGCTGCTCGGCGTCATCGACAGCCCCGACCTGCGCGCCAAGCTCGCGCAGGAGCAGAGCAACGCCGACGCGCTGCGCACCGAGGCCCTGCGCGCCGAGGTCGACGGCCGCGAGCAGCGCGCCGCCCTGCGCTCCGCCTACGAGAACGCCGCGATCGACCTCCAGACCGCGCGCAACGACCTCGAGCGCCAGACCAAGGCCTTCGAGGCCGGCGCCGTCGCCGGCATGCAGGTCGAGAAGGCCCGCGACGCGATGGAGAAGGCCCGCATCACCGCCGCGCACGCGCAGGCCGGCCTGGGCCTCAAGGACGACAGCCTCAAGTTCGAGCTCCAGTCCAAGCAGCAGGCGCTGCAGCGCCAGCAGCTGCTGGTGAAGGACCTGGAGCGCCAGGTCGCGGAACTCGACCTGCACTCGCCGGTGGACGGCCAGGTCGGCCAGCTGCTGGTGGCCGAACGCGCCAACGTCGCCGCCGGCGCGGGCCTGCTCACCGTCGTCGACCTGAGCGCGCTGGAAGTGCAGATGCAGGTGCCCGAAAGCTTCGCCCGCGACCTCGCCATCGGCATGCCGGGCGAGATCTCCGGCAACGGCCGGCAGTGGAAGGGCCTGGTGAGCACGGTCTCGCCCGAGGTCGTGAACAACGAGGTCGCCGCCCGCCTGCGTTTCGACGGCGCCACGCCGGATCAACTGCGCCAGAACCAGCGCCTGTCGGTGCGCGTGCTATTGGACCGCCGCGACAAGGTGCTGACCGTCGCGCGCGGCAGCTTCGTCGAGGACGGCGGCGGCCGTTTCGCCTACGTCGTGCAGGACGGCCAGGCGGTCAAGCGCCCGATCCGCCTGGGCGCGCAGAGCCTGTCCAAGGTCGAGATCCTGGAAGGCCTCCAGCCCGGCGAGCAGGTCATCGTCTCCGGCACGCAGGTCTTCGAGGGTGCCGAGCGCGTGACCCTGAGTCCGTGATGCCGCCGCCCGCCCCTTCTTCCCTTCAACGAACGCTCCCCCTTCAACGCCCGCGAGGAACCTCATGCTGAAGATGCAATCGCTCTCCAAGGTCTACCGCACCGAAATGATCGAGACCTACGCCCTGCGCGAGTTCAACCTGGACGTGCGCGAAGGCGAGTTCGTCGCGGTGACCGGCCCGTCGGGCTCGGGCAAGACGACCTTCCTCACCATCGCCGGCCTGCTCGAAGCCTTCACCGGCGGTCGCTACCAGCTCGACGGCGTGGACGTCAGCGGCATGGACGACACGCAGCGCTCGCGCATGCGCAACGAGAAGATCGGCTTCATCTTCCAGGCCTTCAACCTGATCCCCGACCTGAACGTGCTGGACAACATCGAGGTCCCGCTGCGCTACCGCGGCATGAAGACCGCCGAGCGCCAGCAGCGCGCCCGCGACGCGCTGGCCCGCGTGGGCCTGTCGGCGCGCGAGCGCCACTACCCCGCCGAGCTGTCCGGCGGCCAGCAGCAGCGCGTGGCCATCGCCCGCGCGCTGGCCGGCTCGCCGCGCCTGCTGCTCGCCGACGAACCGACCGGCAACCTCGACAGCGCGATGGCGCGCAGCGTCATGGACCTGCTGGAGGAACTGCACCGCGACGGCGCCACCATCGTCATGGTCACCCACGATCCGCAGCTCGCCGCGCGCGCGCAGCGCAACGTGCACGTGATCGACGGCCAGGTCGTCGACATCGCCGCCGAGCTCCACATGGACGCCGAGCTGCTGCGCGCCGCCAAGCCCTTCACGCCGACCACGCCCACCACCCCCACAACCCCCTCCACGCCGACCTCGGCCTGAGCCGCGCTCCGACCATGAGACTGCCCTTCCCTTCGCGGCGCGTCACGGCGTCGGCGGGTGCCCTGCGCGCGTCGGCCCCCGCGCAGCCGGCGCGTTCGATGCTGTCGGCGATGGCGCGCCTGCCGGCGCTCGCGGTGGTCCTGCTCTGCGCCGGCTGCTGCCTGCCGGCCGCCGCCGAGGACCTGCTCGAGATCTACGCCCAGGCCCGCGCCGCCGACCCGCTGCTGGCCGGCGCCCGCGCGGTGCGCGGCGAGCAGCAGGAACTCGCCGTCCAGGCCCGCGCGCAACTGCTCCCGCAGTGGACCGCGCAACTGAGCGAATCGCACGTCCGCGACGACGGCCGCCAGCACCAGCTGACGCACAGCCTGAACCAGGTCCTCGTCGACCTGAGCCGGCTGCGCAGCTGGGATGCGGCCAAGACGCTGGTCAGCGCCGAGGACGCCCGCGTGCGCGCCGCCGAGGCCGACCTGTGCGCCCGCGTCGCCCGCGCCTACTTCGGCGTGCTGACCGCACAGGCCACGCTGCAGACCGCGCAGGCGATCGAGGACGTGTACGGCCAGCAGGTCGCGCAGGCGCAGTCGCGCTTCGACGCCCAGCTGTCCGCGTCGCTGGACGTCGAGCAGGGCCGCGCGTACTACGAGCTGGCCCGCGGCAACACCGCGTCGGTGCGCGAGGACCTGCTGGACGCGCGCCAGGCGCTGGCGCAGATCACCGGCCGCATGCCGGGCGAGCTCAAGCCGCTCGCGCCCGACCTGGCGATGCTGATGCCCGATCCGGCCGACCCCGAGGCCTGGGTGACGCAGGCGCTGCGCGACAACCCGTCGCTGCAGGCGGCCGCGCTGGCGGTGAACGCCGGCGACCAGCGCGTCGCCGCCGCGCGCGCCGCGCACCTGCCGACGCTGAGCGCCGGCCTGGACGGCCAGCGGCTGTCGGGCCCGGCCGTCGCGCCGCAGGACGCGGGCCGCTACACGACCACCGTCGGCCTGCGGCTGACGATCCCGATCTTCGCCGGCGGCGCGACCGAGTCGCAGAAGCGCCAGGCGATCTACCAGCGCGAGCAGCTGCGCGACGACCTCGAGACCGCGCGCCGGTCCATGACGCGCGAGACCCAGGCGCAGTACCAGGCCGTGCTGTCCGCGCTGAGCCAGATGCGCACGGCCGGCGCGGCGGTGCAGGCGGCGGAGAAGGCGCTGGCCTCGACGCGCAGCGGCCTCGACCTGGGCCTGCGCACGATGACCGACCTGCTGCTGGCGATCCAGACGCAGAGCAACGCCCGCAACGCCTGGGAACAGGCGCGCCACCGCTACGTGCTGTCGAAGCTGCTGCTGCAGCAGGCGGCTGGCGCGCTCGGCGAACCCGAGCTGGCCTCGGTGAACACCTTGCTGGGCGCCGCGCCGACGCCCGCCTCGGCCGCACCGGTCACATCGGCCGCACCGACCCGGGCGGCCGCATCGACGACGACGGCGTCGTCCGTCAAGCCGTGAGATGAGAGAGGACTCCCCATGCTGACCTACTACCTCGAACTCGCCCTGCGCGCCATGCGCAGCCACCGCGGCCTGACGGCGCTGATGCTGCTGTCGATCGCGATGGGCGTGGCCGCCTGCATGACGACGCTGACGGTGTTCCACGTCATGTCCGGCGACCCGATCCCGGGCAAGAGCGGCCGGCTGTTCAACGTGCAGCTCGACGCCGAATCCAAGCGCGACTGGAAGCCGGGCGACGAGCCCGTGCTGCAGCTGACCCGCTTCGATGCGGAGTCGCTGCTGCGCGCCAGGCGCGGCGTGCACCAGGTGATGATGACCGGGGCGTTCCTGGCGATCGATCCGGCCGGCTCGGGCGACGCGTCGCAGCCGCCGTTCTTCACCGGGGCGCGATTCACGTCGGCCGACTTCTTCCCGATGTTCGAGACGCCCTTCAAGTTCGGCAACGGCTGGACGGCGGCGGACGACGGCGCCGAGGCGCGCGTGACGGTGATCTCGAACGAGCTCAACGACAAGCTCTTCGGCGGCGTCGACAGCCGCGGCAAGACGCTGCGGCTGCGCGACAAGGACTTCACCATCGTCGGCGTGCTCAAGCCGTGGCGGCCCGCGCCGCACTTCTTCGACCTGACGCTGGGCGCCTACGCCAAGCCGGCCGACGCCTACATCCCGCTGTCCACCTCGCTCGGCCTGCGTTTCGGAGGCGCCGGCAACATGAGTTGCTGGGGCGACACCAACGGCCAGGATCCGCGAGCGCTCAACACCCCCTGCGCCTGGCTGCAGTACTGGGTCCAGCTGGACACGCCCCAGCAGGTGGCGGAGTACCGGACCTACCTGACGCAGTACTCCGACCAGCAGCGCGAGGCCGGCCGTTTCGAGCGCCCGTCCAATCCGAAACTCAGTGCGGTGATGGACTGGCTCAGCCTGAACAAGGTCGTGCCCAGCGACATCAAGCTGCAGGTGTGGCTGGCGTTCGGCTTCCTGGTCGTCTGCCTGACCAACACCGTGGGCCTGCTGCTGGCCAAGTGCCTGCGCCGCAGCGGCGAGATCGGCGTGCGCCGCGCGCTGGGCGCGCCGCGTCGGCAGATCTTCCTGCAGTTCCTCGTCGAGGCCGGCACGCTGGGCCTGGTGGGCGGCCTGCTGGGCCTGGCGCTGACCTGGGTCGGGCTGTGGGTGGTGCGGCAGAACCCGTCGGACTACGCCCAGCTCGCGCAGCTGGACTGGGAGATGCTGGCGACCACGCTGGGCGTGTCGCTGGCCGCCAGCGTGATGGCCGGCCTGCTGCCCGCCTGGCGCGCGTGCCAGATCACGCCCGCCATCCAGCTCAAGACGCAATGACGCACTGACGCGCTGCCGCACCGACACGCCGCCGCATCGACGCGCCGCCGCACCACCGACGAGTCAAGGAGACCGCCCCATGGACATCCTGCCCATCCTCTCGACGCTCAAGCGTCACAAGACCGCCGCCGGGCTCATCGTGCTGCAGATCGCGCTGACCTGCGCGATCGTCTGCAACGCGCTGTTCCTCATCGCCCAGCGCATCGAGCGCATCTACGCCCCCACCGGCATGGCCGAGGACAGCCTGGTCGTGCTTTCGCTGTCGAGCATGGCGCGGGTCGAGAACCCCGAGCCGCAGACGCAGGCCGACCTCGTGGCGCTGCGCCAGGTGCCGGGCGTGGTGTCGGCCAGCCTGACCAACCAGTACCCGTTCGGCCGCAACTCCAACAACTCCAGCGTGCGCCTGACCGCGGACCGGAACACCTCCAGCCGTGTCGTGGCCGGGCACTACACGGCAGGACCGGGCTTCATCTCGACGATGGGACTGCGCCTGGTGGAGGGCCGCGACTTCCAGCCGGACGAATTCGTGATGGGATCGACCCTGGACACCAATCCCGACCCGCGCGTGCCGGCGGCGATCATCAACAAGCGCATGGCGGAGCGTCTGTTCCCCGGCCAGTCCGCGCTGGGCAAGGCCATCTACGTCTACGGCAACGAGCCCCAGCGCATCGTCGGCGTGGTGGAGAGCCTGGCCTCGCCGAGCCCGGGCTCGCAGGACGAGAACGCGCTGCACACGATGCTGATGCCGGTGCAGCCGAGCTTCCGCGGCGGCACCTTCATGATCCGCGTCGCGCCCGGCGCCAATCCCGAGGCCGTGCTGAAGGCCGCGGGAGAGAAGCTGCTGGGCAACAGCCCGGGCCTGCGCCGCGTCATCCGCGAGCAGGAGACCTTCATCAAGCAGCGCAACGACTACTACCGCCAGGACCGCTCGATGATCCAGCTGCTGGCCGGCGTCTGCGTCGGGCTGCTGGTGGTGACGGCCTTCGGCATCGTCGGCCTGGCCAGCTTCTGGGTGCAGCAGCGCACGCGGATGATCGGCACGCGACGCGCGCTGGGCGCCACGCGCGGGCAGATCCTGCGCTACTTCCAGACCGAGAACCTGCTGCTGACGACCGTGGGCATCGTGCTGGGCATGGTCGGCGCGTACGGCATCAGCCTGCTGCTGATGCGCAGCTACGAGCTGCCGCGCCTGCCCTTCGTCTACCTGCCGATCGGAGCGCTGGTGCTGTGGGCGCTGGGGCAGATCGCGGTGTTCGCACCGGCTCGCCGGGCCGCGGCGCTGCCGCCGGTGGCCGCGCTGCGCGGCGGTTGACCGCCGGCGCGATGTTCTCCGGCGCCCCCGTTCCCCCGGGGGCGCCGTTTTCCGTCTTATGCTGCGCCTCCAATGAGAACCGTCCTGATCATCGATGACCACGCCGGTGTGGGCGAGGCGCTGTCGCTGCTGCTCTCGCTGCACGACATCGAGCCGCTCTACGCGGCCTCGCCGGCCGAGGGCCTGGCGCTGCTGGCGCAGCGCCGCGTCGACCTGGTGATCCAGGACATGAACTTCAGCGCCGACACGACCTCGGGCGAGGAAGGTCGCGCGCTCTTCCAGCAGCTGCGCGGACGCCATCCCGACCTGCCCATCATCCTGCTGACGGCGTGGACGCAGCTGGAGCAGGCGGTGGCGCTGGTGAAGGCCGGCGCGGCGGACTACCTCGCCAAGCCCTGGGACGACACCAAGCTGCTGGCGACGGTCGAGAACCTGCTGGAGTTGGCCGAGAACGGCCGCGCGCTGCGCGAGAGCCGGCACGAGCAGCGCCAGCGCCGTGACGCGCTGCGCGAGCGCTACCGGCTCGACGGTCTGGTGGTCGAATCGCCAGCGCTGCTGCGCTGCCTGGAGCTCGCATGCCAGGTGGCGCGCTCGGCGGCGCCGGTGCTGGTCACCGGCCCGAACGGCAGCGGCAAGGAACGGGTCGCGGCGATCGTGCATGCCAACTCGGCGGTGGCCGACGGTCCCTTCGTCGCGATCAACTGCGGCGCGCTGCCGGGCGAACTGATCGAGGCCGAACTCTTCGGCGCCGAGAGCGGCGCCTTCACCGGTGCGGCGCGGGCGCGCGAGGGCCGTTTCGAGACCGCCGACGGCGGCACCCTGTTCCTCGACGAGATCGGCAACCTGCCGCTGGCCGGCCAGGTCAAGCTGCTGCGCGTGCTGGAGACGGGACGTTTCGAGCGCCTGGGCTCGAGCCGTTCGCGGCAGACGACGGTGCGCGTGATCTCGGCGACCAACGCCGACCTGCGCGCGATGGTGCGCGCCGGCACCTTCCGCGAGGACCTGTACTACCGGCTCAACGTGATCGAGGTCGCCCTCCCGGGGCTGGCCGAGCGCGTGCCCGACATCCTGCCGCTGGCGGAGCATTTCCTCGCCGGCCGCGCGACCTTGAGCGACGGCGCACGCGAGGCGCTGATGGCGCATCCCTGGCCGGGCAACGTCCGCGAGCTGAAGAACGCCATCGAGCGCGCCGCCTTGCTGGCGCCGGACCGCGTGATCGGCGAGCAGGACCTGGCGCTGCCGGCCGCCTCGCCGCTGACCGCGCTGCTGGCTTCGCGCAACCTCGACGAGCCCAGCCGCGAGGCCGTGGTCGCCGCGCTGGCGTCCGCCTCGGGCGTGGTCAGCCGGGCGGCGCAGTCGCTCGGCTTGTCGCGCCAGGCCTTGTACCGGCGCATGGAGCGTTACGGGCTGGACGCGGGATGAAGGAGGCGCCGTCGCGCCCACGTGAGCGCCCAGACGAGCGCCCAGACCAGCGCCCAGGAAAGCGCCTAGACGGGCGCCCAGACGAGCGTCAGGAGCGGCACGCGCGCTGGCATCGCTCGCTGCACATGCGGCTGGCGCTGTGCCTGATCGCGGCGGCGGTCGCGGCGGTGTCCATCCACCTGACGCTGACCTTGTGGCCGGTGCCGCAGCTGCTGCAATCGATGGGGCACGAGGCGCCCGGCACCTGGAGCATGAGCGCGGTGGGGCTCACCTTCCTGCTGATGCTGCCGATCGTCTGGGGCCTGGCCAGCCTGCTGCTGATGCCGCTGACGCGCCTGCTGCGGGCGCTGGAAAGCACGGTGCTCAGCTACCGCGACGGCGAGTTCGGCAGCGGCATCGCCGCGGATCCGCCCGGCGGCCTGTCGGAGCTGTCGACGCTGACGCGGCTGCACAGCGAGCTGGGCCTGGCGCTGCGAGAGCAGCGCCGTCACCTCGCGCAACGCGAGCTGCTGCTGGACACGGTGGTGCAGAACACGCCGGTGGCCCTGCTGCTGACCGATGCGAACGAGCGCATCGCCTACGCCAACATCGCCGCGCGGCAGTTGATGGACCAGGGCCGCAGCCTGGCCGGCCGCGGGCTCGAGGAGCTGCTGGCCAACGCGCCGGAGGATCTTCGCCTGGCCTTCGCGGGCGCCCAGGACGGCCTGTTCAGCGTCATGCAGGACGGGCAGGAAGAGCGCTACCACCTGTCGATGCGCGACTTCCGGCTGCAGGGTCAGCCGCACCGGTTGCGGCTGCTGCGGCGCATGACCAGGGAGTTGTCGCGGCAGGAGGTGGCGAGCTGGAAGCGGGTGATCCGCGTGATCAGCCATGAGCTGAACAACTCGCTGGCGCCGATCTCGTCGCTGGCGCACAGCGGCGCGGAGTTGTCGCGGCGCGGCATGCACGAGCGCGTGCCGGGCGTCTTCGCCAGCATTGGCGACCGGGCGAAACACCTGCACCAGTTCCTGGCCGGCTACGCGAGCTTCGCCAAGCTGCCGGCGCCGGTGCTGGCGCCGGTCGAATGGCGGCCCTTCGTCGACTCGCTGGGGGCGCACTACCCCTTCGCGCTGACGGGCGAGCTGCCCGCGGCACCGGGTCGCTTCGACGCGGCGCAAATGGAGCAGGCGCTGATCAACCTGCTGAAGAACGCGCATGAGTCCGGCAGCGCGCCGGAGGGCGTGAGCCTGAGCGTCGGTGCCGGTGTCGGCGTGGCGCGCGAGGACTGGCGCATCGAGGTCGGCGACCGCGGCCCCGGCATGACGGAGGCGCAGCTGTCGCAGGCGCTGATGCCGTTCTACTCGACCAAGCGCGGCGGCAGCGGGCTGGGCCTGGCGCTGGCGCGCGAGATCGCCGAGGCGCACGGCGGCCGCATCGCGATGGGCCACCGCGAGGGCGGCGGCCTGTGGGTGGCGATCAGCTGGCCGAGAAGCTGAGGCTCGCCGGGACAGGCCATGGACCGATCATGGGCCGGTCACTTGTAGAACGCTTCGACCTTGCCCTTGAGCTTGATCATCATCGGCTGGCCCTTGCGGTCCAGCGTCTTGCCGGCGGGGACGCGGATCCAGCCTTCGGAGACGCAGTATTCCTCGACGTCCTTGCGTTCCTTGCCGTTGAAGAGGATGCCGATGTCGTGCTCGAACACGGCGGCGACGTGATGCGGGCTGCGCGGGTCGATGGACAGGTGGTCGGGCAGTTCGGGGCGGGTGGTGTCGCTCATGACAGGATCGTGCGTGGGGAATCGGAAAACGCGTGATTGTCCCGCAGACCGCGCCCTGATATCGCCGGGTTGAAGCGCGTCGCGCGCTTCGAGGCCTACGGGCACTGCTCGTCGCAGCGCTGGACCACCGGCGTCGCGTACTCGTGACCGACGACGGCACGCGCGAAGAGGTAGTTCCCCCGGGCCTGCTCGCTGAGCTGGTCGAGCGTGACCTGGCCGCGCTCGTCGCACGGGAAGGACAGGCCGCGGCCGGAATGGAAGAGCGACTCGAACCGCAGCAGGTAGCGGCCGCCGTGCCCGTGAGCATGCGCAGGGCTGCCGTGGAAGCCTGTCTCGCGCTGGAGCGCACCGAACTGGGAAGGACTCATGGACGCTCTCCGCGGCCCCCGGGGAGGTGGGGCCGGACGAGGCAACCTTAGGACGTCGCCCCGCCGGCCGCACGTGCAAACGTCGCAACTGGCGTCACTGTCTGCAACCCGACCCCTCACTCGCGTGACGGTATTCGCCCCAGGCCGTCCGAGGCGGGTGGGTGGGGCTGCGGCATCGCTGGCGACTATGGGCTTCTCGCACCATTGAAACGGAACTCAATATTTCGCATACTCAGCTTATTTACTCGTTGCGAAATAACGGTCAAAGACGAAACATGAGCGAGTCGCGACTCTCCAACGACGTTCGCGCGAAGGTCGTTGCACTCAGCGAGGCGTTGGGCCGGCTGCCGCATGTGTCGCAGGTGAAAGCTGGATCGGCGGCGCGATCCTTGGGACACGATGCCTCGATCGACCTCCTTGTGGCCGGGCGCAGGCTCACGCTGCTGGTCGACGTGAAGTCGGCGGTCTACCCCCAGCAGGCCCGCGACCTCCTCGTCCGGCGAGAACAGGGTCAGCAAGTCGTCGTCGTGGCGAATGTCATCTCCCCGGGCGCACGGGAACTCCTGCTGGAGTCCGGGACGGGGACCTTCTCCGCCGACGGAAAGTTGCGCCTCCCCTTCAAGGAGATCTACGTCATCGTCGATCACGACCCGGCCCCGATCCCTCCCACCATCCGGCCTTCTCGTTTTCAGCTGTTCTCTCCAGCCCGCACTCCTGTCATCCACGCGCTGCTGCTGGCTCCGGACCGATGGTGCTCGGTCAGCGAACTGTCCACGGCGAGCGGGATTTCCACCGCCAGCGTGTCCAAATTGCTGGCCCATCTGGAGAAAGATGAATGGGTCATTTCGCAAGGCAACGGTCCGACCAAGGTCCGCAAGCTGGCGAACGCGCCCGCCTTGCTGGATGCCTGGGTGGCCCATGAGCAAGGCCAACTTACCACCCGACGTATGCGCAAGTTCTATGTGCCCGGCAGCAAGGGCGACGAGCTGCTGAATCTCGTGGCGAGCGCGATGGCCGACGGCTCCGGATCTGACGGAAACGCCTACGCCATCACGGGCGAAGCGTCGGCACAGTTCTACGCGCCTTACTTGACCCATTGGAGTGTCGCGATGGTTCGGGCAACGCCTGAAGCTCTGGAGCGACTGCGCCAGTCGCAGGGCGCCCGCGAAGTCCAGCAGGGCGCCAACCTGCTGGTGGTCGAGGTCGAACCTTCCGGCCTGCGCTTCGCACAGCGGAAGGACGAAGTCCTTCTGGCCTCGCCCGTGCAGACCTACGTTGATCTGATGGTCGCCCCGGGTCGCGCGCCCGATGCTGGCCGTTTCTTGCGGGAGCAGGTGCTGGGCTTCTGAACGAAGGAGCCTCCACCATGAACAAACCTCAGACGGCCGACGCCTATGCGGCCGATCTCACCCTCGATTGCGAGCGCCTGCTCGTCACCCTGATGCGTGGACTCGGGCCTTGGGCCGACTCCGTCGTCCTGGTCGGCGGGTTGACGCCGCGCTACCTCGTCAAGCGCAGTCCGCCCGAGGTCCCGGAACACGCCGGCACGCAGGATGTCGACGTCGTCGTCGAGACCGCCCTGCTTGCAACGGTCGACGCCTACCGCTCACTCGAAGACAACCTCAAGAAGCTTGGCTTCGAACGAGGACTGAACGAGCGACAACAGCGCATCAACTGGCGGTGGGAGGTCCGGACCGGCCGCACGCTGCTGCGGCTCGAGTTCCTGACCGACATGCCCGGCCAGAAGCGTGTCGAAGCGCTGCCCACCGAGGGCAACATCAGCGCGCTCAACGTACCTCACTCATCGATCGTTTTCGATCACTTCGAGACAGCGACGATCACGGCCGAGACGCTGGGCGGAAACGGCATCGTGACGCAACGCTTCAAGCACGCGGACCTGGTAGCGTTTACCACGCTCAAGGCTTTTGCGTTCCACCAACGCTGGGAGCGCAAGGATGCGCACGACCTGGTGTTCTGTCTCGAGCACGCCCGTCCGCTCCAAGTCGCGGCCGACGCGTTCATGCGCGCGCTGACGGGCAGGCATGCGGCGGCCATTGAGGAGGCGCTGCAGCTCCTGGCGCAACACTTCGCGGACGACGTCGGCGTCGAGGGTTACCTCAAGGACGGTCCGGTCGCGACGGCCCGCTTCGAACTGGGTGACGTGCCGGACGACGAGGAACTCCGCCTGCTGCGGCAGCGCGAAGCGAGCCACATCGTGTCCGAACTCCTCAAGGCCATCGCGACGCGGCGTGTCGGCGGAGCGGACTCGACTGCCAGTGCTTGAGGCCTCAGCCCCCCGCCTTCTTCGGCGCGAATCCCGCCGTCGTCAGCCAGGCCAACACCTTGTCCAGGTGGTCGCCCTGGATCTCGATCGTGCCGTCCTTGACGGTGCCGCCGCTGCCGCAGGCGGCCTTGAGCTTCTTGGCGGTCTCGGTCAGCTCCGCCGCCGTCATCGGCAGCCCGAGCACCACCGTCACGCCCTTGCCCTTGCGGCCGGCCGTCTCGCGACGCACCCGCACCTTGCCGTCGCCGAGCACGGCGTTCGCCGCCTGCGCCTTGCAGCGGCAGTCGGCCTGCGCCTGGCGGCAGTCCGGGCACACGCGCCCGCCGTTCGTCGAATACACCAGCGCCATCGCTTCGCTCCCGTCTCGTGAGGCCGGCGCTCAGCGCGCCAGCGTCTTCGCGAAGAAGGCGTCGATCGTGCGGTACAGGTGCAGCTTGGCGCTGCGCCCCGCGATGCCGTGCGCCTTGCCCGGGTAGATCATCAGCTCGAACGGCCGCGCCTCGTTCTGCAGCGCCTCGGTCAGGCGCAGCGTGTGCTCGAACAGCACGTTGTCGTCGGCCGTGCCGTGCACGATCAGCAGTGGCTTGGTCAGAAGCTTCGCGCGCAAGACCAGGTTGGACTGCCGGTACGCGTCGCTCTGAACGTCCTTGCCGTCCTTGCCGGCCTCCGGCATGCCGAGGTAGCGCTCGGTGTAGGCCGTGTCGTAGAGCGTCCAGTCCGTCGGCGGCGCGACCGCCACCGCGGACGCCAGCGGCGTGTCGGCGTCCAGCATCGCGCGCTCTGCCAGGAAGCCGCCGTAGGACCAGCCGAAGAAGCCGATGCGCTTGGGATCGACGCCCGCCACCTGCTTCGGCAGCTGGCGCACCGCGGCGAACAGGTCGTTCACGTCGACCGCGCCGAAGGCCAGGCGATGCGCGCGCGTGAACTCGCGGTCGCGGTTCTGCATGCCGCGCGTGTCCAGCGTGAACACGCCGTAGCCTTGCCGTTGCCAGTAGGCGATCAGCGCGGTGTCGCGGCTCCAGTTCCAGTTGGTGGTCGAGGTGCCGGGGCCGCCGTAGGCCATCGTGATCACCGGGTGCGATCCGGCCTTGCCGTCCAGCGGCGCGAAGTACAGCGCGTTCAGCGGCGTGCGGCCGTCGGCGGCGAGGATGTCGACCACCTCCGGCTTGGGCACGATGCGCGCGAGCAGCGCGTCCGGAGCGTCGCCCGGCAGCGCCACAGGCTTGGCGTTGGCCGTGGCCGCATTCACCGCCTGCAGCGACGACAGCGCCGGCGGCTCGCCCCACGCGCCGCGCGTGACCAGGACCCGCGAGCAATCACCGTCGCCGCGGGCGTCGCGCCATTGGCGCGGCTGCGCGCCGTCGAGCGGCCGGCTCGTGCCGTTCAGGTCGATCGCGAACAGCTCGCGCGAGCGGCCGCGATCACGCGCCGCCGCGTAGACCACGGTCCTGCCGTCGCTGCACACGCGGTGCGCGACCGGCTCGGGCTCGTTCGTCAGCGGACGGCGCTCGCCGGTGCGGCGGTCCACCAGCACCAGTTGGCGGCGGCCCGAGGACTCGCTCGACCACAGCAGCGCCGGCTGTCCCGACAGCGTCAGGCCGTCGATCTCCTGCAGGTCGTCATGCACCTCGACCCACGCCGGATCGCGCTCGTCGATCACCGTGCGGCCCGGGCCGGCGCCGTGGGCGTATTCGGTCAGCACGAGCTTGTGCTGGTCGCGCGTCAGCGTCTGCAGCCACGGCGTGCCGTCGCCGAACCAGCCGGCGCGGGCGACATATTCCGCGTCCGAAGGCAGCGGCAGCGGCGTCATGCGGCCGTCCGCCACTTGCAGTGTCCACGCGGTGACACGGGCGTTGTTCTCGCCGGCGCCCGGATAACGCTGCTGCGTCATCGTCGTGCGGTCGGAGAAGATCTGCGCGCGCGTCTTTACCGGCACGTCGCGCTCGTCGACGTTGAGCGCGAGCAACTGTCTCCCGTCCGGCGACCACCAGTAGCCGCGCTGGCGGCTGAGTTCCTCGGCCGCGATGAATTCGGCCAGACCCCAGAAACGGGTCTCCGTCGCGCCCTGGGTCAGCGCGCGCGCGGCGCCGTCGCCGTCGAGCGGCTGCACCCACAGCTCGCCGCCCTTCACGTAGGCGATGCGGCTGCCGTCGGGCGAGCAGGTCGGATCCTGTTCCGGCACCTGCTCGTCGTTGGTGAGCCGTTGCGCCTTCGGGCCCTGCTCGCCCAGGCGCACGAGGTACAGGTCGCCGGACAGCGGGAACAGCAGCGCCTTGCCCGACGGGCCGCACCACTGGTAGCCGGTGATGCCGCCCTGCGAGATCCGCTTGCGCTCCAGCGCCATGCGCTCGGCCTCGGTCAGCTGCTGGCTGCGACCGCCGAGCACGTCGGCCGCCGACACCAGCTTGCGCGGCGCGCCGCCGGCCGCGGGCTGCGCCCACAGCTCGAGCTGCTCGCTGTCGGTCTCAGAGGGGCGCAGGTAGCTGACCCACGCGCCGTCGGGCGAGATCTCGGCCTGGCGCACGAGGCGGCCCTGCAGCGGCGGATCGCCGAGGACGCGTTCGAGCGTCAGCGGCACGACGTCCTTGGCCGTCGTCGGCGCGGCGGGCGTGGTCGACGCGGCGTCGGCGAACACCGGCGCCAATGCGGCGGCGAGCGCCAGCAGGCGCGAGGTCAGGCGGTAAGCGGTCATGCGGCGATCAGCGAGTCGCTGTCTTGTTGTTGATCGGGATCGGAGGCGCTTTCAGCGGCCTCGTCCGAGGCGGGTTCGTCCGCCTCGCAGGCGTTGAAGGCGTCGACGATGTCGTCGTCCTCCCTGTCGGGCGGCGGCGCTGTCGGATCGAGCGGACGGCCGAACAGCGTCATGGCCAGGACGTCCGGCGCGTTGATCGTGCGCACGCGCTGGTAGGTCTCGTCCGCCTCGGGATAACGGCGGCGCAGGTAGTGCAGCCACTGTTTGAGCCGGCCCGCCTGGTGGCGCGTCGCCACGTTGCGGCGCACCTGAGCGAAGAAGCTCTCCATCAGCGGGATCACGTCCGACCACGGCAACGCGGTGGCGTCCAGCCCGTCGCCCTGCCCAGCGCCTTGCCCAGCGCCGTGAGCGCCGCCGCGCGCGAGGCCGCGCGCCGCCCGCACCGCCAGCGCCAATCCGGGATCGGCCACCATGCCGCGCCCCAGCATCAGCGAGGTGCAGCCGGATTCCTCGAGGCAGCGCAGCGCGTCCTCGACGGTCCACACCTCGCCGTTGGCGACGACGTTGATGTTCACCGCCTCGCGCAGCACGGCGATCTGGTCCCAGTAGGCCGGCGGCTTGTAGCCGTCGCGCTTGGTGCGGCCGTGCACGACGAGCTCGGAGGCGCCGGCCGCCTCTATCGCGCGGGCGCAATCGAGCATGCGTCCGCGATCCTCGTTGCCCAGCCGCATCTTGGCCGACACCGGCAGATGCGCCGGCACCGCGCGACGCACCGCGGCGACGATCTCGCCGACCAGTTCCGGCTCGTCGAGCAGCACCGCGCCGCCGCGATGCCGGTTCACCGTCTTGGCCGGGCAGCCGAAGTTGAGGTCGATGCCTTCCGGATCGAGCTCGGCGAGCCGCGCGGCGTTCTCGGCCAGGCACTGGGGGTCGGAGCCGAGCAGCTGCGCCCGCACCGGCACGCCGGCGCGCGTCCGTCCGCCGTGGAGCAGCTCCGGCACGATGCGCGTGAACACGCGGCGCGGCAGCAGCCGGTCGGTGATGCGGATGAACTCGGAGACACAGCGGTCCACGCCACCGACACGGGTCAGCGTGTCGCGCAGCATGTGGTCCAGCAGGCCCTCCATGGGCGCCAGCAGAATCATTGGAGGCAGGGGTGACAAGTCCGGAAACAGGCGCGTGCCGCTCGTGGCGGCCGTCCGTGGATGGCGACGTCAAGAAGGCCGACAGCATAGCGGATCGCCCCCACCGGCTGTGGATAAGGCAGTGCAGAACCTGCGCAGTGAGCGTGCAAGCCGTTGATTCACAACGGTGGCGATAGCACTGCTCGAAAAAACGGCAACACACTGAAGCCGACGTCTTAACTCGCTGTCTCCCTAGTCCCCGACAAATAAAGTCCGTCTGGCTCAAATAAAGACGGTCGGACGCTTTCCACACGTGGGAGTTCGGGCCGCATATCTTGCTGAGCAAAGGCGAGCCGTAGTCAGGCCTTCGGTTCGCCTTCGCCAAAAGAACTTGATCAAGGCGGATCCTGGAGTGGCCATCTAACGGGAACTGCGCCTCGATCCGATTGAGCGCTGCACCGCAACTAGGTCGTTGTTACTTGGGCGCGAAATGCTGTCAGCTCAGCCAAGTGCTCTTCACAAAATTGGAGCGCATGCACCTTCCTATCCGTCAGTTCGATGTGCATGTAGTGCTCCGCCCTGAAGGACAGAACGGCGCGGCCGGGAACTGATTCCGTAACCGGCGCAAGTCGAGGCAGTCTGCGAAAAGTTAGTACGACCTTGTCTCCGCGAGGAGGGATGTAACCGGAGTGCGCGGTCTCGACGTGAGCTTTGTGCACGGTCTTTGCGCGCTCCCCGCGGCCGTGCGCGTAGATAGCTGGATGGGCGGCCCTGAACGCCTTCGCGTTCACGCCCTCCTCCTCCATCATCACGATCGTCGAGTAGAACGCATTGAGGATAGCGGCAAAGAGGAACGACGCCTCGAGCGCCGGGTCGTCGCACCAAGTCAGAGACGTACCCCGTTCTTCCAGGGCATGAAGCAGTTCGATAAAGAACGCTGCCTCTTGGAGCTTCTTTGCAGAGGACATGGGCCGAGTATCGCAGCGCCAACATGGATTGCTTGGCGCCAATGACGCGGACGGGAGATGCCAACAAGGCACGCATGGAACATGCGGACCGCGGCACCGAAGGACTTCTGCGCCCCATGCTGCCGCGATCAACCTCCCCATTCGAGGGTCGACCACGCCTCATCGATCATGGCTAAGTGAATATCATGGGTCGCAAAGGGAGCTCACATGACAACTAACGAAGCGGTGGTGGACACCCGCGTCGCAGTCCACGCGGATTGCGACAAAGCCTCACCCGAGATCCTGAAGTACGCGCTGTGCATCGTCGCTCAGTTAGGCCGCGTCTTCCTGCGCAAAGGCTACGGTGATCGATGCAGTTCGGCTCCAGGCGAGCGGTACACCCGATGGCCGAGTTCATGTCGGCACGTTGGGTTCGTCTCTACGTCGAACCGATCCCGCGTTCTCGCCCCAAACCTACTGGCATTCAGGTCTGGTCAGAGTTCAAAGATTACGACCTGCTCAGTCTGCGCCAAGAAGTCGGCGGCAATGGGACAGTCGCAATTGCACTCTCGGAGGGGCGTGATGCATCCGAATCTGGAGGGAGCCTCGCATGGCTAGACACAACCGCTCCTTCATCGCCCGCATGGACATCCGGCAGCTCGCGCCCGAACTTTATGAGTACCAGATCAAGTTTGCGAGCGAGGTGATCGACAGCGCCGCGGGCTTCAATTCGATCAGTGACGCGATTGAGACGGCAGCCGACATCGCGGGGAGCGTGAGGGGCTTCGAGGTCTCCTATGACGGGTTGGTCGTCGAAACCTATCCGCTGGAAGCTTTGCGCGCCGCTGCGCAACAGGTCGCTTTACGCGCGATTGAAACGACAGCTGCGTTTTGCAATGGTTGAGGTGGCCTTGGCAACAATGCGAACCCGATTCGGTCCGAACGGGGTTCACCTTTTCGACCGAGCCTCTGGGGTGAATATCCTGCTGGACGAGCTGCGGCCGACCGAGGCGACATGGTCAGCCTCCCCTCGCCAAGTATCCATCGCACTCACCAATGTCTGTGACCTTCATTGCGCATACTGCTACGCGCCGAAGCACAAGGCGTCGCTGCGTACAGAACAGGTGCTTGGTTGGT
The DNA here is from genome assembly GCF_059415965.1 of Roseateles sp. GW821-FHT09G09. Taxonomy (NCBI): domain Bacteria; kingdom Pseudomonadati; phylum Pseudomonadota; class Betaproteobacteria; order Burkholderiales; family Sphaerotilaceae; genus Roseateles; species Roseateles sp. GW821-FHT09G09. Next base: position 76,748 of record NZ_JBWKOG010000004.1, on the reverse strand, counting down.
TGAAAGAGCTGGACACTGAAGGATGCCTAGGCGTCGGTTTTGGCGGCGGCGAACCGACACTGCACCCCGACTTCGTCGATATATGTAGACGAGCGGCGCAAGAGACTCAGTTGGCAGTCACCTTCACGACGCATGGACATAGGCTGACGCCGCAACTGGTCCAGCAGCTCAGAGGCTCAGTCCATTTTGTACGCATCAGCGTCGACGGCGTGGATCGCACCTATGAAGAGCAGCGCGGCAAGCCGTTTGCTAGCCTGCTCCGAACTATGGAGTCAATCGCGACGTTGTCGCCCTTTGGGATCAATGTGGTAGTCAACGAGCGGACGGTCGCAGAACTTGACGCAGTGGCCGAGCTCGCGCAGACAGTGGGGGCCAGCGAATTGCTGCTGCTGCCTCAGCAACAAACCAGCGTGGTTGCGGGCATGGGCGAAGCAGCCAATTTATCGCTCCAGGACTGGGTCTCAAAATACAGAGGCACTGTTCGTTTGACAGTCAGTGAAGCGGGTGCGTCGGGGCTTCCGACATGCGACCCGATCCCCAATGAGCGAGGCCTTCAGGCCTACGCACATATCGACGCGTCCGGCACGCTGCGCGCAAGTTCTTACGCGACCGTGGGCGCGAAGATCGACGACTCGGGAGTCATTTCGGCGCTCAAGCGACTTGGCACCACCTTCAATATCAAACGGGAGAGGCAATCATGAAGATCTGGAGCGGATACGGGTCCGAGCACTCGATGAACTTGGTTCTAATTGGCAAATTCAAGAAGGCGCAGGACGCAGAGAAGGTCGAGAAAGACATCGAGAAACTGGGTGAGCAGGCTTTAAAGGATGAAAGCCACTCACTTGCCTTCGCCCCCGACCCGGAAGATCTGAGATTTTCGGAGGACATGCTCTCATTGTTGCGAAGCCTGAGACTGAACACCTTGGGGCCCGCTGAACTAGGCCAGTTGGTATCGGACCATCGACTCGAGCGTGAACACGACCAGATCACGGTCAAGACAGACGAAGCTGACGTATCCGCGTTCGTGAAGCTGTTCATCGAAGCCGGGGCGAAAGTTGAAATCTTCTCGGCACACGATTACCCGGCCGATTCCGCCAACGCGAGCTGACGGAGAACACGCCGATGCCTGAAGCCAATTGGGACGTCTTCCGCGAGCTGCCTGGCGCCGCGACCGAGAACTTCGAAAAGCTTTGCCGCGCTCTGGTACGCCGTCACTACGGTCGCTTCGGTCGCTTCAAACAACGCGCGAACCAGCCTGGGGTGGAGTTCCACCTCGAACTGACTGAGTCTTGCGATCTTGGAGCGCCGCCACGCTGGGTTGGTTGGCAATGCAAGTGGTACGACCTGGAGAACGGAGAGAGCCTGGGAGCCGCGCGCCGCAAAACGATCATCGAGGGGATGGAGAAGACGCAAATCCATGTCAAAGGAGTGACCGACTGGAAGCTCTGGACGCGACACACATTGACGGCAGACGACCAACGGTGGTTCTTCGCTCTGGAACAGGACCGCTTCCCCGACTTCAAGTTGGACCTGCTGACCGCAGCCGACATCGAGGACCTTCTGGTGGGTCCAGCAGCGCTACTTCGGCAAACCTATTTCGGCGAGCTTGTTCTGACGCCTGATCACCTCGCCGAACAGCACAAGCTCGCCGCAGCTCCGTTCAAGCGCCGGTACCAGCCAGACGTCCATGTTCCTGTTGGGGCAGAGACGAAGGTCTTCAAGCATCTGGGCCGCTTGAGTGCGTGGGAATCATTGAAGAAGCTCTCAGGTGCTATCGGGAAGACCTGCACTGAAGTCTCGTCGCAGACGGCGCACCTTAGAACAGAAATCAAGGCTGAAGTCGAAGCGCTCTTGGCCAGGGCCACGGGACTGGCTGACCTGCTCGTTGACTTGCATGCTGCGCTCGAAAAGGGGGACTTCGAGGCTGTAGCGCAGTCGCTCGCTTCGAATCCGCCGCAGCCGGTGCGCTACGACAGGTTGCTCTCGAAGCTACGTGGGGCGCGTTCTGAGGGGGCTCCATTGGCGACGAACCTGGTCGCCGACCTCCATGCAGTTTCCTACGCGTTGCTCGGACTGGAGCGGTCGACCAGCGTGCGAGCCGTCTCCGTGCTTGCGGCTGCCGGCGAAGGAAAGTCCGAGCTGGCTGTCAAGGTGACGCATGTCGATGGCGACTACCCCGGAGGAGTCTTGCTGCTGGGGAAGAATCTTCACGCAGGGCAGACGCTCGACGACCTCGTGGCTGCCTTCAAGATCTCGGGCACATCTGCGGAGAGCTTCGACCGGTTGGTTGAAGCCGTCGATGCCGCCGGCCAGCGAGCGGGTAAGCGCATCCCCATCGTCATTGACGGTCTGAATGAGGCGGAAGACCCAAGAAACTGGGCAGATGAGCTCGCTCGTGCGGATGAGCTGCTGAAGGATTTCCCCTACGTCTTGTTGGTTGTCACACTGCGCAATGAGTTCGCGCCAATGTGCCTGCCCGAGGATTTTTCCAGGATTGAGCACAATGGGTTTCAGGAAGATCCGCAAGCGGCCATAGATAAGTACTTCAGCTACTACAAGATCGACGCCACAGACGCGGACCTACCCATCGAGTTCCTACAGCATCCGTTGACACTGAGGATTTTTTGCGAGGTGGCGAACGCTCGTCGCCAGAATGTTGTCGGCGTAGAAGCACTGCCTACCTCGCTCGCAAGCCTATTCGAAGAGCACTTCAAAAAGGTTGCCGCGCGAATTGCCGAACTGTCTTCGACGGGGAATCGCATCTATCAACAGGAAGTGCAAGAGGCGCTGCTGACGATCGCGCGCTTGCTCTGGGAGGGCAACGCGAGAAGCGTTGAGTTCCGAGCTGTGCGGACCGCCGTTGGAGACGTAGGCAGTTGGGACGCCAGCGTTGTGCGCGCGCTGGAATCTGAAGGAGTCCTCGTTCGGACGACCTTTGGAGAAGGCGGCCAAGGCATCGCGTTCTCGTACGACCTGATGGCCGGCCACATGATGGCGTGCTACCTGCTCTCCAGACCGTCGTCCTTGGCGCAATGGCTGCAAAGCGACGAAGGAAGTGCTCAGCTGAAATTCAATCAGGCTGGATCGCACACCTTCGCCTATGACGTGTTCCAAGCTTTGGTGGGTCTGTACCCAGAGCGGACCAGCAGGCGCCAGCTCTGGCAAGACCTTTCAGACGAGATCCTCGTCATGAACGCTCTCCTATTGACGGTGCAATCCGATCCAGGACAGATTGACCGGGAAACGGTGTGGCGGTTCGCGCGCGCAATGCAGGAGTCGAAGAAGTTCGCACAGCTCGCCTTCAAGAAACTCCGGAGTACGAGGGCGGCGCGAGCACATCCGTTTGACGTGGACTTCCTTAATGGCGTGTTGATGGCAATGCCCAACACGCAGCGCGACCTGTTCTGGACCGAGTGGATTCGCGGGAACTCGGAGGAAACAGAAGGCGATTTCACGTTCCTGTCGGCTAGATGGACATCAGGAGCGCTGGACGGGCGGGAGATCCGGCGGGCCCGCTGGGTCATGTGGACGCTCACCTCCACCTCTAGAAGCCTGCGTGACCTTGCCACGAAGACCCTGTACGACTTCGCCGTCAAGCGACCCGCAGAGTTTTTCCAGCTGGCAATCGATGCCATTGGTATCTCAGACCCCTATGTGCCCGAGCGGATGTTGGCCGCAGCCTATGGGGCGGCACTGACCACTTGGTCCGATGTCAACGCCGTGGGGATGCGCGAGGCCCTGCCTAGAGTTGCGCGCGAGATCTATCAAGCGATGTTCGCGCCTAGCGCTATGCATCCTACTTGCCACGCTCTGTACCGACAGTACGGATTGGGGATCATCGCCATTGCGCAGATGATCAATCCGACGTGCTTGTCAGAGAACGAGGCAGCACATCTCCTTCCGCCATTCAGTCATCTTCCCAGCCCGTTTTCGAGCTTGCCGCAGTTCGACGCGGATGTGATTGAACGGACGAGGCGTGCGGCGATTCGCATGGATTTCGGGAACTACACGATGGGGAGGCTGATCCCCGGTCGGTCGAACTACGACGACGCCAACCCACAGTACCAACAAGTGCTGCCCGCGATCGTTTCCCGAATGCTGGTGCTTGGATATGACCCCCAACAGTTCGAGATCGTGGACCGGCAAATGAACTCCGGTCCTCGTATCGGCAGTGACAAGCACAAGGTCGATCGCTACGGGAAAAAGTATGGCTGGATCGCCTACTTCGAGATGTGGGGCGTCAGGCACTCGCAGGGCCTGCTTGACGAGCGACGCGGCGCACGTCCCTCGGATGCAGACATCGATCCGACGTTCCCGCTCGAAGCCCCGGTCCTTGATCTGGCCCTCCCTGACTTGTTCAACGGTCAGCCTACAGACATTGGTGGCTGGATGGTGGGCGGGCCGCAACCGGACTACCTGGACTTCCTCCAGATCGCAGAGATTGATGGCTCGATCGGTCCCTGGATCGTGCTCGATGGATTTCTCGAACAGACCGCAGATGATGACCGGCAGGTCTTTTCGTTTATACGAGGCGTGCTCGTGGAATGTGGAGACGTTGACCGTCTGTGCACGCTGTTCGGTGGCCTCGATTACCCCGGCAATGATGCCATTCCGGACATACCGGAGTACTACTACACGTATGCGGGCGAGATGCCCTTCCCCTCAGTGCCGGGGCTGCCTGCGGCGGATGAGCAAGAGGACGACAGCTGCGAGCACATGGTGTCTGCGGATCGTTGGTCCGGCAATGGCGTCTCCGTCGAAATCCCAGTGCAGAAGTACAACTGGGAGAGCTACCACAGCGTGATGAACCAGAACAGCGGTGCGGTTCTGCCCTCGAAGGCGATCTGCGTGGCGTTGAATCTCACGTACCAAGCCAACAAATGGGACTTGAATGATGCTTCAGGCCTAGCGTCCCTGTATCGCGAAGTCGGTGAATACGGATCGCAGATCAGCGGCTCTTTCAGCTACCTACGCCGTGACCTACTCGACAATTACTTGACGCAATCGGGTAAGACGCTGGTGTGGCTCATGTGGGGTGAACGAGGATTCCATCACCGCTCGTCCGTGGCGCAGAACATGAATTTGCACGAGTACTACGAGAACTATCAGCATATCCACAAGCGCTCGCACATCTATCGACCCGCGTCGAGCGCTTCAGCGCAGCCCGACGCCGGCGCACCTTGTGTCGTCAAACCTTCATAGGCAGTGCGCACCGGCGAGGTTGCTTTTGCCAAGGTATGACGGGCTTCGTTTCCAACCTTGCGGCTAGGGCCACCGGTTAGAGAGTCTCCGACGGACTCTCATGCACCGCTCGGATGCAGTCAATTAACAACTTGCCATCACTGATCCCGACGGCCCTCATTTGTTGGATACACCCCGCCAAGCCAGTCATCCTCAACCTTGAGGACGCGCGCGTGGATCCTGTCCCGCACGTCGACGGCAACCTGATATGAACGGGCATCAAAGATCAGGGAGTACAACATGGACTTCATCGACCACCTTCGCGTGCTCTCCAACCGGATAGCCAATACGCGGGACATGATCCAGACGGAGGAAGCCACGAAGAATGCGATGGTCATGCCGTTCATTCAGATCCTCGGCTACAACGTCTTCGATCCGATGGAAGTGACGCCGGAACTGAATGCGGACGTCGGGATGAAGAAGGGGGAAAAGGTCGACTACGCGATCCTTCGCGATGGCAAGCCGATCATGCTCTTCGAATGCAAGAAGTCGGGCGGTAGCCTCAGCATCGATCACGCAGGTCAGCTGTTCCGCTACTTCCATGTCACCGACGCCAGATTCGGTGTGCTCACCAACGGTCTTATCTATCGCTTTTTCACCGATCTGGAGAAGCCGAATAAGATGGATGAGAAGCCGTTCTTCGAGTTCAACATCCTCGATTTCAATGAACGCGACGTCGAAGAATTGAAGAAGTTTGCGAAGCCTTCGTTCGACGTCGAGAACATCCTCAACACGGCCACTCACCTCAAGTACACGCGTGCGATCCAGACCCGCCTTGCCGAGTGGCTGACCCAGCCGTCAGAAGACTTCGTGAGGTTGGTGTCGACAGATCTGCTGGGCAGCAGGAAGTTCACGGCCTCGGTAAAGGAACAGTTCACCGCGATCACTCGCCAGGCATTCGAGCAACTCATCGGCGAGAAGATCAACGATCGGCTGAAGGGTGCGATGAGCCCCGAATCGCCTTCATTGACCGAACCTCTTCCGGTGCTGCCCTCTACGACTGCCGTACCCGCCGCGCCGGCGGAAAACCCGGCCAAGGAAGCGCAGGTCGTCACGACAGCAGAAGAACTGGAAGGATTCCATATCGTCCGTTCCATCGTGCGGGAGCTGGTCGCCACACGTCGGGTGGTCATGCGGGATGCGCAGAGCTACTGCGCCATCCTGCTGGACGACAACAACCGCAAACCGATCTGCCGTCTGCGGTTCAACAACACCCAGAAGTTGAGGATTGGCCTGTTCAACGAGACAAAGGAGGAAGAGCAGTTTCCGCTGGCGTCGCTGGACGACATCTACAACTTCGCGACACAGCTCCGGTCTGCGGTCGCCGGCTACACAACGCCGGTGCTGGTTCAGACCACGGGAGACTCCCGCGCCGAAGCGTGATCAGAGTTCGTCGGCGGCGCCCTTCGCATCGCGCTTCGCCCGCTTCTCTTCGTCATCACGCACGCTCAGCCACAGGCGCACGTCGAATTCCAGCTGCGCGTAGTCCGGCGCCATGTGGTGGCACAGCGCATAGAACGCCTTGTCGTGCTCCAGCTCCTTCAGATGCGCGAGCTCATGGACGACGATCATCTTCAGGAACTCCGCCGGCGCCTCGCGGAACAGCGTCGCGACGCGGATCTCGCGCCGCGTCTTGAGCCGGTTGCCGTGCACCACCGCCTGCCGCGTGTGCGTACCCAGCGCATGCTGGATGACCTTGAGCTTGGCGTCGTAGGCGACCAGCGCCAGCGGCCCCGCGTTGCGCATGAAGCGCTGCTTGAGGTCCTGGGTGTAGTCGAACAGCGCCTTGTCGCTGCGGACCTCGTGCGGGTCCGGATACTTGCGCGCCAGCAGCGGGCCGAGTTCGCCCGCCTCCAGCAACTGCTGCGCCTGCGCGACCAGCGCCGGCGCGTAACCCTGCAGGTACTTCACGAGGCGGTCAATGCGCGGCGGCCGAGGCTGTCGGCGACGCCGGCGCGCCGTAGTGCGCGCTGATCCAGTGCTCGAAGCGATCGAACATCGCCTGCTCCGCCGCCGCGCCGCCGTCGCCGTTGTCGGCCAGCAGCTCCGCGCCGTGGACGACGCGGACATGCGCATCCAAGGGCGGGCCGTCGTCGGCGCGTTCGCCGCGGCGCTCGGACGCCTCCAGCAGGTCCTGCGCCTTCGCCCAGGCCTGCTCGACCGTCTCGTCGCAGGCCTCGGCCAGGTAACGGGCGGAGAAGCCCTCGCCGGTCAGCCGGCGCAGCGTCGCGTCGTGCGACAGGCTGTTGCCCGGCGCCCAGTAGGCCTGCGCGAGCGCCGGCCCGATCGCCGGGTTGTCCGTGAGGTAGCCGTCGCGGCGCAGGAAGAACGCCCGCGTCTGGTAGACCGCCATGTGGGCCAGCAGGTAGCCCTGGTACGAGGCCGCCGACTCCTGGTTCAGCAGGTGCGGGATCGCCAGGATCGGGCGCGGCGCGCGGTCGACGCCCTGGATGCGGCGCTCCGTCGCGCGGGCCAGGGCGAGCACGGCCTCCGGCGTGCGCTCCTCGCCGGCCATCGCGTACAGCGCCGCCTCGAAATACGGCACCACGGCGATCGCCCGTTCGTCGAAGGCGCGCATCGGCTGCGCGGAGGCGATGCGGTCGTGGATCAGTTCGTCGGGGATCGTCTGCCCGTCGACGGTGCGCGCATAACGCTTGAGCCAGTCCGCGTCGCCCAGCAGGCTGTCGCAGAACATCGACTGCGTCTCCGCATAGGCCATCGAGGTCGGCGCGAACTCCTGCGAGAAACACGGCGAGTTCTGCGTCACGTTGGCGAAGTGGGCCGCGTGCCCGCCCTCGTGGAAGAGCGTCATCATCGCCCGCGCGCCGCTGCCGACCTGGTCGGGCTTGGCCTCCGCAGTGAAGTTGATCTCGCCGGCATGCCAGCGGCCCTGCTCGTCGAACCAGGTCGGCAGCGGGCCGTGGCAGAAGCCGTTCTGGTACTTGCCCGGGCGCTGCAGCAGGTCCAGGCGCATCGTCGCGCCGCGGTACTGGATGCCCAGCCGGCGGAAGCTCCGCACCCAGCGCCGCAGCGCGGGGCCGAAGGGCATGTACGGATCCATCCGGCGCGTCACGTCGCCGGCGCTGTGGAAGCGCAGGTTCCAGGGCGCCAGCGCGTCGGGACCGTGCTTCGCGGCGAGCGCGTCGTGCGCGCGCTGCTGCGCCGCTTCGGTGCGGGCGACGAAGTCGTCGAGCACGCCGAAGAGCTCCGCCTTCGTCATGCGCTCGTTCTTGCGCAGCTTCATCTCGAAGTAGTCGGGGAAGCCCAGGGCCCTCGCCAGCCGGTTGCGCAGCGCGACGATCTCCAGGAAGCCGTTCTCCAGCACCCAGCGCTCGAGGCCGTGCAGCGCGTCGTAGGAACTGCGGCGGCGCGCCTCGTCCGGGTTGGTGGCGAGGTTGGTCGACAGCATCGTCAGCGTGGCGGATTCGGTCTCGCCGCGGTCGTTGACGTGCGTCGGCGCGAAGTCCTTGCGCTTGGCGAAGAGGACACGCTCGGCCTCGATCAGCTCGGCCATCAGGCGGCGGCCTTCGTCGTTGTCGACGATGTTGGCCTCGAACACGCCCAGCCAGCCACGCAGTCCGTGGGCCAGCGCCTGGCGCGCATCCCGACCGGCGCCCGAGCCCGAGCCCGAGCCTGAGCCAGTCGGCGCGGCGTCCACCGCGGACTCGACCGCCGCCAGGTGCGCGCGCGTCGCGCGCAGCGTCTCGGGATCGGAGATGAAGGCCTTGTAGTCGGTCTCCGCGCGGCCGAAGCCCTCGTGGTCCTCGCTGGTGGCCATGTAGGTGGCCCAGAAGAGGTCTTCCTTGCGCTTGTGGACCGCGACGTAGTCGCGGTTGAGCCGGTCGAAGAAGACCTGGGCGGCCTGGACGGCGGGCTCGCCGTTCAGCGGGGTGGAAGTCGATACGTGAGGCATCGGGCGAGCTTAGCGCACGGCATGATGGCGACCATGGATCACGCCCATGACGCCGCCGAGGACTCCGGCGCGCCTTCCCTGCCCTCGCCCGCCCCGCCCGCCGCAGCCGCGCTGGCCGTCCACGCCGTCGAGCTCCATCCCCAGGGCTGGCGCTTCGACGCGCCCGAGGACCAGACGCTGCTGCTGGCGGCGCTGGACCACGGCCTGCGCCTGCCGCACTCCTGCCGCAACGGCACCTGCCGGGCCTGCATCGCGAAGTTGGTGACCGGCCGCATCGACTACCGCATCGACTGGCCCGGCCTGTCCCGCGAGGAGAAGGACGAAGGCTGGATCCTCCCCTGCGTCGCCTGCGCGCGATCGGACCTCGTGCTGGACCAGCCGCAGACGATCAATCTCTTCGACATCCCGCCGCCACCGGGGTCGGGTGTGAAGCCGGGTGCAAAGTCGGGCTGAGCCCGGCGCCATGGCCCGCAAAACTGGACGCATCTCGCACAAGTCGCCGCCAGCCTGAGGCGATAAGCCCACACACGGGTTCGCGAAAACGCCTTCCGCGCTTTTGTTCACGGCAAACCCCGCATATCAACCGATCAGTTTTCACCTTCGACAGGCAGCATCGCGTCCGCGTATCAAACATTCCAATGCTGACAAGACCGCCCACCGGGTTCGACGCCCGCGCGAGCGGACTGCCGCGAAGAAGAAGGACTCCCGACATGCTGAATCTGAATCGTTGGCGGCTGCGTAGCCGTGTGCTGGCCGGCTTCGCGCTGGTGATCGTGCTGATGGCCGTGGCCTCGGCGGTGGGCGTCATCCGGGTGTCGATGCTGCACCAGCGCATCGAGCGCCTGGTCGAGGTCGACATGCACACGCTGGAGATCTCGCGCCAGTGGTCGGGCCTGACCGAAGGCAACATCCAGCGCCGCATCGTGCAGCTGGTCGTTGACGACGAGAACTTCGTCAAGGCCTTCACCTCGCGGTCGAAGGAGCTGTCGGCGCGCATCGACAAGATCCAGAAGGAACTCGACGACAACATCACCGAGCCGGTGGGCAACAAGCTGATCGACGAGATCGGCGCGGCCCGCAAGAAGTACCAGGACGCCCGCGAGGCCGCCATCAAGGTCAAGGAAGGCGGCGGCGACATCAAGCCGATCGCCGCGTCGCAGCTGATCCCGGCGATGAACGACTACCTGGCAGCGATCGACAAGTTCGCCGAGCACACCCGCGACCTGCTGCAGGCCGCGCGCCTGGAGGCGCAGGCCGAGGCCGAAAGCACCCGCAACCTTGTGATCGCACTGATGACCGTGGCGATCGTGCTGGGCGTGGGCATCGCGCTGGTGATCACGCGCTCGGTGACCGAGCCGCTGGCCGAGGCGCAGTCGCTGAGCCAGGCCATCGCCGACGGCGACCTGAGCCGCCGCGGCACCGACGTGGCCGGCACCGACGAGGTCGCCGCGCTGCGCCGCTCGCTGCAGGAGATGCAGCAGCGCCTGGCCAGCACCATCGCCAGCGTGCGCTCCTCCGCCGACCAGGTCCGCCACGCGTCGTCCGAGATCGCCACCGGCAACGCCGACCTGTCCAACCGGACCGAGCAGGCCGCCAGCAGCCTCGAAGAGACCGGGGCCGCGATGGCGCAGCTCGGCGAAGGGGTGAAGCTCAACGCCGAATCGGCGCGTGAAGCCGACGCGCTGGCGCAGACCGCCTCGCAGGTCGCCGGCCGAGGCGGCGCGATGGTCGAGCAGGTCGTCGCGACGATGAACGAGATCCAGCAGTCGTCCAACAAGATCGCCGACATCATCGGCGTCATCGACGGCATCGCCTTCCAGACCAACATCCTGGCGCTGAACGCTGCGGTGGAAGCGGCGCGCGCCGGCGAGCAGGGCCGCGGCTTCGCGGTCGTCGCGAGCGAAGTCCGCTCGCTGGCCCAGCGCAGCGCGGAAGCCGCCAAGGAGATCAAGTCGCTGATCTCGGCCTCGGTCGAACGCGTGGACGGCGGCTCGCGCCTGGTCGGCGACACCGGCGCCACCATGCGCGAGATCGTCACCAGCGTCGAACGCGTCACCCGCGTCATCGGCGAGATCTCCGCCTCCAGCGCGGCGCAGTCGCTGACCCTCGGGGAAATCGGGCAGGCGGTGCGCCAGCTGGACCAGATGACGCAGCAGAACGCGGCGCTGGTCGAGCAGTCGGCCGCTGCCGCTGAATCGCTCAAGGACCAGTCGGCGCAGTTGGTCGAAACCGTCGCGAGCTTCAAGCTCGGCTGACCCTCGAACGGCGGCTTGCCACGGCCGCTGGCCCTCACCCCTGCCCTCTCCCGCAAGCGGGAGAGGGAGTCGTTGCAACGAGTGTTGCGCTTTCCCGAAAGCGGGAGAGGGAGTCGTTGCAACGAGTGTTGCGCTTTCCCGAAAGCGGGAGAGGGAGCCGTTGCAACGAGTGTTGCGCTTTCCCGAAAGCGGGAGAGGGAGCCGTTGCAACGAGTGTTGCGCTTTCCCGCAAGCGGGAGAGGGAGCCGTTGCAACGAGTGTTTCGCTTTCCCGCAAGCGGGAGAGGGAGTCGTTGCAACGAGGGCTGCGCTTTCCGCAAGCGGTAGAGAGGGTCAGAAGTAAGCCGCTCGAACTCCCTCTCCCGCTTGCGGGAGAGGGTGGGGGTGAGGGCCAGCGGCCGGCGCCAAGCACCATTCCGTCCTCCGTGAAACGGCCTCACCGGGGGGCGTTTGTTCGCGGCCCCCACCCCGGGCACCGCAGGGCCATGAAGGCGTCGGTAAACTGACCCGATGAATGCGCCTCTCAACGCGGCCCTCCACGCGGACTTCCCAGGCGCCGAGCCTGAACGCTGGACCCATCGCTTCGCGACACTCGGTCCGGACTTCTTCACCGAACTCCCCGGCACCGGACTGCCCGATCCCCATTGGGTCGCGACCAGCCCGGATTGCGCCGCCCTGCTCGGCTGGCCCGAGGACTGGTGGACCCGCCCCGCCGCGCTCGCCGCCTTCAGCGGCAACACCCCCCTCGACGGCATGAAGCCGCTGGCCACCGTGTACAGCGGCCATCAGTTCGGCGTGTGGGCCGGACAGCTCGGTGACGGGCGCGCCCTGCTGCTCGGCGGCGTCGACGGCCCGAACGGCCACTTCGAACTCCAGCTCAAGGGCGCAGGCCTGACGCCCTACTCACGTCGCGGCGACGGCCGCGCGGTGCTGCGTTCGTCGATCCGCGAGTTCCTCTGCTCCGAAGCCATGGCCGCGCTGGGCATCCCGACGACGCGCGCGCTCGCGATCACCGGCTCGACCTCGCTGAAGGTGCAGCGCGAACGCGTCGAGACCGGCGCCATCGTCACCCGCGTCGCGCCGAGCTTCCTGCGCTTCGGCCACTTCGAGCACTTCACCCATCACGGCATGGAAGCCCGCACGCGCGAGCTGTTCGACTTCTTCCTCCGCCACCACGCGCCGGAGTGCGCCGACGCGCCGAATCCGGTGACCGCCGCGCTGGCCAAGGTCGCCGCGCAGACCGCGGAGCTGGTCGCGCAGTGGCAGGCCGTCGGCTTCATGCACGGCGTGATGAACACCGACAACATGTCGATGCTGGGCCTGACCATCGACTACGGCCCGTTCGGCTTCATGGACGGCTTCGATCCCGGCCACATCTGCAACCACTCGGACCACCAGGGCCGCTACGCGTTCGCGCGGCAGCCGCAGGTCGCCTTCTGGAACCTGCACGCGCTGGCGCAGGCGCTGCTGCCGCTGATGCCGAACATCGAGACCGACGCGGAGGCCGCCGGCGACGAGCTGGTCGAGGCGCTCGAGATCTACCGCGACCGCTTCGGTGCCGCGCTGCTTGGCGCGATGCGCGCGAAGCTCGGCCTGAGCGCGGAGGTCGACGAGCGCGGCGAGGACGGCCCGCTGATCGACGACTGGCTGCGGCTGCTGGCCGCGCATCACACCGACTACACGATCGCGCACCGCCGGCTGGCGGGCTTCGATCCGGCGCAGGCGCTGGAAGCTCCGGGGAACGCGGGCCTGCGGGACCTGTTCCTGGACCGCGCCGGCTTCGACGCGTGGGCGGCGCGGTATGCGGCGCGCTTGAAGATCGAGCCGGCGGACGCATCTGCGACCCGTGCCCGACGGATGAACGCGGTCAATCCGGCGGTGGTTCTGAGGAATCACCTGGCCGAGACGGCGATCCAGCAGGCCGAGGCCGGCGACTTCAGCGAAGTGCGCCGGCTGCTGGACGTGCTGCGCCGTCCGTTCGACGAGCCCGCGCTGGCGTCCGACGCCGGTTTCCCGCCCGACTGGGCGCAAACGCTGGAGGTTTCCTGTTCATCATGAGCCGCTACGACAAGTTCATCCAAGACGCGACCGACCAGGACCGCGATCGCGACACCGCCTATCCCGTGAAGAAGACGGACGCCGAATGGCGCGAGCAACTGGACCCGACGCAGTACCAGGTCGCCCGGCACGCCGCCACCGAGCGCGCCTTCACCGGCAAGTACTGGGACCACTGGGAAGCCGGCAACTACAACTGCGTCGGCTGCGGCACGCCGCTGTTCAAGGCCGACACCAAGTTCGACGCCGGCTGCGGCTGGCCCAGCTACTACGAGCCGATCAACGCCGAAGTCGTGGAGCGCGTCGTCGACTCGACGCACGGCATGGTCCGCGTCGAGGTCCGCTGCAACCACTGCGGCACCCACCTGGGCCACGTCTTTCCCGATGGACCGGAACCGACGGGCGAGCGCTTCTGCATCAATTCCGCCGCGATAGACTTCGAGCCCCAGCGCTGAGCGCCGCCGACCCGATCCCGACCGAATGAAGCTCCTGCTCGATTTCCTGCCGCTCCTGCTGTTCTTCGTCACGTTCAAGTACGCCGACGGACAGCCGGACTGGGCGGCGGCCTTCGCCACCGAGCACCTGGGTTTCCTGGTCTCCGGCGGCAAGGTCGGCCCGACCGAGGCGCCCGTGCTGCTCGCCACGCTCGTCGTGATGCTGGCGACCATCTCCCAGGTGCTCTTCCTGAAGCTGCGCGGCCGCAAGGTCGACCTGATGCTGTGGATCAGCCTGGGGCTGGTGGTCACGCTCGGTGCGGCCACCGTCTACTTCCATAACGAGACCTTCATCAAGTGGAAGCCGACGATGCTCTATTGGGCGTTCTCCGCGGCCTTCTTCGTCAGCCATGTCTTCCTGGGCAAGAACCTGCTGCGCAAGATGCTGGGCGCCGAGCTGGCGCTGCCCGATGCCGCATGGACGCGGCTCAACTGGGCCTGGGTGGCGTTCTTCGGACTGATGGGTTTTGCCAATCTTTACGTCGCTTACTCGTTCAGCACCGAGGCCTGGGCCAACTTCAAGGCCTTCGGATCGACCGGGCTGATCCTGCTGTTCACGCTGGGCCAGGGCGTCTACATGAGCCGCCATCTGCCTCAGGACGCCGAGACGCCCGCCGAGGAGACCAAGCCATGAGCGGCGACGGCGCAAGCGGCCATCCCCCGTCGGCATCGGGGGCGGCGCCCGGTCCGACGCCGACGGCGGCCACGCCCTCGGTCGAGATCGAGGCCCGTCTGCGGGCCGCGCTGGCGCCCGTCTCGCTGCGCCTGCGCGACGACAGCGCGCACCATGCGGGGCATGCGGGCGCCCGCGAAGGGGGCCACTACTACCTCGAAATCGTGAGCGCGCGCTTTGCCGGTTTACCCAGGGTGCATCGGCATCGGCTCGTATATGATGCCCTCGCCGATCTGATGCAGAAGGGCATCCACGCGCTCGCCATCGACGCGCGCGCGCCCGACGAACAGCAGAAACCAGGTCCTCAGTAGCGCCGCCAGTCGGCGCTTTGTTTTGGAGCGCTCACGCTCACCCGAGAGTCGAAAGGCCCTTTACCCATCATGAAGAAGTTTGTGCTCGCCGCCACCGTGGCGGTCATCGGCGCCGTCGCCCTGCCGGCCCTGGCTCAGAACATCGCGATCGTGAACGGCAAGCCCGTGCCGAAGGCTCGCGCCGACCTGCTGATCACCCAGATCACCAAGGGCGGCCAGCCGCGCAGCCCGGAGATGGAAGCCAAGGTGAAGGAAGAGGTCGTCCTGCGCGAGATCTTCCTGCAGGAAGCCGAGAAGCGCGGCCTGAACAAGACCGACGACTACAAGAACCAGATGGAACTGGCGCGCCAGTCGCTGCTGATCCGTGAGCTCTTCGCCGACTACGCGAAGAAGAACCCGATCACCGACGCCGACGCCAAGGCCGAATACGACAAGTTCAAGGCCCAGGCCTCGGGCACCGAATTCCACGCCCGCCACATCCTGGTGGAGAAGGAAGAAGACGCCAAGGCGCTGGTCAAGCAGCTGAACGGCGGCGCGAAGTTCGAGGACCTCGCGACCAAGAACTCCAAGGACACCGGTTCCGCCCAGAACGGCGGCGACCTGGGCTGGTCCGCGCCGGATGCCTACGTGCCTGAGTTCAGCGCCGCGCTGGCCAAGCTGAAGGCGGGCGAGATGACGCAGGAACCGGTGAAGTCGCAGTTCGGCTTCCACATCATCAAGCTGGAAGAAACGCGCGCGGCGCAGTTCCCGGCCTTCGACGACGTCAAGGGCCAGATCATGCAGCGCATGCAGCAGCAGAAGGTCGCGGAGTTCCAGGAGGAACTGCGCACCAAGGCCAAGACCGACTTCAAGTTCTCGCAGAACTGATCGCCGATCCGAACAGTCTTTGCTGTACTGTTCAGAGCCCGCGCCGCTGCAGGTCAGCCGCGCGGGCTTTTCACATCTGAGGCTTCCCTGATCCTGATGCTCCCATGACGGCTTCCCGACTTGCCCGCCGACTGCTGCCCTCGCCCGAGTCCCTCGAACAGACCAAAGGCTTGAAGTGGCTGGGTCTCTACCTGCGGGAGCGGCCGTGGCTGTGGGTGGCGCACCGGCGCCGCGTCGCGCTCGGCGCGGGACTGGGCCTGGCGGTGGGCGTGATCCCCTTGCCGACGCAGATGCTGCTGGCGGCCGTGGTGGCCATCGCCTGCCGGGCCAACGTCGCCGCCGCGATCGCGGCCACCTGGCTGACCAATCCGTTGACGCTGGTGCCGATCTGGACGCTGGCGATCTTCCTGGGCCGTCAGGTGCTGGGCATCCACGGGCCGATCTCCGCCCCCAAGGAACTGGCGCTGAACTGGGGCGATCCGACGAGCTGGTGGCACGCCCTGAGCCAATGGCTGTCCGAACTGGGCACGCCGCTGCTCGTGGGCCTGCCGCTCGCCGGCGTCCTGCTGGGCCTGGCCCTCTACGTCATCGTCTACATCGGCTGGTGGGCCGTGATCCGCTACGAGCGCAGACGGCGTCTGCGCGAACGCGCGCTGCGGACCTGAGGCTCAGGCGGGCAGATCCGCCATCGTGATGTCCTGCAGGTGCCCGGCCGAGATCTTCAGCTGCCGCTCGCACCGTGCCGCGATGCTCTGGTCGTGGGTCACCATGACGAGCGTCGTCCCCAGCTCCCGGTTGAGTTCGAACATCAGCGCCATGACCTGCTCGCCGGTGGCGTAGTCGAGGCTGCCGGTCGGCTCATCGGCCAGGAGCAGCGCCGGCTGCTGCACGAACGCGCGGGCGAGCGCGACGCGCTGCTGCTCGCCGCCCGACAGCACGCGCGGGTAGTGCGACAGGCGCTGCCCCAGTCCCACGCGCTCCAGCATCAGCCTGGCCTGCGCGCGCGCATCGCGTTCGCCGCGCAGCTCGAGGGGCAGCATGACATTCTCCAGCGCCGTCAGGTGCGACAGCAGCTGGAAGCTCTGGAACACGAAGCCCAGGTGCGCGCCGCGCAGCGCGGCCCGGCCGTCCTCGTCGAGCACGAACATGTCCTGCCCGCGCAGGCGCACCGTGCCTTCGGTAGGCGTGTCCAGGCCCGCGAGGATGGACAGCAGCGTGCTCTTGCCGGACCCCGAGGCACCAACGATGGCGACCGATTCCCGCGCCTGCAGCTGGAAATTGATGTCATGCAGAATGGTCAGCACGCCGTCGGCATCCCGGACCGACTTGCTGACGTGATCGACTTCGAGGATGTTCTGAACCATGAATCAACCGCAGATGCGCCGCCGTGAATGGATGCTGCACTGTAGCGCCTGTGTCGCGACCCTCGTCGCGGCGGGGGCCCTGGCCGGGCCTGTCGCGGCCCAAGGTCGCACCGAAGGCGGCGCCACACCGGGCGCATCGGGCACACCGGGCGCGGCAGGAGCGGCCGCACGCCGCATCGTCGTGCTGGGCGACAGCCTCTCGGCCGAGTACGGCCTCGCCCGCGGCAGCGGCTGGGTGGCGCTGCTGGACCAGCGGCTGAAGGCGCAGAAGCTCGAGGCCGAGGTCGTCAACGCCAGCATCAGTGGCGACACGACCTCGGGCGGTCGCTCGCGGCTGCCGGCGCTGCTCAAACAGCATCGCCCGACGCACCTGATCATCGAGCTCGGCGGCAACGACGCGCTGCGCGGCCTGCCGCTGAAGATGACGCGCGAGAACCTGAAGGCCATGGTGCAGGCCGGCAAGGACGCGGGCGCCAAGGTGCTGCTGGTCGGCATGCAGATCCCGCCCAACATGGGCGCGAGCTACGCGCGCGATTTCGAGGGCAGTTTCAAGACCGTCGCGCAGGAGGAGAAGGTGCCGCTTCAGCCCTTCCTGCTGGCCGGCGTGGCCGACCGGCCGGACATGGCCGACTGGTTCCAGGGCGACCGCATCCATCCGCTGGCCAAGGCGCATCCGGTGATGCTGGACAACGTCTGGAAGGTCCTGAGACCGATGTTGTGAGCGGGTGCGTAGACTCCGCGCCTTCGCTCCCTCCTCCGGTCTGATGTCCGATTCCATTGTCAAGCGCCCCGCGCTGCTGCGCTGGGGCGCCCTGGGCCTGCTCACGCTTGCCTGTGCCGGCGCGGTGCTGGCGGGCCACGAGAGCCGCCGCGCGGCGCAGATCGGGCTGCTCGCCCTCCCCGTCCTGCTCTGGCTGCTGTGGCCCATCGAGCGTCCTGCGTGGCGTCGCGTGCGCTGGACCGCGGCCTTCCTCGTGATCTCGGCGTTCCTCGTCGACGGCGCAGTCCGCGGCTTCCTGCAGCGTGCGTACCAGGCCGCGCCGGACAGCTCGCTGGTGCTCGCCGCGGCGGCCAACACGACCACTCGCGAGTCGATCGAGTACCTCACCTCGCAACTGCCGGCGATGGCCTTGGCCGTCGCCGCGCTGATCGGGATGCTCGCGCTCACCGGCGTCGCGATCACGCTCGCCACGCGCGTGACCGGCAATCAGGCGGCGCTCTCACGGCGCGCGCGCATCGCGCTGCTGACGGTGCTCGCGGTCTGCGCCCTCGCCCACTTGAGCAAGCCCTGGCGGCGGCACCATCCGCTGCTGTTCTGGCCCGCGTGGACGCAGCAGGTCGCGGACCTGCGCGCCAACTGGGCCGACCAGCAGGTCCAGCGCGAGCAGCTGATGCGCAATGCCCGCGCCGCGGCGCCCGCGGTGGCGACGGCTGCGCCGTCGACCGTGATGCTGGTGCTGGGCGAAAGCGTGAACCGCGACAACATGAGTCTCTACGGCTACGCGCGCGCCACGACGCCGCAGCTGATCGCGCTGCGCGACGAGGAACAGTCGCGGCTGCTGACCCTGCGTCATGCGTGGTCGACGCAGGCCACGACGGTCGCGTCGCTCAGCGGCCTGTTCAGCTTCGGCGAGCGCGACGACGACGATCCCGCCGGCCGCACGCAACATCTCCTCGCGCTGGCCAAAAGTGCGGGCTACAAGGTCTGGTGGGTGAGCAACCATGACGACGTCGCCGTCGACCAGCAGCATGCGCGGCTGGCCGACGTGGTCGAGATGATCAACCGGCAGCCGGGACGTTCCTCGGGCTCGCTGGACGGCGAGCTGCTGGACGAGGTCGAAGCGGCGCTGGCCGATCCGGCGCCGCGCAAGCTGGTGGTGGTGCATCTGCTGGGCGCGCATCCGCATTACCGGCTGCGCATGCCGCCGGGCGAGCATCCCTTCGACCACGACGACGGCGACGCCGTGGACACCGCGATGGCGCGCGACGGTCGCGCGGCGTGGGTGCGCGAGTTCCGTCGGGACTACGACGCGGCCATCCACTATCACGACCGCATCGTCGCGCAGACCTTGCGGCTCACGCGCAGCCACCTGCCGGCCGGCGGACGCGGCGCCTGGATGTTCGTGTCGGATCACGGGCAGGAGGTCGGACACGGCCTCGACCACGCCGGTCACAGCCCCGGCACGGCCTCGGGGTACCGCATTCCCGCGCTGCTGTGGCGCAGCGACTCGCGCTTCGACGCGGCGACAGGCTCCCGGCCCTTCCGCGCCGACTGGGCCGGATGGACGCTGGCCGAGCTGATGCAGCTCCGCTGGCCCGGCATGCACGACGAGCGCAATGTGCTCCATCCCGCTTATGCGTGGGAGGCGCCGGCGCTGCCGGTGAAGGACGTCGCGTTCGACCGCTAGCAGCTCGCCAGTTGCCTCTGCAATCGCCTCTGCAACCGCCCCCGCAGTCGCCGCCCCACGGCATCGGGCACTCGCCTTGCCTCTCCTTCTCCTGTTCAAAGGAGTTCGGCATGGAACGATTCAAGGGCAAGACCGTCATCGTCACCGGCGCGTCGTCCGGCATCGGCCGCGGCGTCGCCGAGCGCTTCTCGCAGGAAGGCGCCAACGTGGTGATCTGCGCGCGACATGAGGACAAGCTCCAGCAGGTGGCCGGCCATCTGCCGCAGGACCGCACGCTGGCGCAGGTCGCCGACGTCTCGAAGTTCGACGAGGTCGCGGCCCTCGTCGCCGCGGCGGTGAAGCGCTTCGGGGGCCTGGATGTGATCGTCAACAACGCCGGCATCGGCACCGAAGGCGACGCGCTGACCGTCTCGCTGGAAGACTGGAACGAGACGATCTCCATCAACCTCAGCGGCGTCTTCCATGGTTGCCGCGCCGCGATGCCGGAGTTGCTGAAGCGCCAGGGCTGCATCGTCAATACCGCGTCGGTCTCGGGCCTCTCGGGCGACTGGCAGATGTGCGCCTACAACGCGGCCAAGGGCGGCGTGGTGAACCTCACGCGGTCGCTGGCGCTGGACTTCGGCGGCCGGGGCGTGCGGGTCAACGCGGTCGCGCCCTCGCTCACGCGGACCGGCATGACCGAGGAGATGCTTGAGGACAAGGACCTCGTCGCCCGCTTCATGGAACGCCTGCCGCTCGGCCGCCCGGCCGAGCCGGCCGACATCGCCGCCGTCGTGGCCTTCCTGGCCAGCGACGACGCGCGCTTCATCAACGGCGTGAACCTGCCTGTGGACGGCGGCGTGATGGCCTCCAACGGCCAGCCGAAGATGTGATGGCTGTCGTGCCCGAGCTTGATCCGCCCTCCGAGGAGGCGCCCACCGACGACTCGCCCGCCGGCAAGGTGCCCGTCAGCGCCCCCTGGTGGAGCAAGCTCGGCCCCGGCCTGATCACCGGCGCCGCGGACGATGACCCGAGCGGCATCGCCACCTACTCGCAGGCCGGCGCGCAGTATGGCTACGCGGTCGGCTGGACCATCCTGGTGACCTTCCCGCTGATGGTCGGCATCCAGCTCGCCAGCGCGCGCATCGGCCGCATCACCGGCAAGGGCCTCACCGAGAACTTCTCGAAGCTGTGTCCGCGCTGGCTGGTGGTCGGGCTCGTCTCGCTGCTGGTCGTCGCCAATGTCATCAACCTCGGCGCCGACCTCAGCGCGATGGGCGACGCGATGCACCTGGCCGTCGGCGGTCCGCCGGGCGCCTTCGTCGTGGCCATGGCGCTGCTCTCGCTGCTGCTGCAGATCTGGCTGCCCTACGCGCGCTACGTGATGCTGCTGAAGTGGCTGACGCTGACGCTGCTGGCCTATGTCGGCGTCGGCTTCGCCGCGCAGGCGGACTGGGTGCTCGCACTGAAGTCGCTGGTGGTGCCGACCCTGCACTGGGACCGCGAGTACACGACCACCGTCGTCGCGATCCTCGGCACGACGATCAGCCCCTACCTCTTCTTCTGGCAGGCCAACCAGGAGGCCGAGGAGATCCGCCGCATCGACGCGGATCGTCCGCTCGCCATCGCGCCGGAGCAGGCGACGGCGCAGTTCCGCCGGCTGCGCACGGACACGCTGGTCGGGATGGGGTTCTCCAACACGATCGCGTTCTTCATGATCGTCGCGACCGCCGCCGCGCTGCATGCCCACGGCGTGCGCGACATCGAGACCACCGCGCAGGCCGCGCAGGCGCTCAAGCCGATCGCCGGCGACTTCGCGTTCGTGCTGTTCGCCGCCGGGATCGTCGGCACGGGCTTCCTGGCGCTGCCGGTGCTGGCGGGCTCGGCCGCCTATGCCGTCGCCACGCTCGCGGGCGTGCGCCGCGGGCTCGACCGGCCGGCCCACTCCGCCAAGGCGTTCTACGCCATCCTCAGCGGCGCGATGCTGATCGGGTTGGCGCTCAGCCTGTCGGGCTTCAACCCGATCAAGGCGCTGTACTGGTCGGCCGTCGTGAACGCGGTGATCTCCGTGCCGATCATGATCGCGGTGATGGTGGCCGCGTCGCACCGCCGGATCGTCGGCGAGTTGCGCATGCCGCCGCTGTGGCGCGTGCTGGGCTGGCTGGCGACGGTGGCGATGGCCGCGGCCACGATCGCGATGATCGTGCTGCAGACTTCCAGCACGATCGCGGGCAGTCGCTAGACTGGCTCGATGACCGCACCCGCACCGTTCCACGACGCCTGGACCCTGCGCGTCGACGATGTCTGGCGACGCGCGCCGGATCTCACCGGCTCGCAGTTGATCGACGAGATCGACGCGCTCGCGGCCGAGCGTCCCGACGACGATGCGCGCGCCCTCTTCGAGCGCGCCTGCGCGCGCGACACGGCCGGGCTCGAAGCCGAGGCCGAGCCGCTGTACCGCGCCGCGCTCGAGTCGGGCAGGCTCGATCCTTACCGCCGCACGCGCGCGGTCATCCAGCTCGGCAGCACGCTGCGCTGGCTCAAGCGCTTCGACGAGAGCGAGGCACTGCTCGTCGGCGAACTGGCGCATCACATGCAGCCCGGCCACGACCGGCCGCTGCACGACGAGGCCCGCGCCATCCTGTCGCTCACCTACGCGGCACAAGGACGCGGCAACGAGGCAGCGGGGCTGGCGCTGGCCGCGCTCGCACCGCGACTGTCGCGCTACCAGCGCTCGACCCTGGCTGGCGCGAGGCAGCTCGCCGGCGAGGTCTGGGACGATGGTGCCGTCGTCGCGCCCGGCGCGGCGAGCGTCGAACTGATCGAAGGCCGCTTCGTGCTGCGGCCCTACCGGCCCGCCGATCTGACGGACTTCGTCGCGGCGGTGCGCGAGTCGCATGGGTCCATCGGCCGCTGGATGAAGTGGGCGCATGCGGGGTTCTCAGCCGCCGAGGGCGCCGAGTGGCTCGATCATTGCGCGCGGGCCTGGCAGAGCGGCACGAGCTACGAGTTCGGCATCTTCGACCGCGAGACCGGCGACTTCGTCGGCGGCGGCGGGCTCAACTCGCTGCATGCGGTGCATCCGTTCTGCAACCTCGGCTACTGGGTGCGTTCGTCCTGGCAGGGCCAGGGGGCGGCGTCGTCGGCGGTGCGGGCGCTCAGCCGGCACGCGTTCGAGAAGCTGCAGCTGATGCGCGTCGAGATCGTGGTGGCGGACGGCAATGAACCCAGCCTCGCCGTGGCGCGGCGCTGCGGCGCGCACTACGAGGGTCTGCTGCGCAATCGCATCCGGGGCGTGGACGGCAAGCCGTGGGACGCGCACATGTTTTCGATGGTGCCCGACTCGGCGTGATGCTGATTGGCGCGTCATCGCTAGCACCGACGTCGGCAGCGAACAAGCCGGCCCGACCGAATCGTTCGACAGGCTAGTCGGACTGGGGATACCGTCCGACGCCCTCAACTGACAGACTCTTCTACCGTGTTGAAAGGGGCTGGCGATGAGTGCGCATGGACTTCTGGATCAACTGCTGAGATCGGGTCGGGACCTGCTTCAGGGCGGCAACATGCCGGGCCGAAGCGGCTCAGGCGGGCTTGGCGGACTCGGTGGGCTGGGCAGTCTCGGCAACCTGGGGAACCTGGGGAATCTCGGCAACCTGGGCGGGCTCGGCAAGATCGGCGCGGGCGCCGGCGTGGCCGGCGTGCTGGGTGCGCTGCTGGGCAGCAAGCGCGGCCGCAGCTACGGCGGAAAGGCGCTGAAGTACGGCAGCATCGCCGCGCTCGGTTTGATGGCCTACAAGGCCTACACCGCCTGGCAGGCGCAACAGCAGTCGCAAGGGCAACAAGGACAAGCGCCAGGAACGGCGTGGACGCCCGGCTCGCCTGCGGCATCGCAAGCGCATCTCGCGGCCGAACCGCGCACGCTGGACCGGGTGCCGCAGGAGGAGGCCGAGGAGCACAGCCGCGCCGTGCTGCTGGCGATGATCGCGGCCGCGAAGGCCGATGGTCACCTGGACGATCGCGAGCGCGAACTGATCGAGCAGGCGCTCAGCCGCGAGGAAGACGACCCTGAGCTGCGCCGCTGGCAGGAGGACATCCTGCGTCGTCCGCTCGATCCGGCCGCGGTCGCGCAAGCGGCCACCACGCCGGAGATCGCCTCTGAGATGTACCTCGCGAGCCTGCTGATGGTCGACGAGACCAGCTTCATGGAGCGCGCCTACCTCGACGAGCTGGCCCGGCAGCTGAAGCTGCCGGACGGGCTGAAAGCACAGCTCGAGGCGCAGGCGCTCGCGCAGACCTGAGGCCTGCGCGCCGACCCGTCAGCGCGCCGGGTTGGCGTTGACGATGCCCCTGAAGTCATAGGGCACGACGATCGTCTGCACCTTGCCGGCAGCGACACCTTCGGCGATCTTGAGCTGGGCCTGCGCGTTCATGTACCGGGAGAGGCGCGCGGCACGCGCGCCACATCGTGACCCTCGCGTTTCGGCCGGTCGGAGCGCCGTGCCAGGACTTGCCTGCCTGCTGCGATCGTGGCCGCCTGGGCACACCCGGGCTGATGGTCATCGTTGGCGCGCCGCAACGCGCCGCGGCATCGCAGACGAATCGCACTTGCGCGGCCGCGTCGCCATGAGCATCATCCGCGCCCAACTGCTGAAGGCGCCCACGACAGCGCCCGCATGACGGAGATCCCTCTTATGTCCTCCTTGTTCATCTCGACGATCGACTGAACACGGTTCCCGAGCCCCGGCTGAACCGTGTCTGTTCACAGATACGGCCTCAGACCGCGCGGCATGCAAAGCCCCGCCGCCATTGAGCCGGGGCTTTTGCTTTTCGGAAACCGCAATGAGTGCACAACTCCGTTCCCGCGCCCTCCAGGAGGGGCGGGTCAAGGCCCTGCGCCGCATGAAACAAGCCATGACGCTGGTGCTCGAGACGAGCCCCGGCGCGCGCGACCCCGTGGCGCGCGCGATGGCCCAGCGTGGATTGCGCGGCGCCGGCCAACACATCCAGAGCCGCGGTGCCCAGCGCCGCGCCGACCGCGTGGCGCTGCAGGCGCTGCTGCGAAGAGAGGATTGGGATGAATGAATCCGACGACCTGCGTACGCAGCTGGCGCAGAGAAACCAGCAGCTGCAAGACGTCGCCGCCCGGCTCAAGACCGAGCTGTTCGGCATCGACGCCATCATCGACCGCGTCATCGATTCGGTGCGCGCGTGGTACGTGCTGCCCGAGCTCGTCTCGCGGCCCGTCATCGTCTGTCTCTGGGGCCTCACGGGCACCGGCAAGACGCAGCTGGTGCGCCGCCTGGCGCAGCTGCTGGGCTTCTACGACCGCTTCGTGGAAGTGCAGATGGACGGCTTCTCCAACGGCGCGGGGATGCGAGGCGCGCAGAGCATCTCGGGCATGCTGGCGCAATCCGGCGTGCGCGAGGGCGAGCCGGGCATCCTCGCGCTCGACGAGTTCCAGCGCTTCCGCACGATCAACGCCAAGCGCGACGAGCTGCGCGTCGAGCGCTACCAGGACGTCTGGGCCCTGCTCTCCGACGGCCGTCTGCCGCCGGCACTGTCGCTGCTGGCCGACATCGAATCGTCCATCGCCGAGGCGGCCTTCGACGCCGAGCGCGCCGACGCCGACGCCGCGAAGCTGCGCTTCAAGCTCCGCGGCTGGGAGGCGCAGGAGCTGCAGCGCACCCTCAAGCTCGACGAGCCGCTGATGGAGATCATGGCCTGGACGCCGGATCAGGTGCAGGCGCGGCTGCGCGCATTCCGCGAGAGCGGTCAGCAGCACTGGGAGACCGATTACAGCCGCTTGCTCGTCTTCGTCTGCGGCAACCTCGACGAAATGTACGAGGACCTCGCCACCAGCGTCGACGACTGCGACAGCGATGCCGACATCTTCCACGCCATGACCGGCAAGCTCAGCGTCATCGACGTCAAGCAGGCGCTCAACCAGCGCTTCAAGCCGGAGCAGGTGGCGCGGCTGGGCAACGAGCACGTGATCTACCCGTCGCTGTCGCGGCGCGCGTACGAGCAGGTGATCGCGCAGGGCTGCGCACGTTATGTGCGTGACTCTGAAGCGCGCTGCGGCCTGCGCTTCGAGCTGGCCGACAGCGTGCACGCGCAAATCTACGCGAACGCCGTGTTCCCCGCGCAGGGCACCCGGCCGCTGTTCTCGTCGCTGCACGCGATCCTCGGGACCGGGCTGGCCAAGGCGGCGCTGTGGGCGATCGAACGCGGCGCCGCGACCGGCGACTGCGTTCGCCTGAGCGCCGACGGTCGCAGCCTGATCGCGCAGTGGGGCGGTCTGTCGGGCGTCATCGCCGAGCCCTTCGAGATCAATCGCCTTCGCCAGCGCACCAACGCCGACTTCCGGGCGCTGCTCGCGGTGCACGAGGCTGGTCACGGCCTGGTCCACGCGCTGCTGTTCGGTCTGGCGCCCCGGGAGATCAAGATCCACGTGGCGAGCTTCGAGGGCGGCTACAACGCGTACACCTCGCGCAAGGTGTGGTCGCGGCGGAACCTGCTCGACTCCATTTGCACGAGCCTGGCTGGCCGCGCGGCGGAGCTGCTGGTCTTCGGCAGCGACATGAGTTCCAGCGGCGCCTCGAGCGATCTGCGCAAGGCCACGCGGACGGCGGCGCGCATGCTCCGCTACCTGGGGCACGGCGAGCGCATCGGTCGCGTCGACGTGTCCACGGACAGCGAGGAGCACGTCTGCACCGACGTCGAACTCACCAACGCGGCGGTCGAGGCGCTGCTGCAATCGGAGCACGCGCGCGCCACGGCGCTGATCGACGCGCATCGCGAGGCGCTGCTGGCGCTGGTCGACGAACTGATCGTCGAGGGACAGGTGACGCCCGAACGTTTCGCGGTCGTGGTGGGACTGCCGCTCGGCAAGGCGGAGGATGCGCTGGATCCGTATGCGGAACGGCTGGCGGCGTTTCGCGAGGCCGGCGCGGCGCCATTGGGCGCATCGCGTCGGCAGCGGCCGACGCCGACCGAGCCGATGCCTCGACATGGCGCCCCCATGGGACAACTCGTGGCCAGGGAGGCCTAGACTGCCAGGTGTCGGAACTTCGAAGCATTGCCGTCATGCGAGTCCACGGTTCTTGCCACTGCGGCGCCATCAGGTTCAGCGGAGAGGTCGACCCTGCGCAGGTCGTCGTGTGCCATTGCGACGACTGCCAGGTCCTGTCCGGCGCGCCTTATCGCGCGGTCGTCTCCGCGCCGATGGCGACCTTCGAGATCTCCGGCTCACCCAAGACGTACGTGAAGGTTGCGCAGAGCGGGAACCGGCGCGCGCAGGTGTTCTGTCCCGATTGCGGCACGGCGCTGTACGGCGCGGCAGCGGAGAACCCGACGCATGCTGTGCTCCGTCTCGGTTGCCTGGAGGAGCGCGACCAGTTGCGGCCGTCACGTCAGATCTGGACGCACTCCGCCGCGGGGTGGACAGGCTCGCTCGGTGAAGTCCCCGCCTCGCCGCGGCAGTGATCTGCGCTCCGGCAGGCGGCAACGCAGAATGTGGGAACAGCGACTATCCGAAATGCAGGGACGGCATCTGGCGGAGTTCAGGAACAGCCCGACTGGGAGAGGCGTCATCGGTCGAGCCGAAGTGGCGGAACTCGCAGCAAAGGATCCAGGACGGGCCTTGCTCGTTGCTCGTTCGATCGACCATCCCTGGTATCGATGCCAGGCACTTACATCCGTCGTGGAAGCCGATCCATCGGCCCCAACGGCTGAAGGTTTGCTGCTGGAAGCGCTCGCGGTTGCCGCGACTCAAGACGAGCCCAACCGTGTTGCGTGTGTAGCGTCCTGGCCGTTGCGCTTGCTCGTTGCCACCGGCTCGACCAAGGCCACGGAGCACACCCTTCAGTTGCTTGAAGTGATCGCCACAGAACCTCACGGTCTGCGCAGGCTGGATGGCCTGCGTGGAATCCTCGTCGCCGTCGCTTCCTCAGACCCGTTGCGCGCGCTGGTTCTGGAGCCACTCACGCTCGCTGCAGTCGCAAGCCATGGTTGGCGGACTGAGCGAATCATCGATGTCATCGCCGTCATATTGATGCCCTTCGACAGGGAAGCGGCGTCGAGACTGCTGAGCCTCCGCCCGCCAAGCCGATACACGAAGCGAAGTCGCGCGATGCTCTAGAAGCCGTCGGAAATGGCGCCACTGAGGGCGCCGTATAAATTCCCCCCACGGGGTGAATCGCGAGACTCCCACGCGCATGGACAATCGCGCCGTCCCGGGAGCCAAGAAGCCGCCATCGACGCTTCGCCCCGCCGGACGATCCAGGGAGAGAGATCACATGTTCAAGAAGCTGTTCGGCATCGGAGCCAAGACCCCCGCGCCGTCGCCCAGGCCTGCCCCACGTCCACGTCCCAGCGGCGAGCACCCCGCGACCACGGCACTGGTGAACACCATCCGCGAGCAGAGCGCGACCGACCCGCATATCGGCGCCAAGATCGGCGCGCGCGAGGTCCTGCAACGCCTGCTCGAAGGCTTCAGCCAAGGACCGCAGCGCCACGTCCATGCCGAATCGCTGCTCACTGCGCTCGGCGCCCTGGCCGGCTACGCCTGCCAGATGAGCATCCGCGCGCAATCGCTGCGGAAAGGGTCGCCGGAGTTCTCCGCCTTCATCACCATGGAGGCCGGCGGTCAGCGCTACTTCTTCGGTGATCCGCCCAATCAGCTGCTCCTGGAATCGGAGCACTCGGTGTGGAGCCTGGCGGCGGCGCAAGCCCAGTCGCTCGGACTGGATCCCTTGCCCAAGGCCTCCGAGGTCGCGGGGCACGTCGCATCGACCATCGGCACGCCAGCCTTCGGCATCCCGCGGCTGCCCGACGGCCATCGGCCAGGTGAACTCCCGATCGCCTACGTGCGCAACCTGTGGCCGGCGCTCTTCCCGACCGTCAAGCTGCTGTGCCCGGAGCCGACCCACTGGCCGCTGCTGTACGCCATCGCGGCGCAGCAGGCCATGGAGATGGCCAAGGCGACGATGACGGCCGACCTGCTGTATGCGCTGGTCATGGAAGCTGCGGCGCCGATGGCGAAGGTGGATCTGGATCGCATGGCATGACGCCGGGACATCTCCTGATGGCGCTCATGCCGCTCGTGCCCGGCCGCTCCCAAGCCACCCCGGTCCATTGCAGGACCCGGTGCGTTCGCCTGCGCGAGGACTTCGAGCTGGGAGAGGCCTCCTGCGAGGCCCTGGCCGACTACCAGCGGTTCGTCGATTGGGCCATGCAGGAGTAGTCGCCCTCAACCGTCCAGACGCACGCTCAGCTTGTTGTTGCCGTAGCTGGGCGTGATCTTGCTGAAGCCGTCGACGGTGAACGTGCCGTAGCGGCCCGCCAGTTGTCCCGTGGTCGAGATCAGCTCGATGGTGTCGCCGGCCTTCGGCGTGAAGCCGGCAGCGAATTTCACCGTCAGCGTGGCGCCCGATTCGATCGCGACGTCGCCCGTCACCGTCAGCTTGCCCGCGCCGTTCGCACCCATCTGCACTTGCAGACCGGCGGCGCTGCGCTGGCTGAAGCGACCCGCGATGCCCAGCGGAGCAGCCGCCTTGCTGGCGAGCGTGCCGCCGGCCAGGTACACATCGCCCTTGCCCAATGCGGACGCGCTCTCTGCGGACAGCGTGCCCGCGTCGACCTGCGTGCCGCCGGCGTAGACGTTGGCGCCCGACAGGCGCAGCGTGCCGCTGCCTTGCTTGGTCAGCTTGCCTGCACCGGCGATGTTGTTGCGCCAGGCGTCGACGGCGTGGAAGCCCCCCTTGGCCGCGTCCATCACGACGACGACATCCCCGTTGAACGCGCCGAAGCCGTCGGCCGCGGCGAACAGGTTCAGGCGGCCCCAGCCTTCCGCGTCGTCGACCAGCGGCGAGCCTGACGGCAGCGCCGTGGTCTTCAACACGACGCGGCGCTGTGCCGCGTCCAAATACGGCAGGCGCGTTTCCAGGAGCACCTCGGCGCCCTTGGGCACGACGGCCGCCTTCGTGGCGTCGCCGACGGTCGGCAGGTTGAAGGTCAGGCGGCGCAGCACGTCGGCGCGCATGGCCGCCAGATCGGTGAAGCGGTCGTTGGCGCTGGTGCCGGCGTGGGCGAAGGCGTTCAGCGCTTCGGCGTTGGTCACGCCGGCGGCAGCCTGCATCACCGATTGCGCCTGCTGATAAGCGACCGTCTTCGGATCGCCCTTGTTGGCGCCGGTGGCGATCGCGGCCGCCACGGAGGCTTGCGCCTGGATGCGGCCGCCGATCACGTCCAGCGGCGAATGCATGCCGGCGAGGATGCGGTTCTCGCCCATCTCGAGCGCGCGGGCGACCATCTCCTGATAACGCTGCGGCACCAGGTACGCGATGGCCAGCGCCTTGCGCACGCCTTCCGCCGTGTGTCCGCTGATGAAGCCGCCATCGGTGGCCGGCGTGCTGCTGCGCGCGGGCATCAGCGCGGGCACGACCACGACGCTGCTGCTCCACCGCCACGGGCGGGCGTACTTGTAGAAGCGCTTGGCGGGCTCGGTGGAGGCGTTCTCACCGACGTTGCCGATGAAGTCGACCGCCTTGCCGAGCGTCGCGTTGGTCGCGCTGCCGGTGCCGATGTCGGAGCCGCCGTCGTTGTAGAGCACGGTCGTGGCATCGGCGGGGACGCCGGTGATGGTGGTGCTCATGCCCGACGCGGTGCGCCAGGCCGCGGTCAGCGGGCCCAGGCCGTCGCTGATGCTCACGCCCTTGCCGCGGCGATCGTCGAGGTAGGCGGCGAGCGACTGGGCCTCGGTGCGCTTGGTCGTCGCGTCGATCACGTACTGGATGTTGGCGTTGTGGACGGCGGTGTTGAGCACCTTGCCGTCGGTCGCATCGCCGGGGATGCCGGTCCAGGGGGAGGCGGTCACGGCGGGGAAGTTGCCGTTGGCGGGCGCGGTGACGCCCGCGTCCACGATCGAGGTGCTCGGCTGCCACAGCGCCAGCATGCCGCCGACGACGCGCACGCCGGCGTTCGTCTCCAGCGTGGCATAGCGCGCATCGCCGCGCTGGTTGGTGAACGCGAAGTCCACGAAGGGGAGCACCTTCGTCTCATCCTGCACCGGCGCTGTCTCCGCGGCGCCCAGGCCCTTCGGCGCATCGGGCAGGACGGCGACGCTCAGATCGTCGCCATCGGATCCGCCGCCGCAGCCGGTCATGAGGAAGGCCGTCAGCACGGCAAGAGACAGCGGGCGCAGGACGAAAGGAAGACGCAGGGAAGCAGACATGTCGCGAGTGCCGGGAGAGGAAAACGCGGCACTCTAGGGAGCGCGTGTGTCGATGGGATGACGAGCGCTGTCATCGCCCTGAGACCTTGCCCTCGCGATTCATGACGCAGCGCTCGACGCCAGCCCGGCAGACCAGTCGGTGATCAAGCCTCAGCCTGCAAAGATGAACACGGAGGGACCGTCGGCCCATGCCGGTGCGGCCTCGGCTGCTACTCGATGTCCCCATTGCAGCGGAAGCGGACATGGCGTCTCCAGCACTCCCCTCCACTGCTAGAGTCGCGCGACCCATCACATGGCTTACGGCGGCTAGACCAGCATGACCGCGTTGCACGATTACGAAGATTGGCTGGACACGCTAGATGCTCGACTCCGCGTTCTCGA
Organism: Roseateles sp. GW821-FHT09G09; assembly: GCF_059415965.1. Lineage (NCBI taxonomy): Bacteria > Pseudomonadati > Pseudomonadota > Betaproteobacteria > Burkholderiales > Sphaerotilaceae > Roseateles > Roseateles sp. GW821-FHT09G09. The sequence goes on along the minus strand of NZ_JBWKOG010000004.1, from coordinate 45,575 downwards.
CGGAAGTTTGACGTCCACGCTCGGCGTGGGTTACGTCGTTCCGTTGGGCGAACTAGGCTCGGAGTTCTTGGTCCTTCAGGCTGCTGGTGCGTTCTGGGCTTCTTTGCGGGAGACCGACGAGCAGCTGCCGCACCCGTTGCCCAGACGCTACCTGCTTCAGCGATTTCACAAGCTGGCTTTCGGGGCGCACCCGCAGGTGTCCTTCGAGCATTTCGCCCAGGAGTTCCTTCGGCAATATCCCGAGGTTCGTGCGAACGAGGTGCTGTCTTGGCGGGGAAGCCAATTGTCCGAGCGCCGCGGTCAAGGACGTCGCTGGTGGCGACGGATTCTTCCTGGTCGCTGGTTCGCGTGAGCGGAGGGGCGACAGACCGCTTGCAGCCTGAAGTGGACGGACGCTTTGCAGCGGAAGCGGACATACTTTGCTGATGAAATTCGCTGACCTACCGCTCCACGATGCCACGCTGTCCGATATTCACATCAGCTACGAAGCTGGGCGTTGCGACTTGGTTCTGCGCGTCGTGGGAGGGGGCGTCTACCAATTGGTCTTCGAAGGTTTCCGCACCTTGGATTTCCCAAGACACGAGCCATGGGGGCGATCTTGCTCGGTCAACGTCGCACGGCAAATCGCTGCTCAGCGCTATGAGCTCGAACTTCAGTCTGGCGACCTGCTTCGGGTAGAAGCAACGTATTGGGCCTTCCGGCCACTTCAGGCATGACTCGACATTCCGCCTCCAGGCTGAAGCGCCCCCGCCGCCGCGACTAGACCCCCTACACACTTCGCGTACAGATCCAACATCAGCCAGGGAACCGCCCCCCGATCTCGCGCATCAACGCCGTCGCCGCGCCTGTGAGTCCGCGCGCCACCGCGCCATCCCACGCCGCATCGAAAGCCCCGGACGGCCCGATCGCCGTCAGCGCCAGCGCCATCTGCGCATCGCTGTCGAAGACGGGCACGGCCAGCGCGCTGACGCCTTCGACGATCCCGCCCACCGAGCGGTGCAGCACGCGGCCGCGGATTTCACCCAAGGTCGCTGAGAACGCCGCCCACGTCGGCAACTCGCGCGGTCGATCGTGCGGCCCCACGCGCGCCAGGTCCGCCGGGCCCTTGCGGCGCGCTTCCGCGAGCATCGCTTTGATCTCCGCCTCCGGCCGGTAGGCCGCGAACAGCGGCCCCGACGCGGTGTCCGACAGCGACACCACCGTCCCGTGCCGCATCGTCACGTGCACCGCCGCCGGCGAGGCCGCCGTGCGCACGATCGTCGCGCCCTGCGAGCCCCACACCGCGATCGCCACCGTGTGGCCGATCTCCTCGGCCAGGGCCTCCAGCCGCGCCGTCGCCAGCCGGATCGGGTCGATCTGCCGCATGCCGATCAGGCCCATCTCCATCGCCAAGGGGCCCAGGCCGTAATAGCCCGTCGCCGGGTCCTGCCGCATCAGGCCGAGCTTGCAGAAGCTCACCAGGTAGGGATGCGCCTTGGCCGGGCTCATCTCCGCCGCCTGCGACAAGGCCTTCAGCGGCAGCGGCTGGCCGCGCGCCGCCGCGGCCTTCAACAGGCGGCCACCCACCTCGATGCTCTGGATGCCGCGCCTGTCCTCGCGATCATCACGATCCTCCCGCTCTTGGGGATCCTCGCGGTCGTTCGCATCCGGCGCGTCATCGGCGGTGTCTGGCATGGTCATTTCGCTATTGTTGAACGAATTCAGCGACACAGCTATATTTGCATCCAACAAACGAATTCCGTTTTGTTGAATTCCGTTCTGTTGAATTCCCTGGAGCGTCGATGTCCATCGCGGCGCTCCCGCCTTCCCCCTCAGCCAACGCCCGGGACACGCCATGACCAAGCAGTTCGCCAGCCACGCCGACGTCGAGGAGAAGCAGGTCTCCTTCGTCAAGCTCAGCGACAACGCCTACGCCTACACCGCCGAGGGCGACCCCAACACCGGGATCATCATCGGCGACGACGCGGTGATGGTGATCGACACGCAGGCCACGCCCGTCATGGCGCAGGACGTGATCCGCCGCATCCGCGAGGTCACCGACAAGCCCATCAAGTACGTCGTGATGAGCCATTACCACGCGGTGCGGGTGCTGGGCGCCTCGGCGTATGAGCCGCAGCACATCATCGCCAGCCGCGATACCTACGACCTCATCGTCGAGCGCGGCGAGCAGGACAAGGCCAGCGAGATCGGGCGATTCCCGCGGCTGTTCCGCAATGTCGAATCGGTGCCGGCGGGACTCACCTGGCCGACCATCACCTTCCAGGGCGCGATGAGCATCTGGCTCGGCAAGCTCGAGGTGCAGTTGCTGCAGCTCGGGCGCGGGCATACGAAGGGCGACACCGTCGCGTGGCTGCCGGAGCAGAAGATCCTGTTCTCCGGCGATCTGGTCGAGTTCGACGCCACGCCGTATGCCGGCGATGCGTACTTCGGCGATTGGCCGCAGACGCTGGACAACCTGGCCGCGCTCAAGCCCAGCGCGCTGGTGCCGGGTCGCGGCGCGGCGCTGACGACGCCTGAATCCGTGGCGCAGGGACTGGCGGGGACGCGCAGCTTCATCGCTGACTTGCATGACTCGGTGAAGGCTGGCGTCGCCGCGGGCAAGGAACTCAACGCCGTCTACAAGGACACCTACGCCGTCATGAAGCAGAAGTACGGCCACTGGGTCATCTTCGACCACTGCATGCCGTTCGACGTCACGCGCTGCTATGACGAGGTCACACAGTTCCGCGATCCGCGCATCTGGACGGCGCAGCGCGATCAGGAGATGTGGCAGACGCTCGAAGGCTGAGCGCTCTCCACGACCCGGGAGCCCGTGATGGATGCCGCCGTCGACTATCAGCGCGTCGTTTATCCCTACCGCCGCAGCGCGGACCAGGATGCGCATGAGCGCGGCCTGCCCGCGCGACATCCGGTGGTCGTGGTCGGCGCGGGGCCGGTCGGGCTGACCGCTGCCATCGACCTTGCGCTGCAGGGCGTGCCCGTCGTGCTGCTCAACAACGACGGGCGGCTCTCCGTCGGCTCGCGCGCGCTGTGCTTCGCGAAACGGACGCTGGAGATTCTCGATCGCCTGGGCTGTGGACAGCGACTTGTCGACAAGGGGGTCTCCTGGAACGTCGGTCGCGTGTTCTTCCGCGACGAACAGGTCTATCAGTTCAACCTGCTCGCCGAGCCGGGCCACCAACGACCGGCCTTCGTCAACCTGCAGCAGTACTACGTCGAGGGCTTCCTCGTCGAGCGTGCGCTGGAACTGCCGTTGGTCGACCTGCGCTGGCACCACGGCGTCACCGGGCTGACGCAGCACGATGACCACGTAGCGCTGGAGATCGAGACGCCCGAGGGGCCGTACACGCTGCTCGCCGATCACGTCGTGGCCTGCGACGGATCGCGTTCGACGCTGCGCAGGCTGATCGGTCAGGAGAGTCACGGCCGCACCTTCAAGGACCGCTTCCTCATCGCGGACGTGCGCATGAATGCGCCCTTCCCCGCCGAGCGCTGGTTCTGGTTCGATCCGCCTTTTCATCCGGGCCAGAGCGTGCTCCTGCATCGGCAGCCTGACGGCGTGTGGCGCATCGATTTCCAGCTCGGCTGGGACGCCGATCCCGAGTTGGAGAAGCAGCCGGAGCGCATCCTGCCGCGCGTGCGCACGCTGATGCGTCAGGCCTCGATCGCCGCGGGCGGCGACGGCGCCGTGCCCGACATCGAGCTGGTCTGGGCCAGCGTCTACACCTTCGCCTGCATGCGCATGGCTCGCTTCCGGCACGGGCGCATCGTGTTCGCGGGCGACGCGGCGCATGGTGTATCGCCGTTCGGCGCGCGCGGGGCCAACTCGGGCATCCAGGACGCGGACAACCTCGCCTGGAAGCTGGCAGCCGTCGTGCAGGGGCGTGCGCCCGATGCCCTGCTCGACAGCTACGCCCGAGAACGCGAGATCGCTGCCGACGAGAACATCCTGAACTCCACACGCTCGACCGACTTCATCACGCCCAAGAGCGACATCAGCCGGATGTTCCGCGACGCGACGCTCACGCTTGCCAAGGACTTCGACTTCGCGCGTCGGCTGGTCAACAGCGGACGGCTCTCGATCCCGACGGTGCAGTACGGCATGCCTGCCGCGGATGCGCCGATCCGCCTCGACGGCCGCGACGACTGGTTGCTGCGTCAGATGCAGCCGGGCCGATTCACGTTGATGGTGTTCCCGCACGAGCACGAGCACGAGGTCATCGTCGCAGGAAGGCGAGGTCAACGAGCGCTGGTGGGGCCGGAATGGGGCTTGGGGGTCCAGGAGGGATCCCCCATGCCCCGTGGAGAGCCCGCGCTTGGCCACGCGGAGTCTGATCCCGAGCTCCTGCTCACCCTCCACATCGACGCCGGTCTCGACGCCCACGGGCTGGTCCGCCAACGCTACGACGCCGTCCCGGGATCCGTTGTGCTGCTCCGCCCCGACCAGCACGTCTGCGCGCGTTGGCGCAACATGCCGACTTTGGAGGCGATCCGCGCCGCGATGCGATCAGCGCTGGGCCACGACCTTCCCCATGAGGAGCTTGCGGCATGCCTCTGATCACTGCCCCCCACTTCGACGCCGGTGACGACTTCTACGAAGCGTTGCTGAGCGCGCATCACGGCCTCGACGCCGACGCGAGCCACGCCTTCAACGCGCGGCTGGTGCTGCTGCTCGCGAACCACATCGGGCGACAGGACGTGCTGCTGGAGGCGCTCTCCGCCGCGGCGCGCGGCATCCCGGTTTCACCCGTTTCCATCGACGCTTCGCCCACGGGCGAGGCCTCCTGACGAGGACAAGCATGAACGCACCAGAGACACTCCGTTCGCCCGAGGCGGCGAACGCGCCCGGCACGGCGCCGAGCGCGCTGCAGTACCAGAGCGGCTTCGGCAATCAATTCGAGACCGAGGCTGTTCCCGGCGCGCTGCCCAAGGGCCGCAACAGCCCGCAGCGCGCGCCGATGGATCTTTATCCGGAGCTGCTGTCGGGCAGCGCCTTCACCGCGCCCCGCGTCGAGAACCGCCGCACGTGGTTGTACCGCCGGCAGCCGTCGGTCGTGACGGGCGCGTTCCACGCCTACGAGCAGCCGTTCTGGACAAGCGGCGCCGCGGGCGGTGTCGCAGCGCCGCCGGACCCGCTGCGCTGGCATCCGTTCCCGATGCCCGAGGACCAGCCGGATGCGCCCGGCGTCGACTTCGTCGACAGCCTCAAGACCATCGTCAGCAACGGCGATCCCGATGCGCAGGTCGGCATGGCCTCGTTGATCTACACGTTCAACCGCCCGATGACCCGCCGCGCGCTGATGAACGCCGACGGCGAGATGCTGATCGTTCCCCAAGAAGGCGGTCTGCGCGTCACCACCGAGATGGGGCTGCTCGACGTCGTGCCCGGCGAGATCGCGCTGATCCCGCGCGGCGTGACCTTCCGTGTCGAGGCGTTGGGCGGGCCGGACGCGGCCGCTCGCGGCTACGTCTGCGAAAACTACGGCGCCGCCTTCCGGCTGCCGGAGCTCGGCCCGATCGGCTCCAACGGCCTGGCGAATCCGCGCGACTTCCTCGCGCCGGTCGCGGCGCATGAGCCCGACGGCGCGCTGTACGAAGTGATCCGCAAGACCGGCGGCGCGTTGTGGCGCAATGCGCAGGCGGTGACACCGTTCAACGTCGTCGCGTGGCACGGCAACCTGACGCCGTTGAAGTACGACACGAAGGACTTCATGACGATCGGCTCGATCAGCTTCGACCATCCCGACCCGTCGATCTTCACCGTGCTGACCTCGCCCAGCGACACGCCCGGGACCGCCAACTGCGACTTCGTGATTTTCCCGCCGCGCTGGCTGGTGCAGGAGGACACCTTCCGTCCTCCCTGGTACCACCGCAACGTGATGAGTGAGTTCATGGGCCTGATCTACGGCCAGTACGATGCCAAGCCCGAGGGCTTCCGCCCCGGCGGCGCGAGCCTGCACAACTGCCTGGTGCCGCACGGCCCCGACGCCGACGCCTTCGAGGCCGCCAGCACGCGCACGCTGACGCCGCAGAAGCTGGACCACACGCTGGCCTTCATGTTCGAGAGCCGCTGGCGCTTCCGTCCGTCCGACTGGGCGCTCAACGGCGGCGCGCTCGACATCCACTATGCGGCCTGCTGGGGCGGGCTGAAGGACAAGTTCAAGCCCGCGTGACGGCACGCCTCCTCCACAGAACTCGAAAGGCTTACCCATGACCGACCTCGACCATACCCACGACCCCGCGCTGCGCAGCTGGGTCGCGTCCGCGAACACGCCGGACACCGACTTCCCGATCCAGAACCTGCCGCTGGGCATGTTCCGACTCGCGGGCGCGACCGGCTCGTTCCGGCCCGGCACGGCGATCGGCGACCAGGTGCTGGACCTGATCGCCGCGGCCGACCTGGGCGCCTTGTCCGACGGGCTGGGCGCGGTGCTGCGCACCTGCGAAGGCCTCGGCCTCAACCCGCTGATGGCGATGGGGCCGGATCTGCGTCGCCAGCTGCGTCATGAGCTCGTCGCCGCGCTGAACGCGGACGCGGGACCCGAGCGGACCCAGCAGCTCGCGCAGGCCCTCAAGCCGATGGCCGGCGTCGAGATGACCCTGCCCTGCCGCATCGGCGACTACACCGACTTCTACGCCGGCATCCATCATGCGACGACGGTGGGCAAGCTGTTCCGCCCGGACAATCCGCTGCTGCCGAACTACAAGTGGGTGCCGATCGGGTATCACGGGCGCGTGTCGTCGATCGGCGTCAGCGGCCAGAGCTTCCGCCGCCCTGTCGGCCAGACCAAGGCGCCCGATGCCGACGTGCCGAGCGTCGGCCCGATCAAGCGGCTCGACTACGAGCTGGAAGTCGGCGCCCTCGTCGGCATCGGCAACGAGCAAGGCCATCCGGTCGCCATCGGCGACGCGGAGCGGCACCTGTTCGGACTCGTGCTGCTGAACGACTGGTCGGCCCGCGACATCCAGGCCTGGGAGTACCAGCCGCTGGGTCCCTTCCTGTCGAAGAGCTTCGCGACGACGTTGTCGCCGTGGGTGATCACGATGGAAGCGCTGGCACCATTCCGCCGTGCGTTCACGCGCCCCGACGGCGATCCGCAACCGCTGCCGTATCTGGACGGCGAGTCCAATCGCGATCGCGGCGCCATCGCCATCCGTCTGGAGGTCCACCTGCAGACCCGCGCGATGCGCGACGCGGGCGACGCTCCGGCCAAGCTGATGGCGTCGGACTTCGCGGACGCGTACTGGACCGTCGCGCAGATGCTCACGCACCACGCGAGCAACGGTTGCAACCTGCAGCCAGGCGACCTGTTCGGGTCGGGCACGATGTCCGGGTCCGAGGCGGGCCAGGGCGGCTCCTTGCTCGAGCTGACCAACGGCGGCAAGCAGGCCATCACGCTGCCCAACGGCGAGCAGCGCACCTTCCTGCAGGACGGCGACAGCGTCGCGCTGGTCGGCCGCTGCGAGGCGCCCGGCCGCCGTGCCATCGGCTTCGGCCCGTGCGTCGGCACCGTGGTGCCGTCGGTGGTCTGATCGACGCCATGGCCGATGCAAGCAGCGCCGTTCGCTCGCGCGTCCGACAACAGACAGGGAGACGCGCATGGCGATGACGGCAGCACATCTGGAAGAACTCAAGCAGGCCCACCAGCTGCTTGAGCATCCCGGCTTCGCCATCCGGGTCGCCAATGTGCTCGGCAAGCCCTTGGAGTTCGTGCTCGAGCGACTGCCGCGTGCCGGTCGCACGGCCATTGCCGCCGCGACCGAGAAGGCGCTCCGGATGACCCTGGACGGCGCGGTGGCGACCCTGGCCAACAAGCACGACAAGGAGTCGCCGGTCCTGCACAAGGTCTTCGCGACCGTGACCGGCGCGGCGGGCGGCTTCTTCGGCCTGGCGGCCCTGCCCATCGAGCTGCCGATCTCCACCGGCGTCATCTTCCGCGCCATCGCCGACGTGGCCCGCGCCAACGGCGAGGACCTCGCGCAGACCGAGGTCAGGCTCGAATGCCTCAAGGTCTTCGCGATGGGCGGGCCCTCCCCGTCGGACGATGCGAGCGAAACGGGCTATCTCGCCGTGCGGGCGAGCATGGCGCGTCTGATCACTGAAGCCGCGGATTATCTGGCCGCCCAGGCCGTCGCCGAGGAAGCCGCGCCCGTCCTGGCCAGACTGATCGCCGCCATCGCCGCGAGGTTCCAGGTGCAGGTCGCGGAAAAGGTCGCGGCGCAGGCCGTGCCGGTGATCGGCGCCATTGCCGGCGGCTCCATCAACTATCTCTTCGTCAGCCATTTCCAGGAGATGAGTCGCGGGCATTTCACCTTCCGCCGACTGTCGCGCCTCTATGGCGTCGATGAGGTCACGAAGCAATACCGGGCACTGACCGCAAGCGCTCCCACGGCTAAAGCGGCCTGAAGGCTCCGCAGCCGAATGGGCCGTCACTGGCTGTGACGCCGCCGACCGGCTTCGTACTGTCCGATACACCCTCCGCGCGCTCCGCGCACGGCCCTGCGGCGCTCATGCCGGACCGTTGTCGGAGGATGTCGACTGATCCCGTCAGATGTTGGCCATGGCGGCATCGATCCCGTCAGACAGGATCAAGACTTGCCAACAGGGCGCATGTTCACTCTCCCCAAAGGAATCGACATGCCGCCGACGCGCCTCCTCGCCGTCTCCGCCGCCGCCTGCCTGGCCGCCACACCCCTGCTCTCTTTCGCCCAGGTCACCGTCAAGGACGACGGTCAATGGCGCGCCCTGTTCACCGCCGGGGCCAGCGTCTCGTCGGGCAACAGCGACTCGACGACGATCAACCTCAGCGGCGATGTCGTGAAGGCCACGAAGATCGACAAGCTGACCTTCAACGGCCGTGCGCTCTATGTGAAGAACGACGACGTGGACGCCGAGCAGCGCTACGCTTTCGGCACGCGGTATCAGCGCGACGTCACCGAGCGGGTGTTCGGCTTCGGCCAGTTCGATGCGCTCAAGGATGAACCCGCGAACCTGTCGTCCCGCTACTCCGTCGGCGCCGGTGCCGGTTATCACGTCATCAAGCAGGACAACGTCACCTGGGACGTGTCCACCGGTGTGGGCTTCACGCAGGAGCGCTACGTCGCCCCGGCGCTGCAGGACGGCGTCCTGCGCAGCAAGTACAGCAACACCGAACTGCTGTTCGCCGAGGAATCAAATCACAAGATCTCGGACAACACGACGCTCAAGCAGCGCCTGGCCTATCTGCCCGACCTGCGCAACAGCGGCGAGTTCCGCGCCACCTTCGATGGTGGGATCTCGGTTGCGATGACCCAGCGCTTCAGCCTCACCGCCACCATCCAGCATCGCTACGACAGCAACCCCGGCGACGGCCTGAAGAAGAACGACACGCTGTTCGTCACCGGCGTGTCGTACAGGATCGATTGATCGGGCCCTGCCGCGTCAACCCAGCAGCGCGATCAGGCGCTGCGCGGCCGGCGGCAGGTAGGCCTGCGCCCGAGGGGCTCGTGCCCCTCGACTTTCGTTCAGCGCTCCATCTGACGGCCGGGGCCGTCGCTGCGGCGCGGCGGGTCCGCCGCTCGCGGAGGCTCGGCGGCACGAGGCGGTTCCGCACGCGGCGCCGGCGCCGGGCGAGGTGCCTCGACGCGCGGCTGCGGCGTCGGCATCGGACGCGGCGCCTCAACGCGAGGCTGCTCGGCGCGGGGCGGCTCGAGCCGCGGTTGCGGTTGCGGTTGCGGCTGCTGCGGACGCTCGAAACGGGGCTGCTCTCCTCGGGGTTGCTCGAAGCGAGGCTGCTCCACCCGCGGTTGTTCAACCCGAGGCTGTTCGACGCGCGGCTGCTCCACGCGGTCGGGGCCACGATGGCGCCATTCGTTGCGATCACCGTCGCGACGCTCCGACGGGCGTTGCACGTCGGGAGTGCGCTGCGGCGACGGCGTGGGCGGGCCCTGCTGCCCTTGCGGCACCTGCGGCCGGACCGTCGCGTTGTCGGGCTCGGGTCTGATCACGCCGCGAACCGGGCGGCTCTCGCCGGGGCGCGTTTCATTCGGCGCGTCCGGACGGCCGTCGCCGTTGCGGTCCATGAAGGGGCGACCTTCATTGCGCCCATCGTTGCGTCCGTCGTTCCGGCCCGCGTTGCGGCCGTCATTGCGACCGTCAGCGCGACCATCATTGGGACCATCCGGCCGGCCATCGTGATTGCGGTCCACGAAGGCCCGTCCGTCGTTGCGACCATCCGGACGACCGTCGGCCTGCCCGATCGGACGCGGCGGCCACGACCGCTGCGGCTGCAGCGCGGTCGCCGGCAGCGGCGTCGACACCGGCCGCTGCGTGTACAGCGCGCCATGGTCGCGCTCGTTCCGGTAAGCCGGCGGATGCTGCCCCGGCCGCACCACCGTGGCCGGATTCGCATCCGGATTCACGCGGCGCCAGTAGGCCTGGCTGTAGCGGAAGCCCGGGGTCCAGGCTTCGCGCGGTGCCAGGGGCACCCAGCTGCCGTAGCGCGGCGGCGGCGGACGGCGGCCGCCGCCGACGACGACGCCCACGCCGACCGAGATCCCCGGTCCCACGCCGCCGACCAGCGCCGGCGCATACGCGGGACGACGGACATACGGCCCCGGCACCCAGCACCAACGCTCGCGGTAGTAGGCCCACCGGCCGTAATGGAAGGGAGCGAAACCCCAGGGCATGTCGTCCACCCAGGTGTAGCCCCAGCGCGCGCTCCACATCCAGCGGCCATAGCGGTACGGCGCCCAGTCGGCGACGACCACCTGCGGCACCCACACGGCGCCGTAATCGGAACTCTGCTCCCAGGCGCCGTAACGCGCCAGGTCCTCGGCGCCGGTCATCTCCGGCGACACGTAGGGCACGCTCGTGCCGCTGCCGACCATCGGCTGCACGGCGTCGCGGCTGTCCTCCAGGATCAACCTCGCGAAGCCGTCCTGCTGCAGCGGCTGGCGCTCCGTGCGCGGACCGTTGTCCCACCAGAACTCGGCCTGCTCGTTCGTGCCCAGCCACACCGGCTGCGCATCGGTCGCGCGCGAATCGAAGCGCAGCTTGCCTTGCCAGGCCTGCGCCTCGCTGCCGCGATCCAGCTGCGCCACGCGGTACAGGCCCTCGCGCTCGAAACCGAAGCGGCCTTCCAGCGTCCGCACCGTCCATTCGTCGGCCGACTCCTGACCGCGCACCCGCAAGCCCACCGCGCCCTTCACGATCTGCACCGCGATGCGGTTGTCGGCCAGGGCGTTGAATTCGATCTCGCTCCGCTGTTCGATCCACAGCGTCGACGAGCCGATCGTGACCGTCGCGCCGCTGCCGTCATCGGCGCGCAAGCGATCGCCCTCGCCGACGCTCTGGTTGCGGTGCATCTGCACCCATTCGCGCTCTTCGGCGTCGTACAGCCAGATGGCGCCGGTCAGGTCCGCCAGCCGTCCCGCGCGCGACGGTGCGTCCGCCCGCGCCGGACCGTGGGCCAGCAGCACGACCAGCGCGACCAGCACCAGCGAGGTGACCGTCCAACAGCGCGACAGCGCGCCCCGGTCCTGGGAACGCGCCGACGCCGCGACCGTGGCGGCCTCCGGCGAGGGCGGGAACGAGCGGTCCAGCGGACGATTCTGCGAACGGGTCATCGAGTCAGTCATGGCCTTGAGCCTCCACCGGAATCCGGAGGAATGCGGGACGCGGAACTCCGCGATCGTTTCTTAACGCTTCGGCGACGCCCTGGTGCACGCCTGCTTACAACTTGACGCCCTGTTGCTTGAAGGTCAAGCGGACGGCGTATGTCGCAGCGTATGTCGGAGCGTAGGGCCGAGCGTACGTCCGAGCGCAGGTTGGTCCTCTCCTGGGGTCGCCTCCTTTGCTCCGGCACCCGGCGCGCCCGGGATCCTCAATCGTCGGCGTTCGGGTCCAGGCCCGGAAACAGGATCTCGGTGAAGCCGAAGCGGCTGAAGTCCTTGATCCGCATCGGATACAGCGTCCCGACCAGGTGATCGCACTCGTGCTGCACGACGCGGGCGTGGAAGCCCTCGGCCTCGCGATCGATCAGGCCGCCGAAGGCGTCGAAGCCGCGATAACGGATGCGGCTCAGCCGCGGCACGACGCCGCGCAGGCCGGGCACCGAGAGGCAGCCTTCCCAGCCCTCCTCGGTCTCGTCGGACAGCGGCTCGATGGTCGGATTGATCAGCACCGTCATCGGCACCGGCGGCGCGTCGGGGTAGCGCTCGTTGCGCTGGAAACCGAACACGACGACCTGCAGGTCCACGCCGATCTGCGGCGCGGCCAGGCCGGCGCCGTTGGCGGCCGTCATCGTGTCGAACATGTCCTCGAGCAGCTGCTTCAACTCCGGCGTGTCGAAGTCCTCCACCGGCTTGGCGTGGCGCAACAGGCGCGGGTCGCCCATCTTCAGGATTTCTCGAACGGCCATGGCAGTTTCCTTGTACGGTTGCGTCATTCTAAGAACCCGAGACGGAGACTGCCTGTGAGCGCCACCCCCGCCCTGCCCCCGGCCCCGACATCGCTGCCGGCCTTCCTGGAAGCGCTGGCGCCCGGCGTCTTCACCATCGACACGGCCTTCCAGCGGGATCACTTCGACGCGGCCTTCCTGGTCGTCGACGACGGGCGCGCGGCCTTCATCGACACGGGGACGCGGCTGGCGCTGCCGCGGCTGCTCGGTGCGCTGGAGGCACTCGGCGTGCCGCGAGACGCGGTGGACTGGGTGATCCCGACGCATGTGCACCTGGACCATGCCGGCGGCGTCGGTCCGCTGATGGCGGCGCTGCCGTCGGCGACGTTGCTGGTGCATCCGCGCGGACTGCGGCACATGGTGGATCCGTCGGCGCTGTGGGCCGGTGCGCTCGCGGTCTACGGCGAGGCGGAGATGCGCCGCTCGTACGGCGAGCTGGTGGGCGTGCCGGAATCGCGTGCGCAGGCGAGCAGCGATGAGCAGCGCATCACCGTGGGCGCGCGCCCGCTGCGGCTGATCGACACGCCGGGGCATGCGCGCCATCACCACTGCGTGTGGGACGAGACGAGCGGCGGCTGGTTCACCGGCGACACCTTCGGCTTGTCGTACCGGGAGTTCGACGATCCGCAGCGCGGTGCGTGGATCATGCCGACGAGCACGCCGGTGCAGTTCGAGCCGGATGCGCTGCGCGCTTCCATCGCCCGGATGATGGCGACGCGGCCGTCGCGGATGTACCTGACGCATTACAGCGCCGTCGGTCGTGACGCGGCGGACGTCGAGCGCCTCGCGGCGCTGCTGGTCGAGCAGATCGACGAGATGGCAGCCATCGCGCTGCGGCTGAAGCACGAGCCCGATCGCCACGTGGCACTGAAGCGCGAGTTGCTCGCGCTGTACCAGCGCCGTGCCATCGCGCATTGCGGCGACCGCATGCCGCCGACACGCGTGGCCGCGCTGCTGGCGATGGATGTGGAACTCAATGCGCAGGGGCTGGGCGTGTGGCTGGATCGTCAGCGCTAGTGCCACAGTCAGTAAAAGGCCCAGCCCCTCGCTGCCCGGTGCCGTGCTAAGTTGACAGCATAAAAGTAGAGGGAGGAAGAAGCATGCCCATGCCAGCCCTGGGATTTCTGCGTCGGGTGCAAATACCTGCGATTCGCGGCAGCTAGCTCACCTGGTGAGCCACCACCGCCCCAAAATTCCCAATCGAGATCGGCAGGCTTGTGGCCACCCGGCCCTGGCTGCCTGAGCGGTTAACTCCAACATCGAGCGGCAGCCATGAGTAACTATGGCGTTTTGGGCCTGTATGACGACCTCAAGACTCTGAGGGAGCAGCCGAACTGGAAGCTCCTTGCAGCGCATAGCGCGCCTTCCGTCGCCGCATGCCTGTACTGCCTGTTGCTTGATGGACCGGACCGTAAGCTGCCCGCATCCGCGCTGCATGAGCGCCTTGCTCGCCAGCTGGACCTGCTTCAAAGCATCGGCGTCGAGATGCCACAGACGCCCCAGGCCTATGTCATTGACTGGCTTGGACAGGGTTGGCTGCGCCGCGACTTTCCGGAAGGGTCGACGGAGGAACAGTACGAGCTGACGGCAGACGCGGCCGATACCCTGCGCTACCTGATCAGGCTGAACCGCCCCAAGTCGTTCGCGACGGAAAGCCGCCTGACGTCGGTGCTGCACTTGCTGCAGTCACTTGCCGAAGCGACGGACCAGAACCCAGAGACTCGGCTAGCGGCCCTCTACGCCGACCGCGAGCGACTTGACGAGCAGATCGAGGCGGTCAAACAGGGAAGGTTCACCACCTTGCCCCCCGAGCGCGCCACCGAGCGGGCGAAGGAGATAATTTCTCAGGGGGAAGAGCTACTTGGCGACTTCCATAAGGTGCGCGAGAAGTTCGCAGAGATCAACCTGCAGCTACGCAAGGGCCTGGTTGAGAACGATGGCGCCCGCGGTGAGGTTCTGGCGAACATCTTTGACGGCATCGACGTCATCAAGCAGACCGATGCTGGCAAAGTCTTTGAAGCTTTCTGGGCGCTGCTGATTGATCCAATCGCCTCTGCAAGGTTCGAAGAAGCGCTCCTTCAAGTGGCGACCCGCCCCTTTGCAAGCAACCTTGGCATCGACGAGCGCCGCTTCCTCGCGCATCTGAAATCTCGCCTGGTCGACCAAGCCGCCGCGGTTCACAGCGTGCAGGCTAGCTTCGCCTCCGGGCTTCAGACCTTCGTCCGCAGCCGGGAGTTCGCCGAACAGCGGCGGATCTCCAAGCTGCTGAAGTCGACCCAGCAGGTTGCGCTGGCAGTAGCGGAGACCATCAAGCTCAACAAGCGACTCGACTTTCACCTTTTCCGAACTAGCGCTGCCATCCGCTCGGCGTCCCAGTGGCAGCTCCTTGACCCGATCGTACGCACAGCCGACACCTCCATGGCCGCGGCTGAGACCAGCACCGTCCGCCTTGAAGACATCCAGGAACTGGTTCAGCGCTCTGAGATCGACATGCGCTCGCTGCGTCGCAACGTGCGGGCCGCACTCGCCGAAGTCGAGCACGTGAGCATCGGCGAGATCTTGGCGCGCTTCCCTGCAGAGCAAGGTCTGGGCACCGTTGTTGGCTACTTGCACCTGGCCGTTCGCCACGCAGAACCGGCCGAGGGCCGCGAGATCATCCGATGGCAGGGGCACGACGAAACGTGGCGGCGCGCGACTGCTCCGCTCTTTTATTTCACCCGGGAGCGCTTGCATGAGCTCACAGACTGACGGGGCGGCCGCCCCAATCCATCACCAGGAAATTCCGCGCTTCTTGATGAAGAACTTCGTCCCGGAAGGTCCGTTCCCGAAGTCGGTCACTCAGGACAGACAGCCGCCGGAGCCAACCGATGACATCGCGCTGGACCCACTAAGCACCGGCACAGAGGACGCTATGTTTGCCGGAGACACCGGAGAACTGCGTGCGGAGACTCGCCGGTGCCTGGTTGCCTTGCTCAGCGGACCCAGTGTTGACGGACAGCGACAGCCTTCGCTCTGGTCTGTCCTTGTTCGCGACCGGAAGATCTTGCAGTCCCGGCTTCATGACATCTTTCTCGACCTTGTGGTCGACCCGGAGCAGAAGGTCGCCTTCATCCGCCAGGTCCCCAGCGATGACGGCGAAAGCATTCCCATCCTTCTTAGACGCCAGCAACTGACCTTCATCGACTCCACGCTCGTTCTATATCTGCGTCAAAGGCTGACAGAGGCGGACTCCGCAAACGAGCGCGCCGTGGTCTCGCTGCAGGAGATGACGGACCACCTTTCCGTCTTCGAGAAGGCGCAGAACAACGACGGTGTTCGGTTCGACAAGCAATGCGTGGGCGCCATCGAGAAGGTCAAAGCGTTGAACCTGATCAGGCCGATCCGGGGAAGCGACGGGCGGTTCGAGATCTCCCCCACGCTGAAGCTCCTCTTCAGCGCTGAAGATATCCAAATGCTTGCCACAGCCTACGAGTCGTTGAAGGCGCCCTCGCCTATCCGTGACATGTCTCTGGCTCGGGCAGTTGCCAAAGGCATCGCAGAGGGCGAAGAGCCCGAGGCCGACATCCTGGACAGCGAGGACTGAAGATGTTGTTGGATCCAGAACTTGACACCAACTTGCCGCGGCAGAACGCCGCGCATGTTCATCCGAACGACGCCGCTCATCTTGAAAAACTGAAGCGGGAGGAGTTGGAACAGTTCAAGCTCGTCAAGATCCAAAGCTTCAACTGGGGAACGTTCAACGGCCACCTGACCGTCGATGTTTCCCCCAAGGGCATGTTGTTCATCGGCCCATCGGGTTCTGGGAAGTCAACGATCTTTGACTCCCATGCGTCCCTGTTGACCCCACCGAATTGGGTTCATTTCAACGTCGCCGCACGTGACTCCGAAAGCCGTCAGGACCGCAACCTCGCCACCTACGTTCGAGGTGTTTGGGGCGAGCAAACCGGCGGCACGGGCGAGATCGCCGACCAGCAGCTGCGCAAGGGACCAACCTGGTCAGCCATCGCCGAGACATACCGCAACGGTGAAGGCCGGACCATCACGTTGGCCCATGTCTACTGGATCCGCACAACATCGAGCGCACTGAAGGACGTCGGCAAGCGCTACCTGGTGATCGACCGCGATCTCGACCTCGGCGAGCTGAAGTTCTTCCCCGAGAGTCAGTTCAACGCGAGGCGCTTCAAGTCAGACCTGCGCGGGGTCTACGACACTGATGAGTTCAGCGAGTACCAAGAGCGCTTTCGCTCACAGTTGGGCATCGACACCAAACATGCGCTGAAGCTGTTGCACAAGACGCAGTCCGCCAAGAACCTGGGTGGATTGACCGAATTCCTCAGAGATTTCATGCTCGACGAGCCTCGTACTCGAGCGATGGCAACTGACCTGGTAGACCAGTTCAGCAAGCTTGATGGTGCCCACAATGAGGTGGTGTCTGCAGGTCAGCAGATCCAGACGCTCTTGCCGGCAAGAGAAGCCGATATTGAGCGCCAGAAGATCAAGTTGCAGTGCAACGAAATCGAGGAAGTTAAGTTCGGCATCGACAACTTCCAGCAGGAACGCAAGGGCGAGCTGCTGATGCAAGACCTTCGTGCCAACCAAACTCTGCTAGAGGGTCAGTCCCAGGACCTGGTCATCAAGGAGCAGGCGAAAGACGATGCTCGAGCAGACCTGGACCGACTGCAGGAACAGCGTCGCGGCATGGGCGGCGAGCAACTTGAACGCCTGGAGGAGGAGCGAGCCAAGGCGTTGCTCGAAGCCGATGACAGGGAGCAAAAGCGCGTGAAGGTGAAGGCTGCGTGTATGGCGCTGGGTCTCACCCTCCCCGACTCTGCCACCCGACATGCCGAACTGGTCGACAGCGCGCAGGCCGAGCTGGAGAAGGCCGCAAACGGCGACACCTCGACTGACGAGCTGAAAAACAAGCTGATCGTGGAGAAAGAGGACACCGCGCGAGCGCTCCGGCTTGTTCAAGTTGAACTGACAAACCTCGCCCGCCTCGACAGCTCAAACATTCCATCGCACCTCACTGACATCCGTCAGCAGATGGCTCATGAGCTAAAGGTGCCCGAGAGCGCCTTGCCGTTCGCCGGCGAGCTTATCGAGGTCAAGGCGTCGGAAAAGGAATGGCAGGGCGCCATCGAGCGTGTCCTTCGTGGATTTGCGCTGACCATGCTGGTCGACGAAGGGCACTACCAAGCGGTCTCCAGCTACGTGGACCGGACATTTCTCAAGGGGCGCCTTGTCTATATCCGGACGCTGCCTCAGTCTGCACCGGCACAGGCGCCGAAGGCGAACTCGGTGGTTCAGAAGATCGTCGTCTCCGATGGCCCCTTCCGTCAGTGGGTCAACAGCGAGCTGAGGCAACGCTATGACCTTGAGTGTTTGGAAACCTCTGAGGAGCTGCGCGCCCGTGCCAGCGGCGTGACCAAGAAAGGTCAGATCAAGGCCGGAGGCCGTCGCCATGAAAAGGACGATCGAACGCGCGTTGACGACAGTCGGCACTGGGTTCTGGGAACAGACACCAAGGCGAAGGCCAACCTTCTTCTGGACGATGCCGGTCGGCTCGACAAGCAGCTCGAGAAGGTCACCCTGCAAATCGACAAGCTGGACAAGCAGGGGCGCGACCAGCTCAGACGGGTCATGTACTTCCAGACCATCGCCGATCAGCGATGGTCCGACATTGACTCCGCCACGCCTGCCCAGCGCGCGAAAGACTTGGAGCATCAGGCTACGCAACTTCGAGAAAGCAGCCCCAACCTGAAGGCTGTCGATGCCCGGATTGCCGTCGCGACGACCCGCCACAAGGCTGCTGAGAAGGCGCTCACAGAGCAAGCGGCAGACGTCAAGAACACCCAGAGACGCATCACCGCTCGTGAAGAAGAGATCGCCGATCGCGCTACGAAGGCCTACGTGGCGCCGACGCCGACGCAGCGCACCGGACTCACCGAGAGGCTGTCAGCGGCAAGCCGAGTTCCGACCCTCGAAACCCTCTCGGACGACATGAAGTTGATTGAGCGCCGCCTCGGGACCGAGGTGCACGCCCTCGAGGGTAAGGTCTCAGAGCTGGTGCGCAAGATTGAGGACGCGTTCGCGGACTACAACCGAGGCTGGCCCGCGGAGTCCGGTGGTCTGGATCCGAAGATGGTCAGCTTCAACGAGTACGACGCCAAGCTTACGCGGCTTCAAGTCGACGACCTGCCCAGGGTCGAGAAGAAGTTCAAGCAGCTGCTGAACGAACAGAGCAACCAGCACATTGCCCTGCTCGCGAGCCAGATCGACCAGGAGCGCCGCGACATCGCAGAGAAGATGGATGCGGTAAACAAGAGCCTTCGCAACGCTGAGTTCAACCCCGGCACCTACCTCTATATCGATCCAGAGGACAAGACACCGCTTGAGGCCAAAGAGTTCAAGGCTGACCTGCGTGCCGCCCTTGCCAACACGCTGAGCGTTGACGACCAAGAGGCCGAGAAGCGCTTCCAGAAGCTCAAGGAGTTGATCAACCGGCTCGCCAGCCAGCAGCCCAAGGATCTGCAGTGGAAGACCCTCGCGCTTGACGTGCGCCTGCATGTCGAGTTCATCGCTCGCGAACTTCGGGATGACGACGGCAGCGAAGTCGAGGTGTACCGCAGCGGCGCCGGCAAATCCGGCGGCCAGCGTCAGAAACTCACCGCCACCTGCTTGGCTGCTGCCTTGCGCTACCAGCTTGGCGGCCCGGGCCGACTGCGCCCCACCTTCTGCACCGTTTTCCTTGACGAGGCTTTCGACAAAGCGGACGCGGACTTCACCGAAGCCGCCATGAAGACCTTCAAGATGTTCGGTTTCCAGCTCATCATCGCCACGCCCATCAAGTCCGTCATGACGATCGAGCCGTATGTGGGCGGAGCCGCCTTTGTGCACATTGAGGACCGCAAGCGATCCAAGGTTTGCGTGCTGCCGTATGACGACGAGACACAGCGCATCGACTACACGCCTGTCGGCGGGGAGCCATCCAGCGATGCGCACGCCTGAAAACGTTCTGGCCTGGGCGCGACAGCGGTACACCAACCAGAAGCGCCGTTGGCTGGATGGGGCTGGTGATTGGCCGCTTTCGCTGTCCTTGGAGCGCCCGAGCGAGCAAGCCGCCCTGCAGGCGCCTAGCGAAGTGCGAGCCTGGTGCCACGCCTGGGCTCAATGGGCCCCACCATCCGCGGACGTGTCCGTCTCTACGGAAACGTTTAAGTGGTCAAGGTTGGGCGTTCAAACACTGCCGAACCGCATCACCTTCGCCTCACCAGCGGCCGTAGCCCTGTGCATCGGAGAGGCAGTCTCATGGGGGCGTGCCGTCGCGCGCAGAAGCGAGTTGCTGTCGCATTGGCCCGCGATAGCAGAGTCGGGCATGGGTACGCACTTCGAGACCCTGGCAGTCTGGCATGACGACGATTTTCAAAGGCTGGTGGCGCTCCTGAAGTGGTTCGATAGCAATCCCCGCTCTGGGATGTACCTCCGCCAGATCCCGGTCCGAGGCATCGACACCAAGTGGATAGACCTTCAACGGCGTGGCGTCGTCTCCGACGTGCTGCGCAGGCTTCGCGGGCAAGAGCGCTCAATCGTGGATGACGCGCCGCCCTCGGACTTGGATTTCTTCGACCGGTGCGGTTTGTTGAGACCGCCCTCCCCGCTGCGAGTACTGTTGCTGGCGTCGGAACTCAGAAGAGCAGTTGGGGGCCTGAGAGATTTTCAGGCCCCGCTCGAGCAAGTGCGCGAACTTGACCTCGCGCCAAGGCAGGCTCTCGTCGTAGAGAACCTGGAGACCGCTTACTGTCTTCCGGATTTCCCTGGGACCGTTGCATTCGTCGGGCTGGGAAATGCGGTATCTCTCGCCAGCACCATGCCTTGGATGAAGGATGTACCTGTCGTCTACTGGGGCGACATCGACACACACGGCTTCAGCATCCTCGCACGGGCACGCAAGGTCTTCGGCAACGTCAAGTCAACACTCATGGACGAGGACACGCTGAAGGCGTTCCTGGATCGCTCGACACTTGAACCCGCGCAAACATTTAGTGCGGACGTCGCAAACCTCTCCGACGGTGAGGCGGCGGTCTACCGAGATCTCTTGGAGGGAACTTGGGGTCGATCGGTGCGGCTAGAACAGGAACGCCTCGACTGGACATATTGCAAACAGCGCCTAAGCGAGGCTCTTATCTGAGAGCC
Organism: Roseateles sp. GW821-FHT09G09; assembly: GCF_059415965.1. NCBI lineage: Bacteria > Pseudomonadati > Pseudomonadota > Betaproteobacteria > Burkholderiales > Sphaerotilaceae > Roseateles > Roseateles sp. GW821-FHT09G09. The sequence continues at coordinate 24,942 of NZ_JBWKOG010000004.1, read as the reverse complement.
TCGCCGCCAGACAGAGATCGATTGAGACACGCGGTTTGGAGGAGCCTCCACAGACGCCAGCGAAGGTGGTAATACTGACTGGCAGTGCCCGCTTGCGGGCGAACGCGTGTGAGCCGCTGTTCGCTGCGGACGTGCAAAGAAAACGGCGGCCGTCAGGCCGCCGTTCCGATCTCATCGTTGCGCTTGAGCGCAACGACACCTAGGCGTCGAGGTTGAGCTCCTGGATCTTCCGCGTGATCGTGTTGCGACCGATGCCGAGCTTCTGCGCGGCTTCGATGCGGCGACCGCGCGTGAGGTCCAGCGCGGTGAGGATCAGGCTGGCTTCGAAGCGGCGCGTGAGCACGTCCCAGACGTTGGGCTCGCCGGCCGCGAGCAGGCGTCTGGCCTCGCGCGCCATCTCGGCCACCCAGGCGTCGGGCGACGGCGGAATCGGCACCGCCGGCAGCGGCATCGAGGTCACCGACGCGGAACTCGTCAATCCGCTCGCCAGCGGCATGACCTCGGACGACATCGTCGCGGAGATCGCCGACCCATGCGCCCCCGGCGTCGCGAGCAACTCCTGCGGCAGGTCCTTGGCCTCGACCACCAGGCTCGGCGCCATCACGCTCAGCCAGTGGCAGATGTTCTCCAGCTGCCGCACGTTGCCCGGGAAATCGAAGTTCACCAGACGCTGCAGCGCCGCCTCCGCCAGCCGCTTGGGTTCGACGCCGAGCTCGCCCGCGCTGCGCTGCAGGAAGTAGCGCGCCAGCAGCGGCACGTCCTCGCGACGCTCGCGCAGCGGCGGCAGGCGCAGGCGGATCACGTTCAGGCGATGGAACAGGTCCTCGCGGAAGCGGCCTTCCTTGACCAGCGTCTCGAGGTTCTGGTGCGTCGCCGCGACCACCCGCACGTTCGCCTTCTGCGGGCTGTGACCGCCGACGCGATAGAACTGGCCGTCCGACAGCACGCGCAGCAGGCGCGTCTGCAGGTCCAGCGGCATGTCGCCGATCTCGTCGAGGAACAGCGTGCCGCCCTCGGCCTGCTCGAAGCGGCCGCGCCGCGTCGCCTGCGCGCCGGTGAACGCGCCGCGCTCATGGCCGAACAGCTCCGACTCCAGCAGGTCCTTCGGGATCGCCGCCGTGTTGATCGCGACGAACGGCCCCTCCGCGCGCGGGCTGTGCTTGTGCAGCGCCCGCGCCACCAGCTCCTTGCCCGACCCCGACTCGCCGGTGATCAGCACCGTCACGTGGCTCTGGCTGAGCCGCCCGATCGCGCGGAACACGTCCTGCATCGCCGGCGCCTGGCCCAGCATCTCGGGCATCTGCACCTGCTCGGCCTCGCCGACGGCCTCGCGCTGGCTCTCCTCCTGCGCGCGCCGGATCAGCTCCACCGCGCGCGGCAGGTCGAAGGGCTTGGGCAGGTATTCGAAGGCCCCGCCCTGGAACGCGCTCACCGCGCTGTCCAGGTCCGAGTAGGCCGTCATGATGATCACCGGCAGCCCCGGCAGCTGCTTCTTGATCGTGCTCAGCAGCTCCAGGCCCGAGCCGCCCGGCATGCGGATGTCCGACACCAGCACCTGCGGCGTGTCTTCCTCCAGCGCGGCCAGCACCTCGCGGGTCTGGCTGAAGCTGCGCACCGGCAGCCCCTCGCGCGTCAACGCCTTCTCGAGAACGAAACGGATGGAATGGTCGTCGTCAACAATCCAGATCGACTTCATCTATGGCTCCCCTTTCCCCCGTTGTCGGCTTGTGGCCGCGGCTCAGGGCAAAGGCAGGGTGATTCGGAAATCGGTCCGACCCGGCTGGCTGTCGCAATCGATCATCCCCTGGTGCTGTTGGGCGATCGTCTGCGCCAGCGTCAGCCCGAGACCGGAACCGCCATCCCTCCCTGATACCAGCGGAAAGAAGATGCGGTCCTTGATCTCTTCGGGCACGCCCGGGCCGTTGTCTTCGATATGCAATTCCAATGCCAAGCGCCAGCGCTGCTTGCCGATGGTCACCTGGCGGGCCACGCGCGTGCGCAGCGCGATGAAGGCGTCGCCGGCGTGGATGCGTTCGTGCAGCGCCTGCGCCGCGTTCTGGACGATGTTGAGCACCGCCTGGATCAGCTGCTCGCGGTCGCCGCGGAAGTCGGGCAGCGAGATGTCGTAGTCGCGGATCATCGTCAGCCCGCGCGGGTACTGCGCCAGCACCAGCGTGCGCACCCGCTCGCAGACCTCGTGGATGTTGACGTCGCCCACCACCTGCGCGCGCCGGTGCGGCGCCAGCAGCCGGTCCACCAGCGACTGCAACCGGTCGGCCTCGTGGATGATGACCTCGGTGTACTCCTCGAGTTCCTCCCACAGATCGGTCGGCTGCAGCTCCAGCGCCAGCAGCTGCGCCGCGCCGCGGATACCGCCCAGCGGGTTCTTGATCTCGTGCGCGAGGTTGCGCGTCAGTTCCTTGGTCGCATGGACCTGGTCGAGGTTGCGCTCCTCGCGGTCCTGGCGCGTCTGCTGCGCGTTCTCGATGAGCTCGATCACCAGCCGTTGCGGATCGTCGGTCTGGCTGACGATCACGTGCACCGGCAGCAGGTCGTCATGCGTGCGGGGGCCGCGGCGGATGGTCGCATCGAAGCGCGAGCTCGAGAACGCGTTGCGGCTCACTTCCTCGAGCGCCTCGACCACGCGGCCGGTGTCGATGAACCATTCGAGCAGGTTGCTGCCCTGCACCGCCCGGCGCGGCAGGTTGAACAGGGTCTCGACGGCGGTGTTGGCGAACTCGCAGGTGCCGTCGGCGCGGACCACGGCGACCAGGGTCGCCAGCAGGTCGAAGCAGGCGTACTGGGCGTTCTGCGCGTTCTGCGCGTTGTGCGCATCGTGGGGGGGAACAGGGGCGGGTGTCTTCATGCGGTGTCGCTCACGTCTCGATCGACACGCGACACCCCGGCGGCCCGGCCCGCCGGCCCTCGATCAGGGGTTGGGCGGCGGCAGCTTGGCGAGTTCGCGCTTGATTGCCTGGACGTCGGCTTCCTGGCGCGACACGGACGCCTTGAGCTCGGTCGTGCGGTCGATGTACTTCTGGTAGTTGCGTTCGTCGCCACGGCGCTCGGGCTGGCCGTTGTTGTATTCCTGCTGGACCTTGGCGAGCTTGCCTTCCGCGTCGCGCAGTTCCTGCTCGAGGATGCGGCGACGGTCGTCGTCGCGGACCCGCTGGTCCTTGCCATCGACCTTGAGGTCACCCTGGCCTCCCGGGACGGGCGAGGCGGTCGCCGGCGCGCGCGGCTTGATTGGCGCGATCACGGAGATCGGCGTGCCCTCGATGCTGCGGCATCCCTTGTCGGCGGCTTCCTTGGCGGTCATCGCGTCGGTGTAGAGCACCGGCGGACCGGGGCAGCGATACACCACGCCCTGCGCCGACGCCTGCCCGGCCGCCATGCCCAGCATGGCGGTCAGCATCGTCGCCAACCATGAAGGTCCCACCCGCTTGTGCTGCAGCGTCATCCGCATTCCCTGCTTCCCACTGACCAGAGTCGTCGGGCATTGTGACGCAATCGGTCACCCCCGGACGAATGCGTGCGCTCACGCGCTGTTGCCAGGTGTTCGAGTGTGGAAGGTCCGACACGGCGCTCCAGGACAGGCAAAAGAAAAGGGACGGCGCATGCCGTCCCTGTGCGAGATCTCGAACGTGCGGAGCGTGCCGTGCCGAAGCGGTCATGGCGCTCTCCGCGCGGACGATCACAGCGAGTAGTACATGTCGAACTCGACCGGGTGGGTGGTCATGCGGAAGCGTTGGACTTCCTGCATCTTCAGCTCGATGTAGGCATCGATGAAGCTGTCGGTGAACACGCCGCCCTTGGTCAGGAACGCGCGGTCCTTGTCCAGGTAGTCCAGCGCCTGGTCCAGCGAATGGCAGACGGTGGGGATCTTCGCGTCTTCTTCCGGCGGCAGGTGGTACAGGTCCTTCGTGGCGGCTTCGCCCGGATGGATCTTGTTTTCCACGCCGTCCAGACCGGCCATCAGCAGGGCCGCGAAAGCCAGGTACGGGTTGGCCGAGGGGTCCGGGAAACGCGCCTCGATGCGACGGCCCTTGGGGTTCGCCACGTACGGGATGCGGATCGAGGCCGAGCGGTTCTTGGCCGAGTAGGCCAGCTTCACCGGGGCTTCGAAGCCGGGGACCAGGCGCTTGTACGAGTTGGTGCCCGGGTTGGTGATGGCGTTCAGCGCGCGGGCGTGCTTGATGATGCCGCCGATGTAGTACAGCGCGAAGTCGCTCAGGCCGGCGTAGCCGTCACCGGCGAACAGGTTCTTGCCGTCCTTCCAGACCGACTGGTGCACGTGCATGCCCGAGCCGTTGTCGCCGACGATCGGCTTCGGCATGAACGTGGCGGTCTTGCCGTAGGCGTGCGCGACGTTCTGGATGATGTACTTCTGCAGCTGCAGCCAGTCGGCCCGCTGGACCAGCGAGCTGAACTTGGTGCCGATCTCCATCTGGCCGGCGTTCGCCACTTCATGGTGGTGGACTTCGACGGGGATGCCCATCTGCTCCAGGATCAGGCACATCTCCGAGCGCATGTCCTGGCCGCTGTCGACCGGGGGCACGGGGAAGTAGCCGCCCTTGACGGTGGGACGGTAGCCGCTGTTGCCGTGCTCGTATTCCTTGCCGGTGTTCCAGGCCGCCTCTTCCGCGTCGATCTTGACGAAGGAGCCGGACATGTCGACGTTCCAGCGCACGCTGTCGAAGATGAAGAACTCGGGTTCCGGACCGAAGTAGGCGGTGTCGCCCAGGCCGGAGGACTTCAGGTAGGCCTCGGCGCGACGCGCCAGCGAGCGCGGATCGCGCTCATAGGCCTTGCCGTCGGTCGGGTCGATGACGTCGCAGCTCAGGATCAGCGTCGGCTCTTCGAAGAACGGATCGATGTTGGCCGTGTTCGGATCCGGCATCAGCAGCATGTCGGAGGCTTCGATGCCCTTCCAGCCGGCGATCGAGGAACCGTCGAAGGCGTGGCCTTCCTTGAACTTGTCTTCGTCGAAATGGGAGACGGGCACGGTCACGTGCTGCTCCTTGCCGCGCGTGTCGGTGAAGCGGAAGTCAACGAACTTGACTTCGTGCTCCTTGACCAGGTTCATCACGTCGGCGACGGTCTTGGTGGCCATCAATCACTCCTAGAGGGGGCTGGATGAGAAAGAAAGAGTCGTGGGGCAACGGCCCAGCGCGGACGATTTAGCAGTTTGCATGCCAACAGATGGCGGCAGCGTGACAGTCAGGCGCCAGAGCGGTGCATGACGCGCAAGCCCTTGATGCCCAACGCGCCAGACGGGGGCGACGTCGGAGGATCAGAGAGCGGCGCTGCCAGACCCCGCGCGGCTCGTCCGGGCGGGATGCCCGAAGCGGTGCATCATCGCACCAATTCAGTGCTGATGGAGGCACCAAACTGGACGACGCCCGCGCGCAGGGCGGCGTAGGCGGCGTCCATCGCGGCGGCGTCGCCCTTGACGCCCAGTTCGATGTGCCGACCCCACTGCGGGTGGTCGACGCTGGGCAGCGAGAAGACCTTGATGCCGGGGAAGTCGGCCTCGACCCGCTCCATCAGCGGCGTGAGGCTGGCTTCCATCGCGCCCTGCACGATCAGCGAGCGCTCGCGCGTGCCGACCTCGCGGTGCAGGTCGGCGTGCAGGTGGTCGAGGACCCACTCGATCATCGGATGCGCCATCACCGGAAAACCCGGCACGAAGTACGCGCGGCCGACCGAGAAGCCGGGGATCTTGTTGTACGGGTTCGGGATGATCGCGGCCCGCTGCGGGAACACGCCCATCTCCATGCGGCGCAAGGTGTCGGGGTGGTCGCGCTCGGGCGTCGTGCCCTGCTCCGCGGCCATCTGCTGGACGCGCTGCCAGATCAGGTCGGCCGCCTCGGGGTGCAGCGCGAGCGGACGCCCCAGCGCCGCGGCCGCGGCCTGCCGCGTGTGGTCGTCCGGCGTCGCGCCGATGCCGCCGCAGCTGAAGAACAGGTCGCCGCCGTCGAAGGCGGCGCGGTATTCGCGGATCAGGTGCTCGCGGTCGTCGCCGAGGTATTTGGCCCAGGCGAGCGACAGCCCGCGCGCGCCCAGCAGCTCGATCACCTTGGACAGGTGCTTGTCCTGGCGCTTCCCGGACAGGATCTCGTCGCCGATGATGAAGAGGCCGATGTTCATGCGTGGTTCCTGCGCAGGCGTGGGAGCGGATTCAGCGACGGAGATCAGCGCGGTGACGGCTTGTTCTCGATCGCGGGCGATGGAGGTTCGAGGTCGTCGGCGATCAACGGCGGCGCGGTCGCATAGTTGGCCGGCAGCGCGTCCATCACCGGATCGGGCGCGCGATCGGCGACGGTGTCGGCGCGGCGCATCTCCTGCAGCGCGGCCAGCGCGTAATGCGAGAACCACAAGGAGCTGAACGCGAAGACCAGCGTGTACAGCCAGACCGAGACCAGGATCAGCACCGGCGCGAAGGCGATCGTGAGCGCGCCCATCGCCCAGATCGCGGCGGGCGCGGCACCGAGGTAGCCGGTGGCCAGGCCGAGCACCAGCAGCGGCATGCGGTGCTCGCTGACCAGGCGGCGGCGCTCGGGCGCGGACGCGTGCTCGGCGAGCACGTCGAAGGTGAAGACGCGATACCCCAGCCAGCCCCAGATCAGCGGCGGCAGGATCAGCGCCAGCGGCGGGATCAGCCAGAACGGCAGCGACGCGATCAGCAGCACGACGCACAGCACCGTGTGGCCGAGCGACCAGCCCAGGCTGGCGACGAAGCCCGCGCCGCGCTTGCGCTCCAGGCCGGCGAAGCGGCGCTGCGCGACCAGGTCCACCATCGACGGCGTCATCAGCAGCGCCACCAGCAGCAGGCTGAGCACGACCAGCGCCGGCACGGCCATCGCCAGCACGACGATGGGCGCGAGCACGGTACGGAACGCGGAGGCGCCGAGGCTGTCCAGCCACTTCAGCATGCCGTCGATGAGGCTCCACGATTCCATCGTGGCGCGCACGCCGGCGACCGCGGCCTCCCAGAAGAAGTAGCCCAGGCCGAAGGCCAGCGCCGCCGAGACGATCAGCGGCAGCAGCGACAGGCCGATCACGCGCGGATGCAGGCAGTACGCGGCGGCACGCCAGAACGAGTCCGCCAGGCGGCTCATCGGCTTGATCATCAGTCGTTCCCTCCGGCCGGCGCGCGGCCGGCGATGTCCATGGGCGCGCCGCCGGACGGGCTCGATCCGTCTCCGGGCGCGGCCGCGATCTTGTCACGTCCCACGAGCCGCTTGAGGCCCAGCCACTGCTGCGCCCGGAAGCCGCGTCCGTAGTCGCGTCCGCCCTCCTCCGGCAGCTGGTCGCGCACGCCGGTCGGGTCCCAGCGGTCCTCGAAGTTGGCGGTGCGGAACAGCACGTCCCAGATCGGGAACATCACCGCGAAGTTGTGGCCGCCCAGCGTCCCGCGGCCGAAGCCTTCATGGCCGATGCCGATCGAGTGGTGCAGCCGGTGGAAACGCGGGCTCACCAGCAGCCGCTCGCCGATCAGGCCGAAGGTCAGGCGCAGATTGGCGTGCTGCAGGTTCTCGAGCAATTGCGAGATCGCCACCAGCGCGACGAACTGCCCGGGACCGACACCGATCAGGCGCGCCGTGATCGCGACCGCGCTGTCGATGATCAGGTCGTCGAGCAGGTGGTTGCGGCTGTCGCTCCACATCGTCATCTGGCGCTGGCTGTGGTGCAGCGAGTGCAGCGCCCACCACCAGTTCCACGAGTGCTGCGCGCGATGCAGCCAGTACATCAGCAGGTCGAAGGCGACCAGGTAGATCACGAAGCTGACCCAGGCGACGTCCGTGACGCCGGGCCACAGCGCGTCGAGCTGGAAGGTCGGGATGCCGTGCATGCGCATCTCGCCGACGGCACCGTCGAACAGCGACTCCAGCGAGAAGAACATGAGCAGCCGGAACAGCCCCAGCCGCTGGATCAGCGTGTAGACGATGTCGATGCGGATCGCGTGGCGGTCGGTGACGGCCTCGGCCGGGCGCCAGCGCTGCAGCGAGCCGATCACCGCCAGCATCACGACGATCTGGATCAGGCCGACCAGCAGCCAGCCGGTCGCGTCGAACGCGTCCTCGAGCAGGTTGCCGTAGCCCAGGTGGAAGACGATCGGTTGAATGACGCTCTCGAACAGCGCCTGCTGCGCCTGTCCGAACAGATCGGTGAACCAGTCCATCACGCCGTCGGTCCTCTCTAACGCTTGGCCATCGATTCCTGCGGTCGCCGCATCCATGCGACGTACTCCGGATGATCGCGCAACGGCGCGAAGCACATGCCGCGGCTTTTCAATCCCTGCAGCAGCGGCTCCAGCACCGTCGGCGCCCACGGGTCCTGCCGCGACCAGATGCCCAGGTGGGCCATCAGGATGTCGCCGGGCTTGACGCGCCGCAGCGCCTGCTCGAGCAGCGCCTGGTTGGGGAACCTGTCGCTCGGCAGTTCGTCGCCGAGGAAGCCCGAGGCATTCCATCCCACGTGCCGGAAGCCGCAGGCCTGCGCCGCCGCCAGCAGCGCCGGCGACGTGCGTCCGGCCGGCGCGCGGAAGATCATCGACATCGGCCGGCCCGTCATCTCGAGGAAACGACGCGCGGGGCGCTTGAGTTCCTCGCAGTACTCGGCCGCGCTCAGCACGACGTTCTGCGGCACCTGCTCGCCCGCGGCGCGCTTGAAGCGGAACTTCCCGTCGGGCAGGTCCGCCGACCAGGCGTCGTGGTACCAGGTGTGCGAGCCGAAGTCGTGGCCCTGCTCGGCCAGCTGCTTCCACCACGGCGCCCACTTGTCGTCCAGCGTCTGGCCGCCGTCCATCGTCGGCTCCTGGGCCAGGAAGAACGTGGCCTTCGCGTCGAAACGCCTGAGCGTGTCGACGATCAGCGGCGCGACGCCCATGTGGCCGGTGTCGAAGGTCAGGTAGACCGGCTTGTCGCAGGGCGCGGCGGACGGCGCCGACGCCGACTGCGGCTGCGCCTGCACGACCGCGGTCAGGCCGAAGAGCAGCGCCGCGCCATGGCGCAGCGCAGGACGCAGCGCGCCGCGCAGCCCACGAAGGCGCGAGGAGCGCGGAACGGACGGCGTCTTCACGGGCAGCGGCCTGGGTCCGGTCGCGCTCACTGGCGCGGCATCTGGTCGAGCGTCCAGACGCCGTGCGGCGACTTGCCGACCTTGACCTGTTGCAGGATCTGCTTGGTCTGCAGGTCCATCACCGTCAGCTTGCGGGCCCAGCGCGACGTGAACATCAGCGTGCGGCCGTCGGTGAGGATCTCCATGTCGTCCGGGCCGCCAGGCGCCTTGAAGGTCTCGACGACGCTGAAGTCCGCCAGCGCGATCTTGCTGATCGTGTTGGCCGCGCGGTTGCTCACCAGCACGTGCTTCCGGTCGCCGAGCGCGCGGAACGAGTGCGCGCCGTCGCCGGTTTCGATGCGCTTCACCAGCTTGGGCTGCGCGGCGGTGACGTCGTAGACCTCGACGCTGCGCTCGCCCGTCAGCGCGACCAGCAGGTACTTGTCGTCGGGCGTCAGGTAGAGGTCGGCGGGCAGTTTCCCGACGGGGATCTTCCAGCGCGCGGCCATCGTGTTCAGGTCGATCGCCAGCAGTTCGCTGCTGTCCTGCAGGCTCGCGTAGACGACGCTGCTCTTGCTGTCGATGGACAGGTGGCTGGGCGTCTTCGGCGCGGAGAAGCGCTTGAACAGCGCCATCGGCTGCGCCGCGTTCTGCGGCTGCCACTTGTAGATGTCCACATGGTCCAGCCGGTTGCCGGCCAGCACCAGCCACTTCATGTCGGGCGAGAAGCGCAGGTGGTACGGGTCGGGGATGCCGCGGACGGTGCGCTGCACTTCGGCCGTCACCGGATCGAGGAAGGTCAGCGAATCGCCCAGCGCGTTGGCCACGACCATCGTCTTGCGGTCAGGCGTCAGGTAGAGGTGATGCGGCTCCTTGCCGGTCGGGATGCGCTTGATCTCGCGGAAGTCCTTCGGATCGATCACGCTGATGTCGGCGTCCAGCGAGTTCAGCACGAAGATGGGACTGCCGGTGGCCGCGATGGCGGCCGAGGCCGAGGTCAGCGCGCTCAAGGCGTGAACGACCAGGGCGGCCAGCACGGGCCGCACGAGGGAAGACAGCATGAAGATCCTCAACAGGAGATGCGCGGCGCGCCCAGCGCCACGCAGCCCTCAAGTGTAGGCGGGTTCACCCTAGGGTCCGGCCGGAACAGGCCCGCGGCGCCCCTGTTGATGCGGGCTTGGGCGTCAGGCGGGCCGGGTGCGTGAGCCGTTCTTGAGCGTTTCGGGGCGCCGGCTTCACGCGACACCATCTAAGGATCAGACGCAGGCGTGTCGTTGCACTCGGTTGCGCCGGACTTGCCGCCAGCATTGCGGCAAGTCTGCGCATGGCGAACTTCCGGGGCCGCCTGGTCCGACGCCGGGGGCCGACTTATTCGTCGTCACCGCCCAGCAGCCCGCCCAGCAATCCGCCGCCGGCCAGACCCGTCAACAGGCCGCCCTCTTCCCGCGAGCCGCCGCGCTGCGGGGCCGCGGCGAAGATTCGCGAGGCCAGGCGCGAGAACGGCAGGCTCTGCAGCCAGATCTCTCCGGGGCCGGTCATCTTGGCCAGGAACAGACCTTCGCCGCCGAACAGGGCGGTCTTGATCTTGCCCACATACTGGATCTCAAAACTCACGCTGGGCGTGTAGGCGACGACGCAGCCGGTATCCACGAGCAGCGTCTGACCCGGCTGGAGCGTACGTCGAACCACGGTACCCCCCGCATGCACGAAGGCCAGCCCATCACCATCGAGCTTCTGCATGATGAACCCTTCGCCACCGAAGAAGCCTGTCGACAGGCGCTGCTGGAGAGCAATCCCCAGCGACACGCCGCGGGCCGCGCACAGGAACGCGTCCTTCTGGCAGATGAGCGTGCCGCCCAGCTTGCCGAGATCCATCGGCAGGATCTTGCCGGGATACGGTGCCGCGAAAGCGACCCGCAACTTGCTATGACTCTGGTTCGTGTAGACCGTGGTGAACAGCGATTCGCCGGTCACCAGCCGCTTGCCGGCACCCAGCAACTTCCCGAAGAAACCGCCCTGGTTGGCGGACCCGTCGCCGAACACCGTGTCCATGCCGATACCGGCATCCATGAACATCATGCTGCCGGCTTCACCGATCGCTGCTTCGCCGGGGTCGAGTTCGACCTCGACGAACTGCATCTCGGCACCCTTGATTTCGTAGTCGACAACATCCATGGCCATGGTCTTCACCTCTTGTCTCATCACTTGGAAACGGGCGCGATATTAACGTTTCGCGGCCTTCCTCTACTTCGGTCATGACGCCCATGTCTCCTGACGAAAGCGCAAACAACGTCTCCCTGAAGCCCGGCGACAGCTACGTGCAGTCCTTTGCGCGCGGCCTGTCCGTGATCAGGACCTTCGACACCCATCACGCCCGGCAGACGCTGACGGAAGTCGCCAAGCGCTGCGGCCTGACGCGCGCCGGCGCGCGTCGCATCCTGCTGACGCTGCAGACGCTGGGGTACGTGAGATCGGAGGGACGCCTGTTCGAGCTGACGCCGAAGATCCTCGACCTCGGCTTCGCCTACCTGTCCTCGCAACCGCTGTGGCGCTTCGCCGAACCGGTGGCCATCCAGCTGGCCAACGACCTGCGGGAGTCCGTCTCCATCGCGGTGCTCGACGGCGACGACGTGGTCTTCGTGCTGCGCGCGCCGCTGCGCAAGATCCTGTCCGACCCGATGGGCATCGGCAGCCGGCTGCCGGCCTGGGCCACGGCCACCGGCCGCGTGCTGCTGGCCTCGCTGGCGGTCGAGGAGCGCGAGACCCGTGTGTCGCAGGTGCAGCTGGCGCGACGCGCGAGCAACACCGTGCGCTCGCACGAGGAGCTGCGTGCCGCGATCGAGCAGGCGCGGCGCCAGCACTGGTGCCTGGTGGACCAGGAACTGGAGGACGGCGTGCTGAGCGTGGCGGTGCCCATCACCGGGCGTGACGGCAAGGTCGTGGCGGCGATGAACGTCAGCACGCATGCGTCGCGCACGCCGCCGCAGATGCTGCTCGAGCAGGGGCTGCCCAAGCTCCAGGCGGCGGCGCAGAACCTGTCGCAGCTGCTGGTGCTGATGAAGAAGGACTGAGGAGGCGGCCGTAAGAGGCCGGAAGGCCTCAACGACGAAGGGCTGCCGAGGCAGCCCTTTTTCATGGTGTTCGCCGAGCTCGGCCCCTGCTTACCCCATGTGCAAGCCGCCGTTGCAGCTGAAGTCCGCACCGGTGGTGAAGCCGGACGTCTCACCCGCCAGCCAGCCGACGATCGAGGCGATTTCCTCGGGCTGACCGAGGCGCTTCACCGGGATGCCCGCCACGATCTTCTCCAGCACGTCCGGGCGTACCGCCTTGACCATGTCGGTGCCGATGTAGCCCGGGCTGACGGTGTTCACCGTGACGCCCTTGGCCGCCAGCTCCTGCGCCAGCGCCATCGTGAAGCCGTGCATGCCGGCCTTGGCCGCCGAGTAGTTGGTCTGACCGACCTGGCCCTTCTCGCCGTTGACCGACGAGATGTTGATGATGCGGCCCCAACCCTTGTCGACCATGCCCGGCACCACTTGCTTGGTGACGTTGAACATGCTGTTGAGGTTGGTGTCGATGACGGTGTCCCACTCGTCGCGGGTCATCTTCAGGAACATGCGGTCCTTGGTCACGCCGGCGTTGTTGACCAGCACCTCGATCGGGCCGTGCTCCGCGATCGTGCGATCGAACGCGGCGACGGTCGAGTCCCAGTCCGCCACGTTGCCCACCGAGGCGTAGAACGTGTAGCCCAGCGCCGTCTGCTCGGACAGCCACTTGGCGTGGTCACGGCTCGGGCCGCAGCCGGCGATGACCTTGAAGCCTTCCTTGTGGAGGCGCTGGCAGATGGCGGTGCCGATGCCCCCCATGCCGCCGGTGACGTATGCAACTTTCTGACTCATGCTTGCCTCCTGTATGACACGCCGGAGCGCCGCGTCCGCGGCCCGGGTGACTGGAATGGGGAAACGGGAAAGACGCGAAAAGCAAAAGGGGAAAGGGAAGAGGAAGACGCTGGGAAAGCGGTGCCGGCGTCAGCGCTCGACGCAGAGCGCGACGCCCATGCCGCCGCCGATGCACAGGCTGGCGATGCCCTTCTTCGCATCGCGCTTGATCATCTCGTGCAGCAGCGTGACCAGGATGCGGGCGCCGGACGCGCCGATCGGATGGCCCAGCGCGATCGCGCCGCCGTTGACGTTGACCTTGCTGACGTCCCAGCCCATTTCCTGATGCACCGCGCAGGCCTGCGCGGCGAAGGCCTCGTTGATCTCGAGGAGGTCCAGGTCCTTGGGCTGCCAGCCGGCGCGCTGCAGCGCCTTGCGCGAGGCCGGCACCGGCCCCATGCCCATGGTCTTGGGATCGACGCCCGCGCTCGCGTACGACGCCAGGCGCGCCAGCGGGGTCAGCCCCAGCGCCTTGGCCTTGGCGTCGGTCATCAGCACCAGGCCGGCGGCGCCGTCGTTCAGGCCCGACGCGTTGCCGGCCGTCACCGACCCGGCCTTGTCGAAGGCCGGCTTCAGGCCGGCCAGCGCTTCAGCGTTGGACTTGCGGTTGATGAACTCGTCGTTCGAGAACACGACCGGATCGCCCTTCTTCTGCGGGATCGTCACCGGCACGATCTCGGCGGTGAAGCGGCCCGCGTCCTGCGCCGCGGCGGCCTTCTGCTGGCTGGCGAGCGCCAGCTCATCCTGCTGCGCGCGGCTGACGTGGTACTCCTTGGCCACGTTCTCGGCGGTGATGCCCATGTGGTACTGGTTGTACACGTCCCACAGGCCGTCGGTGATCATGGTGTCGACGAGCTTCCAGTCGCCCATGCGCTGGCCTTCGCGCGAGCCCGGCAGCACGTGCGGCGCCAGGCTCATGCTCTCCTGGCCGCCGGCGATGATGATGTCCGAGTCGCCGTCGCGGATCGCCTGCGCGGCCAGCATCACGGCCTTCAGGCCGGAGCCGCAGACCTTGTTGATCGTCATCGCCGGCACGGTCACCGGCAGGCCGGCCTTGATGACGGCCTGGCGCGCCGGGTTCTGGCCGACGCCCGCGGTCAGCACCTGGCCGAGGATGACCTCGTTGATCTGGTCGGGCTGCAGGCCGCTGCGGCGCAGCAGTTCCTGGATGACGATCGCGCCCAGCTCGCTGGCGGGCGTCTTCGACAGCGTCCCTCCGAACTTGCCGATCGGCGTACGCGCCGCGGCGACGATGACGATGTCTTGGGGTGAACTCATGACGGTCTCCTTTTTCGAAACTGCTGGACGACGGGCGTCAGCGGGTGAATGCGGGATCAACTTGTTGAATGAACGCTGCGGAATGGACGCTTCGGTCTCAACTCGTGGATGTCAACTCTGAACCGGTTGGGTTCTCACTGCGCGGGCGTGGGTATCACGCACGCTGCTTCACATAGCGGCCTGGCGCCGGCTCGATGGCCTCGTGGCCGCGGCCGCCTGGCTTGCGCGGCGCCGCCTTCTGCGGACCCGCGTGGCCGGCCAGCCACTGCGACCAGTCGGTCCACCAGCTGCCGGGATGCTCGGTGGCGCCCTGCAGCCATTGCTGGTGATCGGCCGGCAGCGCCGCGCCCTTCCCCAGCCAGTGGCTGCGCTTCTTCTTCTCCGGCGGATTGATGACGCCGGCGATGTGCCCGGACGCGCCGAGCACGAAACGCTTCTTGCCCTTGAACACCTGCGTGCTGCGGTAGGCGGCGTCCCACGGGACGATGTGGTCCTCGCGCGAGCCGTAGAGGTAGACCGGCGCCTGGATCGCGCCGAGGTCGATCTTCTCGCCGCAGACGGTCAGTTGGCCGGGGATGCGCAGTTCGTTCTGCAGGTAGGTGTGGCGCAGGTACCAGCAGTACATCGGGCCCGGCAGGTTGGTCGCGTCGCCGTTCCAGTACAGCAGGTCGAAGGCCGGCGGCGCGTCGCCCTTCAGGTAGTTGCCGACGACGTAGTTCCAGACCAGGTCGTTGGGGCGCAGGAAGCTGAAGGTCGTCGCGAGTTCCTGGCCCTTGAGCAGGCCGGGGCCGCTCACGGCCTGGTCGCCGAGCGTCATCTCGCGCAACTGCACCGCCTGCTCGTCGATGAACAGGTCCAGGATGCCGTTGCTGCTGAAGTCGATCAGCGTGGTCAGCAGGGTGACGCTCTCGGCGGGCTGCTCGCCGCGCGCGGCCAGCACGGCCAGCGCGGTCGCCAGGATGGTGCCGCCGACGCAGAAGCCCAGCGTGTTGATCGTGTCGGTGCCGGCGATCTCCCGCGTGACCTCGATGGCCTTGATCGCGGCCTTGCCGATGTAGTCGTCCCAGGTCCAGTGCACGCAGTCGGCATCCGGATTGCGCCAGCTCACCACGAAGGTGCGATGCCCCTGCGCCACTGCGTAGCGGATCAGCGAGTTTTCCGGCTGCAGGTCGAGGATGTAGTACTTGTTGATGCAGGGCGGCACCATCAGCAGCGGGCGCGCATGCACCTTCGCGGTGAGCGGCTTGTACTCGAGCAGCTGGAAGAACTCGTTCTCGAAGACGACGCTCCCTTCGGTCGTCGCGACGTTGCGGCCGACCTCGAAGGCGGACTCGTCGGTCTGCGACACGTGACCGCGCTGCACGTCGGCCAACAGCAGCTGCAGGCCGCGGGCGAGGCTCTCCCCCTGCGTATTCAGCGCGCGCTGCTGCGCTTCGGGATTCAGCGCGAGGAAGTTGCTCGGCGACGACGCGTCGACGAACTGCTGCACCGCGAAGCGGACACGTGCGCGGGTCTTGTCGTCGGCCTGCACCTGATCCGCCATGCGCTGCAGTGTCTTCGCATTCAGCAGGTAGAGCTGGGCGGTGAAGTGGGCGAGGCGGTTGCTGTTCCAGGACGCATCGGCGAAGCGGCGATCCTTCAGCGAGGTGCTGGCCCCCGCGGTGGCAGCGGCGGCAGCGGCGCCTGCTGCGGACGTCGTCGCGCCCTGCGCGGCGACCGTGGATTCACCAAGCGCGGCGTTCCACAGCGCACTCGCTTGGCTGATGTACTCGGACTGCAGTTGCGACCACGCGTCTGGCGGGATCTGCATCGCCTGCAATTGCTTGAAGGCGTCGCCGAACCCGTGCGACAGCCCGCTGGCCGCCTGTCGGGCCTGCTGGGCCCAGTGTTCGAAACCGTGGACCGATGTGCCGGTGAACCCGGCGGCGGCGTTGTTCGCGCTCATGTGTCTCCTCATGCCGACCTGAGCAAGAAGCTTGCCACAGCCGACCACGCGCAAGAGGCGGATCGACGGGGAGGCTTCGCATATGCTCAGGCGCTTTGTAGCCCGATCAGCTTACCCCCGCGTGACGCTGCTGTCGCGAAGAGCAGAGGAAATCGTTGATGTATCTGGTGGCCATCGCGTGGATGTATGTGGTGCTGATGATGGCGATCGTTGAGGCCTTCAGCTCGCAGGGCTCGGTGCTGGGCGCGCTGATCACCTTCGTGTTCTACGGCGTGGTACCGCTATCGATCGTCATGTACCTGATGGGCACGCCCGGGCGGCGCGCCGCACGCAGGAAGGCGGAAGCGTCCGGAAGACCGCATGACGACGGGGAAGACGCTGTGGCGTCGATGCCGACATCGACGCCCACATCAACGTCGACATCGACCTCGACCCGCGCGTCAGCGCAGCCGGATGACGGCAGCCATGCGTCCGCTGCGCAATCCGCTGACACGCTCGTGGCGGAAAGAAAAGAAACGTGACGGCTCGCTGAGCGTGCACCAGCCGCCGCCGCTGACGTCGGCGATGCCGAACGCCTCCAGTCGTCGTCGCGCGAGGCCGTAGAGATCGGCGCGCCAGCGTGCGTTGCCCTGTCCGTCCGGCTGGAAGCGGAACATCGGTTGATCCTGATGGCGCGGCTCCGCGCCGAAGGCGGAGAGCACGTCGGCGCCGACCTCGAACTGCGCAGGTCCGATGCACGCGCCCATCCAGGCGCTGATCTCGCGGGGCTCGCAATGTCCGGCCTCGCACATGGCCGCGACGGTGTTCTCGAGCACGCCGCCGGCGAGTCCCCGCCAGCCCGCGTGCGCGGCACCGACAACGCCCGGACCGGCGAACAGGACCGGCAGACAGTCGGCGACCATCACCGCGCAGGCGAGCGCGGGATCGGTGCTGATCGAGGCGTCCGCGGGCTCGGGATCGGCATCGGGCAGCGCGTGCCCGGCATGCAGGCGCAACACGGTCGTCCCATGCACCTGCTTCAGGAAAACGGGATGACCGCCGATCGCGGCGGCGACGCGCCGGCGGTTCTCAACCACGTTCGCGGGGTCGTCACCGACCGAGCGGCCGAGGTTGAGGCTCGCCAATCCGCGCTGTTCTTCCAACGCCTGCGGGCCTCCGCTGACGCCGCCGGCGCGCGTGGTCATGAAGGCGTCGACGTGCGACGCGGACCACGCCGGTCGCAGCCAGTCGTCATTCCGCATCGGGACAGGCGCTCGGCTGCGTCTGGCTGAAGGCGTCGAGCGCCATGCACTGCTCGAAGATCTTCATGACCGTCGGCACATGATCGAGCCGGCTGCCGAAGCGCTGCGCGTTGAAGATCTGCGGCACCAGCACGCAATCTGCCATCGTCGGCGCGTCGCCGAAGCAGAAGCGGCCGGATCGCCCTTCCGCCTTCAGGCGATGCTCGACGACCGAAAGGCCGCTCTCGACCCAGTGATGGATCCAGCGGGTCTTGTTGTCGTCGCCGACGCCGAGGTCCTTCACCAGGTAGCGCAGCACGCGCAGGTTGTTCAGCGGATGGATCTCGCAGGCGATGTCCTGGGACAGCGCTCGGACGTAGGCGCGGCTCAGCGCGTCGCCGGGCAGCAGCGGCGGCTCGGGGTGCGTCTCGTCGAGGTACTCGATGATCGCCATCGACTGCGTGACGAGCGCGTCGCCGTCCTTCAGCAGCGGGACCAGACGCGACGCGGAGACGGCGGCGTAGGACTCGTTGAACTGCTCGTTCTTCGCGAGGTGGACGGACTTGTAGTCGAAGTCCAGGCCCTTGAGCGCCATCGCGATGCGGACGCGGTAGGAGGCGGACGAACGGAAGTAGTTGTAGAGCTCCATGGCCGGCGATGATGCCACGGGGTCCGCGATGGAGGCCGGTACACTGCGGGCCATGTTCCAAGCGCGGCGCTTCCAGCATTGCCCCACCTGCGGCGGCCAGATCGAATACCGCATCCCGGCCGATGACAACCGGGAGCGCGCGACGTGCACGGCGTGCGGCGCGATCCATTACGAGAATCCGCTGAACGTCGTCGGCACCCTGCCGGTGTGGGGCGATCAGGTGCTGCTGTGCAAGCGCGCGATCGAGCCGCGGCTCGGCAAGTGGACGCTGCCGGCGGGCTTCATGGAACTCGGCGAGACGCTCGCCGAAGGCGCGGCGCGTGAAACGGTCGAAGAGGCCGGCGCGCGGATCGAGCTGCAGAACCTCTACTGCGTGATGAACGTGGTCCGCGTCGGACAGGTCCACACCTTCTACCGCGCGAAGCTGCTGAGCCCGGAGTTCGATCCGGGTCCGGAAACCCTCGAAGCCAAGCTGTTCCTCGAACACGAAGTGCCGTGGGACGAGATCGCCTTCCACACGATCCGCGAAGCGCTGCAGCGCTTCTTCGAGGACCGCCGCAGCGGCAACGGGTATCCGCTGCATACGGCAGATATCGACTAGTCAGGGCTTGATTTCCTGGGCCGACGCCCACGGGCCGGTGATGCCGTCGAGTTCGCAATCCCACAGCGCCTGTGCGTCGAGCGCATCGGTGACGCCCTCCGCGTAGACCTTCAGAGACAGGCTGCGCAGCATCACCACCAGGCTGCGCACGAACGCCGCCCGAGCCACGTCCGCCGACACGCCGCTGACCACCGAGCTGTCGAGCTTCACGTAGTCCAGTCCGGCCTGGAAAAGACGATCGATTTGAGCCAGTCCGGCCCCCGCGTGTTCGAGGCCGAGTTGCACGCCGAATGGGCGCAATTGACGCCCCAGTTCCTGCAGCGCCTCAAAGTGCTGCGCGGCCGCCGGCTCCGCCAATTCCAGTCCGATCTGTCGCCGCACCGCCGCCGGCGCCGCCTGCACCAGTTCGCGGGCGCGCGCGATGAAGCTGCCGTCGTTCAGCGACGCCGGCGCCACGTTGACGCAGCGCATCCGCGCGTCGCGTTGCGCCGCCTGCAGCGCCAGCGCGAGGGCCTGCAGGTCGGCCTCGGCGCTCAGGCGATGACGCAGCGCCAGCGGCAGCCAGCGCGCGGCCGGCTCGAACTCGCCGACCGGGTTCAGCTTCAGTTGCAGCGGGCATTCGAGATGCAGGACCTGACGCTCGCGGCCGATCAGCGGGAACTCCAGCAGCCGGCTGCGCTGATGCGCCAGCGCGTCCGAGATCAACGCGCGCCACGCGCGCTCGCCCTGCGCGACCTCGTCCGAAGGCGGTGCTTCGCGGAGCTCCAGCACGACGCCTTCGCCCTGCTCGGCCTTGGCCAGCGCCGCATCGGCCGCGGCGAACCAGGCGCTCATGGGCTGGTCGCGCATCAGCTCGACCGCGCCCAGCGCGACGCCGACCCCCGATCCCAGGTTCTGCAAGCCGGCCCGCAACGCGTCAGCCAGAGCCTGGGCGGTGTCCCCGACGACGTTAGGCGCGGGCAGCCACAGCGCGAAGTCCGAGCCGTTGAGCCGCCCCGCCAGGCAGCCGCGCACCTGCTCCGGATACACCCGCAGCGCCTGCGCGATCGCCATCAGCGCCTGGTCCGTCGCGCCATGCCCGAGGCGCTGGTTCAGCCCCTGCAGGTCCCGCAGACGCACCAGCACCAGCCCCGCGCGCAGCGGGCCATCATCGCGCTCCAGCGCCGAGTTCAGTTCCGCCACGAACTGCCGCCGGTGCGACAGCCCGGTCAGTTCGTCGCACAGCAGCTGGTGATGCAGCGTGCGCAGCTGCTCGGCCTGGGCCTCGAACATCTGCCGCGTGCGCAGCACCATCGTGTTCATCGCGCTGGTCAGCTTGCGCATCTCCGGCACGCGCGGCTCCAGCACGGTCTCGAAGCGCCCTTGCGAGACGCCCTCGGCCTGCCGCACCGCCGTGTCCAGCGGCCGGCGCAGCCGCGCCAGCACCGCCGCCGCGGCGACGCCCGTCGCCAGGCCCACCGCCAGCAGCCACAAGGCCGTGCTGAGCGTCGCGCGCCACAGCGCCTCGTGCACGTAGCCGGTCTGGCCGCGCAACTCGATCTCGCCGGCGGCCTTCCAGCCGTCCGATACCTTGGCCACGCCGGGCGCCACGTCCAGCGGCAGCAGCGCCACGAACCAGCGCGGCGCATGCGAGGTCTGCGGCGTCTCCAGATGCCGTTCGAAGACCGGCGCGCCGCTGCCGTCCCGCCAGCGCACGCTCTCGTAGGCGCCCGCGTCGAACTGCGCCGAGATCAGCAGCGACATCAGCTCCGCGTCGCCCTTCTGCTGCGACAGCGCCAGCGCGAGCGCATTGGCGTTGTCGGCGTTCTTCAGCTGCGCCTGCGTCTGCAGCAGCTCGCGCAGCGACCAGGTGCTCACCGCCACGCCGCCCAGCGCCGAAGCCAGCACCGCGCCCAGGACCAGCCACCAGATTTGTCTTATCAGGGACATGTCGTGAATTCTCCGTCGCCCATCAGAAGCCCTCCGCCTTCGCCTTCGCCAGCAAGTCCCGCCACAGCGACAAGCGCACCAGCGGATTCCCCGCCGTGGTGGCGCCCACGCCGCTCCACAAGCCTTCCCCGTTGAAGCTGAACACCGGGGTCAGGTCGGGCCGCAGCGACGCGGGCCGGATCTCCGGGTTGATATTGTCCAGAATCAAGGGCTCCGCCTCCGGCTGCGCATAGTAGGCCAGGACCATGTGCGCCTGAGGCCGCCCCTGGAACTGCGCGCGCACGTACACCATCCGCAGCTTGGCCTGCGGCACGCCGGCACTCAGCAGGCTCATGTACTTGGCGATCGCGTAGTCCTCGCAGTCGCCCGCGCCCTTGTCCAGGAGCTCCAGCGGCGTGGCCCAGTAGTCGATCTGGCCCCACACCTCGATGTCGTCCTTGAACGCGATGCGCTGGTTGAAGAAGCCGTTGACCGTCGTCAGCCGGTCGCGCTCCTCAGGCATCGCCGCGGCGCGGTCCGCCATCTGCATCATGGCCTTCACCGCGGCCAGCGTCTTGGGCGAGAGCTTCGCGGCGGATTCGGTCAGCCTGTCCTTGTCCCACCCCCAGGCCAGCGCGGACCACAGGCCGGCCACGCACACCAGCACCGCCAACGCCCGTTGCGCCGGCGGGATTGTCCGGCCTGCGCGTGACGCTGTACGAGTGACGAAACGTGACATGCGCTGCAATGTATCTGGCCCGGCACGCCTTCGCGGGCGAAGTGCGACAGGCGATGCGTCCCCGGGAACGCGCCTCCGGACAAGCGGCAATTTGCCGCACCCCTTCACACGCCGGGTCGGAGCGCATCGGGATAATCCGGCCCTCACATGAAGACCCAAGCCATCCGCCAGGAACTCGATCAGGCCCGCGCCAACGGCCCGCTGCGCCAGATCCAGATTCCGCCCTGCCCCGAGCTGCTGCAGCGCCTGCGCGCGGCGATGGCCCTGCCTCAACCCGACCTCACCGAGGTGGGTCGCGTCGCCGCCGCCGACGTGGCGATGTCGGCGACGCTGCTGCGCGTGGCCAACAGTCCGTTGCATCTCGTGGCAGGCCACGTGCCTTGCACCACCGTCGGCCAGGCGATGTATCGCCTGGGCCTGGATGAGAGTGTCGCGCTGATGCAGGCCTTCCTGGTCCGTCATGCGATCCCGGTCAACAGTCCGCATCTGCTGCGCTTCTGGCAGCGCTCGACGAAGCGCTCGGTCGCAATGGGCTTCATCGCCGGACAGCTGCCCGGCATGCGGGTCGACCTGGCGCAGAGCTATGGCCTGTTCTGCCATGTCGGCATGCCAGTGCTGCTGCAGAGCGTGCGCGGCTACGGCGCCACGATGGTCGAGGCCGGCGCCCGCATCGACCGCCCGTTCATCGCCACCGAGAACGCCAACCACCGCACCGACCATGCCGTCGTCGGCGCGCTGGTGATCAAGGTCTGGCACCTGGCGCCGGAACTGATGACGGCCATCCGGCTGCATCACGACTTCGAGACGCTGAAGGACGGCAGCATCGAGCCGGAGATCCGCTCGTTGATCGCCGCAGGATTGATCGCCGAGCACTTGATGCGCCAGCATGAAGGGCTGGATGAGGACGCCGACTGGGCCGCCAACCGCGACGCGGCGCTGGCCTGGCTGCACCTGTCCGAGGACGAGCTCGAGCAGTGGGACGATGCGTTGCGGCCGCTGTTGGACGAGGCCTGAGCTCGGCTTGCGGGGCCAGGGGGCCGGCCCTCATACGTCTCGCAGGCTCCACAAATCGGGCCGGCCCCCTGGCCCCGCAAGCCTCCAGCTCGTGGTGGGCGTCGAGGGGGCGTGCGACGGTCAGGCGGCGCGGACAGCCACACGGGCAGCAGCCAGATCCCAACGCGCGCAACCGACACTCTTGAAGAGCCGCGTGCGGCCGTCGTCGACGGGCCGTTGACCCAGCACGAGATCGTCGATCGCATCCTGAGGCTCGAAGCGACCGGCCGCCATCAGGTCGCCAGCCTCGGCCTGCGCACCAACCGGGTCGTCGACCCAGATCTGCGCGCCCCGGACCAGCTCCTGCGGCAGCTCCACCATGTCGTCGCGGAAGGCGCCGACGCCGATCACGACCGCGCCTTCGCCCACGCCGGGACGCAGCACCGGCACGCGACTGGTTGTCGCGCACACAATGACATCCCAGGCGTGGCGCGTCTGTGACTCCGCCGGGAGCGGTTCGACGCCGAGTTCCTCGACAAAACCTGGCACCGTCTGGTGACCTTGCACATGGATGGTCGCCTGCGGATGCAACGCCTGGAGCGCCTCCACATGCGCGCGCGCCTGCACGCCGCCACCGACCACCAAGGCGCGTCGTGGCGCTTTGCGGATCAGATGCTGCAGCGCGAGCATGCTGACCGCGGCCGTGCGGCGCGCCGTGAGCGCGGGGCCGTCCAGCACCGCCAGGCGTTGGCCGGTGCGGCTGTCCAGCACGACGACCTCCCCCGAGATGGTCGGCAGGCCGAGCGCCGCATTGAGCGGATGCACGCTGACGAGCTTGGTGATCGACAGCGTGTCGCTCAGGCAGGGCATCACCAGCAGCACGCCGTCCTGGCGCAGCGGCAGCACCTGCCGCGGCGGGCAGGTGAGCCGGCCGTCGCGATGCTCGCGGCAGACCAGCGCGATCTCCTCCATCAGGGGAGACCACGGCAGCGCGCGCGAGGTGGCGGCGGCGTCGAGAACCAGCATCCGGTCGCGATTTCCGAGGATGATCCGGGCGGCTTGGGCGGCGTGGATGGCGCGGCCCGCGCTTACTTGCGCGGCGGCGGCAGGTCGGTGCACGAGCCGTGCGCGACTTCCGCGGCCATGCCGATCGATTCGCCCAGCGTCGGATGCGGGTGGATCGTCTTGCCGATGTCGACCGCGTCCGCGCCCATCTCGATCGCCAGGGCGATCTCGCCGATCATGTCGCCCGCATGCGTGCCGACGATGCCGCCGCCGATGATGCGGTGGGTCTCCTCGTCGAAGATCAGCTTGGTGAAGCCCTCGTCGCGGCCGTTGGCGATCGCGCGCCCCGACGCCGTCCACGGGAACAGCCCCTTCTTGATCTTGAGGCCGCGCGCCTTGGCTTCGTCCTCGGTCACGCCGACCCAGGCCACTTCCGGGTCGGTGTAGGCGACGCTCGGGATCACGCGCGCATCGAAGCGCGACTTGGCCAGCGACTCGTCGCCGAGCAGTTCGCCGGCGATGACTTCCGCCGCCACGTGGCCCTCATGCACCGCCTTGTGCGCCAGCATCGGCTGGCCGACGATGTCGCCGATGGCGAAGATGTTGGCCACGTTGGTGCGCATCTGCACGTCGACCGGGATGAAGCCGCGGTCGCTGACGACCACGCCGGCCTTGTCCGCGCCGATCTTCTTGCCGTTGGGCGAACGGCCCACCGCCTGCAGCACCAGGTCGTAGACCTGCGGTTCCTTGGGGGCGCCCTCGCCTTCGAAGCTCACCTTGATGCCTTCGGGCGTCGCTTCGGCGGCCACCGTCTTCGTGTTCAACATGATGTTGTCGAAGCGCGGCGCGTTCATCTTCTGCCAGACCTTGACCAGGTCGCGGTCCGCGCCGGTCATCAGCGTGGGCAGCATTTCCACGACGTCCAGGCGCGCGCCCAGCGTCGAGTACACCGTGCCCATCTCCAGGCCGATGATGCCGCCGCCGACGATCAGCATGCGCTTGGGCTGGCTGGTCAGTTCGAGCGCGCCGGTCGAGTCGATCACGCGCGGGTCGTTCGGCATGAAGGGCAGGCGCACCGCCTGCGAGCCCGCGGCGATGATGATCTTGCGGAACTTCAGCGTCTGGGTCTTGCCGGTGCGTTCCTGGGCCTCGCCGCTGGTCTCCTCGACCGACAGGTGGTTGGCGTCCAGCAACGTGCCGTAGCCGCGCACGACGGTGACCTTGCGCATCTTGGCCATCATCGTCAGGCCGCCCGTGAGCTTGCCGACGACCTTGGACTTGTGCGCGGCCAGCTTGGGCAGCTCGACCTTGGGTTCGGCGAACTCGACGCCCAGGTCGGCGAAGTGCTTGACCTCGTCCATCACCGCCGCGACGTGCAGCAGCGCCTTGGACGGGATGCAGCCGACGTTCAGGCAGACGCCGCCCAGGGTGGCGTAGCGCTCGACGATGGCGACCTTGAGGCCCAGGTCCGCCGCGCGGAACGCGGCCGAGTAACCGCCGGGGCCGCTGCCGAGCACGATCACGTCGTACTCGCCTTCGGCCGGACCGGTGTAGGTCGCGGCCTGCGGGGCGGGAGCAGCCGGAGCCGCAGCGGGCGCGGCGG
>NZ_JBWKOG010000003.1:589439-656260 GCF_059415965.1 Roseateles sp. GW821-FHT09G09 | reverse complement strand
CGATGCCGAAGGCGCGGCTCGTCGTGGGCCGCGCCAGCGAGTCGAAGTCGGTGGACTGGACGGAGTAGCCGCCGGAGGTGACCTCGGCGACCTGGCCCAGCACCCAGAGCGCCGTGTTGTCGTAATAGGTCGTGGCTTCGGAGCGCGTGCCGCCCGGGCCGGTGCGGGTCAGCGACACCGGGCGCGCATTCGCGTCGAAGGCATCGACCTGGTTCGAGAACGTCGCGCCGTCGCGCGTGATGACCGTCGTTTTGGTGGGCTTGTTGAGCGGTCCGTTCCAGTCGGCGAACTGCGCGTAGCTGATGCCGAAGGACTCGGGGAAGGGCTGGCCGGCGCCGCCCTTCTGGTAGGTGTAGGCGATGACCTGTTTGCCTGACGTGCCGCCGTCCCAGCCGTTGACGACATACAGCAGCAAGCCCTGGTCGTTCTCGTACCGGTTGCCGAAGACCTGACGCGTGCGCGTGCCGTCCGGGTTGGTGATGTCGGTGTTGCTGCAGCCGCTCGCGCAGGGCCAGCTGCCTGCGGTGAGGTAGTCGTAGGTCCAGGCCTGCGTCGTCAGTCCGGCGCCGGTGATGACCTTGTTGCTCAGTCCGATGACCGCGCGCGAGGGCATCACGTCGTAGCGCGCCACGCCGTCGGAGATGTTGCAGAACGCCTGCATGTCCGCGTAGGCGAGCAGGAAGTACTTCATCGTGTACGTCGCCGTCGCCCCGGAGGGATGCGTGATGCTGCCGGTGAAGACGTCCGCCCGCATGTAGTTCGAACCGTCGGGGCACGCCGTGTCCGGCGAGGTATGCAGCCCGAGGTTGTCGGACGGCAGCAGGCCGCCGAGCTGATATCCCCACTGCGTGCCGTCGGGCAGCGTGACCGAGGTGAGGCCTCGACCGGTGTAGCCGTAGGTGTAGGTGCGCGTGCCGTCGGTGGCCGACACCGCGTGGCCGCCCGAATTGGTGACCGTGATGGAGCGGCCGTCGCTCGACTGGATGGCCGTCAGCTTCTCCGGGTCCGCCGGGTCATACGTGTACGTGACCCAGTTGCCGAAGCGGTCGGTGACCTTCGTGGCCATCAGGTACATGTCCTGACGCCGGAACACGTTCTTGCCGATCTTGATGGGGTCGACCTCGCGCACGGCCATCCAGTCGAAGTCGTAACGCACGCCCGAGGTGGAGACCGCGTAGAAGCCTTGGCCGCTGCCGTTCTTGATGGAGGCGAGACATCCGACCTGCCACTGCTGCTTGGTGACGATGGGATAAGGGCCGCCCGTGGTGGGCGCGCCTGCGTAGTCCGCGCTGCGCTTGAGCAGCTCCTGCTTGCCCGCTCCGGGAACGTCCAGGTAGGTGCCGTGCCAATAGTCGTTGTCGAAGGCGACCTGGCCGCCGACAGTGACGTCGCCGGCTCGCCAGAACCCGCCGCAGCGCATCGACTCGCTGCGCACGCCGGTGGTGGATATTCCTGTCCATCCGGCCGTCTGGCTGAACGAGCCGCCGATGCGCGGCGTCTTCCATTCCCATTGGCCGAGCGGGAAATCGTAGGCATAGGTGGTCGTGCGACGCCCCACGGCGAGACCTCGCGTCAGGCGCACCGGCAGCTCGTTGTTGCCCTTGAGGTCCAGGTCCGTCTGCTCGAACGCCAGGCTGCCGTCATACAGGCTCACCTTGTCGCCGAACATGTCCTCGCCATAGGGCTTGATGCTGTTCTGCGCGACCGGCACCAACTGCTTGAGGTAGTCGGCGTCCATCGCCCGCGCGGGCACGGACGTCAAGACAGCGGCGCACAACGCCGCGACGGCCTGCAGGCCGAAACGAATCTTCATGGGTCCTCCCGATCCGCGACCCCGGGGCGGGGTGCGAGCCGTCCTTTTCTTGTCTTTGGCTGCCTATCGCGTGAAGCCCGACGCCGTGTCGTCGACGCACTTCCGCGATGGCGCGTCGATGCTAGGTTCGAGGCTTTTGCGAATTGGTTCGGGTTTGCACTGCAGCTGCGCACCGACGTGCGATAGGCGCCTGAATGCCTTTGAATTCGTTGGCATTCCGTTAAGGTCACGATCCACCGGCATCAACGTGCAGCGCCCGGCCCACATTCGTCCCCCGTCCCCGCCCCGCAACCGTCCCTTACACTCCCCGCGCAACGACAACGCGATCCCCTTCATGAAGAGCACCAAGTCCGCCCGCACGCCGCCCTCGAAGGTGACGCTGGGCATGGTGGCCGAAGTCAGCGGGGTCTCGCCGAGCACCGTCTCGCGCATCCTCAACGGCACCGCCGTCGTCAGCCAGGAAAAGAAGGACGCCGTCGACCGCGCGATCGCGGACCTCGGCTTCGTCCCGAATCCGATCGCGCGCGTGCTCGCAGGCGGACGCTCGCTCAGCGTGGGCGTGGTGACGCAGTCGATCGACAGTCCCTACTACGGCGTCGCGCTGCGCGGCATCGAGGAAGTGCTCGACGCCGCGGGCTATGTCCCCCTCTTCGCCAGCGGCCACTGGAATGCGAAGGAAGAGCAGCGCTGCATCGACACGCTGCGCGCACGCCGCGTCGACGGGATCATCGTGCTCACCGGCCGGCTCAGCGACGAGTCGCTGCGCAAGCTGGCGAAGGAACTGCCGGTCGTCGTCACCGGCCGTACGCTGAAGGCGCCCAGCCTGTACGCGCTGAACTTCAACGATTTCGAAGGCGCACGCCTGGCGACGCATCACCTGCTGACGCTGGGTCATCGCAAGATCGCCTTCATCGCCGGCGATCCGGTCCACCCCGATGCGCAGGAGCGCTTGAAGGGCTATCGCGCCGCGCTGGAAGCGGCCGGCGTGAAGTACAAGCCGGCGCTGGTGCTGCCGGGCATGTTCCAGGAAGACAGCGGCGTGATGGCCGTCGAGCGATTGATCGACAGCCGCGAGCCCTTCACCGCGATCTTCTCGGCGAACGACCAGATGGCGTTCGGTGCGTCGCTGGCGCTGTACCGCCGCGGGCTGCGCGTGCCCGAGGACGTCTCCATCGTCGGCTTCGACGATCTGGCTGGCGCGGCGCATTGCATCCCGCCGCTGACCACGATCCACCAGGCGGGGCTCGAGCTGGGCCGTTGTGCCGCGCAGGCGCTGCTGGATCTGCTGGGCAACAAGAATCCCACCGCTCAGTTGCCTGAGCCGCGGCTGATCATCCGGTCGTCGACACGCTCGCTCTGATCGAGCCTGGGTACTGCCACCTCCGCTGGCCCTCACCCCCGCCCTCTCCCGCAAGCGGGAGAGGGAGTCCGACCGCGGTCCTTCTTACCCCCTCTCCTGCTTGCGGAAGATGTTTGGGGTGAGGGCCAGCAGCCTCCCTAGCGATAACCCTGGTACGGTCACGCTGTCCGGTTCGATATCATGAAAGCGCTTTCATAAACAGAACGACAGCGGAGACAGACAGCATGCGGCAGTGGGCACGATGCCTGTGGGCGATGGCATTGACCTTGGGCGTGGCCCAGGCAGGGTCAGGCGTTGCCGCGCAAACCTCCGCTTCTGCAACCGCTCCTTCCGTGGCTCCCTCGACGGCTCCCACGGCAGTCACCACCACGCTGACCGTCGCCGCCTTCCCCGCCATCGACGAGATCGTCCGCAGCGCGCTGCCCGCCTGGAAGGCGCTGCATCCCGACGTCGAGGTGAAGATCGTGAGCCGCGAGCTCAACGACCACCACACCGCGATGACGACGGCGCTGTCGACCGCCAAGGGCCTGCCCGACGTGATGGCGCTGGAGATCGGTTATCTCGGCCGCTTCGCGCAGGGCACCGGGCTCGAGGACCTGTCCGGCCCGCCCTACAACCTGAGCGCCGACAAGTCGCGCTTCGTCGCCTACGCCTTCGACCAGGCGACCACGCCCAAGGGCGCGGTGCTCGCCGTCCCGACCGACATCGGCCCGGGCGCCCTGCTCTACCGCACCGACCTGCTGGCCCAGGCGGGGCTCAAGGAATCCGACCTGACCGGCAGTTGGGAGGGCTACGTCGCCGCCGGCGTGAAGATCAAGGCCGCGACCGGCGCCTACCTGATGGCCCATGCCCGCGACATGAAGGACATTCTCATCCGCACCGGCCTCGAGCCCGGCGAGGGCCTGTTCTTCGACAAGGACTCCCGCCCGCTGGTGAACACGCCGCGCTTCGTCCGCGCCTTCGAGCTCGCCCGCGCCGTGCGCCGCCAGCAGCTCGACGCGAAGGTCATCGCCTGGTCCTCCGACTGGTCCGAGGGCTTCAAGCGCGGCGGCATCGCCACGCAGATGTCGGGCGCCTGGCTGGCCGGTCATCTGAACACCTGGCTCGCGCCCAGCACCCGCGGCAAGTGGCGCTCGGCGCAGCTCCCCGAAGGCGCATTCGCGGCCTACGGCGGCACCTTCTTCGCCATCGCCCGCCATGGCGACGCCTCGCGCAAGCCGATGGCCTACGAGTTTATCCGCTTCATGACGATGAACCGCACGCAGCAGCTCGCGGCCTTCAAGGCGCAGGACGCCTTCCCCGCGCTGATAGCCGCGCAGACCGATCCCTTCTACGACCTGCCGCTGCCCTTCCTCGGCGGCCAGCAGGCCCGCCGCGACTGGCGCGAGGCCGCCGACCACATCCGCGCCTTCCCCGTGCACAAGCAGGACAACTTCGCCAAGGAAGTGATCGACACCGAACTCGACAAGGTGCTCGACCGCGGCAAGGACATCCCCACCGCCCTGGCCGACGCGCAGCGTCTGCTGCTGCTGCGCGCGCACCGCTGACCCGGGACCCCTTCGATGAGCTTCCGTCTTCCCCAAGCCCTGCGCCTCTCGCCCCGCTACGCGCCGTACGCGCTGCTGGCGCCCTTCCTGCTGCTGTTCGTGGTGTTCGGGCTGTTCCCGCTGCTGTTCTCGCTCTACCTGGCCTTCCACAGCTGGGAGCCCACCAGCGGCCTGGGCGCGATGCACTGGGTCGGCCTGGACAACTTCGCCTTCGCGCTCCAGGACGAGTGGTTCTGGAAGTCGCTGCGCAACACCGGCTGGCTCGCGGTCGCCTCGGGCGTGCCGCAGCATCTGGTCGCCATCCCGCTCGCCACCTTCCTGCACATCGCCTTCAAGCGCTGGCGCAACCCGATGGTCGGGGCCTACTTCCTGCCCTACATCACCTCGTCGGTCGCGATCGCGATCCTGTTCAGCTCGCTGTTCTCGACCGACTACGGCCTGATCAACCTCGCCATCGCCACGCTGCGCGAGATCCCGCTGCTCGGCCACCTCGTACCGCAGGCCGCCGTGGACTGGCTCAACGATCCCGACGCGCTCAAGCCCGCCATCTCGATGATCGTGTTCTGGCGCTATGTGGGCTTCAACGTCGTGCTCTACCTGGCCGCGCTGCAGACCATCCCGCCCGACCTCTACGAGGCCGCGACCATGGACGGCGCCAGCCGCCTGCAGCAGTTCTTCCACATCACGCTGCCCAGCCTGCGGCCGATGATCTTCTTCGGCGTGACGCTGAGCGTCATCGGCGGGCTGCAGCTGTTCGAGGAACCCTTCATCCTCACCGGCGGCAAGGGCGGCTCCGACCAGGCCGGCATGAGCGCCGCCGTCTACCTGTACCGCAACGCGTTCGACTTCAACGACTTCGGCGCCGCCAGCGCGATGTCCTGGCTGCTGTTCTTCATCGTTGCCGCGTTGACGTGGCTCACCAACCGTGCGTTCCGGCGCAAGGACGACTGAGGGGCCGACCGGAGAACGCCATGAGCACCACGATGCACGCCCCCCTCGACGCCGCCTCGCCGCAGGCTTCGCCCCATGCCGCGCAGCCGACGCGGATGACCGCCTGGGCCGCCTACCTGCTGGTCGGCGCCGGCGCGCTGATCATGCTGGCGCCGTTCTATTTCATGTTCGTCTTCGCGACGCACTCGCGCACCGAGATCTTCAGCCTGCCGCCGCCGATGTGGTTCGGCGACGACTTCCTCGCCAACGTCGACATCCTCACCAAGCGCCTGCCCTTCTGGCGCAACCTGGGCCTGAGCCTGTACGTCGGCATCTGCAACACCGGCCTGACGCTGCTGTTCTGCTCGATGGGCGGCTACGCCTTCGCGATGTACGAGTTCCGCTTCAAGAAGGCGCTGTTCGGCCTGGTCATGGGCACGATGCTGCTGCCCAGCTTCATGAACATGATCCCCAGCTTCATGATCATGGACCTGCTCGGCTGGATCGACCAGCCGCGCGCGCTCTACATCCCCGGCGCGGCCAGCGCCTTCGGCATCTTCCTGATGCGCCAGTTCATCGGCTCCGCGGTCCCGCGCGAGCTGGTCGAGGCCGCCCGCATGGACGGCTGCGGGGAGCTGGGCATCTACGCCCGCATCGTGCTGCCGCTGCTCAAGCCGGCGCTGGGCACGCTGGGGCTGATCACCTTCATCTCCTCCTGGAACAACTTCATCGGGCCGCTGGTCGTCATGCGCTCGCCCGACATGTACACGCTGCCGCTGGCGCTGCGATCGCTGCAGAGCCCGGTGGACACCGAATGGGGCGCGCTGATGGCCGGATCCGCCATCGCGACGCTGCCGTTGATCGTGCTCTTCGTCCTGTGCTCGCGGCAGCTCATCTCGGGCCTGACCGTCGGCGCGGTGAAGTGACGCCCGACGGCCGCGCCTCTCCTCCAACACCTAGAACAACACCCTCGATGTCATCTTCAACGCCTGCCTCCTCCACGCTGCCGACGGCCGCCGCCAAGGACTTTCCCGCCGACTTCGTCTGGGGCGTCGCCACGAGCGCCTTCCAGATCGAAGGCGCGCACGACGCCGACGGCAAGGGCCCCTCGATCTGGGACACCTTCTGCCGCCAGCCCGGCGTGATCGCCGACGCCAGCAACGGCGACGTCGCCTGCGAGCACTACCAGCGCTGGGAAGAGGACCTCGACCTGATCAAGGGCCTGGGCGTCGACGCCTACCGCTTCTCGGTGTCCTGGCCGCGCGTGATGCCCACGGGACAAGGCGACTGGAACGAGGCCGGCCTGGCGTTCTACGACAAGCTGGTCGACGGCCTGCTCGCGCGCGGCATGAAGCCCTACCTGACGCTGAACCACTGGGACCTGCCGCAGGCGCTGCAGGACATCGGCGGCTGGGGGAACCGCGTGACGACCGAACGTTTCGTCGAGTACGCCGTCGGCATCGCGAAGCGCCTGGGCGACAAGGTCGTCTCCATCGCCACGCACAACGAGCCCTGGGTGGTCGCGCAGCTCGGCCATGAATCCGGCGTCTTCGCACCCGGCATCAAGGACCGCAAGATCGCCGCCCAGGTCTCGCACCACCTGCTGCTGAGCCACGGCCTGGCGGTCACCGCGATGCGCGCGCTCCAGTTGAAGGCCTCGCTCGGCATCGTGCTGAACATGGCGCCGATGTACCCGGCCACGGACTCCGACGCCGACCGCACCGCGGCGCGACTGGAGGATGGCAAGCTGCGCCGCTGGTACATGGACCCGATCTTCGAGGGCCGTTATCCGCAGGACGTGCTGGACCACCTCGGCCATGACGCGCCCTACGTCGAGGCCGGCGACATGGCCAGGATCCAGGTGCCCATCGACTTCGTGGGCATCAACTACTACTCGCGCGGCATGATCAGCGCGGCCGGTCCGGTCGACAACAAGACCAGCGGGCTGGAGCTGACCGACATGGGCTGGGAGGTCTATCCGCAAGGCCTGACCGACCTGCTGGTGTCGATCAAGCGCGACTACCCCGGCGCTAAGCGCCTGTACGTGACCGAGAACGGCGGCGCCTTCCCCGATCCGGTCGGCGCCGACGGCCAGGTGCATGACGCCGACCGCACGCGCTACCTCGACACGCACATCGCCGCCGTCGGCGACGCGATCGCGCAGGGCGTGCCGATGGGCGGCTACATGGTGTGGAGCCTGCTGGACAACTTCGAATGGGCGTCCGGCTACGCGAAGCGCTTCGGCATCGTGCACGTCGACTACGCGACGCAGCAGCGCACGCCGAAAGACAGCGCGCTCGCGTACCGGGACTTCGTGTTGCAACAGGGTTCGCAGCGGCAGGCCGCGCGACAGGGCTGATCGGGAGACCGTCATGGGACAAGTCACGCTGCGCGGCATCCGCAAGCGCTACGGCGATCACGAGGTGATCCAGGGCATCGACCTCGACGTCCGGGACGGCGAGTTCATGGTCTTCGTCGGCCCGTCGGGCTGCGGCAAGAGCACGACGCTGCGCATGATCGCGGGCCTGGAGGAGATCTCCGACGGCGACCTGCTGATCGACGGCAACCGCGCCAACGCGCTGCGCCCCGCCGACCGCGGCGCGGCGATGGTGTTCCAGAGCTACGCGCTCTACCCGCACATGACGGTGGCGGAGAACATGGGCTTCGCGCTGAAGATGGCCGGCATCGGCCGGTCCGAACGCGACGAGCAGGTGCGCCGCACCGCCGAGATCCTGCGCATCACCGACCTGCTGCAGCGCACGCCCAAGCAGTTGTCCGGCGGCCAGCGCCAGCGCGTGGCCATCGGCCGCGCCATCGTGCGCAAGCCCAAGGTCTTCCTGTTCGACGAGCCGCTGTCCAACCTGGACGCCGCGCTGCGCGTGGACATGCGCATCGAGTTGACGCGGCTGCACCAGCAGCTCGGCACGACCATGATCTACGTCACCCACGACCAGGTCGAGGCGATGACGATGGGCGACCGCATCGCCGTGTTCAACAAGGGCCGCATCGAGCAGCTCGGCGCGCCGATGGACCTCTACCGCCATCCGGCCAACGAGTTCGTCGCGAGCTTCCTCGGCGCGCCGAAGATCAACTTCATCGCGCGTCCGACGGCCAATGCACCCGGCGCGGCCCGCCGCCTGTGGGACGCGCTCGGCGGCGCGGCGCGTCCCGCGGCGAACCGCCTCGGCCTGCGGCCCGAGCACCTGCTTCTGGGGACAGCGCATGACGAGGGCGCCGTGCCGGCGACCGTCGTGCTCGCGGAACACCTGGGCGACACCTCCATCCTGCACCTGCGCGTCGACGGCATCGCCGACCTGCTCACCGCCAAGCTCCCCGCGGGCGCGGCGTCGCTCCACGACGGCGACACCGTCCGCCTGATCGCCACCGCCGACCACGCACTGGCTTTCGACGCCGAGGCGCGAGCCCTCGAGCCGCGCAACGCCGTCCCCGTCGCGGCCTGAGCCGCGGCGCACCCGGCATCCCGCAGTACCCCCGCGCCCGTGTGGCGCGAAACCCCTCGCTAGGGAAAGTCAGTAGAGGTCCCGTGGCTGAAGCGGATAAATTCTGAAAGCGCTTTCAAAGTTACCGCCGAATACACGGATCCAGCTTGCCCGGCAGACAATCGGGCCCGCCATTGCTTGGGGGTCATGGTCAAGACTGAGAGATAACAAGGAGACAAGATGAAGCACGTCCACCCCACCCGACTGCGGCAGGTCCGCGGACCGCAGCGCCAGCCCGTGGCGGCCGCCTGCGCCCTGTTGTTCTTCGCCGCTGCCGCGCATGCGCAGCAGGCGCCGGCTGCGCCGGCCGCACCGGAATCGGCGGCCTCCGAGGCGCAACGCAAGGCCGACGCCACGATCGACACCGTCGTCGTCACCGGCATCCGGCAGTCGCTGGACACCTCGCTGAACCTCAAGCGCCAGCAGCGCGGCGTGGTCGACGGCATCGTGGCCGAGGACATCGGCAAGTTCCCCGATACCAACCTGGCCGAATCGATGCAGCGCATCTCGGGCGTGTCGATCGACCGCTCGATGGGCGAAGGTTCCAAGGTCACCGTGCGCGGCGTCGGCCCCGACTTCAACCTGGTGCTGCTGAACGGCCGCCAGATGCCGGCCTCGACGCTGGCGGACACGGGCCCGTCGAACTCGCGCGCCTTCGACTTCGCCAACCTGGCCACCGAATCGATCGCCGCGCTGGAGGTCTACAAGACCAGCCGCGCCAGCGCCCCGACCGGCGGCATCGGCGCGACGATCAACATCAAGACCGCGCGTCCGCTGGACACGAAGAAGACCATCGCCAGCATCGGCGTGAAGGCCGTGCACGACGGCGGCAACTCGCGCCTGCCGGACAACATCAAGGGCGACAGCGTGACGCCCGAGGTGTCGGGCATCTACAGCACGACCTTCGGCGAAGGCATGTTCGGCGTGTCGGTGTCGGGCAGCTACCAGAAGCGCGACGCCGGCTACAACAGCGCCGGCGTGCCCAACGGCTGGCTGCCGTTCAAGGGCGACGAGACGGGCAACGGCGCGATCCCGCTGCCGGGCCAGCCAGGGTCGGAACGGATCACCAACCGTCCCGGCGCCAGCGACGTCTACTCGCTGCCGCAGAACCTGAACTACAACATGAACGGCGTCCGCCGTGAGCGCACGAACGGGCAGGTGACCTTCCAGTTCGCGCCGAGCAAGTCGCTGACGACGACGCTGGACTACACCGCCTCGCAGAACAAGGTGCACACGCGCCGCAACGACCTGTCGGCCTGGTTCAGCTTCGGCCCGTCGTCGAGCGCATGGACCAGCGGCCCGATCTCCGCGCCGCTGAACTACACCGAGTTGCTCGCCAACGGCGACGCCGACCTGTCGATGGGCGGCGCGGACTTCGCCACGAAGAACGACAACAAGTCGCTGGGCTTCAACCTCGACTGGAAGGCGACCGACAAGCTGCGCTTCGAGTTCGACGCGCACAAGTCCACCGCCAAGTCGGGCGCCGACAGCCCCTGGGGCAGCAACAACGTGATCGGCACGGCCAGCTTCAACCGCGGCCAGACCGGCGTCGACTTCAGCCAGGACCTGCCGATCCTGATGATGCCGACGACGACGCGCAACGCGGCGCTGCAGCAGGTGACGGGCTCGTCCTTCCGCAACAGCTACATGAAGGCGGAAGTCGACCAGCAGCAGATCCGCGGCAGCTGGGACATCAGCGACGAGTCGAAGCTGGACTTCGGCGTCGGCCTGACGAAGGCCAAGAACCGC
Organism: Roseateles sp. GW821-FHT09G09; assembly: GCF_059415965.1. Classification (NCBI taxonomy): domain Bacteria; kingdom Pseudomonadati; phylum Pseudomonadota; class Betaproteobacteria; order Burkholderiales; family Sphaerotilaceae; genus Roseateles; species Roseateles sp. GW821-FHT09G09. The sequence continues at coordinate 645,361 of NZ_JBWKOG010000003.1, read as the reverse complement.
TCGGCCTACTCCAACGTCCAGCTGGACAACTGGGGCGGCGTGGCCAACGGTCCGGCCAACTACCCGGACAACGTGTGGATCCCGCAGGACCTGCGCGACTTCTTCGGCAAGATCGGCGGCGTCGGCGACCCGCGCCTGTTCACGCAGTTCTACACCTTCGACTTCGGCACCATCCGCGACCTGGCGGCCAAGTCCTGGAGCGACCCGTCCAAGTACCTGGCGTCCAACGTCTTCTCGACGGACCGCCGCACGACGGAGAAGTCCAGCAGCGCCTACGCCGAGTACACCCGCGAGTGGGAACTGGGCGTGCCCATGAGCGCCACGGTCGGCATGCGCTACGAGAAGACCAAGGTCACCTCCAGCGCGCTGGTGCCGATCGCCACGGGCATCACCTGGGGCTCCAACAATGAGCTGACGGTGCTCAAGGGCGACCCGGGCTTCACGACGCTGGACGGCAAGTACAGCTACTGGCTGCCCAACATCGACTACCAGGCCGACCTGACCGACAAGCTCAAGCTGCGCGCCAGCTATGGCACCACCATCGGCCGTCCGGGCTGGGACGCGATCCAGGGCGGACAGACTTTGAACGACCTGGCGCGCCTGAGCGGCGGCACCGGCTCGCAGGGCAACCCGGGGCTCAAGCCGCTGAAGTCCAAGAACATCGACTTCTCGCTCGAGTACTACTACGCCCGGTCGAGCTACGTGGCGGCGGGCGTGTTCCGCAAGAACATCAGCAACTACATCGGCTCGACGCTGGAGAACGCGACCCCGTTCAACCTGCACACGCCGATCGGCGGCGCGTACTACAACGAGGCCTCGACGACCGGCGCCTGCGGCAGCGACATCACCTGCATCCGCGACTACATCCTCAACCGCTACAACGGCCAGCCGGGCGTGACCAAGACCGGCGACAGCAACGGGCATGCGCTGGGGACCATCGTGGGCCAGCCGGGCGATCCGGTGGCCAACTTCCAGATCACGGTGCCGGCCAACACGCAGTCCAACAGCCTGAAGGGCTTCGAGCTGAACGTGCAGCACGCGTTCTGGAACACGGGCTTCGGCGTCGCGGCCAACTACACGAAGGTGAAGTCGGGACTGAAGTACGACAACGCGAGCTTCGCGCAGCAGTACGCGCTGGTGGGCCTGAGCGACTCCGCCAACCTGGTGGGCTTCTACGAGGACGCGAAGTTCAGCGTGCGCGTGGCCTACAACTGGCGCGACAAGTTCCTGGCCGCGGTCAACGACGGCAACCAGCTGGGCCGCTCGGCGCCGATCTTCACGGAGCCGTACTCGCAGGTGGACATCAGCCTGGGCTACAACTTCAGCGAGAAGCTGAGCATGCAGGCCGAAGTCATCAACGTCGGCGATTCGATCCTGCGCCAGCACGGTCGGACGACGGAGGAGGTGTACTCGGTCACGCAGACGGGTCGCCGCTATATGCTGGGACTCCGCTACAAGTTTTGAGCCCGCGAGGGCCCCTGCCCGCATGAAGCCGATCCGCGAAATCCACGACCTGGTGCCGGGTCGGCTTCCCTCCGACCTGCTCGAGGCCGCGCAACCGGTGGTGTTGCGCGGCCTCGTGTCGCATTGGCCGATGGTGCGCGAGGCGCGCCGCTCCGACCGCGCGGCGGTCGACTACCTGCGCGACTGCTGGCGCGGGGCGCCGGTGGCGATCATGACGGGGCCGCCGGAGATCGACGGCCGCCTCTTCTACAACGACGATTTCACCGGTATGAACTTCGGTCGTGCCGACGCGCCGCTGCCGGCGCTGATGGAGGAGCTGCTCAAGCTCGCCGAGGTCGACCGTCCGCCCTGCTACTACGTCGGCTCGACGACGGTGGACACCTGCCTGCCGGGTTTCCGCGCCGCGAACGACCTGGACCTGTCGCCGCTGGCGACCGGCGAGGGCACGGCGCAGGACGCGCTGGCCAGCGTGTGGCTCGGCAATCGCAGCCGCATCGCGCCGCACTACGACCTGCCGGACAACATCGCCTGCGTCGCGGCCGGCCATCGGCGCTTCACGCTGTTCCCGCCGGAGCAGCTCGCCAATCTCTACGTCGGGCCGATCGACTTCACGCCGGCGGGACAGCCGGTGAGCCTGGTCGACCTGAGGCATCCCGACCTCGAGCGTTTCCCGCGTTTCGCGCAGGCGCTCGAACAGGCGCAGGTCGCCGAGCTCGGCCCCGGCGACGCGCTCTACATCCCGAGCATGTGGTGGCACCAGGTCGAGGCGCTGGACGCGTTCAACGTGCTGATCAACTACTGGTGGCGCCAGTCGCCGGCGCACATGGATCCGCCGCTGTTCGCGCTGATGCAGGCGCTGCTGTCGATGCGCGACCTGCCCGCGCCGCAGCGCGCGGCGTGGCGCGGGATCTTCGACCACTACGTGTTCAACGCGGACGCCGAGACGGCGGCCCACATCCCCGCGCATGCGCGGCATGCGCTCGCTCCGCTGACGGCGGAAGGCGCGGGCCACCTGCGCGGACATCTGATTCAGCGGCTCAAGCAACGCTGAACATCCCGACCCCCATGGAGGAAACGCCATGACCTTCACCTCGCAAGAGCCGACCCCCCCGCGCCGCCCGGTGAAGCGCGTCGTCATCGCCGGCGGCGGGACGGCCGGCTGGATGATGGCGGCCTGCATCTCCAAGCACCTCGGCAAGCAGCTGGACATCCGGCTGGTGGAGTCCGACGAGATCGGCACGGTGGGTGTCGGCGAGGCGACCATCCCGACGATGCTGACCTTCCACGAACTGCTCGGTCTGGACGAGCGCGAGTTCATGGCGGCGACGCAGGCCACGATCAAGCTGGGCATCCAGTTCGAGCACTGGCGCGACCTGGACACGAGCTACATCCATGCATTCGGGAGCACCGGCGTCGACCACTGGACGGCGGGCTTCCAGCACTTCTGGCTGAAGGGCCGCGAGCGCGGCCTGGCGACGGACCACGGCGACTACTGCCTGGAGCTGCGCGCGGCGAAGGAGAACAAGTTCGCGCACCTGCCCGACGGCGGCATCAACTACGCGTACCACCTGGACGCGACCTTGTACGGCCAGTTCCTGCGCAGGTTCAGCGAGGGCCACGGCGTGACGCGCACGGAAGGCAAGATCGCCGAAGTGCTGATGCACGCCGACGGCGACATCCGCGCGCTGAAGCTGCAGGACGGCGCGGAGATCGACGGCGATCTCTTCGTCGACTGCACGGGAATGCGTTCGGTGCTGTTGGGGCAGGCGCTGGGCGTCGGTTATGAGGACTGGTCGCACTGGCTGCCCTGCGACAGCGCGATCGCGCTGCAGACGGCGTCGGTGCGCGACGCGGTCCCGTACACGCGCGCGATCGCGCATCCGTGGGGCTGGCAGTGGCAGATTCCGCTGCAGCACCGCGTCGGCAACGGCGTGGTCTTCAGCAGCCGCTACACCGACGACGAGACGGCGCGCGCCGCGCTGCTCGGCAACATCGCCGGCGAGGTGCTGACGCCGCATCGGGTGATCCGCTTCAAGCCGGGTCAGCGCGAGGTGGTGTGGAAGCGCAACTGCGTCGGCGCGGGCTTGTCGAGCGGCTTCCTGGAGCCGCTGGAATCGACCAGCATCCACCTGATCCAGCGCACGGCGATCCGGCTGCTGCAGATGTTCCCGAAGGACGGGATCCGGCAATCCGACATCGACGAGTACAACGCGCAGATGCGCCACGAGCTGGAGCACATCCGCGACTTCATCGTGCTGCATTACCACCTGCAGCAGCGCAAGGACTCGCCGATGTGGCAGGCCATGCGCGAGATGCCGGTGCCGGCGTCGCTGCAGCACCGGCTGGACCTGTTCCGCGAGGCGGGGCGCGTGTTCCGCGTGCCCAACGAGCTGTTCACCGAGAACTCGTGGGTGCAGGTGCTGCTCGGCCAGGGGCTGGTGCCGGAGCAGCACCATCCGTCGGCGGACCTGATGGGAGACCGGGAGCTCGCCGGGTTCCTCGGCGGGATCTCGTCGCGGATCGACAAGATCGTCGCCCAGATGCCGGGGCATCAGCAATATGTGACGCGGTATGCGCCGGCGGCGGCCGCACCGAAGACGGCGGTCACGGCTTGACTGAAGGTCCCGACGTGCCGGCCTCCGTGGCGGACGCCTTATGCTTGGCCGCACCGGAGGACCCATGCCAGCGCACAACGACCCGACATCCGATGACTTCGTCTGCGTCGCGACGCTGGACTCGCCGACCGAGGCCCACCTGCTGAAGGGCGTGCTGGAAGCCGTCCACCTCACGCCGCACCTCGCGGATGAACACATGGTGCGGAACTACTCGCTGCTGTCGCCGGCGCTCGGCGGCGTGCGTGTGCTGGTTCCGGCATCGGAAGTCGCGGCCGCCCATCGCGCACTCGCTGAGTTCGAGGCCGGTGCCTATCGACTGGAGGACGAGAGCGGGGGCGAGGACGCGGACGCCGACGAGGCAAAGCCTGCGCGCTGAGCGGCGGCCAGATCCGTTCTTCGCGAACCGGGTCAGCGCTTGACCGACGGCAGCCAACCCAGTCGTTCCAGCTCCAGCGCGATCCGCTCCGCCATCGTCGCCACTGCTTCGTCGTCGGCATTGCCCTCGGGCGTGCCGGTCGCATTCAGGACGCCCTTCCAGAGGACCGCCTCCCGCGTCATCAGACTCAGCTCGCGCCTGTCCAAGGTGGCCGACCACTGAAGACGGAGTTGCCCGGCGCCGGAATAGTCCAGGGCCAGGTCGCTGGCAGCGACCAGCTGCAGCCGGACGCCCGTCGTGGCGCTGCTTTCACACAGTGTGGCCTTGACGCCCCTGGCCTGCATGCGCGCCACGACGGCAGGCGCGAGGCGCTCGACCTGGTTCCTCATGAATTCCGAGATCCGCGCGTGCGAGATGACCACGCGACCCGCAGATCGGGCGTCCGCGTTCAGCACCGCGATCCTGAGCACCGCAGGCGGCTCCACGGGCATCACGCAGGGGGACTGCAGTGTCGCGACAGGTCGTTGGAAGGATTCGGACCGTTCCATCGTGGACGAGCACGCGCACAGCACGAGCGCGCACCAGGGAAACAGACGGCGGACAACATGTTTCATGGCGGCGAGTATCACCGCTGACCTACTGCAGCGATGAAGAGGTCTGCATCGGCGGGAACCGCCGGTTTCGACGAAAGTTGCGGATCTGGGCCCTGGTCTTGCCCATCGGCCGTTTCCCCCGGAGATCCACCATGCGCGGCGCCCTCGACTTCACTTCCTGGCAGACGATGCTCTCGACGCTGATCGGGCTCGTCATCGTGTCGTTGATCGCCGTCGGCGTGCGGCTGCTCGTGATGCAGTCGGTGCAGCAGCGACGCGAGCGCGCCAACCGTCAGATCAATGAGCGGCTGAAGACGCTGATCGCCGCGTACAAGACGCTGGGCGGATCGTTCACCGGCACGCTCGCCGTGGACCCGCGCCATCTGCGGGAGCTGCGCCAGCTCGCCGAGCCCGGCACGATGGCGATCGGCGCATCCGATCGCGCACGCCGCATGCGCGACGCCGTCGAGGCGGCACTGTCCGACATCATCCTGCTCGGCACCGATGAGCAGGTGCGACTCGCCGCGCAGGCGGCACAGGACATGGTCACGGGCAAGCCGGTGGAGACGGCGGCGCTCGTCGCCTCGCTGCGCAACTTCATCCGCGAGGTGCTGGAGCTCGATCCGATCCCGACGTCCGTCGTGATTCCGAAGCAAGGCCCGCTGAGACCTGCGGGCAGCGGAGGCGGCAAGGGCGGTGGCGCCGGTGGGCGTGAAGGCGGCTCACGTGGCGGAGGTGGTGCCGGCGGCGGTGGCGGCGGTGGCGGCGCTGCGGGCGCAGGAGGACTCGGTGCCGGACTGGGGCTCGGTGCCGCAGGCAGCCATGCCGCAGACGCACCTCAAGATCCCATGGATGACGAACCTGCCAAGTAGGTCGTCCGAAGTCGACGGCTAGCCGCGCTCCCGGTGGTACGGCGTCGTCGCCACCTACTCCCTCGCCCGCATCAGGCTGAGCACGCAGAACCCCAGGCCCGCGATGCCGGCCGGCAGCGCGTACACCAGCAGCGCCTCCCAGCCGTGCGCATTGCGCAGCCCCAGTCCCACCAGCCCGACGACGAGCGCCCCGACGCTGCCGATCAGCAGGACGATCAGCGCCATGCCGCGGAGCGCGCCGCCCAAGGGGCCGCCGAACTCGTCACCGTCGTCCTCGGCCAGGGTCATCCAGATGACCGGCGAAAGGATGATCAGGTAGGCCCAGTTCGGCACGACGTCGCCGTGCTTCTGACTCCAGTGCATCACTCCCAGCGCTATCGCACCGAGGATCAGCGTCCAGATGACACGCTTCATTTCTTCACTCGTTGAAAAGCAACGCCGCGCAGTGTGGGCGGGACGGCCGACGTCGCCCGCGTTGCCGCGGGACGGTATCGACCAGCGGGACCGCAGGGGTCACGTCGTGACACCGCCCGGCCAAAAAGACCTCTCCTCCGCTGCTCGCACCGATTGTGGCGCCCACGCCGGGCGCTACGTCGTCCCTTCACGCTGCTGACTTCCTCCGCGAAAAAAATCACGCGCTTCACGACCTCCCAGGTGAAGCTTCATGAGCACGACATCCCGCCGGTCCTTCCTGACGGCCGCGGTCGCCGGCATGGCCAGCAGCCACTCCTTCGCGCAGACCCTCCGCCAGGCGCTCGCCACCCCCGCCAACAACGCCACCGGCACGCTCGCCGACGTCGAGCACGTGGTCATCCTGATGCAGGAGAACCGCTCCTTCGACCACTACTTCGGCACGCTCGCCGGCGTGCGCGGCTACAGCGACCCGCGGCCCATCGCCCTGCCCTCCGGCCAGCCGGTCTGGATGCAGCCCGGCACGGCCCTCGGCTCGCAGGTCCTGCCCTACCACTTCGACATCCGCAACACCAACGCGCTGCGCGTCGGCCTGGACCACAGCTGGAAGGGCACCGAGACCACCTGGAAAGACTGGAACGTCTGGGTGCCCAAGAAGTCGCCCCGCACCATGGGCTACTTCGACCGCAGCGACCTGCCGTTCTATTACGCCCTCGCCGACGCGTTCACCGTCTGCGACGCGTACCACTGCTCGATCTTCGGACCGACCGATCCCAACCGCTTCTACGCCCTCACCGGCCACAGCAACGCGGTCGTGACCGGCATCTCGGACTCGAAGCTCTACAACGTCACCAACGGCACCTACAACGGCGACATCGCCAACGACAACCCCGCCGCGAAGGGCAACGAGTGGCTGACCTACGCCGAGACCCTCGAGTCCGCCGGCGTGAGCTGGAAGGTCTACCAGGAGTGGGACAACTACGGCGACAACTACCTGCAGTACTTCAGGAACTTCCGCACCGACGCCAACGGTCAGAAGTTGACCAGCGCCTCGCCGCTGTACCGCAAGGGTCGCGCGCTGGCCGCGGGGTCGACGCAGGCGAACGCGCCGGGCACGACCGGCCAGTGGCTGATCGACCAGTTCGCCGCCGACGTCCGCAGCGGCAACCTGCCGCGCGTGTCCTACATCTGCGCGCCGACCGAGTATTGCGAGCACCCCGACGACACGCCCAACGCCGGTGAGCACTTCACCGCGCGCCTGCTGCAGGCGCTGGTGCAGTCGCCCGAGGTCTGGTCCAGGACCGCGCTGATCCTGACCTACGACGAGAACGACGGCTTCTTCGACCACATGCCGTCGGTGATGGCGCCGCTGAACACCGACCGCGGCCGCACGACGATGTCCAACGCCACGCAGGGCGAGATCGCCAACGGCCAGCCGATCGGCCTCGGCCCGCGCGTGCCGACGATGGTCATCTCGCCGTGGAGCAAGGGCGGCCGCGTCTGCTCGCAGCTGTTCGACCACACCTCGCTGATCCGCTTCACCGAGGAATGGCTCGTCGCCCTCGGCCACCCGCGCAGCGCCGTGCAATGCAACGGCATCTCGCCGTGGCGCCGTGCAGTCTGCGGCGACATGACCCGCGCCTTCGACTTCAAGTCCGGCGGCGCCGAGTTCCCGTCCTCGGTGCCGGCGAACGCCGTCTACTTCAAGGGCTGGGGCACGAAGGACGCGCTGCCGCCGACCAACCAGAGCCTGCCGCGCCAGGAGAAGGCCGCCAGCGGCATCCCGCGCCGCGCGGCGCCGCTGCCCTACCGCTCGACGGTCGAGGGCATCGCCGCGACCAACGCGCGCCAGTTCGCGCTGAGCTTCGCCAACGAAGGCAGCGTCACGGCCGCGTTCATCGTCTACTCGACGCTGCGCACCGACGGCCCCTGGCACTACACCGTCGAACCGGGCAAGCGCATCGACCAGGAAGTCTGGAACTGGAGCGGCGCGCCGTTGCAGCTCGCCGTGCACGGCGACAACGGCTTCCTGCGCGAGTTCCGCATGAGCTTCGACGGCATCGGCCGCCTGGCCGCGACCAGCCTGAAGGAACAGCCCGCGACCGCGAGCGTCACGCTGACGCTGCGCAACGCGAGCACGCAGGCGATGCGCTTCCGCATCGTCGACAACGCCTACGGCGACAAGACCGTCGTCACGATCGACGTGCCGGCAGGATCGAGCCGCGACCACGTCCGCGCGCTCACATCGAGCTACGGCTGGTACGACCTGATCGTCACCGTCGACGGCGACAACGCCTTCCAGCGCCGCCTGGCCGGCCACGTCGAAGGCGCGGGCCTCGACTTCACCGATCCGGTGCTCAACGGCCTCGCGCAGGTCGCCTGGAACGCGCCGCCGGTGCTGCCGCCCAGCACGCCGACGGCCACGTTCAAGGCCGACGTCGACCGCGTGCGCATCGGCGGCGGCGTGTCGCTGACCTGGACCGGCCTGCCCACGAGCACGACGAACTGGATCGGCCTCTACCGCGTCGGCATGACGCCCGGCGGGCCCGGCTCGCTGAAGTGGAACTACGTGGCGAGCCCGTCGGGATCACAGGTGTTCCCGCTCGCGGGACAGCCGGAAGGCGACTATTTCTTCGGCCTGTTCCTGAACGACGGCTACGGCGAAGCCGCGCCGCGTCTGCCGGTCCGCATCCGCAAGAACGGCGACGTGAACGCCGACGGCGCCGTCACCGCCGCCGACCGCGACACGCTGCGCAACGCCATCGGCAGTTGCGCCAGCGATGCGCGCTTCGAGCCGCTGGCCGACATGGACGGCGACAAGTGCATCACGCAAGCGGACTACCGCGTCTGGTACCAGCTCTTCAGCACCCTGTGAGAACCCCCATGAACGTCAAGACCCTGCTCGCCGCCGCCGCGCTGGCGCTCTCCTCGCTGGCCGCCCCAGCGGCCCATGCCGCCACGGTCTCGCTCACCGCCGCCGGTCCGGCCCAGGTCGGCGAAGGCGTGGACCTGCTCATCAGCCTCGTCGACCCGTTCGGCGGCCTGCCCACCGACGAGGAACTGCTGTCCTTCGGCTTCCGCCTGAGCTACGACACGACGAAGCTCGCCTTCGGCAGCTTCACCGCCGCCGCCGGCTGGGACGACGACAGCCCGTGGCTGGGCGCCGGCACCTTCGGCGGATCGAGCTTCCCCGGCGTCGCCAACAACGGTCAGACCTCGCTGCTGCTCGGCACGCTGCACTTCGACGCGCTGCAAGGCGGCCTCGCACAGATCGGCCTGATCACCGACGCCGGCAACCGGAACCTCGGACTCAGCTACCTGTGGAGCGACGTCCAGCCGCTCAACGCGTCGCTGAACCTGGCGGTGTCCGCGGTGCCGGAGCCGAGCTCCGCGCTGCTGGCAGCGCTGGGCCTGGGCGCGCTCGGCGTCACGGCGCGTCGCCGCAAGCCGTCGCACTGACGAAGGACGGGAGCCCGCGGTCGCGGGCGCCTTGAGGGCGCCTTGTTGAGCTGCCTTGTAGCTGCCTTGTAGCTGCCTTGTAGCGGCCTTGTCGCTGCCTTGTGGCCGCCGTGAGGCCGCCTTGGGGCCGCCCTGTCCGGCGCGTAGGACGACATCCCGTCGACAACCCTCCGCCGTCCGACGGCGCAGGTCGAACGCGTCCCCAATACTGCCCCCACCGCCACCCGAGGGGCCGCCGATGACCGTGATCCGCAAGGGCCAGCAGCCAGCGGAGCTGACCCGCGAGCAATTCCACGAGCGCTTCATGCGTCGCTTCCAGGACCCGGCCTACCGGGCCGAGCACGAGGCCATCGCGCGCCTGGAGACGATCGCCTTCGAGGCGATGAAGGAGGGCCGCAAGTCGCCGGTGACACGCCCCGCGGGCAACGGCTTCAAGGATCCGACCTACGAGACCTCGGTCGAGTGGCTCGAGGCGCATCAGCGCCTCCAGCTCGCCCAGCAGCGCTGGAGCGATCCGGCGACCCGGTCGCGCGTGCTGCTCGTCTGCGGCAGCGACCGCAACGACGGCACCTGTCCGGGCGAGATGTCCAAGACCTGGCGTCTGACGCAGATCGCCAAGGAGCAACTCAGTCGCCACGACGTGATCATCGACGTGCTCGACCTGAGCCTGATCACCTCGGAATACGGCCGCCAGATCCATCCCTGCAAGGGCTGCGTGTCGACGGCGATGCCGCTCTGCCACTGGCCCTGCAGCTGCTATCCGAACCACGCGCTCGACCAGTCCAGCGACTGGATGAACGAGATCTACGAGCGATGGGTCTCCGCGCATGGCGTGATCCTGCTCACCCCGACCTACTGGTACCAGTCGCCGAGCGCGTTGAAGCTCATGATCGACCGCCTGGTCTGCGCGGACGGCGGCAACCCGGATCCGACCTCGACCCACGGCAAGAAGGCTGCCGAGGCCAAGGCCATCGAAGAGAAGGGCTGGGACTATCCGAAGCACCTCGAAGGCCGCGCCTACGGCCTGGTCGTGCACGGCGACGTGGCCGGCGTGGAGGCGCAGCGTCGCAACCTCGGCGACTGGCTGGACTGGATGGGGCTGGTCGATGCGGGCCACCTCTCCCGGCTCGACCGCTACATCGGCTACTTCGAGCCCTACTTCAACAGCCACGAGGCGCTCGACCGCGACGAGGCCCTGCAGGACGAGGTTCGCCTGGTGGCCGACCTGGTCGGCGACGCGGTCAAGCAGTTGCGGGAGGGAAATCTGCCCCGTTCCAATCGCCAGGCCGTCCGTCCGAAATGACGGCGGTCTCGCCATTCCGTACGACCTCCCTTCGACTCATCGACTCAAGGAGCACTCCGATGGCCCAGTCCCCTTCCCGTTCGACGCACCAACTCCGCCCCGAATTGCCGGCCGACGTGCCGCCGTTCCCGACCTCCGACACCGATGTCGACGGCGACGACCTCGACAGCGTCTACGGCCAGCTCGTGAAGGGCGTCGGCCATGAGTTCGTCACCGACCGGAACGTCGACGAGCTCGCCCGCCGCGCCGAACAGGACGGCCATCCGATCCTCGCCACCGAACTCCGGGAATGGAAGGCGCCTTGCTGATGCCTTTGCACGCAGATGGCGTGCTGATGCCGCATTGATGCCGCGTTGATGCCGTCCGCATGCCGCGCGCATGCCGAGCTGATTCGCGACCGATGTCCGTTCCCCAATGAGACAGGGCCCCGTTCAGGGCCCTGTTCCTTCCTGCGCCGCCCTCAGGCGACAGCGGATCTCAGCACTTGATGCCCGCGTGCAGGGCCACGACGCCGCCGGTCAGGTTGTGCACGTCCACGTGGCCAAAGCCCGCCGTCTTCATCATGGCCTTGAGTTCGGCCTGAGGCGGATGCATGCGGATCGATTCCGCCAGGTAGCGGTAGCTGTCGGCGTCGCCGGCGATCAGCGAGCCGATGCGCGGCAGGACCTTGAAGGAATACCAGTCGTAGGGCTTGCGCAGCGGCGCCGCGACCTGCGAGAACTCCAGCACCAGCAGCCGGCCGCCCGGGCGCAGCACGCGGTTCATCTCGGCCAGGGCCTGGTCCTTGTGCGTCATGTTGCGCAGGCCGAAGGCCACGCAGACCAGGTCGAAGGAGCCGTCCTTGTAGGGCAGCGCCTCGGCGTCGCAGAGGTTGGTCGGCAGGACCATGCCCTCGTCGATCAGACGCTCGCGGCCGGTGCGCAGCATGGCCTCGTTGATGTCGGTGTGCACGACCATGCCGCGCTCGCCGACCTTCTTCGCGAACAGCCGCGCCATGTCGCCGGTGCCGCCGGCGATGTCCAGCACCCGGTCGCCCGGCTTCAGGTTGGCGACGGCCAGCGTGTACAGCTTCCAGGCGCGATGCATCCCCATCGACATCAGGTCGTTCATCACGTCGTAGCGCGACGCGACCGAATCGAACACGCCGCGCACGCGCTTGGCCTTGGCGGTTTCGTCGACGGATTCGAAGCCGAAGTGGGTGGAACTCATGGGGGGATCCTGCTGAATGGGGGAGCGTCGTGGGCGATGGCCGTGCGAGGGCGACGGGTCAATGGCTGCTGCAGCTGCCGCCGCCGTGCGAATGTCCACCTGCGCCCTTCGTCGCCATCGGCGCATCGCGGTCCAGGCCCGCGGCGGCCAGCTTCTCTTCGTAGTCGCGCATCAGCGCATCCTGATCGCGGCCCAGCTCGTACAGATAAGCCCAGGTGAAAAGGCCGCTCTCGTGACCGTCGGAGAAGGTCGGCTTCAGCGCGTAGTGGCCGACCTGCTCGACGGCCACGATGGTCACGTCGCGCTTGCCGGTCTGCAGCGTCTCCTGGCCGGGGCCGTGGCCCTGCACCTCCGCCGACGGGCTGCGCACGCGCATCAGCTCGAACGGGATGCGGAAACGCGCCCCGTCGGTGAAAGCGAGCTCCAACACCTTGGATTGCTGGTGCACGACGATGTCGGTGGGGAGCGGAGAAGAGGAATCCAGGCCTGCCATGGAGGGCGCGCCACAAGGCGCACAGGGACGACAACGGCGCAGTGTAGCGGCGCGGCGCTGAAGGCGTGCCTCAAGGTGGCGCGTTCGTCCCGGCATCCACGATGTTCTGGATCTCGTCGAGCGCACGCGGCGCATTCAACAGACCCGCCCCGCAGGCGCTGCACCCCGGCATGGGCGTCGCGCTGGCACGCAACGCGCGTTCGATCTGATCCGGCGTGGCCGCCGGTCTCAGCGCCAGCATGAGGGCGGCAACGCCCGCCACGTGCGGGGCCGCCGTGCTGGTGCCGCTCACCCTCGCGTACGTCGGCTTCCGGATGCGTCGGATCCCCCGATTCGACGTCGTGAGGATGTCGCCGTATCCGGGATCGGACTGACCTCCTCCTGGCGCCGTCAAGGTGATCCCTTCGACACGGCTCGAGCTCTTTGCCAGGGTGCGACTTCGATTGGCGTTCGCCACGGACACGACACCACGACAATTGGCAGGAGACAGGAGCCGCCTGGCGTGCGCGCCGTCGTTGCCGGCGGCAGCGACCACGACGGCGCCATGCGCTCGCGCAAAGTCGATGGCCAGTTGCCGCTCGCTGGCGCAGGGGCGGTCGCCTCCGAACGACATGTTGATCACCCGGGCCGGCGACGCATTCACCGGCACGTCGGGCACGTCGCCCCCCACAGCCCAATACAGCGCGCTGATGACAGCCGACAGGTGGGCGCCGCCGCCACTGGTCACCCGAAGCGGCAACACACGGGCCCCGGGCGCCACCCCCATCATGCCGCGGCCGTCGAGTTTCGCAGCCAGGACGCCAGTCACTTGAAGTCCGTGCCAGGGATCAGGGTCATGGGACTGGCCCGGTATCTGGGGCACATCCGTCGGATCGGCATCCCATCCGTCCCCGTCGCCGGCTTCCAAGGGATCGTCGATGAAGTCCCACCCGGGAAGCCACTGCCCGTCCAGGTCCGGATGATCCAGCCGGCCGGAATCGAGCACGGCGATCACGACACCCCGGCCATCCGCGCGTGCCAGGGCTTGCGGCAGCCCAATGGCCCGCAGATTCCATTGATCCGCGAACATGGGCTCTCCCTTCAGCTGGCTGCGCGTGACAACGGACGGCGGCATGGCATCGTCCGGCGCCACGTCCTCGATGAAGGGATCCTCTTCCTTCAATCGGGACAGTCGCCCGTCGAGCAACTCCCCGTCGACCGGTCGCGCCAAGGCGAACAGATGCCCCCCCGTGGGCAACTGCCTGACGATCTTCAAGGTGTCCATCGGCAGGTCCAAGCGGCTCGCCAGCCACTGCCGGCGCGTCTCCATCACGGCGGGCTCGACGGGCGCGGCAACGCGGACTTCGTGACCCCGAACCATGACCCGCCGTGAGGCGTCGCGATAGCGGACTATCAGACCCTCCACGCGCGTCGCCGACGCAGGGGCGGCAGACGCGCCGGCCGGCGTTGCATCGCCAGGATGAGCCTCGATCGCCAGCGCCATGATCGCCAGAAGCACGGAGATCGGGCCGGTCATTCGCGATCGGTACACGGACATGATGACTCCTTTGAAAACCAAAGAAGCCCGAGTCGGATGACACCCCGTCAAGGTTCCAGCGACAACGCCCCGGCCACCTTCACGCGCCCGATGGGTAAAAAAAATCCCGCCAGCTTTCACTGGCGGGATTCAACGGGAGCCCCGTTCGGGCCCGAGGCACCCGGCTTACCAAACGAGGAGAGTGGCAAGTCCTGGCGAGCGCATTACCAGCTCAGGTTGAGCGAGTACGTCCCGCTGGTGCCCGAGTAGTAGAGCGCCCGCACATACACGACGACCGCGGACGATCCGCTGTTCGTGTACGTGAAGCTGTCGACGGCGCCGGCGCCGTTTTCGCTGGCCTTGAGCTGCGTGCCGCTGCTGTTCTGCAGGTACAGGTCGAAGTCCTTGCCAGCGGCCGGCGTCAAGGTGGCGCTGAGCGTCTTGCCCGCGGGCAGCGTGATCTTGAAGTAGTCGTTGGTGTCGGACGTCGACAGGCTGCCCGTCACCTTGACCGGCGCGCTGATGGTCTGCGGCGCGGTGCGGCTGTTGTTCGGCTCGACTTCGGCGATCGTGCTTCCGCCACCGCCGCCGCCCTTGATCGCGGTGACCGCGGCGTTGGCGTCCAGGATGCCCGAGCCGCACTGGCTGCAGGTGCCGGGGAAGGCCCGGGCGCTGCTCTTGAGCGCGGCCGTGATCTCGTCCGGCGTGGCCGTCGGCTTGGCGCTGTACATCAGCGCCGCGACGCCCGCCACGTGCGGCGTGGCCATCGACGTGCCCTGGTAGTACGCGTAGCTGTCGGCGCCCGGCGTGCTGGTGCCGGCGTTCAGCGTCGACAGGATGCCGTTGCTGGCGCTGGAGCGCACGTCGCCGCCCGGCGCCGCCAGGGTCACGATCGAACCGTAGTTCGAGTAGTAGGCCCGCGCGCCGTTGCGGTCGGTCGCCGCGACCACGACCACGCCCGAGCAGTTCGCCGGGCTGGAGTTGGACGCGTTCTGGTTCTCGTTGCCCGCCGCCACGATGATGCTGGCGCCGCGCGAGCGGGCGCCGTTGATCGCCGTCTGCGTCGTGGTGTCGCAGGCGCCGCCGCCGCCCAGCGACAGGTTCAGCACCTTGGCCGGCGTGGTGTTGGCCGGCAGGCCGGACACGCTGCCGCCCGAGGCCCAGGTCATGCCGTCGGCGATGTCGGAGGTGTAGCCGCCGCACTTGCCCAGCACGCGGATCGGCTGGACCTTGGCGTTGAAGGCGATGCCCGCCACGCCCAGTCCGTTGTTGGTCTTGGCCGCGATCGTGCCGGCCACGTGCGTGCCGTGCCAGCTCGAGGTGGAAGCCGGATCGCCGGCCTGGCATTCGTTGGCGGCGTTGTAGTCGCCGGGGTCGCTCGGGTCGTTGTCACGGCCGTTGCCGTCCACCGAGACCGTGGTGTCCACGATCATGTCGTAGCCCGCGACGATCTGGCCCGACAGGTCCGCATGCGGCCGGTAGCCGGTGTCGATGACCGCCACCACCACGCCGGTGCCGGTCGCCTGGTCCCAGGCCTGCGGCGCGCGGATGCCGCCGGCGGTCTCGGACAGGTCCCATTGCGAGCCGTAGCTGCTGTCGTTCGGCACGAACAGCGCGTGCATCTTGCGGTCGGGCTCGACGTACTCGACGTTGGCGTCCTGCGCCTTGATCCGGTCGCCCAGCTCGCGCAGTTCCTGCAGGTTCATCCGGCGGTCCAGCCGGAACACGTGGGCGCCGGTGCCCATCTGGCGCACCAGCGACAGGCGCGCGCCCAGCGGGGCGGCCAGTTGCTGCAGGCGTTCGGTCCGGGCGCCGATGGCGTCGCTCGCCACCGATTGCGCCTGGACCGCGGCGCCCAGGCGCCCTTGCACGACCGTGCTGCCGTCCTTGTATTTCACGATCAGACGATCGGTCTGTTCGCTCAGCTGCCGGGGGGCCTTGTCGATGTCCACCGACGACACGCCCGCCTGGGCGGCGCCCATCGTGACGAGACCCACAGCCAGCGCGAGGCTGAGCTTGTTCAATCGCAACATGCTTGTCATCTCCAGAGTTTCTCGATCGACGCCGGGTTCACCGGCGCCTGCAAAGCCCCGAACCCTGGCGCGTTGGCACCCCTGGCAGGGCACGCCGACCGGCCTATCCGATTGGCGTGCGACACAGTGTAGGAAGACAGTCGGACGCCAACCGCCCCACCTGAAACAGTTAACAGGAAGGAATACCCCTATAACCTTTTTGTGTCAAAACGCACCGATTGATCCGTCAATCGCCCTTTCCTTACGGCTAACGCGCTGATTCGTAAGGTTTGCGCGCGCTTTGCGCCCCCGCGCGAACGGCGTGCCCGGGGTGCCGGAAGCCATGCGCGGGACGGCGCGGATGGCGGGGGAAGAGGGGCTCGTTTAGCCTGCGAAACTTGTCGTTTTCGCCACACATCGGTGACAAATAACCATGTTTCCACTACGCCTGATCGCCGCCGCAGCCCTGTCCACCCTCGCCCTGGCCGCCGCGCCGGCCCGCGCGCTGGACGTCGCGAGCTTCTCTCCGGACGTCCAGCCCTGCGCCGACTTCTATGACTACGTGAACGGCCCGTGGGTCGCGCGCACGGAGTTGCCGGCCGACCGGACCCGCATCGGCAGCTTCGACGCGCTGCGCGTGGCCAACGACCGGCTGCTGAGCGACGCGCTGGCGGAACTGCTGGCCAAGCCGGCGCTGCAGAAGTCGCCCGGCCTGAAGCAGGTCGCGGCCTATTACGCCAGCGGGATGGACCAGGCGGCCATCGAGGCGCAGGGCCTGAAGCCGGTCAAGCCGCTGCTGGACCGCGTCGCGGCCATGAAGTCGGCGCAGGACCTGCCCGCCGCGCTGGCGCAGCTGGGCCGCGTGGGCATCGCCGCGCCGGTGGGCGCCTTCGTGCGCGCCGACGTCAAGAACACCCGCGTGAACGTGCTGACGCTGGGCCAGGCGGGGCTGGGGCTGCCGGACCGGGACGACTACTTCAAGGACACCGACATCGCCAAGAAGCTGCGCACCGCCTACCGGCTGTATGCGCAGCGGCTGCTCTCGTCGGCGGGCTTCGACGCGACGGCGGCGACGATCGACGCGCTGATGGCCTTCGAGTCCCAGCTCGCCGACGCGACGACGCCGCGCGCGCAGCTGCGCGATCCGCTCAAGGTCTACAACCCGATGACCTCGCCCGAGCTCGCCGACAAGGCGCCGGGGCTGGCCTGGGACGTCTATCTGAAGGCGCTGACGCGCAGCGACACCCGCCCCGGCGGCGTCGAGCGGCTGATCGTCGCGCAGCCGGAGTTCCTGGCGCGTGTCGCGCAGATGGCCGAGAAGGTCCCGCTCGTCACCTGGCAGACCTACCTGCGGATGCGGGTGCTGGAGAACAGCGCCGCCCGACTGCCCAAGGCCTTCGCGGAAGCCGACTTCGACTACCGCGGCGCGACCATTTCCGGGCTCGAGCAGCCGATGCCCCGCAACGAGGAAGTCATCCAGCTGATCGGCGGACGCACCGGCGGCAGCCCGCTGGGGCTGGCGCTGGGCGAGCTGTTCGTCTCCAAGGCTTTCTCGCCGGAGGCGCAACGCCGCGCGACGCTGCTGATCGGCGACGTCAAGGCCGCGATGAAGACGCGCATCCAGAACCTGGCCTGGATGAATCCGGAGACCAAGGTCAAGGCGCTGGAGAAGCTCGAGGCCATGCAGCCCAAGATCGGCGCGCCCCAGACCTGGCCGAAGTACGAGGGCATGACGCTCGATCCGAAGGACTTCGCCGGCAACCAGCTGCGCGCCGCGGCCTGGTTCCACGGCGAGCAGATCAAGGACCTGGACCGCCCGAGCGACCGCACGCGCTGGACGATGTCGCCCTACATCGTGAACGCGCAGGCCGGCGGCCTCAACGAGATCACCTTCCCGGCCGGCATCCTGCAGCCGCCCTTCTTCGACGCGAAGGCCGACGACGCCGTCAACTACGGCGGCATCGGCATGGTGATCGGGCACGAGATCGTCCACCACTTCGACGACCGCGGCCGGCAGTTCGACAGCATCGGCAGCCTCCACGACTGGTGGACCGCCTCCGACGCCGAGAACTACAAGGCGCGCGCCGACCGCGTCGTGGCGCTCTACGAGAGCTACGAGCCGGTCAAGGGCACGCCCATCAACGGGCGGCTGACGCTGGGCGAGAACATCTCCGACATGGCCGGCATGCCGATCGCCTTCGACGCGCTGCAGAACGCACTGCGCCGCACGGGGAAGACCGACAAGATCGACGGCTTCACCCCGGAGCAGCGCTTCTTCCTGTCCAACGCCATGGTCTGGCGCAACAAGTCGCGCGAGGCGGCGCTGCTGAACCAGCTGCGCACCGATCCGCATTCGCCGGGCAAGTACCGCGTGCTGGCGCCGATGTCCAACATGCCGGAGTTCGCCAAGGCCTTCAACTGCAAGGCGGGCGATGCGATGGTCGCCGCGGACCCGATCAAGGTCTGGTGACGCGCTGAACCCGCCGCGGCAAAACCTCGCCGCGGCCTCCGGGGCCTGCCCGCCGTGAGGCGCGGCAGGCCCCGTGCCATTGGGCACGCTGTCTTCCGGGACCCTGTCTTCCGGGACCCTGCCTTTCGGGACGGGCGCGCGGAAGTCATGGACCGGGTGCCTCACATCCGGGGTCAGGTCTTGTCACGCCATCGTCACCTGACGCGCCGGCGGAAGTCATGCGTGACTTTTGACCCGATGGATACTGGGGAAAGTCGACGCGCGGCCCATCCCGGCGGCCTGCATTTCGTCGCGGGATTCCGGCGATCCGCCCCCCGCCTTCGACGCTTGGTCGCGCACCGCTTGGTCGGGCTGGCGATGCTGCCTACTCTGAAAAAAGACCGATCGCCCCGCCACCCTGACGCGGGCCGCGACGGTTCCTCAGCCCACAGGAGCACGACATGACCGCCACCACCCGCCCGACCCGCACGATCCTCTTCCGCATCGCGACCGGCGCGCTCTTCGCCGTGCTGGCCGCCGGCTCGGCGCAGGCCGCGCCCGACGATCTGGAACGCGTCCAGGTCTCCGGCCGCCGCCCCGGCGAGATCCCGCGCACGGACGTGCGCGCCACCTGCCCCGGCGTCGATCAGGTCCTCTTCGACCGCCTGGCCCGCGCCCAGTACCGCGAAGGCCAGGAAGGCGTCTCCACCGTCAGCTTCCGCCTGAACGGCAACGTCATCAGCGAGGTGCGCGAACGCGGCCCGGCCGTCTACCGCGCGCCGCTGCGGACGGCCGTGCGGTCGCTGCAATGCCAGGGCGCGCCGCGGGACACGCTCTACGTGATGCAGGTGTCCTTCCGCAACCAGGAATCGAGCGGCGACCTGAACGAGCGCGTCGCCATGATCGAGATGGCGCCCCCGGCGGCCGGATCGGTGGCCGTCGCGGCGAGCGCGGCCGACGGTCGCTGATCGGGTTGTTCCCGGATGGGTCTCCCTCGGGGGCTGGCTAGGATGGCCGGCACGACCACCCGGAGACCCGACCCATGCCCGTCCGCCCCACCGATGCCGCGCGCCGTTCCCTGCTGATCACCGGCGCCCTCGGCGCCACGGCCGGCGCGCTCGGCTGGCCCGCCCCGGCGCGCGCGGACACCTGGCCGGCCAAGCCGATCCGGTGGGTCGTGGCCTACCCGGCGGGCGGCGGTTCCGACTTCCTCGCGCGCCAGCTGGCGCCGGTGCTCGGCAAGGCGCTGGGGCAGACGCTGGTCATCGACAACAAGCCCGGCGCGGCCGGGATCATCGGCACGGACAACGCCGCCAAGTCGCCGCCGGACGGCTACACGATCCTCACCGGCGACAACGGCGCCATGGTGTTCAACAGCGCGCTCTACAAGAAGCTGCCGTACGCGCCGGCGGACTTCGCACCGGTCGGCCTCATGGCCCGCTTCCCGCTGCTGCTGGTGGTCAATCCCACCGCGGGCTTCAATTCGGCGAAGCAATGGCTGGACATGATCAAGTCCAGGCCGGGGAAGTACAGCTACGCCTCGCCCGGCATCGGCAGCCCGCACCACCTGGCGATGGAGCTGCTGAAGGACCGCACCAACAGCTACATCGTCCACGTGCCCTATCGCGGCACGGCGTTCTCGACGCAGGACCTGATCGCCGGCGTCGTGCCCATGGGCATCCTCGACACCGCCGCCGCCCTGCCCCATCTGCGCGCCGGCAAGCTGAAGGCGCTGGCGGTGCTCGCGCCCCGGCGCATCGCCGCGCTGCCCGACGTGCCCAGCTTCGACGAGACCGGCGTGACCGGCATCGAGGTGAGCGCCTGGCAAGGCCTGTTCGTCCCGAAGGGCACGCCCGACGCGATCGTCGCGCGCCTGGGCAGCGAGTTGGGGAAGGCGCTCACCCAGCCGGAACTGAAGGCCAGACTGGAAGACTTCGGTCTGGAGGTCGCGCCAGGCGACGCCGCCTCGCTGACGCGTTTCATCCAGGCCGAGACGCAGAAATGGCATGCGCTGATCCGCAGCCGCGGCATCTCGGCGGAATGACGCCATCCCGCGCCTGGATCTCGCGCCTAGATCTCGCGCCCGGAAAAATCGACCGTCCGGTCGGTCGTGACACGTCTTTGATAGCGCTGTCCTCCTCTGGCAACGGGGCTGGCGCATTACTTCCCGTGAGCGTGAAATAGCCCCGGGTTATCCCGCAGAGGGCGGTAGGCAAAACGAACTGGGCGGGTGTCATACGCAATACAGTTTGACCCCGCGCAAAGACAAAACGATAACGATGCGCTAGGAGGCTTCCCCCACCACTTCCGTTCCGCCTCGTCGCGGAGCCGTCCGGTCATGAACAACAACAATGCCGTGCGCGCGACGGTGGCCCGTCGCGTCTCCATCTGGTCCAGTGCCGCGATCGCGGTGCTCCTGATCCTCATCTGCGGCGCCCTGTCCTGGGTGCTCACCAATCAGGCGCAGCAGCGCACGCTGGACTACATGTCGGCGGAGGCGTCGTCGGTGGCGCGCGTCGCGGATGCCCTGGACCGCACGGCGCGGGATTCGGCCAACCGGCTCTACGACGTGCTGGCGGGCGACTTCGAGGGCGGCGCCTTCACGCTGGACGGCGACGGCGAACTGGCCTTCAACGGCCAGAAGCTCAACGGCAGCTTCGACGCGGTCGACCGCTTCACGCGCCGCACCGGCGGCGTGGCGACGATCTTCGCGCGCAAGGGGTCGGACGACTTCATCCGCATCACCACCTCGCTGAAGAAGGAAGACGGCTCCCGCGCCGTCGGCACGATGCTGGATCGCACCGGCGCCGCCTACGGCAAGCTCTCGGGCGGCGAGACCTACGTGGGCCCCGCGACGCTGTTCAAGGTGCCCTACATGACGCGTTACTCGCCGATCAAGGACGCGGGCGGCAAGGTCGTCGGCATCCTGTTCATCGGCTTCGACATGCGCGGCCTGCAGCAGGAGCTCGTGAAGATGGCCGATGCGGTCAAGCTCTACGGGACGGGCGGGCTCTACCTGCTGGATCCGGGCAAGACGCCGGCGGACGCGCTGCTGCGCGCCCATCCGCGTGCGCAAGGGAAGAAGCTGTCGGAAGTGATGCCGGCCGACCAGGCCGAGCAGTACGTCCAGACGCTGACCCACGATCAGGACGGCGTGCTGGAGAAGGTCCAGGCCGTCTACGGCGACAGCTACAAGGACGCGTTCGCGGTGGCGCGCAAGTCGGAGGCCACCGGCTGGTGGGTGGTCGCCGAAGCCTCGCGGGCGCAGGCGCTCGCGGCGCACAACACCACGCTGTGGGTGCTGTGGGGATCGATGCTCGCGACCGTCGTGCTGCTGGGCCTGGGCGTGACCTGGATGCTGGGACGGTGGGTCGGGCAGCCGCTGGCCGACCTGAACGAGGCCGTCAGCGCGGTCGCCGCCGGCGACCTGACCCGGCCGGTGGTCGTGCGTCAGCAGGACGACCTCGGGGCCTTGGCCGCGGGCGTCGAACGCATGCGCCTGCAGTTGTCGCGCACCATCAATGAAGTGCGCCAGGCCAGCGATTCCATCGGCACCGCGTCGGCGGAAGTCGCCGCCGGCAGCCGCGACCTGTCGGCGCGGACCGAACAATCGGCCAGCCACCTGCAGGAAACCGCCTCCGCGCTGGAAGAACTCGCCAGCTCGATGAGCCAGACCGCCGCTTCGGCCGCGCAGGCCCATCAGCTCGTCGGCGAGTCCGATCGGGCGGCACAACGCGGCGGCACGGTCGTGGCGCAGGTCGTCACGACGATGGACGCCATCAGCACCGCCAGCCGCCAGATCGGCGACATCATCGGCACCATCGATTCGATCGCGTTCCAGACCAACATCCTGGCGCTCAATGCCGCGGTCGAAGCCGCGCGCGCCGGAGAGCAGGGCCGCGGCTTCGCGGTCGTGGCCGCCGAGGTCCGCCACCTGGCCCAGCGCAGCGCGGAAGCCGCCAAGCAGATCAAGGGGCTCATCACCGCCAGCGGTGAACGCGTCGAGTCCGGCGCCAAGCTCGTCAGCGAGACCGGCGAAGCCATGCGCGACATCGTCACCAGCGTGAAGCGCGTCACCGACATCATTGGCGAGATCTCGACCGCGTCGCGCGAGCAGGCGCAGGGCGTGACGCGCATCAACGGCGCGGTGGCCCAGCTGGATCAAGGCACGCAGCAGAACGCGGCGCTGGTCGAGGAAAGCACCGCAGCAGCGGAAAGCCTGCGGGAGCAGGCGCATCGGCTGGTCGAGCAGGTCGGGCAATTCCGCGTCTGATCCGAGCGGCGGTCTGTACATCCACCGCCGCTGGCCCTCACCCCCGCCCTCTCCCGCAAGCGGGAGAGGGAGCCACCCCAGTGCTCCTGCTCCGAATGGCTCGGCGCATTCTCACTCCCTCTCCCGCTTGCGGGAGAGGGTTGGGGTGAGGGCCAGCGGCCGGGGCAGTACGGAAGCCCTCAGACGAGCACGCGCTCGATCCCGCCGTTGTTGGCCTTGGCCACGTACTCGGGCATCCAGTTCTCCCCGAGGATCTTGCGGGCCATCTCGACGACGATGTAGTCCGCTTCGAGCAGGCCGTTCTGCATGTCGTCGCCGTAACGGCTGAGGCCCTGCAGGCAGGACGGGCAACTGGTGAGGATCTTGAGGTTCTCCTCGGCGCCGACCTTGCCGGTGTCGCGCAGCTGCGTCTCCGCCTTGCGCAGCTCCTCTTCCTTGCGGAAGCGCACCTGCGTCGACACGTCCGGCCGCGTGACGCCCAGCGTGCCGCTCTCGCCGCAGCAGCGCTCGCTCTTCATGACCTCGGGGCCGAGCAGCGCCTTCACCGTCTTCATCGGCTCCTGCAGCTTCATCGGCGAATGGCAGGGGTCGTGATACAGGTAGGCCTGCTTGGTGTCGAGCTGGATGCCCTTCTCCAGCAGGTACTCGTGGATGTCGATGATGCGGCAGCCGGGGAAGATGTCCTCGAACTTGTAGCCCTGGAGCTGGTCGTAGCAGGTGCCGCAGCTGACCACCACCGTCTTGATGTCGAGGTAGTTCAGCGTGTTGGCCACGCGATGGAAGAGCACCCGGTTGTCGGTGATGATCTTCTCGGCCTTGTCGAACTGCCCGGACCCGCGCTGCGGGTAGCCGCAGCAGAGGTAGCCCGGCGGCAGCACGGTCTGCACGCCCGCGTGCCAGAGCATGGCCTGCGTCGCCAGGCCCACCTGGCTGAACAGCCGCTCCGAGCCGCAGCCCGGGAAGTAGAAGACCGCCTCCGCTTCCGCCGAGGTCTTCTCCGGGTTGCGGATGATGGGGACGTAGTCCTTGTCCTCGATGTCGAGCAGCGCGCGCGCCGTCTTCTTCGGCAGGCCGCCCGGCAGCTTCTTGTTGATGAAGTGGATGACCTGTTCCTTGATCGGCGCGGTCCCCACGGTCGCTGGCGGCGCGCCGGTCTGCTTGCGCGCGACGCGCTTGAGCAGGCTGTTGGCGATGCGCTGCGCCTTGAAGCCGACACCGACCATCGCCGCGCGGGCGATCTTGATCGTCTGCGGGTTGGTCGCGTTGAGCATCAGCATCGCCGCCGCGTTGCCGGGGCGGAAGCTCTTCTTGCCCATCTTGCGCAGCAGGTTGCGCATGTTCATCGTCACGTCGCCGAAGTCGATCTTCACCGGGCACGGGTTCAGGCACTTGTGGCAGACCGTGCAGTGGTCGGCGACGTCCTCGAACTCCTCCCAGTGCTTGATCGACACGCCGCGGCGCGTCTGCTCTTCATACAGGAAAGCTTCCACCAGCAGCGAGGTCGCGAGGATCTTGTTGCGCGGGCTGTAGAGCAGGTTGGCGCGCGGCACATGCGTCGCGCAGACCGGCTTGCACTTGCCGCAGCGCAGGCAGTCCTTGATGGACTCGCTGATCGCGCCGATGTCGCTCTGCTGCATGATCAGCGACTCGTGCCCCATCAGCCCGAAGCTGGGCGTGTAGGCGTTGGTCAGGTCGGCGAAGGTGGTCTGGCCGCCCTGGCCGCCGGTGCCCGGCCGCAGCAGCTTGCCCTTGTTGAAGCGCCCTTCCGGATCGATGCGCGCCTTGTAGCCGGCGAAGCCCGCCAGTTCCTCGTCGGTGAGGAACTCGAGCTTGGTGATGCCGATGCCGTGCTCGCCGGAGATCACGCCGTCCAGCGAGCGCGCCAGCGTCATGATGCGCGCCACCGCCTCGTGCGCGGTCTGCAGCATCTCGTAGTTGTCCGAGTTCACCGGGATGTTGGTGTGCACGTTGCCGTCGCCGGCATGCATGTGCAGCGCCACCCAGACGCGGCCGCGCAGCACCTCCTTGTGGATGCGCTTGCACTCCTCCAGGATCGGCGCGAAGGCGCCGCCCGCGAAGACGTCCTGCAGCGGCTTCAGGATCTGCCGCTTCCAGCTCGCGCGCAGCGTGTAGTCCTGGAGCTGCTCGAAGTAGGAGCGATCGCCTTCACGGGGAAGGTCAAGTTCCTGCATCCACGTGCGCCATTGCAGGCCGGTCTCGTCCAGCAGCGCCAGCGCCTGCGCCACGCGGTCCTCGAGCAGCTCGGCGCTCGGGATCTCGCCGGCGTCGTCCCCCTTGCCCAGCGGCAGGTTGCCGTTGGCGAAGAAGGCGCGCAGCGCGTCGATCAGCGCCAGCTTGTTGCGCAGCGACAGCTCGATGTTGATGCGCTCGATGCCCAGCGTGTACTCGCCCATGCGGGGCAGCGGGATCACGACGTCCTCGTTCACCTTGAACGCGTTCGTGTGCTTGGAGATCGCCGCCGTGCGCTTGCGGTCCAGCCAGAACTTCTTGCGCGCATCGGCGCTGACGGCCACGAAGCCTTCGCCGGAACGGCCGTTGGCCAGGCGCACGACCTCGCTGGTGGCACGCGCGACTTCATCGGCGTCGTCACCGACGATGTCGCCGATCAGCACCATCTTCGGCAGCCCGCCGCGCTTGCTCTTGGTCGCGTAGCCGACGGCCTTCAGGTAGCGGTCGTCCAGATGTTCGAGGCCGGCGAGCTGGACGGGGGCGGGGCCCCGTCCGTCCCAGACTTCGCCGTTGGGCCGCTTCATCAAGCCGAACATGAAGTCCTTGATGTCGACGATCGACGGCACGCAGTCCTTCGGATTGCCGAAGAACTCCAGGCAGACCGTGCGCACGTGCGCCGGCATCCGGTGCACGATCCAGCGCGCGCTGGTGATCAGCCCGTCGCAGCCTTCCTTCTGGATGCCCGGCAGTCCGGCGAGGAACTTGTCGGTGACGTCCTTGCCCAGGCCTTCCTTGCGGAAGGTGCGGCCGGGGATGTCCAGGCGCTCGGTGCGCTCCAGCGTCTTGCCGGTCGCGTCGTAGTAGTGCAGGTCGAAGCTCGCGAGCTCGACGTCATGGATCTTGCCGAGGTTGTGGTTGACGCGCACGACCTCCAGCCACTTCGCATCCGGCGTCACCATGCGCCACGAGGCCAGGTTGTCCAGCGCCGTGCCCCACAGCACCGCCTTCTTGCCGCCGGCGTTCATCGCGATGTTGCCGCCGATGCACGACGCCTCGGCCGAGGTCGGGTCGACCGCGAACACGAAGCCGTGCAGCTCCGCCAGGTCCGACACGCGCTGCGTGACGACGCCGGCCTCGGTCCAGATCGTCGGGACCTCGCGGTCCAGGCCCGGCAGGCGTTGCATCTCGACGCCGCGCATGGCCTCGAGCTTCTCGGTGTTGATGACCGCCGTGTTCCACACCAGGGGCACGGCGCCGCCGGTATAGCCGGTGCCGCCCCCGCGCGGGATCACGGTCAGGCCGAGCTCGAAGCAGCCCGCCACCAGCGCGGCCATCTCGGCCTCGGTATCGGGGGTCAGCACGACAAAAGGGTACTCGACGCGCCAGTCGGTCGCGTCGGTCACGTGCGAGACGCGCGACAGCCCGTCGTACTTGATGTTGTCCTTGGCGGTGGTCTTCGCGAAGACCTTGGTCGCGCGCTTGCGCAACTCGGCCACCTGCTCGAACTGGTGCGAGAACGCGCCCACCGCCGCCTCGGCCGCGGTCAGCAACTCGCCGACCCAGGCGTCGCGCTTGGCATCGTCCTCCGGATGACGACGGCGCTGCACTTCGCCCAGACGATGGCGCAGCGCGCCGATCAACGCTTCGCGGCGCTTGGGGTTGTCCAGCAGGTCGTCCTGCAGGTAGGGATTGCGTTGCACCACCCAGATGTCGCCGAGCACCTCGTACAGCATGCGGGCGGAGCGGCCGGTCTGGCGCTCGGTGCGCAGCTGGTCCAGCAACTGCCACGCGCGGGCACCGAGCAGGCGAAGGACGATTTCGCGATCGGAGAAGGACGTGTAGTTGTACGGGATCTCGCGCAGCCGGGCGGCGGGCGCGTGCGGCGGGTTCGGGTCGCCGGCCATCGCGGGGTCGGCGGGCATCAGCAGATGCGGTGCATTCATGGCGGCCAGGTGCTCGCGCACCAGGGTTGCGGCAGGCCGGCGTCCAGGGGAGCGGACACCGATGCCAGGCTGGAAAGACAAGCGGAGAGAGCGGTGGCCATGACCGGACAGCGCCCTGGACTTGTGGTCCCCGCGCCCGCTGGACACGGGCGTGGACGAGGCGTTCGCGAATGGCCGCGATCGGCGGCCGGCCCGGTCTGGGCAATGGTCGGAATCCTACCCCACCCCCAGAGGGCCATCCCGGGCGAGGGACTCTAAGTTCGCCGGTGTCACAATGTCTCCATAAGCTCGCCGGCCGCCGGCGGACCGTCCACCCGACGACGTCCGCCGCGGACCGCGGAACCCCCCTCCCCGAGCATCGGAGACCCATGAAGCACCTCCCGACTTCCCTGTTGGCCACATCGGCCGTCGCGCTCGCCGCGCTGATCGCTCCCGCCGCCGCGTCGGCGCAGACCGAGATCCAGTGGTGGCACTCGATGGGCGGCGCCCTCGGCGACTGGGTGAACGACCTGGCCAAGGACTTCAACGCCAGCCAGAAGGACTACAAGATCGTCCCGACCTACAAGGGCAGCTACGACGAGTCCATGGCCGGCGCCATCGCCGCGTTCCGCGCCGGCAACGCGCCGCACATCCTGCAGGTCTTCGAGGTCGGCACCGCCACCATGATGGCCAGCAAGGGCGCGATCGTGCCGGTGGGCCAGGTCATGCAGCAGGCCGGCGTCAAGTTCGACAACGCCGCCTACGTGCCCGCCGTCGCCGGGTACTACACCGCGCCCAACGGCCAGATGCTGAGCTTCCCGTTCAACAGCTCGACCACCGTCTTCCACTACAACAAGGACGCGTTCAAGGCCGCCGGCCTCGATCCCGAGAAGCCGCCCACCTCCTGGCCGGAAGTCGCCGCCGCCGCGGCGAAGCTGAAGGCCTCCGGCTCCAAGTGCCCGTTCACCACGAGCTGGGTGAGCTGGACGCAGCTGGAGAGCTTCTCCGCCTGGCACAACGTCGAGTACGCGACGAAGAACAACGGCTTCGGCGGCCTCGACACGCGCCTGGCGTTCAACACGCCGCTGCACGTGCGCCACATCGAGAATCTGGCCAACATGGCCAAGCAGGGCCTGTTCGTCTACAAGGGCCGCGGCAACAGCGCGGACTCGAGCTACTTCTCCGGCGAGTGCGCCATGATGACCGGCTCCTCCGGCCTGTACGCCAACGTCAAGAAGAGCGCCAAGTTCAACTTCGGCATCTCGACGCTGCCCTACTACCCCGACGTGCCGGGCGCGCCGCAGAACACCGTCATCGGCGGCGCCAGCCTGTGGGTGATGTCGGGCAAGAAGCCCGCGGAGTACAAGGGCGTGGCCGCGTTCTTCCAGTACCTGGCCCAGGCGCAGGTCGCGTCCGACAGCCACAAGCGCACCGGCTACCTGCCCGTCACCAAGGCCGCCTACGAGCTGACCGAGAAGAGCGGCTTCTACAAGCAGAACCCCGGCACCGACGTCGCCGTGCAGCAGATGATCCGCAAGACGACGGACAAGTCGCGCGGCGTGCGCCTGGGCAACTTCGCGCAGATCCGCACCGTCATCGACGAGGAACTCGAGCAGGTCTGGGCCGGCAAGAAACAGCCCAAGGAAGGCCTGGACGCCGCGGTCAAGCGCGGCAACGAGCTGCTGGAACGCTTCCAGAAGGCCAACAAGTCCTGACCCTCGGATGTCCCAACAGAAACGCGTGGTGTTCCGATCGCGCTGGCTGCCCTGGCTGCTGCTGGCGCCGCAGGCGCTGGTGATCGGCGTGTTCTTCTTCTGGCCGGCGGCCCAGGCGCTGCTGCAGAGCCTGCAGCAGCAGGACGCCTTCGGCCTGTCGACCGAATGGGTCGGCCTGGCCAACTTCCAGACCCTGTTCAACGACGACAGCTACCTCGCCTCGTTCAAGACGACGGCGGTGTTCTCGCTGCTCGTGGCCGTGCTCGGGCTGGCCGTGTCGCTGCTGCTGGCCACCATGGCCAACCGCGTCGTGCGCGGAGCGCCGGTCTACAAGACGCTGCTGATCTGGCCCTACGCCGTCGCGCCGGCGATCGCGGGCGTGCTGTGGCTGTTCATGTTCGCGCCGTCCATCGGCGTCGTGGCCTACGGTCTCCAGCGCCTGGGCGTCGACTGGAACCACCTGCTCAACGCCGACCACGCGATGACCCTGGTCGTCATGGCCGCCGTGTGGAAGCAGGTCTCCTACAACTTCCTGTTCTTCCTGGCCGGGCTGCAGTCCATTCCCAAGTCGCTGCTGGAGGCCGCCGCCATCGACGGCGCCGGCCCGTGGCGCCGGTTCTGGACGATCACCTTCCCGCTGCTGTCACCGACCTCGTTCTTCCTGCTGGTGATCAACGTCGTCTACGCGTTCTTCGACACCTTCGGCATCATCGACGCGGCCACCCACGGCGGCCCCGGCAAGGACACCGCGATCCTGGTCTACAAGGTCTACTACGACGGCTTCAAGGCGCTGGACCTGGGCGGCTCGGCCGCGCAGAGCGTGGTGCTGATGGTCATCGTCGTCACGCTGACGGTGCTGCAGTTCCGTTTCGTCGAAAAGAAAGTGCAGTACTGAATGGTCGAGCGCCGCCCCGCCCTGACGATGCTGTCGCACCTGATCCTGGTGCTGGGCGTGCTCATCGTCGCCTTCCCGCTCTACATCGCGTTCGTCGCCTCGACGCACACCGCCAACGAGATCGTCCAGGCGCCGATGCCGATGCTCCCGGGCTCGCATTTCCTGGACAACTACGCCGCCGCGCTGTTCGGCAACACCGGCGGCGGCTCCAAGGCGCCGGTCGGCCAGATGATGTGGATCAGCTTCGTCTCCGCGATGATCATCGCGGTGGGCAAGATCGCGATCTCGCTGCTGTCGGCCTTCGCGATCGTCTACTTCCGCTTCCCGGCGCGGAACTTCTTCTTCTGGGCCATCTTCGTCACGCTGATGCTGCCGGTGGAAGTGCGCATCGGGCCGACCTACCAGGTCGTCTCCGACCTGAAGATGCTCAACAGCTACGCCGGGCTGACGGTGCCGCTGATCGCCTCGGCGACCGCCACCTTCCTGTTCCGGCAGTTCTTCCTGACCATCCCCGACGAGCTGGTCGAGGCCTCGCGCATCGACGGCGCCGGGCCGCTGCGCTTCTTCCGCGACGTGCTGCTGCCGCTGTCCAAGACCAGCATCGCGGCGCTCTTCGTCATCCAGTTCATCTACGGCTGGAACCAGTACCTGTGGCCGCTGCTGGTCACGACGGACGAAAGCATGTACCCCGTCGTCATCGGCATCAAGCGCATGATCAGCGGCGGCGACGCGGCCAACGACTGGAACATCATCATGGCCACCGCCTTGCTGGCGATGATCCCGCCGGCGCTGGTCGTCGTGCTGATGCAGCGCTGGTTCGTCAAGGGCCTGGTGGACACTGAAAAGTAAAACGAGAGAAGACTCCGATGGCAAGCATTTCCCTGCGCAATGTCGTCAAGCAGTACGGCACCGGCGCCAAGGCCAACCCGGTCATCCACGGCGTCAACGCGGAGATCGCGGACGGCGAGTTCGTCGTCATCGTCGGTCCGTCGGGCTGCGGCAAGTCCACCCTGCTGCGCATGGTCGCGGGGCTGGAGGAGATCAGCGGCGGCGAGATCGCCATCGGCGAGCGCGTCGTCAACGAGATCGAGCCCGCCGACCGCGACATCGCGATGGTGTTCCAGAACTACGCGCTCTACCCGCACATGAGCGTGTACGAGAACATGGCCTACGGGCTGAAGATCCGCAAGCTGTCGGAGACCCAGATCCGGGAGCGCGTCGACAAGGCCGCGCGCATCCTGGAGTTGGCCCACCTGCTGCAGCGCAAGCCGCGCGAACTCTCCGGCGGCCAGCGCCAGCGCGTCGCGATGGGCCGCGCGATCGTGCGCGACCCGCAGGTCTTCCTGTTCGACGAACCGCTGTCCAACCTCGACGCCAAGCTGCGCGTGCAGACGCGGCTCGAGATCCAGAAGCTGCACCGCGAGCTGGGCGTGACCTCGCTGTTCGTCACGCACGACCAGGTCGAGGCGATGACGCTGGCGCAGCGCATCGTCGTCATGAACGGCGGCCGCATGGAACAGTTCGGCACGCCCGAGGAGGTCTACGGCCGCCCGGCGACGACTTTCGTGGCGAGCTTCATCGGCTCGCCGGCGATGAACCTGCTGAAGGGGCGCGTCGACGGTCGGCGCTTCGTCATCGGCAACGCGGCGCTGCCGCTGCCGCAAGCGGCGCCGCGGGAGGGCGAACTGATCCTCGGTCTGCGCCCCGAACACGCGCTGCCGCACGACGGACAGCAGGTCGCCGGCGAGACGACCGCGTGGCCGCTGAAGGTGGAGATGGTCGAGATGCTGGGCGCGGAGCGGCTGGTCTACGGCCGGCTCGGCGACGCGGCCTTCACGCTGCGCATCGACGGCACCGACACGCCGCCGCAACCCGGCGCCGAGGTGCTGCTGAAGGCGCCTGCCGAGCGGCTGCACTGGTTCGATCCGGCGACCGGCCAACGCGTCGACTGAACGCGGCGCCGGCCGGGTTCTGCTTCGCCTCGTCGGCATCCGCTCCGAGAATCCTCGATCAGGGAGAACGACATGACGCTCCGGACACCGACGCGCGACGACGAGAGCCACTGGCCCTGGTCGCTGCCTTTCTGGATCGCCCATCGCGGCGCCGGCAAGCTGGCGCCGGAGAACACGCTGGCCGCTTTCCGCGAAGGCGCGCGCCACGGCTACCGCGCCTTCGAATGCGACGTGAAGCTCAGCGCCGACGGCGTGCCCTTCCTGCTGCACGACGCGACGCTGGACCGCACGACAAGTGCGCGCGGCCGCGCCGCGGACCGGACCTGGAGCGAGCTGTCGCGGCTGGACGCGGGCCGCTGGCACAGCCGCGCATTCGCGGGCGAACCGCCGCCCAGCCTGGAGGCCATCGCCGCCTTCGTGCGCCGCAACCAGCATGCGCTGAACATCGAGATCAAGCCCACGCCGGGCGACGAGTTCCGCACCGGCGAAGTGGTCGGCGGCGAGGTCCTTCGCCTGTGGGAAGGATCCGCGCCGGACACCGTGTTGTTCAGCAGCTTCCAGCCGGAAGCGCTGCGCGGCGCGCGTGAATCGGCGCCGCAGGTGCCGCGGGGCCTGCTGCTCGACAAGCTCGACGGCGACGGCTGGCTGCCGCTGGCGCAGTCGCTGGGCTGCCGCGCCGTCATCACGCATTACGCGCTGATGGACCAGGCGCTGGTGGCGCGCCTGCATGCGGCGGAGATGAAAGCCCTGGTCTACACCGTCAACGACGCCGCCTCCGCGCAGTGGCTGATCGCCAACGGCGTCGACGGCATCATCACCGACGCGGTCGACCGGTTCAGCCCGACGGCCTGAGCGGCGCTTCAGCCGACGCTTCAGCCGCTTCAGCGCGCGGGATCGATCAGCTCGTTGATCGAGATCATCCCGTAGATGCAGGTGTCGCTGAGCTGTCCGGCGGCGTTGAGCGCGTCGTCGCGCAGCAGCCCTTCCAGCGAGAAGCCGCAGCGCTCGGCGACGGCGCGACTCGGCGCATTGCGCGAATCGGTGCGGATCTCCAGGCGGCGCGCGCGCAGCGGGCCGAAGGCCATCCGCGCCAGGGCAACCACGGCTTCGGAAGCCAGTCCGCGCCCGGTGTGCGCCGGGCCGAGCCAGTAGCCGATCTCGTAGCGCCGGACCTTCCATTCCAGCGTGTGCAGGCCGGCGCCGCCGATCAGCGCGCCGGCGCTGCCGTCGGCCGCGCGCTCATGGATGTAGTACGCCAGGTGCTGCCGCTGCAGGAACTGCGACTGCATGCGGCGCGCGACCGCCTCGGACTGCTCGACGCTGGGCGTCTCGTGCGCCCAGGGCATCCAGGGCTTGAGGTGTTCCTGGGCGTCGAGGACGGCCCGGTTGAGCAGCGGTCCGATGCCCGCGCGCGGCGCGAGGAGCAGGAGCCGCGGCGTCTCCAGGCGCTCGGCAACCTCGATGAGGATGGGGTCGTCGGTAGGCATGACTCTCATGATCCGTGAAGCCGCCTTCAGTTGCCGTTCACCGGCTGCAGGTTCGTGCCGCTTCCCTGGCTCACAGGAGGGATGCCCGGCATCGCTTCGACGCCCAGCTCAGGCGCTTCCTCCTCGACCTTGGGCAGCACCTTCACCGAACGGATGGCCTGGACCTGCCAGGCCAGCACCGCCAGCAGCACCGCGCCCACGCCCGCGAAGGCCAGCGCGGCGCGCAGGCTGACATGCTCGCCGAGCCAGCCGCCGATCAGCGCGCCGGGCCCGGCGGGGATCAGGATCAGCCACCGCATGGTGCTGGTCATGCGCCCCAGCAGCGGCCCCGGCGTCACCGCCTGCCGCAGCGACAGGAAGTTGATGAAGATGAACACCGCCCCCACGCCGAACATGAACAGCGTGAAGGCGAAAGCCGCCACGCCCCAGGCGTTGGCCGGCGCGACGCACAGCGCCGCCCAGCCGACGCCGCACAGCGCGAAACCGCTGACCAGGCAGGGGCCGGGTCCGAGGCGGGCGCTGATGCGATGGCCGATGGCGCTGGCCAGCACCGTGCCCGCGCCCAGCGCGATGTAGGACAGGCCGACGCTCTGCGCCGACAGCCCGAGCACGCGCGTCGCGAAGAGGATCTGCACGACCTGCGCCGCCTGGTTGAACATCTGCCAGCCGCCGACCGCGCAGGCCAGCGCGACCAGCATGGGTTTGCCGCGGACGAAGTCGACGCCGGCCTTCAGGTCGCGCCAGAAATGGGCGCCGTCGAGGCGATGCAGGGTCTCGTTGACCTTGACGCCGCGCAGGATCGCCGCGGAGGCGACCAGCAGCAGCGCGTCGACCGCCAGCGCCAGCGGCGCGCCGACCAGCTTGATCAGCGCACCCGCGACGCCGGGGCCGGCGACCTCCGCGCCGGAGGACGCCAGCGCGTTCTTCGCATGCGCCTCGACCAGCCGGTCACGGCTCACGACCTGCGTCAGCACGATCTGCGAGGCGCTGCCGGCGATCGTGTACACGGTGCCGAGCAGGAAGCCGACGAAGTACAGCCAGGGCATGCCCAGCCAGCCCATCCAGTGCGCGATCGGCACGCTGGCCACGGCGACGGCCAGCGTGAGCTCGCCGACGATGTAGACCGGCAGCTTGCGCACGCGGTCCAGCCAGACACCGGCGGGCAGCGAGAACAGCACGAAGGGCACGAGCTCCATGGCCGTCAGCACGCCCATCTGCGTCGGCGAGGCGTGCAGCAGCACCGCCGCCGTCAACGGCAGCGCCAGCAGCGTGATCTGCCCGCCGAGCGAGCTGATCAGGATCGACGTCCAGAGACGCCGGTAGACGAGGTTGCGCAGCAGATCGCCGGCGGGGAGCTGGATGAGATCCAGCAGGCGGTCGAGCAGACGGTCGACCCACGCGGTTGTCCTCTTGGGCAACATGATGAACTCCGGAGACGGTCCATGCGGGGCGTCGTGCGCCGGGCGCGGACCGGGCGGGCGGGACGCCGTCGGCGTCGGGCTCGCGGAAAGCCAAGGACCTGGGAGGCCGGCAGCATCGTGCCGGCAAGCGCCGTGAAGACGCTACGGTCGTCGCGCCCAGCCGGACTGGCCAAGCGCGCGCACCGACGCCAGGGCATCGTCTCTGGTGCGGTCGAGCAGCTTGGTCATGGGTCGGCTCCGATCGTGGATCGTGGCGTGAGAGCTTCCGGGGAGGAAGAAGGCGTCGATGCTATCAGCGCCCTCGTGTCACCGACAAGTGAGGAAAGGCAGGGGACTCACCAGCCCGCAGCCGCGCCGTCGCGTCGCGGATCGCTCGCCGCGACGTAGCCGTCCACCGCCGGATCGCCGAGGCGCCAGATGAACTGGCCCGCGCCGAAATCCTGGTAGCTGTCGTTGATCTCGGCGATCTCGTGGCCGAGCGCGCGCAGCCCGGCGACGGCCTTGGGGTTCATCGTCGACTCGACGTTGATCGACCGGCCCGCGTTGTAGCGCCAGCGCGGCGCGTCGCAGGCCGCCTGCGGGTGCTGACGATGGTCGACCATCCGCACCAGCGTCTGCAGGTGACCCTGCGGCTGCATGTTGGCGCCCATGACGCCGTAGCTCATCTGCGGCTGCCCGGCCTTCATCAGGAAGGCCGGGATGATGGTGTGGAAGGGCCGCTTGCCCGGCGCGACCACGTTGGCGTGGCCCGCCTCGCGCGTGAACCCGTGACCGCGGTTCTGCAGCGACAGCCCGTAATCCGGCACCACCACGCCCGAGCCGAAGCCGTGATAGTTGCTCTGGATGAAGCTGACCATCATGCCGCTCTCGTCGGCGGCGGTCAGATAGATGGTGCCGCCCTTGACCGGATTGCCGGCCTGGAAGTCCTGGGCCTTGCTGCGATCGATCAGCTTCGCGCGCTCGGCGAGGTAGGCCGGGTCCAGCAGTTCCGCGGCCTGGACCTCCATGGTTCGCGCGTCGCTGACGTAGCGGTAGGTGTCGGCGAAGGCGAGCTTCATCGCCTCGATCTGCAGGTGATGGGACTCGGCGCTGTCCACCGGCAGCGACGCGATGTCGAACTGCTTGAGGATGCCCAGCGCGATCAGCGCCGCGATGCCCTGGCCGTTTGGCGGGATCTCGTGCAGCGTGTGGCCGGCGTAGTCCATCGAGATCGTGTCCACCCATTCCGGCGCGTAGGCGGCGAAGTCGGCGGCGGTGATCGCGCCGCCGGTCTCGCGTGCGAAGGCCGCCGTGGCTTCGGCGATCTCGCCGCGATAGAAGGCCGCCCCCTTGGTGTCTGCGATGAGACGCAGCGTGCGCGCGGCCGCGGCGAACCGGAACACCTCGCCCACCTCCGGCGCGCGCCCCTTCGGCAGGAAGGCTTGCGCGAAGCCCGGTTGCGACACCAGGTCCGCCACCTGCGACGCCAAGTGCCACTTGCCCTGCACGATCACCGGCACGGCGTAACCGCGCTCGGCGATCTCGATCGCCGGCGCCATCAGGTCGGCGAAAGGCAGCTTGCCGTAGCGCTCGCTCAAGGCGACCCAGCCGCCCACCGCGCCCGGCACCGTCACCGCGTCCCAGCCGCGCAGCGGCAACGCGGAACCGGCGCCGTGCCTGCGGTCGAAGTAGTCGGGCGTCCAGGCTTGCGGCGCGATGCCGGACGCATTCAGGCCTTGCAAGGTCTTGCCGTCCCAGACGATCGCGAAAGCATCCGAGCCCAGCCCGTTGCTGCAGGGCTCGACGAGCGTCATGCAGGCGGCGGTGGCGATCGCGGCGTCCACCGCGTTGCCGCCCTGCCCCAGGATGCGCAGGCCCGCCTGCGCGGCCAGCGGATGCGAGGTCGACACGACGTTGCGCGCGAAGACCGGGCTGCGCTGGCTCGCGTAGCCGCGGCTCCAGTCGAAGGCGGGGTGGGGGGCGGTCATCGGCGTCTCCTGAATGCGTGCGCGGCATCTTGCCCGACGCCTGGCGGCTGCGACAGCGCGCAAGACCTGACCCGTGAAGGACCCGTGCGGATTGCGTAACCCATTGCAAAGCTCCACGAGGCTGTCAACACAAGGTGTCGCGGCGTCGTTGTCTGCTCACCTTGTTCAACCTGCTGGAGAAACCAGATGCAAGCCTTCAAGACCATCAAGACCCTGGCCCTGATCCCCGCCCTGCTGATTGCCGGCGCCGCGATGGCCCAAGGCACCGCCACCCCGGCAGCGCCCGCCACGCAAGCCGCTCCGGCAGCGACCGCCGCCCCGGCGTCCGACGCCAAGGCCGAGCACAAGGGTGCGAAGCATCACAAGGCGACCGGCGACAAGACCGCCGCGCACAAGGCCGGCCACAAGAAGGCCGACAAGGCTGAGAAGCCGGCCGAAGGCGCCTCCGCCGCCAAGTGATCGGCGCGGAAGTCGACGGCGCCTCGCGCGCCGCGACGCCTCAAAAAAGAAACCGCAGCACCGGGTGACCGGTCTGCGGTTTTTCTTCGTCCGGACCTTGGGCCGGCAGCGGCTCGATCAGCCGCCGGGAATCGGAAGGCCGTCGATCAGGCGGCCAGTTGCGCGATCGGGATGACGCGCGAGGAGCCGGCGCAGGTCACGCCATTGGCGGCGGCGCAGTGGCGGAGCGCTTCATTGAAGACGTCGCGCGCGCAGTCGTGGCAGCTGCCGCAGGCGGAGGCCACCTGGGTCTCGTCCTGGAGCACGTCGAAGTTGTGGACGCCGTCGGCCACGGTGCGGCGGATGTCGCGGTCGGAAACTCGATGACAGAGGCAGACGATCATGGCGGCGGCAAATCAGGATGGACCTGGGATGGCCGAGATACTAGCGCAAACGCGAATCCCTCTCAATTAGATTGCAGAACCCCTGCGGCGCGTCGGACAACTGTCGGTGAACAACGACACGGAAGCTGGCCCGCCGTCACGCAGACGCAAAAAAGCCCCGCAAGCGGGGCTTGGGGTTCCTGGCGGCGGCTGGGGCCCCGGGATGGACGGGCTGGCAGTTAGCTCGCTTCGCCCATCTGGCTCTGGAGCCAATTCTGTTCGCCGATCTGCGCGATCAGCTCGATCTGCGTCTCCAGATGGTCGATGTGCTCTTCCGTGTCGGCGAGGATCTCCTCGAGCACCTCACGGGAGATGTAGTCGCGCACGCTCTCGCAGTAGGCGATGGCTTCCTTCAGCAGCGGATGGCTGCCCATCTCGATCTTCAGGTCGCAGTGCTGGGCCTCGACGGCGTTCTCGCCGATGTAGAGCTTGCCCAGGTCCTGCAGGTTGGGCAGGCCTTCCAGCAGCAGGATGCGATCCATCAGCTTGTCGGCGTGCTTCATCTCCTCGATGGACTCGGCGTACTCGTGCTTGGCCAAGCGCTCCAGGCCCCAGCTCTTGTACATCTTGTAGTGCAGGAAGTACTGGTTGATCGCGGTCAGCTCGTTCTTCAGCTGCGCGTTCAAGTACTCGATGACCTTGGCGTCGCCCTTCATGTTCTTCTCCTGGGAATTCGGTGGGATGGGGCGCATTGTCGTCATCCCTACGGCGATTGGGGACAAGACCCATCAGGCCCGCTCTGCATGCGAAGTATTCGCAGCCCGTTTCCATCAACGCAGCCCGTTTCCATCAAGAAAAAAGCAATCGCCGCGATTCCTGGTTGCTATTGCGAATAGTTCTCATTAAGATGCTTCGCATGAATGCCCACCACCACTCCCATCTCGAAGCCCTGCAAGCCGTTGCGCTGGACAGCGCACGGGTCGCCGCAGGTTCGCCGCGCGAAGCGGTTCCGCTGGTCCAGCGCCGCCGCATCAGCAGCCAGGCGCTGATGGGCAACGACCGCGAGGTCGAGATCGAACACGCCGGCTCGCTCTACCGGCTGCGTGTGACGTCGCTGGGCAAGCTCATCCTGACCAAGTGATCCGCTGAGCGGCGCGGCCGGCCGAGGACCGGTCCGCCCGCTCGCGATCCCCGTCTCCGTTTCCCTTTCCGCCCCCTCTGCCGGCCGTCCGCGAGGACCGCCCGCCCGCACCAGCCCGCGTCGTGCCAGCCCGTGCGAGATCCAAGAACTACAAGGATTTCGTCACCATGCAACTGCGCCCGACGCCCGTCGCGCTCGCCCTGTCGTTGGCTTTCCCGCTGGCTTTCGCGCCAGCCTTCGCCCAGACCCAGCCGGCTTCCACGACCCCTTCGACCGCCGCGAAAGCCGCGACCGCCGAGAACCCCCAGCAACTCGGCGAACTGACCGTCTCCGCGACCCGCACCGAACGCGCGGTCGACGCGGTGCCCAACACGGTCACGGTCAGGAACCGCCAGCAGCTCGACCGCCGCGATGCGCGCGACCTGAAGGACCTGCTGTCCGACGAGGTCGACCTCGACGTGAAGGCCATGACCCCGCGCTTCACGGCGGCGGGCGCGTCCACGGGCCGCTCGGGCAATGAAGGCATCAACATCCGCGGCCTGGAAGGCAACCGGGTGCTGATGATGGTCGACGGCATCCGCGTGCCGCAGAGCTTCGCCTTCGGCGCGTTCGCGAGCGGCCGGGCCGACTTCGTCGACCTCAACAGCCTGGCGAGCGTCGAGGTCCTGCGCGGCCCGACATCCACCTCCTACGGCAGCGACGGTCTGGCCGGGGCGCTGAGCCTTCGCACGCTGTCGCCGGAGGACCTGCTGGTCAACGGCAGGACCTTCGCCGGCTTCGCCAAGCTGACCGGCATGAGCGTGGACGACTCCAAGCGCGCCAGCGCCGCCGTCGCCTTCGGCGCGGGCGACTGGAGCAGCCTGGTGCAGGCCACGGTCCAGCGCGGCCATGAGACGAAGAACGAGGGCGACAACGACGCGCCCAACGCCACGCGCACCAAGCCCAATCCGACCGACTTCGAGACCAACAGCGTGATGGCCAAGCTCGGCTATCGCGTGAACGCGAACCACCGGCTGATGGGCACGCTCGAGTATCGCGAGCGCAAGATCGACACCAACGTGCTGACGGCCGTGACCGCGCCGCCGGCGACCGGCACGCTGCCCGCCACCGCGGTGCTGGGTCTGGTCGCGCATGACAAGCTGGAGCGCACGCGGGTTTCGCTGGAGCACCGCTACGAGGACCTCAACGCGACCTGGCTGCAGCAGGCGACCACGCACGTCTACCTGCAGGACAGCGAGACGCGCCAGTTCTCCTACGAAGACCGCAACACCGCCGCCGATCGCACGCGACTGGGCACCTACAAGGAACGCGTGATCGGCCTGAGCTCGCAGGCGCAGACGCAGCTCGCCAACCAGCGCCTGAGCTACGGCGTCGACCTCAGCCGCAACACCATCGAGGGCGTGCGCGACGGCACGGTCCCACCGGCGGGCGAAACCTTCCCGAGCAAGCCCTTCCCCGACACGACGTACACGCTGGCCGGCGCCTTCGTGCAGGACGAGATCGAGGCCGGCGACCTCACGATCATTCCCGCGCTGCGCTTCGAGCACTACAAGCTGTCGCCGAAGCAGGACGGCTACAGCGGCCAGATCGTCTCGCTGTCGGACCGGGCGGTGACGCCGCGCATCGGGCTGATCTGGCGCGCGACGCCTTCCGTCCAGCCCTATGTGAACTGGGCGCAGGGCTTCCGCGCGCCGACGCCGGACCAGGTGAACAACGGCTTCGCCAACCCGATCCAGGGTTACCAGAGCATCGGCAATCCCGACCTGAAGGCGGAGCACGCCAACAGCTGGGAACTGGGCCTGCGCGGCAAGCTGATGGAGACGCTGCGCTGGCAGTTGAGCGCCTACGACAACCGCTACCGCGACTTCATCTCGCAGGAGATGGTGCGCGGCTCCTTCACGCCGGCGGACCCGGCGATCTTCCAGTACGTGAACCTGAGCCAGGCCCGGATCAAGGGCGTCGAGGCCCGCTTCGTCTGGGACATCTCGTCGACCTTCAACCTCAATGCGTCGGTGGCGAAGTCGCGCGGCCACAGCATCGAGAACGGCGTGGAGACGCCGCTCGACAGCATCCAGCCGCTGCGCGGAAAGATCGGCGCGCGCTACGAATCCGGCCCCTGGTCCGTCGAGGGCAGCTGGCTGCACAGCGCCGGCAAGAAGCCCTCGAACGTCAGCACCGCCGGCCAGTACATGCCGAAGAAGTACGACGTCGTCGACCTCGGCGGCGCTTACCGCGTCGACAAGACCTTCTCGATCTCGGCCTACGTCACCAACCTCTTCGACAAGAAGTACTGGCGCTGGGGTGACGTGACCGGCATCAGCACGGCCACGCCCGCGACCCTGGCCGTGATCGACAGCTACACCGCCCCCGGCCGCGCCTTCCAGGTGACCCTGCGCGCCGATTTCTGATCAGGAGTCGTTCCCCATGCATGCCAGCTTCACCGCCCTGCGTCAGGCCTTCGCCACGGCGCGCCAGGAGCGCAAGGCCCGCCACCGCGACATCGCCAGCGACCTGCGCATCTCCGAAGGCGAGCTGCTCGCCGCGCACACCGGCCCGTTCGCCGACGACGAGTCGCCGCTGCGCGCGCGCCGCCTCCGCGCCGAGTGGCAGGACCTGATCGCGGCGCTCGAGCCGCTCGGCCCGGTGATGGCGCTCACCCGCAACGAGTCCTGCGTGCACGAGAAGGTCGGCGTCTACACCGCCGTCAGCGCGATGGGGCCGCAGCGCCAGGTGGGACTGGTGCTGGGCGGCGCGATCGACCTGCGCGTCTTCTACAGCCACTGGCGTCACGGCTTCGCCGTCGCCGAGCGGCTGTCCGACGGCGCGTTGCAGCGCAGCCTGCAGTTCTTCGACGCCGCGGGCCAGGCCGTCCACAAGGTCTTCGTGAAGCCGGAGAGCGAGCTCGCCGCCTACGAGGCGCTGGTCGCGCGCTTCCTGGCGGAGGACCAGCAACCCGGTTTCGAGCCGGGCGACGCGTGGCAGGAGCCGGCGGAGATCCCCGACGAGCGCATCGACGTCGCGGCCTTCCGCGGCGAGTGGGCCTCGCTGCGCGACACGCACGACTTCTTCGGCCTGCTCGAGCGTCACGGCCTGAGCCGCACGCAGGCGCTGCGTCTGGCCGAGCCGCGCTTCGCGCAGCCGCTGGCGCTGTCCAGCGCGCAGGAGCTGCTGAGCCGCGCCGCGCAGCAGAACGTCTCGATCATGGTCTTCGTCGGCAACCCCGGGATGATCCAGATCCACAGCGGGCCG
Source organism: Roseateles sp. GW821-FHT09G09 (assembly GCF_059415965.1). Lineage (NCBI taxonomy): Bacteria > Pseudomonadati > Pseudomonadota > Betaproteobacteria > Burkholderiales > Sphaerotilaceae > Roseateles > Roseateles sp. GW821-FHT09G09. The sequence continues at coordinate 603,556 of NZ_JBWKOG010000003.1, read as the reverse complement.
GTGAACAAGGTCGCGATGATGGGCCCGTGGATCAACGTGCTGGATCCCGGCTTCAACCTGCACCTGCGCGAGGACCACATCGCCTCCGCGTGGCTGGTGCGCAAGCCGACGGTCGACGGGCTGGTGTGCTCGCTGGAGCTGTTCGACGCACAGGGCCGCACGATCGCGATGATGTTCGGCGAACGCAAGCCCGGCCAGGCCGAGCGCTGCGACTGGCGCAAGCTGCTGGAGAGCCTTGTGGAAGGCGCGCCGGCGGAGACCCCGCCGTGCTGAGCCGCCGGCACGTCCTGTCGCTGGCGCCGGCCGCGGCGCTGCTGTCCATCGGTGGCCGCGCCTGGGCCGCGCCGCAGCGCGTCATCGCCGTCGGCGGCGCGCTGACCGAGCTGATCTATGCGCTGGGCGCGCAGGGCGAGCTCGTCGGCGTGGACAGCACCTCGCTGTACCCGTCGGCCGCGACGAAGCTGCCCAACGTCGGTTATGCGCGCACGCTCGCCGCCGAAGGCCTGCTGTCGCTCGCGCCGACGATGGTCGTCGCCACCGAGGAAGCCGGCCCGCCCGCCGTGCTGCGTCAGCTCGAAGCTGCGAAGGTGCCGCTGCACGTGCTGCGCGCGGAGCACCGCTTCGAAGGCGTGCTCGAACGCACCCGGGCGCTGGGCGAGTTGCTCGGCCGCCAGCAGCAGGCCTCGGCCCTGTCGCAGCAGCTGCAGGCCGAATGGGCCGCGAGCCGCGCCCAGGTGACGAAGCTCGCCGCCGGCCATCGCGCGCCGCGCGTGCTCTTCGTGCTCTCGAACGCGGCCAACCAGGCGCGCATCGCCGGTTCCGCCACGGCAGCCGACGCGATGATCGGCTACGCCGCCGCGACCAACGCGCTGGGCGATGCGCAGGGCTACAAGATGCTCTCGCCCGAAGCCGCGATCGCCGCGGCGCCGGACGTGATTCTCGCGACGACGCAAGGCCTCGAAGCCAGCGGCGGCATCGACGGCCTGCTGAAGCTGCCGGGCTTGGCGCAGACGCCGGCCGGCCAGAACCGGCGCGTGGTCGTGATGGAAACGATGGCGCTGCTCGGCTTCGGGCCGCGCACGCCGCAGGCGTTGACGACGCTCGCACAGGCCTTGCATGCGCCGGCGGTTGCGGGCAAGACGGCGTGAGCATCGAGCGGCGTTCAGCACGACGTTCGGCACGACGGACAACGCGATGAACTCGGTCGGATCCGCCCTGCCCTCGCCGCTCGCCTCGGTGCCGGCACGGCGCGCGTGGTCGCGCCCGATGCTGCTGACGGCGGCGCTGGTGTTGACGGTGATCGTGGCGGTGCAGTTCGGCGCGGTGCCGATCGCGGCCGCCGACTGGTTCAACGGCCCGTGGAGCGACGCGCCCAAGACCGGCGGCGCGCACGTGCTGTGGCAGCTGCGGCTGCCGCGCCTCGGGCTGACGCTCGCGGTGGGCGCGGCGCTCGGCTTGGCCGGCGCGCTCAGCCAGGCGCTGTTCCGCAATCCCATGGCCGAGCCCAGCCTGCTCGGCGTCACCAGCGGCGCGGCTGCGGCGGTGGCGCTCACCCTCACCGTCTTTGCGAGCATGCACGCTGTGCTGCCGGCGGAAGCCCGCCTGTGGCTGCTGCCGGTGGTCGGCTTCGCCGGCGCGCTGGCGGTGTGTTTCTCGCTGGACCGCCTGTCGCGCTGGCTCGCGCCGGGCTCGATCGCGGCGCTGCTGCTGTGCGGTCTCGCGCTGCAGGCGATGACCTTCGCGGTCGTCGGCCTGTGCAGCTTCATCGCCAACGACGAGCAGCTGCGCGCGATCAACTTCTGGACGCTGGGATCGCTGGCCGGCGCCAACTGGATCATGGCCGCGGTGATGGGCGGCGCGCTGCTGGTGCTGGGCACGCTCGCGCTGCGCGTCGCGCCGCGCCTGAATGCGCTCGCGCTCGGCGAAGCGGCGGCCGCGCATGTCGGCATCGACGTCGAGCGTCTGCGCTGGCAATGCATCACCATGGTGGCGCTGCTCTCTGCGCTGGCGGTGGCGTGGTGCGGGAACATCGGTTTCATCGGCCTGATGGCACCCCACCTGGCGCGGCAACTCGTCGGCGCGGACCAGCGCCAGGTGCTGCCCAACGCGATGCTCGCGGGCGCGCTGCTGCTGGTCGTTGCGGACACCTTCGCGCGGACGCTGGCCGTGCCGGCGGAGATCCCCGTCGGCGTGTTCAGCGCGCTGATCGGCGCGCCATGGTTCCTGTTCCTGCTGCGCGGCACGGTGCGCCGCATGGGGAGCGCGTGATGGGCGCCCTGCTGAGCTTGCAGGACGTGCGCGTGACGCTGGGGAACGCTGCGATCGGCCCGCTGACGCTGCGCGTCGATCCGGGCGAACGCATCGCGATCCTTGGCCCGAGCGGCGCCGGCAAATCGACGTTGCTGCGACTCATCGCGCGTGAGCTGCGTCCCGCGGCGGGTACGCTGCATTTCGACGGTCAGCCGCTGGGCGCGTGGTCGCCGGCGGCGCTCGCGCAGCGCCGCGCGGTACTGCCGCAGCAGCACGGTGTCGCCTTCGGACTGCCGGTCGAGCTCGTCGTCGCTCTCGGCCGCGTCGCGCGACAAGGCGACGGGCGCCAGGACGCGATCGTGCGCGAGGCGCTGGCGCAAGCGCAGGCCGAGCACCTGCACGGTCGCCGCTTCGACACCTTGTCCGGCGGCGAACAGGCGCGTGTCCAGCTGGCGCGCGTGTTCGCGCAGGCCTGGGATGCGCGCGACGGACTGCTGCTCGTCGACGAGCCGGTGGCCGCGCTCGATCCGGGCCTGAGCGTCTCGCTGATGGCGGCGATGTCCGACTTCGCTACACAGCGCGGGCATGCGCTGGTGGCGGTGCTGCACGACCTCAACCTCGCGATGAATCACTTCGACCGGCTGTGGCTCATGAAGGCGGGTCGGCTGCTGGCCGACTGCGACGCCCTGCCGTCGACCTTGCCGCTGCTGGAACAGCTCTACGACACGCGCCTGCGGCTGCTGCGCGATGAACACGGTCTCGCGATCCTGCCGATGCTGGCCGGCGCGGTGGGAGCGCGCGCATGAGTCCTCGTTGGACCGGCTGGGCCGTGACCGGGGCGATCCACGCGGCCATGCTGCTGGCGCTGGCGAGCGCCTTCGCGCCCCAGCGACCGCCCGCGCCCGTGCCGCTGACGATCAGCGCACGTCTGGTGCCTTCGAAGCCGACGTCGGAATCGACGACTCCGTCGTCCATTCCCATCGAACTGCCCCGCTCAGCGTTGAGCGTTCCTCCGACGCCGGACATCCCGCCGCCGCCCGTGCAGATAGAGATCACGCCGCCGATCGCCGTCGCGGCGACGCCGCTGCGATTCGATCCCCCTGCGGCCGCGCCTTCCGATCAGGGCGCCGCCGCGGCCCGCCCTGTCGCGGTTGCCGCCGTCTCGACCACGGCGACGGCGTCCCCGCCGGCTCCCGCAACCGTTCAGGCACCCGCGACCACCGATGTCCCGGTCCAGATGCCTGCCGACCATCGCGCCTGCAGCGCCCGGCAGATCGAGCGTCACTATCCGGGGATGCTGCGCGATCGCGGCATCGAGGGTCGGGTCGTGCTGCGCGTGAAGGTCGACGCCGACGGTCACGCGGCCGAGGTCGTCGTGGCCGGCGGCAGCGGCTGGCGCCTGCTGGACGAGGCGGCGCGGCGCGTCGCCGAATCCTGTCCCTTCGTCCCAGCCCGACGCGGCGACCAGCGACTGGTCAGCTGGGTCGAGTACCCGGTGCGCTTCGCGCTCCAAGCGTCCCCCTTGCAGTAAGGAGTCCACCCATGTGCGACAAGCCCACCTCCCCTTCGCTCCTGAGCCTCCTGGCGCGCGCCGACGCGGGCACTTCCGGCCTGCCGGGCGATTCCCCGTTGCTGGCCTCCGCCGCGAACGCGGTGACGGGGGGCGGCGTGTTCATGCAGGAAGGCGACACCGTGCCCGCCGCGGTGGCCGGTCTGCCGCTGGCGCAAGCCCTGGCACGTGGCGACTCCATCTCCTCGTCATCGTCATCGTCCTCATCGTCTTCGTCGTCCTCATCCGACGACACGCCAGTGCCGCGCGGCTCGCGCCGTCGCCGCCTGTGGGAATTGCCCGCGCAGGCGCTCTGCCCGGTGATCGGCGTGTGCCTGCCGATGCCGGTGCTGCGTCGCAAGCTGGGCAAGATGCTCGGCGGCGAGGCGCTGGCCAACGACTACGAGATGCACTGCGGCGCGATCAACGAATGCGCGCGTCGCGGGCCGATCTCCGAGATGCTTCAGAAGGAGCTGGACCAGCGCTTCTCGATCGCGCTGCGGCAGTCGTCGCAGCACAAGACGGCGGAGTCGCTGACGCGCTGGTGGAACGCCGCGCAACAGGGCAACGACGTCGGCGGCGCGTTGTGGGGCGCGTTGACGCATGCGCGTTGCGACGCGGCGCTGCAGGAGCAGGTGCTGCGCGACATCCACATGCTGCAGCACCAGGTCGGCGCGGCGAACCGCGCGGACCTCCAGCGACTCGACGAGCTGCAGGACGAGCACGCGATCCTCACGCGCGAGCTGGCGCAAGCGCAGTCGCGCAGCACGCGGCTGCTGGCGGAACGGGCACGCGAGCTGGAGCTGTCGCAGGCCGAATGCCTGCGCCTGCGCGGCGAGCTGCTGGCGCGCGACACGCTGGCGGCGGGGCTGCGCGAGGAGCTGCAGCAGTTGGAGGACAGCATCCCCGGCCTGCGCCACCGCCATGAACAGGCGAAGCACCTGCAGACGCAGCAGGACCGCATCCATCAACTGGAGCGGGCGCTGCTGACCTCGCGGCAGCAGGCGGAGCGCGAGCAGCGCCGGGCGGACGAGCTGCAGCAGGCGCTGGCGCAGTCGGAGCGGCAGCTGGCACAGCAGCAGACGCAAACGGCGCAGCAGTCCGAATCACAGCCGGGCTCGGAGTCCGCGCTGCCGTCGCTCGACGAGCGCTCGGTGCTGTGCGTCGGCGGCCGGCCGGCGGTGGTGCCGATCTATCGCCAGCTGATCGAGCGCACCGGCGGGCGCTTCCTGCACCACGATGGCGGCGAGGAAGACGCCGTCTCCAAGCTCGACGCGAGCCTGGCGGCGGCGGACCTGGTGATCTGCCAGACCGGCTGCATCAGCCACGACGCCTACTGGCGCGTGAAGGACCACTGCAAGCGCCACAACAAGAAGTGCGTCTACATCGAATCGCCGAGCGCGAGCGGCATGCGCCGCGCGCTGGGGTCCTTGGGCAGCGCCGATCAGGAAGAAACTGCGGCCCTGCAACCGGGCCAGGAAAGCTGAGCGAGTTCACGCATCGCTCCTGCGGGCTCCCTCTCCCGCTTGCGGGAGAGGGTGGGGGTGAGGGCCAGCGCCCTCGGCAGTCAGCCGTACACCGCGCGCCGCACATCCTTTTGCAATGCCTCGTTGAACGGAAACTTCGGGCGAGGAACACGAACGCAACGCGGCTCGCCAAGGTGCCCCCAGAGTGGGTTTAAGAGCCCATTGAATCAATCAATGAGAATCAAACACTCTCTCCATACACTACAACTCTCCCCCCGTCCTGCAGTCTCTGCCCAATAAACTGGTGTAAATAGAAATCGGAATTTAGAACAGCACAAGCGCGAATGAACGCATGACGTGGATCGGTGAGGCCCTCATGCTTCACGCACTTCAGGGCCAAGCATTTATCCTTAATGCGCGACGTACCGAAACTCAGCGATGTATTGTCTTTATCAAGCACCGCGTGCGCGAATTCATTTCGAATTTCTCGAAGGATGTGCAGGTCCGAATGAATTGCATCGCTGGTCATAGCCAAAAGTCTTGCGAGATCAATTTTCGCAGCTAGAGCCGACATTGGTCCGCTCTTACGAAAGAGGCGATCCCAAGCTCCAGGATGCGTATCAACAAACGCCTGAATCGCAGCAACGAGCGCCTCTTCAATCCACGCGACACCCACAATCGCGACACCTCGATCGCTCTGAGTTTGAAGCTCAGCGATTAATGGCAATGATCGAGCAATAGCCTCATCTGAGGGAAATGCACTCATTAACGCTCCAGCAGTTAATCATCAAACATTAGGCAATCACGCAATCACCCCAAAATTAGACATTTCTACCAAACCACATCAGCTTTTTCTTATAGGGCCGCATTACGCTTTCGTAAATGTTTATATATTCAATATTCAAGGGAGCGGAGACAAGCTCGCTCTCACAGCATCACGACTTTCTGCAAAGTTTATCTCACCCTCTTCTTCGGAGAGTTCAATTAAAACTATTTCTTCACCCGGCAGGATACCGCGCATTTCAACCGCATGAACAAATTTTGACCAATGTTTGTCATGCGGTAGAGATGGCATCCAATCAATGATGGATGGTTTCGTCGAAGCTCCGTCACCCACCGTTATGGCTTAAACAATCAATGGCACCGAACCATTGTTTCGCAATCTAACCTGCAAACAATTCTCATAATCTCCAAGGACAACCTCCGGCAAAGGACGAGCGGAAAGAACGTTATGACGACGTTGATTACTTAAGGTGCCAATGGAGATGTATAGCGAGATGACCGATATGAGAAGAGCCAAAGTTGCTGCCGCAGCACTAGCCAAAGCACCGAAGGCATTGGCGGAATTTGCATCCTCCCTTAGCAGCGATATCAATTCCTGCATTGACTATCCTCGTTCTACAGTTCATGGCTTCGGGATCAGGCGGCGCATTTTCCTGCTCTGCCATCCCTAACCGCTTAGTTTACGCACTCCAGTGGCCAAGGACCCATTCCCACTTCCGAGTGTTGTAGTCGTAACGCCAATGGGCCTTGATCCACTTTGTCTTACCCAACGGACGAATAGTCTTCATGTTTTGCATTCGGTCAATCGGCTTTGGTGGCTTCGGTGGGTGAATCTTTTTGATTGCCATTTACTCCTCCTTTGATCGAAAAATATGCAGCGACAGCCGATTGGCCGCTGCGGCTAAGTTACAGTCAGCGCTTGAACCGTTGCCTGCGCCAACACGGCAGTTGCGGCCAAGATTGCACCAATCGAGTTCCATTTGGCTTGAGCACGCAAGGTTTCTCGTACCTCCCACCCATCAAAGGTCACCCCTGAGAGATTTGCAACAGTGCCATTTTTCAACGCCGCGCTTCTTCTCATTTCAAGTGCCGCCTCTCTAGAAACCTTCACTTGGCTTGCATATAACCAAGCAGCAGCAGATGCAAGCCCAGAGACTATCGATAGTATTGTCAGCAGAAACATACAACAGCGAACCTTTCCTTCGTGCGAGTCGCAGGGACATCTGTCCCTCTTGATCTATAGAACGGTTTACGAAGATATTTCCCGACATCGAAATCTACGAGAAAACCCGGATAAAGCATCTGAATTGAGTTCAGATACGGAGATGGGAACACGAGTGGTGCGCGCTCGAAATCGACGCTCGCGATTCCGCTGACAAGCTATCGTCAGTATCGACAAAGCTTTCAAGTCTCCAAGAAAAATGGCTTCGGACAAGACATCTCCCGACGCTTGAACGACAGCCCAGTCTCAGCGCCTGACGCGTAGCCCACGTCCAGATCGGCTGCTCATCCAGAGGATTCCGCTGAACGCCGCGAGCGACGTCAGCGCCAGGCCAAAGCCCATCGGATTCGTGGTCATTGAACCGAATCGGGCACAACGGGGTTCCGAATAGCTTTTCGCGCGAGGCGCCAGGGCCTCACATTGGACAGGCGTTCCGGACTTGCTCATGTAGCCCCTGCCCGGTTCTGCAAAGCCCATTTCTATCGTTACCGCAGCCGAAAGCAGGAACGCGGGAATGCAGAGAATCTGAAGGCCGATCCATAGCGCGCGACTGCGCGCTGGGTCCGACAGTCTGCGACTCATTCGTGGCGCTCCGCCCACGCCTTCAAGACACGCACCGGCTCAACTTCCTCCGCGGGCCACAAGGCGATCCGATAGAAGTCATCGCCTTCCAGCCCGTCATCATCGATGACGTCCAGGCCGCCGTACATCGCCATGACGTGATAGCGACCGGGATTGACGTCGAGCCGAAGGACCTCACCACCGGTGCACTCGTGGATCTGGAGCACGCCAGAAGGCAATGCGAGTCCGCACTGGACGACATGGTCGTAGCCGTTCCAGTCCAGCATCGGATTGCTGGCGTGGACCTCCACCGTCACCGGCACCATCATGTTCCGGATCGGACAGATGACCACCAGGTTCTCAGCCACCTTTGCCCGATGTCCGACGTCTTCGCCGGACCAATCCAATGGCGACGACGGCTTGACGACACCGTCCTGAATGTAGAACTGGTGGTAATCGGCGAAGACCTCAATGTCGAATCTCATCCTTGCATTTTCTCAGCCGTACACCGCGCGCCGCACATCCTTGTGCAACGCCTCGTCGAACGGGACCTTCTGGGCGAAGAACACGACCGCGAGCTGGTTCGCCGGGTCCACCCAGAACAGCGTCGAAGCCGCGCCGCCCCAGGAGAACTCACCCACCACACTGGCGGGCTCGTCGGCCGTGGTCGGCGCGATGCGCACCGAGCCTCCAAGCCCGAATCCAAGTCCCGGACTCTTCAGGAAGTGGCGCGACGAGATGGCCGGGTCCAGGTGATCGACGAGCATGACCTTCACGGTCGCCGGGCGCAGCACGCGCACGCCGTCGAGCTCGCCCTCGCCCAGCAGCATGCGCGCGAAGCGCAGGTAGTCGTCGATGGGGCCGATCAGGCCTGCGCCGCCGCTGGCGAAGAGGAAGGGCACCTCGGGCTCGCGTTGCGCGGGGCCGTCGGCGCCGAAGCGGTAGGTCGCCGCCCGCCGGTCCTTGACCGCGTCGGGCTGCGTCCAGTCCGTCTCCTTCATGCCCAGCGGCCGCAGGATGTGGCGGCGCACGTGCGCATCGAAGGGCTCCTCGCCCAGCACTTCCACCAGGCGCGCCACGATGTCCGTCGAGGTGCCGTACTGCCAGGCCGTGCCCGGCTCGTGACGCAGCGGCAGCGCCGCGACAGCGCGGCTGAACGCAGCCAGGTCGCGCGAGGTCTCCAGCGGATTCGCCGCGCGGAACGCGCGATCGGCCGGGCCGTCTTCCATCGCATACGTGAGGCCCGACGTGTGCCGCAGCACGTCGCGCACGAGGACGGGACGCTCCGCCGGCCGCTCGCCACGACCGTCGTCCGCATGGACGCGCATGCTCTTGAACTCCGGCAGGTAGAGCGCGATCGGATCGTCCAGACGGAAGCGCCCGGCGTCCCACAGGCGCATGAGCGCCACCGACGCCACCGGTTTGGTCATCGACCAGATGCGCGCCAGCGTGTCGCGGGCCATCGGCCGCCGGGCCTCGCGGTCCGACAGGCCGAAGGCGCCGAAGTAGCGCTCGGTCCCGCCTTGCCAGACGACCGCCGACACGCCCACGGCGCGACCGTCAGCGACCACGCCGCGGAGCATCCGCTCGATGCGCTTCGGCGAGATCGACACGGACGCGCCGCCCGGTCGGGGCGCGCCGCTCGATCCGCCTGTGACGGCGGTTGCAGCGGCAGCGGCAGTTGCGGCGATGGCCGCGGTCGGCGCGGCCAGGGCCACGCCGAGGATGTGGCGACGGGAAGGTGCTTGCATCATGGACCGATGCTAGAGCCGTACCCGCATGTAATCGTTCCGTCCGTCGGCGCCGTTGATCTGGACTTTCCCGACCACCGGTTCAAGGGAACCTCACGGCCCGGACGCCGAGCGTCTTCGCTTCGCCTGACCTTCTTTCGGGCCAAGGCTGCCGCTTGTCGCCGCACCCGGTCACCGTTCTCCCAGTCGCCCAACTGTTACCGCAACCATCATCGTATTGATCACAATGACCGGTCCTGCACGCCTGTTGCCGCATTGACCATGACCCTCGCCTTCGCCCGCCGCGCCCGCCGCCTGATCACCCTCCTGTGCCTCGCGGCCGCCTCGACGGCGCATGCCGACATCGTCATCGGCCAGGTGGCCCCGTTCACCGGACCGCAGGCGGTCACCGGCAAGGCGATCCGCGCCGGCGCCAAGCTGTGGATCGACGACGTCAATGCGCGCGGCGGCATCCGCGGCCAGAAGATCAAGCTCGTCACCCGCGACGACGCGAACAAGCCCGAGGACACCGTCCGTCTGGTCAAGGAGCTGATCGGCGCCGACGCGCCCACCGCCCTGATCGGCACCGTCGGCACCTCCAACCTCGAGGCCCTCAAGCAGGATGGCGTGCTCGAGAAGACCCACGTGTCCATGGTCGGCGCCGTCTCCGGCGCCAACAGCGTGATCACCGCGCGCAACATGTACCCGGTCAAGGCCAGCTACCGCGAGGAGGTCGACCGCCTCTTCAAGCAGCTCGGCGAGATGGGCCGCACCAAGGTCGCGGTCGTCTACCAGGACGACGGCCTGGGCCGCGACGCGCTCGCCGGCGCGCAGGCGTCGGCCAAGACCTACGGCCTCACGCTGGTCGCGCAGTCCGGCTACGCCCGCAACACGACCGAGGTCGGCAAGGCGGTGGCCGACATGATCAAGCAGTCGCCCGACGTGATCTTCCTCGCCGCGACCACCGCGGCCGCCATCGAGTTCACCGACAAGTACCAGACCGCGGGCGGCCGCGCCGCCCTGTACGGCATGTCCATCATCGACGTGCAGGCGCTGCTGGCCAAGCTCGGCCCGGACCGCGCCCGTGGATTCGCGTTCTCGCTGGTGCTGCCGACGGACGACCGCGCCGACCGCGAAGTCGTCCGCGACTACCAGCGCCTGCGCGGCAATGCCAAGGACGCGGACCTGTCCTCGCGCTCGCTCGAAGGCTTCATCGCCGCCCGTGCGCTCGTGAAGGCGTTGGAACGCACGCCGGCCGCGGGCCCGGCCGGACTGACCGACACGCTGGAACGCGGCTTCGACGTCGACGTCGGCGGCCATCGCCTGACCTTCGGCAAGGGCCCGACCTCGCGCTACGTGGACTTCGCCGTGCTCGGCGTCGGCGGCAAGCTGGTGCGTTGAGCACGGCGCGGCCGAGGGCCGCAAGTCAAACCCCGGCTGGTCACCAATGCTCCGCGTCCGGCGGCGGCACGACCCAGCCGTGCTTCCGGCTCTCGTAGACCGACACGGTCGGCGCCGGGAAGTTCGGCTCCGCGAATGCGCCGACCGGGATGGCGACGTAGTCCGGCATCGCGTCCATCTCGTAGTACACCGTCGCGCCGCAGGTCGGGCAGAAGTGGAATTTGGCGTTCGTGCCTTCGTCACCGGTGATCGTGTACGTCGACGACACGCCGGACGGGGTCACGTCTTGACGACGGAACCTGGCCTGCTGGGCGAAGGGGCCGCCCGTCCGGCGCTGGCAGTTCAGGCAATGGCAGATGGAGATGCGCACGGGCTCGCCCACGACCTGGGCCGTGAGCTGGCCGCAGCTGCAGGAGGCGAGGCGCTGAGTCATGGCGACAGACTACCACCGGCCCGGGCCGGCGGTCTCGCCGCCCAGCAGAGACCGGGTCCGGTCAGGCTTGGGCGCGCACGAAGGTGCCGATCAGCGCCATCACGATGAACAGGCTTCCCAGCACGATGGCGACCCAGTTCAGCGCGCCGAAGCGATCGTTGCGGGCTGGCCCGGCGTGACGGTCTCGTTGACGGCGTTCATCGCGCTCTGCACCGGCATCAGGAAGGCCGGAGCGACCATCGCGATCCACCATACCGGATCGGGCGCATTCCACATGAGCGAAAAGACGATCCAGGCGGCCGCCAAGCCGCCGGCACTGAGCGCGTCTTTCGCACTCATGTCCTCGCCCAGCTGCGAGTCACGCACACGCCCGAACAGCGACCAGACGAAGAACACCGCGAAGATCGCGCGCATCGCCGGCAGGATGGACGACTTCTCCCGGTCGCGCACCCGCTTCCATCGCTGATAGAGCCAGTAGACGCCGTAGAGCTGGAGCGTGACGGTGCACATCACCAGCAGCTTGAGCGGCGAGACGGAGAACCACATCGGCTGGCCCAGGGCCTGCTCGGACGCGACGGCCTCGACGCGGGCCTGGGAAATGCCTCAGGTCCCGATCTACCCTTTCCTTGCCTGGGTGCGTGACGGATTGAGCACCCTTCCTTCCATCGCATACGCCCCGCCGCCTCGCACGACGACGTAGGCCGCGAGCACCGCCATCAGCACCGGGTATTCGATGCCCCGGTCGATCCACGGCCAGGTCGGGCCGAGCGCGACGCAGATGCCGATCATCTCCATCGTGAACGCCAGCGCCACCCAGCGCGTGCAGAAGCCGATGGCCAGTGACACCGCGCCGACGGTCTCCAGCAGCATGACGAGGAACGCCAGCTGCGGCGCGAAGGGCAGGCCCATCACCAGATCGATGAGCCGGATGGAGCCGGCCATCGGATCCGCCATCGACCCGTGCGAAGTCCCCAGCGCCTTCGGCAGTCCATGCGTGAACAGGATGGCGCCGAAGGCGAACCGCAGCAGCGCATACGCCGCCGGTTCCAGGCGGGCGGCCGCGCCGCGTAGCGGCGTCACACGCCGTGAATCCGGAAGGGGGACGGTGGCCATCGCGGAGACTCTCCAGTTGCTGGTCGAGCGCATTCTTCGGATCCGAGCCCCGCCGGTCGAGATGCGCTCATGAGCTTGTGAATTCAACGCCTCTCAACAATGACCGCGCCCACGCTGCGCGGATCGTCACGAGGGCAACACCTGGATACCGGCGCGCCCTCCGACTTGCCACCGCACAACCGCTTGTCACCAACGAAGCGAAGTTCCGAGGGTTTTCCCGCGAGACATACTGAAAGCGCTTTCAGATAGTCATGCGGAGAGGCGGCGGCGCATCGACGAGCGATCGGCGGCGCGCCAGCGGCCCCACGGCTTACTTGATCTCGGGCGTCGACACCGGTCCTTGCGGCCGGCCCCCCTGGAGACGCCGCTCCTGTCCTTCGCGCGCGTCTCCTCCATCCCCACCATTGGTTCCGAGGAGATCCCATGACACGCTGGATTCGATCGCTTGCCGCGGTTGCGCTCGCCCTGACGGGCGTCGCGGCGCAGGCACAAAACTGGCAACTCGTCTGGCAGGACGAATTCACCAACGGCATCGGCCCGCAATGGCGGTTCGAGACCGGCACCGGCTCGGGCGGCTGGGGCAACAACGAGCTGCAGTACTACCGACGCGAGAACGCCACCATCGAGAACGGCCAGCTCGTCATCACCGCCAGGCGCGAGGACTTCGGCGGCATGCGCTACACGTCGGCGCGGATGACGACGCAAGGCCTGGCCACCTTCAAGTACGGCCGCATCGAAGCACGCATCAAGGCGCCGTCGAGCTCGGGCATGTGGCCGGCGTTCTGGATGCTGGGCAGCAACATCACGTCGGTGGGCTGGCCCGCGTCGGGCGAGATCGACATCATGGAGCACGTCAACGCTGAGTCCGATGTTTACGGCACCATCCACTGGCAGGGACCGGACGGCGGTCACGCCTCGTACGGCGGCCACACGGCCACCAACGTCGCGGACTATCACGTCTACGCGGTCGAGTGGGACGAGAAGTTCCTGCGCTGGTTCGTCGACGGCCGCGAGTTCCACGTCGCCGACATCACCAACAGCGTCAACAGCACCGAGGAATTCCATCGCGACTTCTTCCTGCTGCTGAACCTGGCGGTGGGCGGCAACTGGCCGCAGTGGAACATCGACGAGAGCCGGCTGCCCGCGAAGATGTACGTGGACTACGTGCGCGTCTACAAGAAGGACGGCGCGACGCCGGCGTTCACGACGACGCTGCAGGCGGCCAACTTCGCGCTGCAATCGGGCATGCAGCTCGAGGCTTCGAGCGAAGGCGGCCAGAACCTCGGCTGGATCGACACTGGCGACTGGGCGGTGTGGAACCTCAACCTGCCGCAGGGCGGGACCTACACGGTCGAGTACCGCGTCGCCAGCCTGAACGGCGGCGGCAGCCTGCAGCTGGAGATGGCGGGCGGCACGCCGGTGTACGGCGCGCTCGGCGTGCCGTCGACGGGCGGGTGGCAGAACTGGACGACCATCTCGCACCGCGTGACGCTGCCGGCCGGCCAGCAGCAGATCGCGGTGAAGGCCAATGGGCCGGGGTGGAACCTGCGGTCGGTGAAGATCACGAAGTCATAGTCGGCTCGTGTCACTGAAGTGCCGCGGCCAACGC